>DAOUKM010000001.1:0-23998 GCA_034421295.1 Dehalococcoidia bacterium
GGCGTATCCGCTGAGCATGTCATCAACCTCGGGGTCGCCCGTGTCCACGAGAAGCGGCCTTCCCTTGAGCGCCGCCAGCTTGGTCGTCGTGGCCACGACCAGGACCGCATCCCTTCCCACAGCCCCGATCACGGAGGGGCTGATCTGCTGATTGCCGCGTCCGAATATGTGACCCTGTCCGCCGATCGGGGTCACGACGATGATGGTCCTGTGTTCATTACCGCGGACCGCCTCCTCTAACCTGTCGGCTGTGACGTCAAGGTCGGTCAGACGGCCGCAGCAAAACAGGTCGACACCGAGGAGGGTCTTTTCCACCCCCAGCTGGCGGGCGACGGCCCGAAGCGTCGTACCCGGGCCGAGCACATAGAGGCGCTCGCCGTCGATTCTCCCTGCGACCTCGTAAGCCACCGCCGCAAGCGCCGCCTCGTCGCTCGGTTCGCTCCCTGACTTGGCACCCTGTACCAGGCTCCTTATATAAGGGACCTTCATATAGCCGTAGAGGGACGCCGACACAGAGCCCTGTCGAAAGGCCTCCTCGTCGATGTCCATCACCTCGACCTCACGCAGCGGCAGGTCCGGTTCGAGAAGGAATCTGCCAGCCAGGCTGGCGGCTGCCCGGGGACTGGTCGCGTAGACGGCCGAGTGCATCTTGACCCCTGCGGGTATGCCCACGACCGGTACCGCGTCTCCGATGGCCCGGTGGATGTCCCGGGCCGTTCCGTCGCCGCCGGCGAACAGAATCAGGCCGACGCCTGCCTCCTTCATTGCTCTGGCCGCTCGGGCCGTATCCTCGGCCGTCGTTTCCGACGCCGGCTCCCCTGCCACTACGGGCGCGAAACCGGCCTCTACTGCTTCATCCTCGCCCATCTTGCCCGGCGCGGCCAGGATCTCGAGTCCGCTACCCACCGACCTCAAAATCTGCTCAAGGGCGATAACCGCCCGCCGTGGGGCCTCGGGCCGGCCTCCCAGTCGGACCGCCTCGCGAACTATCTCGATCGAGTCGGTGCCCTTAAGGCCAACGCGTCCGCCCATACCCGCGATGGGGTTGACGATCAGGCCGAGTCTTTCCGTTGCCAAAACTATGGCCTTCCGCGGCTTCCGGCCAGCCGGCGGGCTCTGCTGCGCAGTTCGAAAGGCGTCTCCACACGGGCGATGCCCGGAGCCCGCCCGGAGACCTCGGCGGTCCCTGTAGCCGACCCTGACGCCACCCTTACGACGCCCGCTTGCGCCTGTAAGCCCGCCAGGTCATGGCCCATTTCTCGGGGTCGTCGAATTGGTCGGCCGGCAGTTGATCGGTCGCGGCCCTGTACGGGGCACCCTTCAGCGTCTCAGGGTCCGAGTATGCCTCGTCCGAGATCGCCTGCAGTGCGGCCACGTATTCGTCCAGCTCCTGCAGGGAGAGCGACTCGGTGGGCTCGAGGGTCATGGGCTCATCAACCAGCCTGGGTACGTGGCTTTCCATGTAGGTCTGCAGCCCGAAGTCGGCCATCCTGCGCGTGAGGTCGGACGTCGTCAGGCCGGTCTCCTCGTGCAGCCTTTTCCAGCTGTAGCGCACCTGCTCGAGCCTGGGAACGTGTGGGTCCCATGGCAACTCCACGCCCCTTATGCCCGCGATCTTCGTGGCCAGGTAGTTGTTGTTTATGACCGCCGTCTCGGCCACCGTGCGTAGACCCTCGGCACCGAGTGCCATGACCCAGGCATAGGACTTGAGCACTGTCTGCAGGTTGCCGTTAAAGCCCCGTACCTTCCCGATGCTGTCCGGCCGTTCGTGATCCCAGTAGTAGAGGTCACCGTCAAACCCGACCGTAGGCCTGGGCAAGAATCGTGCCAGAGCCGCCTTCACTCCCACGGCGGCGGTACCCTGGCCCTGCGAGCTGTGGGGGGCGGAGAAGGTCTTGTGCAGGTTGAACTGGCACAGATCAAAGCCCGTGTCACCCGCGCGCACGATGCCGAAAAGGCCGTTGGCGTTGGCCTGATCATATGCGCAGAGACCCCCTGCCCGGTGGACGGCCTCGACCATTTCCGGCATCCGGGGGTTAAAGAGCCCCGTATCCTCTGGATTGGTCACCATGAAGCCGGCCGTCCTGTCGGATAGAACCGCCCTCAAAGCGTCCATCTCAGGATAGCCGTTGGGGCCGGGCATCAGCGTGATCACCTTGAATCCCGCAACCGCGGGCGTTGCCGCGTCCGCCGGATGAGAGAAAGCTGTCGTGATCACCTCCGTCCTCTGGTCGATCTCTCCGGTCGACTCGTGATAGGCGCGGATGATGCAGGCATTGGTATATATGCCCTGGGCGCCGGAGGAGGATTGAAAGGAGTACTCGTCCATGCCCGAGATCTCGCACATCATCCGGCCGAAATCGTGGACCACCTTGAGTGTGCCCTGCAGGGTCCTATCGTCCTGGAGCGGATGCAGTTCGCGAACCTGGTGTCTGCGGGCCACCACCTCGTTCACCCTGGGGCTGTACTTCATCGTGCAGGTGCCGGAGCTGGCGTCGGGCGTCAGGTCGAAGCCGAGCGTCATCTGGGACAGCCGCAGGTAGTGGCGAAGAACCTGCACCTGGGAGAGCTCGGGCAGATCAGGTGGCAGCGACCTACGCATGCGTCCCGGGACAGCCGCCAGCGGGTCTCCAACGCTATCGACTATCGATGAATCCGCCCCGTCCACCAGGACACCGCGTTCGCCGGGGCTGCCCAACTCGCTGATGACGGGCTCATCCCAGCGAGCGGCATGGTAGTTGCGCGGATATGCCGTCAATTTAGCACCTCCGAAAGGGCCTCCGAGAGCCTGTCGATTTCCGGCCTGTCATGAACCTCGGTAACGCAGTACAGCGCGGTCTGTCCCATCTGCGGGAATTCCCGCGACAGGTTGTAGCCCCCGAATATGCCGCGCTCAACCAGCGCGGCGTTTATCTCCTTGACCGAGTGGCCGCAGCCTGAGAAATCAACGACGAACTCCTTAAAGAAGGGGCTCGAAAGCGCCGGGCTTCGCACCCCGTCAATCTCGCCCAGGCGCTGTGCGGCGTAGGCGGAGCGCTGCATGATCGTCTCGCCCAACTCGCGCATTCCATGCGGTCCCATCAGTGAGAGATAGACGCCGGCAACGATGCCCCACAGCCACTGGGTGGTGCCTGTATAGTCGGGCGAGACGCCCCTTTTCTCGTACGAGGTGCGCTCGAATGTGGAGTAGCTGAACCCGACCTCGCCCTCGGCTGCGCCGGGCGCCGCGCTGATCAGTACCGCGTTGTATTCGGCGACGATCTCGGGCTCGTCACGGCTCGCAATAAAGCCGGCCAGCCCGCCCCCACCGTGCATGTGTATCCCCAGGGGCTGGATGTCGCCGACCACGAGGTCGGCCCCGTACTCCCCGGGCGGCGCTATCACTCCGAGGGTAATCGGGTCGACGCCCACCACGGACAGTGATCCCGCGCCCCTGGCTGCCTCTACGATATCCGGTGCACCCAGCTCGATGCCCCCGAGGAAGGTCGGGCTCTCGAAATAGACGGCCGCGGTGCGGTCCGAAACCTTTGCCCTCAGATCTGCAAGGTCCATCAGGCCCGTGGCCGGCTCCATGCGGACCCTTCCTATGGAGGCTACCGGCCTGACGAAGTTGTATAGCTGCGAGTAACGGTCCGCGCCGACGCTGGCGGGGATGAGCACCTCGCTGCGTCCCGTATACCTGCAGGCCATAAGGATCGCGCTACCGGCCGCAGCGCCCCAGTCGTACGTCGGGGTGGAGACAACGTCCATCCCGAGCAGGTCACCGAGCAGGCTCTGGAATTCGAAGATCGCCTGCCACTTGCCGTGGTCGCCGTACTGGGCACCGCCGTAGGCCGTTACGAACTCGCTTCGGTTGGCGATCTCGTCGCACACCGCCGGCACGTAGTGCTGCCAGCAGCCCGCGCCCAGAAAGCTCAGGCTTTCCTCGGCGCTTCGGTTCCGGCCAACGACATCCTCCAGGTGTCGCCGGAGCGCCGCCTCCGACCGGATAGGCTCAGGCAGATCCATCTCCCCCTTGAAGCGGACCCGGTCCGGCACGCTGGCGTACAGATCCTCGACACAGGAGATTCCGATCGCCTCGAGCGCCCTGGCCCTCGCGCGGGGGGCGCTGTTGGGTATGAACGGGTGCCCGTTGCTCTCACCCATCGATTCCTCCTCGGCCCTCGGTCCAATCAGGAAGGCCCGACGGCGGCGAAATTCTAACACCGGTCGGGCCGGCGACGACCCCGATTGCTCGTTCCCCTTTGTGCGTGTGTCGTGGGCGCGTTGACCGGGGCCGGAGCGGACCATAGAATCGGCGGACCCTCGCTGCAATCGGAGATACCGCGCCGGGGATCGAGTCCGGACAACTGAGCCCTCCCCTAACAGGAAAGATACAGACCGTACTCGGTCCAATCCAGCCGGATTCCGCAGGCTTCACACTCAGCCACGAGCACCTGCTGTGCTCCCTCGTTCCCTACGCCGCCGAGCCCGAGACCGCCACTGATGTCCAGTGGGTAGACGCGCCCGTCAGCATGGGACGTCTCGGCTGGATGCACCGCCTCAAGTACGTAAACCGAGAGGTGCTCAGGTTGCACGATGAGAGGCTCGCCCTTGAGGAGGCGCGGAATTTCGCGCTGGCCGGAGGCGGCACCATCGTGGACGTCTCCAGCCGCGGCATAGGGCGAGACCCGCTCGGGCTGGCTCGGCTGGCCCGCGCTACCGGCCTGAACGTGGTGATGGGAGCCTCGTACTACGTGCCGCGCGCCCATCCGCCCGGAACCGACAGCAAGAGCGAAGAGGACCTATACGCGGAGACGGTGTCGGACGTGCTCAACGGGGTCGGTGGTACCGGGGTACGATCCGGCGTTATAGGCGAGGTGGGAATCGTGGCGCCGATCGACGATCTGCAAATGCGCATCCTCAGAGCCGCCGCCGCCGCCAGCATCGACACCGGCTGCCCCCTGACGATCCATCCGCCCCTGGACGATGCCGGAGCTCTGGAGATCATGCGCATCCTGCTCGACGAAGGCGCGGACGCCGGCAACATCATAATCGGTCACCTCGGGATGGCCGTGGTCGACCGGGGGGCACTGACCGAACTGGCCGCGACCGGCTGTTACCTGCAGTACGACCACTTCGGTGGGTTTGAGGACTCCACCTTCCAGTACAGCGGCAAAGGGCAGGCCCTGGCACAGAACGACGAGGACCGAATCGGGACGTTCGAGTACCTCGTGACGCTGGGCGCAGAGGACAGGCTGCTGGCCTCCCACGACGTATGTATCCAGATCCACCTCAGAGCCCACGGCGGGAAGGGCTACGACCACATGGTCACCAGCATCGTTCCCAGGATGAGGCGGCGGGGCATGTCCCAGAAACTAATCGACAAGATCTTCGTAACCAACCCCGCCAGGGCACTGGCCTTCAAGCAGCCGGGTGTAGGGCGGAACCGTGCCTAGGGCGGGCATGATCCAGACCGTTCTGGGTGCGGTGGCCCCGGACGAACTGGGACCTACCCTGACCCACGAGCATCTGCTGGTCGACGTAGAGTGTTACCTGGAGGAGCCGGAAGAGGCGTCCGAGCGCTTCTACGTCAACGCGCCCATCGCGATCGACAGCCTCGGGGCGTCGGTGTCCCGCTGGTTCCGAATCCGTGACCAGCTCCGCCTGTACGACGAGGACGAGGCCATAGCCGACGCCGCTGCGTTCAAGCACCTCGGCGGCGGGACTATTGTCGACGTAACCAGCATTGGCATCGGGCGCGATCCACTGGCCCTTGCCCGAATCTCGCGCGCGACAGGGCTGCACGTGGTAATGGGCGCCGGATACTACGTTCCTCTTTCCCACCCGCCGGACCTTCACCTGCGCACGGAGGACTCGCTCTACGAGGAGATGGTCCGCGAGGTAACGACAGGGGTCGGCGACAGCGGGATAAGGGCCGGCATCCTGGGCGAGCTGGGATGCACCTATCCCCTCACCGAGACGTCGCGAAGGGTGCTATCTGCCGCCGGCGCCGCAAGCAATGCGACCGGCGCCCCTATATCCATCCATCCGGGGTCGGACCCTAGGTCCCCTCCCGAGATCATAGGTGCGCTGGTCGGAGGCGGTGCGGATCCCCGGAGGGTTGCCATCGGCCACCTTGGCTTTCGCCATCCCGAGCCCTCGGCGCTGCTCGCGATCGTCGAGGCGGGCTGCTATGCGCAGTTCGACCATTTCGGAAGTTTCGAGGACACTTCACTGAGGTCTGCCGACTCAGCGGACTTTGTGGTTAACGACTCCCAGCGCCTGGAGATGGCAGAGTTTCTGCTTTCGGAGGGGTACGGGGATCGAATCCTCTTCTCTCACGACGTATGCTGGCGGTCACATCGTTTGGCGAAGGGCGGAAAAGGTTATTCCCACGTGATAGAGAATCTGTGTCCCCGCATGCGGAGCAGGGGATGGACCGACCGGCAGGTGGACGACGTCCTGACCGTCAATCCCGCCCGGCTGCTCGCATTTGGAGTCGCCGCATGACCTCCGGATTCGTCCAGACCGTGCTGGGACCCGTTTCGCCGGACCGACTCGGCCTGACCCACACGCACGAGCACCTGCTTATCGACATGCGCTGTTACCACTGGCTGCCAGACGAGGCCACGCGGCGCGAGTGGGTCAACGCTCCGCTGACGATCGACCGGCTCGGGTTCGTCTCCCGAAATCAGAACGCCTGCCTGGACGAGATAGCCCTGCTCGACGAACGGGCGGCGATCAGCGAGCTGACGTCCTTTCGCCTGGCGGGGGGCGAGACCGTGGTGGACACGACCAGCATCGGCATTGCCAGAGATCCCCTGGCCCTGGCGCGAATATCGCGAGCAACGGGCGTGACGATCGTGATGGGAGCCGGATACTACGTCCCGCAATCCCATCCAGCCGACATGGACGAGCGAACCGAAGAGTCGATCCGGCGGCAGATCGTGCGCGACCTGACCCTGGGTGTCGGCAATACCGGGGTAAGGAGCGGCATCATCGGAGAGCTCGGCAACAATTACCCGCTTGGCGACAATGAGCGAAAGGTCTTGCGCGCCTCCGCGTCGGCCGGGCGGAGCACCGGTGCTTCCATACTCATCCACCCCGGTTTTCACCCCGCCTCTCCACCGGAGATCATGGACGTCCTTCTGGCCGCGGGCGTTGACCCGAAGCGCGTCGTGATGGGCCACCTGGACCACATAGGGGACCGCGACGCGCTGATGCAGCTGGCGGCCACGGGCTGCTACCTGGAGTGGGACACTTTCGGCTTTGAGGACACGAGCCTCGGCGCGGCCCTCAGCTGTCCGATCCCAAGCGACGCCGAGCGGATCGACGAACTGGAGGCATTCGCCGACGCCGGCCATCTGGACCGCCTCCTGATCGCCCACGACGTGTGCGTTAAGTCCAGACACGCGACACACGGCGGCAGGAACTTCGACCACATACTGACGTCCGTCGTTCCCAGGATGAAATCGCGGGGCTGGTCGAACGAGGACATACGCACGGTGCTGGTGGACAATCCGGCGAGGATGCTGACCCTGGCCCCCGCCTGATGGCGCCCCACCAGGAGCCTCACCCGGAGCCGGGTCCCCAGCACGTTTCGCCATGACGCCCCCCACCGGAACGAGCATAGTCCACGGCGGAGGCCCCCAACTCGGTGCGGCCTGCTTCGACTTCGACGGCGTGATCGTTGACTCCGAGCCGATTCACCTGGAGTCAGAGAGGCTGGCGCTGGCAAGCAGGGGCATCGAATTTACACTGACCGACAAGGCCAGGTTCGTCGGTGGCACGGTGCGGGGGACGGCCGAGAGCATCTGTGAGCACTACGCGATTTCAGACGTCGACTCCTATTTCGCTGAGCGCCAGAGGGAATTCGCCCGCATGGTCCAGTCCGACCTGAGCCTGATGCCGGGCGCCCGGGAGGCCCTATCGCGGCTGCGCTCTGCAGGCGTGCCGCTGGCCCTGGTCAGCTCCGGCGATGACACTTATGTGAGGACCGCTCTCGGGAGGCACCGACTTGAGGACACCTTCAGTGTGCTGGTAACCCAACAGGACGTAGAAAGGCACAAGCCGGACCCGGAGCCCTACCTGAAGGCGGCGAAACTACTGGGCCTGGCACCCCGGCAATGCGTTGCGGTGGAGGACTCTCCTACCGGTCTGGCGTCGGCGCGAGCGGCCGGCCTGCTTTGCATAGCGGTCCCCGGCCCTGCAACTGCGGAATGCGATCTATCCGCGGCCGACTTGCGCCTGGCCTCGCTGCACGGACTCGACTGGCAACTGATCTCCCGGCTGTTTGATAAGCCGGGTACGGACTAGCGGAAGGTGTGCCGTGTCCGGCCGCCGGGCAACCGGACCTGGGGCCGGCCAGCCTAACGCTTTTCCTTGATGCGGGCGTGGCGCCCGTAGCGGCCCCTGAGATAGTAGAGCCGTGCACGGCGGACGGCGCCTCGCCGAACAACCTTGACGGCCTCTACCGAAGGGGCGTACAGGTGGAAGGTGCGCTCAACCCCGATCTCGTGTGTGACCCGGCGCACGGTGAAGGTGGCGCTCGGCCCACCGCCTCTTCGCCGTATCACGACTCCCTCAAAGTCCTGGGTCCGCGTCCGGCCACCCTCGGTCACGCGCACGCTCACCCGGACCGTGTCGCCGGGGCCGAATTTTTCCACCCTGGGATTGGGCTCGACCTTTATCAGTTGCTGGGCTTCCATGTTCTTGCTTTGGGGACCGCGCACCGAATACCGGCGGCGGTCGGGGATCAGACCATGTTACCCGCGGTCGCCTAGCTCGTCCAGCACGCGGCGGTCCTCGTCGGACAGGCGGGCCGCGGCGAGCATGTCCGGCCTGCGGGCCAGCGTGCGGCTGAGCGACTCGCGCCTGCGCCACTGGGCCACGCGGGCATGATCACCGGACAGCAGGACCTCGGGGGCGGACCAACCCCTGAAGGTGGCCGGACGAGTGTACTGGGGGAACTGCAGCAGTCCACTGGTGTGCGAATCGTCCTGCGTTGCCCCCTCGCTGCCCACCACCCCGGGGACGAGTCTCGACACGGCGTCGATGACTATGAGGGCCGCGAGCTCGCCGCCGCTGATCACGTAGTCCCCGACGCTGAGCTCGCGCGTGGCCAGATGCTGGCGCACCCTCTCATCCACGCCCTCGTAGCGTCCGCAGATCAGTACGAGTCGGTCCGCCCGCACCAGCTCCTCGGCGATCGACTGCTCAAACCTCTGGCCCTGGGGCGTCAGAAGCACTACCGGCGTCGCCTCGTCCACCTCGCCCCTCTCCCTGAGTTCATCCACGGCGGCGAACAGCGGCTCGGGCTTGAGCACCATGCCCGGGCCTCCACCGAACGGATAGTCGTCTACCGTCCCATGCCTGTCGGAGGCAAAGCGGCGAAAGTCGTGCCGCTCCACGGAGACCAGGCCGCCTGAAATGGCCCTTGCCAGGATACCTTCCGACAGCGGCCCGCCAAACATCGACGGGAACAGGGTGAGAACGTGGAACCGCAACTGTACTGGCTGGTTAGTGGTGTGGGTGCCCGCTGCCGCCCCTGGCGATGTCGACCGCATGTCCGATGATCGGTCCAACGACCTCAAGCGCCTCGCGCACCCCCCGCGGGCTTCCGGGCAGGTTGATCACCAGACAACCTCTCCGCATTCCGGCCACCGCCCGGCTCAGCACCGCCATCCGCGTGCGGTCGGCCGTCCTTACCCTTATCGCCTCCGGAATGCCGGGTACCTCGTAATCGATCACCGACCTGGTGGCCTCCGGGGTCACGTCCCTGGGTCCGAGTCCGGTGCCGCCCGTGGTCAGTACGACGTCGACCAGCTCCCCATCGCACCAGGCAGTCAGCCTGTCCGAGATCTGGTCCGGCTCGTCCGGCACGATATCCCGGTCGGTCTCTACGTAGCCCAGGCCTGCCATTATCTCCGAGACAGCGTCTCCGGAAGCGTCGATGCGCTCTCCCCGTGACCCTGCGTCGCTGATGGTGAGGATTGCGAGGCGACGGGCCGGGCCGCCACCGGATTCGGACATATGATCTATTGGTCGATGTCTCAAAAGAGTTTTAAACTCGTTCGAAAAGTGCTTGTCTGAGCGTATCGCCTTTGAAAGACTTTTCTTCGACGGGCGCGGGGTCGTCCTGCGACGGGCCCACGGCCGGTGCATCTTAACATGACAAATCCTGGTGGAATGCCGGTATGGCCGGTTCGACACGTTGTCAGGTGGATTCTCGCGGGTGTCGCGGGCGGTCGCCCCTGAGCCCGGCGGAAGGTCGCCCCTATTGACGGTCTTTCACACTCCGGTCCTCGGTCACGAGGTTGTTTCGGCCCTCGCCGTAAGGTCGGACGGCACTTACGTGGACTGCACCGTCGGCGAGGGCGGTCACGCGGCTATGATCCTGTCGGCTGTCGAGCCACCGCCGAGGTTGCTGGGAATCGATCTTGACGCGGACGCCCTTCGCACGGCTCGAGCTCGGCTGTCCGGATTCGAGGCCGAGTTGTCCCTGGTCCAGGGAAACTATGGAGATGTGGGAGATCTGGCCGCCGCAGCGGGGTTCGAGGCCGCCGATGGGATCATCATCGACGCGGGTGTCTCCTCATTTCAGCTGGAGAGCCCGGACCGGGGATTCAGCTTCAGGCGGGAGGAACAGCTCGACATGCGGTTCGACCGGCGCCAGGCCCGATCGGCCTCCGATCTGGTCAACAGGGCTCCCGCTTCCGAACTGGCGGAACTGATCCGCTCGCTGGGCGAGGAGACGCGCTACCGCCGTATCGCATCGGCGATCGTGGCAGCCAGGCCGATCGAGACGACGACCGAACTTGCGGCCGTGGTGGTCGGTGCGCTCGGGGGGCGCCATCGCAGGATCCACCCGGCCACCCGCACGTTTCAGGCCCTGCGGATGTCCGTCAACGGCGAACTCGACAACCTGCGGTCGGGTCTGGAGCAGTCCTCCGCCCTCCTGGCGCCCGGAGGGAGGCTCGCGGTAATCGCGTACCACTCACTGGAGGACCGCCTGGTCAAGCGCTTTATGGCCGCTGAAAGCAGGGACTGCATCTGCCCCCTCGAGGTGGCCCTCTGTGAATGCAGGCACCGGCCATCGCTGAAACGGGTCAACAGGAAAGTAATGAAGGCAAGTCAACAAGAGATCAGGGCAAACCCTCGGAGCCGCAGCGCGCGGATGAGGGTTGCAGAGAGACTAGCTGTCTAGGACGAAACCCGGCCGAGAGAGCCGAGCAATGCGTTTAGCGCCTCTGCGCTGCGGAGTGTAAAGAGATGAAAGAGTCGGAGATCTTAACCGCCATCGATGTGGGCACGACAAAGATCCTTGCCGTGGTCGCCGCCGTAGACGATTCGGCCGAGCCCACGGTCCTTGCCCACGCGGTGGTCCCCTGCAAGGGCCTCAGCCGAGGCAATGTCGAGAACGTGGCCAAGACGACCGATGCAGTCCGGGCCGCACTCGACCGTCTGGAGTCGGATGCCGGGGTCGACATACATTCCGCCTACGTGGGCGTAACCGGCGCCCACGTCTCCTACGAGAACCGCAGAGACCCCATACGTGGCGTCGGCACTGTCGGCGTTATTACGCCGGAGGAGCTCGCCGCGGACATCTCCAGCAGGTCCGCCGGACCGGGTTCCAAACGGCAGCTCGTGCACGCGGTGCCGATTTCCTACACGGTTGACGGCGAGGAGGGTATCCGCAATCCGGTGGGAATGCACAGCAGTTCGGTCGAGGTTGACACGCATATGATCACCGCCGACCGCGCCAGGCTCGGCAAACTTACCCGTGCGGTCCAGAATGCGGGTATCGAGGTCGACGCCCTGGTGATGGAACCGCTCGCCAGCGGGCTGTCAGTGCTGAGCACTGAGGAGAGGGAACAGGGCGCCCTGATGATCGACATCGGGGGTGGCACCAGCGACGTCGTGGTCTTCAGCGGAGGACGACTCTGCTACACGGGGGTGGTCCCGGTCGGCGGTTTCCAGTTCACCAACGACGTATGCATCACCTACAACGTTGAGTACGAGGCCGCGGAGCGGGCCAAGCTGGAGCACGGGCACACCGAGCCCGGCGCCGTCGACGCGGCCCTGACGTTGAGCCTGCCCCTTCGCGACAGGCCGGCCCAGGTGACCGTGCCGGCGCGCGAGCTGGCGCAGCTGTTCCGAGAGAGGGCTGTGGAGCTGGCGAAGATGGTACATATCAAGCTGGAGGAGGCCGATGCCGCCTACATGACCTCCACCAAGATCGTCCTGACAGGAGGGGCGTCCGAGCTGCCCGGGATGGCGAACATATTCCAGAGGCAACTCGGTCGAGCCGTGCGGCTTGGAGCCCCGATGCGTTCCGACTCGTTGGTAGGCCTTAAGGATCCTGCACACGCAACCGGCGTCGGGATACTGATCTGGGCCTCCTCGCATCACGATGCGGGCCTGCCGGCGCGCAGGAACGGGCGCAGCCGTGGCGGGAGGCGCAGGACGAACGGTGCAGGAACGGGAATTGGACGGTACTTCCGCGGACTGATGCCGTGGACCTCGGCCGGGCACAGTCAAAGCCGAGCCTAGCAAACAACAAATATGCGAAGAGCTGACAAGCCAGGAGGAAGCTAGATGGTCGTCACCAAGAGGGAGCCGGACGGGATCACCAGGATCCGGGTTGTGGGTGTAGGCGGAGGCGGTTCGAATGCCGTATCGCGAATGTTCCGGGAGCGAATTACCGGCATCGAATACCAGGTCATCAACACCGACACGCAGGCGCTGCTTAGCTGCGATGTCCCGATGAAGATATCCATAGGGGATGATCTGACGGGTGGCAAGGGAGTGGGAGGCGACCCGGACCTTGGCGCGCGTGCCGCAGAGGAGAGCAGGGACGAGATTTACGAGGCGGTCCGCGACGCGGACATGGTCTTCGTGGGCGCGGGCATGGGAGGCGGCACCGGCACGGGGGCATCGTCGGTAATCGCCGAGATCGTTAAGGAGACCGGCGCCCTGACGGTCGGCGTAGTAACAAGGCCCTTCGCCTTCGAGGGAATCCGCAGGGCCAAGCAGGCCGACGATGGGATCAGGAAGCTCAAGGAGACAGTGGACACCCTTCTGGTCATCCCTAACGAGCGCCTCCACGTGATCTGCGAGGAGGAGGTAACCGCCGGCAACGCCTTCAAGATAGCCGACGACGTCCTCAGGCTCGCCGTCCAGTCGATCGCCGAACTGGTCACCGTGCCCGGCGAGATCAATCTGGACTTCGCCGATGTCCAGACCATCATGCGCAATGCGGGACCGGCCTGGATGTCGATCGGCTTCGGATGCGGCGAAAACCGGGCCCAGGAGGCGGCCCAGCAGGCCATATCCAATCCGCTTCTGGACTTTACGATCGACGGGGCAACGGGTGTGCTTTTCAACATCACGGGTGGAAGCGACCTCAAGCTCTCCGAACTCCACTCGGCCGCAGAGGTCTTACAGAGGGTGGTCGACCCGGACGCGAACATCATATTCGGCATGGCGACCGACCTGAAGATGGAGAACGAGATCAAGCTCACGGTCGTGGCGACCGGCTTCCCCACCGCCGGATCGGAGGTGGCTGACGGAGAGCGTGTCAACAAGATTCTCAGGGATGCCCTGAGCGGCGAGAGCTCGGACATCGACATCCCGCCGTTCCTGCGACGCATCACCAGAGCGCATTCGGCATCCGAGATAGCGGCCAGGTCGGAGGTGCCAGTCTAGCCCTTAAGCGACGGTCTCATCCGTTCACAAGAGCCGGCCCGGGGTGATCACCGGGCCGGCTCTTTTTTCGTGCCGAAGCCGCCACGGGTCTACAGAGCCTTTTCCACATGTTGGCCCTCATCTCCACCCCGAAAACGGCGATTATAGTCTCCTATCACAGTTCCTAACCTTGTATTGGAATCGTCCAAAATTTCGTTGACAAGCACTATATGTAGTGGTAGCGTGTGTTGCCCGCACGATTGATTGTGCCCTGAATACTGCAAAAAATGCTTTGTACCTACTGTGATGGCGATAGATCCAAGGTTATCGATTCCCGGGACTCCGGAGATGGGATCCGGCGTCGCCGAGAGTGCCTGATCTGCAATCGGCGGTACACCACCATGGAGCGGGTTCAGACCCGATCGCTCATGGTGGTCAAGCAGGATGAGAGGCGGGAGGACTTCAGCAGGGACAAGCTTCTGGCCAGTCTTAACAAGGCCTGTGCCAAAAGACCTCTGCCCATAGGAACCGTCGCCAAGGTCGCAGAAGAGATAGAGTCGGCCCTGGTCGAGTCCGGCAGGGCCGAGGTTCCCTCCCAGGCTATCGGCGAACTGGTCATGGATCGACTCAAGGGAGTCGACAGGGTCGCCTACATCAGATACGCGAGCGTGTACAGGGACTTTAAGGATCTGGAGGACTTCAAGCTGGAGGTGGACGCCCTCCTTGAACCTCCGGCCAGCCAGCCCGAGCCGAGTCCTCAGCTCTCGTTCCTGGAGGACGAGCCTTCCTTCTTTCCGCAGCGCAGGCGGCGGGGTCGACCTCGTCGCAGGCCCCTGCCGACGCGCTGAGCCGGCATGAGCCTGCCTGCAATCGACCAACTGGATAGCATTGCCAAGTTTGGGCGCCTGGTTTCGGCGCCCCGGTAGAAGTTAATCGGCCGCAGCCGTTGACCGGGAGATAGTCCGGCCAGGCGCGGGATACGAAAAGGGGGCAGTTAATGGCGGATCGGAACGCTACCAACGGCGCGTCGGCGAGAGGCGAAGACGGGGCCGTCGGCGAGGTGATTAAGGCGCTAGAGGATCTCGGCGTGCCGAAGGAGAGCATCACCGAGGTGGTCCGGCAGGCTCAGACCGGACCCGGAGCCGCGAAACTGTTGGCCACCGATGTCGCCATCGGCGAGCAGGACGTGGAGGACCGGCTCAGCGACAACGCTCGGGTGGTACTGGCCAAGCGATACCTGCGCAAAAACGAGGCCGGAGAGACGATCGAGTCTCCGGCGGGCATGTTCCGACGGGTCGCCCGGGCGATCTCCGAGCCCGAGCTGCTCTACGGGTCGGAACAGGACCGAATCCGCGCAGAGGATGACTTCTACGCCATAATGGCGACCCTCGATTTCGTTCCCAACTCCCCCACCCTGATGAACGCGGGAACCGGGGCCGGCACGCTCTCGGCCTGCTTCGTGATGGGCCTGGAGGACAGCATGGAAGGGATCATGACGACGGCCAAGGAGGCGGCCATGGTCCAAAAGTACGGTGGCGGCACCGGCTTTTCACTCTCTCCCATACGCCCCAAGGGCGCGGGCATCTCCACCACCCACGGCAAGGCCTGCGGACCGGTGGCGGTCCTCAACCACCTCTCATCCGTTTCCACCCTGGTCACCCAGGGAGGCAAGCGGGACGGAGCGAACATGGCGGTAATGGATGTCCATCATCCGGATATCCTCGAGTTCATCTCCTGCAAGACCGAAGAGGGCAGGATCCACAACTTCAACATCTCGGTCGGTGCGTCGGACGAGTTCATGAACGCGGTCAAAGACGGCACCGACTACGCTCTTCGCGATCCCCGCACCGGCGAGGTCGCGGGCAGGCTGGACGCACGCGAGGTATTCCCCAAGATCATCACCGGGGCCTGGCGCAACGGCGAGCCGGGGATGATCTTCCTGGATGCGGTCAACCGGGACAACCCGACGCCACACCTGGGTCGCATGACGGCAACCAATCCGTGCGGCGAGCAGCCGCTGCTGCCCTACGAGTCCTGCAATCTCGGCTCCATCAACCTTTCGAAGTTCGTCACCGAGGTCGACGGAAGGCCCACCGTGGACTACGAGCGTCTGAGGGAGGTCGTCCGGACCGCCACCCGGTTCCTGGACAACGTTATCGATGCCAATGCCTACTCCGTCTACAAGATAGAGGAGATGACCAAGGCGACCAGGAAGATCGGTCTGGGAATCATGGGCTTTGCAGACCTGTTGATGGAACTGCACATTCCCTATGACTCTCCCGACGGAGTGGAACTCGGACGGAAGGTCATGCGGATTGTCCGCGAAGAATCCGATGCCATGTCAGAGGAACTGGCTGGCGTGCGGGGAAGCTTCCCGGAATGGCACAGCAGCAGGTACGGTCCGCAGGGTGAGAACCGGCCGATGCGCAACGCCTGCCGCCTGACGGTAGCGCCGACCGGTACGATCTCGATGATCGCCGGATGCTCGTCCGGATGCGAACCCGCCTTTGCTCTGAGTTATCACAAGCACAACATTCTTGGCGGCGAGAGCCTGATCTATGTGGACCGCACCTTTGAGCAGGCCGCCAGGGGTGGTGGCTTCTACTCGGAAGACCTGATGGCGTATCTGGCCGACGGCGGCTCGATACAGGACCGCTCCGATGTCCCGGATTGGGCGAAGCGGACGTTCGTTACGGCATCGGACATATCGCCCGAGTACCACGTTCGAATGCAAGGGGCGTTCCAGGAAAGCGTCGATTCGGGAATTTCAAAGACGATCAACTTCCCTAACTCGGCCACCGAGACGGACGTAAGGACTGCCTATCTACTCGCCTGGGAGCTCGGGTGCAAGGGAATCACCGTGTACCGGGCCGGCAGCCGCGAACACGAGGTGCTAACGGCCGGAACCGAGCAAATGGACGAAGCGGAGCCCGACGCACAGGATGCCCTCACGTCGGCGAGGAGTCGGCCGGCCGTAATGCGCGGGGTAACCGAGCGGGTAAGGACCGGCCAGGGCAACATATACGTGACCGTCAACTATGACGAGCAAGGACGGCCCTTCGAGGTCTTTACCACCCTGGGCAAGGCCGGCAGCATCGAATCCGCCCAACTGGAGGCGATCTCAAGGCTGATCTCTCTGGCGCTCAGGTCCGGCATAAAGCCCGAGGCCATCGTTAACCACCTGCGGGGGATAACCAGCGATCCGGTCTGGGACGGAGGCCGACTCGTAAGGTCGGCCCCCGACGCCGTCGCGTTCGTGTTGCACCAGCATATGCATGACGGAGCCGAGATGGCGATGCGGGACATCGCGTCCGGAAGCGGGGCAGGCTCCGGCGTCCAGCTCGGGATGATGGCCTCGCACGCGGCGGCAGCGGAGGAGGATGTAGCCAAGACCACTGAGATATTCAGCTCGGTGGCCTGTCCGGAGTGCCGCAGTTTCCTCATATTCCAAGAGGGTTGCCAGCGCTGTCCGGACTGCGGCTACAACAAGTGCGAGTAGACGCGGGAGACGTCTGAAGATCTTGCTTCGGACGATCGACTAGGCCCGTGGCGTCGCGCGCCGAGCCGCGGGCCCTCGCCGTGCGGGCAGGGATATAATCACCCACATGGACCATCCGCCCGTCATCGCGATTACCATGGGCGATCCGGCCGGCATTGGACCCGAGGTCGTCGCCAGGTCGCTCGCCGACTCCGACCAGTTACCCCCGGCACGGTACGTGGTGATTGGCGACTCCTCCTCCATCGCCCAGGCTCTCGACCTGATCGGGGCATCATGCGAAGTTAGGGCCTCGGCCGAATTTGACGAGCTCGAATTCGATCACGGTTCTATCACCGTTATGGATCCCGGCGGCGTAGACCTTGCCGGCATTGAGGCCGGCATGGTGTCGGCGCAGGCCGGGCGGGCGTCGATCGCCTGGGTGCTACTTGCGGCGCGGCTGGTGGGCACCGGGGCCGTGGACGCGATGGTCACCGGACCCATCCACAAGGAGGCCTGCAGGCTGGCGGGCTTTGAGGACGTCGGCCACATGGAAATACTGCAGCGTTACGCGAATGCGCCGCTGGTCGCGACGATGTTGGTCGCCGAGCAGCTGAGGGTAGTTCACATGACCACGCACAGGTCGCTGGCCAGGGCCGTCGAGTTCTGCACTCAACAGAACATACTCGCCAAGATACGGCTCACCCATGACCACTTCCAGCGCTGGGGGTTCCCGCGACCGAGGATCGGCGTGGCGGCACTCAACCCGCACGCCAGCGACGGAGGGCTGATCGGAGATGACGAGGAGAAACGCATCTCCCCTGCCGTCCAGGACGCGAGGTCTGAGGGCATAGATGCAGTCGGCCCGGTGCCCGCCGACACGATCTTCAACCAGGCGATAGCGGGCCGCTATGACGCTGTACTGGCCATGTACCACGATCAAGGCCACATCGCGATCAAGGTCTTCAACTGGGCCAAGAGCATCAGCGTCAACCTAGGCCTGCCCTTTATACGCACGTCGGTAGACCACGGCACGGCGTTCGACATAGCCGGCAAGGGAATCGCCGATCCGACCAACATGCTTGAGGCGATAAGGGTGGCGGTCAGCCTGGCTGCAGACGGGACCCTGCCCCGTCACGAGCCCGCCAGCCTCTCTGTGGTGAGCCAATGAAGATCGCGTTCATAGGCGGAGGCAGGATGTGCGAGTCCATTGTCGCCGGGATCTTGTCCTCAAGCCTGGCCGCGCCCTCTGACATCTCGGTGGGCGAGCCGGTGGAGGATCGCCGCAGGGCCCTTTCAGATGAGCACGGGGTGAACGTCCACGCCGACAATGCTGCGGCGGTGGCCGGAGCGGATCTGGTCGTTCTCTCGGTAAAGCCCCAGTCTCTCGGATCGGTCCTTCCCGGTTTGAGCACGTCGCTGGGCAGCGGTCAGGCGCTCGCCTCAATAGTAGCCGGCGCCAGAATGCGCTCCATTGCTGACAAGACAGGCCACCAGGCCGTTATAAGAGTCATGCCCAACACGCCCGCCCAGATCGGCGCCGGCGTCTCCGTCTGGACTGCGGCAACGGCTGTGACCGACGATCAGCGGGAGGCCGCCCGCTCGGTGGTGGCCACCCTGGGAGAAGAGGTATACGTCGAGAGCGAGGACCTGATCGACATGGCCACGGCCCTCAGCGCCAGCGGGCCCGCGTACGTGTTCACGTTCGTAGAGGCACTGATCGACGCCGGGGTCAGCATCGGTATGTCACGCGACCTGGCCAGTCAACTGGCCATCGAGACGGTCCTGGGCAGTGCGCGGATGGCCAAGGAAACCGGCACGCACCCGGCGGAGTTGCGTAACATGGTTACCTCCCCCGGCGGAACGACGGCCGCCGCGCTGTTGGAGTTGGAGAGGGGGAGGCTACGACATACGATTATGGGGGCCGTCGCCGCGGCGTACCGGCGCTCAAAGGAGCTGGTTGACGGCTGATAGCTTGCCGGCCCGCCCGCGAGGGCGGCGGCACAGGATCACAAGGCTTTGACGTTCTTAGCGCAGTTCGTAAACATACTCGCCTGGATTTTGTTCGTTGCGATCCTGATCAGATCGATAATCTCCTGGATCAACCTGGAACAGTCCAACCCGCTGGTGGTCATCATCTACCAGATCACCGAGCCCATCCTGGCGCCGATCCGGCGGCTGCTACCGAGTTTCGGCGGCCTCGATCTCTCTCCCGTGGTAGCGATCATCATCATCTTCGTCATTCAGCGGATAGTCATCGCCTTCGCGCGCTAGCCGGGCTATGGGGCGTGGCGCTCCGAGAGCGTAACCTCCCCGGCAACTACGGTGGTCACGCCCCGATCTGTCTGGATCAGCAGGTTCCCTTCCGCATCAACGCCGCAGGCTCTCCCCGACACTCTGCGACCCTGCCATCTGACCTCGATTTCTCTCCCGATCGTCTCCAGCCGCGGGGTCCAGGTCTCCACCAGGTCTAACCCGCGGCGGACCGCAGAATACAGCTCGTCCAGGCGAGTAAGGACCTGCAGAAGAACCTCGGTTCGGTCCAGGGCCCGCCCGGCCTGCTCGGCGAGACTGGTCGCAATGCCCCTGATCTCGGAATGATTCTCAGGGCGAAGGTTGACGTTAAGCCCCACTCCAACTATGGCAAAGTCAAGGGAACTGGACCGGGACGTAACGCTCTCCACCAGGATGCCCGACAGCTTTTTCCCGGACATCACGACATCGTTGGGCCACTTGATGGCCGCAGGCCGTCCCGTCGTTGCCACGGCGGTTTCCTGAACCGCCATGGTCGCGGCCATGTTGACCAGGCGCAGCTGGTCCGCCGTGGGACACAGCACCGCGGAGAAAGTGAGATCCTGACCCGGGTTCGATATCCACCCTCTGCCGAATCTACCCCGTCCCCTGGTCTGCTCTTCGGCGACGACCACGAGGCCATCGTCTGCGCCATCTTCCGCCAGCCCGCGTGCCTCGTCCATCGTCGATGCCACTCTGGGCACGTAGTGCAGCCGGGCGCCCACGACACCCGAACGCAGCGACCCTAGCCTGGCTAGATCCAGGTTCCCCATTTGGACAAAGCCTGTGCATGCCTGCTCCCGGCGAAGAGGGCCGAATCCATCTGACCAAACCCCGCGGCGAAGTGACGCAGCCGAACTAGATCTCGGGGTTTGGTCACTGATTTCCGGGGATGGTGGTCACCAGCAATCCCGTCTCTTTGATGAACGACCCCGTCTCCAACCGGGGCCGGCCGGGCAAACCCCCGTGGTCGGCGCGTACCGGGGTCGGCGCGTACCGGCTACGGGTCCAGCACCCCGGGATTGGCGCAGGAGGGGACGGGGTCCCCCTTGAGCGCCGCAGCTATGCTGCGCGCTGCGGACATACCCATGGCCGTGAATGTTGCCGAGCTCGCGCTACCTATATGAGGGGTGATGACGACGTTGTCCATTCTGACGAGGGGATGCCCGGCCGGGATGGGCTCGGGGTCGGTCACGTCCAGCCCGGCGCCGGCGATAACGCCGGCCCGGAGTGCATCTGTGAGCGCTACGGTATCTACCGTGGGGCCTCGCGAGGTATTGATTAGGAATGCCGTGGACTTCATCAGCGCAATCTCCCTTGCGCCGATGATAGGCCGCGTCTCTGGTCCAAGGGGGACGTGGACGGAAACGAAATCGGCCTCCGACAGGAGGTCGTCCAGGTCGCTGTAGTCGATCGCGTACCTGAGTTCCTGTTCTTCCTTGCGAGTCCGGGAGTTGTAAATGACACGCATCTCAAAGCCGATGGCGCGCTTGGCAACCGTCTCCCCTATCTGTCCAAGACCAATGATGCCAAGGGTCTTACCGTGTACATCCGCTCCCAGGTAGGGGACCTGATCGAATGCAGTCCATCCACCCTCACGTATTCGGCGGTCGCCGTACGCCACGCGTCGGGCGACTGCGAGTATGAGTGCGAATGTCAGATCGGCCGTCGACTCGGCATTCAGGCCGGGGGTGTTGGCGATGATGATGCCCCGGGCGGTTGCCGCCGGCACATCTATGTTATCCATGCCCACCGCACGGGTGGCGACGATCTTCAGCGATGCCTTCCCGGCTTCAAGCACCTCCTCGTCGACGGTGTCGTCGGCCTCAACCATCATGGCGTCGCAGTTGCCTGCCCACTCGACGACTACTTCCTTGGGGGGCGCCGTGCCCTCCGGCCAGACCTCCACCTCACAGCTGCCCTCTAGCAGGGCGACAGCTTCTGGAACGCGGCGACGGGTTACGAAGACCCTGGGTCTCACCATGACCCCCGTCGAGCCTTCAGGCAACCTGGCCGCCTAGACATGATGGCGTCCGGTTCCTTGTCCGGCCGCGCGATCGTTTAGGCCGCCCCGTTCCAGTAACGACCGGCGGGACGCCGACCCGGCCCGCCTGCCGGATGCGGTCGGGTGCCGATCCGTCACAGGCCGATGGCCACGCCGTCACGGCGAGGATCGGCACCGCCGTGGAAGACACCGGCGCTTGAGTCATGGGAAATGGCCTGAGCCCCGCCAACGTTCAAGGACCACGACTCGATGACATCGACTTGGTGGCCTCGTTGCTCAAGCTCGATGCGCAGGGAGGTTGGGAACCTGTCCTCCATCTCGACGCGGGCGCCTTCGTATACGCGGAAACGTGGCGAATCAATGGCCTGTTGCACGGTCATGCCGTGGTCCAGGAAATTGACCAGCATCTGGGGCGTCGTCTGCAGGATTCCCCAGCTGCCGGGCGTGCCCATGCTCAGCAAGAATCGGCCGTCCTCGAATGTCTGGGTGGGAGCGACCACGAAGTCGACCTTCTTGCCCGGGCCTATCCGGTTCGGGCTTCCTTCGTCTAGGTCGAACCAGTAGCCCATGTTGTTGGGGAAAATGCCGGTATCGCCCATTGCCACCGCGGACCCGAAAGCGCCGCCGAGGGTCTGGGTGACCGACACAACGTTGCCTGCAGAGTCGGCGATGGCAAAGTGGGTGGTCATACCGCCCTCGATCTCCTGGGACAGGCCAGCGGGGATAGCCCCCGTCGGCACCTGGTCGGAGTAGTGCTCTCCGGAGACCGTGCCTGCGGCCGCCATGTCGATCGACAGGCAGCGCTCCCCCGCATACCCGGCAGAGAGGAGCTGATCAAGTGGCGCCGACACCGTTGCGGGGTCGCCCGCGTAGGGAATGCGATCTGAGACTGCGAGCTTGACCGCCTCGATGAACCGGTGGACCGTGTCGGGATGGTGCGGCCCGCGGGCATCGACGTCGAATTGCTCCAGAAGCTTGAGTGTCTGAAGGATCTGAAAGCCGCTCGAGGAGGGAGGCGTGGTGAGCACCTCCAGACCGCGGTAACCTATCTTCACCGGCTCAAGCCACTCCGCCTCGTAGTCCGCCAGATCGTCGGCGGTCAACAGGCCGCCGATTTCCTGGTTACCCCTGACAAGGCGACTGGCCAGATCTCCCCTATAGAACTCCGAGACGCCGCCCTCCGCAATGCTCCTGAGGCTGGCGGCCAGCTGGGGGAAACGCAGCCTTGCCCCCGGAGCGGGCGGGGTGCCGTCAGCGGCCAGAACGAGACTGGCCGTCTGCGGGTGCAGCAGGAGTCTGGACGCATTGCCGACGATCATCCGGTGGTTGTTGAAAGTGACCGGTGAGCCGTGTTCGGCGTATCGGATGGCAGGGTCGAACAGAGGTCCGGGGGCCACGCTCCCGTATCTCCCGTGCATGGTGAGCCAGCCGGCCACGTTACCTGGCACCAGGCAGGACCTTGGACCGATATCCTTTGTATCCTGGGTGAACTGCTCGGGAAGGGCGGCCAGGGGCGCACGCCCGGAAAAATCGAGCGCCCTTACCCGGTCCTCGGCAGCGATGTAGGCGAGTGCGACTCCGATTCCCCCGACACCCGACATGTACGGCTCTACGACTCCCAGCGTGGATGCCACGGCGACAGCGGCGTCAAAGGCGTTGCCCCCGTCCCTCAGCACGGCCACCCCCGCCAGGGTGGAAAGGGGATTGGCCGAAGCGACCATTCCGGAAACTCCCATTACTACGGGACGACTGGGTGTTGGGTGGGCGTAGGGATCGCCCCCGCCCGCTCTTACGTTGCTCATATGCTTATGCTGAACCTCGAGAGATTGCCACTTTGGTCATCGAGCCCTCGACTAACCGAGGGCTCAACCCTCCGTGGCCCTGTTCGGCCCTTCCTCCATCAGTGAATTGCAGGCTCTCGGAGCGCTGCGCGGAAATGGTAGCAGCAGTCAATAGACGGACCTATATTACGGCAATCACCTCGGCCAAGCGAGGCCGGTGACGTGGTGCCCGGCCTTGACTAAGAACGGTGCGGAGGCTATAGTTCTACATCCGGCCCTGCGCAGGCAGGGTCGTTTTGTCCTTTGGGCGATCGACAATGATCTGTCACCGGAGGCAATGCGGCACCTTAACAACTGGATAGTGGAAGGAAATGTCAGTTTCATAGAGTTTGATCCTGGCTCAGGACGAACGCTGGCGGTGCGCTTAATGCATGCAAGTCGAACGAACCCATCCGCTTCGGCGGGGACGGAGAGTGGCAAACGGCTGAGTAACACGTAAGTGACCTACCCTGGAGCGGGGGACAAGCCGGAGAAATCCGGTCTAATACCCCGTACGCTCCTTTGGCCACGGCCATTGGAGGAAAGGCTTCGGCCGCTCCTGGAGGGGCTTGCGGCCTATCAGATAGTTGGTGGGGTAATGGCCTACCAAGTCGAAGACGGGTATCCGGTGTGAGAGCACGAACGGGCAGAGGGGGACTGAGACACGGCCCCCACTCCTACGGGAGGCAGCAGCAGGGAATCTTGCGCAATGGGCGAAAGCCTGACGCAGCGACACCG
>DAOUKM010000002.1:0-99299 GCA_034421295.1 Dehalococcoidia bacterium
CGCATCCTGGGGCTGAAGAAGGTCCCAAGGGTCCGTCTGTTCGCCGGTGAAAGCGGCACGCGAGCTGGGTTCAGAACGTCGTGAGACAGTTCGGTCTCTATCCGTCGTGGGCGTAGGAGATTTGAGGAGAGCTCTCCCTAGTACGAGAGGACCGGGAGGGACAGACCTCTGGTGTACCGGTTGTTCCGCCAGGAGCATCGCCGGGTAGCTAGGTCTGGATGCGATAAGCGCTGAAAGCATCTAAGCGCGAAGCCAACTCCAAGATAAGATCTCCCACCCGATTAATTTCGGGGTAAGGCCCCCGGTAGACTACCGGGTTGATAGGCCGCAGGTGTAAGGCCGGTGACGGCTTCAGCTGAGCGGTACTAATAGGCCGAGGACTTGACCCACATTGGGGCGCATCTATTGGTTTGGCACATGACCTCCGGGAATGGGTAAATCCCAAACCGGCGGGAGCGTCTTCTGGATCGACGTCCGGAAGGCGGCGGTTGACGGGATTCGGTTAAACGGCGCGGGGTGGAGCAGCGGCAGCTCGTTGGGCTCATAACCCAAAGGTCGCAGGTTCGAGTCCTGCCCCCGCAACCAACCGAAGGCGAAAAAGGGCCCCGGGAGTGCATCCCGGGGCCCTTTTGGTTCTGCCCCGGGCCGGGGGCATTCTCCGGGGCGTCGCCGAATCCCTGCCCACTCGCCGCGAGGTGGCGCCGCCCGGCCGGTTGCCGTATGCTCGGCGGCATCATGAAGACGCTTGCCGAGGCCGCGGCCCTGATCGAGAGCGGCCGCCTCTCGCCCGTGGAGGCCACGCGGGAGCTGCTCTCCCGCATCGATACGCTGGACCTGCGGCTCAACAGCTATATCTCGGTCCAGGGCGACCGGGCCCTTGAGCGGGCGAGACAGGCCGAACGGGAGATCGCATCGGGCGATTACAGGGGACCGCTCCACGGGATTCCCATCGGCGTGAAGGATCTACTCGAGACCGCCGGCACCCGTACGACCGTCGGATCCAGGGCGCTGTACGAGTGGATACCCGATCGAGACGCCACCGTGGTGCGCCGCCTCGAGGAGGCCGGCGCGGTGATCCTCGGCAAGCTCAACATGACCGAGTTCGCCATGGGCTGGTATCACCCGCAGATGCCCGTACCCAAGAACCCCTGGGCCGAGGACAGGTGGTCGGGGGCGTCCTCATCCGGCACCGGAGTGGCGGTGGCGGCCGGCCTGGCGATGGCCGGAATAGGGTCCGATACCGGCGGATCGATCCGCCTTCCTTCCGCCTGCTGCGGGGTCACCGGGATCAAGCCGACGTTCGGCATCGTCAGCAGGCACGGGGTGTTCCCCCTCGCCTCTTCGTTCGACACCGTAGGGCCCATGGCAAGGAGCGTGGAAGACGCCGCCATCATGCTTGATGCGATGGCGGGATTCGACGCCGCCGACCCCGCCTCGGTGCCCGCCCAGGCCGGAAACTACCGGGCCGCCGTCGGCGCCGATGTGCGCGGGATCAGGGTCGGCGTCGACGCGTGTTATATCCAGTGCGACTCCGACCCCGATGTGAGCCGGGCGGTTCTGGCCGCCATAGATACCCTCGGCGAACTCGGCGCCGAACTCGTGGAGGTCGAGATTCCGATCCTTGAGGGTGAGGAGGAGACCTGGCTCACGATAACGTCCGTGGATGCCCTGAACGCGCACCGGGACCTTTATGCCAGGCGGGCCGAGGACTACGGGCCGTTCGCCCAGCTGCTCGAGCGGGCAAAGGTGACGCGGCCGCAGGACTACGCGCTGGCGAGGGAGCGCGGGCGGAATCTCTCCGGTCTGCTCCGCCGCGTCTATGAGCGGGTGGACGTAATCGCATGTCCCTCGCTGGCCGTTCTTCCGGTCCCCATCAGTGACGATGGGTCCGGCGACTGGGAAGGTATGGGCCCGTGGTACCGCTTTACCATCCCATTTAACTTCTCCAGGAACCCCACGATATCGGTGCCCTGCGGCCTGTCGGCTGATGGGCTTCCTGCCAGCCTGCAGCTGGTGGGGCGTCACTATGACGAGCACTCGATCATAGCTCTGGCCGATGCCTACCAGAAGGCGACGGACTGGCACTCGAAGCATCCACCCGGGATGGGCGCGGATCGATGAGGACCACCCGGATAGGCGACACGGGCGTTCAGTTGACCGAGCTGGGGATAGGGACCGCACCGCACGGAGGTCTTTATTCCGTGGTCACCGAGGAGATGGCCGTCGGCGCGGTGCATGCGGCGCTGGAGGCGGGATGCAACTACATCGATACCGCCCCTCTTTACGGATACGGCCGGGCGGAGATGTACCTTTCCGCCGCCCTGGCCGATGTGCCCCCTGACCGCTACGTGGTCTCCACGAAGATAGGCCGGCTCCTCGACCCGGTCGATCCCGCCGTTGCCGCGAGGGACAAGTTCTTCCTCAACCCCGCGGCCAACACCTTCCACTGGGACTTCAGCCGCGACGGCGTCCGCCGCTCCCTAGAGGACAGCCTGGGCAGGCTGGGGCTGGACCGGGTGGACGTCCTCTACATTCACATGTTCCCCGACTCGTACGACGAGGTGTTGACCACCGCGTACCCGGCAGTGCGGGAGCTGAAGGAGGAGGGCGCCGTAAGGGCCATCGGCGTGGGCATTGACTTCGTCGGACCGCTGGTCGAGTTCCTGCGGATCGGCGCCGAGTTCGACCTGTTCATGCTCGCCGGCAGGTACACGCTCCTTGAGACCTCCGCCCTCGATGAGCTGCTCCCGATGTGCCAGGAAGCCGGCGTCTTCCTCACCCTAGCCGGCCCCTACAACAGCGGCATACTGGCCGCCGGGCTGGGCGATGAGCTGGGCCCCGGCGCAAAGTACTCATATGAGGACGCTCCGGCGGACGTCCTTGTGCGTGCGCAGAAGATAAAGGATGTCTGCGACCGGTATCGCGTGCCGCTCAAGGCGGCCGCGCTCCAGTTCGGCACGGCCCATCCGGCCGTAGCGTCCACGGTGCCGGGCGCGCGCAGCCGCAGAGAGGCGATCGAGAACGCTGAGATGGTGGATCTTCCCATACCGGCGGACCTGTGGACTGAGCTGAAGGAAGAGGGCCTCATCCCGGGCTCGGCTCCCACGCCGTCCGGGCCGGGCGATTCCGGAGGCGGGGCGACCGGAACTTGAGGCTCGACGAAATACCGCTGGTCGATAACCATTGCCATCCCATGCACCGGGAGCAATGCCTCGGGGCGGAGACGTACCGCAGCTACTACAGCGAGAGCTCCGAACCGGCGATGATGGCCGGACACGTCCAGCACACGGCTGGCTACATGACGTCGCTGCGCCTGATGGCCGAGCTCCTGGGCATCCCATCGGAAAGCTCCGAGGACGAGATTCTGTCGTCGCGGTCAGCGCTGGGGCTCGAGGGGATAACCTGCCTTTCGCTCGAGCGAAGCAACACCGCGGCCGTGATCATGGACCACGGCTTTCCTGTGGATGCGGCGCTCAGCTATGACGAGACCGAGGCCGTTGTGGCCGGAGCCGGCTGTCAGATGCGGCGGGTCTGGCGCCTTGAGCTGATCTTCGAGCGACTCTTTACCGGTTCGGACAGTCTGGACCAGGTTGTGGACGGCCTGGCCGACGAGCTCTCCGGCCTGCGCTCCAAGAGGGTGTATGGCCTCAAGAGCGTGTCGGCGTACCGGAGCGGGCTTGCCATTCAGCCCACCTCCCGCCAGCAGGCGGCCGCTGCGTTCGAGGCGGACAAGAGAGCCCACGAGGCGGGGGGAGGGAGCTACCGGATAGAGAACAAGC
The DNA here is from genome assembly GCA_034421295.1 of Dehalococcoidia bacterium. Lineage (GTDB taxonomy): Bacteria > Chloroflexota > Dehalococcoidia > Lucifugimonadales > UBA2962 > CAUZIR01. Next base: position 3,780 of record DAOUKM010000002.1, read on the forward strand.
CGCTGGAGGACTACCTGACGAGGATAGCGCTCAAGATGGCGGCAGAGCAGGGTATACCGGTGCAGTTCCACACCGCGTTCGGCGATACCGACGCCGACATGATCGCCGCGAACCCGCTGCAGCTGCGCTCGGTGTTTGAGGATGCCGCCTTCGCCGATGCTCCCATAGTGATGCTGCACTGCTTTCCCTTCATCCGGGAGGCGGCCTACCTGGCACACGTCTACGGCAACGCCTACTTCGACCTTTCCTACACCGTGCCCGTGACGGGCCACTACGCGTACAGGGTCTACGAGGACGCCCTGAGCATCGCCCCCTCTACAAAGATCCTGTACGGGTCCGACGCGCCGGGCATTCCGGACTTCTTCTGGCTGGCCGGCGTTGTGCATCGGCGTGCCCTGGGCAGGGTGCTAGACGGATGGTTGGCCGACGGCCTGTCGACTACCCAGGCCGAGTCGGTGGCTCGAAACGTGTCCTATCGCAACGCCGCCGCCCTCTACAGGGTCGACCTGCCCTGAGCAGTTCAGGGCGAGCCCACCCGTGCCGCCCGCCGTGCCGCCGCCCTGATCCTGCCCAAACAGGATCGGCCACCGAGTATTCGGTCCGCGAGGCGCTATGCTATACTCGATCTTTGCGTCCGTGTGGATGTAGACTGCTTAAGACCAAATTGGAGACCCATTTGTGACGGCGACAATGAAGTTGATACGCGGAGGCGGAGTGACCTCCGCAATGGGCTTTCTGGCAGGCGGAACCTACGCCGGACTCAAGACGCCGGAAGAGGGTGTGCTCGATCTCGGCATACTCCTCTCGGAACGGCCCGCCGCCCTTGCCGCGACCTTCACCACCAATTCCGTAGTTTCTCCGTCGGTGACCCTGAGCAGGGCACGGTCGAAGTCCGGGAAGGCCCGCGCGGTGGTCGCGAACAGCGGCTGTGCAAACTGCTGCGTCGGAGAGCAGGGGCTGGCCGACGCGACCGAGATGGCAGCCCTGGCTGCCGGCCACATCGGTGTCGATGCCGGGCAGGTGATGGTGTGCAGCACCGGCGTGATCGGCGTCGAACTGCCGATGGCGCTGATCCGCCAGAACATCGGCAACATTCAGCTCGGTGCCGGGGGCGGCGGGGATTTTGCAAGGTCGATAATGACGACCGACACCCGCCCCAAGGAGATCGCCGTCTCATTTGAGTCGGGCGGTTCCGGCGGGCGCAGGATCACGGTGGGAGGCGCGGCCAAGGGTGTGGGGATGATCCACCCCAACATGGCGACCATGCTCTGCTTTGTGTCCACGGACGCCCCCGTGCATCAGCCGTTCCTTCAGGAGTCGCTCACCGCTGCAGTCGATGCCTCCTTCAACATGATCGACGTTGACGGCGACCAGAGCACCAACGACACCGTGCTGCTCATGGCGAACGGTGTGGCGGGGGGCGCGGAGATCGCGGCGGGGACGGCGGACGCGGACGACTTCAGAGCGGCGCTGGGCCACGTCTGCACGGAGCTGGCCAAGGAGCTTGTCCGGGATGCCGAGGGGGCGCAGCGGTTGATGGAGGTCGTCGTGCGCGGGGCGGGCTCCCTGAGGGACGCGCGCCTTGCGGCAAGGGAGATCGCCGGCTCGATGCTGGTAAAGGCGATGCTTCACGGCAGGGATCCAAACTGGGGCAGGATGATGATGGCCCTGGGAAAGAGCGGCGCGGCCATAGAGGAGTCCAGGATCGACATGTTCATAAACGAGATACAGATCGTGCATCAGGGTATGGCTATCTCGTTCTTCAAGGATGCGGTGGTCAGCGCGATGGGCGCGCCCGAAGTGCAGCTGGGCATTGACCTCAACCTGGGTGAGGAGACCGCGACGGCCTGGGGCTGCGACCTTACGGAGGAGTACGTGATCTTCAACTCCGCGTACACGACCTGAGATGCAGCACAGGTTGTCACTTTCTCTGGCCTCCGGGACCTCCGACGACGCGCACTCACACGCCGGCCCCGCCCGCTCCGAGCGGAAGGCGGGATCGGGGTCCGGCCCCATGGTGCTCGTCAAGATCGGGGGAAGTACCCTCGGAACCAACGACACCACGATCGCCGACATAGTGGACCTTCAGCGGCGGGGGGTCCGGCCGGTGATCGTTCACGGCGGCGGCAGGATAATCACCGAGTGGCTTGAGCGCCAGGGGATCAGGCCCAGGTTCATAAGAGGCCTCAGGGTCACCGACGAGCGGACCCTGGACGTCGTCGTGGCCGTACTGACGGGCCTGGTCAATAAATCGATCGTGGGAGATATCCTCGCGCTCGGGGGAAGGGCCGTGGGTCTGTCGGGCGTCGACGGCGGCACACTGCGCGCCGAGAACGACAGGCCCGAGCTGGGGCACGTGGGGCGGGTAACCGCTGTGGACCCGTCCACCGTCGTCGATCTGGCGTCGGCCGGTCTCATACCGGTCGTAGCGCCCGTCGCTCTCAATGCCGGGGCCTCCGGGCCAGGGATGCTCAACGTCAACGCGGATCTTGCGGCCGGGGAGATCGCCGCCGCGCTCGGGGCCGACCGGCTCATCATGCTGACCGACGTGCCCGGGGTGCTCGATTCGTCCAGGCGGCTCATCCCCCGGCTGACCGAGAGGCAGGCCAGGGGACTGATGGACTCGCGCATCGTGGCCGGGGGCATGATCCCCAAGCTCGAGGCCTGCATCTCGGCCCTCAAGACCGTGTCCATGGCCCACATCGTCGACGGCCGCAGACCTCACGTGCTGCTCGAGAGCGTCTCGACCGACGATGATCCCCACGGTGCGAGCTCGATCGGCACCCGTGTAGGCTAGGGCGCCCGGGCCGGTGCAGCCAGCCGGCCGGCGAGGCGGCGCGCTCGCGGCCTTGCGGGAATATACTTTCGTTCAAACAGCAATCTGGAGTGTGAACAAATGACCGACTACAGGGCCATGGAGTCCAAGTACTACATGCATGTCGTCAACAGGCAGCCCGTGGTGATCGTACGCGGCGAAGGCACCCGCGTGTGGGACGATCAGGGCAAGGAATATCTGGACTTTACGGCAGGCTGGGCGGTCAACAACGTCGGCCACGCCAATCACGCCATGGCCGAGGCGATAGCCTCCCAGGCGCGCACCCTGCTTCAGACCTCGAACCAGTTCTTCACCGTTCCCCAGCTCGAGCTGGCAGAGGCGCTCATCGAGAACAGCGTCCTTGACAAGGTCTTTTTCTGTAACAGCGGGGCCGAGGCCAATGAGGGTGCCGTCAAGCTGGCCCGCAAGTGGGGCCGCATAAACAAGAGCGGACCCGGAGAGATAATCACCGCATACAACTCCTTCCACGGCCGAACCATGAACATGGTGGCGGCGACCGCTCAGCCAAAGTACCAGGAGGCGTGGTCGCCGGTGCCGGTTGGATTCGTGCACGTGGACTTCGGGGACCTTGACCAGATAAGGGCGGCCACCGGCGAAGAGACGGTCGCCGTGATGCTCGAGCCCATCCAGAGCGAGGGAGGCGTCAACATCCCGGATCAGGGCTACCTTCCGGGCGTGCGCGCCTGGTGCGATGAGAAGGACCTTTTGCTGATCCTGGACGAGGTGACGACCGGGCTCGGCCGACTGGGCACGCTGTTCGGCTACGAGGCCTTCGGCGTCGAGCCCGACGTTGTCACGCTGGCCAAGGGTCTGGGCGGCGGCGTGCCCATCGGCGCATTTCTCTGCAACGAGCGGGCCAACGTCCTTGAGCCGGGCGACCACGGTTCGACATTTGGAGGCAACGCCCTCACCTGTGCTGCCGCCAATGCGTCGACCCGCTACCTGATCGACAACAACGTCTCGGAAAACGCTGCACAGGTGGGCGGCTACCTTATGTCCAGGCTCGAAGGGCTGCGCTCCAAGCACGAGATAATCTCCAATGTCAGGGGCATGGGCTGCCTTGTGGGCGTGGAGTTCTCGGCCGACATCGCCGCCTCCCTGCTGCCTTCCTGCAACGACAACGGCCTGCTGCTGAATGTGACCCGGCCCAACCTTGTCAGGTGGCTTCCCCCGCTGACCGTGACCAGGGAGGAGGTCGACGAGGCGGTAGATCGGTTCGAGCGGGCGCTCGACGCATCCAAGGCCTGAGACGCCATGAACTGGAGGGAACTGGCCGACCGCGGGATCACGGTCTTCGGCGGAGCGGTCTCTGGCGGTCTGGACAGCTGCACCGTTACCCACTGGCTGAGCGAGCGCGGGGTCGATGTACAGGCCTTTACGGTCGATCTGGGACAGCCTGACGAGGAGAGCCTATCCGCCGTGGCGGAGCGAATGCTGGCCTGCGGGGCGTCCAGGGCCGACGTGATCGACGGAAGGGCGGCCCTGGCCGAGGCCGGGCTGAAGGTGGTGCAGGCCCAGGCGCGGTACGAGGGGGGCTACTGGAACACCACCGGGATAGCCCGACCCGTCACCGTCGCCGCCATCGTGCCGGAGCTGCGGGAAAGGGACATCGGCGTGATGTTCCACGGGGCGACCGGCCGGGGCAACGACCAGGTGCGCTTTCAGATCGGCGCGAACATGCTGGAGCCAGGGTTACAGGTCTACGCGCCGTGGCGCGACCCCGAGTTCGTCAAGGCCTTCCCGGGCAGGCGGCAGATGCTCGATTACTGCGAGGACAATGGCCTTCCGATAAGGCCGAGGCGTGAGTCGCGGTACTCGACGGACGCCAACTTCCTGGGTCTGACACACGAGGCGGGAGACCTTGAGGACGTTTCCATTCCTCCGACCTTTGTCGAGCCGGGCATGGGCGTGTTCGCCCGCGGCGCCCCGGACGCCGCAGAGTCGGTCAGCGTCCGCTGGGAGGAAGGCAGACCGGTGGCGATAGGCGGCGCGAGGATGGACCTTGCCGGGATAATCGCCGAGTCCAACAGGCTCGGTGGCCGGCACGGGGTGGGCATCGGGATACACACGGTGGAAAACCGGTTCGTAGGGGTCAAGTCCAGGGGCATCTACGAGTCGCCGGGGATGGAACTGCTGGGGCGATGCTACGAGTACCTCCTCCAGATGGTTCTGGACCGGCGGGCCCGCCTGCTCTACGAGCACCTGTCGGCGACGATCTCGACCCAGATATACGAGGGCTACTGGTTCGACGTGGCAACGACCTCAGCGCTCGCCGCGCTGGAGCCGATGACGAGACTGGCCACCGGGGAGGTCACGGTGGGCCTGTACAAGGGATCGGTCTCGTTCGAGTCCGCCGGGGACGTGCCCCATTCCCTTTACACCGATGACTCGTCCATGGAGGCGGAGGGGGACTACGACCACCTGGATGCCGAGGGATTCCTCAGGGTGCACGGCGTCGCCGCTAAGAACTACGGCAGCAGGCAGTTCCCCCTGGCCGGGAGGAGGTAGCAATCCGGTGAAGGCGGCCGCGTCTGTGGATACAAGGGCCCAGATCGTTGCGCTGGTGCGTGACTTCGCCCGGCGAGACGTAGAGCCGGTGGCGGCGCGGCTGGAGCCCGACGATGGCTACCCTGCCGAGCTTGTCGACCGAATGGCCGGGCTCGGCCTGTTCGGCATCACCATCCCCGAGCGCTACGGCGGCATGGGCCTGGACCACACGACCTTCGCCATCATATTCGAGGAGCTGGCGAAGGCCTGGATGAGTCTGACAGGACCCATCGGCACCCACCACGTCATGGCGCAGGTCATCGTCGATCATGGCACCGGCGAGCAGAAGGCTCGATGGCTGCCCGGGATGGCCGCGGGCGACCTGCGCGGCGGGCTGGCGCTAACCGAGCCGGGCGGCGGATCCGACGTGCAGGCGCTGCAGACGACGGCGACGCGCGACGGGGACGACTACATCGTCACCGGCTCCAAGATGTTCATCACAAACGGTCAGCATGGAGGGGGCTTTGCCGTACTGGCCAAGACCGACCCGTCTGCCGATCCCCCGTACCGGGGCATGAGCTGCCTGATCGTTGAAAAGCCGACCGAGGGCTTCTCGGTCGGCCGCAAGCTCGACAAGCTGGGCTACAGGGGCGTCGATACCTGCGAGCTCATATTCGACCGGGCGCGGGTGCCCGCCGCCAACCTGGTGGGAGGCATTGAGGGCAAGGGCTTCGGACAGGTCATGGCGGCCCTCGAGAGCGGAAGGATCAACGTGGCGGCCCGCGCCGTGGGAGTCGCTCAGGCTGCCTTTGACGCCGCCGCGCGTTACAGCCAGCAGCGCCAGACGTTCGGCAAGCCCATATCCGAGCATCAGGCCATTCAGCTGGCGCTCGCGGACATGGGCACGAAGATACAGGCAGCCAGGCTCCTTACCCACAGTGCGGCCGAGAAGAAGGATCGCGGCGAGCGCGCGGACCTGGAGTCCGGGATGGCCAAGTACTACTCCAGCGAGATCTGCTCTGAGGTGACCATGGACGCCATGCGGATCCATGGCGGCTACGGCTACATCAAGGACCTGCCGATCGAAAGGTACTACCGCGACGCCCCCCTGATGATCCTCGGGGAGGGCACGAACGAGGTGCTCAGGCTCCTGATCGCCCGCCGGTTACTGGATCGATACAGGCTATGAATCCCCTGAAAGCGGGCCGCAGTCGGGTAGCCGTCAATCCCATGGAAATGAGGTCTGCGGCATGAGCGCGGGAACGATCAGGGACGGGAGGGACTCGTTCGGCGGGTACTTTGAGGATTTCTCCCCGGGCGACGTCTACCGCCACTGGCCCGGCAAGACCATCACCGAGGCGGACAACCACATGTTCTCGCTGCTGACGATGAACACCAACCCGCTTCACATCGACGAGAACTACATGTCGGAACACCAGCACGGGCGGATCCTGGTCGTCGGGCCGCTGGTGATGAGCCTCGTTGTCGGCATGAGCGTGTCGGACACATCGGGAAGGGCCGTGGCAAACCTGGAGTACGAGTCGGTAAGGCACGTCGCCCCGGTGTTCATCGGGGACACGATATACGCAGAGAGCAGGATCCTTGAGACGAGGCTTACGAGCCGCTCGGACAGGGGCGTCGTATACATGGAGTCGCTCGGGATCAACCAGCGGGGTGAAACCGTGCTCACACTCAGGCGCAGGTTCCTGGTGCCCACCAGGCAGGGCGTCGGCTGAGGTCGACGAGCCATGGCAGAGGGACCGTCCGACTTCACGGTGTCGATCCACTACGACCGGCGGCTCTACGAGCACGACATCGCCGGCTCGGTGGCGCACGTGCGGATGCTGGCCCGTCAGGGCATCGTCGACGAGGAGGAAATGGGCCAGATCGTGGCTGGGCTGATGGAGATCAGGGAGGAGATCTCGTCGGGCGATTTCCCCTGGAAGCCCGGGCTGGAGGATCTGCACATGAACATCGAGAGCCGGCTGGCCGAAAAGATCGGGCCGGCCGCCGGTAGGCTGCACACCGCCAGATCTCGCAACGACCAGATCGCCCTCGACATGCGGATGTACGCGCGGCAGTCGATCGCCAGGATACTCGGCGGCCTACACGGGTTCAGGGAGATAATCGTGGAGGCGGCCGGGGTGCATGCCGATGTGGTCCTGCCGGGTTACACGCACCTTCAGCGGGGCCAGCCCGTGCTCTTCGCCCACCACCTGCTCGCCTACTTTGAGATGTTGGGCCGGGACATACAGCGGTTTCAGCAGGCTGCCGAAGCGGCCGACTCGATGCCGCTGGGCAGCGGCGCGGTCGGCGGCTCTCCTTACCCGCTCGACCGGCGCTCGGTAGCGAACGAGCTCGGCTTCAGCCGGATCTCCGCCAACAGCATGGACGCGGTGTCGGACAGGGACTTCGTCGTCGACCTGCTGGCGGCGTCGGCGACCTGCATGATGCACCTTTCGCGCCTCAGCGAGGAGTTGATCCTCTGGTCATCGGAGGAGTTCGGATTCGTGCGGCTTGCCGATGCGCACACCACGGGCAGCAGCATGATGCCGCAAAAGCGCAACCCCGACTATGCGGAGCTGACCCGCGGGCGGACGGGCAGGGTGTACGGAAACCTGATGGCTCTGCTCACCACGCTGAAGGGCCTTCCCCTGACCTACAACCGTGACCTGCAGGAAGACAAGGAGGGACTGTTCGACAGCGTCGATACCCTGCTGGCCTGCCTTGAGGTGTGCGCCGAGATGATCGCGACGATGACGGTCGACGGCGGGGCCATGAGGGCCGCGGCGGAGACGGGGAGCCTGCTGGCGACGGATTTTGCCGACTACCTGGTGGGAAAGCGGGTGCCCTTCAGGCAGGCGCACGGGATCGTGGCCGCCATGGCCAGGGATGCCGCATCGTCCGGCCGGTCCATCGGGGATCTGACACTGGAGGAGCTTAAGGGCTACTCAGAGCTGTTCCAGGAGGACGTTCTCGGTCTCGATGCCGACTCGTCCATAGATGACCGCAATGTCGAGGGAGGCACCGCGCGACCCCGGGTTCAGGCGACCATTTCGGCCGCGCGCAGGTCCGCCGAGGCGGGGATACAGGAGTCTACCGCAGCGGTCGGCAGCAGGGATTGCGGGGAGATCGACGACTACCTCCGAAGGTTCAGGTCGATGGGCCCGAGGGGCCGAAGCGAGGGGCGGCAGTCGTGACGGCGGTCAAGGTCGCTCCGTCAATCCTGTCGGCCGACTTCGGCCGGCTGGGCGAGGAGGTCTCCGAGGCGGCCAGATCCGGAGCCGACTGGATCCACCTTGACGTGATGGATGGACGCTTCGTCCCCAACCTGACGTTCGGACCGCCGGTAATCGCGGCGCTGAGGCCCTTTACCGATATCCCGTTCGACGTACACGTGATGGTGCAGGATCCGGGATCGCTGGTTCCCGATCTCGTGGCCGCGGGCGCGGACTACGTAACCGTTCACGCCGAGGCGGCGGGTCACCTTCATCGAACGGTCGCCCAGATAAAGGATCGGGGCGCAAGGGCGGGCGTTGCGCTCAATCCCGCCACACCGTTTTCGGCCGTTGCAGAGCTCGTTTCCGACGTCGATCTGCTGGTCGTCATGAGCGTCAACCCCGGCTTCGGAGGCCAAAAGTTCATAGCCGGTTCGCTCGACAAGATCAGGCGGGCGAGGCGGGAGCTGGACGAGGCCGGATCACGCGCGGAGCTGGAGGTGGACGGAGGGGTGTCGGCGGCCAACGCGCCTGACGTCTGCAGGGCGGGAGCATCCGTCATCGTTGCGGGATCCGCCGTATTCAATCACCCGTCGGGCGTTGCGGCGGGGATCGGCGCCATCAGGACGGCCGTAGACTAGTCGGAGGCCCGTGGCGCGGGCTCCGGCTCAGCCAGCCGCCAGAGGTTTCAGTCGATCCCCCGGGACCTCGCGTAGGCGTCCGGGAGACCAGCCGGCTAGATGCGACCGACGAGCGACCGAAGCAGCGACCATGTGCGCTCACTGGACGCCTCCTCGCTTGACCCGACGGGGAAGATCATTGCCAGGATGTCGGTAGCGCCGGACTCGGCGTAGCCGCGCAGCTGGCGCTCGACCTCGACCTCGCTGCCTACCACCGCCACCTCGGCGGGGCCGTCCGCCCCCTCGATGTCGAGCATTCTCCGGTAACTCGGCAGCCGCGCATATACGGCGAACCTCTCTCCCGCCTCTTCGATCGCCCGTTGCCTGTCGTTGGTGACGGCTATCGGAACGCCGACGCAGATCCTGGGAGCCGGCCTTCCGGACCGCTCGGCCGCGGCGCGGATGCGCGGGACGATGTGGCGCTCAAGTGCCTTCCTTCCGACCATCCAGGTCACGGTGCCGTCCGCCAGCCTGCCGGCAACGTCGAGCATCCTTGGACCCAGCGCCGAGATGAGGATCGGAAAACGCTCAGCTCCCGCCACCTCCATCTCACCGCGCACCCGGTAGTGCCGGCCGGTAAAGTCCACCGAGCCGGTGTCGACCAGCTCCCGCACGACCGAAACGTACTCGTCGATGTGCTCTGCAATGTGCTCGAACCGCAGCCCGAAGTTGCCCTCGATCGTCACCTTGTGGGACGGGCCGATACCCAGGGCGAGCCGGCCGCCGGTGGCCACCTGCGCCGTCAGGGCCTGCTGTGCCATCGTCCACGGATGCCTGGTAAAGCTCGGTACGACCGCGGTCCCGAGTTCGATGCGGTTGGTCCGCTCGCCGATGACGCTTATGGCGGTCAGTACGTCCTCCATGAACAGCTGTGGGAGCCACGCCCCGTCGAAGCCGTCTGTCTCGGCGCGCACCGAGGTCTCGATGAGCCCTCTCAGGCCCGGCGTCGAGGAACGCACTCCAATGAATATGGAGATCTTCAATTCTCGGTCCTTTCGGGCATTTTCTCCGCCGGACGCGTGGCGGGCCGGGCGGAGGATATAGGATTGAGTGGTGCAAGGCGAGGAGCGGTCGGGTGGGGATGAGAAACGGAGAAGACACGGGGATGGTCCGATGAAGATCCTGGGTATAGAGACTTCGTGCGATGAGACGGCGGCGGCCGTCGTGGAAGGCGGGAGGACCGTCCACTCCAACGTGGTCGCCTCCCAGGTCGAACTGCATGCCCGTTTCGGGGGAATCGTCCCCGAGGTCGCCTCCCGCCAGCACATAATCGCCATCACGGGCGTCGTCAGAAAGGCGCTCGAGGACGCGGGAGTGGAGCTGCGGGAAATCGACGGGATCGGGGTGACATGCGGGCCCGGGCTTGCGGGCTCCCTGCTTGTCGGGGTCAACGCAGCAAAGGGCCTGGCCCTCGCCGCCGACCTCCCCCTGCGTGGGGTCAACCACCTAGAGGGGCACGTCTATGCGACCTGGCTGGAGGAACGAGACCCCGCCATCGATCCTGGCTTTCCCCTGATGTGCCTGATCGTCTCAGGGGGCCACACGGACCTGGCGCTGATGTCTGGCCACGGGCGCTTTGAGCTGGTCGGGCGAACCCGGGACGATGCGGCCGGAGAGGCCTTTGACAAGGCGGCCCGCCTGCTGGGCCTGGGGTATCCGGGAGGGCCGGCCATACAGGCTGTTGCGGCCCAGGCGCAGGGGACAGAGGAGCCCTTTACGCGCCCCAGGCTGAAGGGCTCACGCGACTTCAGCTACAGCGGGCTAAAGACCGCGGTCCTTCGCCGCGCCAGGGAGCGCGGCGTCGTCGACGGGGTCGAAGGGGGACCCGAAGCGGGCACATCGGAGCGCGAGAGCATCGTCAGGGAGATCGCCGCCGCCTTCCAGGAGGCGGTGGTCGACTCGCTGGTAGGGCGCACCCTCTCCGCCGCCGACGAGCTCGGGGCAAGGGGGATCATAGTGTGCGGAGGGGTCGCCGCAAACTCGGCGCTGAGAAAGGAGATGGCCTCGCGGGCAACCCTGCCGGTGCTGATGCCGCGTCCGTCGCTCTGCACGGACAACGGTGCGATGATCGCGGCGGCGGGCTTCCACTCGACGCTAGGGGAGGGGGAGGATGCGGCCAGGAGACAGGAGTGGGACATGGACGTCATCCCCGGGCTCGCCGTGGGTGCCTCGCGCGGCTAGGACCGCGTGACCCTGTTGGAGTACCTGCCGCGGCGCTTAACCGTATCCCTGGACCCCGCGCCGAGCTGGCCGGAACTGGCGATCTCCGCCTTGCGCTCGTAGATTCGAGAGATGAACTCGTAGACGTCCGACGTTGCCCTTCCGCCCCGCAGGTCATACCGAAGGTGATGGCTGTCGTCCGACAGGAGCACCACCACACCGGTGGCGGGTCTGAAGACCTTGTCCGCGATCAGATAGACGCCCATGGCGGCGACCGCTATGCCGACTGCTATGGAGGCGACGGGGTGCTCGACAACGCGCCAGAGCAGGAAGGCCAGGACGATCGCCAGTGCACCCCAGACATACTCCCCGGGACCGCGTCGCTCCGACTCGACCCTTGCCACCGACACGTCCCTTACGGCCACCACAGAGGCGTTCCTCTGCCGGGTACCCACCGAGACGTGGATTATGTGGGACTCGGTCAGCACGAGCGATTCCGGTCCCACGCTCCCGTTGCTCTGGATCCCCCGGCGCAGGTCCAGGGACGCGAGAACCCGCCTGCGATCGAGGAGACCGGCCTTGACGGTGTCGATGTACTCACCTTCCGAAAGGTCTCCCTTTCCGGGGGTCCGCCCGGTGGGGAAGAAGGACCATTCTTGGCGTCCCATAGGGGACGATGGTACCACGGTGGCACGTATGTTAATCTCCGTGAAACCCGACGGAGACAGGCATGGAACGTCCCATACTCAAGGCCATCGGCACCCCGGTTGAGCAGCTCGACACGCCCGCCCTCGTTGTCGATCTGGACAGGTTTCGGGCCAATGTCGAGACGGTGCACTCATTCTTCGCGGGACGCAGGGCCAAGGTTCGTCCGTTCGTCGGCACCCACAGGTGTCCAGCCCTGGCCCACCTCCAGCTCTCGGTAGACGGTCATGCCGGCGGCGTGGCCGTGGGCACGGTGGGACAGGCCGAGGCCTTCGTGGATGCCGGCATATGGGACGTGCTGATCACCGGCAAGGCGGTGACCGCACCGAAGATCGCGGCGCTCTGTGCGCTGGCCGGCCGCGCGACCGTGTCAATCGCGGTCGACAGCCAGGACAACGCCTCCGAAATCGCCGCCGCCGCCGCCGCCAGGGGCGTCATGGTCGGTCTACTGGTGGAGCTCGACACCGGGCTGGGTCTGACCGGCGTGCCTCCGGGCGACGCCGTCATAGGCCTTGCGAGGAAGATATCCGGGCTGCCCGGCGTGCAGCTCAAGGGGCTGACATCCTACGCGGGCCCGGAGGCCGGAGACGGCCGGGCCGCACTTGAGCAGGTCCTCGGGGCGCGCGAGGCGTTGGGGGCGGCGGGCCTTTCGGCCGAGACGGTCGCCGTCGGATCCACCGCGGACTACGAGGCCGCCGGCCGTGCGGAAGGCGTTACCGAGGTCGTGGCAGGGACATATGCGCTGGGTGACGTCAGGTACGAGGGAATCCGCGGGGACATCGAGCCGGCTGCGATGGTGCTGGGGACGGTGGTCAGCATCCCCGTTGAGGGCGTGGCGGTCGGTGACGCCGGCATGAAGACCAATGGCAATGACACCGGGCTGCCCAGACCCGCAAACGTGCCCGGAGCCACGGTCACATACCTGAGCGCCGAGCACTTCAACCTTGACCTTGCCGACTCGACGGCGGAGGTCGGGATCGGTGACAAGGTCTGGTTCGTGCCATACGAGATAGGCGTGACCGCCAACCACTTCGACTACATCATGGCCGCGAGGGACGGCCGCCTCGAGGGGATATTCGAGGTCGCCGCGCGCGGCAGGTACCGCTAGGGACAGCAGGAGGAAACGTGGACCTTTACAGACCACCGATCGGCACCCGCATCGACGATCTAGACACGCCGTGCCTGCTCCTGGACCTTGAGGCTCTCGAGCACAACTTTCGGCGCATCGCCGACGTCTATCGCGACACCGACGTAAAGCTCAGGGAACACACCAAGAATGTAAAGAGCCCGCTTGTCGCGCACATGCAGATGCGGATCGGCGGGTCGATGGGGGGCGTGTGCTCGGCGAAGGTCGCCGAGGCCGAGGTGATGGTGGAAGGGGGCATCGCCGACGTGCTGATACCCAACCAGATCGTGACCTCCGACAAGATCAGGCGGGTGGCGGCGCTGTGCAAGCGGGCGCAGGTGACGGTCTGCATAGACTCGGAGGAGAACCTTCGTGACATCTCCCGGGTAGCCGGCGAAGAGAACGCCACGGTGGGAGTGGCGATCGAGGTGGATACCAATATGGGCCGAGCCGGGGTTCGCAGCGTCGAGGCCGGCGTTCACCTGGCCAGGGTGGCCAGCGGCCTTCCCGGCGTTCACTTCAGGGGTGTGATGAGCCACTCGGCCATGCGAACCCCTCCCCGGGACGAGGCCGAGCGCAGATCCGAGGCCCTCAAGTACTACAGGCAGACGATGGATCTTGCAGATGCCATCAGGGCGGAGGGCATAGACGTGGAGATGGTCTCATCAGGAGAGACGTACTCTTACGACATGGCCCCTGAGGTGCCCGGCATCACCGACGTTGAGGGAGGCATGTACGCCCTCATGAGCACGATCCTGCCCTACATGGAGGGACACTTCCGCTACGCCGCCAAGGTCCTGGGAACGGTGGTCAGCACCCCCAGGCCCGGCGTTGCGATAGGGGACGTCGGGATGCGGGCGATGGGATGCATGATCGGCCGGGGCGCCCCGGCCATCGAGGGCGCCCCCCCGGGGGTGGAGTTCGGAGCGCTCCACGACGAGCTGTGCACGCTCGTCGCCGAGGGCGAAATGCCCCTGAGGGTGGGGGACAAGTTCCAGCTAAGGAGCCCCCAGCAGGACCTGACCGTAAACCGTTACGACAACTACATCGCCGTGCGGAACGGCGTGGTGGAGCAGGTGATCTCGATACCGGGCCGGGGCTGCCACAACTGACCTGCGGGACGAGCCCCTCGGCCCGCCTTCGCCAGGCTCCCTTCGATACCGGGTCGGTCTAGGTAGCCAACGCGGCCGCCTTCAGCCGCGAGACATACTCGTAGGCCGCCGTTGCCGCCAGCGAGCCCTGGGCGGCGGCGGTTATGGTCTGCTTAAGGTCACCCGAGGCGTCTGTCAGGTCGCCGGCCGCGAGCAGCCCGGGCACGTTGGTCTGCATGTACTTGTCGACTATGACCTCGTCCAGGTCATTTATGCCGGCGCCCAGCTGGACCGCCAGGTCCTTGCGGGGGTCCGCGCCGATCTCGATGAACAGCCCGTCCACCTCCAGGACGTCGCTCCCCTGGTGAGGGCGGTCGAGCCGAATGGCCCGAAGGCCGGTCTCGTCGCTGCCGATGAGCTCGACGACATTCGTCTCAAAGAGCCGCTCGACGTTATCGGCCTCGTCGAGCTGGCTGAGGTTGACGGCTTCGGGACGGGTGAAACGGTCGCGGCGGTAGATGATAAAGACCTTCTCAGCGTACTTGCTGATCAGCACCGCCCCCTTTACTGCCGAATCGCCGCCGCCGACGACGGCGACGGTATTGCCCCGGTGGAGCGGCGCATCGCAGGTCGAGCAGTAGGACACGCCTCGTCCAGTCCACTCCGCCTCGTGCTCGAGCCAGAGTGAGCGCCGCTCGCGGCCGATCGCCAGTATCAGCGATCTTGCCCTGTAGGAATCTCCCGATTCGCCCAGGACCTCAAAGCCGTCCGAGATCCTTCTCGCCTCGATGAGCTTGTCGTCGACGATGGGAACCCCGTACTTTTCGACGTGCTCGCGGAACTTGAGCATGAGTTCGAAGCCGTCTATCTCCGGGTACCCGGGGTAGTTCTCGATCAGTCCCCCGGTGGCGGTCTCACCCCCGAACTGAGACCCGACTATCAGGGGCTTTATCTGGTAGCGGGCCGCGTACATTCCGGCTGAGAATGCCGCCGCCCCCTGTCCCCCGATGAGTACGTCAAAAGTTTCCTGGTTCGCATTCATACCGTCTTGTCTCCCGAGCAGATCCGAGGTCCTTGCACCTTGATTGTATCTGCTGCGACGTTGGCCCGCCGCCGGCCCTGGGGCCGGGGACCGCCGGCACCGGATAAACTTGGCCCATGTCCCTTCAGCAGTGGCTATTTGCCGCAGGCTACGATCTCTTAAACGCATCGGTTGAGTGGCGGATAGCGCGCTACAGACGGGCTACGGCGGGCACCGCAAGTGGAGACGTGCTGGAGGTCGGTGGGGGGACGGGCGCGAATCTGCCCTTCTTCCCGCCGCAGGCGCAGCTGACGTTCCTGGAACCGAACCCACACATGGCGAGCCGCCTGCGGCGCCGTGCCGGCAGACTCGGCTGCCGGATCGACGTCGTGGAGGAATCGGGAGAGCGGATGCCGTTCGCGGACGGGAGCTTTGATACGGTGCTTACGACGCTGGTGCTCTGCTCGGTCGCCGATCTGGATGCGGTCACTGCCGAAATAAGGCGCGTGCTGCGGCCCGGCGGCAGGTTCGTGTTCTACGAGCATGTAGTCGCCAGGGGCCGTGCCGGAAGGGCCCTTCAAGCCGGTCTCAACCCGGTGTGGAAGCGCCTCGTGGCCGGATGCCATCTGGATCGGGACGTCGAGGCGGCGGTGAGACGAGCCGGTTTCACAGCCGTGACCGTTGAGCGCTTCAGCATCCGATTCGGCACCCCGCTGTCATTTCCCAACGTGGTCGGCGAGGCCTTTGCGCGATAGGGACGGCCGATCACGGGGCTGGTATCCTTCTCGGCTGGAAACCGGCCACGCCTTGAGTGCGCCTTTCGATGTGACGTCCGGCACGAGATAAGTCTGGGGGAAGACTTGAAGGTATCCGCAACTATCATCATTGCCGCCGCGGTGGCCCTGGTCGCCGCATGCTCCAATCAGCCGGTCGCCGAGGACCGGGCGCCGGATGAGCCCGGCGAGCAGGTCGAGCAGGTGGTCGAGCGGACGGACTGTGAGACCTACGGGGAATTCGCCCGGCTCGAGACGATAATGGCGAACGAGCGATCATCGCATTCGGCCCTGCTGCTCGAAGACGGCAGGGTGCTGGTCGTCGGTGGAAGGGGCAAGGGTGGAGCCCGCTGGCCGCGGCTGTTCCCACATTCCGAGATCTACGATCCGGCGACCGGCCAGTGGACCCCGTCGGGAGACATGGGTCAGGAGCGGGAATTCTTCACCCTCATCAGCCTCGGTGACGGGAGCATCCTGGCGGCCGGTGGAACGGACGTGCAGCTTGAGCCACCGAAGACGACGGAGGTGCGCGAACCGGGGACGGGCGAGTGGTCGGCGTCGGGCAAGATGTCCACGGGAAGGGAGCGGGGCGCGGCGGTGCTGCTGAGCGATGGACGCGTTCTTTACACGGGCGGCAAGAACAAGAACCTGCGCGAGCAGGACTCCACCGAGATATTCGATCCGGCCAGCGGCGAGTGGACGGAGGCCGCACCAATGGGTCAGGCCCGCTCGATTCACACCGCCACCCTCCTTCTGGACGGGCGGGTGCTGGTGGTGGGAGGCGGCAAGCCCGAGGGCCCGTACTTCGCTACCGCCGAGGTCTACGATCCGTCGGCGAATACATGGACGCAGGTCGGCTCGATGCGCCTTCCCCGAATCCTGCACACGGCGACGCTGTTGCCCGATGGTCGCGTGCTCGTCGCGGGAGGCAAGGGAGAGCCGGTCCCGGACATCGACTCCCAGCTCCGCCAGACGGCCGAGATCTATGACCCGCAGAGCGGGGAGTGGTCGCCCGCAGGCGAGATGGCCGAGGGCAGGGCGGAACATACGGCCACGCTACTTTCCGACGGGCGGGTTCTGGTGATCGGCAGCCTGGGAAACAAGGCCACCGCGGAGATCTACGATCCCGACACCGACACCTGGTACGACGCCGGCTCGATGGAGGAGACGCGCTACAGGCATACCGCGACGGTTCTCGCAGATGGCAGCGTTCTGGTCGTTGGAGGGCAGAGCACCGACAGCGTGACCATCAACGCGGAGCTCTTTACGCACGGGGCCTTTGCGGCCGAGGGCGCGTGCGCGACCGGTGTCCGGGGCTCCGAATCGATCCTGGTGGGAGTAGAGCCGGCCGAGCCCGTAGTCGAAGAGCAGGCAACGCCAACACCCGTCGGAGGCTCCAGAACGAGCGGCAGGGACGCATCGCAGTTCGCATTCTCCGGCGAGGTCATCGACGCGGCCGATGGCGAGGAGGTCACGGTCGCGCCCCTGGGCACGATCGTGCGGCTGGATGTGGGCGAGCGTATGGCGAGCCCGTCGAAGGGCGACGGGCTGACAGTCACCTTCCTTGAAGTGGTCGAGGACTCGCGCTGTCCGGCGGATGCGGAGTGTCCGAGCGCCGGCCAGGCGACCATCAAGGTCCACATCGCCTGGTTCGGGCAGGACGTCGGCGAACTCTCCCTTACCCTGGCGGGCGATCAGGTCGATCCGACGATTGGAACGCCAGGAGGGGCCTACTTCGTCGCCCTTGCCTCCCTTGAGCCGCTGCCCGACCCGGAGAACGCCGGTTCGCTGGACCTGGGATACAAGGCGGACATAGCCGTCTTCCAGAAGTGATCTGAGGCGCTACAGGCCAGGGGATGTCTTCCGCCACGAGGGGCTCCCACCCCCGGGCGGGGCCGGGGGCGCTCCCGCTGCCTGGTTCTGCGGGGGCGCCGGCATCCCGGCGCCCCTACCAGTGAATCAGCGCGGGTGGGTCCAGGTCTCGGACCAGGCCAGGCAGGCCGTGCTGGTCTGGTGGCTGCCCAGCATCTCGGGGAATGGACTGCCCGTTGCGGCTTCACCGTTGATGGTGAGCTGGGCGCGGGCGCAGGGGATCAGGCACGAATAGACCCCGTGGGGATTACCTTCCATCCCGCCCGGGGCGACGCTCAGCATGAACGGTTCGCCGATGTCATACCAGGTCAGCGCCAGCGATTCCTCCAGTGAATCCACCGTCTCAGTCCACCAGTTGACGCCATCGCCGGACTTGCCGAATTCGGAGTCGATCACGGGAATCGATTCGTCGGCGAAGGCCGGGAAGAGTACCGACTCGATCTCCGACTGCAGCCAGCGGGTCATGGCGATGTTGTCGGTGTAGATGCGTACCTCTCCGTCGGTGAGATCGCTCTGCAGGAACAGGACATGGCCTGGGCCCCCTGGTGACCGGAGGATCCGCCAGTGGCTGGCGCGCGTCGTATCGGGGCCCGCCTCCTCATCCTTCAGCCGTATGAACGAATTCTCGCCAGTCAGCAATATCCTGTTGGGATCGACCGGGTTGTCCATAGAAGAGCCCCCTTGCTTGATTCGGTAACATCTTACAGGAGTGACCTTGAACGAGATCGACGACGTCAACAAGAGCCGCATCAGCGACCGCGACTACGTATCGAACGTTGTCTTGGAGATGACGGCCGCCATAGAGAGGGATCCGCAGGATAGACGGGCTTACATGATGCGCGGAAGCCACTATCTAGACGGGGGCAACTTCGAAGAGGCGGTTCGTGACCTGACTACTGCGATAGAGCTGGAACCTTCCGACCCAATGGCCTTCAACAACCGGGGCGTCGCCTACCGCAGGCTGCAGCGGCCCGAGGAGGCAATTGCCGACTTTGACAGGGCCATCGAGCTGTCCCCCGGTTACCGGGAGGCCTTCAACAACCGCGGGATGGCGCGGTCCGATGCCTACGATTACCAGGCCGCCGTCGCCGATTTCACCAGGGCGATCGAGATCGACCCGGGCTACTGGTTCGCATACAACCACCGCGCCATGGCCAGGTGGGCCCTGGGCGACAGGGAGGGGGCGGCCCAGGACTACGAGCGCGTCGCCGAGCTGATCGGTCGCCGCGGCTCCTGACCACCCTGGAGGATCGTGCCGGCCGCTGCCCGGCCCCTAAGCCGACACCCGGAAGTGGTGTCGAAGGCTAGCCGCCCGGCAGCCGCTGGAGCTGTGTGAGCGCCTCGGACATCCTGACCAGGTCACCCTTCTCGCGGTAGATCTCCACCGCTCTTTCGAGATCCCTGCGTGCCTCTCTATGGCGGCCCTCGTTGGCCATCATCACCCCCCGATCGCGCAGCGCCTCGGCGTAGTCGGGCTTGATCTCGATCGCGCGGTCAAAGTCCTCGAGCGCAAGATCGAACAGGTCCTCGTTGTAGTAGGCGAGTGCCCGGCCGCGGTAGGCGAGGTACAGGTCGGGGTGGATCCGCAGGACGACGTTGTAACGCCCCACCGCTTCCTTGTACATGCCCGCGTTCAGCAGGCCGACGGCCTGCAGGTAGTCGAACAGGACGTCCACTGCCGGTCCCTCGTCCTCCCCATCGACGCCGGCCGTCTCATCATCGCCTTCGACTGCGTCGCCTGCGGCCTCCTCTCCGGAGTCCGCTGACGCCTCCGTCGCGGTGGGGGAGGGGTCCGCAGCGATGGGCGCCGCCGTCGGAGTCTCCGCGCCGGTAGCTTCAGGCGATCCGTCCGAGCAGGCCGCCGTCAGCGCCGTGAGGAGAGCCGTGACTGTGACGAGCGCCGCGAGGACGTGCCTGAGGGCCGGAGTCGACCTTGGATGGGAGGGCGCAGCAATCACCACGATACTCAGGGGACCCGCAGCACCCGGCCGCTTTCGTACCTGGAACGGGCCCATACTTCAGAATAGCACGGCCCATCGCCCGGGCGGCGGAGCCGGTCCGCCACCGACGGCCCGCGGGCGGGAGAAAACGGTGGGCGGGGCATTGACAAGCGCCGGCCGCGGACGTTCAATTCGGGCCGCTGACGGCGGCCTCCGAGCAACGCAATGCGAGCACAGGAACACGACAGATGATTCGTAGCATCAATGGAAAGACGCCCAGGATCCACCCCGGTGCCTTCGTGAGCGAGTTCGCCTACGTGGTTGGCGACGTGGAGATAGGCGAGGGATCCAGCGTGTGGCCGGGCACCGTGATAAGGGCCGATGCGGGCACGATTGTAATCGGAAGGAACACCTGCATCCAGGACAACTCGGTGGTCCACGGAGACGCCGACGTGGAGATCGGTGACGATGTCGTGATCGGCCACAGGGTGCTCTGCCACGGGCGCGCGATAGGAGATCGCGTGCTGCTCGGCAACGGGTGCATCGTCAACGACGGCGTGCTGGTTGGCGAGGACAGCCTGGTGGCCTCCGGCGCGATGGTGGTCGATGGGATGGAGATACCGCCGCGGTCGGTGGTTGCGGGCCTGCCCGCCCGCGTCAGGCGCGAGGTCCGTGACGACGATGTGGCCCGCATCCGCGGCTACCGAGACATATACGTGCGCAATACCGCCATGTACCGGGCCGAGGGACTAGGCTCCACGCAGCCGACCGGGTAACTGCGCCGGCAGGGTAGAGGGAGAGGCCCTGATCGCCCCCGTCACATCCGTTCCGGAGCGTCGACCCCCATCAGGTCCAGACACCGGGCCAGGGCGATCCGGGAAGCATCGACCAGCTTGAGGCGCGCCTTGGTCGTCCCTTCGGCCGAGGGCTCGGAGGAGACCACCCTGCACTGCTGATAGAACCAGTGAAAGGCCGTGGCCAGCTCGCCCGCGTAGTGCGGGAGGTGGTGCGGCTCCAGCCGCGCCGCCATCAGGTCGACAAGCTCGGGCAGCTCCATGATCTTGCGGACCAGCGCGAGTTCCGATTCGTGCCCGAGCAGCGAGCTATCGCCGTCCGCGTACTCGATCCCCCTCTCGCCGGCCAGTCGCAGGATGCTGGAGATGCGGGCGTGCGCATACTGGACGTAGTAGACAGGGTTTTCAGAGGACTCGCGCCTGGCAAGCTCGATGTCGAATTCCATCTGGCTGTCCGGGGAACGCGATAGGAAGAAGAACCGGCACGCGTCGGCTCCGACTTCGTCGACGAATTCCCTCAGGGTTATCAGCTCGCCGGAGCGCTTTGAGACCTTGACCGCCTCGGTGCCCCGCCTCAGCTTGACCATCTGGGTGATCATGAACTGGAGGCGCCCGGGATCGATCTCCAGCGCGGACACCACGGCCTTCATGCGTGGTATGTGGCCCTGATGGTCGGCGCCCCAAACGTCCACCACCGAATCAAAGCCCCGCCGCACGAACTTGTCGTAGTGGTAGGCGATGTCCGAGGCGAAGTAGGTGGGCTCGCCGCTGGACCTCTCGACCACGTTGTCCTTGTCTTCCCCGAGGGCGGTGGATGTGAACCACAGGGCGCCGTCCCGCCTCGACAGAAGGCCCCTTTCCCCGAGCATCTTCCTTACCTTCTCGTAGCTGCCGTCGTCGTACAGGGACGTCTCGCTGAACCAGACGTCCATCGAGACGCGCACCGAGTCGAGGTCGTCCCGGATGGCCCTGAGCATCTTCCGAAGGCCGAGCCGGCGCATCTCTGATACCGCCTGCTCGGCCTCCATGTCGCCGAACCGGTCGCCGTGCTCGGCTGCGATCTCCCCGGCCACCCTGTCGACGTATTCGCCCCTGTATCCATCCGCGGGCAGGGGCACGTCCCTGCCAAGTCCCTGCATGTACCGCGAGTAGATGCTCCGGGCGAAAAGGTCCATCTGGCTGCCGGCGTCGTTGACGTAGTACTCGCGGTCGACGCGGTAGCCCGCGGCCTCGAGTATGGCGGCAAGGCCGCTCCCGATCACGGCCCCCCGGGCGTGGCCTATGTGAAGAGGTCCGGTGGGGTTGACGCTCACGAACTCGACCTGAACGCGCCGGCCCCCGCCGGTGTCGACCCTGCCGTATGAGCCACCGTCAGCCCGTATCCGATCGATCTGGGCGGTCAGCCAGGTCGGTTCCAGGGCCAGGTTCACAAAGCCCGGTCGGGCCACCGAGGCGGAGGCGATCAGGCCGGGCTCGTTGACCCGGGACGCGATCGCCGACGCGATCGCCATGGGCGGCATGCCCAGAGGCTTTGCCATGCGCAGGGCAATGTTGGACGAATAGTCGCCGTGCTCGGCCTTCTGGGGCCGCTCGACAACCACCGCCGCCGGATCGGCCGCGGGCCGGGCGGGCAGATCGCCGTCCGCCTGTGCCCGCTCAAGTGCCGCCGCGATCAGGCCCGCTATTCGGTCTCGAACGAGCACAGCGCCTGACCCTCCGCCAGATCTGGCCATTCGACCGCTTGACCCCGGGCCGGGCGACGTCCTTGCCACTCCTTTGCGGCGGCGGCTTCCATGACTCTTGTCGGTGTGGGGGATGGAATCACTCCACGATCACCCACGGGCCTTCATCGTCGTGTTCTACCAACTCACCTATGGCCGCCCACCTGGCCACACCCTCTCTTCCGAGATTTTCCGCCAGTTCCTCAAGGTCCGCCGGCGCAACGGCGATTAGCAGTCCTCCGGAAGTCTGGGCGTCGGCGAGCAGCTGCCTCGTCGTGTGGTCGACCGCGTCGGACCACTCAGTCGAGGGGTCGACCGACTCCAGGTTGCGGCGTGAACCGCCGGGTGCGTACCCCTCTTCAGTTAGTTCTCTCGCCCCGGCCAGCAGGGGTACGCTGTCCGATTTGATGCGTCCCGTAAGGCCGCTGGCCTGGGCGATCTCCCTGAGGTGTCCGATCAGGCCAAAGCCGGTTACGTCGGAGCACGCATGGGCGCGCGAGGCGACCATCGCCCGGGAAGCCCCGGAGTTTAGCGCTCTCATGTTGTCCACCGCACCGGAAAGTACCGACCGGTCCACTGCGTCAGCCTTGCCGGCGGTCGTGATGACCCCGGTGCCTATCGGCTTGGTGAGGACAAGAACATCACCCGGACGGGCCCCGGCATTGGTGATCTGTTGGCCCGGCGTCACCGTACCCGTCACCGCAAGGCCGTACTTGGGTTCCTTGTCGTCAACCGTGTGCCCGCCCACGATCAGTACCCCGGCCTCTTCCGCCTTTGAGGCGCCTCCCTTAAGTATCTCGGACAGCACCTCCCGTGGGTGGTCGGCCGGGAATGCGACAACGTTGAGTCCAAGGAGGGGAGTGCCTCCCATCGCGTAAACGTCGCTGAGGGCGTTGGCCACCGCTATCTCCCCGAACTGGAACGGATCGTCGACTATGGGCGGGAAGAAGTCGACTGTCTGGACCAGGGCGAGGTCGGGTCGCAGCCGATAGACGGCGGCGTCGTCGCTCGTCGACAGGCCTACAAGCAGGTCGGGATCGCTTACCGGTGGCAGCTGGCGCAGCACCTGCGCCAGGTCTTCAGGACTGAACTTGGACGCTCAACCAGCGCATGAGGCCAGGCTTGTGAGCCGGACAGCGCCGTCTCCTAAGGGATGCATGCGAGTCTTGTCGCTCCTGTGGCAGGGTTCTCCGTCCGCGTCGACGGACATCGGAGACCAGTATAGAATGGACGCCCCGTCAGAGGGGTCAAATGGGCGATTACCGGGCCAATGTGGGAGACGTTGAGATGGTCTCGCTGACCGACGGTCAGGGGGAGGGCGCTGCCACGGACGTGTTTCCGGCCAGCGCCATCGACATCTGGAAATCGGAGTACCCGGAACTTCTCGACGGCGACCTCATCCATCCCCGATTCGGTTCTGTGGCGCTCCGCTCCTCGGGCAGACTGGTGGTCATCGACACGGGAATGAACGGCCCGGACGGGACACTGCTGGCCGACATGGCGGCAAAGGGCGTCGATCGGGATGCCGTAGACCTGGTTGTCACCACCCATCTCCACCCCGATCACGTGGGCTGGAATCTCACTGACGGAAGCCCCACGTTTCCCAATGCTCGCTATCTGGTCCCAAAGAGCGACTGGGATTACTGGACGAGCCCCGGCGTCATGGAAAATGCCCCCCACATTGCCGAGAGCGTAATTCCTCTCGACGAGGCGCGGGTTCTCGACCTGATCGATGGAGAGTACGACGTTACCCCGGAGCTGAAGGCCGTTCCCACGCCCGGTCACACGCCGGGCCACATCTCTGTTTCCATCTCCTCGAGGGGCCAGCGCGGCTTTGTCCTTGGGGATGTGGCTCACAGCCCCGCTCAGGCGCATTACACGTACTGGAGCCCAGCCTTCGATGTCGACCCCGACCTGGCCCGCGAGACCCGGCATAAGGTTCTCGACGAACTCGAGGAAGCAGCCGTGCTCGTCCAATCCGGTCACTTCCCGGCCCCCGGGTACGGCTCATTCGTGCGCTCGGCCGGACGGCGCACGTGGCAGCCGGTTTAGCGCAAAGGGCCCGGGTCAGGGCGCACCACCGGCACTGCGGGACCATGTTTCCGGGCGGGCCAACGGAGCCCTGTATTCGCAGATCTGACCGCCGGCACCCAGCCAGCGCCGGGCCGATAACGAGGCGCCCCGGACGAGGGAACGTCGAGGCGGGAAGTTATCCGGTGATGATTCACTGCGGATAGGCCGATAGCAGGGCCTGATGCCGAACCGAGATGATTCTCACATCCGAGCAGGAACGATACGTAAGACTCAGCAGGGTGGCACGCCTGGCAACGGCTGACGAACGCGGATGCCCCCACATAGTGCCGGTCTGCTTTGCCTACGAGCAGGGCAGCTTCTACACCGCTATCGACCTCAAGCCCAAGGCTGCGGCCCCCGCCATGCTTCGGCGTGTAAGGAACATCTCCGTCAACCCGCAGGCCGCGCTGCTGATAGATCACTACGAGGAAGACTGGGACAGCCTGTCCTACCTGCTGGTACGGGCTAATGCCTCGGTCGTGGAGGATGAGGAGGAGCGGACGCGGGCCGTGCGCGCCCTCCGGGCAAGGTACGAGCAGTACCGGATCCTGCTGGAAGATGGCGCCCTGGTGATTCGCCTGATGCCGGTCCGGGTCTCGGCCTGGGCGGCCTCCGGCCGGCTCTGAGATTCGTCGGCTATAGAGGCGGCCCGAAACCCGGACCCAGGGCGACTATCTCGCAGCGGACCGGATGAGGCTCGAATCCCGGTAGCTTGCCTGCAGTCGTCTGTCGTTGTCCCCTCGCGACCATGATCGGTCCTCGCCCAGGAAGCAGGACAGGTTAGAGGTCGCGCCCCAGGCCGGCGATCCAGTCGGCGAGTATGCTGCGATCGTGCGGGAACGGCAGCCTTGGAAGGCCGTACTTGTGGAATCGACGCACCTCCTGGACATCGTGCCCGGGCCTTGGCACGCCCCCGGTGATGACTCCGTCGAAAACGACCAGGATGACCGGGCTCCCGTGGCGGGAGTAGACGCCGACCAGTCTGGTCAGGCGGACATCCAGTCCCGTCTCCTCGAGCACCTCCCGCCTGGCCGCGTCCTCAACCGCCTCGCCGCGGTCCACGTAACCGGACGGAAAGCTCCATTCGCCGAGCGCCGGCTGCACGCCGCGGCGGACCATCAGCACCATGTCCTTCTCGGACGTGACGACCACCGCTGCGACCTTGGGGTCCAGGAAGTATGTGCGCCCGCACGGCTCGCAGAAGGGCCGCTGGATGCCCTCAACGAGCCTGCTCGAGAGCCCTGCGCCACACGCCTGGCAGTAGTTCAAATCGGCTCGCGGCAGGGTCATGCGTTGAGTATAATTGCGCCGCCCGGGTGCCCCGGCAACGATGGGGGCGATTTTGTGGGAAGCGAGGCTGATCAAAGTGGCGGAACTGAGGCCCAATCGGGCAAAGCGAAAGCTGCAGCAGGGCGGAATAGTCTCGGTGGCTCTAGGCCCGACCAATCCCGAACTGATCGAACACCTCTGCCAGCTGGATTTCGATGCCATCTGGCTGGAGGCAGAGCACGGGCCGGTCGACTTTGCCGACATACCCGACCTGACGCGAGCGTGCGATCTCTGGGGCAGAACCTCGATAGTCCGGGTGAATCAGGTAAACCCGGGCGTCATCTACCGGACCTTCGACTCCGGGGCGATGGGAGTGGCCGTCCCGCACGTCAACACCGCCGAGGAGGCAAGGGCGGTGGTCGATGCCTCCAAGTTCGGCCCCGTCGGGCACCGCGGCATGTTCACAAGTCGCCAGGGCATAGGAGTTGCCGACTACGTCAAAAAGGCCAATGAAGAGACGATGGTCGTGGTGCTCGTCGAGGACATAGTCTCGGTGCGAAACCTGCCGGAGATCCTCGAGGTCGATCACATCGACGTATTCTTCGTGGCCCCCGGGGATTTGGCCCAGAGCATGGGATACGCCGGGGAGTACGATCATCCCGAGGTCGTGGCAACGGTGGAGCACTCGCTCAGGCAGATCAGCGAGGCGGGCCGGGTCGCCGGGACGCTGGTGAGTGACTCGACGGTAGATCACTACATAGGGTTGGGCGCCAGATTCCTCAGCGTCTCGTGGACGCCCTGGCTGATGTCCGGTGCGCAGGCATACCTGGACAGGGTCAAGGCGGCCTCTTCGACCTAGGGTCCAGCCTCTTCACAGGCTCGGCGGTTTCGTTGATTTCCGGGCCCGAATAGCGCCTCTGCCATGACGAGTCTGGCGTCCGGACTTGAGTCCCTGCTGCACCGAGACCGGATGCGGGTCCTTCGAACCTGTGCCGACGTGGCCTCCCGAAGGGGAGTGGACATCTACTTGGTCGGCGGGATCGTGCGGGATCTGGTGATGGCTCGACTCAGCCCGGATCCCGACATAGACGTGGCGGGACCACGGGTCGACAGACGTTTCGCCGCCGACCTGGCCCGCGAGATCGGCGGCCGGTTCGTCGCAAGCTCCGAGTTCGGCACCTTTAAGCTGCTGGTGCCCGCCTCTGGTGCGGACCGCCCCTCGGCGATGGAAATCGATCTGGTTACCTCCCGATCGGAGACCTACAGCGGGCCGGGCGCATTGCCGCAGGTAAGGCCCGGGACGCTCGATCAGGACCTGGCGAGACGGGACTTTTCGATCGGGGCGATGTGCATGGTCTTGACGCCGCCGGCAGGATCAGCGCTGTCCTGGGGCGACCTGATCGACCCGTTCTGCGGCCGGGGCGACGTCGAGCGCGGGCTCGTAAGGGTCCTTCACCAGAGCAGCTTCATCGACGATCCCACACGGATTTTTCGCGCCGTTCGATATGCGATCCGGCTGGGGTTCGAGATCGAGGAGACGACGGCGAACCTGCTGGAGGACGCGCTGCCATACGTTGGCAGGCTCTCAGGCGACAGGGTCCGGCATGAGCTCGAGCGCATCTTCGACGAGGCGGAGGCCGGCCGCGTGCTGGAACTTGCGGGTCGCTTGGGCGTGCTGGAGGCCGTGTTTCCCGGCATGGGGGCCGAACCCGGCATCTTCGCCTCGGCCCGCATCCCCGGCCGAGACTGGGGATGGGACGAATGGATCGGCCTGCTCGGTTGCTCGGTGCCGGGCGGGCGGGCCCAGGCGCTGGCAAAGAGGCTGAACCTGGGCTCCCGCGCAGCGAGGGTCGCACTGGACGCGGCGGAGGTAAACGAACTGGATTGGCCGGGCGCGGCGGCTCCTGTCAGGCCCAGCGAGGTTTACGAGCTCCTGTCCCGAAGGTCGAGGGCCTCGATCAGGGCATGCGCGGCCGTGACGACGGATGAGGCGGGCAGGGTGGCCATGACTACCTATCTGGAGGCCCTGGCGGACACGGCCTCGGAATTGACGGGCGAAGACCTCCTCAGGATGGGAGTGCCCGAGGGGCCCACCGTCGGACGGGTGCTGAGGGAACTGCTTTACGCCAGGCTGGATGGAGAGGTCACAACCGTGGACGAAGAGAGGCGGTTCGTACTCTCGCGAATAGACCGCTCCTAGCCGGCTCCCGCCCTCTATCCGGAGGTGGGCTCGGTCATGCGAGACGGATCCAGGATCCTGTCCAGGTCGGCCTCCGCCAGGTCGGTCTGCTCCCTTGCAACCTCCCGCACCGTCCTACCGCTACCCTGGGCCTCCTTCGCGATCGCCGCCGCCGCATCATAGCCTATGACGGGGACCAGGGTGGTCACGATCGCCAGGCCCCGCTCGACCATGTCCGGTCCCCTACGCGTGGCGCCGAGTCCCTCCACGCACTGGGTGCTGAAGTTGCGCGCCGAAGCGGCCAGCAGTTCGATGGACTGAAGGAGGTTGTGGGCGGCAACAGGCATCATGACGTTGAGCTGGAAGTTGCCCGACTGGCCGGCGATCATCACGGCTGTGTCGTTGCCCATCACCTGCGCGGCCGCCATGCAGACCGACTCGGCGATCACGGGATTGACCTTTCCCGGCATGATCGAGCTGCCGGGCTGGACCTCCGGCAGGTCGATCTCCCCGATACCTGCCCGCGGACCCGAGCCCAGCCAGCGCACGTCGTTGGCGATCTTCATCAGGCTGACGGCAACGGACCTCAGGGCCCCGCTCATCTCGACCACGCCGTCGAGGGTGCTCTGGGCCTGGAAGTGGTTGTCGGACTCGGTAACCTCGATACCCATCGAGTCTGCCAGTCGGGCGCACACCCTCGGGGCGAACTCGGGATGAGTATTTACCCCGGTGCCCACGGCGGTGCCGCCCAGCGCGACCTCCGTCAGGCCCGCCGTCGCCGCCCTCACCCGGCGGACGCCCCGCTCGACCATTCCGGCATGGCCCAGGAACTCCTGTCCCAGTCGCACGGGCGTAGCATCCTGAAGGTGCGTTCGGCCGGTCTTGACGACGTCCATGAATTGGAGAGACTTGCTCATAAGGGCTGCCTCGAGGTACTCGAGCGCCGGGATCAGGTCGTCTGAAACCGCCTTCAGGGCCGCGACGTGGATCGCCGTGGGGATGACGTCATTGGAGGATTGACCCAGGTTCACGTGGTCATTGGGATGGACCGGCTCGCGGGAGCCGAGAACCCCTCCGAGACGCTCGATCGCCCGGTTGGAGATGACCTCGTTGGCATTCATGTTGGTCGATGTGCCCGAGCCCGTCTGGAAGATGTCGACCACGAACTGATCGTCCAGGTCGCCGGATATCACGTCGCCCGCGGCCGCGATGATCGGCTCGGCGAGGGTATGGTCGAGCAGGCCCAGTTCGGCGTTGACCTGGGCCGCCGCCTTCTTGATCTCTCCGATCGCGCGTATGAACGACCTGGGAAAGCGCAGGTCGCTGATGGGGAAGTTGACCACCGCCCTCATGGTGTTGGCGCCGTAGTAGGCTTTGGCCGGTACCTGGAAGGTACCCATTGAATCTGTCTCGGTCCTGGTCTCGGCGCTCAAATCTTCCTCCTAGAGTTTGCGGTCGCTTCCGCGGCCCCTAATCGAGCGTGTCGGCAAGAAATTTCGCCACCAGGCCAGCGGCCTCACCTTCACGGCCGGCGAGGGAGTGATCGGCGCCAGGCAGCTCCGCGAAGCTCACCGGTCCCTTGATCCGGTCGAGCTGGCGCTGCAGCTCCAGGGGGGCCGCGATGCGATCGTGTGAACCTGCGACGAACAGGGTGGCCCTGTTCATTTTCGAATCGGCGAGCGAGCGCACCGAGGAAACGGGCGGAGCTATCGCCGCGAAGGACCTTACCGCCCTCAGCCTGCCAATCGCCGCGATCGCGACACCCGCACCGAAGGAATAGCCCGCCACCGCCACCCGTCCGCCGTTCACTCCCGGCCAGCGTCTCATGGCGCCGACGGCCGCCACCAGATCGTCACGTTCTCCCGGGCCGTTGCTGAACCTGCCCTCCGACCCCTTGACCCCCCGGAAGTTGAATCTCAGTGAGGCGAGGCCGTACTCGTCGACGGCTCTGCACACCTCAACCACGACCCGGTTGTCCATGTCCCCGCCCAGCACGGGATGCGGGTGGCAGGTCACGACGATTCCGGGATCAGAAGTCCGGCGCTCGGGCAGCGAAAGCACGCCCTCGACCGCCATCCCCTTGCTGTAGAACTGGATGGCCGTCTGCCGCATGGCAACGGCCACTATAGCATTTGATTGGGGGGGTTGCTAGAATAGGCCGACTCCCGATCTATCCCACTATACAGGAGGGGAACGGTATGCGCGGCGGATACTCCTCAAGCACCGGACAGGCCAAGGATGGTCCGGGCGACGGCGCCAGAGTCGTCGACCTTCGCAGCGATACGGTCACCCACCCGAGCCCCGAAATGAGGCGCGCGATGTTCGAGGCCGAGCTGGGCGACGACGTGTTCGGAGAGGATCCCACCGTCAACCGGCTTGAGGCCATGGCCGCCGAGATGTTCGGCAAGGAGGACGCCACTTTCGTGGCCAGCGGGACCATGGGTAACGTCGCGGCGGGGATGGCCCACTGCACCCGCGGGGACGAGATGATAGTCGGCGATAAGTCACACATGTTCAACGCCGAGGCCGGTGCCCACTCCGCCTTCGGCGGGATCGCCGTCCAGACCGTCAGAAACGACGAGCGGGGGATGATGGACCCCGACGAGGTCAGGGCGAAGATCAGGCCCGATAACATCCACTACCCTCCGACCAGGCTGATCGGCATGGAGAACACCCACAACCAGGCCGGCGGCACCGCGCTTACCCCCGAGGAGGTCGGCAGCGTCGCGGCGGTCGCCAGAGAGCACGGCATAAAATTCCACGTCGACGGTGCGCGCATCTTCAACGCGGCCGTCGCCCTGGAGACGCCGGTCGCCGAGCTGGTCAGGGACGCCGACACCACATCGTTCTGCCTGTCAAAGGGCCTGTCGTGCCCGATAGGTTCCGTGGTCGTCGGCGGCCACGAGGACATAGAGAATGTGCGCAGGTGGCGCAAGGCCCTTGGCGGCGGCATGAGACAGGTCGGAGTGATCGCCGCCGCCGGGGTGGTCGCCCTGGACTCCATGGTGGAGAGGATGGCCGAGGACCACGCCAACGCGCGCAAGCTGGCCGTTGGCCTGAGCCGGATAGACGGCGTCGAGTGTGACCCTGACGCCAACCCCACCAACCTGGTGTTCTGCCATGTTTCGGCAAAGAACCCGACCGAGATCCTCAGCAAGCTCGATGAGAGGGGGGTGCGGGCCCTGTCGCTGCCGGCGGGCTGGAGATTCGTCACCCACTACGGCATAACCGCGGGCGACATCGACCACGCACTCGATGTAATCGACGACACGTTCAAGGAGTTCGCCGCCTACTAGCCCCCTGCCGGTGGCGCCTGGCCGGCACATTTCGGATCGGAGCGGGCGGGGGGAGCGCGGACCGAGGCGGCCGGAAGGGAAGGACAGATCGAGTGAATTTCGGATACGACGTCCCCGTCACGGGTCCGATGGCCGACCCGGACTCGATCACCGCCATAGCCCGGGGCGGTGAAGAGCTGGGATTTACCCACGCCTACACCTCGGACCACATAGTGGTCCCCACCTCCATCGCCTCGGCGTATCCCTACACTCCCGACGGCTCGGCCCCGTTCGGCGACAGCTTCCTAGAGCTCCTTACTACCCTCAGCTTTATTGCCGGCGTCACCTCGAAGGTCCGCCTGGTCTCCTCGGTCATGGTGGTGCCCTACAGGGCCGCCGTGCACACCGCCAAGGTCCTCTCGACCATCGACGTGCTATCGGGCGGCCGCCTGACGGTCGGGGTCGGGGTCGGGTGGATGAAGGAGGAGTTCGAGGCCCTCGGGGCGCCGCCGTTCGCCGAGCGGGGGCGGGTGACCGACGAGTATCTGGCCGTCTTCAGGGAGCTCTGGCAGGCTGAGAGCCCCGAGTTTCGCGGTGATTATGTCTCCTTCTCGGACATAGCCTTTGAGCCAAAGCCCGTGCAGTCGCCGCATCCACCCGTATGGATCGGCGGCGAGAGTCCCCCCGCGATCAGGCGGGCGGCAAGGCACGGCGACGGCTGGTACCCGATCAGCTATCGCACCGCGCACCCGATGCACACCCTTGAGGCCTTCAGGACGTCCCTCGACCGACTGCACGCCCTGGCACTGGAGGCCGGCAGGGATCCGTCCGACATCGAGATCACCTACCACGCGGGTGTCTACGACCGGCGTGATGCGGAAATCGTCGCCGGCGGCGACCGCAGGGCATTCACAGGAACCGACGGGCAGATAGCGGACGATATCGGCCGCTTTGAGGAGGCGGGCGTAAGCAACGTGTTCTGGACCTTCCCGGGAGAGAGCCCGGAGCAGCTCCTCGGGTGGATGGAGCGGTTCATGTCCGGGGTGGTCAGCCGCTAGGTTCGCCTTCTCCCGGTCGGTCCCAGCGGGACCTGTGGCGCTGTCCGGCCGCTTTCTCGGCCCCCTGTTCGGAGGGGTGGTAGTAGCGGCGTCCCCTAAGTTTCGGGGGCAGGTTTTCCATCGGGCTGAAGTGGTCCTCGTAGTCGTGTGAGTACCTGTAGCCCTCGCCGTACCCCTCGGACTTCATCAGGTCGCTGACGGGGTTGCGAAGGTGCAGGGGCACAGGCTCGTTGGGCGTCTTTCCCGCATCCTTGAGCGCCTCGTCGATCGCCATGTAGGCGGAGTTGGACTTGGGGGCGGTGGCAAGGTACACGGTCGCCTCCGAGAGCGGGATTCTGCCCTCGGGCATGCCCACGAAGTGGACCGCCTGCTGAGCCGCAACCGCGACCGACAGTGCCTGCGGGTCGGCAAGGCCGATGTCCTCTGCCGCCAGGATTACGATTCGCCTGGCGATGAACATGGGATCCTCGCCGGCATCTATCATCCTTGCCAGCCAGTAGACAGCCGCGTCCGGGTCTGAGCCCCTTACGGACTTTATGAACGCCGAGATCGTGTCGTAGTGCTGGTCTCCCGCCTTGTCATAGCGCGGCGACCGGCGCTGCATCGTCTCCTCGACGATCTTCAGGGTTACGTGCCGGACCCCATCCTCGCCGGGCGGGGCCGACCCGACCGACAGCTCGAGCGCGTTCAGAGCTACACGCGCATCCCCGCCGGAAAAGGCCACGAGGGCCCGCTTGGCGTCGTCATCAAAGCGCGGGGCAAGCGCCCCTATGCCGCGCTCCGGGTCAGCCACCGCCCTTGCGAGAATGTTCCCGATCTGCTGGTCGGTCAGCGGCCTGAGGGTGAAGACCCGGGTTCGTGAAAGCAGCGGGCCGATCACCTCGAAGGAGGGGTTCTCGGTCGTGGCGCCGATGAGCGTGACCACGCCGGACTCGACGTGCGGCAGCACCACGTCCTGCTGTGACTTGTTGAAGCGGTGAATCTCGTCGACGAAGAGCAGCGTGGGCTTTTGCTGCATTCCGAGCCTTTCCCGCGCCTCGGTGATGACCCTGCGCAGGTCCGCCACCCCAGCGCCCACCGCGCTTATCGGCTCGAAATGAGCCCGGGTCATCCCCGCGATCAGCAGGGCGAGGGTGGTCTTTCCGGACCCTGGAGGCCCCCACAGGATCATGGACGGCACCTGGTCGGACTCGATGCAGCTCCGGAGCACGTGCCCGGCCCCGACCAGGTGCTCCTGCCCGAAGAACTCCTCGAACGACCTGGGCCGCATCCTGGCCGCGAGCGGGGCGCTCTTCTCCAGCGTCCTTTCGCCCTGATGTCCGAACAGGTCCATCCGGGGAGGCCCCTGGTCACCTGCCGTCAACGAGCGACCTGAGTCCCGAGGCGAGCCCCGCCTCCTGCTCGGGCAGCACGGTCCGGGGGTCGAGGAGCACGCGGCCGCCATCTATACGACCCACGATCGGCAGGGGCATGTCGCGCAGGCGGGCGGCGAGGGCCGCCGGGCCGTCGCCGCCGGGATCGATCGAGAGCGACCAGGACGGGAGCGTCTCGCCGGGCAGGCTGCCGCCCCCTATGGTCGACCTGCTCTCGACGACTTCGGCGATTCCGGGGACAGCCTCCCGCCATCGCCTCGCGCGCCCCGCGATCTCGTCGGGCGAGGCCGATATCATCCGCCAGACGGGTATTTTCTCGAGGGCCTCCCCTCGCAGGTAGTGAAGGAGTGTGGCGGCCAGGGCCGCAAGGCTCATCTTGTCCGCCCTGACGGCCCGCGCCACCGGGTGGCCGGCCAGGCGCCCGACCGCCTGATGCCCGCCGGCTATCAGGCCGCTCTGGGGCCCTCCCAGCAGCTTGTCTCCGGAGAAGAATGCCAGGTCGACGCCGGCGGCGAGGCTCTCCTGGGGCATCGGCTCGTGGGCGAGGCCGAACTCGGACGTTTCCAGCAGGCAGCCGCTACCCAGATCGTGGAGCACCGGCAGTCCGTGCCGCCGTCCCAGCTCAACGAGTTCGGGGAGCGAGGGGGCGTGCGTAAAGCCCACCGTGCGAAAGTTGCTCGCGTGAACCGCGAGGATGGCGCCCGTTTCGCTCGATATCGCAGACTCATAGTCCCCGATGTAGGTTCGATTCGTGGTTCCGACCTCCACCAGCCTGGCTCCGCTGCTGCGGAGGACGTCGGGTATGCGAAACCCCCCTCCGATCTCGACCGCCTCTCCCCGGGAGACGATGACCTCCCTGCCCGGGGCGATGGCCATCAGGCCCAGCAGCAGGGCCGATGCGTTGTTATTGACGATCAGGGCGGCCTGCGCCCCCGTGACGCGCCTGGCCAGGTCCTCGATCACGGCCTGGCGAGAGCCCCTCCTTCCGGCTGCCAGCTCGTATTCGAGGTCGGTGAAGCTGGCGGCGGCCCTGATGGCCGCCTCGGCGGCGGCCTGGCTCAGAGGGGCACGACCCAGGTTGGTGTGCAGCACGACCCCGGTGGCGTTGATGACCCGCGTCGGCCACAACCTCCAGGCGGCCGCGGCGGCAAGGACCTCGCCCGCCAACGCGTGGGCCCCGGGAGCGTGAGCGCCCCCGGCGACCGCGGCCCGCGCGCGCGCCAGGCAGTCGCGCACAATCGCGACGACGGCATCGTGGGACAGGTCGTCGGCGAGGGATCGCACCCGCTCGTCCATCAACACCCTGTCGACGCTCGGCAGGCCTCGCAGATTGGAACTCACTCCGGGCACAGCCTCCGATGTGGATGTAGACCGGCTCGCCGGTGCCAATGGATTATAGAGCAATCGAGGCGGGGCCCCTCGACAGAGGTCACCGGGACATGTACATTCTGAGCGCCGCTTCCCTGTCCGTCGGCGGCCCGCCCAAATTGACCCCTCAGAACGGCAGTTGCTAGAATTGCAACCCGGCTGTCGGCACCCATGATTGTTATAGGACTCACCGGCGGCATAGGCACGGGCAAGTCCGAGGTGACAAGCGTTCTGGCAGGGCTTGGCGCCTCGGTTATAGATGCGGATGTCGTCGGCCACGAGGTCTACAGGAAGGGTACCGAGGGACACAGCGCCGTAATAGACAGCTTTGGGCCGGGCGTCGTCGGAGCCGACGGCGAGATCGACCGGGCCGCACTGGGAAGGCTCGTTTTCGGAGACCCCAGGGCGCTGGCCCGGCTGAATTCCCTGGTACACCCCAGGATCCGCAAGGTCGTCAGCGAAAGGCTCGGTGCCCTGCGGGAGGCCGGAGCGGAGGTGACGGTCCTCGAGGCAGCGGTCCTGCTGGAGGCTGGATGGGAGGACATGGTCGACGAGGTCTGGGTGGTCGAGGCTCCCCGGGAGGCCGTGGTGTCCCGGCTGAGGCCCCGGTTCGGTGGAGACGAACAGGCCATAGCGGTGCGGGCGGGGGCGCAGATGACGCAGGAGGACCGTCGCAGGGCGGCCGACGTGACAATACTGAACGACGGCTCCATGGATCGGCTGAGGAGACGAGTGGAGCGGGTGTACAAGGCAAGGATTGAGTCGGTGCGGGAGCGAACTAGCGACAGATGACCACTACCGGAAAGTCGACAAAGACCCTATACCGAAGCTACATAATCGAGGAGTACCACCTTGAGGATGAGCCCTACTACGTCCCGATCGGGGACGAGGTCGAGCTCTTCGAGGCGGCCTACGCAGAGCGCATTCCCATACTGTTCAAAGGGCCTACCGGCGTCGGCAAGACCAGGTTCGTCGAGTACATGTCATATCGCCTGGGAAGACCGCTGACCAGGATCAGGCAGGGCTCAAAGGACGACGCGAAGGCGGCGCAAAACGGGGCGAACCTGCCGCTCGTGACGATAGCCTGTCACGAGGACCTGACCGCCAGCGACCTGGTAGGGCGGTATCTGCTTGAGGGTGACAGCACCGTGTGGATCGATGGGCCCCTGACAAGGGCGGTCAAGGTCGGGGGGATCTGCTACCTGGACGAGATCGTCGAGGCCCGCAAGGACACGACCGTGCTCATCCACCCCCTGACCGACCACAGGAGGCTGCTGCCCGTGGAAAAGCGCGGTGAGCTACTTGAGGCCGCCGACGGCTTCCTGCTCGTGCTCTCGTACAACCCCGGCTACCAGAGCGCCCTCAAGGACCTAAAGCACAGCACCCGCCAGCGATTCGTCGCCATCGAGTTCAACCCGCCTCCCCGCGAGATCGAGGCGCAGATCGTCGCGCACGAGTCCGGAGTGGACGCCGACACCGCCATGCAGCTGGCCAAGCTAGGCGAGAAGGTGCGCAACCTGAGGGAGCACGGCCTGGCCGAGGGTGCGAGCACCAGGCTGCTCATCTACGCAGGCAAGCTGATATCGGCCGGAATAGAGCCCCGGCGGGCCTGCCAGGTGGCGGTCAACTGGGCGGTGACCGACGACCACTCGGTGCAGCGAAGCATTGAGGAGGTCACAGCCTCCATATTCGAGTAATGGCCCCGCCGCCCGGGTAATGGACAGGTCCTGCAGACAGGCGGTCCGGCGCGCCCTGGCCGAACACGAGCGACCCGTCGTCGAGGACGCCGGACTCCAGCCCGCCGGCGTCGTGGCCCTCATGTACGGACGAGGGGACAAGAGCGTGGTCCTGCTCAGCAAGCGCAGCGAGGCCCTGGACAGGCACCCCGGGGAGAT
Source organism: Dehalococcoidia bacterium (assembly GCA_034421295.1). Taxonomy (GTDB): domain Bacteria; phylum Chloroflexota; class Dehalococcoidia; order Lucifugimonadales; family UBA2962; genus CAUZIR01. The sequence continues at coordinate 40,694 of DAOUKM010000002.1, forward strand.
CTCCTTTCCGGGAGGGCGGTGCGAGGCCGGCGATCGATCCCTGATGCACACCGCTCTTCGCGAGACGAGCGAGGAGGTCGGCGTGGCCCCGGAAGATGTGGAGGTTCTCGGGGAACTGGGGCGATTCACCACGGTGACCGACTACGTAATAAGCTGCTTTGTGGGAGCCATAAGCCACCCCTACGAGTTCCGGGTCAACAGCGCCGAGGTCGACAGGCTGGTGGAGGTGCCCCTGGGCGTCCTCCTGGACCGGCGGAGCCTCAGGGACGATGTCAGGGTGGTGGACGGAGACCTGGTGGTCCTTCCCTCATTTGCCTACGATGGGGATCTGATCTTCGGAGCCACCGCGCGAATCCTGGACCGCCTGCTCGACGTCCTTTCGACGGGAGCGGCGGGGCAGGTTATCATGCCGGTCGGATCCGACGGCGCCACCGCCAGAGCTGCCCATGCGTAAAGACTCCCGATGATCGCCCGAGAAAAGGCCCTTTCCGCTCTCTCCGAGTTCCCCGACGGACTCTGCGACGAGTATGAGCGCGCCCGGCCCGTGATGGACGCCGAGCTGAGCCCTGAGCAGGTCGGTCGATGGTTTGAGACGGGCATAGAGATCGCCGGCCAGAGCGCCCACTCCTGGGACGCGGCGGTCCAGTTCTTCCGCGCAAGTCCCGGCGTAATAGCCTCGATGCCGCCGGACCACTTCATGAAGTGGGTGGAATGCGGCCTGTCGCTCTCGGTCGACTCACCCACCCTGGGCTCGTCCTACTTTGCTGCAGGGCCGCGTACGATGGCCATTCTGGGGTCCCGGCACATCGAGGACTGGACCGACCTGGGAAGGGGCCTTTACAAGGGGACCTGGAAGTCGAGCACCCTTGCAAACAGGTTCTTTGAGACCAGCCCGGACCTGCTTAACGAGCTCACCTTCGAGCAGTTCCAGCGCTTCGTCGGCTTTCTGGACATACTCTCGCGTCACTCCTACGACCTTGCGGCCGAGTGCCTTGCCCTGGGTCAGAGGCTGTTTCCGATCGTCGGGGAGGACAAGGATGCGTTCATCTCCCTCTCGCTCACCCTGGTCGAGACCGGTTGGAGGCAGGTGAAGGCGTTCTTTGAGGCGAGCGCCAAGTCCCTGCCGCGGGTGGAGCAGAGCCAGCGCCTGCGCTTTCTGAGAATGTCCGAGACGCTCCTTGTCTCCGGGGCCACCAACATGCCCAGCACCATGCTGGAGATCTCCCAGGCCATGCAGGACATAGAGCCCGGGAGCCACGGCCAGGTCCTGGACATGGCACAGCCCGTTTTGGAGATTCTTCCGACGGCGATGCCGGAGTTCGTAAAGAACGCCCCGGTGGTCCTCGACAGGCACAGGCTGAGCCTTTACCAGCTGTCGGTGTGGTGCGAGGAGGGTAAGCGCGTCCTGCACCAGAACCGGGACGGCGGGCTTGCGTTCTTCAAGATCGAGTCCGCGCACTCCGAGAAATTCCTCGAGGAGATATCGTCCGGGATCGAGTTCTCCCGCATCCAGGCGATCGTCGAGATGTACTGCCGCGCCCTGGCCGGCGAGGAGGTGGACCTGGCCGACACGCAGGACCTTGTCGACAAGAACATAGGCTGGGTGTCGTCCGAATCTCCCACCACCGAGGGCTCCACCGTGTACCTGCCCTCCCTGGTGGACCGCTACCCGACAAAGGACGAGAACTTCCTCTGGTTCAAGGTGGTGGCCACCCACCAGGTCGCCCGCATGGAGTTCGGGAGCTTCAGGTTCGAGTTTGACAGGCCCGCCGCACGCTTTGAGAACATGCGGTTCGAGCTGGAAAAGGCCCGCCGCAGCGGAGACGGCCCGCTTCCGAGCGCGGCGGATCTTCAGAGGTTCTTCGATCTGTTCGATGATCGCCAGCTTGCCCTGGACGTGTTCTCGGTGGTGGAGGACGGCCGGGTGGACGCCAAGGTGAAGGTCGAGTACAGGGGCATCAAGAGGCCGTACGAGAGGGTCCAGAAGGACTCCCTGGAGTCCAGGACGGAGATACGCGATCTGCCCGCCCGGGAGGCGCTTGTCGAGTTCCTGGTCCGGGTCAGCCTGTCCGGCGAGGGGACCATATACGTTCCGTCGGAGCACAAGTCCACCGCGCGGCAGATCGCCGCAATCGCCCGCCAGACCATGACGGACCAGGCGACCGTCGAGGACACAGCGGAGGCCACCCTCCGCATATACGCGCTACTGGTGCAGGTCGCCAACGAGGAGGTCGACCGCGACGACTGGGACCCGCTGGATGTCGAGGAGGAGCCGGAGTCTGAGAGCCTGTCCGACCCGGACGCGATGAACTCGCTCATGGAGCAGATGGGCGCCGGGTCCGATCCGAACGCCGAGCAGTCTGATGAACAGTACGATTCGCCCAAGCCCGTGGACTACCGGGGCGACTTTAAGCCCGAGCTCACCCAGTTCCTCGAGCGCCTTCGCAACCAGGGCCAGGGGGAGGAAGGGGACGAGCAGGGCGAGGCGATCACCCAGGAGATGCTGGAGCGGCTGCTGGAGAGCAGCGTAGAGGTGGCGCAGGACTCCCCGGATGGAGAGGCGCGGTCGCTGACCGACGAGATGACCGAGAACATGCTCAAAGAGGTCGGACTCCAGAAGCCCGACTCGGCCGAGGGCGGTCAGGGTCCCCTGGTGCACGTGGATGAGTCGGGCGGCGAGCTCGAGGCCGACGAGCCCGAGACGTTCGTCTACGACGAGTGGGACTTCCGGGCCGAGGACTACAAGCCCAGGTGGTGCGTGGTTCGGCAGAAGAACATGCCCGAGGGGGACGCGACGTACTACAGCTCGGTGCTCGGCCACTACGGGTCGCTCGTCCAGCAGGTCCGGCGCCAGTTCGAGCTGATGGTCCCGGAGATGATGCGCAAGGAGCGCCGTCTCCAGGACGGAGAGGACATCGACATCGACGATGTGATCGAGGCGATGGTCGATATCAACACCGGCTCCAGCCCATCGGAAAAGCTCTACTGGAGGCGCAACAAGGTGCAGCGCGACGTGGCCGTCGTCTTCCTTCTGGACACCAGTGCGTCGACGGCCGAGGCGATCGACGATTCCAAGCGTACGGCCGACGAGTGGGGCGCGCCCGATGACCCGGTCGAGTACATGCTCTGGCTGCGGTCGCGAAGGGGGGAGGGAGCCAAGCGCTCTTACAAGCGGATCATAGACCTGGAGAAAGAGGCGCTGGTGCTCCTCATCAACGCGCTGGAGGCGATCGGGGACACCTACGGCATCTACGGCTTCAGCGGCTATGGCCGGGAGAACGTGGAGTTCTACACGATCAAGGACGTCGACGAGCTTTTCTCCGAGAGGATTCGGCGCCGGATCGACCGCATCGCACCGCTCCACGCCACCAGGATGGGCCCGGCGATCCGCCACGCGACCGCAAAGCTCGATGAACAGGACGCTCGCACGAAGCTACTTTTCCTGATCAGCGACGGAAGGCCCCAAGACAGGGGCTACAGCAGGGAGGGCGTGGAGAAGGAATACGCGGTCCATGACACCCGCATGGCGCTGGACGAGGCGCGCGCCAAGGCCGTAAACGCCTTCTGCCTGACGGTGGACCGAAGCGGCCACGACTACCTGAAGACGATGACCCAGGACATGGGCTACGAGGTCCTGGACGACATCTACAGCCTCCCGCACAGGCTTCTGTACCTGTACCGCAAGCTCACCATGTAGCCGCCGGCGGTCCCGGTGGTCCGGGCACGGCGCCGGACCGCGGCGGGCCGGAGAGCCCTTGCGGGACTAGCCGTCCTCGGGCAGGTCGTAGTCCTCTCGGCGGGGCGGCACCTCTATGTAGAGGGGGTCGAGGTCCAGGGCGAAGACCGAGTCCACCCAGTCCGCCGGGAGCAGCAGCAGGGGCTGGGCGAGCTCACCCTCCTCGGTTCGGGCGTAGTAGCCGGTGCCGTCCTCGTTCATCTCCCCGATGCGGTAGATCACGCCGTCGTCGTACTCGGTGCCCCGCGACGTGAGGCCGGCGAACCTGAGGTGGATGGCGGTCGATTTCTCGAAGATCCCGTACGGGGTGAAGTCATCCACGTGGTTCTGGAGCACCACCTGCCCGATGGGTCCCTCCAGGAGCGGTACGCCCTCGGCCTGCCAGCGGTCCATCTGCAGGCCCACCCACTTTGTGTCCACGCCGTGGCGCTGGACCGTCCATTCGCCCTTGCGGATCTTGAACTGCAGCCAGGAGCTGTCGCCCCCGTGGTGCTCGCCCTTGATGATGCTGAGCTCGAGTATGTCGTCGGGATCTCGCTGAACGAACCACTTTGGCAGTGGGGGCTCCCTCACGAGCCGCGACAGGACCTCGCCCCAGGTGGAGGTGATCAGAAACAGCTGGTTGAACCCCTCGACCTGCCCGTAGTGGTGCTTTCCGTCGGTGGTCAGGTCGCCCAGCAGCACGTTGATGTCGCGGCCGTCCGAGAGCCTTACCCGCACCTCGGTCTCCGGGGTGGACAGCCCGTATTGCGCGGGGTTGTCGATCTGCTCCTGCAGCAGCCTCCGGGAGCGGGGACCGGTGAGTATGAGCACCATCCCGCCCCAGCGCTCGCGCCGCGGCGCCACGCCGGGCAGGCCTTCGAACTGCCACTTGCGGTCCTCGTCGCGGAGGAACCTCACCCTCTCGCCACGGTGCCTGACCTCGATGATGTCGATGTCGGATTCGGAGACCTGGTAGAACCAAGGGGCGTCAGGCTCCTCCTCCGGGGTAGAGCTGAAGGGGTTTACCCAGACCACTACGCCGATGGCGACGCCCACGGCGATCAAGAAGATGGTGACCCGTAAGTTCAACCGTACTCCCCGCTAGCGTCTTCTCCACCAGACCCAGGCCCCCAGGAGGACGAGCAGGGCCGGGGGCAGAAACCAGCTGGACCACTGAATGAAGTCGCGCTCATTACTTGTAAGTACGAGCTCTCTCACCGGGAAGATCTTCGGCCGAATGGATATCAGGTCCACGTCGTCGGTCACGTAGTTGACGGAATTGAGGAAAAAGTCGGCATTGTCCCGGCTCGTGAAGAACTCGTTGGAGACGAAATCGGAATCTCCGAAGGCGACCAGCTTGGTCAGGGGCATGGAGGAAAGGCACCTTATCGGCGGATCGCCTATCTTGGCGCAGGCCTCGACTACCGAGGCGACGGCATACGGTCCGGGGATGTCCACGGTCGGGTCCGGGCGCGGGTTGTCCACGTCGGTCTCCAGCCAGCTGGCCTGGGTCGTTAGCGCAAGCGGCACAAAGCGCGTGTGCGGCGGGATGTCCTCTGCGGGCAGCGTCGCTCCTACGGCGGTCGCATCGGGGAAGAAGGTGACGTCGATCTGGGAGGTGATGCCGACACCGGACAGCTCGGTGCTCACGTACTGGCCGTTCGCCCGCTGAACCAGGGGCGTCAGCAGCCTGCCGGCTATCGAGCTGCCGGCATCCGCCAGGGTCTTCACGCTGACCCGGATACCCCACTCGGCGAGCAGGTCGCGGAAGGACGGCGGGCTGTTGGGGTCCAGCAGCACCACCATCCTGCCCCCCGCAGAAAGGTAGCCGTCCAGGGCGGCATACTCCTCGGGGTCCAGGTCCTGCTCGGGTCCGGCAACGACCACCGCGGCCGCGTCGGGCGGCACGGACCTGACCTGCAGGAGGTTGAGCGCCTGCACCGCGTAGTTGTCCCTGAGCAGGCCCTCCAGCGCCAGGTCGAACCCGATCGTCTCGATGTCGCCGGTCGCAACGTCGCGCGTGGCCGACCGCTCCTTGTGTCCGGTCAGTATGTATACCTTCTTGCGCTCCACCCCGGTGACCACCAGGACACCGGTCACCAGCTGCTGCTCGGTGGCCGGGAACACCTGCTGGAAGGTGCCCACCTCCAGGTTCTCTATGACGATGGCGGGAAACTGGGTGACGTTGTAATTGAGGGCGATCGCACGGCGCAGCTCGGGGTCGACGAACCGGTATTCGAAGTTGTTGCTGTTGCGGGCAAACTCGTTGAGTATGTCCTCGACCTGCTGGCTGCGTATGTCGCCCTCCACGAAGAACGCATTCGCCCTCACGGGCACCTCAAGGTTGTTGAGTATCTGCACCGTCTGGGGGGCCAGGGTGAAAAAGCGGGTCGCCGTAACGTCGAAGCGCTGAAAGTTCCTGAAGAACAGGAAGTTGATCAGGATGATGATGGCGAAGAAGGCCACCGCCATGATCAGGATGTTGGTGCCGTACCTTGCCTGCCGACCGACCAGGAAGATCGCCACTCCACGGGGAGACAGGACCAGGGAGCCGAACAGGAGCGCCGCGCCTATTATCAGGACGGTCAGGGAGAATCCCTCTATGTCCTCGATGGACAGGTAGAGGATCCCGCCGGCAACCACGGCGACCACACCCACGATGGCCGCCACCGTGCTCCAGAACGAGGTCGACCTTACCTGGGACCTGAGCGCCTCTCCCAGGGTCTCCTCTGCGGGCGCCAGCTTGGAAGGATCGTCAAGCACTAGCGCCACCTCCGGGTCTCTATCGCCCGGACGGACAGGAACAGGAACACCGCTATCATGCTCAGGTAGTAGACGACGTTGCTGGTGTCCACCACGCCCCTGGCGAAGTCAGCGAAGTGGGCCTGGATCGATATCCTCTCGACGATATCGACCGCGACTCCCTCGAGGCGAAGGCCCAGCAGGTCGATGAACGTCAGGACCGACAGGCTGCCGATCCCGAGAACCGCCGCAACGATCTGGTTGTTGGTAAGGGAGGAGGCCAGCATCCCGATCGCAAGCGCCGCGGCCCCGTAAAGCACCATGCCAAGGTAGGCGGCCATCACCGGACCGCTGTCCGGCTCCCCGAAGGCGTAGATCATCAATACGTAGTAGAGCGTCATGGCAAGCGTCGCGATCAGGAGCACGACGCTTGCCAGGTACTTGCCCAGCACCACCTCCCAGTCCCGCACCGGCGCCGTGAGCAGCAGTTCCATGGTCCCGAGCTTCTGCTCCTCGGCCAGCAGCCGCATCGTCAGGACGGGCGCAAGGAGGATGAAGAACGTCGTCGATGGGCCCGCGAAGGCGCGGACCGCCGCCTCGGGCGTGGGGCTGAGCACGTCGAGTACGAACCAGATCCCCGCGTGAAGGACGAACATCGCGCCGACCACGTAGGCGGTGGGGGTCTGGAAGTAGATGCGCAGCTCCTTCCAGGCGATCGCCGCAAGGTTATTCCACGAAGTGACGATGTTGTTCAACTCTGCTCAGCCCCGCTTGTCTCATCGGCGACCGGCTCGGCCGCCTCTTCGGTGGTGGTCAGCCGAAGGAATATCTCCTCCAGCGACATTCCTATGGACTCGAGCCTCAGGAGTCCCCAGCCGCCGCTGACCAGAGCGCTGGCCAGGTCGGCCCTGACGTCGACGCCCTGGGCGGCCTCGATCTCGTAGCTGCCGTACGCCTCCCCCGCGGTCGGGGGCCTTCGCTGCACGGAGGTGACCCCGTCGACCCTCCCAGCGGCCTTTACGACCTCGCGTGTGGGCCCGAGCACGTCCACCTCGATCCGCTCGACGCCCCTCAGGCGAGTGGCCAGGTTCTCCGGGCGGTCGATGGCCACTATCTGGCCCTCGTGGATGATGATGACCCGCTCGCAGATCGTGCTGACCTCGGGGAGGATGTGGGTGCTTACGATCACCGTTCGCTCACCGCCCAGGTCCCTGATCAGCTCCCTGGTCTCGACGACCTGGATCGGATCGATCCCGATGGTGGGCTCATCGAGTATGAGGACCTGGGGCTCGTGCAGGATCGCCTGGGCGACGCCGACCCTCTGCCGAAAGCCCTTTGAGAGCTTGTAGATGTAGGTGGTGAAGTACTCCTGGAGCCGGCAGATCTCGATCACGTCGTCGATGCGCCGGTTCAGATGCCCGGGAGCCATGCCCCGGATTCGGCCCATGAACGCCAGGTAGTCCTCCACGGACATGTCGCTGTAGAGGGGAACGGTTTCGGGAAGGTAGCCGATGTGGCGCCGCGCCTCCAGAGACTCGGTCACGATGTCGTGGCCGGCCACCGAGCACTTGCCGTGGGTGGGAGGAACGAAGCCGGTGATGATCTTCATCGTGGTCGATTTGCCCGCACCGTTGGGGCCCAGGAAGCCCAGCACCTCGCCCTGCTCGACGCGGAAGCTGATATCGGTGATGGCAGGGAAGCTGCCGTAGTACTTTGTTACGGAGTCGAGTTCAATCATCGGTCTGGAGCCGTTCTATAAACGAACTGCCTCCCCAAAGGTTACGTTCAGGCATGTTGGCGGGATTCGAGCTTCGGGCGATTTCGAGATATTCAGGGTACGGAATGTTCGGGCCGACGCCGCGACCATGGGCGGGACGGCCTGCCCATGCGGCCGAACGGGATTTTATACTAACAGCTTGGACCGTTCAAATAGGAGGATCTGCATTTGCACCTGGCCATTGACGCATACGGGGTCGACTCCGAGACCCTTGCCGACGAGATCCTGATAGCCGATTTCCTCGACAGCTGTCCCGGGACCATAGGCATGACCAAGATCATGGCTCCCCAGGTCTATACGTACAGGGGTAAGGAGCCCAGGGACTGGGGCGTCTCCGGCTTCGTGATAATCGCAGAGAGCCACATCTCCGTTCACACCTTCCCCGAGCGCGGCTACCTGAGCGTCGATATATTCTCGTGCAAGGACTTTGACCGGGGTCTGGCCGAAGATGACGTGAGGGCGCGCTTTGGGGCAAGCGACGTGAGGGTCTGGCTCATGGACCGCGGGGTGGACCACGACAGCCAGCGCACCATGTACGGGACGATGGTGAGGGAGCGGGTGGGCCTCAGGGACGGGAGGCGGAAGGCCTGATCCGGGACCTAAGGCCTGCACCGGTGCCCCGGCCCATCTCGTGATGGAGGCTGCGGGCAATTTCCTCGGCTACGCTCCTGGTGAGGTGGAGCCCGCCTCGGCGAGGGCCGCCCTCCTGCCGGTGCCGTATGACGGCACCGTCTCGTACAGGAAGGGAGCCCGCCTCGGTCCTGCAGCGATCATCGAGGCATCCCGCCAGCTGGAGGACTACGACCTTGAGCTGGGCTGCGACCCCTCCGAGCTGGGCATCTACACCGCAGCGCCCATCGACATCGGCGAGGCCGGTCCTGAGGCCGTGGTCGATGAGGTGCAGCGGGCGGTGTCGACCCTGGCCAGGCCCGGCGTACTGATCGGGGTGCTGGGGGGAGAGCACACCGTTGCCGTCGGCGCGGTCCGGGCCGTTTCGTCCATGTTCGAAGGCCTGTCGGTGCTTTTTCTGGATGCCCATGCCGACATGCGCGAGCACTACCAGGGCAGCCGATACAGCCACGCGTGCACGGCCCGAAGGATCGCCGAGACATGCGACCTGGTCCAGGTGGGGGTCAGGAGCGCAGAGCAGGGAGAGTGGGACTGGATGCGTTCCCGCGGGGTTCCGGTGGTGACCTGGCCGCCCGAAGCAGGGAGGGACGTGACCGCAGAGGTCCTCTCTCACCTGGGTGAGACCGTGTACGTGTCCATCGACCTTGACGTCCTCGACACCTCGGTGATGTCCGCGGTGGGCACGCCCGAGCCTGGGGGCATGCGGTGGGAGGAGCTTCTGTCCCTCCTCAGGGCGGTGTCGAGAGAGCGGGAGATCGTAGGCTTCGACGTTACGGAACTGGCCCCGGAAGAGGGCCCTGAGGCCTGCACATACACGGCGGCGAAGCTGGTCTACAAGCTCATAGGGTATGCCCTCATTTGAGCCATCGACCCCTATGCGTAGCGGCGCGCGAGCCGGTATGGTCCGCCCTTGGGCGTGCTAGAATCTAACCTATGGACGGCTCATCCGGACCGGTCTTCGATTCCACCTCGGGCGTCATATACATGGACCATGCGGCCACGACGCCCGTGGACCCGCGCGTGCTGGAGGCGATGATCCCGTACTTCGCAGTGAGCTTCGGCAACCCGTCCAGCATCTACGGTCCGGCCCAGGAGGCGCGAAAGGCGATCGACGATGCCCGCCAGGGCGTCGCGGATGTTCTCGGGGCCAGGGCGAGCGAGGTGGTGTTCACCAGCGGCGGTACAGAGTCGGACAACCTTGCGATCAAGGGTGCGGCGCTCGCCCTGCGGGGGGCCGGAAATCACATCGTCACCTCGAGCATCGAGCACCATGCGGTCCTTCACGCCTGCGAGCAGCTTGAGCAGTTCGGGTTCGAGGTCACCTTCGTCCCGGTCGATGGGGAGGGGATGGTATCGTCGGCCGACGTCGATGGTGCCGTGACCGAGCGGACGGTCCTAGTCAGCGTGATGCTTGCCAACAACGAGATAGGCACCATCCAGCCGGTGGCTGAGATAGCCGGGCTGGTAAAGGCAAGGGCCGGCCGGGAGGGTCGAACCATCGTCGTCCACACGGACGCCGTGCAGGGCGCGGGTTACCTCGATCTCAACGTCCGGGCTCTCGGGGTCGACATGCTGAGCCTTTCGGCGCACAAGTTCTACGGTCCCAAGGGAGTCGGCGCGCTGTACGTTAAGAGAGGCACTCCGTTCGAGCCGCAGCTTGTCGGGGGCGGTCAGGAGAGGCACAGGCGGTCCGGCACGGAGAACGTCCCGGGCATTGTTGGCCTGGCGGCCGCCCTGGAGCTGGCCGAGCAGCGCCGCCGCGCCGGTGTGGAGGAGATCGGCAGGCTGCGCGACCGGGTCATCGAGGGCCTGATCGAGCGCGTCGAGGGGGTGCGCCTTAACGGGCACCGGACCTACAGGCTCGCCAACAACGTGAGCGTGGCGTTCGAGTCGGTGGAGGGAGAGCCTATCCTGCTGGGCCTGGATTTCGCAGGGATATGCGCCTCCAGCGGAAGCGCCTGCTCATCGGCGTCGCTTGAGCCATCGCACGTGCTGCTCGCGATCGGCCTCGGCGCCGACCTTGCCCAGGGGAGTCTGAGGATAACGCTGGGTCACGAAAACACTGACGAGGACGTAGATGCCCTTCTTGACACACTGCCCGAACTGGTCGCGAGGCTCAGAGCAATGCCGTCCCTGGCCGCGGTGGAATGAATTGCTGAAGCGGGCCCTGGTGCCGTCCCTGGTCGCATTGCTGCTCGTCGTTGTCGCCGCCGGATGCGGCGGAGGCGAGCCGGACGCCTTCGCGGTACGCGGCCGGACCATGGAGATAGTCTTCGAGAGGCCGGTGGTCGGCAAGAGGGTGTTTTTCACCAACGCGGACATCTCCTACAAGATTGAGGTGGCCGATCCGAGCACCCGGATCGCGGCGGTGAAGGTGACGGTCATAAACCGGCAGATAAACATCACAAAGCTCCGGGTGGGAAGCGATTCGGTCTTCATCGGCAACGGCCGGATCGGCGAGCGCCACGGGGCGATATCGCCATTCCACAGCGCGGACACCTACACGGGGGAGATCCCCGAAGAGGAGTCATTCTCACCGCTGCTGTGGGACGACTTCGAGCTGGAGCGAGGGTTCCAGTCCTCGGGCTGGATATTCTTCGAGGTGCCTGTCGGCACGGACCTGGACACCCTCTGGTGGTCGGCCGCCGACGACATCATCGGCAGGTTCTAGCCGCCGGTCACGAGGGCAAGGTTTCGGATAGAATGAAGGGCGCGCTCGCAAGCCGCGCCGCCGGTCAGGGTCCTCCGCCCGAGGTCCGTCGCCGGGGCGGCCGCGGGACCGGTTCCGGGCCATGGCTGAGCGCCGAGGATGAGTCCGGGCAACCACCAAGGAGAGACGGCGGATGGCAACAACTAGCGTCACTGACAGCACCTTCGACACCGAGGTCCTATCGGCCCAGGAGCCGGTCCTGGTCGATTTTTGGGCCGAGTGGTGCGCGCCCTGCAAGATGATCGCACCCATCGTGGAGGACCTGTCGAACGAGTACGACGGCAAGTTCAAGTTCGTCAAGCTGGACGTGGACGACAGCCCCGAGACGGCCGCAAAGTACGGCGTCCGTGGCATCCCCACGCTGCTGATCTTCCACGGCGGACAGCCCGTTGACCAGCTGGTCGGCGCGGTTCCAAAGAACGTGCTGAAGGGCAGGGTGGAAAACGCCCTCGCGAAGGTCAACGGCGCGTAGGCTCTCCCGGTGGTCGCCGGAGCGCCCTAAGACCGCCGGCTTTCTCCGTTAACCGGTCTGAAGACTCTCGGGGGCGGATGGGTCCCGGTGGGCTCCGTGGTCTTCAAAACCAATGGCCCCGGCCCTTCGGTCGGGGTGGTGGGTTCGACTCCCTCCCGCTCCCGCCACCGACGCGTTTCCGGGGACTCTCATTGCTTGCTTTCCGTTGCGGCCGCCCGGGGTATCAACCACGCCTCAGGTTCAATCGATTCCGACGATCGAACCGGAAAATTCAGCTCGATGCAGGTGTGTCGAAAGGCGCTGGAAGCTAGCTTCCCACAGTGACAACTCTTGCTTTGCCGACATTCGCATACCGCCCGGGAGTGCATGTGAGTACGATCACCTGACAGTTTCTGCCCGCAGAGGCGATGGCGGCGCCCATGCTCTGGAGGCGTTGGGGGTCACTCCAGCCTAGAGCGTCATCGATCACTACGGGAGCGCCACCATCGCCGGGGCTGACTATGGCAGCGCATGCGAGTCGGCAAATGACCCCTAGCTGCTCGCGGGCCCCGGTGCTGAGTTGACTGACATCGAGCGTCGTTCCGTTGAGGGTACGCCGGGCAACCCGCAGGTCGTCGTCAACTTCCACGGAAAAAGTCGGGCCGAAGACTATACGCCCGAGCTGGTCGATGCGGCCCTTGAATGGCTCCACGTACCGCTGGCGGGCCCGCTGTCGATACTTGGCGAATGTCTTCCTTAGCAGGCTCGCAGCCTCCGCACGAGCCCTTGTGCGCTCGTGTTCGCGTTCGATGCGGCGGAGACGGCCGACCGCCTCGTCGTACCGCTCGTGAAGGCCTTCCTCGCCCCGGATGGCTAGACTGCCTCTGAGCTCTAGCCGTGCCTCATCATTTGACTGAAGTCGCTCCCTGGCGCGCTTTGTGGCCTGGCGGGCATTCTCCAGCAGTTCCTGCACGGAATCGGGGTCCGCTTCGTTGAGTCTTGCTTGAGCCTTCTCGAGACATCCGAGGGCCTCATTGACCCTCTCCTGGGCGAGTGACAGGTCTGCCGTCAGGTCTTCGTCCGTACGCTTTTCCCTTGCTGAGGCGAGCTCGGTGGCCGCGTCGTCGCGATTGTTTCTGGCCGCCTTGATCTTCTCGGCGAGGACACGCTCGTCGATCTGAGCCTGGTGGAACGCACCGGTAGCCCGCTTGGCGGCGGCGTCGCTCTCCTGGTGTGCGGACGTTCGATCATCGAGCAGTCGTTCCATCCCTTCGACGACCCGCTTGGCCTCATCGAAGTCGGGTGGAAGGGCGGTGCCTTCCGGTCGCTCCCTTGGATAGGTGTCGACATGCCTTGACAGGCCTTCGATCTTGTCAAGGAGAATCTCGGGGGTGAGATCCCTCAGGTCCCGCCTGATGGACTCCGATGCCTCCTCCCTGTCGCGCTCCAGCTCCCGGCGCCGCTGCGCCACTTTTCGCGCCTCCTCAAGGTCCGCAACCCCTCCTTTCTCGCACAGGGCCCGCAAGGTTGCCGCGGTGGCGGTGCGCCGGTCTGAAAGCCCCCTCGATTCGGCCCCTGCGCGCACGTGAATCGTTACGAGCTCTGGCACGACCAGGACCGTACTGTCGTCCACGATGGTGCGCAGGACTTCCTTGGCGGTCAGCTCGACCTCATCGCCATCGACCTGCAGTGCGATGTCGCTCAGGGCGGTTGCCTCCACGGAGGCGGCGCCCATGTCGGAGGCGGCTTTCGCACGCTCATGATCTATGTGGGCCTCCTGAATCTGACCGACAAGCTGGTCGTCGACGGCTGCCGATTCGAGGAAGTCTTCGACCTCTCTGAGGGTCTCAGCCGCCCTCAGGTATCGGCTGTAGCGTTCCCTGAGCTGTTCTAGCTCAATCTGCCGGCGCCGATAGTCGCGATCCTCCTGTGCCCGGCGGTAGTCGGACTCCGCAGACCTGAGTGCCCTGCTGGCGGCCTCGAGCTCAACGCTCGTCCTCTCCTGCTGACGAGTCGCCTCGCTGAGGACTGGCGCCGTATTTTGGGCCTCCTCCTCCAGGTCGGTGAGGGACTTACCCAGCGCAGCAGACTTACCAATCAATTCTTTGCGGCGATGCTGTTCCCTCGCGGCCTGGCCGCGTTCAGACTCAGCGGCCGTGTGAATGGTCGCTATGCGATCCACTTCTGCATCCAGCCTCTTTGCGGACTCCCACCGCTCCGACAACTCGGATTCGTGCCGCGTGCTTTGCTCCAGGGTTTCGCCAAGGCGGGCGGTATCGGCGACCAGCCTGCTCATTTCGGCCGTATCGCTCTCGATGCCGTCCAGTCTCTTGCTCAGATCGCCGACCTTGATCCGAGCCTCGTCCAAGCTCTTGTCCAGGTTCCTTAGCTCAACCCTCGGAAGGCCCGTTGGGGTCCAGTACCCTTCGTACTCCTGGTTGATGTGGTCCCACAGGGTGTCTTCGCTGTCGGTGGCCAGTTCTCCCCCCGCGGCTCGATCAAGGGCCATGCCCAGTGAGGGAATATCAAACTTGGGAAGCTCAAGTTCAGTTCCCTGGTCGACGCGCAGCGCTCGCCAGAGGTCCTCGTCGAGGGTCTCGGCAAGAATCTCCCCCAGCCGGTCGTGGGCCTCCCGTCCGGTGAGGCTCTCGCCGCTTGGTGCGCTGACCTCAAGGGTTGTGAACGGTTGGCGCAGCCACCGCTTCCGGTACACCAGCTCGTACCCTCCCGAGGACAGGGCGACCTCCACTTCAGGGCCCTCGTCGCGGTCGACGGGCTTTGTGGATGTCACCCTGGAGTTTCGGGACGTGTCCGGCAGGGAGATGGCCAGCTGAAGCGCTTCGGCGATGGATGTCTTGCCAGCCTCGTTTTGCCCCTCGATGATCGTTACGCCGCTGGCGGCAAACTCGATCTCGCACTCGGCGACCCCGCGGTAATTGCGAAGGTACACCCGGCGCAGCCTCATTTGCTTGAACCTGCGAGCCGATACAGGAGGGTCAGGGCGTCGCGCGCAGCGATCGCCTGATCCCCGGACTTGGCCGATTCGCGCAGTTCAAGCAGGGCATCGCGTGCAAAGCCCGTGAACCCGAAGCTGTGGAGGTCGGCCTCGTCGGGCACCACCACAAGGTCGCTTCGCCTCTCCCAAGTCTCCAGCGCTGCCAGCAGGTCTGTACCGTGCTCCAGTACATCATCCAGCCGCGCCTTCTGAGCCAGCGAAAGCTCGCCTACCATCGACAACCTGGCTATCGTGCGGTCTTTGCCCGGCAGCCCCGACAGCCACTCTTCCAGTGCATCGATGTCCTCCCCGGAATTCAAATGCGATTCGTGGCGGACGAACTGCCAGGTACCCAGCTTCCGACTGATGACCTCCGCTTTGCGCTTATCGAGCTCGACGATCAGCACGTTCCCCGGGTCGGTCTCGGTATAGTCGGTGGGCTCTGGAGCTCCCGAGTACCAGACCCTTCCTGTAGTACCGACTTCAGTCGTCGAATGGCGGTCTCCAAGTGCAACGTAGTGGATCAGCCCCGACTCTATCTTCTCCTCCAGCGGCCCCGTAGAGATGAGCTTTGGATCGTCTGGATTCGGTGACATCGAATCGACGGCGCCGTGCCCTGCCAGGATGCGGATGCAGTCGGTTGGCGAAAGCCCGTCGCACGCCCTGGCAACGAGATCCACGTTTGGGTGTTTGTTGGTCCACGGCGCGGCAACCAGCTCTACGCCGGGCGCCGCCTGCACAGGGTCGGGCCCTTCGAGCACGGTAACGTTGTCCGGCCGTCGGTCGGCGAAGGTCGATGAGCGGTAGATCGTGGAAGCGTCCAGGGGGTCGTGGTTGCCGGGCAGCAGGAAGAACGGGACCGTCGGCGACGCCGACATTTTCTCGAAGGCCCGGAGGAGCAGCTGTCTGCCTATCTGATTCGATTCGAACACGTCCCCGCAGACAAGTACGAATTCGCAGCCCTCTTGCTCGGCCAGTTGCCCGATGCTCTCTATGACGTCAAGGCGTGCTGCGCTAAAGCGCGGCTGTGCCTCGGCGCTGAGATAATGCCGGGTCATCCCGATCTGCCAGTCGGCGGTGTGCAGGAACTTGACCATTATTGGAGTGCAGGGCCTCATCCGAACCCGAAAGCCCGGCCCACTAGTCTACTTGTTCAGGGCGTTCGGGTAGATACACGCATCTCTGGCTGGCCGGTGGACTTTGCCAGTTGGACGGGCGCATGCCCCGGACCGGCGTTGCTCCCGCTCACGCCACCTGACGGAGTCCGGACGCCGAGAGGTGAGGCCGCCCGCTTCTCGCTCAGGATGCGAAGCGCCCCTGCCGGAAGGCCCGGGACGCGGCGATGAGCTACTGGGCGATCACCCCGCCGTCTATCACGAGCTCCGCGCCCGTTACGTAGGAGGCTTCATCCGAGGCCAGGAACAGGATTCCCTCGGCGATCTCCTCCGGCTCTGCAAAGCGGCCCAGCGGGACCTGCGAGGTGCGGTCCGCATATAGCTCCGGGTCGGTGAACAGGGGCGTGGTCATGGGAGTCTTGGTAAAGCCCGGGTGTACGGAGTTGACCCGGATGCCCTCGCCCGCGTACTGGATCGCCGCCGCCTTGGATATCTGCCGTATCGCTCCCTTTGCGGTCTGGTAGGACGTGACCGTGTTGGCCCCGACGATTCCATGGATCGAGGATATGTTGATAATCGAGCCGGCCCCGCGCCGCCTCATCTGAGGGATGGAGTGTTTCATGCCCAGTAGCGTGCCCCGCGCGTGGACGCGCAGCTCTCGCTCAAAGCCCTCGACCGTGGTGAACTCGACCTTGAGGGCCTCCTCGGCGCTGGAGGGCCCTGCGGGATCGGAAAAGTCGCCTCCGTAGTCGGGGATGCCGATGCCGGCGTTGTTTACGAGCACATCCAGCCCGCCCTCGTTTTCGGCGATCAGGCCAATGGCCGAGCGCCACAGGTCTTCGACCGTAACGTCCAGGTGGACATAGTGGGCCTCTCCGCCCGACTGGCGGATCTGCTCTGCGGTGCGCTCGCCCATCTCGTCGTCGATGTCGGCGATGTATACCGTGGCTCCCTCCCGGACAAAGGCCCAGGCGGCGGCGCCTCCGATCCCCCTGGTCTCGCCGATCAGACCGGTGGCAGCGCCCGTGATGATCGCCACTTTTCCCCTCAGTCGCACCGGGCCAGCCTATCGGTGTCGCCAATTTCGGTCAATGACCGAGCTTTCGGGCGGGCGGCCGCAGCGGTTAAGCTTTTGCCGGACAACATTTCCCGGAGCGGGCCTTGAAATTCGGATTGATGTACGAGACGCAGCGTCCTTCGGACGGCGGCGGGGTGGATGAGAAAGCCCTCATCGAGGAGACCCTGGAGCAGTGGGTGCTGGCCGACGAGTTCGGCTACGACTACATATGGCTGGTTGAGCACCACTTCCTCGATACCTTCTCGGTGTCGTCGAGTCCGGACATACTGTTCGGCGCCGCAAGCAGGCTCACCAGTCGCATACGGCTGGGCTTCGGGGTGGTCGTCCTCCCCCAGCACCATCCGATTAGGGTCGCCGAGAAGGTGGCCATGGTCGACCAGCTATCGGACGGCAGGGTTGATTTCGGCACGGGAAGGGGGGGCGCGTACGAGCAGACGGGCTTTGAGGTCGATCCCAGGGATACAAGGTCCATGTGGGACGAGGCGATGCAGATGATCCCCCGGATGTGGGGCGCCGAGGAGTTCTCCTGGGAGGGAAAGCACTGGCGGGTCCCTCCACGCAAGGTGATTCCTAAGCCGCTGCAAAAGCCCCATCCACCCATATGGCTCGCCGGCATGCAGCCTTCCTCATACCGGATAGCGGCCGACAGGGGTCTGGGGATGCTCTCCCTGTCCACCGGGGCGCCGTCGGAGATGGCGCCCTACATCGCCGAGTACAAGGAGCGCATCAAGAGCGCTGACCCGCTGGGGGCCGTCGTCAACGATCAGTGGGCGCACCTGGCCGTTGCACACTGCGGGGCCGACAGGGCGGAGGCGCAGGACCTGGCGGTGGGCGCCATGAAGTCATTCTTCGGGCCCGACCGTCCGTACACGCGGGGCCAGAGCGAGGTGTACAGGCAGCTGGTAAGGGGCTGGGGCGGGATTCCGGACCACCTCGAGAACCAGTTCAAGTGGATCCTTGAGGAGGAGGCGGACGTCGGCGGGGGTGAGTTCTCGGTCGAGCGGTCCGCGTTCGATCAGTTCGACGCAGAGACCCTGTGCTCACGGGGCGTCGTGATAGCCGGGGACCCTGCGGCCTGCATCGAGGGCGTGAGGCGTCACCAGGAGGCGGGAGAGGACCAGGTGCTCTTGCTGATGCAGCTCGACACGATCCCGCACCAGAAGGTCATCTCGTCGATCAGGCTCTTCGCTGAGGAGGTGCTGCCGGCCTTCCGTTAAGGCGGCACCTCTCGGACCGTTCCCTCCGCCCGTCCATGTCCGCTCTCTCCGCCGACCCGCTCGATGATTCTCAGGACGGGTGAGTTATCGGCGTAGACCTGCCATTCGGCGATCAGGCCGCCCCGAACCACCGCGCGCCACGCGGCGGGCACATCCCACCTGCCTTCCTCCCTGAGGACGCCGTCGGGCGCGTACGTGCCCCCGGCGCGCCCGAGGAGCGCCACCACGTTACCGCCGGTGAGGGTCCGCTCCACCTCAACGGCGTAGTCGGGGAACATCGAAAGGTATCGCGCCCAGCTCTCCCGCATCCGCTCCCTGCCGGAGCGCTCTTCCCCGAGGGAATCGACGAACAGGTGGTCGTCGGTCATCAGCTCTGCGATCGCGTCGGGAGAGCGCCGGTTGATCCGGTCGACGAACTCCAGCGCGACCTCGAGAGGGGTACGCTCGCTTTGGCGTTCTGCCGCTATCAAAAGCCCCCTTTGGCGGTCAGGGCCCCGGGGCCTTCCGGGGACAGAGAGAGTGCCGCCAGGTAGGGTGTAATGTACCAGCCATGCTCGATGTTGTGATCGCCGGGGGGACAGTGGCTGACGGGACCGGGCGATCGGGATTTCCGGCCGATATCGGCGTCTCGGGGGGTCGCATCGTCGCCGTCGGCGACCTGGCGGAGACGCAGGCCGGGCGCCGGATCGACGCGACCGGCATGACCGTCTCGCCGGGTTTCATCGACACCCACACCCACTCGGAAGGTGACCTGCTCACCGACCCGCAGCATGCCTACGGCATCTGCCAGGGGATCACCACCGAGCTTCTGGGGATAGACGGGATGTCCTACGCGCCGCTCTCTTCCGTTAACTACCGCGCGTACCGGCGCTGGCTCAGCGGCCTGCTCGGCCATCCCCCGGAGGATCTGGACATGAGCACGGTCGCCGCGTTTAAGGGCCACTATGATCGCAGGGTGGCCGTGAACACGGCCTATCTCGTGCCGGCGGCAACCGTTCGGCTCGAGGCGGTCGGCTTTCGCGACGTGCCGCTCTCGGGCGAGTCGATGGCTGCCGCACGGCGGCTGGTCGCAGAGGGCCTCGGGCATGGAGCCGTGGGGCTTTCGATGGGCAGTGCGTACTATCCGGGCCCGTGGTTCACCACCGATGAACTGGTCGAGCTCTGCGAGGTCGTTGCCGATCACGGCGCGGTCTTCATGTGCGAGCCGCGCCGCGCCAACCCGGAGAGGGCCTTTGCCGGAGGAGGTGTGGACGAGGCCATCGAGATCGCAAGGCGATCTGGCGCAAAGCTCCACCTTGCGCACTTTCGCACCTCGGCCGAAGACGCCGGACGAGTGGACGCGCTGATGGAGCCGGTGGACCGTGCAAAGGCGCTCGGGGTCGACATCACGCTCGACATCTACCCGTATCCGACCGGCTCGTCGATACCGGTCAGCTTCCTCCCGGCCTGGGCCCAGGAGGGCGGTCCTGACGAGATCCTGGGTCGCCTGAGGGACGCGGCGCTCAGGGACAGGATCGTGGAGCACATCGAGGGAGGATCGGAAATGCCCGCGGTGCTCGAGGACGGGGTGCTCACGTTCGTCCGCGGCGCTCCCGACCTGGAGGGACTGACCTTCGCCGATGTGGCCGCGCTGCGGGGCCGATCACCCGCCCGCGCGATCTGCGACCTGCTTGTCGAGACCGACCTGGCTATCGGCTGGCTGGTCGCCCCGCCCCGCAGCGCCGGGCTCTGGCGACAGGTGAGCCGCGACTGCATGGCCCTGCTGGCCCGGGAGGACTACATGGTCTGCTCCGATCACACGCCCGCGGGCTCGATGCCCCATCCCCGGTGCTACGGCGCCTTCCCGCGCATCCTGGGCCGGCTGCGGCGCCGGTTCGGCGATCTGACGGTGGAGCAGGTCATCCACCGCATGACCGCCCGCCCGGCCCGGCGCTTCGGCCTTACGGACAGGGGTGTAATCCGCCGGGGCGCCCATGCGGACCTTGTCGTCTTCGATCAGGACCTGGTCATAGACACCGCAACGTATGACGACCCCCGCCAGCGCCCGGTCGGCATTCCGCACGTGGTCGTTAACGGCGAGCTTGCCGTTGAGGCCGGCCGGCCGACGGGCGTGCTGGCCGGCAGGGCCGTGCCCTAGCGGTCCTTAGACGCCTGCTGCCGCGAGCGCCGGAGACGTGCCCGGGTGCTAGATCCCCAGCAGCCGGACGGCGTTCTGGCCCAGGATGGCCTCCTTCTCCTCCAGGGACAGCACGGGAAGGTCCATCACCTTCTGGACGCAGTCGATCGGGTCCCACCATGGAAAGTCGGTGCCGAGCATGACCCTGTCAGGGCCGATGTCCCTGATCAGCCGGGCGAACTGCTCCGCTGTGGGGCCCCTGCCGATGTCGATCCACTCCATCAGCTCGCAGACGTCGTACATGGCCTGCGGATAGGCCTCGGCAAAGAGCCTGGTCTGGTGCCAGGACCCGTTGCCCATGTGCGCCATGATCAGCCGCAGGTCGGGGTAGCGTTCGTAGACCGGGGCGAAGGCCCAGGGATCGCCGTACTGGTCCATGACGTGGGAGCTTCCGGAGTGGGCGACGATGCCAAGGCCCATCTCAAGGCATGCCTCGTAGACGGGCCGCATCCGCGGATCGCCCATGAAAAAGCCCTGGATGACCGAGTGAAGCTTTACGCCGCGGGCCCCGTGTCCTTCCACCAGATCCCGCAGGTGCGCTACGTTCTCCTCGGGCGTCATCACGGAGGGGTCGATGTTGACGTAGGGGAGCAGCCTCGGATGGTCCCTGCCCACCCCGCATGCCCACAGGTTCGACCTGCGCAGGCTGGCGGCGCTCTCTGCGTTGATGGCGTCTATTCGCCGGCCCCGCTCTTGCTCCGAGAGGCCCTGTGGCAGGGCGGCTATCCGGTCGTGGCGAAACAGGAGAGACGGCTCGAAGTGGACGAAGATAGCACGGTCGGCACCCGCCTCGTCAAGAGCCGCGATGCCGTCCTCGGGGTCTCCCCCGTACCTGCCGTACTTGGGGAGCCTGCCGCCGGCCTTAAACTCCCACCCGTCGTACATCTCGACGTACTTACGGCCCTCGTCCTTGGTGGGGTAAAGGTGCATGTGGGTGTCTATGATCAGTGGGTCCGCCATGTCGGTAAGCTCCTTTCTGCTCTCCCGGATCTCGCGTCCGGCGCGATCGGGGAGGCGTCACGGGGTCAGGTCGGCCAGCCGGGGCATCACCTCGGTCTTGAGCAGCGTCAGGGTCCGGCGAAAGCCCTCGGGGTCGTCTGCATGGTCAAGCACCATCGCTAGCAGGACCCCGAAACCCCCCGAGATCTCGTGCAGCTCCCTGATCTTCGCCGCAACGGTGTCGGGAGAGCCCACCAGCCAGGAGTGATCGAGGATGTAGTCCAGGGTCACCGCATCGTCCGGCACCGACTCGTCGTGCTTCATGCTGGCTACTATCGGCTGTGGGCCGGAGGACCAGAACGGGTAGAGGTACTCTTCCCAGGCGCGCCACAGCATGCCCTCCCGGGCCTGCCTGCGGGCCTCCTCATCGGTGTCGGCAATCCAGACGTCCCGGACCACTCTCCACTCGCTGCGCGGCGGCGGCCTGCGTCCGGCCTCGGCTGCGCCCTCGGCCATCACCCCCCACTGGGATGCAAGGTACGCCGCGCCCAGGCCCAGGGTCAGGGGTATGTATCCACGCTCTCCCGCCATCTTCAGTGTTGCCGAACGGGGGCTGCCCGCGGCGACGGCGATGGGCGGATGGGGCCGGGTGAACGGAGCGCAGTTGATCTTGAGCTTCGCCCAGGCAAGCTCCTCGGGGCCCGGCACGCTGACGTTCCAGAACCTGCCCCGGAACTCCTCGGGACCCTCCGTTCGCCAGAGCATGAGCATGATGTCCAGTGCCTCGCGGAACATCTCCCTGTGCTCACCACCGTCATAATCGACATCGAAGAGGGCGACGTCGCTGGGCAGGCCGCCGGAGCCGACGCCCACCATGAACCGGCCCTGGGCCAGGTGATCAAGGTACGCGGCGCGGTGGGCTAGGTCCACCGGATGGTGGAAGGGCAGCAGGTAGACCCCGGTGCCGAGCCTGATCCTGTCAGTCCGCTGAAGGGCCTGGGCGATGATCATCTCGGCCGTCGGCAGCGGCTCCCACTCCGAGGCGAAGTGTTCCCCGATCCAGGCCTCGACGTATCCGAGCTCCTCGCCGAGCTCGATGGCGGCGAGGTCCCATCGGTGGGCGTCTAGCTTGGAGCGCTCGGGCGGGTGATTGCCCATGAGCATCAGCCCAGCCTTCAAAGGTGCCTCCAGCCCAAGGTTGGCGGAAATATAGCACGGCGGCCCTGGGGATCGGCCAGGCACTCCGATCGCGCAGGAGCGCAGCGCAAGACAAACGCGGTGCCGATCAGGATGAAGGCCACGGACGACCAGCTCCAGCCTCCCAGCGCCAGCGCGAGGCATGTCGCCGCAGCCGGTGGGTGCTCGGTGTCGGTCACCACCATGACGAAGGTCCCGAGCCCTACGGCGCCGCAGGCGACCAGGCCCCAGATGATCCTGCTCTGATCGATCGCGCCGTCAAGGCCCTGTATGGCGGCGACTCCCGCGAACGCCGCCCCGGCCAGTACGCCGACGACGTGGCCGCCGATCACCCTCCGGGTCTGGGAGGCAACGCTGTGGGGGATCGCGAACACGATGAACGCCGTGGAGGCTATCGTCACCATTACGGCCCCTGGAACCACGGCTCCCTCGACCGCCAGCAGCGCGAACAGGGTTGCCGCCACCAGCCCTGTCTGGAGCAGGTAGCTGCCCTTGCGGCGACCTAGGTTTTCGTCAAACAGCCGCATCGTCCTAGGGACGAAGATACGACAGTTCTCCGGCATACGCGAACGGCATCAATCTCCCGGTCCGGGGGACGACTCCGCAGTGGTGACCTAGAGCCGCCTGACGGGCAGGAGAGTTGTTGACCGGAGTACCGCCCGCCCGTAACCTGACTGCCTAGTTCGGCACTTAAGGGCAGGGGAGACTGTAGCGATGCTCGATCTTCTTATCAAAGGCGGCCTGGTCCTCGACGGAGCCGGCAATCCCGGCCAGTACCTGGCCGTGGGCGTGCGCGACAACCAGATCGAGGTGCTGCGCGGGGACGTCTCGGAGATCGAGGCCGCCCGGACCATTGACGCGTCCGGCAAGGTGGTGAGCCCCGGCTTCATCGATGTGCACGCCCACTCGGCCCTAGCCATCCTGGCCGACCCCGAACACATGCCAAAGGTGCACCAGGGCATTACCACCGAGCTGATCGGCATCGACGGCAACTCCTACGCCCCGTTCCGGGATCCGGCCGATCTCGACCGGATGATCCGGCTAAACTCGGGCCTAGAGGGCGACCCCGAGCTGCCGGGCCGCTGGAGCACAGTGTCCGAGTACCTGGACATGTTCGACGGGTCGGTGGCGGTCAACATCGCCTACATCGTGGGCAATTCGCCCCTGCGCGTCGGGGCGATTGGATGGGACAGGCAGGACGCCGACCGCAGGCAGATGGAGGACCAGAAGGCGATACTGAGGGAGGCGATGGCCGAGGGGGCGTTCGGGATATCGACCGGCCTCGACTACGCGCCGGGCAACTACGCCGACACCGATGAGCTTGTAGAACTCTCCAGGGAGGCCGCCCGGCTCGGGGGCTTTTACCACACGCACGTGCGCTACCGTCTCGGGGACAGGTATCTTGACCCGTTCAGGGAGGCCATCGAGATCGGTCGTCGGTCGGGGATCCCGATCCACCTGACCCACATGTTTCGCCGCAACAGCAACCCGGGAGGGCTGGACCAGATATTCGACCTGGTGGAGTCGGCGCGAGCCGAGGGCATGGACGTCACATTCGATTGCTTTCCCTACCAGTACGGGGGAACGCGCATCCTCATCGTGTTTCCCGACTGGGCGCACGAAGGTGGACCGGAAAAGATAAAGCAGGTCCTAGCCTCCGAGGAGGGCAGGGAGAGGCTCCGCAGGGAGGTGGTCCCCCGCAGCCTGGGCTGGGACGAGATGTGGCTCACCTACTTTAAGAGCCCGGCCAACAAGGTCTACGAGGGCAAGTCGGTCGAATTGGTGGCCGAGATGCGAAAGCAGCACCCGGTGGACGCCCTCTGCGACCTGCTCCTCGAGGAAGACCTGCGCGTCTCATATTTCGCCGACGCCGTCGACGCCCGCACCATCCCGGACCTCGTCGCACATCCGCTGTACATGGTCGGAAGCGACGCCCTGCTCATCGGGGATTTCCCTCCGCCGATGGGGTACGGCTGCTTTCCTGTGATCCTCGCCGAGATAGTGCGTGAGCAGGGAAGGCTGTCGCTCACAGAGGCGATCCGCAAGATGACGTCGTATCCCGCCCTCAGGGTCGGCATCCGGGACCGGGGCCTGATAAGGGACGGACTGAAGGCCGACCTGGTGGTCTTCGACCCCGACGAGATAAGGGCTCACGCCACGCGCCGCAGGCCCAAGGAGCTTTCGACCGGGGTGGAATACGTTATCGTCAACGGCCAGGTCGTCATAGACCGGGGACGGCACACCGGCGCATTGCCAGGTCGTGCGCTGAGAAAGGGCGGCTGACGAGGGGGATGTCCGACCGGGCATTCAGGGAGCGCGGACTCGATTGCGCCCCTTTGAAGCCTCCCGTTATGCTAGTTTCGCAGTGACTCGTGAGCAGCTGATACAACTGCTGGACGGCCCGCTTTCCTGGGCGCTCGTCGGCTTTTTCCTGGGCTTCGGTATCGGGGCGACGGCGGCATCGGTCTGGCCCGTTGCGATAGGACTGCTGGGGTACCTCGTCTACCTCGGCCTTCACGGCCCCGCCCGGCCGGGTAGTGAGACCCGCCTGTCCACCACCGGCCCCGCGCTCCTCATGTCGTGGATGCTCGGGGTCGTGGTCAACGGCTGGGCATTCTAGGGCGGTCCCATCCCGGTCGACCTGTTCGTCACCTGCGTCGTGGACCGGTTCTGGCCGGAGGTGGGCGAGAGCACAGTCCGGGTCCTGCGTTCACTCGGGATCGACGTGCGCTTTCGGGAGGCCCAGACCTGCTGCGGACAGCCGGCCTTTAATTCCGGCTACTGGTCGGAGGCAAAGCCGCTGGCACGCAGCCTCCTGAGGCTCTTTGCGGACAGCGAGCAGGTGGTGGTGCCGTCCGGCTCGTGCGCTAGCATGATCCGCGTTTTCTACCCGGAGCTTTTCCACGACGATGCAGAGGATCTCGCCGCCGCAAGGGCCCTTGCGCCACGCGTCTTCGAGCTCTCCGAATACCTGGTCGAAGTGGTTAGGGCCCACAAGCTAAAGGCACCGCTGCGGCCAGGCGAGAAGAGGCAGGTGACCTACCACGAGGCCTGCCACCTCAGGCGCGAGCTGGGCGCGACCACGCAGGCCCGCTCGCTGCTCAAGTCGCTTCCCGGTGTGGACCTGGTAGAGATGGACCAGGCCGAGGTTTGCTGCGGGTTCGGGGGCACATTTGCGGTCAAATACGCCGACATCTCCGGTGCGATGCTCAGGGACAAGGTTGAGCGAATCGAGGCGAGCGGCGCGGACATCGTCACCGCCTGTGACGCCAGCTGCCTGATGCATATCTCGGGCGGACTGGAAAAGGCCGGCAAAACCGCTCGCGCGATGCACCTCGCGCAGCTTGTCGACGAACATCTGACAGGCGGCGGATGAGACCCCGAACCGGCCCGGCACCGAACGTAGCTGACCGGCCTGAGGATGGCCGGCTTCGGTTAGGCGAGCAAAGGGTCAGTCTGGCTTGAGGCCTAACACTAGGGAGTTCAACCGGGGCGCTGCGGTCGCGATCGGCGACGAGAAGATCCAGCGCAGCCTCCTGGGCCTGTACGAGGGCTTTCACAGGTCCCGCGAGGTGGCCGCGGCCGACACACCCGGGTGGGAGGACCTGCGGGAGCGCGCAAGGCGGGTAAAGACCCACACCATCGAAAACCTCGACCGCTACCTTCAGCTGTTCGAGGAGCGCGTCACCGAGATGGGCGGCATCGTCCGCTTTGCCGCAGACGCTGAGGCTGCCAACCGTTACGTCCTGGATCTTGCGAAGGCCAGGGGCGTTCGCACCGTCGTAAAGAGCAAGTCGATGGTCTCGGAGGAGATGGGCCTCAACGAACGCCTTGGAGCGGCTGGCATAGAGTCGGTGGAAACCGACCTGGGCGAGTACGTGATCCAGCTGGCGCAGGAGGCACCCTTCCACATCGTCGCCCCGGCCATCCACAAGGATCGCCACGACGTGTCCGAGCTGTTTCACCGAAGGCTTGGAACCGAGCGGATCGAGGACATACAGGAGCTGGGCAGGCAGACGCGCCGCCAGCTCAGGGACAAGTTCATCATCGCCGACATGGGGATAACCGGGGCCAACTTCATGGTGGCCGAGACGGGTACCCTGGTACTGGTAACCAACGAGGGCAACGGCCGCATGTCGACCTCGATGCCCCGCATCCACGTTGCTCTGGCCGGGATGGAGCGGGTGGTCCCCTCGATGGAGGACATGGGAATGTTCCTGAGGCTACTGATCCGGTCGGCCACGGGGCAGCGGATCAGTAGCTACGTCACGCTGGTGAACGGACTGCGGCGGCCCTCCGATGAGGACGGTCCCGAGGAGTTCCACATCGTCATAGTCGACAACGGTAGGTCTCGTATGCTCGCCGACCCCGAGCTGCGTGAGGCTCTCAACTGCATCCGGTGCGGTGCGTGCCTCAATGCCTGTCCGGTCTACCGTAAGGTGGGCGGTCACTCGTACGGCTACGTCTACCCGGGCCCGATCGGCGCAATCGTCACCCCGATGCTCACCGGCCTCGGTGATGCGAAGGATCTGCCCTTTGCATCGAGCCTGTGCGGTGCGTGCCGGGAAGCATGTCCGGTCAAGATCAACATCCCTCGCATGCTGCTGACACTTCGCCGCGACCTTGTGGAGGGCTCGGACCATACGGACCGGAGGGCAGGCCCGGTGCTCGAGCGCGCCGTGTTTAAGGTATGGAAGCGTCTTTTCGGCGATAACCGGCTGCTTGGGCTGGCGCTTCGAATCGGCCGGCTGATGCAGATGCCGCTCGTGCGTCGCGGTTCGATACGCTGGCTGCCCTCCCCGGTGTCGGGCTGGACGCGGCACCGCACCCTCCGGCCGCTGCCAGCCCGCTCGTTCAGGGACCGCTGGAGTTCCTACCTGAGGGACGGAGAATGACGACAGACCGGACGGAGTTCTTTGGCGGGTTGAGAAGGGCCCTGGGGACGAGTGCAGGTCGGTCCGAAGCGTCAGAGGCCTGGCCTTTCGATGGCGAGGATGAAGTCCTAGCGAGGGCGGCCGCCGTCGAGGCCGACGCTGCGGAACGGGCCGCAGAGCTGATCGACCAGCTGGCGTCTTCGGCCGATGCGGGTGGCTGGGTAGTGCACCGGACGGCGAATGCTGAGGACGCACTCGGAAAAGTCGTGGACATAGCACACTCCCTTGGAGCAAAGACGGTGGTCAGGTCGGACCACGACGTACTTCGGAATCTGGGGGTCGACGGACCGCTCGCTAGAGAGGGGATCGAGGTTACAAGAATGGCCTCCGAAGGCCCGGTCCGGCCCGGCACCAACTCTCCAGGTGACCCTTCGACTTACCCCGGCGAGGGACGGGGCCGAACAATGCGGGAGGTGGCCATAGGTGCGGACCTGGGCCTGACCGGCGCCGACTACGCCGTCGCCGAGACCGGGTCGGTCGTGCTGACTGCCGGCAGTGGCGTCAGCCGGATAGTGTCGCTGGTGCCCCCGGTCCACGTTGCCATCGTCGAGACAAGCTCTGTGCTGCCGGGGCTGGACGAGCTGTTTACCCTGCTCCGTCGCGACTACGGGCGCGAGAATTGGACAAGCTACGTCAACATCATCTCAGGACCCAGCCGCTCGGCGGACATTGAGTACACCCTGGTGACGGGTGTGCACGGGCCTGGCGAGGTCCATCTCGTCCTCGTAGGCTAACTTCGTTCATTGCCGGCAGGCACCAAACGCATGTGGCGGCAAAGAACAACGACCAACGTTCTCATCCCCGATAGGGTCAGGCGTCTGGAAGTCGGCTTTCCAGACATTGCTACCCCCTAGTTCAGGGTAGCCTGGGGGTTCCCGAATCCCCAGGGCGATAGACCGGACAGACATGGCAAAACCCGTCTCCCTCGGCCTCTAGTCTCAAGGAGGTCAACGGGCCGTAGCGCATATCAGCCGTGCGACAGGTTAAAAGCTCTCTAGCTGGGATCCAGCCCTCATGGCCCTCATCACCTCTTCCGTCGTGGTCGCAATCAATCTATCGGCCTTTCCAAGCGCATCGTCAAGGGACATAGGCTCGGTCGTAATGGAAAACGCGGCGTCGATACCCTGCTCGTGCACCTTTCTGTAGTCGTTGCCGAGAGATCCACAGATGGCGACGACAGGTATTCCCCGGTTGCGGGCCA
This sequence comes from Dehalococcoidia bacterium, assembly GCA_034421295.1. Classification (GTDB taxonomy): domain Bacteria; phylum Chloroflexota; class Dehalococcoidia; order Lucifugimonadales; family UBA2962; genus CAUZIR01. Next base: position 69,574 of record DAOUKM010000002.1, read on the forward strand.
GCCTAGAAACCCCGATTGGAGCCTTGGAAAAAACGGTCTGAAAATCGATCTGGCCCTCGCCGGTCAGGACAAGGTCCGCCCCCTCCAGCTGCGTCTCGAGTTCGACGGCCTCCATGACGATGTCTACACCGGGCCTCAGTTTCCCTCCAAGGAAGGCCACCATGCCCGCCCCCAGACCGCCCGCGGCCCCGCCTCCGGGCATGTGGTTGATCTCGATGTCGATGTCGCGCCTGACGACGTGGGCAAAGTGCCGCAGCGCCCGGTCAAGCTCCTTGACATGCTCCGGGGTGGCGCCCTTTTGCGGACCGTAGACGGCCGATGCCCCCTCGGGGCCGCACAGCGGGTTGCTCACATCGCAGGCGACCTCGAAGACCGACTCACGCGCCCGGGGGTCGATCCCGGCCGCGTCTATGCGGTCCAGCTTTGCGAGGGCCGCTCCACCGCGGCCCACCTCCGCCTTGGAGGCGTTAAGGAGCTTTACCCCGAGGGCCTGCGCCATGCCGGCTCCCGCGTCGTTGGTCGCGCTGCCGCCGATGCCGATGATGAACCGCCGATACCCGGCTTCAAGGGCCGCCAGGATGGCCTCGCCCAGGCCGTATGTCGTCGCCTTGCGAGCGTCGAGCTTGCCTCGATCCAGGAGCGTCAGGCCGGAGGTGCGGGCCATCTCGATGACCGCGGTTCGGCCATCGCCCATCGCTCCCCACTCGGCCTCCACCTTCTTTCCCATGGGGCCGGTGACCTTTGCCGTCTCCACCCTGCCTCCGGACACCTCGACCATCGTCTCCAGGGTGCCGTCGCCGCCGTCGGCGATCGGGACCAGGACGGTCTCGACATCCGGGATGACCCTCCTCACCCCGTCTTCCATGGCACGGGCTGCATCCAGCGCGGAGATGCTTCCCTTATAGGCCTGCGGCGCTATGACTATCTTCATGGTCCTGCTCAACTTTAACGCCAGCTAAGTCCAAAGGCGAAGGGGGCTCAGATACCACCTGGTGTAGCGGTCCGTCTCGACACGCGCACCGGGGCGCCGGTCGGTCTCACGGCCGCCCGAGCCACTCCGACAGGCCGGTCCGATTCCTGTCCAGCCAGGCCATGTTGAGGCGAATCTTCTCCAGGCACTGGCGAACCGTCCGCTCCGCTGCGGGCGTCGGATTGTCCGTAAAGAACTGTTCCACTTCGTAGAGGCGGTCTCCCGAGGAGAACCCCGAGGTGATCTCGACTATGTACATCAGGCCGAAGCCGCCCTCACCGTACCGGCGGTCCACCTCCTGCCAGTTGTCCCTGAGGAACTGCCAGGCGAGCTCCCTGCCCATCCGGCTGCCCGCAGTGCGTACGATCACCCCGATCGCCTCGTGCGATCTCACCCGATCGCCGAATGCGCGGGTCAGCGTCTCGTCGACCAGCTCCGCCTCGGGAAACTGCGTTAAGGCGGAAAGCAGCCTTACCTTTTCTTCCTGGAGCTGCTCTTTCGCGTGAAGGTCCCACATCGTCTCGTATGTCCGCTCGTCCCCGGCTTTTGCCGTGAGCGCGAACATCACGCTCCTCAGATCTGGAGGAACCAGGGACGGACGCTCAAGGTAGCGCTCAAACTGCCCGCGAGCCTCGGCAAGTGTCGCCTGGTCGCCGAACGTGCCCAGGGCCCCCAGCACGTTGGACCGCAGCAGGGCGGTAAGGTGTCCCTCCTCCGCTGCCGGCGTCCAGCCGACCTCCGCATAGATGGGGCCCAGGAGATCCCTTGCAAAGGCCCTGAACCGCTCGTGGCAGTCCTCAGCCTCGATGAGGCTGTCGAGGCCGCCAATGCCACCGATAAGGTTGGCCCAGACCGACTGGTCGGTCTCGCCTCTGTACCTGCTGGCAAGGTCGAGGAAGTCCTGCGCACCGAGCATGCCGGCCCGGCACAGGGCAAAGGCGTCGTCGGCGATTCCTAGCCGGTCGGCGGGCGAGAGCTCCCCGCTCTCGACCGCGCTCGCAAGGCGCCCGAGCTCTGCGCGCTCGTACATCACGCGGTAAAAGCCGGTGTGGCCGGGGTTGACCTTGAGCCAGCCGGCACCGGCCGGCGTCGAGATCTCGGCCCGGCGCCCCGTCATCAGCTCGGATGCCTGCGAGCCGTCCTGCGCGGCAACCGAGACCGGTATCCGCCAGAGCGTTTCATCCCCAAGGTCGCCAGCGAGGATGGCCTCGTAGGCGAATCGGCGCTGGGTCATGGACACGGTCGCACCGTCCTCGCTGCGGCCAGCCTCGACCGTGAGGTACGGGTAGCCGGTCTGCCGGGTCCAGCTGTCCATCACCTCGCCCACCGGTTGTCCGGAGGCCTGTGCCAGCGCCTCCCACAGGTCGGCGGTGGCGGCGTTTGCCAGCTCGTGCGTCCTGAGGTAGAGGTTGATGCCGTCCCTGAAGGGCTCCTCGCCCAGGTAGGCCTCGAGCATGCGGATCACGGAGGCTCCCTTGCTGTAGCTGATGGAGTCGAACAGCTGGCCGATCTCGGCCGGGTCGCCAACCTCCTGCTCGATCGGATGCGAGTTCCGGAGCCCGTCGAGCCTGAGCGCCCTGCTTGTCTCGAGGACGAGGAACTGGTTCCACTTCGCCCACTCCGGGTACAGGGCATCGACGGCCTTGTCGCCCATCCACGAGGCGAAGCTCTCGTTCAGCCACAGGTCGTTCCACCACGACATCGTCACAAGGTCCCCGAACCACATGTGGGCCATCTCGTGGGCGACGATCTCGGCAACGAGCTGACGGGTTCCGGACGAACTGGACTGCTCGTCTACGAGGAGGGCCGGCTCGCGGTACGTGATGCAGCCCCAGTTCTCCATCGCGCCTGCCGCAAAGTCGGGAATGGCCACGTGGTCGAGCTTGGGAAGCGGGTAGGGGATTCCGAAGTAGTCGTTAAAGTAGTCCAGAAGGCGCAGGGAAACGTCCAGGGCGAACCTGCCCCGGTCCTCGTTGCCGCTCGTTGCCCAGACGCGCATCAGCGTGCCGGAGGGCGAGCGCTCCGAAACGCAGGCAAAGTCCCCCACCGCGAACGCCAGGAGATATGTCGACATCGGGGGCGTTTCGGCGAAGCGAACGATCTTCTTGCCGCCCTCGGCTGCGACCGACTCCTCCGGCATGTTCGAGATGGCGGCAAGGTGCTCCGGGACCACCATCGTCACAGAGAAGCTGGCCTTGAGCGACGGCTCGTCCCAGCAGGGGAACGCGCGCCGCGCATCGGTCGGCTCGAACTGCGTCGATGCCAGATGGCGTTCCCTTCCCTCGCCGTCCACGTAGGCGCTCCGGTAAAAGCCCCTGAGACGGTCGTTGAGGATGCCGGTGAAGGAAATCGAGAGCGTGGCCTCGCCGGGCCGAAGCTCCTGTGGGAAGGTGATGGTGACGGTCTCCGCCGCCGGGTCGTAGGAGACCTCGCCCGAGGCGGGCTCGCCGTCCGGGTGGCTGAAGAGCGCGTCCTTTATCTCGAGCTCTATGGCGTTGAGCGTGATCTCCCGGGACGGTGCGCGCAGCTCGATCGAGATGGCCACCTCGCCCTCGAAGGTAAAGCTCGACAGGTCCGGGGTCAGCCGCAGGTCATAGGCGCTCGGCACCGCCGCCCCGGGCAGCCTCACGTCCGCAGTTCCGGAACTGTCGGTCGATGTGCATGCGAACATGGCTGGCCTAGAGGTCGACCCTTCTGGGCGGAACGCGCCGTTTTTCCGCCCCGACGAGCCGCACTATCTCGCCGACCGCCTGGTCCAATTGGCCTTCCGGGTTGTAGACGACGTGGTCGAACTCCTCGGACTCCTTCATCTCGTCAGCCGCCGTCTCAAGCCTGAGGGCCAGCGCCTCGGGCGACTCGGTCAATCGATCTGTCAGCCTGCGCTCAAGGTCCTCGATTCCAGTCGGAGCAAGGAAGATCGCGAGCGCCTCGGGAGCCTCCCTGCGAATGGTGCGGGCCCCCTGGACATCGGCCTTGATGATGACGTCCTTGCCCGCGGACATGGCATCGCGGACCTGCTGGCGGGGGACCCCGTAGAAGTTACCGTACACCTCGGCCTGCTCGAGGAACTCCTGGCGCAGCGCCCTGAGCACGAACTCCCTTTTGGTAAGGAAGATGTAGTCCACGCCGTCCGTCTCCATCGCCCGCTTGGGACGGGTCGTTGCCGTGACGGTGAAGTGGAACGGCAGGCCGGATTCGCGCATCCTCTTTAGCACCGCGTCCTTGCCCACTCCGGAAGGGCCGGACATGATGATCAGCATGGGCTGGCCGGGACCTCCGGACCCCTGTGAATCCGGGACCTCGCCCGCTCCCGCCGCCCCGGTCACGCCGCCGCGTCCTCGGAAACGGCACCGCCGGTGACCTCGGACAGTACGTCCCAGAACCCGGGGTACGAGACGAATGCGGCCTCGGCGCCCGCGACGGAGGTCCGTCCGGCCGCGATCGCGCCCGCTATGCCCATGGTCATCGCGATGCGATGGTCGCCGTGACCCAGCACGTCGGCGCCCTTGAGGGTTGCCCCGCCATCGATGACCATGCCGTCGGTCCTTTCCTCGACGCTGGCTCCCATGCGCCTCAGGCCCTCTACGGTGGCCGCGATCCGGTCCGACTCCTTGACCCTTAGCTCATGTGCATCGCGGATGACGGTCCGGCCCTCGGCGCAGGCCGCGGCGAGCGCCAGGATCGGTATCTCGTCGATCACCCTGGGTATCAGGTCGCCTCCGATCTCCATGGCCCTGAGCTCGCTCGATTCGACCACCACGTCGGCCGATGGCTCGCCCGCGTCCTCGTGGATGTTGTCCAACGTCATGCGGGCGCCCATCCCCTTAAGCACGTCTATGACGCCGGTGCGGGTGGGGTTGATCCCGACCCGGCTGATGCGCAGCCTTGCGTCCGGGTGACAGGCCGCAAGCACCATCCAGAAGGCGGCGCCGCTGATGTCCCCGGGCACATGGACGTCCATTGCGTAAAGGTCCGACCGTCCCACCGTTATGGTCGGCCCGTCCGATGCGACATCCGCACCCATCGCACTGAGCATGCGCTCGGTGTGATCCCTGGATGGACTGGGCTCGATGACCCTGGTGCGGCCCCTTGCGTAGAGGCCCGCTATGAGCAGAGCCGACTTGAGCTGCGCGCTGGCGACGGGAAGCGGATACTCGATGCCCTTGAGGGACCCGCCCCTGATGGCGAGCGGCGCGAGCGCATCCTGCCCGCGTCCCATGATCTTGGCGCCCATCTTGGCCAGGGGCCTTACGATCCGGTCCATCGGCCTGGACCTTAGCGAGCGGTCACCTGAAATCACGCTGAAGAAGGGCTGGGCCGCTAGCAGGCCGGCGACCAGGCGCATTGTCGTTCCGCTGTTGCCGGCGTTGAGGACGTGGTCGGGCTCCCGCAGCCCGCTCGGACCCCGTCCCCGCACGTAGAAGCAGTCGGCGCAGGGCCGCCCGTCTGTGTGGCGGACCCTCTTGATCGAGACCCCCAGGCCGCGCAGGCAGCCGAGCATGGCCGTGCGGTCGTCACCCTCGCAGAAGTTCGAAACGTGCGCGGAGCCGGAGGCCAGGGAGTTGAGGAGCACCGCCCTGTGCGAGATCGATTTGTCGCCGGGCAGCGTGGGGGATCCCTCTACGCGTTCGGCTCTCCCAACCGTCTTTATCACGTCCCGGCTACTAACCCTTCCTGAAGTATTCCCACTGCTTGCGCGACTTGCCGGTCATCTTTCGGTACCTGTCCACCAGGAGCGTCCCGAACATCATCTCGGCCATCGCCTCCCCCGAGCCCTGGCCCTTGTCGCCCCTTACGTCGTCGGGATGCACGGCCTTGGCCTCCCACTTGGCCCTCTGCTCCCACGCGTTTACGTACGAGGTGAACAGGTCCTCCTTGCCCTCCCTGATCTGGTTGCGGTACCCGTACAGGCTGGTTATCAGCTGGTCTATCCAGTGGACTAGGTCGTCCGGGTTGATCTTGCTGGCGGCGTGACTCTCCTCCGGGTCGCTTTCGGCCAGGCGGGTCATGTCCCGGAACTGTCCGGAGGCAAGGCGGGACATCTCCGCCCAGGAGTTGGAGGAAGAGGCGGTCTCCATCAGGGCGGCGGATATGACCGTCGGCAGGGTCCCCATCGCCGCGCTGTACGTGTCGTGCTCGCGCGGATCAAGGAAGAAGGGGAGAGCCCCGCAGATCTCAGCGAGGCTAACCACCGTCCGGACCGCCTCGGAGTCGCTGTCCGTTTCCGTTACCACGCAGTACTCGGCGCCCTTTAGAACTTCGGCCGACGCATCCCGCACGCCGCCCAGGTCCGAGTTGGGGACGGGCCTGCCCGCAACGAAGTGGACGCCCCTTGGCAGCAGGGCCCTCGCCCACTCGATGACCGGGGCCTTGATGGGACCGGTGTCGGTGACGACCGTGCCGGTCTCGAGCTCTGTCGCCAGGGCCTCCAGGAGGTCCCGCGTGTGGATCAGCGGGGTATCAAGGACCACCACCTCGGCCCCTGCGACGGCCCGACGGGCGCTGTCGTGCGTGCTGTCGGCGGCCCCCATCTTCCGGACTCTCCCGAGCGTGTCGGGGTCGGCCGCAGCCGCGGCGACCTCGAACTGTCCCGGCCTTGCCTTCTTCAGGGCCAGGGCGATGGACGTGCCCAGCACGTCCGCCCCTATAAGTGCGAGTTTGGTCATCTCTAAGAGAGCCCGAGCATACTACAGGAAATAAGAGGGGCGGAGCCCCGCGCTCCGCCCCGCCCTAGATCAAGGGAAGAACAGGCCCTCTAGGCCCCGCCGCAGCCGCAGCCTCCGCCACCCCCTCCGCAGCCGCCCCCGCCGCCATGGCCGCCCGCATCGCCGCCGCCGCCTCCTCCGCCGCAGCCACCCCCGCCTCCGCCTCCGCACGCGCAGCCGCCAACGGGGGCGTTGGGGTTGCTGATGACAAAGCCGCTGCGCATCAGGCCCTCGACGTAGTCGATGCTGGCCCCGTCGATGAGCGGAGCGCTATCAGCGTCCACCAGCATGCTCAAGGAATCTGTCTCGATGACGACGTCGTCGTCACGCGCCGACTCCTCCACGCCGAGCATGTACTGCAGGGCGCCTCCGGGTCCCGGCATCACCATGACCCTGAGCATGTTGCCGGGCTTGTCGTGCTCGGCGAGCACCTCTCCCAGCTTTCGGGCTGCCAGATCGGTCACCTCGATCAGGGGCGTATCGGTGGTCAAGTGCTCACCTCGTTCGGGTCGTGTCCAATGGGGCCAACCGGGAGCCTCGCGGCCCGAGGCATCCGGCTCGATGGTAGCACCGGCGCATTTGGGCGGTCAACGAGACGAGCCCCGAGTGAGCCTGCCGGACCTAGTCTATTGACCGGCCGATAGACGACGTCTTAAACTTTCCTGGTGGCCGCCCTCCGTGGCGGCGACCGTAAAACCGCAAAAGTCCCCTGGTGGTTATTGCGAGACGGCCCCACCCGTTCCCATCCCGAACACGGTAGTGAAACGTCTCAGCGCCGACGATACTGCACCCGCAAGGGTGTGGGAAAATAGGTCACTGCCAGGGGGTTTTTTGTATGCCTCCGACCGCATTTACAGTGGCCGGGAACGGCTGTATAATCACGGCGCCACCCCCGGCAGCTTGTTCGTGCCGTACCGGAAGTAAAGCCCAATGACCTCACCTTTAGACCCCGACCTCTCAAAGCTCGAGGGAGATAGCGCGGGCGAAGGCGTGGAGGACATGGGTCAGCTCCTCGAGTCGGTGGACGCGATGAAGCCCATCCGCCGCGGCGATGTGGTCGAGGGCGTGGTGATGAGCGTGGAGTCGGACGGCCTGCACGTCAATTTCGGTCACAAGTCCGAGGGATTCGTGCCCACGCGCGAGATGCGGACCGCCAGGTCCAACGAGGACGGCCTCCCCAAGGTAGGCGACAGCATCGTCACCGTCGTGATCAGGACCGAGTCCGGCGAGCAGCCCGCAATCCTGTCGCTGGACAGGGCGGTGGGCGAGAAGGGCTGGCGGCTGCTGGCCAAGTATGTCGAGACGCGCGAGAGCGTTAAGGGCAGGGTGCTTGGCTTTAACCGCGGCGGAGCGATCGTGGAGGTGGAGGGCGTACACGGTTTCGTCCCGGCCTCCCAGCTGGTCAGCATCTCGAGGGACAGGTTCCGAGACCAGAGCGACGACCGCCGGGACGATCGCCGCGAGGGACGCAGGCCGGAGGCGGCAGCCCCCGGTGCGGAAGCCGAAAAGGCCGCCGAGCCAGCGGAGGGGTCCGATTCGGCCGAACAGGCCGAGAGCCCGAGGCCCGAGCCCAACACGGACATCGGAAGGGTTCTCGACCTCAAGGTGCTCGAGATAAACCGAAGCAGGAACAGGGCTATCTTCTCGGAGCGCCAGTACGTTGAACAGATCAGGAACGAGCGCAAGGCCAAGCTGATCGAGGAGCTCAAAGAGGGAGAGGTCCGCCGGGGCAAGGTAACCGGAATAAGCAGCTTCGGGGCCTTCGTAGACATGGGTGGAGCCGACGGCCTCGTCCACGTCTCTGAGATGTCCTGGGGCCAGGTGGACAGGCCGGACCAGATAGTGTCCCTGGGGCAGGAGCTGGACGTATACGTCCTCAGGGTGGACCCGGAGAACAAGAAGATAGCGCTCAGCCTGAAGCGTCTGCGGCCTGAGCCCTGGAAGACCATACACGAGAAGCTGGCGGTCCACGATGTGGTCGACGCCACGATAACCAAGCTGACCAATTTCGGCGCATTCGCCAGGGTGGAGGGCTCCGTCGAGGGGCTGGTGCACATCTCCGAGCTAACCGACCGCGTCGTGCAGCATCCGAGAGAAGTGGTCAGGGAAGGTGATAAAGTGAGACTTAAGGTGCTTCGGATAGAGCCGGAGCGCCGCCGGTTGGGGCTGAGCCTCAAGCAGGCCGATGACGATCTGTTCAGCACCGGCTGGCGTGACTCTTAGGGTTGCCGTGACGACGCGTAAGTCGGACGGCGAGCATAGGCTCGATTTCAGGGGCTAGACTACTTATGCCGAGCAGGTTCGAAAAGTTCTCAGAGCGTGCCCGTAGGGTGCTTTCGCTGGCCCAGGAAGAGGCCCAGCGCTTCAACCACAACTACATCGGCACCGAGCACATCCTCCTTGGTCTGGTGAGGGAGACCGACGGCGTGGCCGCCAAGGTCCTGTCCAGCCTGGGCGTGGAGCTCAATAAGGTCCGATCCGCCGTCGAGTTCATAATCGGCCGGGGCGAACGGGCCTCCGGCGGCGACATTGGCCTTACCCCCAGGGCCAAGAAGGTCATCGAGCTGGCGGTGGACGAAGCCCGCCGCCTCAGCCATCACTACATCGGCACCGAGCACCTGCTCATCGGGCTGATGCGCGAGGGAGAGGGAGTGGCGGCAGGCGTTCTGGAGAGCCTGGGCGTCAACCTCGACAAGGTGCGCGCCGAAACTAACCGCATCCTCACCCAGAGCGCACAGCAAAGGGTCTCCACGGGAGCCGGGGCCAGCTCGTCCGCCGGTGCGCGGTCGGGCACCCGCACCCCGACGCTGGACCAGCTTGGTGTCGACCTGACCGCGGCCGCAAGCTCCGGCAAGCTCGACCCCACGGTGGGCCGGGACCAGGAGATCCAGAGGGTTACACAGATCCTGAGCAGGCGCACAAAGAACAACCCCGTCCTTGTGGGTGAGCCCGGGGTAGGAAAGACGGCCATCGTCGAGGCCCTGGCCCAGCGCATCGCCGCTGACGACGTACCCAGCACGCTTCATGGAAAGCGGCTGGTCACGCTGGATATGGGTGCCCTGGTGGCGGGCACCAAGTACCGGGGCGAGTTCGAAGAGAGGCTCAAGAAGGTCATCGAGGAGATCAGGGGCGCGTCGAACTGCGTGCTCTTCATCGACGAGGTGCATACGATGGTCGGCGCCGGGGCTGCGGAAGGGGCTGTCGATGCCGCAAATATCCTGAAGCCCTCGCTGGCGAGGGGAGAGCTTCAGTGCATCGGCGCCACCACCCCGGACGACTATCGCAAGTACATAGAGCGCGACCCGGCCCTTGAGCGGCGGTTCCAGCCGGTGAAGGTAGAGCAGCCCAGCTCTGAGGAAACGGTCGAGATACTCCGCGGGATAAAGGGCGCATATGAGGAGCACCACGGCCTGAAGATCAGCGAAGAGGCACTCGACGTTGCCTCCCAGCTCGCCTCGCGCTACATAGCCGACAGGTTCCTGCCGGACAAGGCGATAGACCTGATCGATGAGGCGGCCTCCAGGCTCCGCATCAGCTATGACTCACCGCCCATATCGGTCAAGGAGGCAAGGTCTCTCCTGGAAAAGGTCCGCAAGGCAAAGGACGAGGCCATCTCCAATCGCGAGTACGAGCTCGCCGCCGAAAAGCGCGAGCACGAGGCCCAGCTCACCGAGAAGCTCGAGGGTCTCGAAAAGGAATGGGAGAGCGAGCGGGGAGCCGATAAGCCCGTCGTCTCTCCCGACGACGTCTCGGAGGTCGTGAGCATGTGGACCGGCATACCGGTGACGCGCCTCACCTCCACGGAGACCGAGCGCCTGGTCAACATGGAGGGGCACCTGAGGGAGATTGTCGTCGGACAGGACGAAGCGATCAACATCGTTTCAAAGGCCGTAAGGCGCGCCCGCGCCGGCCTCAAGAATCCGAAGAGACCTGTGGGCACCTTCATGTTTCTCGGACCCACCGGAGTCGGAAAGACTTACCTTGTCCAGAAGCTGGCCGAGTTCCTCTTCGGCAGCGAAGAGGCGGTCGTGCGTGTGGACATGTCCGAGTTCATGGAACGCCATGCCGTGGCAAGGCTGGTCGGAGCTCCTCCCGGATACATCGGTTACGACGAGGGGGGCCAGCTAACCGAGGCGGTGCGGCGAAAGTCGTACAGTGTGATCCTGCTGGACGAGATCGAGAAGGCACATCCAGAGGTGTTCAATATCCTGCTCCAGATCTTCGACGACGGTCACCTTACTGATGCGAAGGGCAGGCGAGTCGATTTCCGCAACACGATCATCGTTATGACATCCAACATCGGCTCAGACCTGATCCGCCAGGACAAGTCGATCGGCTTTTCGCTCAAGACCGAGGGTGAAGAGGAAGAGGAACGGCGCTACTTGCGGATGAAGCAGAACGTGCTCGACGAGGTCAAGCGTTTCTTCCGTCCGGAGTTCCTGAACAGGGTTGACGCGCAGCTGGTCTTCCACTCCCTGTCGCGGGAGCAAATGACGCAGATCGTCGACCTGATGCTCTTTACGGTGGCCAGCGAACTGCTCCAGAAGGGCATCAATATGGAGGTTACCGACAAGGCCAAGGAATGGCTGGTGGAAAAGGGCTTCGACCCCCAGTTCGGTGCCCGTCCCCTCCGGAGGGTCATACAGGATCACGTCGAGGACAAGCTGTCCGATGCCATATTGGGCGGCGAGCTCAGCCCCGGTGACACTGCCGTGGTCGACGTGGATGACCAGGACGGAGACGAGGGGGGCAGCCTGCAGGTTACCTCGCAGTCTCCGGTGCCCATGGCCTCCAGCTAGCAGACAGTAGCGACGGGCGCGGTCCGGCACTCGATCACCGACACTACCCGGGACCCACGCCCGGCGACATTGATACCCGACGATCCTCTCACGGCCAGGTCCGGCAGCTAACGCCATGTCAAGGAGAGTTGGTTACTTCCAGTGCCTCGGCGGCGCCAGCGGGGACATGGTCCTTGGCGCGCTAGTCGACTGCGGTCTGCCCGTCAGCAGCCTGCGCGGCGTGGTTTCCGCCCTCGGGATACGCGGCGTGGAACTGGGTTCCGAGCGAGACAGCAGGCAGGGTGCATTCGGAACCCGCGTAACGGTCCAAATTGACCGTGACCTCGAAGGGCACAGGTCTATATCCGAGTTTGTTGACATGGTCCAGGCCTCGGGTCTTCCCCGGGATGTGATAGCCACTTCGACCACGATTCTGCGCAGCCTGGAGCGAGCGGAGGCACGTGTACACGGTGTAGAGACTGGGCAGGTGGACCTTCACGAACTGGGCAGCGTGGATACGGTGATCGACGTTACGTGCGCGGTTGCCGGGCTGGCCGAACTCGGGGTCGAGGCCCTGTACAGTTCGCCCATCCCGACCGGTTCCGGAGTCGTCACTACAAGTCACGGCCCGACGCCGGTCCCCGCACCGGCCACCCTGGCTCTGCTGGCGGATGCAAAGGCGCATACCGTACCGACTCCGGAGAGCATAGCCGATTCAGGTGAGATGGTTACTCCCACCGGGGCCGCGATCTTGACCAATCTGGCCACGTTCGGCCAGCCCGCCATGACCGTCGAGGTTGCCGGGTACGGCCTGGGCTCCCGCAATCCTCAGGGCTACCCGAACGCGCTCGGCCTGTGGCTTGGCCGCGAGGCGGGCGCTGCGCCGCCTCTGGTGCTGCTCGAGACGAACATCGATGACGAAAGCCCCCAGGTACTGGCCCACGCGGTTGAGCGACTCCTGGCGCTCGGGGCACGCGACTCCTGGCTGACCGCTGCGCAGATGAAAAAGGGCAGGACCGGGGTTGTACTCAGCGCTCTTGTGGATCAGGGTCTCGAGGGACGGGCCGCAGAACTGATAATGAAGGAGACGACGACTCTCGGCGTTAGGGCCAGCATGGTTCGTCGGCACGAAGCCAGCCGGGAGCAGGTTGTTGTGGACACCCCACTTGGAGCCGTGCCCGTCAAGGTCAAGCGGCTCAGTGGCAGGGTCGTGGACGCAGCCCCGGAATACGACGCCGCGAGGAGTATCGCGCTTGAAAAGAGGGTTCCGCTGCGACGGGTCATGGAGCTGGCCATGCGGGCCTCTATGGATCTTCTGGAATGGGCGGATAGACCCGGCTGATCGGCAAGTTGGCCCTACGGTGTACCCTGTCTTGTGGCCCCGGTGGCGCAACTGGCAGCGCAGCTGATTTGTAATCAGCAGGTTCCCGGTTCGAATCCGGGCCGGGGCTCCGTTCATACAGGGATATAAGGGCCCCCGGACGGTTTCCAGGCAAAGGCAAAGTCTAGTAGAAGCGCTATCCGCGAAAGCCCCCTTGTGGCCTGACCGTGGGCGGCGCTGGCTGCGCGTGTGACAGACCCTTGGCGCGAGGTGTCATGAGCCGCAGCAGCCGGCAAATGGTCTACAGTTGGTCAGCAGGCCAGCGGCCGGGGCTCCTGACGGGCTCTGCGATCCGGTCGCCCTTCAGCTAGCACATCTGGCATAGGGGGCCAATTTCGCAGCCGGTCGTTGGGCCGGGCTAGCCGGTCCCATATTTCTTGGCAAGAGAGGCGAACCGAGATGCAGTTAGGCTACTTCATTGATCCACTTCACCCCGCCGGGAGTGATTTTACAAAGACGATTCATGATGACCTTGACCAGCTGGTTGTCCTGGACCGGCTCGGATACGTGGAGGCGTGGATAGCAGAGCACTTTACGGCGGCATGGGAAAACATACCCTCTCCTGAGCTCTTCATTGCTCAGGCGATAGGGATGACAAAGAGCATAAGGCTCGGGACGGGCGTAACCTGCCTACCCAACCACAACCCGTTCCAGCTCGCGCACCGCATAGCGCAGATCGATCACCAGGCGAAGGGTCGATTCATGTGGGGCATAGGCTCTGGCGCAACCCCCCTGGACTTTAAGGCGTTCGGAATCGACCCTGCGACCGGCCGGCAGCGTTCCCTGACATGGGAGACGCTGGACATGGTTCTCAGGATCTGGGAAGGCCTTGAGCCCGGTACCTACGAGAACGAATTCTGGAAGTTCACGATGCCCGAGCCCATGGAGGATCTCGGGTTCTACGTGCACATGAAGCCGTATCAGTTGCCTCACCCGCCGATCGCCGCCGCGGGCCTGGCGCCCCGCTCGGACACGTTGATCATGGCTGGCCAGCGGGACTGGATTCCGCTATCCATCAACTACGTGCCCGAGCGGACGCTCGTGACCCAGTGGGAGGCGTACGCTTCGGCCTCCCGGGAGGCCGGCCACACGCCCGACCGCTCAAGGTGGCGCATCTGCCGCGATATCTTCGTCGCCGACACGACGAAAGAGGCGCGCGAGATCGCTACGGAAGGAGTCATGGCGCGGGACTTTGTCGTCTACTTCAGGAACGTGATGGCCACGCTCGGGTTCCTCGAGCACATGAAGATAACCCCGACCCTTGAGGATGAGGACATAGACCTTCAGTACATGCTTGATAACATCTGGATAGTCGGCAGTCCGGATGAGGTCGCAGAGAGACTTCGCAAGCTACACGATGATATCGGAGGATTCGGGATCCTTCTCGCCTACTCCCACGAATGGGAGCCGCGCGATAAGTGGGTGCGCTCCATGACCCTGCTTGCAGAGGAAGTCATGCCCGCGCTCGCTGACCTTAAGGTCGCGCCAGCCTGAGCGGCCCGTGCGGCCTTCCGGGATTAATCGTCGGCCCGTGCGTAGGACTGGCCGGCAAAGATGGCCCTAACCTCGGCGGCGCTCCCGGCCGCCTGCAGGCGCCCCATGCGGTCCTCTTCCTCCTTCTGCAGCGCCGTGACGTTGTCGAGCACCTCTCCGATCCTATTGGACGGGAACTTGCACGCCCCGTTCTCGTCCATGTGTATGACCTCGCCCGGTGCGACATCCATGCCGCCGACGCTCACCGGAACGTTGACGGCATGGACCGCCATGTCTCCGTGTCCTGCGGCGGCGCCCGTCAGCATGTACTGGAACTTCATCGGCCTGATCTCATCCAGGTCCCGTGAGGGGCCGTTTGAGATCAGGCCCACGCATCCAAGCGCCTTCATCGCGGACACCATGTTGCCGCCGGCAAGACCGACCTTGCCGGAGATCTTCTTTGGGAATCGCTGCTCAAGGACCAGGATCGTCGGCTTTTCCGAGGTGTCGAGCGCGTCCACAACGTCCATGAACGTGAGACGCGAGTATCCGGGGTCAGGCATGCCGAACACGCAGGTGACGGCGTAGCCGACGGTACGTCCGAGTTCGGGGTACATGCACCGGATCGACTGGTCCGTGTACCAGTTTTCCGACCAGGGGTTGTAGAGACCTAGGCAGAGCGGGTGATCCGGATATGTCGCCACGACATTAGTGATGGAGGGAGTATCGAAATTCTTCAGTTCTTCGAGCATTTGCCGCGAGGCCGTCATCTGTTTACCTCCTGCCCGGCAGGCCAGTAGTCGGGGGCTATCATAGCTGAACGGCGTGGTGGTCAAGTTGACCGGTGCGCTATACGTGCCGGTTAAGGGGATTGGGCCGACCTCTCAGCCCTGCCCCGGAGTCCCTGCGACGATGCTCTTTTCGCCCCGGTAAATCGGCGCAACTTTGCAGCGTGGGCGGGCATCCACATTAAGTTCCGAAATCGAGCCTGTACGGGCTTTCGGCGAGGGCTGGCAAATGGCTTGGCTCCCGAATCCGCCACATGTTAGACTGATTCGTTGTGGTGGAGGGATGGGAGAGTGGTTAAATCCACCAGACTGTAAATCTGGCGCCCGGAAGGGCTACGTAGGTTCGAATCCTACTCCCTCCACTCCCGCTCACCGACGCTACTAGCAGTACGGGCCCACATAGCTCAGTCGGCAGAGCACGTTCTTGGTAAGAACGAGGTCAGCAGTTCGAGTCTGCTTGTGGGCTCACCAAATACGGAGGATCGCTGAATGGCGAAGCAGAAGTTTATAAGGGATAAGCCGCACGTAAACGTGGGAACAATCGGTCACGTCGATCATGGTAAGACGACGCTGACGGCGGCGATGACCCGGGTGCTAGCCACCGCCGGGAGCGCCGATTTCCGGGCGTTCGATTCGATCGACAACGCGCCCGAGGAGAAGGCGCGTGGCGTGACCATCGCGATCACCCACGTCGAGTACCAGACGGATAACCGTCACTATGCCCACGTCGACTGTCCCGGTCACGCCGACTACATCAAGAACATGATCACCGGTGCCGCGCAGATGGACGGCGCCATTCTGGTCGTCAGTGCGCCGGATGGCCCGATGCCCCAGACGCGTGAGCACATCCTGCTCGCCCGGCAGGTGGAGGTACCCGCGGTCGTCGTGGCCCTCAACAAGGTCGATGCTATGGAGGATGAGGAGCTGCTCGAGCTGGTGGAGCTTGAACTCCGCGAGATGCTGAGCGAGTATGGCTTCCCCGGCGACGATATTCCCATCGTCAGGGTCAGTGCCCTCAATGCACTGGAGGCGCCCGATGATCAGCTCGGTCGGGACTCGGAATGGGGAGGCCCGATCTGGGAGCTCCTGGATGCGGTCGACTCCTACATCCCGGTGCCGGACAGGCCCCGGGACCTGCCGTTCCTCATGCCCGTCGAGGACGTGTTCGGAATCAAGGGCAGGGGGACCGTCGTGACCGGACGCATCGAGCAGGGCGTGATCACCCCTGGTGAAACGGTCGAGATCGTCGGCATAAAGGACACCTCTTCCACAGTCGTCACGGGCGTTGAGATGTTCCACAAGACGCTGGACGAAGGAGAGCCCGGCGACGCCGTTGGCCTGCTTCTACGAGGCGTCGAGCGCGAGGACGTCGAGCGCGGCCAGGTCCTGGCCCGGCCGGGCAGCATAATGCCTCACCTTGAGGCCGAGGCGCAGGTCTACGTTCTGGGTAAGGATGAGGGCGGAAGGCACACCCCGTTCTTTAACGGCTACAAGCCGCAGTTCTACATCAGGACCACGGACGTCACCGGTGAGATCGGGCTGCCGGACGGAGTCGAGATGGTGATGCCCGGCGACAACATCGAGATGAAGGTCAAGCTGATCACCCCCGTTGCGATGGATGAGCAATTGCGCTTCGCCGTTCGAGAGGGCGGCAGGACCGTCGGTTCCGGCGTTATCACCAAGATCGTTAAGTAAGGCCGATCATATGGCGAAGAAGGGAGACGCTCGCGGTGTGATCAGCCTCGCCTGCGAGGAGTGCCGCGAGCGCACCTACCACACGAGCAAGAATCGTCGAAACGACCCGCAGCGGCTCGAGCTCAGAAAGTTCTGTCCACGCTGTGGCAGACACGCCCCCTACAGGGAGGTTCGCTAGCACAATGGCGAGAAGCCAGAGCGTGCCGCGCAGGGTCGATCCCGAATCGACCCGCAGGGCATTCAGCTTCCGTTTCTTCGGGGAGGTCTACTCGGAGCTAAGGCGGGTTACGTGGCCTACCCGAGAGGAGACGACGAGGCTGACCATAATGGTGCTGGCCGTCGCCGCCGCGGTGGGCGTCTTCCTGGGACTGGTGGATATTGGCTTCTCCCGGCTGATGGGCGTAATTCTCGGAAACTAGGCATGAGCACTCAGAGCAAGATGAAATCGGTCGACGAATCGGCGCCGCGCTGGTACATAGTGCATGCCTACTCGGGCCAGGAAGAGCGGGTCAAGAGGAACCTGGAGCTCCGTATCGAGACGATGGATGTGTCCGACAAGATCTTTGAAGTCGTAGTGCCGACCGAGGAGGAGATCGAGATCAAGGACGGGCAGCGGGTGCCCGTTCCCAGGAAGGTCTTCCCCGGCTACATCATGGTGCGCATGTCCATGGACGATGAGAGCTGGCACGTGGTCCGCAATACGCCCGGTGTCACGGGTTTCGTTTCAGCCGAGGACGAGAGCGAAAAGCGCGCAAAGCCGGTGCCCCTTGAGGATGACGAGGTAAAGAACATCCTCGATCAGATGGAGTCGGCAACCCCCCGGGTCAGGGTGGGATTTTCCAAGGGCCAGGTGGTACGTATCACCGACGGGCCGTTCGTGGACTTCATGGGCAGTGTCGACGAGGTGTACGCCGACCGCGCCAAGGTCAAGGTGCTGGTGTCGTTCTTCGGTCGCGAGACGCCGGTCGAACTCGACTTCTTGCAGGTAGAGCGCACCTAGACCGGCTCCCTGCGGCCGGGAGCGTGGCGTCGCCCAGTGCTGGTCGCCTCCCGGACGATCGCCGCAAGCATGGAGCCCACAGGACGAGCAGCGTCGAGCGGAGAATAACGTGGCTAAGAAGGTAAGAACAGTACTAAAGCTCCAGATAGAGGGAGGCCGGGCCAGCCCGGCCCCGCCGATCGGCCCTGCGCTTGGCCAGCACGGGGTCAACATCATGGCCTTCGTCAAGGAGTACAACGAGAAGACCTCCTCAAAGGCGGGAACCATCGTTCCGGTGGACCTGACCGTCTATGAGGATCGGTCATTCAGCTTTGTCCTCAAGACTCCCCCCGCAGCGGACATGCTGCGAAAGGCGGCAGGTGTGGAAAAGGGCAGTGGGGAACCTAAGCGGGAGAACGTCGGCACCATACCGGCATCCAAGGTCCGTGAAATCGCAGAGACCAAGATGCCCGATCTCAATGCCGCGGACATAGATGGAGCGATGCAGATAGTGGCGGGCACCGCTAGGAGCATGGGCATCCAGATCGATTGGAGCCGCACCTAGGAGGGAGCGTTGAAAAGGCACGGGAAGCGATACAAGAGCGCAGCGGCGGTGGTGGACCGCCTGGAGCGGTATTCGCCCGCGGGAGCGGTGGCCAAGGTCAAGGAGACCGCCACCTCCAATTTCGACGAGACTGTGGAACTGCACCTGCGGACGGGGGCCGATCCACGCCACGCTGATCAGCAGGTCCGGGGAGTGGCCGCACTGCCGCACGGCTCGGGCAAGCCCGTAAAGATCACGGTATTCGCCCAGGGCGAGGGCATCACCAAGGCCCAGGAGGCCGGGGCCGACTACATCGGCGATGACGACCTGATCAAGAAGATCCAGTCAGAGGGCTGGAGCGAGTTTGACGTTTCGATCGCCACGCCGGATATGATGGGCAAGGTGAGCAGGCTGGGCAGGGTGCTGGGACGAAAGGGCCTGATGCCCAACCCCAAGACCGGTACTGTTGTGTCCCTTGAGGACATCGGACGTGCGGTGGACGAAGCGCGAAAGGGCAGGGTGGAATTCAGGCTGGACCGTACATCGATCATGCACGTACCGATAGGAAAGGCCAGTTTCGACGAGACCCAGTTGCTGGATAACATGACCTCAGTAATGGACCATGTCATGCGCGCAAGGCCGTCCGGTGTAAAGGGGCAGTTCATCCGTTCGGCGTTCCTTGCAACCTCTATGGGACCGAGCGTCCCGATGGACGTTGCCGCCCTCAGTGACCTTAAGCTAGACTGAGAAACGAAAACCTAGGCCTGAGACAGTCGGTTCCCTCCGCTTAGGCGGAGCGGATTAAATTCACCTACCGAGGCACTTCGCACAGGGATCCGGTCCGCCGCTGCGGATCACGCCCCGAGGTGTCACTCGGGGCTTTCTTGTTTCAGGCATCGGACAACAGTACGGGGAATACCCATGCCCACCGAAAGAAAAGAGCGGGAAGTCACCGCCCTCAAAAAGCACATATCGGAGAGCACCATCGCTATCGCCGCGGATTACTCCGGCATGTCGGTAGGAGACATGACGGCCCTGAGACGGGCGCTGCGCGGCCAGGGTGTCGATTTCAGGGTCGTCAAGAACACCCTCACCTACATCGCCGCCGACTCGGTGAACAGGCCGCAGCTCAAGGAAATCGTCAGCGGGCCCACCGGGATCGCCTTTGGGTACGGCGAGGTGGTGGACCCGGTCAAGGTCCTTACCGGCTTCATACGGGACAACCGGAGCGTAATGAAGGTTCGCGGGGCGGTGATGGGCGAACGCGTGCTGGATGCCGACCAGGTGGAGGCCCTGGGCAGGCTGCCTTCGAAGGATGTCCTGATCGCGCGGTTAGCCGGCCAGCTGCAGGGGGGCATTGCGGGCCTGGCCTTCGTCCTCAACGCACCGGTGGCCGGGCTGGCGACGGTACTAAAGAGACACGTAGAGGCCAGTGGCGCCGATCCTGCATGAGCGAGACGAGCGCGGGCGACCGCCTGGTATTGAGAGGGCATAGCGCAAACAAGGAGCGATTGACCACCGAGTGGAGGTGAACCGGAAATGACGAAGACAGAGATTCTCGACGCGATCAAGGAGATGTCGGTACTGGAGCTTTCCGAACTGGTTAAGGACCTTGAGGAGACCTTTGGAGTGAGCGCTGCGGCACCGGTCGCAGTCGCGGCGCCGGCGGCCGCCGGCGACGGCGCTGCAGGGGCCGCTGCAGAAGAGGAGCAGACGGAGTTCAACGTCACCCTGGAGGAGATAGGCCCGAACAAGATCAAGGTGATCAAGGCGGTCAGGGAGTTGACCACGCTGGGTCTCAAGGAGGCCAAGGAACTCGTCGAGAGCGCTCCCGCCACCGTCAAGGAAGGCGTGGGCAAAGACGATGCCGGAGCCGCCAAGGAAAAGCTCGAGGAAGCCGGGGCCAAGGCAGCCGTCTCCTAGGGAGTCCTGCCTACTTCGAACTGGCCGCAGCACCGGTTCGGGGCACCGGCCACCCTGGTCCGCCTAGGCCCCTTCCGCCAGGTAGGGAACCGTCTGTGGACCCTCCGGCAGCACGCATACGCGTGACCCCGGCCCGTGTCTTTTCAGTGCGCTGGCCACCGTTGCCGCAACATCGTCCGTTGCCTTGAGGTGGGCCGCTCTTACCTGGTCGGCGGTAAGGAACGACGATCTAAGGAATACCTCGGCCCTCATCTGCACCTTGGCCTGAATCTGCACCTGCCACTGGTCGTGGGTCGTTTCGGGCGTGGACTCGATCTTCCTTAGCAGCTCACCGGGCGACCTGCCATCGCGAAGGATGCGCCCGTACTCGCCGTGGCTGGGTATCCCGTCGCGGCACTCGGCGGCGCAGATGATCGTGCCTCCCTCACGCACGATCTCGGCGGCGGCGGACATCCCTTTGACCGCCTGGTAAAGGTTCTGATCGAGTGGATAGCCCGAGTTGGTGGTCACCACTACTTCGAAGGGTCTATCCACGGGCCGCATCACCGTTCTCCGCGCCGCCTCGCAGGCGGCGGCGTGGACCTGGAACATCTCGCCCGCGTAGGCGGCGGTTATGTGCATGTCCCTGTTGATCGTGACATCCAGTGAGAAATCGACGCCGGTCATCGCCGCTATCTCGCGGACAGAATCGTGCACCGGGTTGCCGTCTGTGACACCCCAGGTCGCCCTCGGGCTGCCGATGCGCGCTGCGTTGTGAAGGTGCATGGTGGTGCCGAACCCCGCAAGGCCCGGCGCAACCATCTTGGGTCCGCCGGAAAAGCCCGCGAAGAAGTGAGGCTCTACCAGCCCGAGCGTGATTCGGATATCCGCGTCCAGCCAGTGGCGGTTCAGCAGGATCGGTATGCCGTCGGAGGTCCAGCCCGCGATCTCCAGGCCGCCTTCGTCAAAGGCATCGTGATTGACCACCGGGTAGCAGTCGACAACGTCGGGACCCAGCATGTAGGTCAGCTCTTCCAGAGTGTTGGCCCGGTGGGTTCCCGTGGCGATGAGCACGGTGATGCGTTCGCGTGGAACGCGACTCAGTTCCCGGAGTATGGCGGGCAGCATCAGCCGCGTGGGCGCGGGCCTGGTCACGTCGCAGACCGAAATCGCCACGGTCTGTCCCTCCGAGACGAGATGGCGCAGGGGCTTAGTGCCCAGGGGATTGCGAATAGCCGTCCTCAGGGCTCCTTCCTCGTCCGGAAGGCTCGGTATGAACCGGGGTTCGACGACCGTGGTCAGGTCGTCTGGGAAATCGACGTCGATGCCGTCATCGCCGTAGGCGAGCTTTACTCTCACGCGCCGCTAGTCCCTTAGCAGGACCTCGCAGAATTGCGCGGCTTCGACCAGTTCGGGTATCTTCACGTGCTCCCGCACGGTGTGCATGCCGTTGTCGGCCATTCCGACCACTACCGAGGTGATGCCCCGCTGCCGGAAGATGTTGCCGTCCGTGCCTCCGCCCGATGCCTTCATCTGCGGCTGCAGACCGATTACCCCCAGAGCCCGGGCAACGCGCCTGTAAGTGGGATCTCCTTCACCAAATTCGTAATGTTCGAACTCGGTGTGCAAGTGCTGGTCCAGGACGGCCTCCGGATACATGATTCGGACGGTTTCCAGGGCCTCGGCTATCTCCAGTCCGATGTTGTCGATCGCCTCAAGGTTTTGGCTGCGGAACTCACCGACGATCCTGGCGTTCTCAGGCACGGTGTTGCGCACGCTTCCGCCCTCTATCAGCCCGATGTTAAAGGTCGTGTCCGCGCTCAGCCGGCCCTGGGGCAGCCGCGTTATCAGCTCTGCTGCCACCCTGATGGCGGAGATTCCCTTCTCGGGTTCGACCCCGGCGTGAGCCGCTCTCCCGGTGATCTCCACCGTGAATCCGACGTATGTGGGTGCAGCAACCGTGACGGTGCTTACCGGTCCCTCGCCGTCAAACACGACGGCTTCCTTGGCATGGATCTTGCTGTAGTCCAGGCTGCGAGCGCCGTGCAGGCCGGTCTCCTCCTCCCTGGTGAGCGCCACCTGATATGGCAGGTGGGATGCTCCGTCCTCCTTGAGCGACTCAATCGCCTCAAGTACGGCCGCGACTCCAGCCTTGGCGTCGCCGCCAACGATCGTAGTGCCATCGGATCGGATGACATCATCATCTACCCGAGGCTGTATGCCGCGACCGGGTTCGACCGTATCCATGTGCACCGACAGCAGAAGCGGAATCTGGCCCCCGCCCGGATCTAGGTCGGGAGCGTTGGCGATCAGGTTTCCGTATCCATCGACCTCGACGGACAGGCCCAGGGCGTCAAGGCGTCGCGACAGGTCTTCGGCGATCTCATCCTCCTCCCCGGATATGCTGTCGATCCGAACGATGTCCATGAATGTATTTACGAGCCGGTCGCGGTTGATCATGCATTTCCCTCGCCCAGACCTGGAGCGGGGCCATTGTATTGGCGCCCATAAGGGTGTCAAGGAGGACCGCCGTACGCCTAGGGGGCGGCCTTCGGAAACCTGCAGGCCTGCGCCCTCAGGCAAGGGCAATCTGGATGGAAACGCGCCGGAATCCTGCGTCCCACTTAGCCTTCTATAAGATCGTCCCGCCCTCAGCCGCCCGAGATGGAAGCGGGAGGAGGTGGGACCTAACGCCACGATAAGGGGCCGGACTGCCGCGATGAAACTGACGGAGACGATTCCATGAGAGACAGAGACCATGCCCGCCCATCCCATCCGTACCGCATGTATGGAGCCATCCACGCTCAGCCCTCTGCCATTGATCGGGTGCTTAAGGACGAGGGCGAATCCGTGAGCAGGCTCGCTCGAAGAGCCGAGTCCACCGGATGTGTGCATCTCGTCGGTATAGGAACCTCGTGGCATGCCGCACTGGTAGGTGAGAATCTTCTTTGCACCGTCGGGGGACTGAGTAACGTGCGTGCCTGGAACTCCTTCGAATTCAACGCCTACCGGCCAGAGTTGGGGGCAGGCGATCTCGTGATCGTGCTCAGCCACCGGGGTACAAAGCGCTATTCGGCCCTGGCGCTTGCCTCGGCCAGGTCTGCCGGAGCTGTGACCGCTGTAGTGACCGGCATCGGCTCCGCCGTGGAGGCGGACCTTGCGGACATAGTTGTTCGAACGTCCGAACCGGAGAACTCGGCGGCCTTTACGGTGAGCCACACGTCAGCCATGACGGCTCTGGCCATGCTGGCCGTGGAGATAGGGGCCGGGGCGGGTTCACAGAGCGTGGGAGGGCTGGCCACCGAGCTCGGTCTTCTTCCCGGCCTGGTGGAGGAGTGCCTCAGGTTGGAACCACGGGTGCGGGATTGGGTTGAAAGCGTCAATTCCGCCGAACGATTCTATTTTGCCGGGTGGGGCCCCAACGTCGCCACGGCCTATGAGGTGGCGCTAAAGATCAAGGAAACAAGCTATCGCAAGACGGAGGGATTCCAGCTGGAGCAATATCTGCACGGCCCCTTCGTTGCGACCCACCCGGGCGTTGCCAGCACGTTCATCGTGCCGAGCGGTCCGGGCCGCTCAAGGTCGATGGATCTGATTGCCGCGGTAAACACCGTGGGAGGCCACTCGGCCGCCCTCATCGAAGAGGGAGACAGCGAGATCGTTGAGCTGGCTGAGACCGCCCTGTCGCTTCCCCCGACCTGCGAGGCTCTAACGCCCATCACCTATCTCATACCGCTTCAGCTATTCACCTACTGGCTCGCCGTGGAATCCGGGTCCAATCCGGATACTTTCCGATGGGACGACCCGCTCCACGACGCTGCCCGCGATCACTATCAACTCTGAGTCGGGGGTTTTCCTCCTGCACCGACATGTTCCGGTCGGGGTCGAATGCGGCAAGGCCACCCTATCGCCCGGCAGCAAGTGGAATGCACCGGCGCCGGGGCGTCGCGTCTGTGCGCGGCCTTGCCCACATAGTCTTCAGCAGGCGGGAGAGTCCCGCATGGCGCCTACATGGACGCAATATAATGACGCCAGTTTTTCGAGGAGGCAGCTATGGCAGTTCCCAAAGACGAACTCGGCGAGATCGCGACAAGAGTTATCTTCGAAAACGAAAGGGTGCGCATCTGGAACCTGATAGTCGACCCGGGCGACTCAAGCGACTGGCACCTTCATCAGAACGACTACATCACCGTTGCAATCGAGGGTGAGGGTCTTCGCCTCGAGCTCGAGGACGGCACCTCCTCATGGGAAGAGCAGGTGCCAGGTAAACTCCAGTGGCACGGCGACCATAGGGTTCACAGGGTGGTCAATACCACGGACACTCGCTACAAGAATGTCCTGGTGGAACTCCTGAGCTAGGTTCGCTCAACGTTGACCTCTAGAGTCTGCATACACGCACCTAAAGGGGGCCCGCCGTGAACGTTTTAGTGATGGGCTCCGGGGCCGTAGGGGGGTACTTTGGCGCCTTGCTCGCCAGGGATGGACACGAGGTGCTGTTCGTCGCCAGGGGAGAGCATGCAGAGGCCATGCTCAGACGGGGGCTAGCCATTGAGAGCACAACATCGGGCAATTTTACGGTCTCCGATCCGATGGTGACCGATCGACCGGACCCCTCGTTTAAGGCTGACATGGTCCTGTTCTGCGTGAAGGGTTATTCGAACGAGGAGGCGGTTGGCCTGATCAGGCCGACTGTCCATGCGGATACCACCATACTCACGCTGCAGAACGGAGTCGGGTCAGGCGACCTCCTTGCGATGGCATTCGGCCGGGATGCGGTGCTGCTGGGCGCAGCCTACGTGGAGGCATCAAGGGCGGGGCCGGGGTTGGTGGTCGAGCAGGGAGGCCTCTGCAGGATCGTGTTCGGGGAGGCCGATGGCGGGACCACAACCAGGGCGGTGGCGGTAGACGCCACCCTAAGGCACGCCGGCATAGAGACTGAACTGGCCGACGACGTTCTGGCGGCACTGTGGACGAAGCTCGTGTTCATCTGTGCGCTGAGCGGGATGTTGTGCATTACGCGCGAGCCCATGGCTCGCGTGCTCTCAACGCCTGAGACGCGCGAACTGACCAGGCGAGTGATGGACGAAGCCGCCACCGTTGCCCGATCGAAGGGCATAGCGATAGCCGATGACGTGGAGCGAGAGCACCTCGATTTCTTCGACGAGCACAGCCAGGTCCTCTCCTCGTCGATGTATCTCGATCTGATCAACGGGAATCCCCTCGAGGTGGGTGTTCTCAATGGCGCCGTGTCCGCCGCAGGGCGAGAGGTGGGCATCGCGACACCGGTCAACGATTTTATCGTGGCATGTCTGACACCGTACGATCGACGCGCCCGCGAGGCCAGGCGCCGGGCGACGGAAGGAAATCATTGACGCAGCATCTAAATTGGAGCGTGAAATGTCTTATTTCTTTGACCTGAGGGAAATCGGGCGCAAGGAGCTGGCGCCCGGCGTAACGGTCAAGCTGGTTTGGGGCGAAAAGATAATGATCTCCATGATCGAGATGGCCCCCTACGCCATCGTTCCCGTCCACTCCCACCCGCACGAGCAGGCGGGCATGGTGGTCCACGGCGAATTCGACTTCACGATAGGTGGAGAGACCAAGAGGCTGGGGCCGAATGAGGGCTGGATGATTCCCGGGGGTGTCGAGCACAGCGTGCAGGGCCTGGATGGATGGTCCCTGGCGGTAGACCTGTTCAGCCCGCCGCGTGAAGAGTACAAGAAGCTGGTACTGGACTATTTCGCCGGCCGAATTTGAGGTAAGGCCCTCCGAATTGGCGTGGCTGTGAGTCATCGCAGCTGCACTAGTCCCCATTGAGTAGAAGTTCCTCAGCCGCCGCCGGGCGGTCTCCAGCTCTGCGCAGCAAGTGGCTCGTGCTGTTGGTTGCGGCGCTCGGCAACCTGGTGCTGACCATTGACAGCGGCATCATGGGTGTCTCGTACCCGGCCCTGGCGGACGCCTTCGAAACGGACACGTCGACCGTCCTGTGGGTCTCGGTCGCCTTCTGGGTGACAGGGGTCGGCCTGGTGATGACGGTTGGTTGGCTGAGCGACGTTGGAGGACGGCGCCTTTCCTACACGCTGGGCTTTGTCCTTTACTCCCTGGCGCTGGGCCTGTCGGCGATTACGGTAGAGCTCTGGCAGCTCATCGCCGCCCGCGTGTTCATGGGCCTCGGGTCGGCGATGATCCTCGCGGGCGTTAACGCGATAATCCTGGACAGGTTCGGGCACCGTGAACGTGCCAAGGCGATCGGTATCGCCGGGGCCGTCGTCGGCATAGGGCTGACGACCGGGCCGCTGGCTGGCGGATGGCTGCTGGACGAACTGGGTTGGCGGGCGCTGTTCTATACCAGGGTGCCCATATCGCTGGTGGCCGCAGGACTTTCCTGGTGGGTGCTGGAGAGTCAGGAGAGAGACGGAAAACGGGACTTTGCGGTCGACCGGCTGGGTGCTGTTGCCCTGTTTGCGGTCCTGGCCTCGTTCCTGGTTATGGTCAACCGCGGAGCCGAGGATGGGCTGCTATCGCCCCTGGTCCTGGCGATGGCGGGTCTGCTGATCGTCTCGGTGCCCGTTCTGGTAGTCTCACAGCGCAGATCCGCAAGGCCAATCCTGGACTTCGGCCTGTTTCGCCGTCCTGGCTACGGCTTCGGCCTGGGGGTGCTCGTTTTTCACTACACGTCGCTGGGCGCGATCCTGCTGCTCGCGCCCTTCTTTTTCATCGACGCGCTGGGGTTCTCGGCGACCAAGATGGGCCTTTTCATCATGCTCCACACGCTCATGAGGGTGTTCCTTGCGCCTGTGAGCGGCGCGCTGACACACCGCGTTGGCGCATGGACTCTTTCCGGCATTGGCCTGACGGCGATGGTGGGGTCTCTGGCCTGGCTCAGCGTTCTCGCTGATTCAGGCTCCGAGCTGGCGATACTGGGCGCGCTGCTGCTGGCCGGGGTCGGCTCAGGGCTGTATGAGCCGCCCAACACGACCACCATAATGGGATCGGTGCCAGCGGACCGCTACGGGACCGCCTCGGCGTCGATCGCGTCGGGCCGCCAGCTATCCTTCTCGGTTGGCGTTGCGGTAGCCGGGGCCATCTTCGCGGTGCGGGAAAGAGCATACCTGGGCGTATCGGAGGCCGCCGATCGGGCGATCGCCCTGGGCTTTTCTGATGCGCTCCTGTCGGGCGTGGTGCTCGCCAGCCTGGGGGTACTGCTGAGCATCGCAGCTATCGCGTTCACGCGCCGGCGGACCTGAGAGCGCTCCAGACCCGCTCGGTCGATCCTTCGTCCCGGGATACTGTGGCGGGGCCTTCCCCGCTGGTGATCCCCTAACGCGCACCGGCCCCAAGGGCCGGTACAGGTGCGGCGCCTGCGCCCCTAGGCCCCGAAGCGAACCTCGGCGACCGGGTCCGAGTACTCTACTCCCTTCGTGGCCCAGAAGATGGCTGCCACCTCGTCGACTGATGCCACCAGCTGCTTTGAGGCGTCCATGTCGACAGTCTGCTTGCACCGGCCGGCGAGCTTGAGAGTGTTCCAGACCTTTTCGTGAAGGTCCGGGTACTTTTCGACATGCTCGGGCTTAAAGTAGTCGGACCACAGAAGGCTTACTTCATCCTTGACGTGCTGTGCGTGCTCTTCTTTCACCGCCACGTAGCGGCTGAAGGAGTTTCCGGAAGACGCATCGCATGCGGCGTCGTCCAGAGCCTCGATGCGCATGACCATCTTCTGGACCGTCTGGGCAGCGATCTTTGCGGCTATCGGGTCGTATATGCCGCAGGGGATATCGCAGTGGGCGTGCACCTCCGATACGGTCAGGACACGCCTCATAAGGGAGACTAAATGCATCTGTTCATTCCTCCTCCGGCGCTGCTGGCGCCGGCGCTGTTTGGCTAGGGCCACGGTATCAGGGTCTTTTGCATCCCATCAAGGCCGCGCAGGGCGGCCCGGCTGATCCAGATCCGATGGAGGTTTCCTCAGCGCCCGGCTACAAAGTCTAGCAGCGAGTCTGAGAAACGTTCGGGAAAATCCAGATGGGGCGAGTGCCCGGCGGATTCGAAGATCTCAGCCGATGCACCCGGCATGGCGGCAAGGACGCGGTCCGCATACCGGGAAGGGAAAAACACATCCCCCGCGCCCCAGATGACCTTGGTTTCGGCGGCTACGCCGGCGGACCTGCGAAGGCCGCGGTCGTCGATCTCGATCTCGAGGTCGGGGTAGGGCAGGCGGGAAAGGGTCAGCCGATGGGCCGCCCAGTGCGCGAGTCCGAGGATGAAGCCGCGCGCAGAGAGCCTGCCGAATCCCATCGGGGCTATCATCACCAGGCATCCGGTCCGCTCGGGACGCGAGCGCGCGACGTCCAGCGCAACCCTACCCCCCAGCGAGTGCCCAACCAGGTGCGCGCTGTCGATGGCCAGGTCGTCCATCGCGCAGATCACCGAGTCCGCCAGCCGGCGGTACGTATACCTGCCCTGGGGCCTGTCGCTGTCGCCAAAGCCGATCATGTCGACGGCCATCACAAGGTGCCTTTCCGACAGCAGGGAGGCGGCCCGCTGCCAATCTCGCCGCGAGCCGGTGCCGCCGTGCAAGAGCACGATGGGTTTGCCTTCGGAGCCTGTCACCGAGTATGCGACGCGACTTCCGTCGGGCAAAATGGCTGAGCGGTAATCGACCTGATCCATGGGCCAAGGGTAATGCTAACGGACATGGTCAGCGACTGCGGCGATTTGACATCGCTGTAGCACGTCGGATCTAGTGGTGTCCCGTGTTCCTGACCGAAGTTCCAATGGTCGGCAGCGATGCCGCAAATGGCCGGATCGTCCGTGGCCCAGATCACAGTGTCCGCAGGCCAGCGGCATGTAAATTCGCGGGGATCAGCGGACAGGTCGCAAGGAGGAACCGCAGTGACTGATCCCGCATCCCACGTCGTTACCGGCGCTTCCGGGTATACCGGCAGGTACATAGCCCGCCGTCTTCTGGACAAAGGTGCCGCCGTCAAATCCCTGACCGGCCGGCCGGCCCGGCCCAGCCCCTTCGGACCCAGGATCGAAATGCATCCCTATAACTTCGAAAGATCCGACCTGCTTATCCGAAGCCTTGAGGGAGCCGACACCCTGTTTAACACCTATTGGATACGCTTCGCCCGGGGGCGCGTAACGCACGAACGCGCGGTCGGCAACGCAGCCGCGCTTTTCGGCGCCGCAAGGTCCGCCGGCATTCGCCGCATTGTCCACGTCAGCATTACCAATGCCGCGGTCGACTCCCCGCTCCCGTACTTCAGGGGCAAGGCGTTGGTCGAGCAGGCCGTCAGGGAGTCGGGCCTGTCGTATGCGATTCTCAAACCCGCGCTCATCTTCGGCAAGGAGGATATTCTTCTAAACAACATCGCCTGGATGCTGAGGAGATTTCCCATCCATCCGATAGCCGGGACCGGGAAATACGGTGTTCAGCCCGTGTTCGTGGAGGACCTGGCAGAGCTGGCGGTGAGCCTTGCGCGCGGCGATGACAACGTCGAGGTGGATG
>DAOUKM010000003.1:0-261193 GCA_034421295.1 Dehalococcoidia bacterium
AGGGACTCGGTGCTGACCTCGAACAGATAGGCAAGCTCTATCAGGTGGTCGGAGTTGGGCTTCATCTTTCCGGCCTCCCAGCACCACACGGAGTGGTTGCTGACGCCGACCAGGCCGGCGACCTGCTTCTGGGTCAGGCCGGCCTTGGTCCTGGCCTCCCTGATGCGGGCGCCGATGTCCTTCCACTTGTAGCCGTCGTCGTGCGGGGTGTGCGTGGTCAAGGCGGGCGGTCGGCTCCGGGCGGCGGTGTGGTCACTGGGTAAGCATTAGCACAGTAGTTCTTGAAACTCCGGTAATCCTATCATAGAATGAGGCACTAAGTACACTTATGGTAACAGTACTAGGAGCCAGGTCATTGCATGGAACGTGCCGGACGTACAGTCGTCCTCCTGAAGAGGCGTGTCCTCTGGGACCGTCTGGAGCTGCTGAACAGGTCGCAGCGCTGGCTGGCCCGCGAGGTCGGTGTCAGCCCGGGCTACCTGTCGAGGCTGCTGCGGGAGGGTCGAGCGCCGTCAGGCCGCATCCGGCGCCGGCTGCAGCGCGTCCTGGGCTTCGACGGCTTCGACGAACTGTTCGAGCTGGAGCGCCTGGCCTGAGGCAGCGCCTGCGCTTTCTTCCACCGGCTTCCTGTTGCGGCGGGCTCAGGATCGATGACCGTCTCCTGGTCTATGCGACGGCCCAACTGCCGGAGGACTTCCCCCAGCGTCTGTGCAGGCTCAAGGAGATGATTGGGCTGAGCTGGAACCAGTTCTGCGACGTCCTCGGGGTGAGCAGCAAGCAGATGCGCAGGTGGCGAAAGGGTATCGAGCCGTGCGGCGGTGCGATGCTGGCGATCATCTGGGTTGCATCCCAGGTTTCGGGCGGCCTAGACGTGATCATGGGCGAGGGGTTCGCCGCGTCCTTCGCAGCGGCCTGACAGCATGCCCCGCCAGCGCAGGACACACAGGAAGCTGACTCACGTCTTCCCCGAGGAATTCGGTGAGAGCCTCGAGCGATTCAAGGAGGCCTCCGGCCTGCCGTGGGGGGAGATCGCCCGGCTCATCGGCACCTCGGAACTGGCCCTATGGCGGTGGCGAAAAGGGATGCATCCCAACTGGCCGCACCTTCTCGCCCTGCTGGATCTTGCCGAGGGGATGGGCCTGGCCCACACGCTCCCCATACGCAGGGTCCGTCCCAGGTAGGCCTCTCCTACCGAACTACACCCCGGACGTTGAGTTGATGCCGCCGTACCGCCGCCGGCGTCCGATCTGACGTGCTATCCCGGTCCGACGGACGCCAACCGCTCCAATTGGTCTCCTGGTCCTGAACGCGTGGCTTAGCTCAGACCGCTGACCGGTCGTCGTTCCTCCGTATTCCGGATGTAAGTCGTGGGCCGCGCTAACGTGGCATTAAAATGTCGACCCTATGATCAGCAACGCATCGCCGCCCCGTCTATTCCCGGGGAGTTAGTTCGCGAGGCCATTCATCATGGGCGTTCGTATGATCCTCCACAACGACAACCTCAAGGAGATTGCAGTTAGCGTCCAGGTCTGCCAAAGTCCGAAGATACAGTTTCTGGCCTATTGAGTCGGTAGCGTAGAGGCGGCTTTGAAGCCGGTAATGCTTGCCCCTAGGGTGAATCTCGGAACCTACTTCTCGTAATTCTGTCCATTCCCACGTCTCGGGGTGGAGCGAGTAGTCGGCTCGTAAGGCAGCTACCAGTGGTCCAAAGGATCCGTCTGGTTCCAAGCACAACTCCGTGACTCTGCTCGATACTCCAAGAGATGTGGAAGTAGGCGTTGATCTAATGCCCTTCGCCGTGTCGTCGCGATCGATTGCTCCACTATGCTGCTCTGCCTTGGACTTACATACTTCCCTAGTCGTCTCATCTTGAATCGCATCGCAGTTAGCCACCAACTCAGCCGTCCATCCATCCTCTCTTACAATCTTGGTGATGGCCTCTCGCGTCGCCACTGCTGAACGCCATTGATCGTATTCTGCCTGGTTGCTGGCAGGCCCAGTCATTTGTCTCAATTCTTCGTACGTAGCTAAGCTCACCCTGTACCGTCCACGCCTGCTTGCGTACTCCGCCGCATCCGGTGCGGTACTCAGCAACGCTTTGGCTTCCCCGTATATTGGTGCCGAAGGGTCAATGGTGATGCTTGGGAATCCAACTCCGGGCGAATCTATCAGGAGCGCGACATCGTCCCCCGTCCCCGTTCCGTAGGTACAGATCCCAATTGCGAACACAATCGCAAGTATCCCCAGAACGCCGAGCAGCCACTTGCCTCCGGGCTTACCTCCGCCGTGCTCCTTACCGCCTCCGCTTGGTGGCTGCCCACCCGGACTGCTTCTTGGGTAGCCGCCTGTGGGCGTACCTAAATCGGGCTCAGGCGTCGACAAATTTGGGCTCCTCTTCGACTGTATGGAGACGGATATCAGGCACTAACGCCATATTGACGTATATCGGTAGTGCCAGCTAGCTGGGTCTCCACATCGATGAGGAGGGCTTTCGGTTGCCAGCACAGCACGTACAGCAGGAAATGGCTCAAATGGGCCCGACCAACGATTTCGGCCCCGTCCGTCTGTTCACAGAGGAAATACGGGGAAGGGGTATTCACTAGTTCGTGATCGACTACTCGCCTGAATAATCCCAAGCTGTTAGAAGCAGCCGTCAACATGCTTGGCACTTGTGGACAGGTTGAGGTCTACGTCAGCTGTGCCTGACAATTTCCCGCATGACCTCGAAACCGTTGGGATTCGCCTCCGTATCGACGCCCTAATCGGGGTAAGGTCGAACCGAATGGTGCTCGAGTCCGGTACCTAGCAGATGAATGACAAGTGCGCGTCAGTATAGGCCTCCGTCCCAGAAGGACCACCTGAGTCCTCGCAACTCGGGTGTGTCGGACAGCGCGAATACTCATTGGCTGCTTCGTGGAGCATTAGATTCGATGCCCAGATATGGGAAGACGCGCCTCAAGTATTCCCATTTGGGTCCACTCCAAAAAAGTGCAGTTTTGCTGACTAGCTGCTGACTTACAGAATTCCTCTGACTAGGCTGACTGCCTGTTAAGCAGTCTATAGACGGTGACCCGCCTCGGACTCGAACCGAGAACCTACTGATTAAGAGTCAGTTGCTCTGCCAAATTGAGCTAGCGGGCCCCGACGCTCCCGCCGAACCGAGCCAGCATGTCGTGTGGAACCAGCATCGGGAACTCTGCAGGGAGGAAACAACGACGGATTCTAGCCTTTTCGAACTGCCGAGGTCAAGGTAATCAAAGGGCCGTCTATGCCTGTCTCACCGCCGCGATGGCAATTCGGCGCGGCTCGGAATCGCCTTCGCAGTTCCGTTCTCGATGGTAAGATTGTGAAACTCTGCACTCACTGATCCTTTACCCCACATAAGGCGGGTTGAGGTGCAACGTCCCGTCTCCCAAGTCGTAATCGACCGGCCGGTCGACGCCGGGCAGTTGATCTTTCGGATCATGTTGGCGGCCGCACTGGTGGCCGCTTTCTCTCAGATCACACTGGGCGGCTTCGTCAGGGCTGCTGATGCTGGTCTCGCATGCGCCGATGATTGGCCGCTTTGCGATGGTCAGTGGATACCCGCATTCACAGGCGACGTGATCCTGGAGTACACCCACCGGCTTACCGCCGTGCTTCTCGGCATCTTCGTATTGGCCGCAGTCGTCATTGGCTGGCGGGTGCACAGAGATAGCACCCTGATATTCGGCTGCACCCTGGCCGCCTTCGCGCTGGTCATCGCGGCCGGCGCCCTCGGGTGGGCGACGGTCATCACCGAGCTGAGCTGGAGCATGAGGCTGGTCCACCTCGCGATCGCCGAATTGCTGATCGCGACGCTGGCCTTTGCGCTGGTGGCCGTCTGGCCGGTGAGCGACCCGCCTCTGAACGGTCCCTCACGGCCGACCATCTTGGCCTTCAGCGCCGCGATAGGGTTGATGCTCTTTTTCACGTTCCTGGTGCTGGTGTCCGGCTCTGTTGTTGTCGGAGAGGGGGCGAGCACGGCGTGCGGGTCGTGGCCTCTGTGCAGCGGCAGCATGATCATCCCCGCGGGGGATGCCAAGTTCGCACTCCACATGTCCCACCGCATAGTTTCCGCCGTGACCGGTCTCATCATAGTCGGGGTTGCCCTGCGGGCATGGAGGATGAGAGAGTGGTGGCCAGGCGCGGGCGTATGCGCGATCGTGCTCGCCACGCTGCTGGTAGGCCAGATCTTCATAGGCGCCGCCAACCCGTGGAGTGCGTTCTCCCCGGTCTGGAAGGGCCTGCATGT
Organism: Dehalococcoidia bacterium; assembly: GCA_034421295.1. Taxonomy (GTDB): domain Bacteria; phylum Chloroflexota; class Dehalococcoidia; order Lucifugimonadales; family UBA2962; genus CAUZIR01. Next base: position 4,274 of record DAOUKM010000003.1, read on the forward strand.
AAGCGCAGCGACGGCCGTATGGCTGGCCGCCGCGACGCTGGCCGCACTGGTGCATGTTCCACGGATGTCGGGTGCTTCAGTTCCGGACGGAGACGCAGAGCGTTTCCGGGGTGTACGGAGTTTGATTCAGTGGTAGCCCATATCTCTTCCCGCGGAAGCCTGGTTCGCGACTACCTGGCGCTCACCAAGCCCCGGATCATCGTGCTGCTGCTGGTCACCGCGCTGGGAGGGATGTTCCTTGCCGCCGGGGGGCCGCCGGACATGGGGATCATGGCCGTCGTGCTGGTGGCCGGGTCCCTGGCCTCGGGTGGAGCCAATTCGATCAACCACTCCCTCGACAGGGACATAGACAATGTCATGCGCCGCACGCGGAGGAGGCCGGTGGCGGGCGGGAGAATAGTGCCCCGCGACGCACTGGTGTTCGGCGTGGCATTGAACGTGGCGGCGTTCGTGCTTCTGACCGTCCTTGTGAACCCGCTGAGCGCCGGGCTGACGGTTTCGGCGACCGTGGTCTACGTTTTCGTCTACACGCTGGGGCTGAAGCGCACCACGCCGCAGAACATCGTCATCGGTGGCGCAGCCGGTGCCTTCCCTCCGATGGTTGGATGGGCCGCGGTTCAGGGCGACCTGGGGATAGCGGCCCTCTACATGTTCGCCATCGTCTTCTTCTGGACGCCGCCTCACTTCTGGGCGCTGGCGCTGATGATCAAGGACGACTACTCGGAGGCCGGAATACCCATGTTGCCGGTGGTAAGCGGCGAGGCCGAGACGAAGCGCTCGATAGTCCTCTACGTCGCCGTGCTCGTGGCTCTGACGATAATGTTCGTGGTCACGGGAGAGGTGGGGTGGATCTACGGACTGGCCGCGGTCGTCCTCGGAGTCGGCTACCTTTGCTATGCGGTCTGGCTGCTTCTGTCTCCCGGCATTCAGAGAGCAAAGGCCGCCTACCTGTACTCTCTGGCCTATCTGGCGCTACTTTTCTCCGCCATCATGATCGACGCTACGGTGCTGTCCTGATGGCCGTCCGCGAGGCTGCCACAGAGACCAACAAATGGCCGATGGCTGGCTATAGACAGGCGTAAACTGAGATTGTGAAAAGCTTGACTAGCAAAAATCGCTCTGTTAGATTTGCTAACCGTCGCGAGGGCTGGTGCGCCCCCGAGTAAACGTCCCGTTAGCAGGAGTTTTCGTTCCCGCGTAATGTCGATTCTTAAGCGGCCGTCGATGCGATTCCTGGCAGTCGTATTCTCGGGATTGGTCCTGGCGACTCTCGCGGCCTGCACAACCGACAATCCCCAGTCGACCTTCGACACGCTGGGCCCCGTCGCACGTTCGCAGGCGACTATCTTCTACATCATCATGTACGCGGGCCTGGTGGTCTTCGCGCTGGTGATGGCGCTGATTATCTATGCGACTATCAGGTATCGGCGGCGCTATACGGACCGCGATCCGGAGCAGATTCACGGCAACCATATGCTGGAGATCACCTGGACCGTCATCCCGGCCCTGCTCCTAATCGCGGTGGCGGTCCCGACCATAAACGCCCTGTTCGACAACTCCGTCAGCCCCGATCCGGACGCGCTCACCGTCAGGGCCACCGCCAACCAGTGGTGGTTCGAGTTCGAGATCGAGGAGCTGGGAGTGGTCACGGCCAACGAGCTCCATATCCCGGTTGGCGAGGTCATAAACCTCGATCTGGAGGCCACCGATGTCATCCACAGCTTCTGGGTACCCAAGCTGGCCGGCAAGGTGGACATGATCCCCAATAACACCAACACTATGTGGATGCAGGCCGACGAGGAGGGTGTGTTCCTAGGCCAGTGCGCCGAGTTCTGCGGGGAGTCCCACGCGAACATGCGCTTCAGGGTGGTCGCACACTCCAGGGAGGACTTCGACGCCTGGGTTGAGGAACAGCTGGCCGATGCGGTCGTCCCGAGTGATCCCCTGGCGCAGCAGGGTCACGATCTGTTCATGTCGGTCGAAGTCGAATGCTGGTCGTGTCACACCGTCAGGGGCAGCGCGATCGCCTATGGAGATGTCGGCCCGGACCTAACGCATTTCGCGAGCCGGATGCACATGGCGTCCGGGATCATGGACAATACGCATGAGAACCTTGTCAGGTGGTTGACAGATCCGAACGAGATCAAGCCCGGCAACGTGATGTCCAGGGACGGTAGCGTGTACAACGACCCGGCCCGGGCGCTCACCGAGCCCCAGATAGCAGCCCTTGCCGCATACCTGAGGAGCCTGGAATGACGACGCTCTCGGTACCCATGATCAAGCGGCCCGTTCACCCGGAAGGGATATGGGGCTGGATTACGACCATCGACCACAAGAGGATCGGCATCCTCTATGGCGTAACCGCCTTCATCAACTTCCTTATAGGCGGCATCGAGGCCCTGATCATGCGGGTGCAGCTTTCGGGCTCGAACGTCGACATCGTGAGCCCCGAGGTGTTCAACCAGCTGTTCACCATGCACGGGACCACGATGATCTTCCTTGCGATCATGCCGCTGGGTGCGGCGTTCTTTAACTTCGTTATTCCCCTGCAGATTGGCGCTCGGGACGTCGCATTCCCCAGGCTCAACGCATTCAGCTACTGGGTCTTTTTGGCCGGGACCTTGCTTCTGCACCTCAGCTGGTTCCTTGGAGAATCGCCCAACGCCGGCTGGTTCGCCTACGCCCCTCTAACGGAGGAGGCGTACAACCCCGGCCGGGGTATCGACTTCTGGATAGTCAGCCTCCAGGTGCTGGGTATCGCCTCTCTAGCCGCGGCGTTCAACTTCATCGTGACAATCGTCAACATGAGGGCCCCGGGCATGTCGATGATGCGCATGCCGCTCTTTACATGGATGACGCTGATCACTGCGATATTGCTGGTGCTGGCCTTCCCGGTTATAACGGTTGCGCTCTTTGAGCTTCTGCTCGACCGCAGCTACGGCACCAACTTCTTCTTCGCGCCGGCGGGTGGCGACCCCGTCCTCTGGCAGCACCTGTTCTGGGTATTCGGCCATCCCGAGGTATACATACTTATCCTCCCGGCGATGGGAATAGTCTCGGAGATACTGCCGACCTTCTCCAAGAAGCCGCTCTTCGGCTACTCCACGGTGGTCCTGGCCGGTGTGATCATCGCTTTCATGGGCTGGCTGGTATGGAGCCACCACATGTTCACGGTCGGCCTGGGGCCGATCCCCAACTCGGTCTTTACGATCACCACCATGGCGATAGCGGTGCCGACCGGAATAAAGATCTTTAACTGGATCGGGACGATCTGGAAGGGCTCCATCGACTTTAGGACGCCGATGCTGTTCGCCGTGGGATTCATAGTGACGTTCACCATTGGCGGCATAAGCGGTGTCATGCACGCTATGTCCTCGTCCGACGCCCAGCAGCAGGACACGTACTTCATAGTCGCCCACTTCCACTACGTGCTGTTCGGCGGCGCGATCATGGGCATCTTCGGGGCGATCTACTACTGGTTCCCCAAGTACGCCGGCCGGATGTACAACGAGGCCGAGGGCAAGTGGCACTTCTGGCTGATGTTCATCGGGCAGAACCTGACGTTCTTCCCAATGCACTTCATCGGGATGGACGGGATGCCTCGCCGGATCTACACGTACGGCGCTGACATGGGCTGGACTGAGCTCAACGCACTTCAGACCGCTGGCGCGTTCGTGATAGTGCTTGCGACCCTGATCATGATGAAGAACCTGTGGCAGAGTTGGCGGTCAGGGAGCCCCGCCCCCAGCGATCCCTGGGATGCCAGGACACTTGAGTGGTCGATATCATCCCCGCCTCCCGAGTACAACTTCGAGGAGATTCCCGTGGTGCAGGACCGGGATGACTGGTGGGCCCGCAAGCGCGGCCTCGTGCCGAGGCGTGCTCCGGCGGGAGGATCCGGCGACGGCCACGGCATACACCTGCCTCAGCCCTCGTTCTGGCCGCTGGTCACCTCCCTGGGGATCTTCATCGGCGCATGGGGAATCATCTACAGCATCCCTGTGCTGGCAATAGGCGGGGCGATCATGATGATCGGCATGTATGCGTGGTCGTTCGAGCCTGTCAACGACCCGGAGCCGGGTGAGTCCGACGAGCAGGCGTAGCAAGAGGAACAGGTAGGACGGGAGCACAGATGGCGCAGGAGGCCACCGCGGCCCATCACGACGGCGAGCACGAGGACACCACTACCGGCCTGAACCACAGGAAGATGCTCATGTGGGCCTTCCTTGGTTCGGACTGCATGTTCTTCGGCACCCTTATCGCCACCTACCTCGTCTACTTTGGCCGGAGCAAGGTTGGACCGTTCCCCGAGGACGTGTTCAGCATCCCGGTGACCTCGGTAAGCACCTTCGTACTGCTGATGAGCAGCATGAGCATGGTGCTCGCATACGCGGCGCTGACACGCGGCTCGCTGAAGACCTACCGGGTGTGGCTGATGTCCACGATCATCATGGGCGCTACGTTCCTGGGCTTCCAGGTCTTCGAGTTCTACGAGTTCGCCAACCACCATGTCCACATCGACTGCAACAAGTACCACGCAGCGCCCGGCGAATTCACCGAGTTCGATGCCTCCATAGCCGAGCGCGAGTGCACGGAAGGCGTGGATGAATACGACGGCACGCACGGACTCACACCCAGGACCAACCTGTTCGGCACCACGTTCTTCACTCTGACCGGCCTCCACGGTACCCACGTCACGATCGGAGTGATCTGGCTGCTGGGCCTGTTCTTCTACTCGTTCAAGAAGGGCGGTGTCACGCCGAAGCGCAATCTCGACACCGATCTGGCCGCACTGTACTGGCACTTTGTTGACGTGGTGTGGATAGTGATCTTCACCGTGGTATACCTGTTCGGGGTGTTTGAGGGGTTCCCAACCTAGGAAATGGCTACCGACGAGCAAGTGAGCGCAGGTCAGGGCCAGCCCGCCGTCCCGGGGGACGGGGCGGAGGTACACACCGGGCATCCCACGCCGGGCACGTACTTCAAGGTCGCCATGACCCTGGTGGTGCTGACGATCCTGGAGGTAGTGCTCTTCCTGATCGAGGGCCTGAGCTACGGCATCATACCCATCCTTGCGGTCCTTTCGATCGGCAAGTTCGTGCTGGTGGCGATGTACTACATGCACCTTCGCTTCGACCACAAGCTGTTTTACACGATGTTCGTCTCCGGGCTGGTGCTGGCGGTCGGAGTGGTCTTCGCGCTGATGGGCCTGTTCCGCTGGTTCCACGTATCGGGGTGAAGAAAGACCCGGAGTAGGGCGAATTGGCTGACGGCGCTGCCTACTCGGTATGGACGGACTGGCACGTCCACCCGGACGTGATGATCGGACTGGCGGTCCTGCTCGGCGCTTACCTTTACGGCGTCGGCCCGATGAGGGTGCGGCGGGGGCTCGCAGAGTCCGTCGAGTCCAGACAGGTCGCCATGTTCACCGTCGGCGTCCTGGTGATCTTCATAGCCCTGAGCTCTCCCCTGCACGAGCTGAGCAACAGCTTTCTGTTCTCGGCGCACATGGTCCAGCACGTCCTGCTGACCCTGGTGGCCGCGCCGCTGCTGATCGCCGGTACACCGGGGTGGGTGCTCAGCCCCGTCCTGAAGGTGCGCGCCATCCGGGTGCCGGCGCGGGTGCTGACCCACCCGGTCGTTGCCTTTGCGGCGTTCAACCTGATGTTCTCAGTCTGGCATTTCCCCGCCCTGTACGCGGGCTCTGTGAACTACCACGGCATTCATATCACAGAGCACATCCTCTTTCTGGCGACCGGGGTTATGGGCTGGTGGCCGCTCATGAGCAGATCGGCGGAGCTGCCCGGACTGTCCGAGCCGATGCAGATGATCTACCTGCTGCTGATGTCCATAGCGCAGATAGTCGTGTTCGCTCCCATCACGTTCGCCGAGCAGCCAATCTACGAATACTATGTACAGGCACCAACCATCTGGGGGATCAGCGACATCGCCGATCAGCAGGTCGGCGGCCTGATCATGAAGGTAGGTGGCGGGGCACTGTTCATGACGCTGCTGGTGGTGACCTTCTTTCGCTGGTATTCGCGCGAAGAGGCCGAACATCGCAGGGAGCGCGAGCACATGGCCCGGTACCCGGACGGGGTCGGCGCGAGGGACAGTGGACAGGCACGCACTTAAGATCGGGCACAGATAAGCGGAGGAGACCATGAATCCGGACCAGATGAAACTAGCGCTGCTGATACCGGCGATCTCCGTCGTCATTGTCGCGGTGATTGCCGGCGGTCTGGGATTCATCTTCATCGGCCTGTACAAGGCCGGTGCGGGCGAGTGGGGCGCGATCATCATCGGGTTGGCCCTGGTAATTGGCGTCCCCGCCGTCGCGTACTTTATGGAGCGCATGATAGAGAGGGGCAGGGCCGGATAGTCGGGATCGGGCCGCTATCTGGCGCCCGGCCGTAGTGGTGCCATAAGGCAGTGGGGTGGTGGTGGCCGGCGATGCTGTGCGCGCTGTCCGCGGCCGCTTTGGTGTCGGCGTGCGGGGGCCGGGCGGCGGAATTCCGTGGCAACGAGCTGACCGGCGGCGAGCGTGCCGCCGACTTCGCCCTCCATGACCAGTTCGGGTCAGAGGTGTCCCTGTCGGAGCGCAGGGGCGACGTGGTTGTACTGACCTTCCTCTACACCTACTGCCCCGACATATGCCCGGTCGTGGCCGGCCACCTTGCGGACCTGCGAGACGAGCTGTCCGGGGAACCGGGGCTGATGGACGGGGTCTCCATCCTTGTGGTGAGCGTAGACCCGGAGCGCGACACGGTCGATCGCGCACGGGAGTACTCAGACTGGTACGGCATGCTGGACGACTGGAGCTATCTGGTCGGCGAGCGCGAGCGGCTCGAGAGGATATGGGCCGATTACTACGTCTCTCCACTGCCCGTGGAGGGAGACGAGCACGCCGAATCCGATCCGATCAGCGAGGAAGGGTCAGCCGATTCTCTGTACGAGCGGCTCGGCGCGGCCTACACGGTGGATCACCAGGCGCCCGTCTACCTGATAGACCCCGACGGAACTCTGCGCGTGCTGTTCACCCTGCCGTTCCGCCCCGGGGACGTGGCCGAGGATGTGCGCTCGCTGCTCAGGTAGAAGCCGGCAGGTGTTCTTTGGCCTTGGCGGCCACAGAGGAGAACCCCTCCGGTTCGAGAAGGGCCAGCTCGGCGAGCATCTTTCGGTCGATCTGCGCGCCGGCGAGCCTCAGGCCGTAGATGAGCTTGCTGTATGAAAGGCCGTTTTGCCGGGCTGCCGCGCCGATTCTGAGATTCCAGAGCCGACGCATGTCGCCCTTTTTCTCCCTGCGGTGCGCGTACGCGTAGCTGAGGGCATGAATCATCGATTCGCGCGCCTGCCGAAACAGCGCATGCCGGCCGGCGCGGTGGCCCTTGGTCATCTTGAGTATCTTCTTGTGGCGCCGTCGCCTGCTGACGCCACGCTTGATTCTGGTCATAGAGAGCTCTGTGAAGAGGGTTGTGCCTGCCCTAGGACAGGCTGTTTGGCAGGAGTCGCTTGAGGCGCTTCTCGTCGGCCTTGGAGACCGGCAGCTTTTGCGAGTACTGGCGCTTGGTGCTGGACGGCTTCTTGCGTCGCAGGTGACTGCGGTGTCCCTTCATGCGGCGCAGCTTGCCCGTCCCGGTCACGTGGAAGCGGGCAGCGGCTCCTTTGTGTGTCTTTAGCTTGGGCATCTGCTCTGGGTTATCTCGCGGCCATGGAAGGCTCTGACTTCGCCACCTTGCCCTTGGCCGGGGTCAATATCATCGTAAGGAATCGGCCCTCAAACGACGGTGCCTTCTCAACCAAGGCATCATCGGCGAGGTCCTCGGCCACCGCCTTGAGTACCCCCATTCCAACCTCGGGGTGTGTGATCTCGCGCCCACGGAACATGACCGAAACCTTTACCTTGGAGCCCTCACCGAGCAGCCTGCGAACCAGGCGTGTCTTGGCGGAGCGGTCGTGTTCCCCGATGCGGGTCTTGAAACGGACCTCGCGAAGCTCGTTTGTCGTCTTGGCCTTCTGGGCCTTGCGGGCGCTCCTTTCCTTTCGGCTGGCCTCGTATCGGAATCGGCCGTAGTCCATGATACGGCATACGGGGGGACGCGCCGAAGGAGCAACCTCTACCAGGTCCAACCCGCGAGTCTCGGCTAGGGATAGCGCCTGACTGGTAGGCATCACCCCCAACTGGTTTCCCTCCTCGTCTACCAGCCGGACCTCTGGAATCCTTATGCGCCCGTTGACTCGATAGTCTCTAGCTATGTTTGTCTCCCCGCTACCTTACCGCCTTGGACTCGAATGATCAGTCAATGACGTACTGGCCAAGCCGAGCCTGACTGGAGTCGACTATAGCATAAGGCGTGAGGCCGGACAATGCGGCGCTCCCGACCAGATAACCGCAATTAGACGGGTGCACGCGCCCTGGCCGGGTCCGGGAGGACCCGAGGGTCGGAGCACGATGTCACATGCACGATTCGGCCTGGTCCGGTCCAGATCTAGCAGATTCACGCTCCACTTATGTGCATCTTCCGGGTAATCTATCGAGATTCACAACCGAAGTCGAAAGTCTCGTCGGCGCGGCGGAGCTAGGGACGCACAGTTGACCGTCATAGGCGGTTAGGAATCTATCGTGGCGAGATTTGGCTAAGGCAGGAGATTACACGAGGTGCGAACAGGTAGGGCTTAGCTCGCGCACTTACTGTGGAATTCGTCGGGTAATGTGGCTACTCCGCCCTACCGGGCGGTAGTATGTCGAAGTCGTTTTCCCCCACTACCCTCACCTCTGGATCACCGTTACCCATGATCCCGTGGCCTAAAGCTCTGATCATAGTCGCCAAGTAGTGTAAGTCTCGCAACGTCATGGTGCCGGGTAGGTCTAGGTATGCCGCACCACCGTCTGGCAATTGTAGGGTCAGCTGGTTGCGGTCAGCGGCTGCGTCGGCGCGCTCCATTGTTGGAGTTGAGTTGACCGCAGATGCAGTCTTTGGGCTGTCGTCAATCGGCGGAGGTTCTGACGCTGACTCGCCTGCACCATGTTCGTCCCCTACGTTGGCAAAGGCCGTGGTCTGCCTATAGGTCTTGACGGCGTTCTTCGCCGCTGCGGATGGAAATCGCTTTTCCATCTGTAGGTATTGGCTAAGTCGTTCATCAGACTTTGGACCTAACTCGCGTAGCTCCCGAAAAAGGGCAGGTGCCAGGGCAGCTTGCTTCAGATTCTGCTGGAATTCGACGCTATCTTGACTCAGGATGCATAGTGCCAAACCTCGCTCGGACAATATGGCTCCCCCTCCTTTCCTGCCGAGTATCAACCCGTAGTGCTTTAGCCCCCCCAGAAGCCTGTTTGCTGTTCCGCTGCGGTCGGAGTAACCACAAGCCTCTGCTGCCTCTGCCCGAGAAAACTCCTGCCGTTCGTACACTTTGTAGATCCTCTGGAGGCCATCAAAGGCGGTTTGGAGGCCTATGCTCGGATAACGTGCCCTCTTTGGGCCGGATTGTGCGGTAGTAGAAGTAGTCATTGATAGCTCCCGTCGAAGAATGTAAGGTACTAGAGCGGCATATGTAAGCTTGAATAGCCCATACAAAGGGCAGTGCTCTATTACTGAAGTGATAATCACACAGCCATTGCCATTTGTCAAATATTAGGCTCTATTTAGGCTCCTGGCTAACGCCTATATCCAGGCCATGAAGGGCCTAAGGAACATAACCGGAGCCTACAACAGTCATGCTGGCCTTGTCCCTGCCATACAAGGGGAGCGGCGTGCAACATATGTTCTAATATGCTAGAGTACTGCTCTGCCCAGCGTTGGGGCTAGGAAAGCCGCGTGTCTTGACGAAGGGGCAAGGGAGCAAGGAGAAAAAGGACATGGCTGACCCCGTCAGCGTATTGGATGTGGCCGCTTACATTCTCGAAAACAGCCCCGAGAAGCGGATTACGACATGGAAGCTGCAGAAACTCTGCTATTACGCACAGGCATGGTCATTGGTTTGGGATGAGGAGCCCCTGTTTGAGGAGGAGATTCAGGCATGGGCTAACGGACCAGTTGTGCCCAAACTTTACTATGAGCACCAGGGGAAGTTCCGGGTATCGGAGATGCCAGCGGGTGACTCAGCGAGGCTAGATGCGGAGCAGCGGGATACCGTTGATGCGGTGCTGAGAGATTATGGCACCATGAAGGGAGCCTCCCTAAGCGCGCTGACTCATAGGGAAAGACCGTGGCGGAGAACCAGGCGCAGGGCCAAGCTGGACATAGGTGAGCGGGGCAGTGTGCCAATTCCCCACGAGACAATGCACGATTACTACAATGAGTTGCTGTATGACGAAGAAGAGGACGAGGAATAGGGTACGGACGGCGGGTGGCAGAAATACCAAACAGAAGACTTCGTCGGAAGTAGCCAAACGGGTTGCCAAGATAGGCCTGCAAGCCATTGAAGGTCAGCATCTAGCATGGCGGTTTGGGTTACAAGACAGGGGCGGCGACTTCCCTTGGGTGGCCATTACCGAAACAGACCAAGTCGACGTAATCCGGCGGATGGCCGAGTTCGAAAAAATGACCGTGCAGCAGATGAAGCAAGGTGGTAGCCATCACATTGTGCCATTTGAAAAGTTTGCCACCCCTATCTTTCAACGGCTAAGGGCATTGGAGCTAGATGACTTTGACGCCCTGTGCTCGTTTCGAGTGACAGGTACAAAGCGATTCTGGTGCATCAAACTAGAGAACATCTACAGTGTGCTTTGGTGGGATCCAGAGCATAAGGTGTACCCAGTATCCAAGTAGTAGGTAAGATAACGACGTTCTCTTAGAACTCCTGCGAACAGGAAGTCCTATAATAGAACAAGTGTGTCATTACTTGGTCTATTCGCCAAGCTCCTAGCTGGCCATAACGAATATGACCGGCTCGCAGCATTTCCTCCATCGTTAGCCCGAATGGCGGATCCTGACGGTCATTGACCTTCCAAGCCAACTCGTCGCAGCGTAGGTCCAGATAGCTTCGCGATGCGCAGTGGAAGGTGCCGATGGTTGAGCGTTTGAGTTGCGTCTACACATTTAAGCGAGCATCACTCCGTATTTCGGACGGGCACAAAGGAATGAAATTGCAATGCTATTGATATCTCTGGGGAATCTGTCACTGATTTCCTGCGATCAGATTGGTGTGTAAGACGTATAAGGGCCGCCACACTTGATTGACTACCGTAAATCGCATGTGTCGAATAAGCAGTTAGAATTCCCTTCTTGCCACCTCGTCCTTGAGCCGCTGAACGATCTCGTCTACAGGAACCGCGCCCAGATCCTGACCCGAGCGTAGTCGCAGGGCCGCCGCGTCGGCAGCCTCCTCGCGGTCGCCGACGACGAGCATGTACGGGACCTTGCGCACCTGCGCGCTGCGTATCTTGGCTCCCATCCGGTCGTTGCCGTCGTCCAACTCCGCCCTCAACCCGGCGCCCGAGAGCCGGTCGGCGATTGACTGGCCGTAATCCCGGTGCCGGTCGGCTATGGGTATTACCACCGCCTGTACCGGCGCAAGCCATGTGGGGAAGGCGCCGCCGTAGTGCTCGATGAGAACGCCCATGAACCTCTCCATAGAGCCGAGAAGGGCTCTGTGGATGACGTAGGGCTGGTGGCGCTCGCCGTCCTGCCCCACGTACTCCAGGTCGAATCGCGCCGGCAGGTTAAAGTCGAACTGGACCGTGGTGATCTGCCAGAGCCGGCCGATGGCATCGCGGATGTGCACGTCTATCTTGGGGCCGTAAAACGCGCCCCCGCCCTCGTCTAGGGTGTAGTCGTGAGCCCGTTCATCAAGCGTCTGTCTCAGCGCCTCGGTGGCCAGGTTCCACTGGGCATCCGTACCCACAGCCTTTTCCGGCTTGGTTGCGAGCATCACCTCGAACTCTGAGAAGCCGAAGCTGGACAGCAGGTGGAAGGTCAGGTCCAGGACCCCGTTCACCTCCTCCTTGACCTGATCCTGTCGGCAGAAGATGTGGGCGTCGTCCTGGGTGAGTCCCCTCACCCGCAGAAGGCCCGCGAGCACCCCGCCGCGCTCGTATCGGTACACGGTGCCCAGCTCCCCTGTGCGTATCGGCAGATCCCGGTAGCTGCGCAGGTCGGTCTTGTAGTAGGTCATGTGAAATGGGCAGTTCATGGGCTTCAGGTAGTAGTCCTGACCGTCCATGTCCATCGGTGCGAACATGTTCTCCGCGTAAAAGTCCAGGTGGCCCGAGGTGCGCCACAGGTCGGCCTTGCCCACGTGCGGCGTATAGACCAGGGAGTATCCTGCCGCGACGTGCTCTGCGCGCCAGAACTCCTCGATCAGGCCCCTGATGACCGCGCCCTTCGGGTGCCAGATGACAAGCCCGGGGCCCACGTCGTCCGAAATGGAGAAAAGATCCAGTTGACGGCCCAGCACCCTGTGGTCGCGCTTGCGTGCCTCCTCAAGGCGCTCAAGGTGATCGGCGAGTTCGGCCTCGGACTCGAACGCCGTGCCGTATATGCGCTTTAGCATCGGGCGGTTCTCGTCGCCCCGCCAGTATGCGCCCGCGACGCTCAGCAGCTTGTAGGCGGCGATCTTGCCGGTCGATTCGACGTGGGGGCCGCCGCACAGGTCCTCGAACGGCCCGTGCGTATAGCTGGAGATGGCCTCTTCCTCGGGTATGTCGTCGATCACCTCCAGCTTGAGGGGTTCATCCGCGTTCATGCGCCTCGCCTCATCGCGGGGATACTCGCGGTATACGAACGGCAGGTCTTCGTCTATAACGGCCTGCATACGGCGCTCTATCTCCTCGAGGTCGGCGGGGGAGAAGCTCCGCTCGGTCAGAAAGTCGTAATAGAAGCCGTCGTCGGTGGGCGGACCTATTCCCAGCCTGACGTCCGGGTACATGCGGGTCACGATGTCGGCCATCACGTGCGCGGCCGAGTGACGCATCCGCTTCCTTAGTTCGACTAGCTCAGGGTCGACCCTTGCTGCCATTTCGTCCTCCCTGGTCCTGGGCGGCTGAGAGCGCCGCATCTGGGCTGCAAAACAAAACCTTCCCCGGCCGCTTGCCGCAGGAAGGCTGATTGCTGAGCGGTCTTGGCCTCTTCTTGAGAAAGGCGATCAGTTGGAGGTTCCCAAGCGGCCTGCTCCTTTCAAAGGGTCTCGAATCTGGATTATAGACCGATACATCGTCGGCCGGCTCCGGAGATTGGTGGCTATGGCACTGCGTAGCCGGCCATTACGCCCGTGCATACCTCATCGTCCACCGCGACCTGGCCGTTGACCAGTACGTAGGATATGCCGGTCGGATGGTGATTCGGGTCCTCGAACGTCGCAGTATCGATGATCGAGTCCGGATCGAAGACGACGATGTCGGCGAAGTAACCGTCCTTGACCCGCCCGCGGTCGGTCAGCCCGAATCGCCTGGCCGGGTTGTCGGTCATGCGCTGAATCATCGTCTCCAGGCTCATGATGTCCGGCATCTGTCGGCGCAGTCGGCCCAGGAAGCGCGGGAAGGTCCCGTAGGCCCTGGGGTGGGGAAGTCCCCCGACGGGGATCTGGTCGCTGCCCACCATGTAGTCCGGTCGGGCGAGCAGTTCCATCTGGTCGCGCGAGAGCGTCCGGGTTATGGCCACGCTCGTCGGCGGGGCACCCCGATAGCCGACCTGGAGGCCCTCCTCAAGCAGCAGGTCACATACGACGTCACCGGGAGACCTGCCCTGCAAACGCGCTATGTCGAACAGGCTCATGCCCTCAAGGTCCCGGTGCGCCGGCAGGTGGGTGAACACCATCTGGTCCAGGGGCCTGGTGTCGTAGGAGTTTATGTCCTCAACCACCCTTCGTCTCTCCACCGGGTCGCTGAGCCTTCCGATTATCTCGTCGGAGCCTCCTTCCTGTGAGACGGAGTGAAGGATCATCACGGTAAAGCTGCTGCCGATGGGATAGGGGTATAGCTCCAGGGAGGAGTCAACCTCGTCCTTTGCAGCGTCGACCGGAGCGATCTTCTCGGCGGCCGTCATCACCCCCACGTCCTCCGGGTTCGTGCGGAAGTGCGAGAAGTGAACCTTCACCCCTGAGCGTCTGCCGATCTCAAGTGCCTCCGCAACACCTCCGCCCCCAAAGCCGCGCTCGGTGTGAACGTCTCGCAGGTGGGTTACGTAAAGACCCCCTACCTCGTCTGCGGCCCTGCACAGTTCGATAAGCTCTTCGGTCGTGCTCCAGCAGTTCGGGAAGTAGGACATTCCCGTCGAGAATGCGACCGCCCCCTGTTCGACCGATTCGCGGACGAGACGCTTGGCCTTGGCCAGATCTTCGCCGACCAGCGGCGTGTCGGTGAATCCGACGGTCTCGATGCGGACCGCGCCGTGGGCGACGCAGTATGCGGTGTTGATCGCACACTTGCGATGGTAGTGCGACCGGAAAGCCTCCACGCTTGACATGTCCAGGTCCGCAGGGGGCAGACCCAGCAGCCCGGAAAGGTAGCGCCGGTACATCTCGTAGTTCGCCGCCGACAGCGGCGCGTACGAAAGGCCGTCCTGGCCCAGGAACTCGGTGGTTATGCCCTGTCTAATGCCGGAGGCATGCTGGGGGTCCAGCAGCAGCACACCGTCCGAGTGGGCGTGGGTGTCGATGAACCCGGGACTCACAACCTGCCCGGAGGCATCAATCGTGCGCGCCGCGTCGGCGGCCGCAAGATCGCCCACGGCCGTGATCCTGTCCCCGGATATGCCTACGTCCGCCCTGAAGGCGTCCTCCCCCGTCCCATCGATTACCGTCCCGCCTCTGATCAGTAAGTCAAACATTCAGTCCTCAAAGTCGAATTCCACGGTCCTCCCGGACCGTCTCCGTCCTGGATATGGCCGCGATGACGGCACTCACTATCATCCCGTGTCGGTGGAGTCGGAAGGTGACAACAGCTCCCGCGTACCCTGGCCGGTGAAAGCGAGACAGCGGGGAAACCGGTTGCCCGGCCGGAGTCTTCGGGAGGATCCGAAACGGAATGCCTGCCTGGCAGCTGAACCGTGGACGGGGCCAAGCCGTCCCGACCGAGGATCGCTCCCCATTCGCGACGCGATCGGGGTCGGCACCGATACAGGGTCGACTAGGCCTCCAGCCGCCTGCGTATCTGCGCCCTGATCTCCTTTACCCTCGGGAGGTCGGGGAACCTGCCATCCTCGTTCGCCTTGTCGTACAGCGTGTCTCCATCCACGAAGACCTGGAGTACGCCTCCGACCCCCGGGGTCATGGTTATCGACACGTCAGCGCCGCCCTCGGCAAAGATCTCGGTGGCCATCCAGGCCGCCGTACCGTGGTGGCTTCAAGGGACGCAGTAGCGGATCTCGACGTTCAGCTTGGCGATGGGTTCCGTCATCTTACTCTCCTGCCGCCGGGCTCGACCCGGACGGACTAAGACACCGTCGCCGGGCCGCGGCCCGGTATCTTGCGCAACACGTCGGGGTTGGCAATTGACATAGGATACACGCCTCTCAGAATCCGGGCCGCCTCCTCGCCCAGCCTGGACCTGCCCACCGCGTTGGATCGGTCTGACGTGCCAGCAGAATGCGGAGTGACGATCACGTTGTCCATTGCCAGCAGCGGGTTGTCGTCGGGCGTGGGCTCCTGCTCGAACACGTCGAGCGCGGCGCCGGCTATCTGCCCCTCCCTCAGGGCCCCTATCAGGGCCGCCTCGTCGTGGGTCGGGCCGCGGCAGGTGTTTATGAAGTAGGCGGTCGGCTTCATGGCCCTGAACAGTGATTCGCCAGCGAGTCCCCTTGTCCCGTCGTTCAGCGGTACGTGCATCGAGACGTAGTCTGAGGCGGCGGCCAGTTCCTCCATAGTCTCGACCGTCGTGACCTCGTACTCGTCGGCCACCCACGGGGGCAGGTAGGGGTCGTAGACCATGACCCTCAGGCCGAACACCTTGGCCTTGCGGGCGGTAGGCCTGCCGATGTTGCCCAGGCCGATCAGGCCCAGGGTCTGCCCGTAGACGGACGGCATAGGCAGCAGGGTCCAGGGGGTCTCCGGCACCCAGCGGCCCTCCCGGACCAGCGTGTTGAGCTGAACCAGCCTCTTTGAGCAAGCCAGCACGAACAGGATCGTGTGGTTGGCCACCTCGTCGGAGCAGTAACCGGCGCAGTTGACCACCATGATCCCGGCCTCAGTCGCCGCACGATCGTCGATGTGGTTAAAGCCGTGGCCAAGGCTCACGATCGCGGTGGCGCCGCGCATGGCCCCAATTGCCGCACTTCCAATGGGCACCGCCTCGCTGATCACAACGTCGGCATCCTTTACCGCCTCGATCACCTCGCCCTCGCTGCGAACCAGGTGCCTTTCGAAGGTGTGGTCGATGCCGGAGAGCCCATCGAGCGTGAGGGCGATGTCGGACTCACGGGAGGATACATACGCGACTTTGGGTTTTCCCATTGGCTCTCTTTCTCAGGCACCAACCAGGTGCGAGTAGTCCTTGCCCCACCTCTCGGCCAGCTCGACCTCCCGATCCCTTCCCTCATAGTGGGCGGAGTCCGGGGCGGGGTTTTCCCGATACCAGTTGACGGTCTCCGATATCCAGTCGGCCATCGGCGTCGAGTGCATTGCAAAGTCGCGCCGCGCCTTCTCGACCGACATGACGTAGGGTGACGGTATGTACAGCGGGTCGTAGCTCCAGTCCTTCCAGGGCAGGTCCGAGAGCAGGTCGCACGCTCTGCCGGGGACGGAGACGGCGTTGAGCTCGGTCCCGCATGCACCGGCCACGGTCTGAAGGTAGTGTCGAAGGGTCGGTACCTCGGTCTGGCAGATGTTGTAGATGTTGCCGGCGGCGGTGGCCGAGTCGGCGACGTCGATGAATGCCCTGGCGACATCGTCGCGAAAGCCCAGCCGAAACACCCCCGAGCCGCCATCCCTCAGAACGATCGGACGTCCATCCTCGATGCGCTGCTGGTACCACCAGAACCTGAGACTGGGGTCCTCCGGACCCATGGTGGCCGGGACGCGCATGATGACCCAAGGAAAGTCGCTCGTCTCGGCAAGGTAGCGCTCGATCTGCCTCTTTCCCTGCGCGTACTCGTCCTCTGCGTCGTCGTAGGACCAGGGAACGGATGCAAGGTCGACCGAGTGCTCGGCGATCGGGCATTCAGCGACCAGGTCCACGAACTGGTCGGAGCGGTCCGGAGGCGGTCCGTCGTCTCCGCTCGGGCGGCGCGTGAGAGCGTGTCCGGGACCGCCGTATATGGACACTGTGGAAGCCACGATGTAGCGGCCCGTGTTTCCCCTGAGCGCTCGGACCGCCGACTCTACGTCCTCGACCCTGAAGGCAAGGTTGTCGATCACGGCGTCGAAGCTGCGGCCGGCCAGATTGGACCGGAAGGAATCGGAGTCTGTTCGGTCTCCGATTATGTGGTCGCAATCGTCCCAGAACTCGGGCCGTGTGTTGCCCCTCGAATAGATCGTCACCTCGTCGCCGCGCGCAAGGAGCGATTGGACGATGATCTTCCCGAAGTAGAGGGTGCCGCCCAACACGAGTATTTTCATTAGACTCCGCCCATCTCGATAGCTCGATCGGCCGGCATTATACGATGGATGGCACGGCCCCGGATCGAGTGTGGGGCCGGGCGACGTGGTGCTAAGATTGCCGCTATCGCGAACATCGGGGGTGTGCGGTGCTCAGAGTCCAGATCTTCTACGACTACATATGACCGTTCGTGCACAATGCAGCCGTGTGGCTGGATAAGGCACGCGCCGCAGGGTTCGAGGTCGACGTGACCTGGCGCGCCTTCCTCCTCGATGAGGCCGCGCGCAGCGACGGCGAGGCGCTGTGGGACAGGCCGGAGGATGAACGGGGCCGCTCGTTCCTTTCGCTCCTGGTGGGCAAGGCGGCGGCCAGGCAGGGCAGGGAGCAGTTCGAGCGCTTTCACAGGGCCCTGCTGGCGGCCCGTCATGACGGCGGCCGAATCCGCCTGGACAGGCTCGGCCCGCTCGTTGAAATCGCCGAGGAGCAGGGCCTCGATGGGGGCCGCCTGGCTCGCGATCTCGAGGACCCGGACCTCGTGGCGGAGGTGGCGGCCGACCACAGGGAGGCGGTATCCGAACACGGGGTATTCGGTACTCCGACATTCCTGTTCGAAAACGGGCATTCGGTGTTCCTTAAGACATTCATACCCCCGGATGACGAGGCGGCCGAAGCGATGGCCCACTTTGCGGGCCTGTTCGCTGAGAGGAGCTACGTCGGCGAGGTAAAGCGCCCCCAGCCACCCTGGCCGAAGGGTGCGATCTAGGAATCCCTCTCCAGATCGGTCGCGCGATCTAGCCGACCTGCAGTCCCGGATCGGGTGCACGTTCTCCGATGCGGGGCTGCTTGAACTTGCGCTTGTTCACCCCTCCGTGGTCAACGAGGAAGGCTCAGCGCGCACTCTCTCCAACCAGAGGCTCGAGTTCCTCGGGGATGCCGTCGTGGACCTGGCCGTGGCAGAGGAGCTGTACCGGCGACACCCTGACTGGAGCGAGGGTCGTCTCACCTCGGTCCGGTCGGCCCTCGTCAGCGGCCAGACCCTGGCGGCGGCGGCGGCGGACATCGGCCTGGGGCGGTACCTGGCGCTGGGCAGGGGTGAGGAGGCGCTCGGTGGCCGCGGGCGGCAGTCGAATCTGGCGGCGGCGCTGGAGTCCGTCGTCGGCGCCAGGTTCCTCGACGCAGGTTACGAGGCGGCCCTTGAGCTGGCACTGAGCCTGTTGGGTGACAGGCTAGACGAGGCGGGCCGGGGAGCCGCTTCCAACCCCAAGTCCGAGCTCCAGGAGCTGGCGCAGGGCAGGGGGTGGCAGCCACCCCTGTACAGGATCGTCGAGCAGTCCGGTGAGCCCCATCTGCCCTCCTTTGTGGCCGAGGTGGAGGTCGACGGCAGGGTGGCGGGCCGGGGTTCGGGGTCCCGCAAGGCCAGCGCCGAGCAGGCCGCCGCAAGTCAGGCCCTGACCGAGCTTTCCTGACCCGGGGCTCCTAGTCCGGGACGGGCAGGCGATCGGCCAGCGCGGCGACCTCCCTGCGTACAGAGTCCTCCACTCCCGCCCTGTCGACGCCCTTCAGGGCCTGGAGTATCAGCTCTCCGACCCTTCGTGAGTCGTCCTCTGTAAAGCCCCTGCTGCTGATGGCGGGTGTGCCCAGCCGCAGGCCGCTGGTTACGCGGGGCTTTTCAGGGTCATACGGGATGGCGTTCCGGTTGGTCGTGATGCGCACGCGGTCGAGCGCCTCCTCCGCGGCCCGGCCGGTCAGGCCAAGGGGGCGCAGGTCGACCAGCACCATGTGGTTGTCCGTTCCGCCGGAGACGATGCGCGCCCCTCCGTCCCCGAGCACCTCGGCCAAGGCCGCCGCATTCGCCGTGATCGCCTGCGTGTAGCTTTTGAACCGGGAGGTCAGCGCCTCACCGTATGCGACCGCCTTGGCCGCCACAGAGTGCATGAGCGGGCCGCCCTGGACATTGGGGAAAACTCCGCGGTCGACGGACGTCGCCAGCTCCTCGGTGGTCAGGATCATCCCTCCCCGCGGGCCCCGGAGCGTCTTGTGCGTGGTTGAGGTCACCACGTGCGCATGCCTGACCGGTGACGGGTGGGCTCCGCCGGCGACGAGCCCGGAGAAATGAGCCATGTCGACCATGAGCAGCGCTCCGACATCGTCGGCTATCTGCCGAAAGCGCCGAAAGTCGAAGAACCGCGGATACGCGGTGGCCCCGGTGACCAGGATCTTGGGCCTGTGCTCCTCGGCCAGCCGGGCCACCGCGTCCATGTCTATCAGCTCTGTCTCGCGGTCTACACCGTAGGACACGAAGTTGTAGTGCCTGCCCGAGAAGTTGACCGGACTGCCGTGGGTCAGGTGGCCGCCCTGGTCCAGCCTGAGTCCCATCACCGTGTCGCCCGGTTGCAGCTGCGAATGGTAGACGGCCATGTTGGCCTGCGCTCCGGAGTGTGGCTGGACGTTGGCATGCTCGGCGCCGAACAGGCGCTTGGCCCGGGCTATCGCCAGGTTCTCGGCGACGTCCACGAATTCGCAGCCGCCATAGTAGCGGCGCCCCGGATAGCCCTCGGCGTACTTGTTGGTCAGCACCGATCCCTGCGCCTCTCGTACCGCCCTGCTTGCGTAGTTCTCAGAGGCGATCAGGTTGATGCTTTGCCGCTGCCGGGCGCTTTCCTCGGCGATGGCGCTCGCGAGCTCGGGGTCGCAACTGGCTAGAGAGGTCAAATCTGGTCTCCAATATGGGGGTAAGGGCGGCCTGTGGACCTGCCGGGGTCCGCGGATATCCGTATCAGCGGGCCGATGCGGGCAGTCAGTCCAGGAGCTGAGGCTCGAGCAGTCCGTAGTCCCCGTCTCGGCGCCGGTAGACCACGCTGTAGGCCTGCGATTCCAGGTTGTAGAACAGGAAGAAGGCGTGACTGAGCATCTCCATCTCTTCAATCGCGTCCTCAACCCGCATGGGCGCCATGGCAAAACGCTTGGTGCGGATCACCTTGCCAGGCGGGGGGCCGTCTACGGCGACAGGCTCGGTCACCGGATCGCCTTCGGTTCCGGGGGGCCCGTCTTCCGGGGCGGACCTTGCGGACCTGCGGGCCGCAGAGGTCCGGTAGAACCGTGTCTTGTAGCGCCGGATCTGTCGGTCGAGCACGTCCGTCACAAGGTCGACGGCCTGCTGGGCGGAGGCCCCTCGTTCTTGGCCCCTCAGGGACCTTCCGTTGGTGGTGATCGTCAGCTGCGCCACAACGCGCTCTTCGGCTGACCTTGCCGAGGTCTGGGAAATCTCCAGCTCGGCGGCCGACATCGTGCGAAGGTGCCGGGCCAGCCGGCCGAACTTTCGGCGGGCATAGCGCTCGGTCCTTTCGTCCAGGCGCATGTTGCGCGTGTGGATCGTTAGGTGCGGGTCTTGCGTCTGTTGCTCAGGGTCCATAAGAACTCCATTTTACGGTCGGCACGGAGGTTGATACAAGGGCGATTAACGCCGTGGACAAGGCGTCCAGCGTCAATCCTCAGGTTGTCGGCATAACGGTGCTGTGATAGCTTGGCGGCGGGGCCCGAGGGCCGTTTCGCCGGGCACGGTGAGGGCCGGGGTGCCCAGGGCTCCGCCCGGCAGGCCCGTCCGGAGATGGTCCTGTCGAACTGCCGGGCCGGAGGGAGGAAGAGCATAGCTAGCCTTACGCTCACCGAATTGGCGGCTGATGGGGATAATCCTTTCGGGTCCCAATCTGGCGCCTGCGAAACCCTGCTGGGCAGGACCGCATGCCCCACCGTCTTCTCTGCCCCCTGGTGGATATCGGCCTGGCACCAGGTCTTCGTCGACGGCGATGGCGATGGCGCCAGGATCATCGAGATCAGGGACGCCTGCGACCTTGTGGGAATCGCGCCGCTGATCAGGGCCGGTGACAGTCTGCTGCTCGCCGGCGACCCGGACCTGTTCGATTACCAGGACTTCATCCTGGTTAAGGGGCGGGAGCTGGAGCTTACCGGTGCGATCCTGGATTTCCTGGAGGATCGGCGGTACGGCCAGGCTCCCTGGCGATCGCTCGAGCTCCCGTCGACCCGGGACGAATCCCCCACGAACGAGGCGCTGACCGCCGCAGCACAGAGCAGGGGCCTTACCGTCGACAGGCATCAGGTAGGGGTGGCCCCGGTCGTGGATTTGCCCGGATCCTGGGAGGAGTACGTAAGTTCCCTTCCCAAAAAGCACAGGCACGAGCTGCGCCGAAAGATGAGGAGGCTGGAGGCAAGCGGTCAGGTGCGACAGGTTACCTTCGCAGGTGAGGACGGTCTGGAACCCCGGGTGGAGGAGTTTCTCAGTCTGATGAGCGCCACCAGCGAGGATAAGGCCGCCTTCCTGACGCCGGAGCGACGCCGCTTCTTCCATCTGCTCGCTCAGGAGGCGGCGTCGCGCGGGGCGCTGCGGCTGTCGTTCCTGGAGATCGACGGCCTTCGGACGGCGGCATGTCTGATCTTCGATTTCGCCGGAGCCTACATGCTCTATAACAGCGGCTACGATCCCGCCAGGTCGGACCTGAGCGTCGGCCTGATAAACAAGGCCTACGCGATCCGCGAGGCTATCGAGTCCGGGCGTCGCCGATTCGACTTCCTCAAGGGCGCCGAGCGCTATAAGTACAGCCTGGGCGGTCAGGACAGGGCCATATATCGAATCGTCGTAACCCGGTAGGTATGGTGGACGGCCTCGCTCTCATAAGCCTTCACAGCTGCCCGGCGGCCCGCCCGGGGCGGCGCGACACGGGCGGCATGAATGTGTACCTGCTGCAGGTCGCCCGACAGCTCGGGCGCGCCGGTGTCAGGGTCGACGTCTTCACCCGCCACCACGACCCGGCGGACCCGCAGGTAGTAAGCCTCGGCGAGAACGCCAGGGTTGTACACATTCGCGCTGGAAGTACCGGGGAGCGCAAGGAGAACCTTCACGAGGCGGTCCCGGAGTTCGTGGCCAACCTGCAGGACTACGCGAGGCTGTGCGGGCTGCGTTACGACCTCCTTCACTCTCACTACTGGCTCTCCGGGCTGGCCGGCATGCAGCTGTCGCGGGCGCTGGACGTCCCGCACGTCGCCACCTTCCATACCCTGGGCAAGCTCAAGCTGCAGGCCCGCCCGGGTGAGAGCGAGTCGGCGGTTCGAATAAGCGCGGAGACCACTCTGCTCCGCTCGGTGGACGGCGTCGTGGTCTCGACCCGCGCCGAGGCCGAGGAGATGACCAGGCTCTACGGGGTGGACCCAGGCCGCGTGGCGGTGATCGCCCCGGGCGTGGACCTGGAACTGTTCAGGCCCATAGACAGCTCCCTGGCACGGGAAAGGCTCGGTGTGACCGAGCCCAGCATGGTGCTGTATGTGGGCAGGCTCGAACCTCTGAAGGGGCTGGACATACTGGTCAGGGCGGTGGCGGATCTGGCGATGTCGGACACCACCCGACTCGTTGTGGTCGGCGGAGACTCTGATTCCGACCAGCTCGTTGGCGAGCTCGGGGCTCTCGCGCGTTCGGTGGGCGTTGCCGAGAGGGTGACCTTCGCAGGAGCGGTCCCGCAGCGAGATCTGCCCTGGTACTACAGTGCAGCCGACGTCCTTGTGTTGCCCTCGCACTACGAGAGCTTCGGCATGGTGGCCCTCGAGGCCATGGCGTGCGGGACGCCGGTGGTTGTCTCGAGGGTAGGGGGTCTTAAGACCTTTGTGAGAAACGGCGAGAGCGGCTACCTGGTGCCCTGGCGGTGTTCGGACCCATTCTCCCAGCAGATAGAGATGATCCTGGCCAGCCCGTCGCTTCGCCGGGCGATGGGAGATGCGGCCCTGCTCGCAGCCCGGGGAATGGGCTGGACCGGGGTATCTTCCCGACTGATGGATTTCTATGATTCATTCATAGACAGCCCCGTTGCCCTGGTGGGGGCGGGCGGAGCGTGAGAGTTGGACCGCAGAGGACGCCCCGATCGGGAGGATGCCAGGCCTGAGACCGGAGAGGTCAGGGTCAATTTCCTGACCAGGGTCGAGCGCCACGTGTGGCGCCGGGTCGTATCCGGTTTCCTGGTCGTCGTGCCACTGGCCCTGACATTCCTGGTGTTCAGGTTCGTCGTGACGTACCTGGACGATATCCTCCGCCCCAGGTTCACCAACACTCCGCTGGACTTTCCCGGCATCGGGCTGGTCGTGATCCTGGTCGCCCTGTATCTGATCGGGGCCACAGTCTCCGCAAGGCTCGGGCGCAAGGCCTTTGACGTGCAGCACGCCGTACTCGCCAGGGTCCCGGTCGTTAAGTCCGTCTACGGTGTGGCGCGGCAGGCGACCGATGCCCTTTCCACGCCGATGGAGCGGCAGATCAACCGGGTTGTGTTCATAGAATGGCCCAGGCCGGGCTACAGGGCCCTGGGCTTTGTCACCGGCTACATTCCGGCCGACGATAACCATCCGACATGGGTGATCGTCTATGTACCGACGGTGCCCAATCCCACATCAGGCAATCTGGCGTTCGTGGTGGAAGAGGAGGTCATCGACACCAACATCTCGGTTGAAGAGGCGATGAAGACGGTCTTTTCCGGCGGTACGATCCCGCCTATCCTGAGGCAGGGCAGCTTCCGCAGGGAACGCGGCGAACCGCCCGACCCCTAGTCTCCGGGTCTGCCGGCAACAGACACTTTCGCCCGGGACGCCTTCCTGCTGCCGATTCCGGCGCTGCGGCGGTCCGGGACGAGGGCAATGCGGCAGCCGGGTGATCTCAGAGAGAGGCTCAAGGTGCTGGCGGCGTCGTGGTTACGCCGAGTTAAGGAGCCGTCGAACGACCCGTTCCTGCCGAGGGCACACAGGGCCGCCCAGCCCCAGAGGTGGTGTCGTCTGGCAGGGGTTAGGTGGTCGGGCGATTGGCAGTCCAGTCATCCGAAGGGCGCCCGCCGCTCCGCAGGTTTCAGTCCGCTGTGTAGCCCATGATGAGATCGCGGAGGCTCACCATTCCGATGGCGTTGCGATCATAGTCCACGACCACGGCGCGTGAGAGCCCGAAGCGCGCGAGCAGTCGGACGGCGTACCTGGTGAGCATGTCCTCCGGCACGGTCAGCAGTGGCTTGGACATGATCTCGTAGACGTTGACGCGCTCCGGGGCGCGATTGTCGGCGATCACGTCGCGCGCGATGTCGGCGACCACGATCAGGCCAAGCTCATCGTCCTCGGTCCGTCGGTCGACGACGAGAGAGCTTACGCGGTGCCGCCTCATCAGCGCCATGGCATCGGCGACGGTGGCGAGTCCGTCGATCGTGTGCAACTCTTCGACCATGAGGTCTCTCACCCTGACGGGGCTATCGTCTGTCATATCTCAGATTCCAAATCCTCCAAAATTGCGGGAAGCTGCGTGTTGAGTCCCACCGCGTCCTCTATGGGTACCTGAAAGGCGATGCCGGCGCCCGGCTCGGCATCGAGGCGTGCCGCGTCGCGGATGCGCTCCAGTATTTCGCGGGCGCGCGTCTCAACCACCAGGAAGAGGAGGACATCGCGTTTGGTGGCGAGATCGAGGCCGAGGAAGGTCTTTTCCGGCCTCAGGCCGCCGCCCCGCACGTTAGTGATGATTGTGTCGCCCGTGGCTCCGGCCGCTCGAGCGGCTTTGACGACGACATCGACTTTGTCATCGCTTACCAGGGCGACAATCAGCTTTAGTCTCACGGCTCAAGCCTCCTAGGGGAGATCTGACTTCCGCCTGCGGCTCAGCCAGGAGGCGGCAATAGAGTATGCCAGCACGGATATGATTGGGAAGACGCTGGCGAAAGCGATCAGTCCGAATCCATCGATCAGTGGGCTCCGCCCCGGCACGCTTGCGGCTAGTCCCAGTCCGAGGGCTGCGACCACCGGCACGGTGACGGTCGAGGTGGTTACGCCGCCGCTGTCGTAGGCGATCGGAACGATGGTCCTGCCGGCCCTGAACGTGAGCAGCATCACGACGACGTAGGAGCCGATGATGTACCAGGGGAGGGGCGTGCCGGTGACGATGCGGAGGCAGCCCAGCGCCACTCCCACGGCGACGCCGACGGCCACGGCGAGCCTCAGCCCCCAGGCGTTAACGACCCCGCCCGATGCGTCGCGGGCCTTGATCGCCACGGCGACGAGGGAAGGCTCGGCCATCGTCGTTGCGAAGCCGATGGCGCCCGCGAAAGCGTAGACCGGCAGATAATCGTGCCAGTCGATACCGTCAGCCAGTCTCTCCGCGCCGATTGTTTCGGGCGCTGTGAGCTGGCTTGCCATGGTCTTGCCTATCGGGAACAGGGCGTTCTCCAGGCCAATGAGAAACAGTGCAAGTCCCGCCAGGACGAGGATGGATCCGACGGCTATCCGGCGCAGGTTGGGCGGCTTACGGCGCAGAACCACGATCTGAAACAGCAGGAGGATCGCGACGATGGGCGCGACGTCGAGCGCGGTGGATAGCAGGGCATCGGCGAAGGTGCGGGGGAGGTCGGCCATCAGGTCACCATTCCATAGGCGAGCACGCAGATCATGGGCGTAAGGCTGGCGAAGGCTATGAGGCCGAAGCCGTCGACCATCGGATTGCGTCCTCGGATGGACGTGGCGAGCCCAACGCCTAGCGCCGTCACGAGCGGCACGGTGATGGTGCTGGTGGTAACGCCACCGGAGTCGTAGGCCACGCCGACGATTTCGGCGGGGGCGAAGACCGTCATGGCCGTCACCAGCAGGTATCCTGCGATGATGAGCCTGTGGATGGGCCAGCCCTTGAGGATGCGCAGTATGCCGATCACGATGGCGGCGCCCACGGCTAAGGCCACGACCAACCGTAGCTCCAGGGCGTAGGAGGCGCGCGCGCTATCGTCATCGACGATTGCGCCGGCCTCCGCGGCAACGTGAGCGGCCTCGGCGGCGACGGCGATCAGAGCCGGCTCGGCTATGGTAGTGCCGAAGCCCAGGCAGAAGCCGAATGCAAGCAGCACGGTGGCACTGCCCTTCCGGGCGAAGCCCTGCGCGAGCGCCTCGCCCAGGGGGAAGAGCCCGCTTTCGAGTCCCTGGATGAAGAGCGTCAGCCCCACTATCACGCAGAGCAGTCCTATGAGGACGCTCAGCAAATCAGGAAAAGGCTGCCGCAGCACCAATAGCTGGAAGAACGCGATGACGAGGATGATGGGCGCCAGATCGCGCACCGCGCTAAGGGTCAACCGCAGCATTGCAATCGGGAACCGGGTCACGTCTTCTTACTCAACCTTGAGGCCGACCCGGCCCGATAAAGGGAACGCACAGGGTGTAGTCGAGTCACCCAGGAGGGGGTAGCCGGGAGCCGAGCCGCCAGGATCCGAAAGTGAGGACGGGGAATGCTTATCGGGCACGGCCGATCAAGCCTCAACCTGAACACGAAGGCTCTTGGCTTCGTCATGCGGGGCGGCCGCGTTGGACAGCGGGCAGCACTATCTTCGAGATAGGACTGGGGCTCCATAGGTATACCGACACACTCGGCCCGGCCGTTCGGTCAGGGGGTGCAGCGGGTACTTGGTCTTGATCACTTAGTCTAACCGCGGCCAGTGTTTCCACCTGCGCTGGTCTGCAGGCCGCTTTCTCACTGTGTCAGTCTGGCGCCTTAGGCGGTCGTTGCGCCTTCTCTAGTTTCGGTCCCAGCACGTGCAGAGTCACGCTACCCGGGTTTGCTCAACCAGAGTCTGGTCCTCGCCTGCAGGGGCCATATGACCTTCAGCACCCGGGCTTGGTGTTTCAGCCCGGGCTCGCAGATGGGCATCAGGAGCCGGGAATTCGTCGCCTCGATCACCTTTGCCTTGCCTGCTTACTTAAGGCCGGCGTGCTTTTCCCGGCAGCCATTGGCCTCGTAGATGTCACGGCTCAGCGAATGGGCGATGCAGCCACCCGGTCTTGCGACGCACATCAAGGAACTGATGGCTGCGATTTACTCGCCGCTGGTTAGCGATTATTTCGACTGGCTACAGGAGGCCGGGTTCCGGATTCTCAGCTTCGAAGACCTGAGCGTCGAGGGCGAGGTCTCCAGCGTGGTGCCTTATGAGCAACTGCACAACTACCACAGTGCCACAGACCGGCGGGCATCGCGGCTAACGAAATATGGGCTGGCGCCACGGGGGATGACGGTGACGCGCAACCAGCTTGGCGCCAGTGGGCAGGCCTGGTATGAGGCTGACCGCCTGAGGCCAGTCGCGCCCACGTGGCAACTCGTTGCCGACAAGATTGGAGACGTGGACGGTTAAGTCGGCTATAGACGGCCGGGCAGTTCAGCCTAGTCTAGCTCCTTATGCAGAACAGATCGTTGAATTCTGCCTTGGTCTTGCAGCGTTTGACCTTGGCGCGCATCTGTCCAAGCCGAGTTGACGCCCCCTTGCGGAGTTTGCATCCTGCCGGGCCAAGGTATTCGTCCACGTATCTCGACTGCCCAGTTGAATCTGTAATCGGACTCTTCACCGCTGGGCCAAGTACGCTCTTACCTCTCCGGCCGTTTGGAACAGGCGGCGCTCAGGACCGCTGTTGAGGATGTCCATGACGGAGCGTCCCTTCGCATTGGACTGGTGCAGAATCACCACGCCGACTGTCTGTCCCGCCTCTAGCTCTGGGCTGGCAACCTCTACCTTGCCACCCGGCTGCACCGTCGCTCTGACATGTAGAGCCTTTTGCATGATTCATGACTCCTTGTCGAACACAGGCTGGTCATACTTGGTAGTGATACCGGAGTCCTTCAATAGTCGAGAACCAATGGTTCGGCATATCAGATAGACGGCGAGAGAGTCCGCTATTGAAAACATATGCCCGTACGCGTACGTACCTTACTGTCCGATACCAGACATTTTCGTCCGGGACACCTTCCTGCCGCCAAGTCCGGCGCCGCATCGCGCCGGGCCTCCACCGGCATGATCGGCGGCTTTTGGAATCGTTGCCTCGACTCAGCGTCGGCAGAGCGTGCAGGCGGTGGCGAGCCCGGAAGGCCCACCGCCGATCACCACTAGCTTTCGCATGGTTCTGTGGGTCGGCGATCAAGCCCCAGGAGGGCGGTAGTTCACCGTTTTCTGCCCGGCTATGTCGATTTCCTCTGGCGTGATCAACTGCACCGTGCTGAGGCTGAGCGCTCCTCCCGCCGTGATGGCAAGGGAGATCGCGGCAGCCGTCGCAGCATCGGGCAGGTCAAAGATGATGTACAGGTCCGCACCGCCGAAGGCATAGTAGAACGCCTCCAACTGCCCGCCTTGCTCCCTGCCCATCTCTTCGAAGACCTTCCGTCGCGAAGTGCCGCCTTCCCGAAGCAGACCCTGCATTCCTGTCGGTGTGTAATTCGCCTGATAAAGGTACTTGGCCAAACCTTGCCTCCTTATTTCAAATTCCAAGTGTACCCTTCTGCGAACTCTCCGGTGTGAGGTGGCGATGTAGGACTTGTGGGGACGCAGGTCCCGGAGCCGCTAGGTCAAAGAAATCGCTAAACTCTCTTGCTGGGCTGGGCGCCATGGACCCGGTGGGACTGGTTGAGAGCGCTCGTTTGATGCGAGGATGATGCGGAGGGCCAATCTCTTTGCCCCGAGGAACGCAAGTTTCAGCAGACTTTCCCGGACGGCGAGTCCTGCGGCCCGGCGCACTGACGCATCAGCCAGACCAGAATGGGGTGGGAGGTCGCTTTGACGTTGTCCGGGATCAAGCGGATGGTCAGCGGTCGAGGAAGGCACCGCCACGCCTCAGGGTGGACACGGAGACCAGGGTACCGCGCTTTCCGTGGCCGAGACGAGGCGTACGTTCGGTACTGTCACCCCGGTGGCGAGCTTGCATGTGTGGACGTCGGATTGCCGGCGCGGTGGACCGGCTGAAGGGCGCTTAGTCTTCCAGGTTAAGCTCGTACCAGACCGTTTCGTCCGTCAGGTTAAAGCCAAGAGACAGGTACAGTTCCCTCGCCGGCTTGTTGCTGTGATCGACTTCAAGCCTTACCACGCTGGCACCCTTTGCGCGCAGGTAGGCCATGCCTGCGGTGACGATGACTCGGCCCAGACCCCTTCGCCTGTGGTCGGGGTGAACTCCGGTCATGCCTATCACCCCGCTCGGCGAGTTCGACTCTCGGGGCCTGTGGGTCCAGTTGTACCCGCATACCTCTTCCCCGCTCTCCAGCAGCAGGATGCCGTCCGCTTCCCAGGGCCTCAGCCTGACTCTCGTCGCTATCTGCTCAACCGTGTTGGGTGAGAATCCCCAGCTCTGTCCGAATGCGTCGTTCTGGAGGTCGGTGAGCGTCTCCTCGTCGCGGTCGAGCTCAAACGGCCTGATGGAGTGGTGAACTGGCATCGACGGCGCCTCGATGCCGTCCGACTCGGCCGTCAGGCGCCAGTACCTCCTTACGGCGTAAAAGCCCGAGTCCTCCAGGAGAAAGCGGCCGCCCCTGCTGTGCACCGAGACCTGAATGTGCAGGAGGGGAAGACCGAGTACGCTAACCCGCTCCATGACCTTGTCCAGGAGCTGGCGTCCGACCCCCCGCCTCCGGTGCTTGGGCAGCACGGCGATCTCGGCGACCGCGCGGCCGATGAGCGGCTCAGGCGAGACGCGCGCCATACCGGCATACTCGTCGGAGACCTCCGCCACAAAGCAGTTTTCCTCCGCGTCGACCGACGGCTGTGACAGAAACAGCCTCTTGTATCCCACGGAGGTCTCGATGCCGGCGGCGCTCGTCCCGTCAAGGTCGTTAACGAGCGCGGTCCACTCCGGAAGGTCGGACCAGTCGAAGGTTCTTATTGATGCGTTCTGCGGCACCCGGGCTAGGGTCCTAGATTGGAGGTCTGAGCGGTGGGCATGCGCAAGGGGGGTCTGCCGAAGCCAACGGATTTTAGCAGAGCGGACCCGTGGCAACAATCGGAGCCGTGGCGCGGGTGTCGATGGTCCGCTCGCAGGTTGAGCGCCTTGCCGGAGCCCACGGCCCGGCCTAACATTCCGCAGGGACCGTAGAGCCTTGTACGACCTTCACGCACACATACTTCCCGCCTTGGACGACGGTGCCCGTACGGTGCAGGAGGCGCTCGCCATGGCATCGGTTGCCGCCCGCTGCGGGACCACCCTGATGGTGGCCACGCCCCATATGAAGGACGTGAACGAGCTGTCCTCCCCGGGAAAGGCGATCGAACTTCGCTCGCGTCTGGACTCCATGCTCGGCGACAGTGAAATCCCTCTCGGGCTGGTCATGGGAATGGAGAACCACGTCGTCCCTGAGCTGGGCGAGATGTTCGCCGACGGAAGGGCCCTTCCCATAGGCAACACCAGGTACGCACTGATCGAGATGCCATTTTTCGGCCATCCCGACTACCTGGAATCGACGCTGTCGCAGGTTCAGTCGCTCGGAATCACGCCCGTGCTGGCCCACCCGGAGCGCATCGAGGTCGTGCAGCAAAGACCAGAGATCCTGGTCGATTTCGTAGAGGCGGGAATGCTCTCGCAGATCACGGCCGGAAGCCTGCTGGGCCACTTCGGTGCCGAAGTGCGCCGATTCACCGAGGACCTAGTCCGGGGCGGCCTGGCCCACGTTATGGCCTCGGACTGTCACCGGCCAGATGGTCCCAGGTCGCCCGCGCTGGGTCCCGGCCTCGCCGCGGCCGCAGAATTGATTGGCGCCAAGGAGGCCGAAAGGTTGGTCAACGAGAACCCCAGGTCGATCGTGGAGGACCGGAGGGTGATAGCCGGTGTGCCCCGACCGGTGGAGCCGATGCGTGCGGAGGTCTGGTAGTTCGGTGCTGGTAGTCTAGGAGTCGAAGTACGTAATCGTCTTGTCGGCCGTGATGGTGATGAATACGAACGAGTGCTGCTGGCTGGTCGTGACGGCGTACTCGTGCCCCTCGGTCCTGCCCAGATACCGGTAGGACATCTCGTAAAGTAGCGGGTCGGTGTCCCCCTCGGATATCTCCGCCTTACCCTGGATGAGAACGTACCCGTATGGCCTGTCGCGGCTTGCGATCGAGACCGCGACCCTGGGGTCCCGCCGGACGTTGCGGACCTTGACGGTGGACGGCTCTGCGAGCACCACGTAGGATTCCCCGTCGAACTTGTACCAGACCGGGGCCACGTGCGGCGCACCGTCGGGCATCAGCGTCACCAGATCGGCGATCTCGCGCCCGGCCAGAAATTCTGCGGTCTTTTCTCGGTCGTCCATGGCTGTCTTAGCCTCCCGCTAGAAGAGGGGCGGCTGCCCCCACCCCTCCTTATCGTCATCGCTGCCGGTCGCCGAGGCGGTCGTGACCATTCCCGCCAGCACGTCCTCTGCCAGGCGGCGCACCTCCCCGGCGATCTCCGGCTCCGGTTTCGTAGCGTCTATCCTTCGCCACCTGTCGGGTTCCCCGGCCGCCATCTTTACGTATCCATCATAGACGCGCCTGTGGAAGGCGGCCGTCTCCTCCTCGAAGCGGCGCATTCCCTCCGGCTCCAGCCTCGGGGCGCCGGTGTCCGTCGCCCCCTCCAGGCGGGCCTGGGCACCGGCACGCCTCTCGGCCACGGCGGGAGGCAGGTCCAGAAAGAAGGTGAGGTCGGGGACCACGCCGTCGACCGCGGTCTCGTTGGCGGACCGGACCATGCCCACGCTTAGTCTGCGGCCGTAGCCCTGGTAGGCGACGGTTGAGTCCATGTAGCGGTCGCAGATCACAACCGCCCCCGGGCGGCTGAGCGCGGGCTTGATGACGCTCGAAACGAGCTGCGCTCTTGCTGCGAGGAACAGGAACAGCTCCGAGACCGGGCTCAGGGACTCCCTCCTGGACATGGACTGGCTCTTTACAAGCCTGCGGATCGATTCTCCCAGGGGTGTTCCCCCCGGCTCATGCACCAGCAGCACGGGGAAGCCGTCTTCTGCGAGCCGCTGCCTGAGCAGGTCCGCCTGCGTCGACTTTCCCGATCCGTCCCCTCCCTCGAACGTTATCAGCACCGACATCTCGCGCGCCCCGGCCCGTCCGCCGGGCTAGCGGTAGATGACCACCTTGCGCCGGGGATCGCGCCCGGTGCTGGTGGACGATAGCCCGTACTTGTCTGCGATCGCGTGCTGGAGATGGCGCACATAGGCACCCTGGGGAGTGAGCTCTATCTCGTCCTGATCGCCCGTCCTGACGCTCTGGACCGCCTGCTCGGCCTCCGAAAGCGCGCTGAGAACGGCCGTGCTCTGCTGGCTGCGACCGTTTTGCCGGGCAATCGCCTTTATGAACTGCTCGATCTGAGAGAGGGTGTTGCGCCTGAGCACGTAGACGGGCTTTCCCTGCTGCTCGGCCGACCTCAGGGCGGCGGTGCGCCTGCGGTAGTAGTTCTTGGTCGTCAGCACCAGATCGGCGCTCTTTATGCCCTCCACGATCTCTATGGCCAGCCCGGACGAGGCGACCACCTGCTGGAGCCTGCCCTTGTTTACGCCGTAGGGCATGATGTGGGTTGGACGCGTCGGGGTAGTTTGTTCCAGCGCCGCCCCGGATTCGGCCCCTGAGGCAGGGGAGTGGTCGCCATCGGCCTCGGTGAGAGGCTCAAACCGCTCCGTCCGTCGCCCGGCAGGCCCGCCGGTGGCCAGGGCGGTCGGCCGGGTGCGCGACACATTGCCGCGCTCGTCAAGGGTGCGAATCTCGGGTGCGACCTGAACGCCCCGCAGCATGCGGTCCACCACCGAGGCCACGTCGTCGTGCACCGCGACGGTGTTCCAGTTCTGGATCTCCACAAGGACGTCGAAGGTCGGGGGCGCCCGGCGCTCCAGCACCGTCTTCTGGGTCCTCCTCCTGCGCGCCTCCTCGTCTCCCAGCGTCACGGTCTGGATGCCGCCGATCAGGTCCGACAGCGTCGGGTTCCTGGCCAGGTTCTCGAGCGTGTTGCCATGTGCGGTGGCCACCAGCTGGACGCCCCGCTCGGCGATCGTCCTGGCCGCGGTCGCCTCCAGCTCGGTCCCGATCTCGTCGATGACTATCACCTGCGGCATGTGGTTTTCGACCGCCTCGATCATCACCGCGTGCTGATGCGCCGGCCTTCCCACCTGCATGCGCCGTGCACCGCCTATGCTCGGGTGCGGGATGTCGCCGTCTCCGGCGATCTCGTTGGAGGTGTCGACGATCACTACTCGCTTGAGGGCCGAGTCGGCCAGCACCCGCGCGACCTCCCTCAGCATGGTGGTCTTGCCCACACCGGGTCGGCCGAGCAGGAGCGTGCTCTTTCCTGTGAGGATCAGGTCCTCGATGATCCTGATGGTGCCGAACACCGCCCGCCCGACCCTCAGCGTCAGGCCGACAACGCGGCCGCTCCTGTTGCGGATTGCAGAGATGCGATGGAGGGTTCTCTCTATGCCCGCCCTGTTATCCTCGCCGAACTCGCCGACCCGGCCGGTGACGTGGGAGATGTCGGCCTCGGTGACCTCCCTGTCGCCAAGCGGGGCGGCGTCGCTTGCGAACCGCGCCTCGGGCAGCCGGCCGAGGTCGATTACGACCTCCAGCAGACCGGTAAGGTCGCTCCTTGCGGCAAGGGCGTCCCTTATGTGGTCGGGAAGGACGCTGACCAGCAGGTCTAGGTCCGACAGCTCTCTGTCCCCGACGGGATGAGGCTCAGGAAGATACGACTTCGTAGGCTCCAACCTCCTGGAATAGTTTCTCGGTTGCGCGAACCGACCGGGCATGGACCTTGAACTCGGCCCGGGCCGCCAGGCCGGCCCTGTCTGCCGCGCGGCCCACTGTCGGCTGGTAGCCGGGGATCAACGACACGACGGGACCGTTCGCCGGGGTCAGCGCCAGGCCGAGATCCGTCAGCGCGGCGGCGTCCTGGTCCGGGCAGTCGGGGTGGACCATGATCGAAAGGTCGGTTGCCGCGCCTAGCGCGAGCACCCTCAGCCAGCCCGTGATCCGTTGTCCGGACTCCAGCACGTACTCGTCTGCCCGTCCCGGGCCGTCCCAGCGGGATGCCGACCACTGCTCGAGCGTCATCCCCTCAAGGGCCCTCACCTCGGGAGGCGTGCAGGCGCTGTAGAGGCGGAATATGCCGTGCTCATCCTCGTCCTCTCTGGGCCTGATCCCCCGCGGGGGATCGATGCGGGCACCGGAGCCCCGGCCCCGATAGAGGGTCTCGGCGTGCGCCGGGAGCAGTCCCGCACGGCTGAGCTCATCTGCCACCGGGTCACCGGCCAGCACGCGCGCCGACATGTTCGTCGCCGATCGCTTCTGGGCGGACGCGAATACGGCCGTCAGCACGCCGGCGACGCTGTCTTCGGCACCGGCGCTGACCTGCAGCCTGCTCAGCTCCCAGCTCTGCGGTCCGGCCATCCTGGAGGCCACCGCCAGGCAGAGGATGCGAGCTCCGTCGATCCACGCCCTTACGATGGCGCCCCTCGAGCCGGACATGCCGCGCACCGCGTCGATGGGCAATGCAATCCACTCCGGCGTGGATCGGCCCGGGTCGGAGCGCGAGTAGACGCGATTCTGAGTCTGTCCAAACCCCATGAGCAGGCAGCGGGGCAGGTCGGAGATCTGGATCGCCCGGATCATGGGGCCTCGTTGGCCGATCCCCCCGCCATGTCTGCGAACAGCCGGTGCATGCGCGAGTCGAAGGTCAGCTCCGGGTGAAACGCTGTGGCCAGCAGCGTGCCCTGGCGAACCGCCACGGGACGTCCGTCGTCCAGTTCGGCCAGTACCTGCACACCCGGGCCAATCTCGTCGACCACGGGCGCCCTGATGAAGACCGCCCGGAAGGGCGCATGGTCGAGCCCCGTGATCTCAAGGTCTGCCTCGAAGCTGTCCACCTGCCTGCCGAAGGCGTTGCGGGAAACCACGATGTCCATCAGCTTCAGGGGGTCCGGCCTTCGGTCGGTGAGCCTTTTGGCCATTACGATCATGCCGGCGCAGGTACCCCAGATCGGCAGGCCCCTTCCTGCGGCATCCTCAAGGGCGGGCCTGAAGCCGTAGATGTCGATGAGCTGCACTATCGTCGTGCTCTCACCGCCGGGGATTATCAGCCCGTCGACACCGTCCAGCTGGTCCGGCAGGCGGACTTCGCACGATTCGACCCCCACCCTTTCCAGGGCGTGACGGTGCTCGATGAAGTCGCCCTGTATGGCCAGGACGCCGATTCGCGCCATATAGAGTGCTGTCTACACCCCTACCATCCGCGAACGGCCAGATGCTCCTCTACGGGCATTTTGCGAACGGAGAGTCCCGGCATGGCGTCGCCGAGCCCGGTTGAGACCTCGGCAATGATCTCCGCGTCCTCGTAGTGCGTGGTCGCCTTGACGATGGCCGAGGCCATCAGGGACGGGTTGGATGACTTGAATATGCCGGAGCCGACGAAAACGCCCTCGACGCCGATCTGCATCATGAGCGCTGCGTCCGACGGGGTGGCTATGCCTCCGGCAGCGAAGTTGACTACCGGCAGCTTGCCGGTCTCGTGAATCTCCTGGACGAGCTCGAACGGGGCCTTCAGGTCGCGGGCTGTCGCCATCAACTCGGCCTCGTCCATGCCCTGTATCCGCCGGATCTCTCCCAGTACCGAACGGGCGTGGCGGACCGCCTCGACTATGTCGCCCGTGCCTGCCTCGCCCTTGGTGCGGATCATCGCCGCCCCTTCGCCTATGCGGCGCAGGGCCTCGCCCAGATCCCGGCATCCGCAGACGAACGGCACCTTGAACTGGTGCTTGTCCACGTGGTTGTTCTCGTCGGCGGGAGTCAGCACCTCAGACTCGTCGATATAGTCCACGCCCAGGGCCTCGAGGACCTGTGCCTCGACGAAGTGGCCGATCCTGGCCTTGGCCATCACGGGGATGGTCACCGCGTCGATGATCTCCCTGATCTTGGTCGGGTCGGACATCCTGGCAACGCCACCGGCGCTGCGGATGTCGGATGGGACGCGCTCCAGGGCCATAACGGCCACAGCGCCTGCATCCTCGGCAATCTTGGCCTGCTCGGCGGTGACGACGTCCATGATCACTCCGCCCTTGAGCATCTGGGCCAGCCCGCTCTTGACTCGCCAGGTGGCTGTCTGCGCGGCGCCGGACTCTATCTTGGTCTCAGTAGCCATTGATCTGCCTCCGTACGGCCCCAGGGGCCGATGCTTACATAGTGACTAACAGGATGGACGCCTGTCCGGCAACAGCCTGACCGTCGTACCGTTCACAGGGTCACACACTCCTCGACTCTGCCGCCATTATAACCGCGCCTCGTGGGTGAGGCGAGAGGGCCCTTTCGGCAGCTGCGTCGACGCCCACCGCCACGACAGGGCGCAGGGCCCGGGGTTGCTGAATGCACGGGCCGCTGCCGCTCGGAGTGGATAGCGGCGCGCCGCTCTAGACGCCTCGCTTCGCCACATAGGCCGCTAGGTCCGAGGTGCGGCAGCTATAGCCCCAC
This sequence comes from Dehalococcoidia bacterium, assembly GCA_034421295.1. GTDB lineage: Bacteria > Chloroflexota > Dehalococcoidia > Lucifugimonadales > UBA2962 > CAUZIR01. The sequence continues at coordinate 41,030 of DAOUKM010000003.1, forward strand.
TCGTTGTCGTACCAGCCCAGGACCTTCACGAAGTCTCCGCCCATGCAGATGGTCGAGAGGCCGTCGATTATGGCGCTGTGGGGATTCTGCCGAAAGTCGCTGCTGACCAGGGGCTCATCCGTATATTCGAGGATACCGCTCAGGCCGCCTGAAGCCGCCTCCCTGTAGGCGTCGTTGATCTCCTCGGCGGTCGTAGGACGCTTGAGGCTGGCCGTAAAGTCCGTGACGGACACGGTCGAGGTGGGCACACGGTAGGCCATGCCGTGGATCCTACCGTTCAGGTGGGGGAGCACCAGACCCACCGCCTTCGCCGCACCCGTCGAGGTGGGGATCACGTTCATCGCCGCCGCCCTCGCCCGCCGCAGATCTGAATGGACCTGGTCGAGGATCTTCTGGTCGTTCGTGTACGCATGGATGGTGCTCATCAGGCCGTGCTCGACACCGAATGAGTCGTCTAGCACCTTGACCATCGGGGCGATGCAGTTGGTGGTGCACGATGCGTTGGAAATCACCCGGTGGGCGTCCGGTTCGTACCCACCCTCGTTTACCCCCATTACCACCGTTATGTCCTCGCCGCTGGCCGGCGCGGAGATGATCACCCTCTTGGCCCCGCCCTCGATGTGGCCCGCGGCCTTGGCGGCGTCGGTGAAAAAGCCAGTCGATTCGACCACTATGTCCACGCCGTGATCGCCCCACCTCAGGGCCGCAGGGTCGCGCTCTGCGAGCACCGTGATCGGCTTGCCATCGATGACTATGGCCTCTTCTGTAGCCTCGACGCTGGACGTCGACACCCCGTAGTTCGTGTCGTACTTGAACATGTGGGCGTTGGTCCTGGTGTCGGTCAAGTCGTTGATGGCCACAACGTCGAGCTCGCTGCCGTGCCGCTCGAGCACAGCCTTAAGGACCTGCCTGCCTATCCTGCCGAAACCGTTTATGCCTATCCGCGTGGGCGTCATGCGCGCTGTACCTCTGAATCCTTGCCTTTGTTGCTTCCCTGAGAACCGACCGGTGCGGGCCGGATTATATCGGGGCTCCGATGACGGCCTCGTATGCCGCGCGGCCGGCGTAGGTGGCCTGGCCGCCGAGCTCGAGCTCGATGTGCAGCAGCCGGTTGTACTTGGCGGTGCGCTCGCTGCGGGCCGGTGCCCCGGCCTTGATCTGGCGGGCGCCGGTCCCGATGGCGAGGTCCGCGATGGCGGTGTCCTCCGTCTCCGCAGAGCGATGGCTGATGATGGTCCTCCAGCCCGCGTCCCTGGTCAGCGCGACCGCATCGAGCGTCTCGGTGAGAGTGCCGATCTGGTTGGGCTTTATGAGGACGCCGTTACTCGCCCCGCGTTCGATCCCGCGCCTGATTATCCCGGTGTTGGTCGCATACAGGTCGTCCCCGATCAGCTGCGTGCGGGAGCCGAGCCTGCTGGTCATCTCCGTCCAGCCAGACCAGTCGTCCTCGGCCATTCCATCCTCGATGCCGATTACGGGATACTTCGTTACCCAGTCCTCGTAGACGGCGATGAGCTGCTCGGAGGTGAGCGTGGTGTCGAGGCTCGTGAGGTCGTAGTAGACGCTTCCGGCCGGCCGGCTGAGGGTGTCGCCGTTTGCCTGGCGCAGCTCGGAGGCCGCCACATCGATCGCCACGAAGCACTGGTCGCCGGGGCGGTAGCCGGCCTGCTCGATCGCGCGCAGCAGCCACTCGACCGCCTGCCGGTTGTTCTTCAGGCTCGGGGCGAACCCTCCCTCGTCACCGACGATGGTGGACTTGCCACGCTCCTGCAGCAGCTGCTTGAGTGCGTGGTATACCTCCGAGCCTGCCCGCATGGCCTCCTGGTAGGTGTCGAATCCGGCGGGCACCACCATGAACTCCTGGAAGTCAGTGGACTCGAAGGCGTGCTTTCCCCCGTTGATGATGTTGAACATGGGCACGGGGATCGTGTAGCCGCTCTGGGGCTTGGTCCCCGTGTACTCTTGACCAATATAGCCATAGAGGCTCTCGCCCCGGCTGGCCGCCGATGCCTGGGCGTAGGCCAGCGATACCGCCAGGATGGAGTTGGCGCCGAGACGAGCCTTGTTCGCGGTCCCGTCAAGCTCGATCAGCCGCTGGTCTAGTGCGCGCTGGTCGGTTACTCGATGGCCGGTGATGGCCGAGGCGATCTCGCCGTTGACGTTTGCCACGGCCCTCAGCACGCCAAGCCCCCCATAGCGTTTCGGGTCCCTGTCCCGCAGCTCGATGGCCTCCAGTGAGCCCGTGCTGGCCCCGGAAGGAACCGAGGCGCGCCCCATCGACCCATCGGAGAGAAGCACATCCGCCTCGACGGTGGGACCACCCCGGGAATCCAGTATCTCGCGCGCCGAGACCGAGGAGATGGTGATGAGGCTCAACCGCGCAGTTCCTCCGCCGTTGCGGTGAGGCGGTGCGGGCGGGCGTTCGCAGCCGCCACTGCCCGGTCGACGGCGTCGGCGGGATCGGCCGCCACCTGTATCGAGTCGACGGGTATGCCGGGCTGGGAGATGGTCCACGTGCCCAGCCCTACGACGGGTATACCGTCGGCCAGCGCATGCCCGATCTCAGAGAGCGTGCCGAACGCGCCCCCGACCGCGATAACCGCATCACCCGTCTTTACGACGATCACGTTCCGAGCGTACCCGATGCCGGTGCAGATAGGAATGTCCACGTACCGGTTGGCCACCGTCGGGTCGCTGCCCGGCAGGATCCCTATGGTCGTTCCTCCCGCCGACTGTGCCCCCCTGCAGACCGCCTCCATCACGCCGCCGAGGCCGCCGCAGACGACCTTTGCGCCCCGCGATGCCAGCTCGCGACCCACCTCCTCGGCGGTATCGGCCAGGGAGCCCCCGGCGGTCGAAGAACCTATGACTGCGATGATCATGCGACTTCCTATCATATAATCGGAATCCCAGTTCGGCAGGCGTCTTCGGCTTGCCCTCGGAATCCTGATGCCAGCGCACAGACTAAGGAACGTACTGATTACCGGGGCTTCTTCCGGAATCGGCAAGGTGGCCGCACTGCACCTGGTCGGCAAGGGCTACACGGTTATCGGCACGAGCCGCTCGATAGACAGGCTCGCCCCGGTACTGGCCGAGGCCGAGGCTGCCCCAGGGAGATTCGTGCCGCTCGAGCTCGATATCAACCTTGACGGTGGGCGCCCCGGATGCGTCGAGGAGGTCCTGCCGGGCGTCGTGTCCGACCATGGAGCGATTGACGTCCTGGTCAACAATGCCGGCTACGCACTGTGGGGACCGCTCGAGGGCATGACCGTCGAGCAGATGGTCGACCAGTTCAGGACCAACGTCTTCGCCCCCTTCAGGCTCGCAAACCTAGTGATTCCGGCCATGAGGAAGAGCGGGGCGGGACGCATAGTCAATATCAGCTCGGTCGCCGGGTGGGTGGTAACGCCCTTTAACGGCGCCTACGCGTCCAGCAAGTTCGCCCTGGAGGCGCAGACCCAGGCGCTGCGCATGGAGCTATGGCCCTTTGGCATCAAGGTTTCCCTGATCGAACCGGGCCTTTTCGGCACCGAGTTTCAGAACAACACAGTCGATGGCGAGAGGGCCGAGTCGCAGGAGCTTCCATACGGACCTCACATAGAGGCCTATCGCAGAAAGCACGGCCGCTTCAGGCTGCTTACCCACGACCCGATAAAGATCGCAAAGCTGATCGAGAGGATCATCGTCTCGCCACGGCCCAAGCTGAGGTACCCGGTGGGGTTCGAAGCCCACGTAGGGGTGTACGCGGCCAGGCTCCTTCCCGACCGCCTGCTGCAGGGCATGGTCGCAAGGACGTCCATGTAGCCGGCCGCAGTTCTAGGGGCCGGCGGGGTCCCGGCTGATCGACTGGAGAAAGCCGGCGGATCTCGGCTCCCGGTCCAGGTGGTAACGAAGGTGCGTGTCCAGGACCCTGCTGACGTCCGCCAGCACCGGGGATGGCACCTGTAGAGAGGTCGCGCCGGCCAGGCCCTGAGACATGTAATAGCGAAGCGTCTTTATGGCGTTGACGGACACGGTGAGATAGGGCCCCGGCGCGGCGGTGACGCAGTCCGGGCAGACCATGCCCCCGGCGGCTGCGCTGTAGGCGTGCTCCCTCTGCGCCAGGGTGAGGCCGCATTCGATGCATGCCGACAGCTCGGGCGCAAGCCCCGCCACCGCCAGCAGTCGGACCTTAAAGCAGGCCAGCAGCCCATCGGCTGGGCCTCCAGCCTCCAGCCCGCCAAGAACCTCGGCGACCAGCCCGTAAATCTCCCGCGCATCAGAGTCCCCGTGATCGTCTTCCTGCGGCACCGAGAACGCGTCGGCTATCTCGGCCACGTACATCCCCGCGGCGACCTTGCCGAGATCGCTGCGCAGCGCGGGGAATCCGTTAAGGCAGTGGGCCTCCACGACGATGTCAAGGTTGCGTCCCTCGGCCAGGGAGACCTGGACGCGGTTGAGGAGCTCCATGTGTCCGGTCAGCCTGCCGCTGGTGCGGCGCACACCCTTGGCAACGGCCCTTATCTGCCCTCGCTCCGGCGAGAGCAGGGTAACAACCCGGTCGGCCTCTCCCAGGGGCGATTGCCTGACGACGACCGCCTCGGTCTTGTAGACTCTCGGTCTCGGCATATCCCTCGTCGCCAGGGCCACCCCTCGCGACCTTGGCCACGGGCCCTCAGAAGGGTTGGCGTCCTTCTATCGCACGGCCGAGGGTGACCTCGTCCGCGTACTCCAGGTCGCCGCCAACGGGCAGACCCCGCGCGGGTCGGGTTATGTTCACCCCCAGGGCCGCCAGCAGGCGCTGCAGGTAAAGTGCGGTTGCCTCACCCTCGACGTTCGGGTTGGTGGCGATCACTATCTCCTTTACGCCGTCGGTCCGAAGCCTCTCCAGCAATCCCCTTATCTTCAGGTCTTCCGGACCGATGCCGTTGATGGGGGAGATTACGCCGTGCAGGACGTGGTAAAGGCCGTTGTAGGAGCGGGTTCGCTCGAGCGCCCGGACGTCCAGCGGTTCTTCGACCACGCACAGCCGGGAGCGGTCCCTGCCCTCGTCAACGCAGATCGAACAGGGGTCCGATTCGGTTATGTCGAAACACTCGCCGCACAGGACGATCCGGTCCTTTACCGAGCCGATCGCCTCGGCCAGACCCCGGGCCTCGTCGGCCGGCATGCGTATGAGGTAATAGGCCAGCCTCTGAGCGGTCTTGGGTCCGATCCCCGGCAGCTTGTGGAACTCGTCGATGAGCCTGCTTACCGGACCCGCCTCTCTTTGTCCGCCCTGCGTCACACGCTCCTAGGTCAGGCCCGGGATGTTGAGGCCCCCTGTGAGCGCCCCCATCCTGGCAGCGGCCATCTCCTGCGCCCGCTCGAGGGCGTCATTGACCGCCGCAGCGACCAGGTCCTCCAGCATTGCGACGTCCTCTGCGGCCGCCTCCGGGTCAATGTGTATCGATTCGAGGCGCATCTTGCCGGTCACGACGGCCCTGACCACGCCTCCGCCAGCACTGCCCTCGACGGTGGCGGACTCGAGGTCCTCCTGGACGCGTGCCATCTGCCTTTGCAGTTGCTGGGCCTGTTTGAGAAACCTCTTGTTCAACTCCGGGCCTCGCTGTCCTTGCTGTCCACGGCCGTCTCGGCGACGATCTCAGCCCCCAGCTGCTGGGCCGCTCTCACCAGCTGGCTGCCCCGCGACCCGGTGGGTCCGCCGCCCTGTTCGGCGCGCTCGGCCGCCTCGACCCGTACATCATAAGGCCTGCCCATTACGCGGGCAAAAGCGTCCCTGAGCCGCTTGCGGCTGTCGGGTATGCCGAGCTCGTGCTGCATCCTCTCCAGGTGGGACGGGTGCGGGAACCTGAGCGTAATCGAATCCTCCGAGACCTCCCGCCCGTTGCTGGCAACCAGCAGCGCCTTGAGGTTGTACTTGCCGCCCTTCTCAAAGCGCAGGGACTGTGTGAGCGCCCCCCACTGAGCCTCCAGCCGCTCGGCCGGATCGGACGGCAGGGCGCTCTCTGCGACCGGCTCCGGGGCTGGTCGCTGCGTCCTTGCGTCCGGCTGCTGCTGTCGGGCTGCAGGTGCCGGCTGTCGCTGCTGAACCCGCCTTTGCGGCGGCTTCTGCTGTGCGGCCCCAGCGGCCTCGCCCCCTTCGGCCGTCGCCGGGCGACTGCGTGGCCTGGTAGCCGGCTTCCCGCTGGACGGGGCCGGGGGCGGGGCAGAGGCAGGAGGCTCCGGCCTCAGGCCGGCCTCGACGATCGCCAGTTCTAGGGTCAGGGTCGAGGAGGGGTCGAGACGCATGTCGGCAGCGGTCAGCAGCCTGACCGCCCTGACGATATCAGCGGTCGCCGCGGCTCTGGCCAGCCGGCCGATCTGCGCGGATTCTTCCTCGGTGTATCCGACATCCAGGTCCGCACCGCTGCTGACCAGCAGGGTGGCGCGCAGGCGGTCGATCAGGCCGCGGTGCAGCTGGCGCAGGTCGCTGCCCTGGGCCGCCACCTCATTAACGGTGCGCAGCGCGTCGGCGGTGCGGCCCTCGAGGATCTGCGCCGCGAGCGCCAGGGAGGCCTCGTCTCCGCCCATGTCCAGCAGGTCGCGGACGTTGGCCTCGGTGATCGGGGAATCGTACGAGACTATCGCCTGCTCGAGCAGGTTCACAGCGTCCCTCAGGCCTCCGCCCGCCGTCCTCGATATCAGGTCGAGTGCGGGCATGTCCGCCTCGACCCCCTCTCCCGCGCAGATCGCAGAGAGGCGCCCGGCCGTGTCCTGGCGCCTTATCCTGCGGAAGTCGAAGCGCTGGCAGCGCGATGCGATCGTCGGTGGGATCTTGTGGGCCTCGGTGGTGGCGAGCACGAATGCAACGTGGGCCGGCGGCTCCTCGAGGGTCTTCAGCAGGGCGTTGAATGCCTGCTCGGTGAGCATGTGGGCCTCGTCGACTATGTAGACCTTTACTCTCGCCTCCGCGGGGGTGTACTGGACTCTCTCCCGAAGGTTCCTGATGTCGTCTATCCCGCGGTTGCTCGCCGCGTCGATCTCGACCAGGTCCAGGGCGCGGGCCTCGTCTATGGAGGCGCACATTGAGCAGGCGTTATCCGGCTCCCCGCCCCGGGGGGAAAGGCAGTTAATGGCCTTTGCCAGGATGCGCGCCGTGCTCGTCTTGCCGGTGCCGCGCGGTCCGCAAAACAGGTAGGCGTGTGCGACGCGGCCCGACTCGACGGCCCTCTGCAGCGTCTGGGTGGTGGTGGGCTGGCCGACCACGTCCGTGAAGGTCCTGGGCCGCCACTTCCTGTACAGCACCTGGCTCATGACGGGTAGCTCACCGTGATGTCGGAAGCCCTTGACCCCAGCATGGCCGCCAGCAGCCGCCTGTGCTCTTCCTCCATCCGGGCCCGCTCGGCCGGCTCCTCGTGGTCGTGTCCGACAAGGTGCAGTATGCCGTGGGCCAGCAGGAACGCGACCTCGTCCTCGCGGCCACGCCCTGCCGACTCCGCCTGTCTGACCGCCTGCGGCCACGAGACGACGATCTCCCCTATGGACCCCGCAATGCCGCCATCGGCAGGCAGTACGAAGTCGTCGGCTTCCTTCGGTGCGGCGGGAAAGGACAGGACGTCGGTGGTCTCGTCGAGTCCCCGGTGGCGCAGGTTCAACTCGCGGACCGTCTCATCGTCCGTGACGACAACCTCGACGGAGGCGTCGGCGGGCAGCTCAAGCGCCGCGAGCGCGGAGTCTGCGATCCCTGCCAGCCAAGGGACTGAGACGGATCCCGGCCCGGCGGGATGGACGAGGACTTCGATCGGTCTGATGGGTAGGCTCCGCCTCGTGGAGCGGCCGACAGGTCCGTGACCTGCGGCGACCGCGTCGGGTTTGGACGGGGTCTATTATATTCGCGCGAAGGTGCGGTGCCGGGAGGCCCGCCGGGTCGGCGGGCAGAGGCCGACATGCCCGGGAGAGGGACGTCAATGCCATCGCCGCGTCGGCGACTCTGCGGGCAGAGACCATAGGACCCTCATGAGATCCGTGAGCTATCGTGGGAGACTGGCCGTTTGGTTAGATTCGCTTAAGTAGCCTGTCGTATTCGTGGTGCGGGCCTACCCAAAACCTGACGATATCCCCCTCGTCAAAGACACCAAGGGCACGATAATTCATACTCACTCGCACCGAGTAGACGCGACGCCGCCGGGTTAAGCGCTTGAAATCCAGACTGGGGTGGTTAGGGTCCGGTTCAAAGAATCGGTAAGACTCGCGGGCCTGCCGCTTCACCTGTTCGGGGATACGGCCATAAGCAGTCCAGAATCTCCCCTGCGTGTACGATCGCACGCCTACAGTTCTTGAGCATCAAGGGATTCAGTCAGGCCTGCCCGGTGAGCCGCCAGAGCCTCATCCGCCAGACTCTCCAGCATTTCCTCGGATTCGGGACGGCTGAAGAGTTCCGCCCATAGCCGCTCCGAATCCAATTCGGACAACAGAAACCGAGCGAACCTGCCCTGCTCTTCCTCCGGGAGTTCGGAAGCTCTCTCGAAAGCCTGTTGAAGAATCTGGTTCATCTCTCTTTCTTAGCTCCCAATGAGTTCTAGGGTGCAGCGTGGGGAGAGTATAGGTTAATGATGGTCAGGGGCCCGAGTACATTGTTGATGTGGGCGCTGGTAACGACTATCGCCACCAGGCCAAGGGCCACGACCACTATCCGCTGGGGAGTAGATTTCGTTCATATGAGGCGAACATCGTCTCAGGAATGACTTGCCCGGGGGCAAAGTGGGGAGCGCTCGTTGGCGCGATGTAGTGGTAGGTGGTCGCCGTGGGGTCCCTTACAGGGACCTGCTCGGGCGCTAGATCGCTATTCGCAGAGCACCACGATCACGCCGTCGGAGCTGACGTGGTAGTCGTACTCGGTTCCCTGGTAATCGAGCATCACCGTGTAGCCGGAGGTAACGACCTGCGCGTAGGCGGTGTCCTCGGCAGGACAACCCAGCGAGGTGTCGCCCCACTCCCCGGGCATCAGTCCGACCAGCTCCGGTTCCCCTGCGTCGATGTCGAGCCTGGCCGCAAGGTCGGCCCTTGCCGCCTCTGCGGCGGCCAGAGCCTCGGGACCCAGGTCGAGCCCTTCGCCGTTAAGCACTCCGTTTACTTCGGCCGGCTCCACCTCGACGGGCGGGGCGCCGGGCGACTGGAGAAATGCGAACAGGTCGCTGTCCGCGGGCAGCACGACGGTGGCGTTCTGAGTCAGGAAATTGCGATATGCCTCAAGGCTGCGCTGGAACCTGTAGAACTCAGGGTCCCGCTCAAGTGCGCTCGCGAAGATGGTGACCGCCTCGGCCTCGCCCTCTCCTCTGAGGATGTTCGCGTCGCGCTCGGCCTCTGCGCGGATGATCGTGGCCTGCCTGTCGACGTTCGAGCGTATCTCAAGGTCCTGCTTTGCACCCTCGGCTCTCTCCGCATCGGCGATCCGCTTTCGCTCTGCCTGCATACGGGCGTAGACGGCGGTTGCGATCTCGTTGGGGAAGTCTGCGCGCTTTATGCGGACATCGACGGTCTCGATGCCGAAGTCTTCGAGCTTGGGCTCGACGGCATCGCGGACCTGCTCCATGATCTGCTCGCGGTTGTTGCGAATGATCTCGATCTGGTCGTCGCTGGCGATCTGCCGGCGCAGCTCGGAGGCGACGATGTCATTGCCGCGCGTAACGGCCCGCTGCGAGGTCTGCACGGTCTGCCTGAACAGGAGCGGATCGGTTATACGCCCGATGGCATACGCATCGATTACGAGGCGCTTCTTGTCGGCGGTGATCAGCGCGTCCGGGTTGGCGTCAAACAGCGTGCGGCGCTTTTCAAAGTACGTGACCGTGTCCACGAACGGTGTCTTCGTGTGGAGGCCGGGCTCGGTTATGGACTGCTTTACGTCACCGAACCGGGTGACGATGGCAACCTGGGTCTCGTCTACGGAGAAGAACGACTGCGGCCCCAGGATCCCGGTCAGGATCACCAGCACGACGAAGATTATTGCTGCCCTGTTCAGAGTCATGGTCTAGGGCTCCAGGGGCCCCAGCTGGCCGGTTGAAGTTTCGGTTCCATCGCTGGTTAGCGGCAGGAACTGGAGCAGGCTGCCTCCGGATTCCTCGTCGATGATGTACTTGGAGATGCCGGGCAGGATCTGCTCCATCGCCTCCAGGTAGAGCCGCTGCCTTGTGACGTCACGAGACTTTTCGTACTCGGCCAGCACCGCGAGGAATCGCTCGGATTGGCCGGTCGCGTCGGCTATCTTCTGCTGCTTGAACGCCTCGGCAAGCTCCAGCACGCGCTGGGCCTCTCCCAGGGCGCGCGGCAGCACATCCGCCTCGTAGGCCTGGGCAAGGTTGATTATGCGGTCCTTGTCCTCCCGGGCCCTTACGACGTCGTCGAACGCGTCCTGTACCTGAGAGGGCGGACGGACGTTCTGCAGCTTGACCTCGGTGACGTTTATGCCGGTCTCATACAGGTCGAGAAGTCGCTGAAGCTCAAGGGCGGTGTCCGCCTGAACGGCCTCCTTCTCGGTCGTGAGCACGTCGTCGATATTGCGCTGTCCGACCACCTGACGCAGGGCCGATTCGGCCGCGCCCTTTATGACGGCGCCCCCGGGATCGACGACCTGGAACAGGAAGTCCTCAAGGTCCTTGATGTTGTACTGCACAAGGAGCTGGACATCGACGATGTTGGTGTCGCCGCTGATCATCAGCGACTCGACAGGTATGGGCGTGTTGCCCCTGAAACCGAGCTCCAGGCGCCGGATCTCGTCGACCTGCACGACGCTGCGGGTACCGATGGGAGCGGGGAAATACCAGTGCAGCCCCGGCTCTGTACCGCCCACGAATGCGCTCGGGTCCCCCGTCTGGTAGATGCCGAACCTGCGCAGGGCCGCCTGCTCACCTGGCTGAACGGAGTAAAAGCCCGTCGAGAGCCAGATGATTAACGCCAGGGTGAAGACCGCGAACACGAACAGACCAAGGCCGCGATCGCGTATCCCGCGACCGCCGCCGCCGCGGTTCCCGAAGACCGACCGCAGTCTCTCGGTCACCTGGTCGAAGTTGATCTCGGGCTCGTCTTGTCGGTTGGGGTTCATTCCTTAAGGACCGGTGGCCTCCAACGCCGCACGCCGTACTCTACCGGCTCGCCGTCGGGCCGCCGAATCGGCCGAAAGCCGCGACAACCGATGTTATCACAGGGCCCACCCGTCCGGCGGGTTCGGCATGGCATCAGCGGGCCGCCGCCCGCAGCCTGTCAAGGTCGGCGAGGAAATCCTCGTAGCTGCCGAACGAGGATATCCCGGTAACAAAGGACCCCAGGCCCGGGGAGAGATTCCTGTACTCCTGAACCTGGTCTCCGATCGGGCTCACCGACGCGGCGCTGTCGGCGTACGTGCCGTGGAAGGCGAAGTAGGCCTGGTTGAGCTTGCGTATGTTGTAGCCGTTGTCGACGAACTGGAGCCTGCGCCTGTCCATGTACGCCTCCGCCGCCCCGACCCTGCCCTCGGCGAGCAGTTCGTCGACGTGCAGCCGCGTAGCCTGCATCTCCGCCCTGAAGTCGAAGCCGCCGCCCGCCGCGTCCGCCAGGTGAGGGCTTGAATCCGCCGGGTCCGGAGGTGCGGAATGCTCCGGCTCGGGGATCTGGCCCCCGAGCTTTACGAATGCGAGGTCACCTATCTCCCTGCCCGCGATGTTTGCGACCGTCTCGTTGATTGTGAGCATCTGATGCGATGTCATGATTCCGAATCCCAGGGGCCTGAAAAACAGGTGGTGGTGAAGCCACTCGTGAGCTGCCACCTGCAGCGTCCACCTGAGATCCCCGCCGCCGAACACGGAGGCCGGGTAGCTGGCCAGACCTCCTATCCGTATAACGAGCGCCGACAGATTCCGTTGGTTCAGCAGTTCGCGCTCTATGGCCAGGCTGTCGGAGATCGTTATCCCGGGCTTCAGGAGAGCCTCGTCTCCCCGCTCGATGCGATCCCTGGGAGAGGTCACGAGCACGTGCGGCGTCTCGGTGAGGTGAAAGTCGACCGGCGGGAAGATCAGCCCGCCGACCGATGACAGCCCCGCCTCGATCAGGACCGAGCTTATGGCGGCCTCCAGCGCCTCCTCGACGTCGGCCCGTATCCGGTGCCGGCTGCGGTCCAGCGCCGACAGCTGGGCTTCTAGGTCGGTGATTTCTGACGCTGTCGCCCCCCTGGGCACCGCGCTCTCCAGGCGCCCCGCTATCTCGCCGCGTGCCGCAGACAGGGCGAAGTAGTCGCCGATCATCTCGTCGCGCTCTGCGGGAGAGATCGAGTTCCACGGCAGCACCGAGGAAACGCGGTGAAGCCACTTGTCGAGGAAGTTCGCCGTCTCCCACTGCACCAGGCTGTACAGGTGTGGAGATGCCGCCCGCTGGGCCGGATTCAGGTTGAGTCCGTCGGAAGTGAAGATGAGACCGGCCACGAGCATCAGAGCGAGGGCCGTCCTCGCCCCTGCGAAAAGGACCCTCGCCCCCAGCGGGGTGCCTCGGCCGAACGCTTCGGGGGGCAGGGGAAGGCCGGACGGGACCGCGGTCCGGCCGGTGCTAGAATCGGGCTGGCGCTGCGTGTCCATGACCTCTTAATTTATACGCTAGACCGCGCTGACAGGTTCCTGCAGTGCTGGGGCGGCCGGCGGTAAGGAGTGTGTAAAGGTGGCTCTATCTATCTGCTTTGTGGGATGCGGCGATTACGCCAAGGACGTGCTGGACCAGCTCGGTGCCGGCAGCCCCGGGGGGCTCGTCGTCGACGACATCGAGCTGCATTTCGCCAGCCGGAGCGAGGAGAAGGCCCTGCAGTTCAGGGAGCGCTACGGCGGCGCAGGGCACTTCGGCGACTACGAGGCCGCCGCAGCCGACCCGGCGGTGGACGCCATGTATTTCCTGACCCCGCATCACCTGCACCTTGAGGGCGCGCGCCTTGCGGCAGGGCACGGAAAGCACGTGCTGATGGAAAAGCCCATCGGCCGGCACCCCGAGGAGGCCAGGGAGCTGATCGACGTCGTCCGCCGGGCCGGACTGAAGCTGATGGTGGCCGAGAACTTCAGGTTCGTCCCCACGGTCCTTAAGGCCAAGGAGCTGATCGGGAGCGGCGCGATAGGGGACGTTCGCCTCGTCCAGGTCCAGCGGGAGCTGAACATCTTCACCGGGGAGTTCTTCGGCTCTGCGGAGACGTTTGCCGAGGATCAGTGGCGCAACGATCCGGAAAAGTCGGGAGGGGGCCTGTTCCAGGACGCCGGAATCCACGACATCGACGCGATGGTCAATCTCGGCGGGCTACCCGAGCGCGTCTACGCCGTCGTTCCGGCCGCGGACTCAGAGCGCGCCAAGCGCCATCAGGAGGACGGGATGGTTCTGACGGCAACGATGCCTGGCGGCGCCCTCGGCCTGATTCAGTTCTCGTTCGCGACGCCCATAACCGGCTACCGTGACAACGTCTGGGTCACCGGCTCTGCCGGCATGCTCAGCTTTCCGACCTTCGGCGACCAGCTCGTGCTGGACACGCCCCAGGGCACCCAGAAGATCGATACCGGCGAGCACCACAAGGGAATGGTGGGGATCTTCGAGGAGTTCCGCGACGCCGTCGCCGGCGACCGCGAGCCCCTTATGAGCGGCGAGGAGGCGCTTCGTGACCTCAATGTCGTGATGGCCGCCTACGAGTCGGTCAGAACCGGCCTCCCGGCGACCGTGGCACGGGACTGAGGCCGCGCCCTTGCGCCGGCCTGAGCTAGCGGCGCCGGTAGAGCGCCAGGAAACGGTCCTGGTAGTGCTCGAACAGTCCCCAGCGGTCGAGCTCAGCCTTTAGCCGGTCCCTGTCGCCGCCGCGCTCGGCCGCGCGAAACAGGCGCTCGATGTCGTTTATCGCCGCCCGTGGTGCGCCTCCGAATGCGGTCTGAGGATCGAGCAGGCCGCGGGCGGACATCTCGCCGAAGTTTCGCTGCGCCGAGCTTGAGGTGAACTCGTAGATGAACTTGAGCAGCGCCACGTCCCACCACTCGTCGACCCCGACCATGACGACCGAAAGGTTGTCCTTTCGCTGCTCCAGGTCGTCGGAGATGTTGTGTGCGATCTCTGCGGCCTCTCCGCTCACGATGTCGAAGTTCTCGGCGTTGTTCTTGTAGCGGTACAGGATGCCCGGATGGTTGGGACCGTAAGCCATCGCCGCGTGCCTGATGTACTCGTAGGCCTCCGTGCTGAAACCCTCCAGGTTCATCGCGTAGGTGGGCGTTACGATCGCCGGCTTTTCGGCGATGACGCGGCCCTTCCTGACCACCCCTTCGGCGGCGGCCGGGGTGAGCTCACTGTAGATCGGCTCGGTCACCACATAGTAGGCGATGTTGGTGGTGCCGAACGTGGCGAGCGTCTGCTTCGGGTACCTGACTACCCAGGTCTGCTCAACAGCCCGCATCCAGTCTCGTTGAATCTCGGTCACTCTCCAATTATATCTCCCGCCGCCGCCCGCTTCGCTCATATAATGCACAAACGTTCTATTTATGTACGTAGCCGTCGCCAGCGTAACCATCCACATACCTGAGAGCCGAAGCCTAAAGTCCAAACGGCGCGTCGTCCGGTCGCTTGTCGAACGGGTAAGGACGCGCTTCGGCGTGTCCGTCGCCGAGGTCGGCGGGCAGGGGACATGGCAGAGCGCGACGGTGGGCTTTTGTTGTGTGAGCGGGTCGGCGGCGCATGCCGAGGAGGTCGCCCGCAGGGTGATGGCATTCGTCGATTCGTCCTCGGCCGAGTACGAGGTGATCGACCGGGGGCTAGAGAACCTGTCGGTGCTCTAGGCCGCCCTTGGACACCGAAGCCTTCCTCGGCCACGTCCGGTCCCAGCGGTGGTACAGGGACCAGATCGCCCACGTTGAGAACATCCCACCCAGTGGTTCCACTCCGGGAACACTGGCCCGCCCCCTCCGTCCCGAGCTCAAGGACCGCCTCTGCGATCTGGGGGTCAGGGGGCTCTACTCCCACCAGGCCGAGGCTGTGAACGCCGCACGGGACGGCCGCAGCGTTATCGTCGCCACGCCGGCGGCCAGCGGCAAGAGCCTGTGCTACCACCTGCCGGTGCTCGAGGCCTTGATGGACGACCGCGCCGCCACCGCCATCTACCTTTTCCCCACCAAGGCGCTCGCGCAGGACCAGATGGCCAGCCTTGACCGGCTCGTGCCTGACGCCTTTCGGATCGGGCGGGGTATCTTCGATGGCGACACCCCCTACGATTCCCGCGGCCAGATCCGAAGGAGCGCCCGTCTGCTGGTCACCAACCCGGACATGCTGCACATGGGCATCCTGCCCAACCACCGCTCCTGGTACCGGATCATACGCAACCTGCGGTACGTGATCGTCGACGAGGCGCACGTTTACCGCGGGGTGTTCGGCTCACACGTGGCCAACGTCCTTCGCCGCCTTCGCCGCCTGTGCCTGCGTTTCGGCTCGGCGCCCGCGTTCATCCTGTGCTCTGCCACCATCGCTAATCCCGGCGAGCACGCCCGGCGCCTTACCGGCGTGCCCGCTGCGGCGGTCGAGGTTAGCGGCGCGCCCTTCGGCGGCAAGGACTTCGTCCTGTGGAACCCTCCGCGGGTGGACATGGCGAACGGGTCGAGCCGCCGGACGACCAACACCGACGCCTCGGTCCTGATGACCGAGCTTCTCAAACGCAGGGTAAGGACCCTGACATTCGTCCGGAGCCGCCGCATGGCAGAGCTCCTCTACGTCTACGTGCGCGACCAGCTAAAGGAGGTGGCGCCCGAGCTCGCGGGCAGGCTCGCTCCCTACCGGGCGAGCTACCTGCCGGAGGACAGGAGGGCCGTGGAGAGAGACCTTCTGTCCGGCCGGCTGCTCGGCCTGACCTCCACCACCGCGATGGAGCTCGGCGTGGACGTGGGGGACCTTGAGGCGACGATCCTCACCGGTTACCCGGGCAGCCGCGCATCCACCTGGCAGCAGGCCGGCCGCAGCGGGCGGCGGGACCGACGCGCCCTCAGCGTGCTTACCGCCCAGGACGACCCGCTCGATCAGTACCTGATGCGAAGGCCGGATGCCCTGTTCGGGCGGCCGACGGAGACCGTGCGTATATCCCCCAACAACCCGCACGTGCTCGGGCCCCACCTGCTGTGCGCTGCATACGAGGCCCCGCTTGAGCCGGGGGACGCCGAGGTATTCGAGACGGACATCGCCAGCCAGGCGGGCGGTCTGGTCGAAGAGGGATTCCTGCACCGGACGGGAGGTAGGTGGCATCTTGAGCCCGATGTCAGCTATCCGGCCGAGTCGGTAAACATCCGCTCGACCTCCGCGCACTCCTTCATACTGGTGGACCGCGACAGCGGGGCGATACTGGAGACCGTCGAGGAGGCCTCGGCCATGCTCCAGCTACACCCCGGGGCGGTCTACCTGCACAAGGGCGAGACCTACGTTGTAACCGACCTTGACCTTGAGACCAGGACGGCCGAAGCCGTGCAGAGCGAGGTCGAGTACTACACCCAGCCTGCCTCCAATACCGAGACCCGGATCCTGAGTGAGATGCGGCGAAAAAAGTGCGGCCGAACGGACGTGTGCCTCGGCGAGGTGGAGGTCACGACCACCGTGAGCGGCTTTCGCAGGATCGCGACGCTCAGCGGGGAGACGCTAGGCGAGGAGTACGTAGAGCTTCCGCCCCGGAGGTTCGCCACCGCCGGGCTGTGGTTCGGGGTGCCCGCGGACACCCTTGCGGCCGCCCTTGACGATAGGCTCGACCTGGCGGGCGCGCTTCACGCCATCGAGCACGCGGCCATCGGGATCCTGCCACTGTTCGCGATGTGCGACCGCGGCGATATAGGCGGCATCTCAACGCCGCTTCACCCCGACACGGGAAGGCCCCAGGTCTTCATCCATGACGGGGTTCCCGGCGGGGTGGGCATAGCGGAGCACGGCTACGAGGTGATCGCCGACCTGTGGCGCGTGACCGCAGAGGCGATCTCCGGGTGCAGGTGCGAGTCGGGCTGCCCGGGCTGCATCCATTCCCCGAAGTGCGGATCGAACAACCGCCCCCTGGACAAGGCGGCCGCGTCAGTCCTGCTCGCGGGAATAACTCGTCCGGAGTAGGGCTCGTTCCCGTACCGGTGGCGGCGGCGTGCCCCTGTGCTATCCTTCCCAGACCGGTCCGGGGTGTGGCGCAGCTTGGTAGCGCACCTGCATGGGGTGCAGGTGGTCGCCGGTTCAAATCCGGCCACCCCGACCACACGTGCATCCCTACCTCCGGGCGCGATTCGGCCCTGGGACGCCCATGGCCGTCTGGAGGTCACCGTGACAGCGGACATGCACAGGCCCCTATCGTTCGTACAGGCCGTTAACGAGGCCATCCGCACGATGATGCGCGAGGACCCGGGCGTGATCGTGATGGGCGAGGACATCGCCGGCGCGGCGGGCAGGGCCGACCAGGGTTTCATCGATCACTTCGGCGGCTCGTTCGGGATGACCAAGCGCCTCATCCAGGAGTTCGGCCCCGAGCGCGTTAGGGATACCCCCATATCCGAGGCGGGCTTCGTCGGCGCCGGAGTGGGCGCGGCCGCAGCCGGCCTCAGGCCCCTGATCGACATCAAGGTCGTGGGCTTTTTCGGCGTGTGCGCCGATCAGCTTCTGAACAACATGGCGAAGATGCACTACATGTTCGGGGGCAAGGTGAGGCTCCCGGTCACCGTGCAGACCCAGACGGGGGCCGGGCAGGGGTGGGCCGCCCAGCACTCGGAGACCCTGTGGTCGGTGTTCACGCACTTCCCGGGCCTGAAGTGCGTGGTGCCGTCCGATCCCTACACGGCCAAGGGCATCCAGCTGGCGGCCATGCGCGACGACGACCCGGTGATCATATTCCAGTGCATGCGGCTGATGGGACTGACTTTCGACCAGCATGTTCCCGAAGAGCCATACGAGGTGCCGATAGGGAGGGCTCGCGTGGTCCGGGAGGGCACCGATGTGACGCTCGTGGGCATCGGCTTTTCCACCCAGATCTCCCTGATGGCCGCAGCAGAGCTGGAAGGGCTGGGTCACTCGGCCGAGGTGGTCGACCTGCTGTCGCTGTCGCCCCTGGACGAGGAGACGGTGCTGGCGTCCATCGCAAAGACGCGCAGGGTCGTCGTAACCGACGAGGACTACCCGCGCTGCTCTGTGGCCTCGGACATAGCGGCGCTCGCGATCGAGAGGGCCTTCGATTTCCTTGACGCCCCGCCCGGGAGAGTTAGCCCGCCGCATGCCTCGGTGCCCTACAGTCCGGCGCTCGAAGAGCGCTACGTGCCGCGCACGGACGACGTCGTGAGGGCGGCCCTGGAGGTGCTGGGCTAGCCGGCGTGCTGCAGGGCTCGGCTCCGGGCTGTAACCTTCCGGCCCCTTGCCTCGTTTCACTGGTCGGGGTCAGTTCGCAGCCGGATGCACGGGATAACTGCAGTACATCGGCGCACTGTCCGGCCGTCGACTGTGGATAAACTGGTGGGACCGGTCCTGCGGCCCCGGCGACACGAGCCTGAATAGCGGAGGGGAACTGAAAGATGCATGCAAGCGCAAAAGTCGCCCTGATTGTGGGAGCATCCGTCCTGCTTGCTGCTGCGGCAGCCTGCGGCGGCGGGACACAGGCGAGCGAGGTCAAGGGGGACGACGCTGCCCGCAAGGCGGAACTGGACCTTTGGGCCGCCTCCGCTGCGCTCAAGGCGAGCGGACCCGGTTCGGGCATATGGGTCACCGGCCAGGCCAGCGTTACCGTTGAGCCCGACCTGGTCCTACTCACCGTGGGGGTGGAGACGACCGGCGAGACGGTCGCACAGGCCCGGGCCGAGGCCGCAGGCGCGATGGACGCGATCACTGAGGCCGTCAGGGCCCACGGCCTGAGCGAGCAGGACGTACAGACCCAGTCGTTTAGCATCTGGCCTCAGTACGAGTATCCGGAGGTAACCAGCGGCGAGCTGACGACGAGGAAACAGGTGCTCGTCGGCTACACGGTAAACAACGCGGCCAGGATAAAGATCCGCGACGTCGATGCGGTCGGCGAGATAATCGACGATGTAGCCGCCGCCGGCGGCGACTCGACTCGGATCAGCGGTATCGACTTCAGCATCGAGGACCCTACGCCGTTCATGTCACAGCTTCGCGAAGATGCCGTAAAGGACGCGCAGGCCAAGGCCGAGCACCTTGCCGGGCTGACGGGCGTTGCCGTCGGCGACCTGGTCTTCATCGGTGAGGTAGGGGCGGGGGCGCCGCTGGCCAGAGGCTTTGAGACTGAATCGCTCATGGCGAGGGCCTCCTTCGACCAGGCTACCTCCATCAGCGCCGGAGAGCTGCGGCTCAGCCTCAGCGTCCAGGCGGCCTTCTCGATCAGGTAGCGCTCCGTGGTCATGTCCGCAGACGTAGTCGTCATAGGGGGCGGCGTAAACGGGACCAGCATCGCCATGCACCTGGCGCTGATGGGAGCCGGAAAGGTCCTTGTGGTCGAGAGGGGGCACCTTGCCGGGGGCGCGAGCGGGCGGTCGGGCGCGATGGTCCGCGAGCACTACATGCACCCGGTGCTGGTAAGGATGGCGATGGAGGCCAGCGAGGTGTTCCACAATTTCGGCGACGCCGTGGGTGGCGATGCGCGCTTCGTTCAGACCGGGCGGCTCCTGCTGTTCGCTGAGCGCGACGCCGAGACGGTGCGGGCGAATGTCGCGATGAACCGTGCGCTCGGCGTCGAGATCAGCACGCTTACGCCTCCCGAGATCTCCGAGATCATCCCGCAGGCATCCACCGACGGCGTAGCCCTCGCGGTGTATGAGCCTAACTCCGGTCACGCAGACCCGGTGGCAACGACCTACGCGTACGCAGAGCGCGCGCGGGCCCACGGGGCAAGGGTGCTGACCGGGTGTGATGTCACGGGCATAAGGATCTCCGGCGGGCGCGTGGCCGGGGTGGAGACGCGGGACGGGCTGATAGAGACCGACGCCGTCGTGGCAGCGACCGGGCCCTGGGTCAACGCGCTGGCCGAACCCATTGGAGAGCCGCTCCCTGTTACGCCCCTGAGGGTGCAGATGCTGCACATGAGGCGCCCGCCGGCTCTCCAGTCGCTTACGACCGCCGTGGCCGACGGCCTCACCGGCGGATATATCCGGGCCGGTGAGGGGTTTAACACCCTGGTCGGCGGGGAGGCGCCCGGAGACTTCAGCGAGGTCTCGGACCCGGATGACTTCGACATGACGGCCGACCATGAGACCGCCTCGCGGTTCTGGGGCAGGGCGAAGCTGAGATTCCCGGACTTTGCGGCGGCAACCCCCCTGGGGGGATACGCCGCGCTCTACGACATGACCCCGGACGGCAATCCGGTGCTGGACGCGTCGGCGGTGGTCCGGGGCCTGTACTGGGCGGTCGGGTTCAGCGGGCACGGCTTTAAGCTCTCGCCCGTGGTCGGGCGCATGGTGGCAGAGCTCGTGCTTTACGGAGAGAGCAGGGGACACCCGATCAGCCCCTTCCGCTTGGGCCGTTTCGCCGAAGGCGATCCCCTTGAGGCAGAACACCCCTACGAGGGATGGATGCATCCCTGACGGTGCGTCCCGACCGCGGTCTACCTGTCCGTTGGGTCGAGGCGGAGCCTGACGCCGGCGCGCTCTTCCTGGAGCACCGAGGCGATGGTGCGGTCCCTCTCCCCCCAGCCCCTGTCCATCGCCTCGGAAAGCTCAGCCGCGCACAGCTCGACGATCCTGGTTGGCACCCCGTGCTCTGAGGCCAGGGCTGCGGCCAGCCCGTAATCCTTTAGCGCGAGGCTGAGCGCGAACCTGGGGGAAAAGTCGCCCCGAAACAGGGTGGCCGGCATCCGCTCGTTGAACATGGCGTTTGCTCCCACGACGCATCCGCTTCGGAAGGCCTCGATCAGCCGGGGAAGCTCGACCCCGGCCTTGGCCCCGAGGGTCAGGCACTCGGTCACCAGCAGGTCGATGCTCATGGCAAGGGCATTGTGGGCTATCTTCGTCGCGGCCCCGGTGCCCGGCCCGCCGGTCCACACGATGCTCGCCGAGTAGGCCTCTAGGACGGGACGGGCACGATCTAGGACCTGCTCGTTTCCCCCTGCGAACAGCGTTAGGCTGCCGGCCAGCGCCCCCTCCCTGCCTCCGTCCATCGGTGCGTCGAGCATCTGTATTTTCCGCTCGCCGAGGGCGGCCCCGACCAGGCGCACTACGTGCGGGGAGTTGGTCGTGTGGTCGATGTAGATCGCTCCGGGCCGCGCACCCTCGACGATCCCGCCCGGCCCGAGCGCCGCCTCCTCCATCTCCGCCGGACCCGGAACGCACGTGGCCACCACGTCGCACTGCTCTGCCACGCGCGCCGGCGACTCCGCCCACACCGCGCCCCTGTCCAACAGAGCGGCGGCGGCCTGCCTGCGAAGGTCGAATACCACCAGCCGGTACCCGGCCTCGAGCAGCCAGCCGCACATTGGGGCGCCCATGTTCCCGAGGCCGATGAACCCTACTCTCAACAGGCGCCTCGCCAGTTCATCTGCAGGCCCGGCGGGAGCCGGACCGCGGCGGCGGAGTTGGCCCGGGGCCTCAGGCCGCCGCTAGCTCCACCGGTAGACCTGGACCCTGTGGCGGTTGCTCTCGGTGACGTACAGCCTCCCGTCCTGGTCTACCCTGACCGAGACGGGCGCCCAGAAGAGCTTTTCTATGTGGGAAGACTCCTCGTGCGGATCGCCACCGAACTGCGCGGCGTCGGGTTCCAGGTCGGCCGAGGCCCGCGCCTCTGCCTCCTCGACGTTGGCGCCCAGGAACTCGTTTGCCCACGGGGACAGGGTTGCACTGCCCCTCAGCTTGGCCACGAATCCGCCCCCGGGATCGAACACCTGGACCCGCTCGTTGCCCCAGTCGGCCACGTGTACGTAGCCTTCGCCGTCGACCGCAACGTCGGCCGGCCTGCGCAGCTCGCCGTCGCCGCTGCCGGGACGACCGTAGGTGGCCACGTGATCCCCATCGGCCGTAAATCGCTGGACCCGGTCGTTGCCCCAGTCCGCCACGTAGACCTCGCCCCGTTCATCAACGGTCAGTCCCCACGGAAGGTTGAGCTGCCCGTCTTCCGACCCCGCAGAGCCGAAGCCGGACAGATACTGTCCGTCGCGGGTGAACTTCTGAATCCGCTGGTTGCGGTGGTCCGCGACGTACAGGATGTCGTCGCTGTCAAAGGCGAGGCCCGACGGGCTGTCGAGCTGTCCCGGGCCGGTCCCGTGGACTCCCCAGTCGGCCACGAAGTCGCCGTCGGGCTCGAAGACCACGATCCGGTGGGTGTACTCGTCCGCGACGTAGACCCTGCCGGTGCTGTCTATGGCAAGGGAGGTGGGCGAGGTGAACTGGCCGTCGCCGTCCCCTATGCCGCCAAAGGTGCCGAAGAACTCGCTCTCAAGGTCGTAGACGGTGATCCTGACGGTCCTTCCGTCTATGTCGATGCCCCGGCTGACGGTAAAGATGCGCCCGTCCCTTCCCAGGGCCGTGTCGGACGGGAAGAAGAACCCGCGGCCCTCCATGGTGGCAAGGCCGATCGTGCGGTCGTAGTCCAGAGACCGGGGTCGGGAGGTTGCGTCCGCCTGATCCATCGCCGTTCGTTTTCGGTCTGGCCTACGCCCGCTGGAACTCCGGCGAGGTCGCCACGACCTTGAAGACATCGGCAACCCGCTGGCGAATCTCGTCTCCAGGGGCGGCGAGCCCGCCCTTCTTTTCTACGAAGGCAACCAGCGCAGAGCGCGTCGGCTCCGACAGCGAGATGGCCCCGAGCTGATCGAGGCACGCGTCGACAAGATCGCCTGCGGACTCGACCTCGTAGCCGTTGTCGGTGATCCTCTCGACCATGCCCGCAACGCCCGGGTTGTCCCGGTTTCCGAGCTGCTCTGCGGCGAAGTTGAGGCGTTCTACCAGCGTGCCGGTATCGATCCACTCGAGGCCCTGGTGCCAGCCCTCGACCGTCGGGGGGTTCAGGAGCTCCTGGCCCATGTAGCGCATCTGTGAATTGCGGTCCATGATCTCGCGTCCGGGATGGGAGAACTCCCCGCTCAGCCTGAGCACCCCGGCCACCAGGTCGGCCGGGCTCTTGATCTTGGCGTACCAGGAGCTCTCTGCGCGGAAGAAATCGGAGTTGAACAGCACCCTGAGCATCTCGCGGATGTCGTAGCCGCTGTCGAAGTAGGCCTTAACCAGCACCTCGATCGCCTCCGGGTCACGCGGCGCCCTGTGCGGCCACTGGGGCACGGGCGGCTCGTCGGCGACGAAAAAGTTGTAAAGGTGCCTTGAGATGAATCGGGCGGTGGCGGGCTGGCGGCAGATGATCTCCACGATGTCCTCGCCGCCGAAGCGTCCCCTCTCCCCAAGGAACTCCTTCTCGCCGTCGTCGTGGTCGTCGGGCCTGTACTCAAAGCGCCAGGCTATCTTGCCGTAGGGCCAGATCGAGTTCCTGCGGGCCAGGACCTCCGTGTACCGGGCGTTGGCCAGCGTCCACCCGGTGAAGGCCCGGGCGCACTCCTTGATGTCCTGCTCGGAGTAGTTGCCCACGCCCATCGAGAACAGCTCCAGCAGCTCCCTCGCGTAGTTCTCGTTAATGGCCCCGCTGTGGTTGTCGTTGTTGTCGAGCCACAGGATCATCGCCGGGTCCCGCGACAGCTCGACCAGCAGGTCGCGCAGGCTGCCCGCCCCGTGGCTTCGGAACATCCTGATCTGGTCCATCAGGACCTTGCCCTGGGGCACCTTGGAGTAGGCCGTGGCGAACACGCAGTGCCAGAACAGCGCAAGCTTTTCCTGGAGGGGAGCGCTGGTGGAGATCAGCCTGTAGAGCCAGCTCGACCCGGAGCCGGCGGGCTCGAACTGGGCGGAGTGGTCGTGGTGGTAGCGCCTGATCAGGTCCTGCGACATCGACCGGGCGCCTGAGAAGTCGAGCAGCTCGTCGACGGTGGCCTCGTATCCCTTGAGGGCGTAGCGCTCGAGCTCTTCCCTGGTCGCGCCGAATCCGGCCCGCCTCATGAGATGCGCTATGAGTGCGATGTCGCTGCTGCTCATCTGGCTGGTCTCCTTGGCCGATTGCTTGGGGGCGCCGGCCGCACCCTGCGGCTAGCTTGAGATGAACTCGAACTGCTCGAAGTGGCCGTTGACGATCGGTGCCGCATCCATGCCGAGCCAGCGCTCGAGTATCGTGCTGTAGGTGCTCCGAAAGTCGTTGTTGGCGCGCAGGTCGCCCTCGAGCTGGTCTCTCTCGGCAAGGGACGGGTACTCGCCGTACAGGCCGCCTTCCACCTGGCCGCCGATCACGAATGAGACCCCTCCGGAACCGTGGTCGGTGCCCGATCCGTTGTCCTGGATGCGGCGCCCGAACTCGGAGAACATCAGGATGACCACCTCGTCCTCGCGGCCGTGCTCGGCGAGGTCGTCGTAGAAGTCGGCGACCGCTTCGGAGACATCCTTCCACAGCTGGCCGTGGGCGGTGAGCTCCGCCGCGTGCGTATCGAAGCTCCCGTGCTGCGTGTAGTAGACGCGGGTGCCCAGGTCCGCGCACAGCACCTGGGCGGCGCTCTTTAGGCTCTGGGCGATGGGATTGGCGCCGTACTCGACGCTCGAGGTGTACTTTTCGGGGGCGGTCCTGAGTGTGTCGGCGCCCTTGAGGGCGTTCTTGCCGGTCCGGCCGAGGTGCTGCATCACGGATTCGCCGGTCTCGGCCCGCCCGTACATCCTGGAGAACGCCTCAAGCGCGTATACCCGGAGAGCCTCGTCCTCAACGTCTGGAAACAGGCCGTAGGAGGCCAGGTCGCCGACGGACGCCACCGGCACGCCCTCGCAGCCCAGGGACCTGGGCAGGCCGCGGCCGAAGTTGACGCCGGTGAGCACGTTCTCTCGCGCCGGATCCATCTCGCGGATCACCCGGCCCAGCCAGCCCTCGGAGCCGATCTTGTCGGGCTCGGCGGTGTGCCAGATGTCCATGGAGCGAAAGTGGGAGCGGTTTGGGTTCTCGTAGCCGATGCCGTTGATGACGGCCACCTTGCCCCTGTCCCACAGGTCCTTTATGGGCTTCATGCTCGGGTGCAGCCCGAGCTGATCGTCCAGGTGCAGTACCTGCTCGGCCTCAACGTGCACCGACGGGCGCCAGTCGTAATAGAGCCCGTCGCTGTATGGAATGACCGTGTTTAGGGCGTCGTTGCCCCCGCTGAGCTGAACGACTACCACAGAGCGGTCTTTGCCGTTGGATGCCATCGTCTCCACCTCCGTCTGCAGGACTAAACGTAGCCGGCCGATACCTTCCTGCGCCTCGGTGCGAAGCGGCGCGTTCAGGATAAGTTCGGCACCGGTTTATTTCAATCCCCGCCGGTGCGCTGTCACCGGTGATCGGCGGGAGTTCGCCGTGCGGCAGCCAGGAGCGGTGCCGGGCAGCGCGGCGTAGTTGAGGGGATGCCGGCTACCGTCGACTTGGCTCAGGGGCTCCACAGCCGCGTAAGCCCTGCCTCATGGATGGAAGGCAGAGGTGACCTTCCATGCTAGGGCGATGAGTTCTCGGTCGCTGGTTTCGTAGCGCCGGGGCTCGAGGCCGGAGTGAACCGCTGGTTAAGCCAGGCTACTCTGTCGACTCGATCCAACCGGCGGGCGCGACTTGACGAGGATCGTCCACGCTTCCTTACAAACGGGTTGTCCTCTGGACGTGCTTGCGGAGCGCTCCATTGATATCCGTTTGGTAGCCTCGACCGTCACGAGCGCGTGCCTTGAACCAAGCTATGATGTCAGCGTCCAGCCTCAGCGTAATCTGCTTCTTCACGGGTCTGTAGAAAACCCCGCGCCTGGCGTCAGACCAGTCGAGTATCTCAGGGGCATCGGTCGTGTCGATCCGGTCGTCGGGCAGAGCCTCCAGCGTCCTCATTTGCTCCTGCACCTCTGGCGACAGTTTAGTGATGTCCTTCTTCATAGGCCTTCCTCTCGCGTCTCGTCGCTTTACGTGCTGAGATAATGCGCCCGATCTCTTCGCCGGTCTCTGCGTCAACTTCGGGCCACGTATGGACTACCATCACTGCTTGAGTACCCACTGCGCCGATGGTTCGCCTCCGCTGCTCATGTGGATATGGGTCCTCCAGAGTCGCAGACAAAGGGTCGTCAAACACGAAGGCGTCGACCTCTAAGCTGAGACCGTGCGCCGAAAGGTTCGCCTCGTTCTTTGCCTTATCCCAGGTCCAATGCAGGCTTAGTGGTCGTGCATCGAAATACAAAATTGTAGTTACAAGATAAGACCGAATTCAATAAGTGCGTCTCACCTGTCGCGACAGGCAAATTCCTGTTGAGCGGAAGGAAGCAGGTGTTTTTCCACTCTGTCCGCATCGACTGACGCACCTAAATTCAACCGCTTAGCTACTCACCAACTCGATGCGGTCGCCATAGCGCTGAAAGTCTGCGGTGTTGAACGTGAGCAATCTGCGCTCACCACGCGCCAGCATGGTCGCCACGATGTTGGCGTCGTGAATCTGCCGGCCCCCTGCGGGAACGTCGCGGCACAGCGTCACCAGCAAGTCGGTCACCACGGGGCCGTCCTCGAGTACCTCGAAGCTGCCGGTCAACCTGCTCACGTCATCGAGCGCTTCCTCGCGGGAGATTGCTACCGGCCAGATCTGTGGACGGGTGACGACCGACAGGTACTCGCGTATCACCTGACGGCTGATCCGCAGCGGTTCTGGGTCTCGAAACGCGCGTTCAAGGCTGGCCCTGGCCGCGTCGTGGTCTGGCGCGCCGGGGATGCGGGACTTCACCAGCACGTTGGTGTCTATGAACATCGCGGGATTAGACCCTCTCCTCGTAGAGGTCCTCTCGCCTGAGACTCAGGCCCTCCGGCCATACCGCGGTAGGGTGTGCGGGCCACGCCTCGTCGAGGGGAAGCCTGGGTACGTGCCTGGGGTGCGTTCGCCGGAACACCAACGTCTCGGCGTCCATGTCCACGTTCGCCGCCTCCCATCCGGCGACACTCCAGGCGAGGGCGTGGCTGTGGCCGCTCGCGCCTCGCTGATTGCCCCACCAGGGCCGGTGCAGCCGCGCGGACGGCGGCAGATCGAATCCGATGACCGCCTCGACCTCGTCGAAGGAGGTCTTCCACTCCTGCACCTGCAGGCTGGTCAGGTACTTGTATAGCTCCTGGTATTTGCCCCGAATCACCATCGCTCGGTACTTGTCCTGTTGATCTACGGCCATGTGGCGTCTCCTTCATCCTGGCTCGCCACCGCAGAAGCGGGTGTCAGGGATGTTGTAGTGAGTTAGTGACTATATCACAAGTTGTCGGCGAAGACGGCCATCCTGGTGGGCGTGTGCAGGCACCTGTTCGCCTCCACAGTTAGGGCAGGTGTGATCGAAGGCAACAGCGCAATCGGGACAGAAAGTGCATTCGCGGGAGCAAATGAACCGCTCCTACAACGAATAGTGCTCCCTCGCTGCCAAATGAGAAGGATCGTTCAGGCGAAACGTATCCGGGTTGCGACCCCTGCGCAGTGCCAGTCAGTAAGTGAATAGCTGCAGCGGCACGACGTAGACTATCGGCGAAAGCGCTTCCGACATCCTCGGTAGAGCCACTGTGGCGTCCGCCACCGAAGTCATCTCCTCGTCACCCTCCGCCACCAACGCCGCCAGTCCCGCTCCAGTGGCCTTCACTGCCTTCCCAATGTCCACGGCTCTGCTGTAACCGGGAGCGTCCGTGGCTACGAACGGGCCATGTTTGGAGTGAACCGCCGGTGCAGCCAGGCTGCTCTGTCGACCCTATCCAGTCGGCGAGCACAAATTCACGAGCACGTCCGCCGACCCGTCCGGCGCAACCGCCTCGAACCAGTAGCGGTCGTAGAACCGGTGGTCGCTCGTGCCCACGAACGCGAACGGGAGCGGGACCTGGTGGAGGAGGGTGTCGTCGAGGTCGGTCAGCCCGGGAAGCTCCTGCGGGCGCCTTTCGTCCCGGGATCTTCCACCAGAACGGCGACGCTCTAGCCGATGGGCGGGAGCCCTTCGCCACGCCGGACGTCGTTCAGCGTCTCCAGCACGCGCTGCCGGAACGGCGCGTACTCGACCTCGAACTCCTCCACGAGCCGCGAGTTGTCCATCAGGAATAGCTCCGACGAGTCCCGTCCGCCCTCGTCCTCGTCGAAGGCGATCTCCGCCTCCGGCAGGAACTCCCGCACGATGCTCGCGAGCTCTCCCAGGCTCGTCGAGTTCCCGCCCGAGTTGTAGATCGGATAGGCCGTCTCCTCGGCCAGCGTCACCCGCAGAAACACCTCCGCGATGTCCTCCACGTGCAGCGGCAGCGTCATCGTGTCCCGGTGGGGGAAGCGCACGGGTTCGCCTCGCGCCGGCAGCACCTGGCACTGCACGTGGTTCATCGACCCGCGCTCCTTGTCCGGCCCCGTGATATTCACGGGACGCACCCCGGTGATAGCCATGTCGAACGCGCGGTTGTACCACTCCGCCTGGTGCTCATTGAATATCTTCGAGACGGCGTAGATGCCCGTGCCCAGGCAGGGGTCGTCCTCCGTCACGGCGCGCTCGCCGTGCAGGCGCTGCGGCCCGTAGACGGTGAGCGAGCTCGCGTACACCACGCGCCGAATCCCGAGGATGCGGGCGGCCTCGAAGCAGTTGTCCATCCCGAGGATATTCAGCCGCACCTGCGGATGCGGGTCGCTCTCGCCCGCTCCCAGCGCATAGGCGAGGTTCAGAACCCGGTCCGGCTTGCTCAGCGTCAGCGCCTCGACGACGTCGTCCATGAGCGTGATGTCGCCGTGCATGATCTGGATCCGGTCGCGCAGCGGGTCGAGCGCTGGGGCATCCGGCGCGATGTCCATGCAGTGGACCTCGTGCCCGTGCTCCACCAGTCGCCGCATCACCCGCGGCCCGATGAATCCGCTCCCGCCAAGAACTGCAACGCGCATGCCGCTAACCCTCCGCTGCCGCTGACGGCGGCAAAACTACAGCACCCTACCGAGGAACGCGCCTGTGTGAATCGCGTTGCGAATGCTGTTGCGACCCTGCGCGTTGCCGACCTGGTGCACCTCGATGCCCTCGGCTCCTACAACGAATAGTGCTCCCTCGCTGCCAAATGAGAAGGATCGTCCAGGCGAAACGTATCCGGGTTGCGACCCCTGCGCAGTGCCAGCCAGTAAGTGAATAGCTGCAGCGGCACGACGTAGACTATCGGCGAAAGCGCTTCCGACACCCTCGGTAGAGTCACTGTGGCGTCCGCCACCGAAGTAATCTCCTCGTCACCCTCCACAACCAACGCCGCCAGTCCCGCCCCAGTGGCCTTCACTGCCTTCCCAATGTCCACGGCTCTGCTGTAACCGGGCCCCGGCGGGGCGATCAGCGTAACGAAACCACGGGCGTCCGTGGCCACGAACGGGCCATGCAGGAACTGCTCCAGCTGGAAGGCCGAGGTGACGTCGTACGCAGCCTCGTTGATCTTCAGGGCAACCTCATAAGCCGTGGAGGCATTCGGCCCCCAACCTGCGAAGCAAAACCATCCATAGTCCCCTACCTTCTCAACGAGTGACTTGACGGCATTCTCTGTTTTCAAAGCTGTAGCCACGATATCCGAGAGCCCGCTCAGCTCCTCGCCCAACCACCTGTCTTCCGAAATCCTCGAAGCCGTCAACGCAAGAGCAGCCATCGCGCCAGTGTGGCTTATCGTGAACGCCGCCGACCGGTCACGGTAGGTTGTTCTGAGCACCACGTCTGCCTGGTCGAGCCTGGCCTCCGAAGTCAGCCAAGTCACCAGCGCCGTAGAAGCCCCCGAATCCTTCGCAAGCGCCAGTGCCTCTCCTGAGTAGTGCTTGGTCCCGCTGTGCGCCATCATGATCACCAGATCATCTTCAGAAAGAGGCAGCGTATAGGAAGTGAACTCAAAAGAGTGCCAGGCCCTGGTGTCGACCAGACCCGCAGTCCTAAATAGGTGCTCACCGACCAGCGCCGCGTGCCAGGAGGTTCCTATACCGCACACATGCACCCGCCTCGCACCCGATGCCAGTCTGGCAAGCTCATCTGCGGCCGTGTACTGACTGTCCAGTATCCGGGCTATCGCATTCGGCTGGTCATGTATGCAGTCGTGCATATGGTAAGGATGGCTCTCGCGACGCGGCGGTCTTCCTGCCATTTCTATGCTCCTGAGTCTGTCTGCATACTGGTACCGGTTGCCGGGGAGCCAATCTCAAGCGCACCTTCGACGGCGGAACAAGTATGGTGTGCTAGTGATGCCTACGAATCCCCTTCTTCGACAGTGGTTGCGGTGGAAGGTACGGGGGCTATGGGAATTAGGCTACGGAAGGTCAGAAGGTGGCCAGATGACCGCAAGGCTGTCATGGGCCAGGCGGTCGTCGAGCATTCCCACCTGGCCTGTGTCCGACGGATGAACTCCTGCCCTACAGGCTGGGCGCGAGCTCCATGGTAGAGGTTCTTGATCTTATCAAGTCCGCTGGACCGGACCGCCCGAATTCAGGCCCGCCGACACCCGACCGAGAAAGGGCGAAGAGGCGTGCCCGGCCCGTTGGGCTACGGCTGCTGGCCCTCCTCCTCTTCGGGCAGGGGCCCGACCGCCAGCCAGGTGTCGGTCTCCGGGTCGTAAATCTCAGAGGTGTTGGAGCGCCCGCCCTCCTGGCCTCCCTCCAGCCCGCCGGTGATCATCACCGTGCCGTCCCCCAGGGCAGCCGCGGTGTGCTGGTAGCGCGCGGCATTGAGGTCGCCGCCAGCGGACCATGATCCGCTATCCGGGTCGTAGATCTCCGTAAGGACGTGCTCGCCGAGTCCGCCCGCGACGAGCACCTGACCGTTTGGCAACACCGTGGCGGTGTGGTCGGCCCTGGGCTCTGCGAGCGTCCCGGCCGAAGACCAAGAGCCCGCTTCAGGGTCGTATATCTCAGAGGTGTTGACCGGGTCCTTGTCGGCCCCGTACCCTCCGATCACCAGCACCCTTCCGTCGGCCAGCAGGCTGGCCGAGTGAGAGCTCCGGGCGGTGGCCATCTGTGGTCCCGAGGTCCACTCTCCCGTAGCCGGGTCGAATATCTCCACCTCGGCTACAGCCGAGATCCCGGCCCGCTTGCCCCCGGTGATGAGGACCCGACCGTCGGCTAGGAGCGTTGCGCGGTGCCAGGCCTTCTTTGCGGACATTGCGCCCGCGGGACTCCAGGCGTCGGCCCCCGGATCGTAGATCTCGGCCGCATCCAGGTAGACCGCCACCTTGCCGCCGGCAACCATAACCCGCCCGTCGGAAAGAACGGTTGCTGTGTGATTCTGACGCCCGGTGTCCATCGAGGCGCCCTTTGACCAGGTCCCGTCGTCGGGATCGAAGAGCACACCCGACATGGGGTTCGAGTTCGAGCCGCGGCCGCCGGTGATTAGAACGCGTCCGTCGATGAGCAGCACCGCGCGGTGGTTCTCCCTTGCGAGCGGCAGCTCGGCGATCATCGTCCAGTCGCGCGTCTCCGGGTCGAATATCTCGACGGCCTCGGTGGGGGCGCCCCTTATGACCAGCCCCTTGCCTCCGGTAACGAGCACCCGCCCGTCGGCGAGCACCGTGCCCGTATGGAAGACGCGGGCCTCGGTCAGGCGCCCGGGGAGCCGCGCGTCGATCCGGGCCTGTTCGTCCTCGGCGGACTTTGAGCCCGGCCCCTGGACCACCTCTATGGGGCCCTCGTCTGTATCTCCGGCCGTAGAGCAGGCCAGCGCGGCGGTGACCAGCACCACGCTCGCAAGGATGAGCCGGATCGGGCTTGGCGTCATCAAGGCCTCTCGTTTACGAATGTCCGCCGGGGCGGTCTCGGCCCGTCGGGGCTATGGCTGTGCGCCCTCCTCACCGACGGTGGATGGGCCCACGGTGAGCCACTCGCCCGTGTCCGGGTTGTAGACCTCCACCGAGTCCGACCGTCTGCCGTCCTGACCACCCTCGAATCCGCCTGTGATCATGACCGTACCGTCCGGTAGCAGCTCGGCCGTGTGGTGGTAGCGAGCCAGGTTCGTATTCCCGGCCGCAGACCAGGTGCCGGCGGCGATGTCGAACATCTCGGCGAGCGTGAATTCGCCCAGCCCTCCTGCGACCACTATGTTGCCGTTCCCAAGCGCCGTGGCGGTATGGTCCCCCCGGGGCTCCTGAAGGGTGCCCGCGCTGGACCACGTGCCGGTCGCAGGATCAAAGATCTCCGCGGTGTTGACCGGGTTCTTGTCGTCCCCGTACCCGCCGACGACCAGCACCCGCCCGTCGGGCAGGAGATTGGCCGTGTGGGAGTTGCGCGCGGTGGCCATGTCCGCCGCGGTCGACCACTCGCCGGTGGCCGGATCGTATATCTCCACCTCGGCAACGGCCGCGGTACCGGCCCTCTTGCCGCCGGTAATAAGGACGCGCCCGTCGTTGAGCAGCGTGGCCCGGTGCCAGGCCTTCTTGGCGGCCATGTTGCCCGCGTCGCTCCACTCGACCAGCTCCGGGTCGTATAGCTCGGTCGTCTCCAGGTAGAAGGCGACCTTGCCGCCGGCCACCAGCACGCGTCCGTCCTGGAGCACCGTGGCGGTATGGGAGTACCGACCGCTGTTCATGTCGGCGGCCTCTGTCCAGGTCTCGGAGTCCGGATCGAACAGGACCGTCGAAACCGGATTGGACACCAGGCCTTCGCCGCCGGTGACGAGCACCCTGCCGTCATCCAGGAGAACCGCGCGGTGCTCCTCGCGCGCAGACGGCAGCGGGGCCGTAGCGGTCCAGTCACCGGTCGCCGGATCGAATATCTCGGCGGTGTCGCCGGGCGGCGTTGTGTAGCCTCCTCCGGCGCCGCTGCGCCCGCGACCGCCGGTCACCAGCACGCGCCCGTCGTTCATGCGGGTCGCGGTGTGGTAGATCCGCGGCTCGATAAGCCTGCCCGGAAGCCTGGCCGCAAGCCTAGCCTGCTCGTCCTCTTCGGACTTGCTGCCCGGAGCCTGAACCAGACCCTCGACCTCAGTTGCCTTCTCCTCCGTGCCCACCGCGGCGGTTTCGCCACCACCGTTACCGCCGTCGCCCCCGCAGGCTGCGGTGACGAGCAAGACGGCGAGCAGGACGAACAGAGGAATCAAGAGCCGAAACCGGTCCATACAGACCTCCCCATCTCAAGCTATGCGGATGGCTGCAGGCCGGGTCGATTCCGGTGGTATCCCCGGCCCCTGCGGCCGCCGCAGATTGCGGGATTTTAGCAGCGCAGAGTGACCCGGTCAAACCCGGCCGCGCATCCTGATGCAGTCTATAGACTGCTTACGACGGTGCCGATACCCGGGTGTCCGTCGGTCGGTCAGCCCTCGGCAACCCTCACCTCGGACTGGACGCTGAGCCCATGGGTGCCTCGATAAAGCTCCCAGGGCCTAAACGATTCGACGAAGGCCTTGGCCTCATCCATGGAGGCGATGCCCTTCTGGGCCCGGCCGGGATCGTATCCAAAGGTCTGCGCAAAGGCGTCAAAGCCCCTCTTGGTCTCCCTGACGCCGCCTATCTCGGCCTGGCCCTCGGCCCCCATGTCCAGGATCAGCCTTTGCCCCTTACGTGTCTGTTGCCAGAAGACTTCCAATGCCCCAACCCCTTCAGTTTGTGAGTATTATCTTTGCTAATGGCTCGCGGCCTGGCAATAGCAGGTAGGGTGGCGAAGACGGCCGGAAAGACCGTGCTGGTCCTCCTCGTGCTTGCGGTGGTGCTGATCGCCGTAACGCCCCAGGGACGGACCGGCGTAAGCACCGTCATGTTCGTCATGCAGGTGATACCCGCCGTCCCGATCAAGCCCCTTGCCTGGTTCACGGCCGACCCGGAGCGCATGGCTGTCGAGTTCGACGGGCCCGGCGGCAAGGTCGAGGCGGACGTATACGTACCCGCAGGGGACGGGCCGTTCGGGGCGATCCTCCTGTTTCTCGGTGCGAATCCCGCCGGCAGGGACGACAGCAGGGTAGTGAACCTGGCCGGCGGCCTCGCCAGGACCGGCAAGGTGGTGATGGTGCCGTGGTCGGAAGACCTGGTCGCAAAGCGCATCGTGGTCGGCGAGGTGGACAACCTCGTAAACGCCTTTGAGTACCTCTCCGACCTCGAGTACGTCGACCCGGACCAGGTAGGCATGGGAGGGTTCTGCGTCGGGGCCTCGCTAGCGACCGTCGCGGCTCAGGATCCGCGGATCGCTGACCGCGTAAGGTACGTCAACTTCTTCGGCGGCTACTTCGATGCTGAAAAGCTGGTCGTCTCCGTCGCCACCAGGTCCAGGACCTACGGTGGCGAGGTTGAGCCCTGGGAGCCCGCCAGCCTCTCGACCGAGGTTGTCCGGCTGCACCTGATCGACGGCGTCGCTGACCCGGTTGAGCGCGACGTTCTAGAGCGCGCCTTCCTCAAGGGGGAGAGCGTGACCAGGACAGAGGTGGACGCCCTGTCCGAAGATGCGGCCGCCGTTTTCAGCCTGCTTATGGGCTCCGATCGGGCCGAGGCCGAAGCCCTTGTTTCGGCCCTGCCCGATGCAACGCTCGCCTCGCTGCGGGGCATCTCCCCGATCACCGGGATCGAGCGCCTCAAGGCCCGGCTGCTCATCATGCATGACCGGGAGGATGACCTGGTGCCCTCGTATGAGTCCAGGCGCCTTTACGACGTGGTCGAAGGCCGCGGGGACACCTACTACACGGAGTTCTCGTTCTTCTCGCACGTCGATCCCACCGAGCAGGTCGGAGCGACCGGCCTTCTGAGCGAGGGCTATAAGCTCTTTTTGCACCTGTACAA
The DNA here is from genome assembly GCA_034421295.1 of Dehalococcoidia bacterium. GTDB lineage: Bacteria > Chloroflexota > Dehalococcoidia > Lucifugimonadales > UBA2962 > CAUZIR01. The sequence continues at coordinate 75,728 of DAOUKM010000003.1, forward strand.
CATCTTCAGGACGCTGTAGGGGCGCCCGGCCGCATCCGTTGATCATCCGGATGCGGGGGGCCTAGACTTCGGCCAGCAGATGCGGGCACGCCCGGCCGTGCGCCGCGATCAGGCCGATGGGGGCGGACGCTGGAAGAGCGATCGAGCGACAGCCGGCTCTGGACGACCATCGCGGTACTCATGGCTGTGGGAGTCCCGGGCGCCGTGATCCGCTTTTCCGGAATCGACGTCGCGCCGATGGCCGCTGCGGCGGTCTACGGGGCGGGCATAGTGGCCGGAGCGTTCCTTCTGTCCTGGGCGGCGGAGGTGGCCGAGATCGACGTGTCCGCCTCGCTGGCGATAGGGGCTGTTGCCCTGGTCGCCGTTCTCCCCGAGTACCTGATCGAGGCGGTGCTGGCCTGGGATGCCGGCTCCTCCTTTAAGGCAGCGTCAGGAGCGCTAACCAGCGAGACCTCGCGGGTCGCCGCCAACGTCACCGGGTCCAACCGGCTGCTGATCGGCCTGGGCTGGTCTGCGGTCATACTGATCTACTGGATAAGGCGCAGGCGCGCGCTCGACGTGCGGGGCGAGCTGGGCCTGGAGATCACCGTGCTGACGGTCGCGACGCTCGCAACACTGGTGATCTTCTTCATGCACCAGGTCCACTTTGCGCTGGCGGCCTGCCTGATCGCGCTCTATGCCGTCTACCTGTGGCTGGGCTCGACCAGGGAGGTCAAAGAGCCCGTGCTTATCGGCGCGGCGGCGCTGATCGGATCGCTGCCGACGTGGCGGAGGCGGGCGGTGGTCTTGTTCCTGTTCGCGTTCGCGGCCGCCGTCATAGTCATAGCGGCCGAGCCATTCGTGGGTGGGCTGGTCGAGACCGGCGAGGGCTTCGGGATCGACGAGTTCATCCTCATCCAGTGGATTGCCCCGGTGGCCTCTGAGTCGCCCGAGATCATCGTGGCGGTCCTGTTCAGCCTCAGGGGCGATCCGGTGGCCGGGCTAAGGGCGCTGATCTCCTCGGGGGCCATCCAGCTCACGCTGCTGGTCGGAAGCGTGGTGGTGCTGTTCAGCGCCGCGGCCGGCCAGGTCCTGAGCTTCCCGCTTGACGAGCGGCAGACGATCGAGTTCCTTCTGACCACCTCGGTCTCGGCGGTGGCCCTGGTGCTGGTGGTAGGGCGCGTTATCAGCTGGAAGGCGGCCGCGATCCTGCTGGCGCTGTTCATAGCGCACCTGTTCTTCCCGGACCAGGAGCACCGCCTGAGGTTCGCGTACCTTTACTTCGGCCTTGCGCTCGTGGTCATGGCGATGGATTGGCTGAGGCTGAGGATGCCTTTCCGAGAGGGTCCGTCGGATCCGGATTGACTGGTAGGGCCGAGCGGAGGCGGTGCCCTGCGTCCCCCTGCGCGCAGCCTGCCAGGGGCCTTAAGTCGTGCTCGTCGGCGGCCTGTTGGACTGGCCATAAGCCCCCCGGCAGCGCCGGGCATCCCCACATGGTGATCGGCCTTCCAGAGGGGCGTCGCCATGGCCCTATCCGTTACAGGGCCCCGCGCCGCTCGCGGCCAGGTACAGACCGTGCTTGGGCAGGTCGAGTCGGCATCGCTCGCCCCGGCAGAATTTTCCAGCCAACTCGTGCCTGCGCTCCGGACAAACGGAATCCAGCGCCGCGGGACACGGTCGGCTACGGCGAAGACCTAGTAGACGAATGTCGCCTGGCGCTGGACGGCTTGTTGCCCTTCAATGACTCGGAACGGACATTTCTGGACCTGTTGCTCGACGAAGGGAAGATTGATGCGAGTCTGCTAACCGCCGTCGAGATGCTTCAGGAACGCATCGAAGCTCAACCACTACTTGAGTGGAAGGCCCAGAACGTGCTGCGCCATAGGAGAATGCGTTGATCGTTGAGTCACCGCGGGCGTGTAACGAAAAACACGGTGGTGGTGGTGATGCACAGCTCTTGAGGACGCAATAGGACGATGTGCAGACCAAAATGACACTCGGAGGACATGGCTTGGACGCCGAGATTCGCATATACTGCCTGCACCACCCCTATCTCTTCGGCGGTAGGGTCGAGACCGTCCAGCAGGGCGGTCTCTGTCTTTGTATGGGGATAGAGATTGATCACCAACGTCTACATAGACGGCTTCAATCTCTACTACCGCGCCCTGAAGGACACGCCTTTCAGATGGCTCGATCTGCGGAAGCTGTCCGAGACCCTCTTCCCTCGCGATTCGATCAACCGTGTCTGCTACTTCACCGCGCGGCTCGACGCGCGTCCCGGCAATCCCTCTCAACGCCAGCGGCAACAGGCGTACCTAAGGGCGTTGGCGACCCTGCTGGGCTTCGAAGCCTACTACGGAGCGTTTCGGTCCGGCGTCAAGCGCCGCCCGCTGGCGGAACAGGTGCCTGGACTGCCCACTCATGTCTTGGTCAGGGACTCGGAGGAAAAGGGATCGGACGTGAACCTCGCCACACGCCTTCTGGTGGACGGATTCAGCGGCGCGTGCGAGCAGGCCGTAGTCGTGTCTAACGACGCCGACTTCGCCGGGGCGATGCGATACGTGAGGGACGACCTTGGGCTCAGGGTGGCCACTGGTTAACTCTGACCCTAGGAACGCGAGCCCGCGTGATCTGGCGGACTCTGCGGTATACGTCAAGCGTCTCTGGAAGAGCCACCTGAGGCGAAGCCAGTTCGCCGACACTCTGGCAGACGAGGTCGGCACCATCACCAAGCCAGCGGGGTGGTGAAGCCAAGTGGCCGACAGTCGATTCGGTCCGACTTATGTTGCAGTCCCTGGCCGTCGTTGGATGTCCGGATCGACGCGTCATGGAGCTGGGGGGTCTGGCCTTTACTTCATGACAATCCTGCGAGCGGCAGTCAAGCCGCCACTACGGTCTCCCGAACTCCCTTTCCGGTCTTGCCGAAGCTGTGTCAGAACCGCATCGAAGCCCAGGAGCCACAGGCAGATCTTGCGCCTTCAGCGTTGCTCAACAAGTTGAGCGTCGACCCTCTCGCGACCGGATCGGTATCTCTATAGCGTGCCCTGTGACCACAGCAAATTGACCCTGCTCTTCGGCGCCCGCCCGAAAGGCCGATTCCGAAGGAATTCGACGTGTTGACGGTCTAAAGGCTCGGCCATACGATCATGGAGCCCCAGGCCGTGCCGGGCATCCCGGTGTGGTGGCCGGTCTTCCGGGGCCGTCGCCATGGCCTTATCCGTTACACAGCCCCGCGCCGCTCGCGGCCACGTCCAGACCGTACTCGGGCCGGTCGAGCCCGAATCGCTCGGTCCCACTTCCATGCACGAGCACCTGCTGCTGAGCCTTGAGTGCTACTTCTCGATGCCCGAAGAGGCCTCGGGGCGCTGGGTTATCGACCGGCCGATCACGATGGACATCCTCGGGAGACTGCCCTCGATCTGGCAGACCCACCGCGACTCGATCAACCTGCTCGATGAGCGGGTGGCCATAGAGGAGGCGATGGCGTGGAGGCTCGAGGGCGGCGGCACGATCGTGGACGCTACCTCCATTGGCATCGCCCGGGATCCACTGGCCCTTGCGCGCATTTCGCGGGCGACGGGCCTTAATGTCGTCATGGGAGCCGGCTACTACGTTCCCGTCTCCCACCCGGTGGGCATGGACGAATTGTCCGAGGACGAGATCGCCGAGGAGATCGTGCGGGACGTCGCCGAAGGCGTCGGCGAGACCGGCGTCAGGGCGGGCATCATAGGCGAGATCGGATGCGTCTACCCGCTCACCGAAAATGTCCTAAAGGTCGTTCGCGCGGCGGCCCGTGCCCAGGTGCGAACCGGGGCGCCGATACTCATCCACCCCGGGCACGGGCAGTCAGCGCCGGCCGAGATCCTGGATATTCTCGTGGAGTCCGGGGCGGATCCAGCCAACGTCGTGCTCGGCCACCTCGATGCCCGCATAGCGGACCGCGAGATCCTTCGCGATCTGGCGAGTGCGGGTACGTTCCTTGAGTTCGACACGTTCGGCATAGAGCACGGTGGCTACGGCGGGGATCCGAAGGCGATACCCATGCCGAGCGACGCCGGTCGGATGGCCCTTCTCGAGTACCTGGTCGGGATCGGGCACCGCGAGCAGGTGGTGATCGCGCACGACGTGTGCCACCGCTGGCGGTTCGTGAGGTTCGGGGGGACCGGCTACGGCCACCTGCTTGCCAATATCGCACCGAGGTTGCGTGCCCGGGGCTTTAGCGCCGACGATATCGATGCAATGCTCGTAGAGAATCCTGCGCGGGCCCTTAGGATCAAGTAACGATGGAAAGTTCGCACCGTATCACCGAGTCGGACCTTCGAGCGGCCGTCCCTGACGTCAGCTCGGACGTTACCGTGGAAGGCCTCGGCGCACCGATAGTCATAAGACGCGACGCGTACGGCATACCTCACATCGAGGCCGGCGGGTCATCGGACGCGTTCTTCGGCCAGGGGTTTGCGACGGCCCAGGACCGGCTCTGGCACATGGACTACGACCGCATGAGGGCGTACGGCAGGTGGGCCGAGCTCTCCGGTGAGCCCGGCCTAAAGAGCGATCTCCTGATGAGGCGGCTCGGGATCCGCGCGACGGTCGTGCGCGACTACGAGGCGCTCGGCGAGCCGGCAAGGCGCATGCTCGAAGCGTACGCCGCCGGGGTGAACGAGTTCATACGGACCGCCGGGAGCCTGCCCGCCGAATACGGCTTGGTGGGGGCGCAGCCTGAGCCCTGGAGCCCGTGGGACTGCCTTGCGGTCTACAAGATCCGCCACGTGATGATGGGCGGGTTCGAGGGCAAGCTGTGGCGTGCCCGGCTGGTGAGCGCGCTCGGCCCGGAGAGGGCTGCCGAGCGCTACCGAGGCTACCAGCCCGGCCACCTGCTGGTCGTTCCACCGGGAGAGCCGTACTCGGGCGAATATGCGGATGGGAAGACGGTGTTCGCAGAGCTTGCGGACACGGTCTCAATGCTCACGGAGTCCGACTCCGGCTCAAACAGCTGGGCCCTCGGTCCCGGCAGGACGACGACGGGGGCGCCGCTGATCGCGGGCGATCCGCACAGGGGCCTTGACGTACCCAACGTCTACTACCAGAACCACGTGACCTGTCCCGAGTTCGACGTCATCGGCCTTTCCTTCCCGGGCTGCCCGGGCTTTCCGCACTTCGGGCACAACGAGCGGGTCGCCTGGTGCGTGACACACGCCATGGCCGACTACCAGGACCTTTACATCGAGAGGTTCGACCCGGAGCGCCCGGACCTCTATGAGCACCGGGGAGAGTGGCTGGCCGCGCAGGTCAGTCAGGAGACCATCCGGGCCCGCGGCGGCAGCGACATGACCATCGAGGCGGTGTCGACCAGGCACGGCCCGGTTGTCGCGGGAGAGCGCCGCGACGGGACGGCGGTTGCGATGAGGTACACGGCCCTGGACGGGCCGAACCCGTTCGCAGGCTCCCTCCTTGCGATGCTCACCGTCAGGTCGGCGGCCGAGATGGACGAGGCGATGCGCGACTGGGTCGATCCCTGCAACAACTTCGTCTTCGCCGATGTCGACGGTGAGGTGAGGTACCTTAACCGAGGCCGCGTGCCCGTGCGTCCCGAGGCCAACTACTGGCTGCCGGTTCCGGGCTGGAGCGGCGAACATGAGTGGGGCGGGTTCATTGCCCACGAGGACCTGCCCCGCATCGTAAATCCGCCGGACGGGCGGATCGTCACCGCCAACCAGAAGATCGTGGGCCCGGAGTTCCCCCACCTGCTCTCGCTCGACTACGCACCCGGGTACCGGGCGCAAAGGATCTACGACCGGCTCTCGGCCATGGACACGGCCGGGCCCGGGGAGGCCGCGTCGGTCCACGCAGAGCGCGTGTCTGTCCCGGCCATGGTCTACTGCCGGCTGCTGGCCGGAGCACCCGGGCGGGGAGGGCGGTTCGACAGGGCGCGGGCGATGCTCACCGCATGGGACTGCTCGATGGATCGCGATCGGCCCGAGCCCACCATCTACTCGGCGATGCGCCTTTGCCTTAACCGGCGACTGGCGGTGCACTGCCTGGGAGAGCTCGCGGGCGAGGCGCTGGATGCGGCGGGCAGGGGCATTCCGGCGCACCTTCGCCAGCTTGAGGCGCTGTTCGTAGCCCACGCAGAGGCCGGGGATACATCGCTCCTTCCCGAGGGGCTCGACTGGCTCACCGCACTGGGCGACGGGCTCGAGGAAGGGCTCAGCTACCTTGCCGGCCGCCTTGGCGATGACATCGACAGCTGGACCTGGGGCTCGGTTCACGCGACAAGGCCCGTCCACACGCTTTCTGCTTCGCTGCCGGAGCTTTCCGGCCTCCTAGATCCGCCGTCCGTGCCGATGGGCGGTGACGGCGACACCCCCCAGGCGGGGTTCTTCGACCCGGCGGAGCCGTTCGTCATGATGTCCATGTCTGTAGCCAGGTACCTTTTCGACCCGTCGGACTGGGACCGCTCGCGCTGGGTGGTGCCACTGGGCTCGTCGGGCCATCCGGGGAGCCCGCACTACGCCGACCAGGTGCCCATCTGGAGCGAGATAGAGACGGTGCCCATGGACTACAGCCCTCGCGCCGTAAGGTCCGCCGCCCGCACGATGCAGACACTTCATCCAACCAAAGAGGTTTAGGCGACATGCCCGACAGATACGAAGGCTCGCACCAGCAGTACGGGGTCCACTGCGATTCCAACGTCATGGTCCCGGCGCGGGACGGGGTGGGCCTTGCGACGGACATATACATGCCCGCCATAGATGGTGCGGCCTGCGCTGGGCCGTTTCCGACGATCCTGGAGCGGACCCCATACAACAAGGCGTCCGCGGCCAACGTCTCAAAGGCCAAGTACTTCGCCCGGCGCGGCTACGTGTGCGCGATCCAGGACGTTAGGGGCCGCTTTCGGTCGGAGGGCGAGTGGTACGCGTTCGCGCTCGAGGCGCCGGACGGGTACGACACGGTCGAGTGGCTGGCCTCCCGGCCCTGGTCGGACGGCAAGGTAGGCACGATGGGAGACTCGTACCCCGGGAGCGTCCAGTCGGCCCTAGCGACGCTCGACCCGCCTCACCTTTCGACGATGATCGTGGCGGTCGGTGCGTCCAACTACTTCCACTCGTCGATGAGGCAGAACGGCGCGCTCGAGCAGCGCTTCCTGATCTACGCCTTCAGGATGGCAGCGGACAGCAAGGAGGCGTCGCGCGACCCGGCCCTTCGCGCAGAGCTCTTGCGCTACTGGCCGAGCGTGCTCGGTGACATAAGTGCCTTCCCGACATACGAGAGCAGGGACCGGCTGGCGCTGGCCAGGATCATAGAGTCGTTCCCCCTTAAGGAGGGTGCCACCGTGCTGCGCCGCCTTCCCACGTACGAGCGCTGGGCGATCGACATTCTCACCCATGGCACGTTCGGCGAGTACTGGAAACAGCGAGGCTACGCCCCCGGTGAGTACGTCGATGAGCACGCGGACGTGCCGACTCTCTATCTGGGCGGTTGGTACGATACCTATCCGCGCAACACCATCCAGAATTTCCTTGACTACACGGAAGCCAAGAGCTCCGACCAGCGGCTGCTGATGGGCCCGTGGACCCACGGCCAGTACGAGATCACCAACTCGGGCGATTCGGATTTCGGCACCGAGTCGCACATCGACTACGGGGACCTTCGGCTCAGCTGGTTCGACCACTACCTGAGGGGCATGGATACCGAGGCCTCGCGCTGGCCCCCGGTGCGGTACTTCACGATGGGCACCGGCGACAATTCGGTCGGCATATCGGGCAGGCTCAGCAGGGGAGGGTACTGGCGTTCGTCGGACATCTGGCCGCCAGAGGGAATCCGTCGGACCGAGCATTACCTGCACGCCGGCGGGGGCCTTTCAACCGAGCGTCCGGTGAGCCCGGACATCCCGCCGAGCAGGTTCACCTTTGATCCTTCCAACCCGGTGCCGACGATCGGCGGGTCGATCTCGGCCGCAAATCCCTGGATGAACCCCGGCGCCTACGACCAGAGGGGAGGGCCCAGGTTCATGGGCTCAGAGGACGGGGTCGCTCTTAACACCCGCCCGGACGTGCTGACGTTCCAGACCGCAGAGCTTGCCGAGGACGTCGAGGCCACCGGGCCGATCACCGTCAGGCTGTGGGCCTCCTCGACAGCGGTGGACACCGACTTTACGGCAAAGCTGATCGAGGTGCTCCCGTCTACGGATAGATATCCGGAAGGTCTTGCCATCAATATCACCGACTCGATAATCCGCGCCCGCTTCCGAAACGGGTGGGAGGAGGAGGAGCTGATGGAGCCCGGGGAGGTCTACCTGCTGGAGTTCGAGCTTTTCCCGACCTCGAACCTGTTCAGGGCAGGCCACAGGATCAGGGTGGACATATCCTCGAGCAATTTCCCGCGGTTCGACGTTAACCCGAACACGGGCGGGCCGCTCGGGCTGGACCGCTCGTACGTCACCGCGGTGCAGTCCATATACCACGACTCCGAGCGTCCGTCGTGCATCGTGCTGTCGCTGCAGCCACCTAGCGATCCCCCTCCCCAGCCGACTTTCTCGGGTATCTAGGCGCCGCGCCCGGTCCGCTCTGGGCCGGTCAGCGGTCGATCATGTGGGCGAGGCAGTCCTCTGCGGGGATAGCCGCGCCCCGCATGTTCTCCTGGTGAAACAGCTCGTACCAGCCCAGTCCGCCTATGATTCGCTCGAACTCCAGGGCCGTCTCCTTGTCAGGCATGCGCCACAGCGCCAGGTACTCGTAGTCGGCGCGGCGGTCCGTGTCGTCGTCGTTCAGCGCGACTGCGATCATCTCAGAACCGGATTCGCCCATCGCGGCAACCACGGTCTCCACGCTCTTGAAGAACGCCCTCCGCTCATCCCTGGACATCTTGAGCCAGGGCTCGCGAGCGCTCCACAACTCTAGGTACAGATACATGTTTCGGTACTCCCTTCCAAAATGTTGTCGACCAGCATCACTAACCCTAAGGTTAGTCCCAAACGCGTCAGGCTGTTCGTGGGTGTCGAACTCCACATGTCACTCTGGCTGATACGGTACCAACGCTCGCATTCCGAACGGAGCAAGAGGCCTCATGCTCTGACGGCGCTCGGACAATACTCTTGCCAAATGGCTAGATGCGCAGGATTGTCCTGCACTTGGTCAGCCTACTAAGTGGAAGTGGGCATCTAAGGGAGAGCAAGGTTCAACTTGTTCCCTGTGGCTGAATGGGTGAGGTGCTTCTGAGCTGGAACTACCGAATCTCGGCGCAGGGGGCACCTATGTATGACGACTCATCTAGGCGGGAGAATGCCGCCGCCAGACTAAGGGGCAGGGTCGAGTCTAACTCTCAGTCCAAGCGGCATTCGCACGTTCAGCAGGCCTCGCGGGAGAACAGCTTCCTCGACTTCTGCCTTGGCTGGTTCGGGCTCATAGGATTGATCATATGCCTGATTCACAAGTCGGACGGGGGGCGTAAACTTCGTGGCCTTCACCACAGGGTTCGTGGTGATGGCGCTGATTGTGATCGTCGCATCCTATGCTGCTGCCGTTAGTTAGGAGGAGAACATGGAATTCGAGTTGACTACCGATCACGACACCACAAGAGGAGTGAGAGTGAGGGTGCCGTCAGAGGACTTTGACGGCCTGTTACGGCTCCGGATAGGAGTCCTGGATACCCACGCCAGCTACGTCGACCTTAGCCGCGCTGAGGCGGAAGCCATAGCCGGGGTGATGAAGGCGATGGCGGGAGCTATGGACGAGGAGTAGTGCAGATCTTGCAGAGAGCGTGAGGCAGGTTGGCCATCTTCGCTGTGCCAATAGCCTCGTACATCGTGGGGAACTCTATCCACTCCCCGTCCGCCCGGTTCTTATGCCTCGGGCGGCACCGACGGTCTCTGGAGCCCGCGTCATGTATGCGGGATACCGTGCTGTAATCGACGTTAAGGAGGTAGCCAGTACCGGCTCGACTGCGGTATAATGCGGTCGGTGAGGTTTTGTGCATAGAGGCCTCCACCACTCTTAGCTAGCACCCCAGCCTCCACTGGGGTACTCCTATCTTACCAGCCTAGCGACACGTAATCACCGCTCCGGTCATTTCAGCCCGCTTCATCGTCGCTGCCCCGGAGCCCCAATGGCTCGCCGCCTAGCTTGGTATATAGTCCCCGAAACTCTCGAGGTGGTGGAGTCCATCGGAGGCTAGTTCTTGGGCGTTTGCATACTGCAAGTTCCGGTAGCCCCGGTTGGGACGACAGCCAATTGTCGGAGACTTTAGAGGGGCTAGGCTGATTGGCTGCAGCCAAGAACAATTCTATTGGGGGTGCCTTACATGCCAAGGCTCGTGAACGTAAGACTCGATCTAAAGCTGCCGGGAATTGGAGGCGTTGTCGGCACGTGGGAGCCGGACAAGTCTGAGGTGACCGCAGCTTGGGAGCTGTATGTGGAAATGGTCACCAGGACCCCGCTCGGTGGTTTTTCGCCACAAGGGGGGTCGCTGCGAGAATCTTTGGACTCCATCTACTCGCTGTTTGACACCACGAGAGGTATCTTGAGGAAATATGGGCCGGCCGTAGCTCGACCAAAGAGGGGCCGCAAGCTGTCGTTTGGGTACCTAGCCGTTTCGATGCTCAATCTAGTACTCCGGCCTTTTCTCACGGACTGGCACCCAAGGCTTCGAAACTGGGAACAAGATAATCCAGGCTTGAACGAGAAAGAATGGGAGGAACGGAGCGATTTCCTAAATGAGCTCAATGAAGTAAGTGGTCAGCTTCGCCAATATGCCGATCTGTTTGCCAAAGTTGCAGATGTGTCCGAATTGACAGGGGATGGATATGCTACGGCAAAGGCGACATAAGGTGTTCGTAAGCTACCATCACGAGAATGATCAGGGAAGCCGGAACCGGTTCGAGAAACAATTCGCCAATGTGTACAACATCATGGATTCCCGATCATTGACGGTGGGGGCCATACCTAAAGGGCTGACTCTTGATGAACTTAGCCGCCGGATCCGAGACGACCATTTGAGTGATTCGACGGTGACTGTGGTTCTGATTGGTAAGGACACGTGGCGAAGGAAGCATGTCGACTGGGAGATTGCCGCGTCGCTTCGTGACACCGCCGCTAATCAAAGGTCCGGTTTGCTTGGTATCCTCCTGCCAACTCACGCTTCCTTTAACAGGGATGTATACGATCCGTACACAATTCCTCCACGGCTCCACTACAACGTGGAGTGTGGCTTTGCCGAATTGTATTCTTGGAGCGAGTCACCCAACGATGTGGCTTGTTGGGTGGACAGGGCCTACAGGCGCAGAAGGACAATCACCCCGGACAACTCCTCTGTTAGGTACGCAAAGAACTGGAAGGGCCCGCGATGGTTCCCTCAATAGGGTCCGGCGGACCAAAGATTGCTGTCCTCAATTGGGGCTGATCTCGGTAATCATTTCCAGTCCAGTGGAATACCAGAGTAGCCAACTTCTCCGAGGCCTCTGAGCCACTCGACGAACTGGACGATTGTCTGCTTGGAGAAGCTGTTGCTGTGACCTATTCCCGAGTGAACGACGTTCCTTGCCCCGGAATTAGGGATCTTAGGTCCTTTCCCTCCGAAATAGATGAAGTCGTCACTGACGAGAACGCGGTCCACTGACGTGTCGCGGCGGACGTTGTGAATGTTGACTGTGCCGTCGCGTAGGCTGTGGTGTGAGTCGGCCTGCAGCCACGACCCACTCAGATGGTCCCACTCGTATATATTGTCTCCAAAGGCTCGGACCTTGCTCGCGTGCAGGTTGGGACGCTTTCTTCGGAAACGCGGATCGTTCCAGTACTCGCTAAAGGACAGAGTCTCGCTGACTCTCATAGCGAAGACGAGAAATCCGTCTCGCTGTCTTGTCTTCGAACCTGTGCCAACCACCCAGTCTCCGATCTTGGCTGCTTGCCTGATTTTTGGCTTGCAAGTAGCGAGTGTGCACAACCCGTAGAAGGGATTTGGAGCGAATCCATAATCTCTGGCTACCACGTATGAATGCAGTCTCGTCACGGGGACAGCCTATCCACACGAATGCCTAGGGATGGACCTCCGATCTCGACTTCTTCCATATTGGTCGAACCAAGCATCAGAGTCGCCGTTTATGGCATCAATGATGCTCTCGCCGTGCCAACCAACAATTGCATCACCATATTGGTCAAGGGCCTCTGGCAGTTCACAGTCCTTGGACCCGAATTCCCACACACCCACGATCCTCTTCCCCAATTTGTGAGCATATTCGATCTCCCAGTCCACCCATTCGCTGTACTTGGTCTCTGGTGACACATATACGACGAGTACCCCGGCCCACCTGATGTGAGGTGCCAATATCTGGCTCTTGATATAACCTGGGTTAGTGGCTGCGTTGGGTTTGTCCGCAGTAATGGACGAATCGCGTAAAGTCATACCATGTTTCTGGGTCAAGTTCTTTATGCGAGTGAGACCCTCATCGTCCTCATGAATGTGACTGATAAAGACATTTCGAGTATCGTCGGGCATCGTCTACTGATCCTCTCCGAGATGTTGTCAATTCCCGTTAGTACAGCTAGGGCTGTCACTGGACTTGGTCGTCCGTCTCTGTCTCCTCGAGCACCATCTGTGCCAAAGCTGTTGGTAGACAGGGTTGGTGCATGAGGACATGATGCCGCCTGCTGCCTCCGTCAGGCCGCGACGGCGGAGAGCCTCCGCTGTAAGGACGACCACAACGTTCCTGTAGGCTTGGGGAGCGTTGACCCAGGACGCCAAACCTTGGAGCGTTTCCGGTCTGGTTGTCGGGTTTATCATTTGTTCAACTCGATGCTCCAGCTCCTCGAATATCTGATCTGACTCGTGGCGAGGAAGGGCCAAGGAGTCGAGATTCGGGGCAACAGCGTGTAGAGGCTCTGAAGCCAATACGTTCTTCCAGCGATTGTCGTACACGTGCAAACTGTCGCTGACCTGGGTATACGAACCGCACTCGATGCCCAGCCAACCGGCAAGGATCTCCTGCATGCATGTGAACTGGACAAGATTGTGGGGAATCCCTAGGAACATGTCATTACTGCGGATGACTTGCAGCCACTCCAGCTTTCCTTCTCGGATTTTCGGCATGGCTGCCACATTGCACGGAATGTCACTGTCGGCCGGGGTGCCGTCGGAGGCGGGCAGGTCTATCCGAGAATCCCAAATCTGGAGAACTACCTGCCTCGTGTCCGGATCACCATTTAGCACCCTGTAGGCCCGCTCGAGCTGATCGATGCCAAGGTGATGGCGAATGCGGTACCCGTAGGCTCCATGGAGCTCTGGGTCGGAACCGGCGAAGTCACGATAGCTTCGGTTCCAGTAGTCCAAGAACGCTAGGTCGCGCCGTCCGGTGATGAGCCAGACTACCTCTGCCAATGCGAAGGCCGGATTCAGTGGGGGCACCTTGGAAACGACCCAGCGCTGGTGGGGGTCTGCGATCGAGAATACGGCATGAAGAATCTCCCTTGTCAGCCCTCCTCTGCCGCTTTGGCTTCGGACCCCATCCAATCGACGAAATGCCCCAGCCGCTTGCTGCCAGACGCTATCGGCCGATTCTCCCTGGAAGGTCGAAATCATTCCGACCCTCCTTGCCAGAACAGGTGGTTGATGCCCCATTTTGGGGGGTACCAAAACGTCATGGGATCGGCCGAAGGACGATACAGTTGCTTTATGCGGGTGCGCTTGCTTAGCCCCGTGATCTCCGGATGCTTCGCGCGAGCGTACTTGGACACTTCACAGAAGAGGTTCTGACAATCGATGAGTTGAAGCGGTCGCCCTCCCAGCGTGCGGAACCTCAGCCCGAACCGCTCGAACTCCCGTTCCTGGCTTTCTGTGACCAATCTGATGATGTCCGCGTCAGAAAGCCCACCTTGGTGAGTGAAGCATTTGCGTAAGCCATCCAACGCCCCTGGACCTGGTACGACGAACTCCATCTCGGAGAAATCCATCAGATTGCTGTAGTTGAGATCCGTCACGAACTGATAGGCGAGGAAATCACCAATCGTTGGATATGAGCGGAGCAGGTCGAAGGCCTGTGCCATGGACGATGTCTCAGCTATCCTCTGCGGAACCTCATCGTCCATCATCCGTTCAAGAAGCATCAGGTGATTGCGGTGCTTTTGCCGGTGGCCGAACGAGCTCCTGCCCGACGGCATCATGTACGCCGCAGAGTAGATTCTTGTGCCTCCGGCAAGAGCCTCGGACAAAACGCTGTCGTAATGCTTGAAGGAGTAGTCCGCACGGCTAATCGTCCTCAGACGGCCCCGTAGCATCTCCCACGTCTCGATCCTGTTGAAGAGCTTGAACAGGATGGTGCGGAAGAACACCTCCTCCGGACACTGGTCTCCCTCGTAGATCACGTTCCTAATGAGGTACTGACTCACACGATCGGATGCCCGATATGCATTAGTGAATTTATGCTTGGCGAGGATGGGGTCGGTCGTCCACGGGCCCTGAAGCCCCTTGATCTTGCGAAAGAACATTTCCTGACGTTCGGCGGCAAAGCGCCAGTAAGTCTCATACACAACTGTGGGTCTAGCCGGGGAGATTGCCGAACAGGTGAAAGGAGCCCTGGCCGCAAGAAGAAGGGGCAACTGGCCGGTTGACGCCGGCATTGGTCCGACCGGGTCAGTAGAAGCCTCAGGTCTTCCGTCGGGAACGAAGTCCCTGAGAAGGGCGAGCATCTGTCCTAAGGCGTCTTCCAACGTGCCATCATTCCGTATTCGGTGGATGGGGTATTGACCTTTCTCGCCGTCCGAAATTTCTTGGTATCCCTCTAGTAGACATGCTCTGGCATCCCCGTCTACTTCATCGTTGGAGCGGTCGACCAAGAAGAGGGCATCAGGCTTGATGTCACGCCAATGTAGGCGCTCTGCCCGGATCAAGGCGTCCAAAGTGGAGTACTCGATAGATGTCGATCGTCCGTAGACCCACGTTGACCACCAGAAACGATCGAGGACCACCCAGCGACCTTGATGGAGCGCTGGCAGGATATGCCGTTCTATTTCATCCAAGTGTGCTGCGATGTGTAGCGCTTGGAGACTGATGTCGCTGATGACTTTCAACCCAAAGGAATCTGGTTTGTGGTGCACGTCATATACCAGGTTGCCAATCGTCCCTTCCTCCTTGCCGGGAAACGAGAGATGGTCACACCTGACACCCATTACCTTAAGTCTGCCGGCGAGCGTCTGGGAAAGCGTGGATTTGCCGACGCCGTCAGGCCCCTCAAAGACGATCAGCCTGCCCCGACTAATCGGCTCAGACATGCCGAGCCTCCCTTGAATAGACGTTTGTGCGATCCTTGAATCCCATTAGAGCGGATTCGACGTGATGGGCCAGTTCGGCCAAGGGTCCCTTGCCTTGATTCCGGTCGGCTGGAGTGGCAATGCAGCCAATGCGGGATTGCGTAGATCCCACCTTTTGCGTCTCCAACTCCTTACGGTGTTCCACAACATATTGACAGTACCAACTTAGGTACTACAAAATGCAGGATATGGGACAGCCGACCAAGTGTCAAGCTTTTGATGGCACGGTGTACTATTTTACGCACAAGAGGCGAGATGAGTGCAGGTAAGCTCGATCTCAGCGACCTAGGTCGCCTCGTCCTGGCTGAGCGAACCCGTAGGGGCATGAGCCTCCGAGAAGCGGCCCTTGCTATAGGTATCCCGTTCAATACGCTGGCGCGCGTTGAAAAGGGACATGTTCCAGACCTTCCGAAGTTTAAGCGGCTTACAGAGTGGTGCGGAGCCGACATCAACCAGTTCTTTGAGATTCAGCAGAAGGCGACCGCTACTATCGACGTGATCGCTGAGCGCCTTCGTGCAGACCGCAACCTCCCCCCGGAAGCCGCGGAGCGCATCGCAAGCATCGTCGGCGACCTCTATCAAGCCTTGGCGCGCCCCCGGACGATCGCCGCGGTGCATCTACGAGCGGCCAAGACATTCAGGCCGGACGCGGCTCGCTCCTTGGGAGCCTTGTTGAGCGATCTGAATGAAGCCCTAGTGGAGGAGCTCCCTGATGGCCCTGCGGAGAGGGTTTAAGTCCGAGGCCGAGAGAATCGCCCGCCGCGTGCGAACGGAACTGGGCATCGGTCCCGTTAAGCCCGTTGCGCCTGAGGTTCTTGCCAAGCTACTGGGCATTGAGGTCCGAGCGGGAGACGAGTTACTCCCGCGGGAAAGATTCAACGAACTGGAGGACATTCAGCCCGATTCCTTCTCTGCATGCACGCTACAGCCTTCGACTGATCGGCTGGTCGTCGTATATAACCCTCTATCGGCGAAGTCGCGTCAGAGGAGCGATATCGCACATGAGCTTGCGCATGCACTCCTTGATCACGATTTGAGCCGTCTCGAGAGGCTTGGTGACGTCACCTTCCTTTCTTGTGATCCGATTCAGGAGGAAGAGGCCGCTTGGTTGTCCGGCTGCCTTCTTTTGCCGCGGCCGCTGCTCTTGGCTGAGGTTCGGAGGGGATCAGGCGCGAAGGATATCGCCAAAAATTACGGCGTTAGCGAAAGGATGGCTCAATATAGATTGAACGTCACTGGTGTGGCGAGGCAGAACCAAGCTCTAGTGAGGAAGAGGCACGCCCAACGATAGAGACCACTACGCGACAATAGAACTAGGGAATGTCTCCCCAGTCCCGGAAACTGGATGTTGCCAAAGTCCCAACAACTTCACGGCTATCGTTGACAGTTGAATAGAGGACAGGGGAATACATCGCCGAAAACATCTTTCGGGTGTCCCGGAAGGCCCGCCAGCGCGTGGCAGACAGATCGGTTTTCGAAGTGTGGCTAGGCGGCTGTGGACTTGAAGACCTGACCCTCGCTGAGGGTTTCAGCCTTTAGAATGGTGTTAACTGTACTACGGTGTCGTGGCAGGCCATTGACAGCGGTGCATGACGTTCGGAGCGTAGAGGTAAGCGCCGTTGACTATGGTTGCATCGGCTAACCATTTTGTTCTCCAGCCTATCTTGGTTGCGTTGGCAGCACCGGGGACGGTAGGTCCCAGTTGCACTTGGCAGGTTGACTGCCTTATGAACACGGTTACCTAAAGACCGGGTTAAGGTAAGCAGTCTGGACATGTAGAGCTTGACTGTCGAGGTAATGAGGCAATCGAATCGCTTAGCGTGTCGACCGCTAAGGATGACATATTACTGTAGGCGCTGGGTGATCTATAGAGATCCTGTTCCATCTCGATCCAACAAGTAAGGCGAATGACTAGTGGACTGAGCAAGATGAGGATACGAATGGGAGAAGATGTATAGGCCCAGAGAAATCCCACTACAGGCGTTGTCTGAAAGTGCCCAACGACTAGTATCTACAGCTCTCTCTGCGACAGATGCCTCAGGCAACGAAGCCAATCTTAGGCATGAGTTAGAGCTTTCGTTGAGAAGCGAATGCCTAACACTTGGCATTCCCTATATACCCTATCACCTTGAGCATGCGCTTCGGGGCGGCCGAAAGCACACGACTTTCGCTGACGTTGTACACGGCGGCGCTATTTTCGAATACGAACCGCCAAAATCATTCTCGGCCGGCCGAGCGAGGAGAAATCTTAATCATGCCAAGCAGCAAGTAGAGGGATACGCCGCTCGCATGGCCAGAGACGAAGGCCGACCAATCGAGGACTATGTATTGGTCATCTGGGACGGTACTCACATAGCCTTTGGAAGTACGGATGGAGTGGCGGCAAAGTGGGAGCCATTGGTCGCATTCGATGGGAGGCAAGGTGTCCGCTTGCTCACCCTGCTTAAGACCCAAGGATATCCACTCGTGCATCCAGGGCTACTGCGTTCTATGGTTGGACCTGAGTCGGAGATCGGTTCATCACTCATTCCTTCCCTATTTTCGGCGGTAGTGGCGGCTACTTCAAATGATTCGGCGGGGCAAACCAAGACAACTCTCTTATTCAAAGAATGGAACCGTCTGTTTGGACAAGCCGTAGGTATCCCCACCGATAGGCTTAAGAGTTTCCTGGATCGGCAGTCCCGCGCCCATCGACAACCTTATGGGGCTCACATCCCCTGCTACCTTTTTGCTCTTCATACCTTCATCGCTATTGTTGCAAAGCTAGTGGCGGCTCTTGCTCTCCCTGGCCCCAGTGAAGATATGAAGGATGCGACTGTCGACTTGAATGAGCGTATGCGAGCACTTGAGGCTGGTACGCTCTTTATGGACGCAGGCATCACCAACATGCTGACAGGAGATTTCTTCTCGTGGCCCGTGGACGATCCTTCTTGGGGGAGTATAGAGAATCCACTTGGAGACCTCGTAGCCCAACTGGGACAGCTCTCCTTCGATATGACCAACAAGAACCCTGAGGCTGTTCGTGACCTCTTCAAGGGGATCTATGAAGAATTCGTGCCGCGTGAGTTACGCCACGCATTGGGCGAAGTATATACACCTGATTGGCTTGCTGGACACGCCCTGGACGAGATGGGCTGGTGCCCGAGCAACCAGCTTCTAGACCCTACTTGCGGAACTGGTACCTTTATGCTCGAAGCCGTGCGACGTCGTTTGGTGAGTGAAAGGAGATGCGGCAAACGATATACGGCCCGGCATCTCTTGAACGGCCTATACGGGATGGATTTGAATCCCTTAGCTGTACTTGCTGCAAAAGCGTCCCTTGTTGTCGTCCTATCAGATCGCCTTAGCCCCAGCAAACCCATCCGTCTGCCTGTTTTCCTAGCAGACGCCATTAATACTGCTGTCCCATCGAGCGAGGGTTACTTTGTTCACCGTATTCAAACCGAAAAGGGAGATCGGGAATTCAAAGTCCCAGCCAATATTGTCCACTCCGATACCCTCCATGAATTCTTCGAAACAGTGCGAGTTCATGTGCAAGCAGATGAAGGTGTGAAAACTATCTTATCATCGGTTGACGCTTTTCTAGTCGGTTTGGATGAACACAACAAGGCCGCGATTACGGGAACGCTGGAAGTACTCGTTGAGCTGCAGGGCGAAAAGTGGGACGGGATTTGGTGTCCGATTCTGGCAGATCGCTTTGCAGCTGGAGCGATTCCTAAAATATCGCATATTGCTGGAAATCCTCCATGGGTCAAGTGGTCACATCTGCCTCCGAGCTATACTGAATTCATTAAGCAGAAATGTCGTGAGATCAATGTCTTTAGCGAAGATCGTTACGTTGGAGGGATAGAGTCTGATATCTCGACCGTTATCACCTTTCAGGTGATTCGTAAGTGGTTGGCTCCTAAAGGGCGCCTTGCGTTTTTTATCACTGCGACAGTATTTTCCAACGAGTCGAGCCAGGGATTTCGTCGCTTTGCCTTTCCTGACGGGAGTCCCATGTGTAAAGTCCTATCGGTGGAGGACTTCAAGAAAATCAAGGCGTTCAAAGACGTGACCAACCATCCGGCTTTACTCATTTTAGAAGAGGGAGGTGCGACATCTTTCCCTATTGTGTATCGAAATTGGCTTCCGCCTGCTGCTGAAGGTACATTCGGGAGTGGAGAGGAATTCCGCGCGCAGGCAGAGTACATAGATCTCCTGGCCAGGCCAGTGCCCGGTACTGATGCCGGACCGTGGCTCAAGGGCACACTTGACCAACATAGAATTTGGCTTGCGCTGTTCGATGCCTCCGTCCCGTCAACGTATTCGGCGCGGAAGGGTGTGACTACAGATCGAAATGGCATCTATTTTCTGAAGGCCTCTAGAGTCAGTGGCGGAGACGCCCGCTTAGTCTCGGTGACTAATGATCCCACCGTAGGAAGGACATCTGGGATTCCGACTATTCCGATGAGAATTGAGGATACGCACATATTCCCCTTACTACGCGGCCGAGGAGTTCGACCGTTTCGTGCGGAGCCGGATCCGAATTACCGGATCCTGCTGCCGCAGAGGGGCATGCACGGCGACCCGGGATTGCTGGCTGATTCTCCCAGAACTTTTCGCTTCCTCACCCGTTTTAGAAGTGAATTGGAGAAGCGAGCGAGTTACCGAAGATACCAACGCAATAAGCCGTTTTGGTCAACCTGGAGCACTGGGCCTTACACGTTTAGTCCGTACAAGGTGCTTTGGAAGGAAATGTCAGGGCATCGCTTCTGCGCCGCCTATGTGGGCACAATCGACGACCCAGTACTCGGTCTCAAGGTGGCTATCCCCGACCATAAGCTATATATGGTCCCCGTGGGAACGATCGAGGAAGCTCAGTTTCTCACTGGCCTTCTTAACGCTCCCACGATCTCGGAGGCTATAGCGGGTTACGCCGCGCAGTTGAGCTTGGGAACTAGCGTTATGGAGTACCTCAAGATCCCGCCTTTGGATATTGACGATGATGATCACCAAAGGATCGTGCATCTATGTGCAGCCATCACCAATCGTGGGGATCTCCCCACGGATCAGGAATTGGCCGAATTGGATGCTATCTCCATTAAGGTGATATCAGCCTTCGAGCCATAGTACCCTTGACGGTCAACGCCGCTGCTTCTATTCCTGAGGGGTCTGGTCTCAAGTGTGGGAGAGGATGGGGTTGGATTTGCCGTTCGGCTTGTTGGGCCCCGACAAGATCTCGGCTATCCAACGACCTGTGGACAAGTTTCACTGGGCAGCTTGATCTGTATGGGAGTATCAAGCCAAGGGGGTTCGAACCGGACTTCAAGCTATATCGGGACGACAGCATCCCTTGGCGGAGGTCGGAAATCGATCCTATCGAAGTATGAGCCATTTGGCTGATCCCGCGGGGCGCTCGGGTTGTTCTCAGCCAGCGAGATCAACATGCCACCAACAGCGAAACTTGCCGTTGCTCTTGAATCGCTGGAAACTTGGTCGTTTAGGCAGTAGGGCCTCCTCGGGCCTTGTACCAACTGCCATTGCTATAATCGGATTCGAAGCCAAAGGGTTCCAAGATCACACGTTACAAACTAACGATGGCGCGCCCAGCCCGTTCTTCCAATGTGGTGCCGGTGCACGCAGAGAGGCCACAATTGCAGGACATCGCCGAGAAGCTCAGTGAAACCAGGGACCGCATATCAGACCTGATGGTGCGTCTTTGACCTCGCTTCCAAGCAGCGACAGATAGCCGACCTCGAGAAAGAGGCGACCGCAAAGGGCTTCTGGGACGATCCGGGCACCGCACAGGGCAAGATGCAGCGCCTCTCGGCCCTCACCAGGCAAGTCGACGAATGGCAGGTCTTGGATGAGCGGTCCGCGAGCCTTGCCGAGATAGTCGAACTGGCCATCGAGGAGGGCGATGACTCGCTCACCGAGTCCTCCGCGACGGAGCTGGCGGAGATAGTCGACACCCTCGATCGGCTGGAGCTCGGGCTGACCCTTTCGGGCGAGTACGACAGGCGCAGCGCCTTCATCGCCCTTCACGCGGGGGCGGGCGGCATCGATTCGCAGGACTGGGCCGGCATGCTGACCCGGATGTACAGTAGATGGGCGGAATCCTCCGGCATGAAGGCTGAAGTGCTTGATGCCTCGCCCGGCGACGAGGGCGGGGTGAAGCGCGCGACGCTGCAGGTCACCGGCCCCAACGCCTACGGATACCTCAGGTCGGAGCGCGGAGTGCACAGGCTGGTCAGGCTCTCACCATTCGACGCCGACCACGCAAGACACACCTCGTTTGCACTTGTCGAGGTGATGCCCGAGGTCGAGGATGGGGTCGACGTCACCGTGAACGACGACGACATCAACATTGAGGCCTTTCGGGCGGGTGGCCACGGGGGACAGAGCGTGCAGAAGAACTCGACCGCGGTCAGGATCACGCACATTCCCACCGGCATAAAGGTCGTCTGCCAGAACGAGAGATCGCAGTACCAGAACCGGACTATTGCCATGCGCATCCTGCTCTCGCGCCTGGCAGAGGTGGAGCGCAGGAGGAGAGACAAGGAGCTGGCCGAGATAAAGGGCGATCACGTCTCTGCAGAGTGGGGTAACCAGATAAGGAGCTACGTCCTCCACCCGTACAAGATGGTCAAGGACCACCGGACAGGGCACGAGACCTCTGACGCCGAGGGCGTGCTCGATGGAGATCTTGGCCCGTTCATCCGCTCGTACCTGACCTCGACGGTCGGCACGGCAAATTAGGCAAGAGAGCAAACCTTCACAGGCCGGAGTCCGTTTAGCATCATAGAGTCGTAGAACCAGTATCGGCCGGGCCGCAAGCGGTCGGCCTCGGGAGAGCCCATGAGAACCCTCGCGCTAGCAACGCTCCTGACACTACTTGCGGTTGCCGCAGCATGCGGCGGCGGACCGACGGTCGCCGTCCCCGATGCGACCGCAGCCCCACCCGAGGACGCCGCGTCCCAGGAGGATTCCGGTGGGCAGGCGGAGATGTCCGAGCCCGAGGTGGCGAAGGACGGCATCACCGAGGCCCCGTCCGGCGGCGTTTTCCGCAGGGTGTGGTCCGACCCGCCCACGCTTGACCCGGCCCTTGTGACCGATACCACCTCGTCCGGGGTGGTCGTTGAGGTATTCAGTGGACTGGTCGCCCTGGACACCGACCTTAGGCTCGTGCCCGACCTTGCCGAGAGCTGGGAGATCAGCCCCGACGGCACCGTCTACACCTTCACGATCAGGCCCGATGCCACCTTCCACGACGGCAAGGCCGTTACCGCGCACGACTTTAAGTGGTCCATAGAGCGCGCGGCAGACCCGCGGACCGCATCGCCCGTCGCCGACATCTACCTAAACGACATCGTCGGGGTTGAGGACGTTTTCGAGGGCCGCGCGATGGAGATCAGCGGCATAAAGGTCATAGACGACCGCACGATCCAGTTCACGATCGACTCGCCGAAGGCGTACTTTCTGGCGAAGCTGACCTACCCGACCGCGTACGTACTCGACCGCGAGAACGTCGAGGCCGGGGGCACTACCTGGACCGACACGCCGAACGGCACCGGGCCCTTCAAGCTCAAGGAGTACAGGATAGGCGAGCGCATCGTCCTTGAGCGCTTCGAGAACTACACCCGGGGCCAGCCCGGCGTAAGCACCATCCTTATGAACCTGGCCGGTGGCCAGAACATGGCGATGTACGAAAACGACGAGATCGACTTTACGGGGGTGGGCCTCTACGACCTTGAGCGCGTGCTCGATCCCTCAGAGCCCCTCAACAGGGAGCTCGTAGTAGCGCCCCCGGACTTCAGCATCTCCTACATCGGCTTTAATGCCCAGATGGCCCCCTTTGACGACGCCAATTTCAGGAAGGCCCTTAATCACGCGATCGACAAGGAGTTGATCGCAACCGAGGTGCTCTCACAGCTCCTCACGCCCGCCTACGGCATCCTGCCCCCGGGCTTTCCCGGCTATAACCCAGAGCTCCAGGGCCTCACCTTCGATCCCGAGCTGGCAAAGCAGCTTCTGGCGGACTCGGACTACGCGGACCCGGCGACGAGGCCCAGGATCGTCGTGACCGTGCCCGGCAGGGGCGGGACGATCGGCCTTGACCTGGAGGTAATCCTCCAGATGTGGCAGCAGGTGCTCGGCGTCGAGGTCGAGATCCAGCAGGTCGAGTGGGCAACCTACCTTGAGGACCTTAACAAGCAGAAGTACCAGGCCTACGCCGGGCTCGGCTGGTCGGCCGACTACCCTGATCCCCAGGACTTTCTCGACATACTGTTCCACACCGAGAGCGGCCTTAACCACGGGGCGTTCTCGGACCTTGAGATAGACGCGGTGCTCGAGGAGGCGAGGGTGGAGCCCGACGCCAGCAGGCGGATCGCCCTCTACCGCCAGGCGGAGGAGATGATAGTGCAGGCCGCCGCCTGGGTGCCGCTCTGGTACCAGGGAGAGCGCCATGTGCTCATCAAGCCCCAGGTCAAGGACTACCGCCTCACGCCCATGATCGTTCCCAAGCTGACGCTGGTGAGGATCGAATAGTGACCTACCGCCCCGGCCCCAGGGCCGGGGCACGTTGCGCCGGGCGGGTCCCGGGCATAAGCTTGCCGGGCCTGACCTAGCGATGTGGATCTACATAGCCCGCCGGCTGGCCTGGCTTCCGTTCCTGCTTTTCGCCGTCTCCGCGGTAACCTTCGCGCTCGGCCGCTTCGGTCCGGGCGACCCGGTCGTCGTGATGCTCGGTGCGCGCTACACCGAGGAGGCCGGAAACCGAGTCCGCGAGCAGCTCGGCCTCAACCGCAACGTAGTCGTCCAGTACGGGGACTACATGTGGGGGTTCGTAAGGGGCGACTTCGGCGAGAGCCTGCGCTTTCGGGGCCGCCCGGTCCGGGAGTTGATCGGCCCGAAGATGTGGGTGTCGGCCCAGCTGTCGATAGCGGCACTGATCATAAGCGTGGGGGTGGGGCTTCCGCTCGGCTTTTACATAGCCACGCGCCAGGGCCACTGGGTCGACCCGGCGGCGGTCTCCGCATCGCTGTTCGTCATGTCCGTGCCCGTCATGGTGACCGCACCGGGCCTGTTATGGATCGGGTGCCTTAAGCTCGGCTGGGTGCCGTGCTCCGGGTGGGGCGGCTTTTTCGATACGCGCATCATCGTGCCCGCGATCGTCCTGGGCATTCCCGGGATAGCCGGCATGACAAGGCTCATGCGCGCAAGCACACTTGACGTCCTGGGCCAGGACTTCATCCGCACGGCGCGCGCAAAGGGGCTCTCTGAGTGGTCGGTGAGCTCGCGCCACGTGTTCCAGAACGCCATGCTCCCGATAGTTACGATCCTGGCGTTCGCGCTCGCGGGCCTTATCGGGGGTGCGTTCATCACCGAGACGATCCTCGGGATCCCGGGAATCGGGCGCTTTGCGGTCGACTCGATATTCGACCGCGACTACCCGGTGATCATGGCGATAACCCTGGTGGGGGCCGGGGCATTCGTGCTCGCCAACCTCCTTGCGGACCTGTCGTATGCCTTCATCGACCCCAGGATCAGGTTCAGGTAGGGCGGCCCTGGCTACCGACGCGGCACAGCCGGCGCCCGAAAGGCAGACCAGCGCGGCCGGCTCAAGCCACCTTTCGCGCGCCCTTAAGCGGCTCGTTCGAAAGAAGATCGCCGTCGCCTGCATCGCAGTACTCGTCATCGTCTACACCGGCGGCATCTTCGCCGAGTGGATAAGCCCGTACGGGTACGATCAGCAGGACTACACCGTCATCCTCCAGGGACCAAGCGCCGACCACTGGGCGGGCACGGACAGGACGGGTAGGGATGTGCTCACCCGCACCCTCTGGGGCATCCAGAACACCGTCATCCTAACGGTGGTGGCCATGGTCACCGGCGGCATCGTGCTCGGCGTCACCCTGGGGCTGATCTCGGGCTACCTGGGCGGTCGGGCAGACGCCGTGATCATGCGCGTCGGCGAGGTGTTCGCCTCGTTCCCGGACATACTGCTGGTCATCATCCTGGCGGCGACGCTGAGACCCAGGATCCTTGAGGCCGTGCGCTGGCTCGAGGACAACTCGGCGCTCGACGGCCTTGTGCGTACCGGCGTCGTCGACTACTTCGTGGTCACGGTGGCGCTGGTCGCCTTCGGGTGGGTGGGCATGGCGCGGCTCGTGCGCGCGCAGGTGCTCTCGCTGCGGGAGACCGACCATGTCGCTGCGGCCATGGCAATCGGCGCTTCCACAAAGCGCATCCTCTTTGTGCACCTTCTGCCCAACTCGATAAGCGTCATCGTCGTCACCGTTACGATGGGGATGGGCGCGCTGACGGGCACTGAGATAGTGCTCAGCTGGCTCGGGCTCGGGATACAGCCGCCTCGTCCCAGCCTAGGGACCATGCTCCTTACCGCCGGCAACATAGGCACGCTGAGGGAGACTCCCTGGCAGCTCCTCGCCCCGGGTACGGCGGCGTTTCTGATGGTGCTTGCCTGGAACCTGCTCGGCGACGCCCTGAGCGACGTCCTCAACCCCAGGACCCGCTAGCGCCGCCTCCGCGAGGCGGCGCCGGCCCCGAGCCCGGCGACGAGCACGACCATCGCCACCATGCCGGCGTCGGCTCCGCCCGTCCCAGCCCCGCATGCGCCCCCGGCCGGTGCGTCTACCGGCTCCGGCGTGGG
Source organism: Dehalococcoidia bacterium (assembly GCA_034421295.1). GTDB lineage: Bacteria > Chloroflexota > Dehalococcoidia > Lucifugimonadales > UBA2962 > CAUZIR01. The sequence continues at coordinate 101,660 of DAOUKM010000003.1, forward strand.
GGAGGGCGCCGCGGTGGGCGAGGGCTCCGGCTCTTCCGCCGGTGCGGTTGGCTCGGCGTCGGCCTCCGGCGCCGGATCCTCCGCGGCCGTGTCGCCGACCGTCCTGCCGCCCGCCTGGGGGGTCAGCGTGAACGCCTCAACGGTCGCATAGGTCACCGGGGTCGGACGGGCCTCTGCGATCTCGGGCGGCACGTAGGGTTCTGCCTCGATGGATGCCCGCCACGCGTTGGTCAACTCGAGCCGGTCGAGCCCGTAGACCTCGGTGAGCGCTGTGTCCATGTCGACCCCGTCCTTGAGCATCGACAGGAGACGCCTCATGCCCTCCTCGCCCTCTAGGCCGATCATGAACCTGACGGTGCTCTTTGCCTGCCCGTAGAAGATGATCACGTCCTCCGGGTCGCCAGGCAGCGTCTGCATGAAAAGGTGGGGCAGAAGCCTGTCGGTCGCCACCGCGAACTCGAGCGCAACGTCGTAGGAAAAGCCCGGGTCGACGTTGCCGTACTCGGCGAGTCCCTCGTGGAGCCACGATGGGAGCCGCCGGAACACGCTGTGGCCGGCCCGGTAGTTGAGGATGTGCGTTACCTCGTGCGATGCGGTCCCCAGGGCGAGCCTGCCTCCGGCCAGGATCAGCAACGTCCCGATCTCGTTGAACGCCTGGCCCTCGGTTATGAGCTCTCGGCCGACCGTTGCGCTGCGGGGCGGCAGGGCCTCGAGCATCTCCTTCTGGTTGTTGTATAGGATCACCCTTATCGGGTCGTCGATCTCGGCGCCTAGGACCGGGCCCATGTTCTCAAGCGTCTGCAGGATGGCCTCAAGCACCGCCTCCGCACGGGTGATCACCGGCCCGTGGTAGGCGACGGATACCGGCCCTCCGGAAACGCGCTCCCAGGTGAAGCGAACGTCCTCGAAGATCAGCTCGGCGGGCTCTGTGGCATACAGGTTCCCATCGGCGTCCTCGACCTCGAACACGTAGGTGATTATCGTCTCCGGGGGTATGTATCCCCCCGCCCTGGCCGTGCGCCAGAACAGCTCTCCGCTCGTCACATCCCCCTGGACGTAGTCGAGGTACTCGTAGACACCCCGCTCCTGCAGCCCCACGCGGAACCTGACCGCCATCGAGGCGATCTCGGCCTCGGTGCTCACCGTCGCCCGAAAGCGCATGCCGGTCGGGAACTCGCTGACCGCCGATGTCGAGAGCCACTCTATCTGCCCGGTCTCGGGCTCCTGGGCCGCCGCGCCGCCGGCAAACAGCACCGCCGCCGAGATCGCCGCAGCAGCGACCGCAAGCCAGCGCCCGGCCGCCGCGACCGGGGCTGATGTCCGGTTCGAATGCATCCGAGGACTGCCTCTATTCATGGTCCTTGAGCCCCTGGCCGATCTGGATGAGCCTCTGGATCGACGTCAGGATGGTCAGCCCGGCGATTACCCCGGCGACTATCACCGCAAACGGGAGCCACCACTGGGCCACTATGAGCCCACCGGCGAGGTTCAGCACGCGCTCCGGCCGGGTCATCACCCCGCCCCTTGCGCTAACGCCGAGCGCCTCTCCGCGGGCGCGAAGGTAGCTCACGGTCATCGAGCCGCCAAGAGCGGCAAAGCAAAGCGCAGCGCCTATCGCCTCTCCCTCCCGCTGAAAGAGTATCGCCAGCGCTGCGAACATCCCGATCTCGGCAACCCTGTCGGCGGTCGAGTCGAGAAGCGCTCCGAATCGCGATTCGCGGCCGCTGAGCCTTGCCACCGCCCCGTCGAGCATGTCGAACAGGCCCGAGGCGAGCAGCACTATGCCGGCGGCCAGCAGCATCTTCTCGGTGACCAGGTACGCCGCCGCACCGGCGACCAACAGCCCAGCTGCCGTGAGCATGGTGGGCGAAACGCCGGCGGAGCAGAGCACGCGCGCTGCGGGGGTTTCGAAGTAGCGGGCCAGGGCGGCCCGCGCCGTCTCTCGGTTCACCTGATCGTCCGGTTCGGTCCCGCCCGGTAGGCCCTAGGCCTGCACCGCCGGGGAGGCCTGCACCGCCGGGCCGCTCTCGCCCGCCCGGGCGAGCCCGGCACACTCGGCGTAGTACTCAAGAACCCGGTCGGAGACGACCTCCCAGCGGTACTGCTGTACGGTCTCTATGCCGCCCTCGGCCAGGCGGCGGCGAAGGGCGGGGTCCCTGAGCAGGCGCGCAAGGGCGTCCGCCAGGGCCTCATCGTCCTTGGGGGGGACCAGAAGTCCCTCGCGCCCGTCCGTCATCACGCTGGCGTAGCCGTCGATGGAGGTGGCAACCACGGGCCGGCCGGCCGCCATCGCCTCCAGCAGCACTATGCCGAAGCTCTCCCTGCCCGTCGCCGGGCTGCAGTAGATGTCCGCGGACTTGTAGTACCGGGCCTTGTCGGCCTCCGATACCGGGCCCACGAACTCTATGTCTGTAAGGTTGCGCTCGCTCATGATCCTGTAGGAGTCGGTGTCCGGACTCCCCGGCCCGACCACGATCAGCCGCAGCTGGGGCCAGTCCCACTTTAAACGTCCGTAGGCCCCTAGCAGGTAGCGCAGCCCCTTGCGCTTGTCCATCCTGCCTACCCACAGCAGGTTGATGCGCCCGTCGCGCAGCCGCTCAAAGGGGCGCGCGCTTGCGAACGTATCGACCTTCACCCCGTTCGGGATTATCCGGTAGTCGCCCGGGTAGTGCCGGCTGATGAACCGCCTTGCGGGCTCTGAGACCGCGATGCGCCCGTGCAGCATGCGAAAGTACGGGACGCCTAGCCAGCTGAGTCCCATCTGGTAGATCCTGTGGCCGCCGTAGGTGTGGAACGTCCCAACGTTAAGCGCCTCCGACTGGCTGAGCGCGGCCAGCGTCAGAAAGCCGGCGAACGGCTCATGGAGGTGGAGCACGTCAAAGCCCTGGGCATCGAGCATCGCCTTTGTCCGGCGCCGGTTCCACACCGACATCGAGATCCTGGCCCAGGATCCACCCGTGGGTATGACTATGGGCCGGTCCATGGGTATGAAGTCTCTATCGTCCAGCCCGTCGCGGTTGGAGCACGGCGCGATCACGCGCACGCTGTGGCCGCGGTCCCGGAACTGGCGGGCCAGGTTGACGACGTGCTCGCGGACGCCGCCGTGGGCGGCGTGGTCGTAGGCCGAAAGAAGCCCGATCTTCATCGGGCGGTCCGGGTCCAGGGGAGGAGGCGTTCGGGTCACTATCCGAAGGTCGCTGCGGGGGGCCGCAGCCTACTCGGTCCCCGCGATGAAGTCCTCGACCATCTGGCGCGCCTCAGAGTCGGTGTACTGCGAGGGCGGCGACTTCATGAAGTAGGCCGAAGGGCCCATCACCGGGCCTGAGAGCCCCCTGTCCAGGGCGATCTTGGCGCAGCGGACCGCGTCTATCACCACCCCGGCGGAGTTGGGGCTGTCCCAGACCTCGAGCTTCAGCTCGATGTTTATCGGCGCGTCCCCGAAGCCGCTTCCCTCCATCCGGATGTAGCACCACTTGCGGTCCTTGAGCCAGGGCACGTGGTCGCTCGGGCCGATGTGGATGTCGTCGCGGTCGAGCTCGTGGTCGAGCTGGGAGGTGACCGACTGGGTCTTTGAGACCTTCTTGGACGTGAGCCGCTCACGCTCGAGCATGTTGAGAAAGTCGGTGTTGCCACCGAAGTTGAGCTGGTAGGAGTCGTTGAGCCGAACGCCCCGGTCCATCATCAGCCTGGTCAGGACCCTGTGCACGATCGTCGCGCCGACCTGCGACTTTATGTCGTCGCCGATTATGGGCACCCCGGCCTCGCGGAAGCGGTCCTGCCAGTACTCGCCGGCGCCGCTTGCTATGAACACCGGCACGCAGTTGATGAACGCGCAGCCGGCCTGCAGCACCTGCTCGACGTACCACTTGGTAGCCTGCTCCGAGCCGACGGGCAGGTAGTTGATCACCACGTCGACCTCGCGCTCCTTGAGCGTCCTTGCCACCTCGTCGGTCGGCCCGTCGGCCTTGGTGACCACATCGGAAAGGTACTTTCCGATGCCGTCGTGGGTCATGCCGCGCTGGACCGTTACGCCCGTCGGGGCGACGTCGGCGAATCTTATGGTGTTGTTGGGCTCTGCGTGGATGGCCTCGGCTATGTCGAGGCCGACCTTGCCGGCGTCAACGTCGAAGGCGGCGACGAACTTTATGTCCGCAACACCGTACTCGCCCAGGACCGGGTGCATGAGGCCCGGCACATCGCCGTCTGTGGACACGTCGGCGTACTTGGTGACGCCCTGTACCAGCGAGGAGGCGCAGTTGCCCACGCCGATGATGGCGACGTTTATGCTTCCGTTGGACACCTAGGCATGTTATCAGGCGCGCCGAAATCCGGACAAGGCGGCCGCCCGCGCCGCGGCGCATGTGCCCGCCTGTGGCATGGGAGGCGCGCCCGATCGGCCGCTAGACGACCCCCCTGTCCCGCAGCGCGCCGACCTGCTCTGCGTCCATCCCGAGCAGCTCTGAAAGCACCTGCTCCGTGTGCTCGGACAGTAGCGGAGGCGCGGTCACCTTCACCACGTTGCCGTGGACCTTTATCGGGCAGCCTATCGCGGTGAAGTCCCCCCGGGCGCCGTCGGTGACCGGAACCATCATCTCCCTTGCCGAAAGGTGCGGGTCGGACAGCAGGTCCGCGGTGTCCCGTATGGGGCTGCAGGGTATGCCCAGGTCGGACAGGACCGCCGTGACCTCGTCCTTTGTCAGCCCTTGCGTCCAGGACGAGATTATCCGCTCGACCTCGTCCGGCCTGCGGTCCCTCTCCCCCTCCGTTGAGTACCGCTCGTCGCCGATCAGATCGGAGCGCCCGGCAAGGGCGAGAAGGCTGTCCCAGGCATCGCCTCCGATCACCATGGTCACGTAGTCGTTCGGCCCGCCGGGAGCGCAGGGGAAGACCATGCTCGGGCTCCCCCATACGCGGTTTCCCGTGCGGGGCACGGGATCCCCGGTCGCGAAGGTCTCAACGTACCTGACCCGCATGAGGTTAAGGACCGCGTCCTGCATCGACACCTCGACCCTGGTCCCGATCCCGGTCCGGTCGCGCTGCCTGAGGGCGGCCAGTATGCCTATCGCGCAGTGCAGCCCGGAGCCCGAGTCGCCTATCCCAGCCGAGGCGAACAGGGGAGGACGGTCCGAGTACCCGTTGGTGCTCATCGCCCCCGCCGCCGCCTGGGCGACGTTTTCAAAGCTCTTCAGCCCGGCGTTCGGTCCGTAGGTCCCAAAGCCCTTGATAGAGGCGACCACAAGGTGCTTGAACTCGGCCGACAGATCGCCCGGCGCTATCCCGAACGAGTCCATGCGGCCCGGGGCGTAGTTCTCGACCACAACGTCCGATACGGCGGCAAGTCGCTTGAACAGCGCTAGGCCCTCATCGGACTTAAGGTTGATCGTTATGGCCCTCTTGTTGGCGTTAAAGACCAGGTAGTAGTAGCTGTCCACCCCGGGTCTGTCGGCCATTTCCCAGCGGGTGCGGTCGCCCCTTCCCGGCTCTTCGATCTTGATCACGTCGGCGCCGAGCCATGCCAGGAGCTGGGTGGAGGAAGGGCCGGCCTGCACCTGCGTAAGGTCCAGCACGCGTACGCCCGCCAGGGGGCCGCCCGATCCTTCCGGGCCCGGCTCCGGCCGGCCGGATGGGAGATCCTCTGCGCTCAACCTGAGCCCGGGCCCCTCTCCATCGAATAGGGCTGCCAGCGCCGAAGGCCCGTGCGGGCGAGCACGTCCGGGTTAACGCACGTCCTCGGCCACCGCCCGGACAGGACCAGGGCGATCTCCTGGCCGACCCTCCGGCGCGCCTCCGGCGTCATCCTCATGGAGGCGGACGCAACGTGCGGGGTTATGATCACCTTGTCCATCGCCAGAAGCGGGTTCTCAAGGTCCGGCGGCTCGGTCTCAAGGACGTCCAGGCCGGCCCCGCCGATCCAGCCCTCCTCAAGGGCCCGGATGAGCGCCGCCTCGTCCACCGTCGGGCCCCGCCCGGTGTTGACGAACAGCGCACCCGGCTTCATGAGGCGAAAGTGCTCCTCGCTGAGCATGTGATGGGCCTCGGTGGTCGAAGGTGCGTGCATCGAGACGATGTCCGAGCGCTGCAGCAGCTCGGTCAGGCCCACCGGCTCGACTCCATAGTCGGACATCACCAGTTCCTCTATGTAGGGGTCGTAGGCGAGCATGCGGACCCCGAAGGGAGCCGCCCTCCTGGCGGTTAGCCTTGCCACGTGCCCGAAGGAGACAAAGCCCAGGGTCTGCCCCATCAGTCTGGGGATCTGGGACAGGGCCGGCCGGCCCTGTCCCCACCTGCCGTCGCGTGCCATCCGGTCCTGCACAAGCACCCTTCGGTAGGTCGCCAGGATGAGCATCATCGCGTGGTCGGCCACCTCCTCGATGAACACGTCAGGGACGTTCGTAACGGGAATGCCCCTGGCCGTCGCCGCGTCCACGTCCACCGAGTCCGCCCCGACGCTGCCCAGCGCGATAACCCTGCAGCGCTCCAGCGATTCGATGATCTTCGCCGTCATCTGCCGGCCCCGCGCCATGATCGCGTCGGCGTCCCGAGCCGCGGCTATGAACTCGTCCTCCGACTCCGCCGCCGTCTCGACGATCTGCGCACCGACCGGCCCCAGGGCCTCCATCTCCAGGTTGAAAGTGCCGCCCGCCACGTCGAACGCGCCTTCGGGCAGCTTCTCGGTTACGACTCTGTAGGTGGGCATCGGTGACCTCTGGATGGGGATGGGGTAGGGGTGCGTCGGCTCTGATCGGCCCCGCAGGGCACTAGAATAGAGTGGGCCCTGACCCTTGTCCAGACGGCGGCGGATGCCGCCTTGACACCGTAACGATGCGATTGCTAGCATGACCCGACAATTGGGTACACGCGTAAAGCTCGCCTGGCACAGCCCCCGACCCCCCGACTCGCGTGACGGGCTCTTGTTGATCGAGAGTCCCGACCAAGCCCCACTTTGATCGCCGCGTCGGCCGCCGTCGTGCTCGCCGCCGGCAGGGGCACCCGGATGCGCTCCCGCATGCCGAAGGTAATGCACCCCCTGTGCGGTCAGCCCATGATCTCCCACGTCGTCGCGGCGGCCCGCGACGCCGGATTCGGATCGATCGTAGCGGTCGTTTCGCCCGACGCCGGTGACATAAGGGAGGCGCTGGGCGACTCGGTGGCCTGCGCCGTCCAGGTGAGTCCGCTCGGCGGGGCCGATGCGGTGCTGAGCGCCCGCGAGTCTCTTCCTGCTACCGGTACTGTAGCCGTCCTGTGCGGTGACGTGCCGCTGGTGCGCCCAGGGTCCCTGTCGCGGATGTGGACCGCCCACGCTCAGGCCGGGGCGAAGGTGACCCTGCTAACGGCGAGGGTCAGCGCTCCTTCGGGTCTTGGCAGGGTGGTCAGGGGACCCGATGGCAGCGTTGCGGCGGTGGTGGAGGAGGCGGATGCCGATGAGCGGACCCTGGCGATCGATGAGATAAACGCCGGGATCTACCTGTTCGACGCCGAGTGGCTGTGGGAGGGCCTGTCGGGCCTGTCGCCTTCCGGATCGGGGGAGCTGTACCTGACGGACCTTGTGGCCGCAGCGGCCCGGGCCGGCGGTCCGGTGCTCGATGTCAGCGCCTCCGGCGAGCAGGAGGTCATAGGGGTAAACGATCAAGTCCAGCTCGCCAGGGCGGAGACCGCACTTCGGTCCCGCATCCGGGAGCGGTGGATGCTGGCCGGGGTCACGATCCCCGATCCCGCCACCGTGTACATAGACGCCGCCGCATCGGTGGGCGAGGACAGCGTGATCCTTCCCAACACCCACATCCTCGGCCCGACGAAGGTGGGACGCGGCTGCCGGATAGGCCCGAACTCGGTCGTTGCCGACAGCGTGCTAGCCGACCGCTGCCAGGTCGTATCCTCGTTCGTTTCAGGCTCCAGGCTGTCCGAGGGGGTAGCGGTGGGACCGTTCAGCAACGTGAGGGAGGGAACGGTGCTGGAGTCCGGCGCAAGGGTGGGGAACTTCACCGAGACCAAGCAGAGCCGCCTGGGGGCGGGTACCCGCGCCCTGCACCTGAGCTACATCGGTGATGCCGACGTGGGCTCGGACGTTAACGTGGGGGCCGGCACGATAACCTGCAACTTCGACGGGGAGAAAAAGGGCCGTACCAAGATAGGCGACGGCGCTTTCATCGGCTCCGATACGATGCTCGTGGCGCCCGTCGAGGTCGGTCCCGGCGCCTCGATAGGAGCCGGGAGCGTGGTGACCCGGGACATCCCCGCCGGCGACCTTGTGGTCGGAGCGCCGGCGCGCTCCCTGCGGCGGGACAGGGACACGGAGGAGGAGTAGATCGGGAGTTGTCTACCATAGTGGGCCCGCTGCGCTGCGAGTTGGGCGCCGGGGGACGAATTGGGCCTAGATAGCACCCTGTCGGTGGTCCTGCTCGCCGTCTCGATGGCAGGTTATTTCGTTGTGTCCGTCGTCGAGGGCGGGTTCGTAGCATGGCGCAACAACCAGCTGCTGGTCGGATCCTCCGAGTCGCCCGGCCGCAGGCCGGACGATGCCGAGCGACGACGCATCTCTGCCTCGGTGGAGTCCCTGCGGCTGCTCAGGGCCGCCATGTTCGCCGCCTCGCTTGTGACGGCCGTGGCGATGGCGGCCTCGATGGCGGGTCTGTCCTGGCCCTGGATTGCCCTGGCATCGGCGCTTGCCCTCGGTGTCCTGACCGGCCTGGGCAGCGCGGCGCGTGCCTTTACGCACCTGTCCTCGGGCCTTGTCGAGCGGCACGGCGCGGTGCTGGTTCGCTCGATCGCCTTTTTCTTTGCACCCTGGCTCATCGTCGAGCGCCTGATCGCAAGGGCGATCATGGTTCGTCTGGCGTCACGCGGGCTTTCGCAGGTACCGGGCTCGGACCTTCGTTACGACGGCGCTGCGCCCCTGGGCTTTGAGGGAGAGCCCCTGGACGAGCGCGAGGTCCGCATGATCCGCGCCGTCGTGCGTCAGGACAAGACCGTCTCAAGGGAGATCATGGTTCCCAGGGTCGACATGTCGGCCGTCGAGATTTCTACCCCGATCTCCCAGGTGGCCGAGAAGATGAACGAGGCCGGCCACAGCAAGCTCCCCGTCTACCGTGATTCGCTCGATCACATAGCCGGGATCGTCTACTCGATGGATCTCATACGGGTCCTTGCCACCGGCGATATGGGAGCGGCCACCCTGCGCGAGCTGCTGCGCCCTCCGCTGCTGATTCCCGAGTCCAAGACCCTCGAGGGCCTGCTCAGGGAGTTCCAGGACCAGAGGGTTCAGATGGCCATCGTGGTCGACGAATACGGGGGCGTATCGGGGCTCGTCACCGTCGAGGACCTGCTCGAGGAGATTGTCGGGGAGATCGAGGACGAGTTCGACATCGACGAGCCCGAGGTGGTCGACCTGAGCCGAGAAGGGGAGGGCGACTCGCAGATCGACCTGCTGATAGACGCGCGGATCGGCGTTGACCAGGTCGCCGAATTGACCGGCCTGGAGATAAGGGGAGAGGGCTTTGACACCCTCGGAGGCTTCGTGCTGGACCGCCTGGGCCGCATACCGGGCCGCGGCGACGCCGTGGACTACGACGGCGCCAGCATACAGGTCGTCTCCACTTCTGGCCGCCGCCTCAGGCGACTGCGCGTTACCCGCAGGGAGCCCTCCCCCTAGACAGACCCCTACTTTTCTTCGACCACGATCAGGGGCCAGGTGGCCCAGCCGCCGAGTTCGCCGGTCGCGATTGCCGTGTACACCCCTGGATCAAGGTCGATCCTTGTCTCGAGCATCACGGCACCCGACTCGTTGGCGTCCCTGGCAACGAGTATCTCGGGCCCGCCCAGTATGCTCAAAAGGACGGACTCGCCGGGTGCAAAGCCAGACGCCCAGAATGTGGCTATCTCCCCCGAGATGGCTATCTCGGCCACCAGGGTGATGGATGCATCGGGTGCGGGCGGCTCTTCCGGCGGTTCCGGGGTGGGGACCGGGGTCGGCTCGGGTACGGGGATGGGCGTAGGCGTAGGCCTTTCAAGGATCACGTTCACCGGGGAGCTGGCAACCGTGCCCGCCGACCCCAGCGCGATCAGCGTATAGATCTGCCCAGCGCTCACCCGCGAGCGCACCCTGTCATCGCCGCCGATGCCGCTGACCGAGACGCGGAACGATCCCGCGTCACTCGCGGTCGTGTCGCCTACGACCTGCTGGAGGAACTCGTCGATCGAAAGGGAGACGATGACGTTCTCCCCGGCCGCAAATCCGGACCCCCAGACCTCGAAGGCCTCGTCGAGGGTTACCGTGGCCAGGCTCGTCGTTATCCTGGCCTGTGGCTGGGGTGCCGCGGGTCCCTGCGGTCCTGCCTCTCCCGCAGGGCCGGTGACCCCGCTCGGACCGCGTTGGCCCGTCGGTCCCGCCGGTCCCGTATCCCCCTTTGCTCCGGAAGGTCCTTCGCGGCCGGGTTCGCCCTGGGGACCCGCAGGCCCCAGCTCTCCCGGTGGGCCTGAGCAGGCCGCGCCGATCAGCGCCGCCGCAATCAGAGCAACTGCCGCGATGCGCGGCCAATGAAAGAACCTGGACCAGGGTGCAGACGCCATCCAATTTACCTCCAGAATCTAATCTAGAGGGGGCGGACGGGGGATTAGAAGGGGAGTTTGGGCGCCCTTTTCCCGGATATCCCGCAAACGAAGAGGCCCCCGCAATCTGCGGGGGCCTCTCGGCTAGATACCCTGGATCGAACGATACGCTACTTTATCTCGCCTACCTGCAGCGGGGTCGATGCCTCGGTGCCCTGGTCACCGATCGCCCAGAGGCTGTAGATGCCATCCTCCATGTCGACCTCAATGGTGATCACGAATGCGCCGCCCGCGCTGGCCTCCGCCGAGTCAACGGCGGTCGTCCCGACATCGGAAGCGATCATGATCGATACCGTCTCGCCTGCGCCGAAGCCGGAACCAAGGACGGTGGCAAAGCCATTCTCATCCGTTGCCGTTGATTCCAGGTCGGCTGCAGGATTGACAGCGTCAGCGCCATCGGCACCGTCAGCGCCGTCGGCACCATCAGCGCCGTCGGAACCTGCGGGACCGCGTGGGCCACGTGCACCGTCGTCACCGTCAGCGCCGTCGGCACCATCAGCGCCGTCAGCACCAGCGGGGCCCTGTGCGCCGGTTCCGCCCACGGCTCCTCGTTCGCCATCAGCGCCGTCTGCACCGGCAGGCCCTGCGGCACCGGTGGGTCCAGGGGGCCCGGCCGCGCCGTCCGCACCGGCAGGCCCTGCGGGACCTTCTGGGCCGGCACAGGCCACAATGGCGGCGAGCGCCAGGACAGAAAGTATCAGGGCGAGAACGCGGCCCTTCCCTCTAATCAGCTTTATCATTTGACCCCCTGATCCCAAGAAACTCCAGACAATTCAAAAGCCGCGTTGTCTCGACAACACGACTAACCGGACCGGCCTTTTTCTGGCCTGCCGCTGCGTTGCGCACCGCCGGTTTAACCGTTCGGAGACGCCTCGCGGCGGCCTCATCATAGTAATCGCCGTCCATTGATGTCAACCCTTTTTGGGCCGCCGGACGGAAATCAAAGCAGGGTCCTCGGAGACCCGTTTACGCGGCGCGGACGGCCACCATTTTACGGCCTGAACCGGCCGTTGGATACCTCGGTCCGAGGTCCTGCCCGACCGTCGCCAGGGCACGAGATGGAAGGCCGTACCGCCATGATATAATCTGGCATTGAGCCGGTGCCACCGGCGTTTATGCTGTCTTAACCCTCCCCGAATGCACGACGAAATCATAAGGCTGATGTTCCAACTCGCCGCCATTTTGGCGGCGGCGAAGGTTGGCGGGGAGATATTCGAGAGGTACCTTCGGATCCCCTCGGTGCTGGGCGAGCTGGCCGCCGGCATATTGATCGGCCCCTTCGCCCTGGGTGGACTGGAGGTGGCAGGATGGACGCTGTTCCCGGATGTCCTGGGTCACGCGGGCGAGGTAGCCATTCCGGTTTCCGACAGCCTGTGGGCGTTAGCCCAGGTTGGCTCGATCGTATTGCTGTTCGTTGCAGGCCTTGAGACCGATCTGCGCCAGTTCCTGCGCTATGCCGGTCCGGCGACCATAGTGGCCATCGGGGGCGTCGTGGTTCCGTTCGCCGCCGGGATGGGGCTCACGGTGGCGTTCGGGTTCGCCGACGGCTATACGGATCCAAAGGCGTTGTTCATGGGTGCGATCCTCACTGCCACATCGATAGGTATCACCGTGCGCGTGCTGGGGGACCTGCGCCGTCTCGATACTCCGGAAGGCATCACGACCCTGGCGGCGGCCGTCCTCGATGACATCCTGGGCATCCTCGTGCTCACCGTCGTGATAGGAATTCACGTTACGGGGGGCTTTTCCGCCGGTTCCGTCGCGGCGGTGGCGGGCAAGACGATAGGATTCTGGCTGGTCCTTACGGCCGTCGGCGTGGCCCTGTCCAGGCACATTTCACGGTTCTTTGACAGGTTCAGTGTGGCGGGAGCGGCCCTGGTCCTTGCGTTGGCCCTGGCCTTTTTCGCCGCTGCGCTGGCCGAGAGCTTCGGTCTGGCCATGATCGTCGGGGCCTTTTCGATCGGCCTTGCGCTTTCCGGCACGGAACTTGCCCGCCGGCTTGAGGACCCCCTGCAGGGCGTTTACAACGCCCTGGTTCCGGTCTTCTTCGTCGTCATGGGGATGATGGTGGACGTCACCCAGCTCGGGGGGGTCTGGCAATACGGCCTGGTCATCAGCGCGGCCGCGGTGGTGGGCAAGGTGCTCGGGTCGGGTGGACCTGCCCTCGGCCTGCGATTCAACGGTATCGGGGCGTGGCGCATAGGTGTGGGCATGATGCCCCGGGGCGAGGTTGCGCTCATCATGGGGGGAGTTGCGGTCGCCGAGGGGATCATCGGCCCCGATCTGTTCGGCGTTTCGATTATCATGATGATCATCACCACGATCGCAGCGCCCGTGATCCTCGCCCAATCGTTCAGGTCGGGCAGGAGCGGGTATCGCCCCGCCACGCAGTCGAATGAATCCCACGACTCGCGGGCCCCGGATGAGTCGCCGAGGGGGATGAGCGAATGAGCGACACCTACGAGGTCATCGTCGACACGGCCGGGCGTCAGATGTTCCAGAAGGCCTTCTACAGGTATATGACGGGCATCGGTTTCGCCTACCTGAGCGTGGGCGGCAGGCTGGGCGCCCAGTCCTCACAGGACTACAGATCCGACCACGGGGTGGTCAGCCTGAGCGCGTCCTCTGTGGGACAGAGCCACTTCCGCCTCGTCATCCACTCCGAGACGATCTCCGTAGAGCCGCTGGTCCTTGACGCCCTCACGGAGGGCGCCGCAGATTTCCTTCAGCCGTTCTACGAGAGCCTTCCGTCCACCGCAGGCGGTCAGACCCTGAGGGACCTGATCACCGGCCTCAGGGACTCGTTCGAAGAGGAGATCAGGAAGATCGGCTAGACGGCTGTGCGGCCTGCGGGGCCGGGGGCGGCCATGCGATGTGACCTTGTTGAGGCGTCGTGATGCCCCTGCTATGCTGCCGGTTGCGCGCCCCCGTAGCTCAGCGGATAGAGCACTGGCCTCCGGAGCCAGGTGCGTGGGTTCGAGTCCCGCCGGGGGTACTCCCCTCCAGACGATTGCAGACGCGCGATGAGCAGGCAGGGTCCGGTCTCATGGTTTCGCCTGCCCCTGCCTGCGTTAGGTAAGATAGCCGGGTGGAGCCCCCGTAGCTCAGAGGATAGAGCACCGGTTTCCTAAACCGGGTGTCGCGCGTTCGAGTCGCGCCGGGGGTGCCACCGGGCCCCTCGCCCGGCGTCGTGTGCGACGGGAAACGCAACCGCTATCTTCGGCACCTGGCCCGGGCGCTATCCCGGGGAGCAGGGAGCCTCTATTGCCGGCTGGATCCGGCGGGCCAGGAGACCTATACGGGCCTCGCCCCGTTCTCGTCGGCGTCCGCTTTCCAGGAGACCTCGATGGTGACCTTACCGCCGCCATCGGTAGATTCCTTCCCCGTTACCTGGAGCTTTACGGCCCTCTTCGGCCTGGTGGAAAAGCCCTTCCCGAACTTGATCTTGCCCGTGGCCAGGCCCAGAGCGATGGCGCTGATGCTCTCTGCGGCCTTCTCCGGGCTCAAAGTCCTCTTTAGCTTGGCACCTGCCATCGCTTGCTCCTAGGCCGGTGCGGGGACGCCTATGAGAGAACCGCGCCCGCCGTACGCGGGGGCGGGGCGCCGCCTGGGGCTGGACGACAGGCGCTGTTTGACGATCGATTTGTGGGCCTTGCTGATCCGGACCAGGGAATCGCTCCCGGGCGCCGTCTCCGTTGAGGTCTCGCGCTGCGCGAGGCAATGCCTCAGTCCCCGCTGGGTCAGTTCGCCGAGCGACAGTACGGTGCTCTGCACCCCGACCTGCGGCCAGACATGGGCGTCGGACCCGCCCACGACGGACAGATCGAACTGGGCGGCGAGACGGCGTATCTCCGGCTCGACCCTTCGAAAGGCCACATCCTTGCCGTTTATCTCCAGGGCGTCGAAGCGTCCAAGGTGCCGCCGACCCGCCGCGACCGTGCTCTTCCCCTGTCGCGTGGGGTGGGCGGCAATCACCACGAGGCCCGCCTCCCTGGCCGGCCCGAACACGTCGTTAAGCGGTGGCAGGTAGCCCTGGCTCGGCATGGCAACGAACGAACGATCGAACTGGCCGAGCTGTTCGATGCCTCCGATCAGGATTACATCCGCCCTCTCTGCGACCGTCAGTTCCGCTCCGGCAAGGACGTTAAAGCCCTCCCCCAGTGCGAAGCGCCCGTCGCGGTAGCCGTACCTTCGGGCCAGCTCGTCCAGGGTGTCCCAGTAGCCCGGTGCATGCATGTGCTCGGTCAGGGCAAAGCCGGAAAGGCCCATGTGCCTTGCCCTCTCCACGGTCGACTCGAAGTCGCGGTGGCTGAAGACGCTGGCCTTGCATACCTTTGAGTGAACGTGAAGATCAGCCCTTATTGTCATCGACTCGCGTTCTCTCCCAGGTTCGCTCAGGCTATTCCTTCACGTTAGCAGCGGCAGATTAACGATGTATGACGGAATTGTTAAGCGGAGTTTAATTTGACCCGGGTATTGCCAGATTCTAAGAAATCGGCTGACCGGAGTTCAAGTATGGGGTCGATGATCGGTGCGCCTGCGTCCGTCCACGGGGCGTCGCCGCATCGCGTGGCCGGGTCGATCCTCTCGGGCAGGGTCCGGCGAGCCTCGGGCACCTGCGGACCCCTGCCCCGGGCCTGGCTGCCTTCTCCGGGCCAGAGTATGGACGGCGCTTCGGGGTGTGAATGACGGGGTCAGGTGAGGGACGTCAGGCAGCCGTCGGTGCTCAATTGGCGTCCCAGGCTGCCGGGTCAGGGCGAGAATAGCTCGCTGTCCGACAGCGCCTCCTCTTCCCCGTTGCCGCCGGCAATCAGCACCCTGCCGTCAGGCAGCAGGGCTGCCGCGTGGCGGTATCTCGCCTCGACCATGCCGGGCACTTCCGTCCAGGACATCGTGGCCGGGTCGAAGATCTCCGCCGAGTTCTTCACGCCAAGACCGCCCGTGACCAGCACTCGCCCGTCGGCCAGCAGGATGGCAACGTGCTCTGCCCGCGGCTGCCGGGTCTCGCCGGCCGGGGTCCAGGTGGAGCTCGCCGGGTCCCAGATCTCCGCCGACGTCTTTTTGCCGGTGCCGCCGACGATAAGCACCCTGCCGTCGGACAGCAGCGTCGCCGTGTGAAGCACCCTGCCATCCGCCATGTTTCCCGCGTCTGTCCACTCGTCGGTCGCCGGGTCGTACACCTCGGCGGAGTCAAGGTGCGGACCGTCCAGCTTTCCCCCGCCCGATATGAGAATTCGCCCGTCCAGCAGTGTTGTGGCAGTGTGCAGGGTGCGCTCCACGCTCATTGCGGCCGCAGGCTCCCACTCCCCGGTCCCCGGATCGTATATCTCCACCGAGCTGAGCCTCTTGAGGCGCTTGGTGTCTACGCCCCCGGTCAGCACGACGCGTCCGTCGGAGAGCACCGCCCACGCCGCCTTCTCGCGCGCTACATCTATCGAGCCGGTGGCGCTCCAGGTCCCCGAGTCCGGGTCCCATATCTCAGCGGTGCGTATGGCCTCGAACCCGCTGAGGTCGGTGCCGCCCGCGGCCAGCACGGACCCTCCCGGAAGGACGGCGAGCATGTGCTTTCTGCGGCCCTCGGCAAGGTCGCCGGTGAACGCCCACTCTCCGGTTGACGGGTCGTATATCTCGGTAGAGGTGTGTACGAGGGCGCGGTGGCCGCCGACCCCCTTACCCCTGCCTCCCGCCGTCAGCACCCTGCCGTCGGGGAGAGTCACCATGGTGTGGTACTGGCGGTCGTTTCCCATGGGCGAGGTGGCGTCGAACGACCCCGCCCTACTTCCCTGCGCGGGCTCATCTTCGGCGGGCGCTGCCGCCGCCGATAGCTCCTGTGCGGGCTCTGACGAGCAGCCTGCGCTCGCGGCCAGACCTGCCAGAAGTAGCGCGGTCAGAACGCATGCGAGACCCCACATGGGTGCGCGGGCGTGCGGTGCGGATGCTGGCATGACGGACATTGTACTGAAGCCGCGGCCGGGACCTGCCGCCGGGTTGCCGCCGCCCGGCCCGGGGGGTTAGTCTCTGGCGACCCGGAGCACCGAAAACGATATCAGGGAGGGTCCGATGTCCGAATATGTGGCCTATTTGAATGGCGAGTGGGTCGACTCAGACGAGCTAAGGATTGACCGCAAGGACCGGGGTTTTCGAACCGGTGATGTCGTGTTCGACACGGCACGCACGTTCGATGGGACCATTTTCAACTCGCGTCGGCACGCCGAAAGGCTGATGCGGTCCCTGAAGTATGCCCGCATCGATTCCGGACTGACCACCGACGAATGGGAAGCGGTGATGCTCGAGTCCGTGGAACGGAACAGGCACCTGCTTTCGGCCGCAGGCGACTTTTACATATACCCGTTCATCACCAGGGGCATGGGTCATCCCGCCCCGGCATCCGGACCTCCGACCGTGGCCTGCGAGCCCTATCCGCTGTACTTCGGCAGGTGGGCCGAGTGGTTCGACCAGGGCGTGAAGGGGGCCATACCCAAGGCGCGCAGCCTGACGAGCGATCAGGTGGACGCCAAGATCAAGCACCAGAGCCGGATGAACATGAACCTTGCAGAGATGGAGGCCTGGGATATCGACGAGGGCGCCTATCCGGTCATGCTCGACCTTGACGGCAATCTCACCGAAGGGACGATCAACTCGGTGTTCCTGGTCTCCGGCGGGGTCCTGAAGTGCCCGACCGACACCGCCATACTTCAGAGCCTGTCACGCTGGACCGTCCGGGACCTGGCCGAGCAGCTGGGGATACCCGTGCTGGAGGAGGACCTTCAGCCCTACGACCTTTACACGGCCGACGAGGCCTTCCTGGCGTTCACCGGGCCATGCGTTCTGCCCATGACGACCGTCGACCGCCGGCCGGTCGGGGACGGCAGGCCCGGTCCCATTACCCAGCAGCTGCTGGCCGCCTGGTCCGAGCGCGTAGGCATGGACATCGTCGGCCAGGCCCAGCGCTACGGGCAGATGGCAAGTTCCGGGCATCCCGATGCCCCGCAGACCTAGGCCCGCGTTCGAACGCGTTCTCGTCCATGCCGATCACCGGGCTGCCCGGTTGATCGGGCCTTTTGCCTAGGGCGTTCCGGCGGCTTGGGGCGGGCCAGCTGGCACTACGGGGGTCATCCGCCTGCATGCACCTGCGTGGCCTGTGCTGACGCACGGCGGCAAGGCGCTGAAAGCCGGGACGGGTCGGGGATAGGCGCCCTGATCAGGCGGCTACTCGCCCGGGTCGGTATCCGCTAGGCGGACGGGCCCTAGTAGTTGGAGGCCCCTTCCTCCGGCATGCTGCCGGTTACAAGGAAGATGGCACGCTCCGCGACGTTGGTGGCCCTGTCGGCGATTCTCTCAAGGTCGTGGGACACCCACAGAAGGTAGGTGGCCCGCTTGACGGTGCTCGGGTCCTCGATCATGAACAGCAGAAGCTCACGGTACACCTGCTCGTAGAGGAGGTCTACCGCGTCGTCGCCCTTTATCACCTCAAGGGCGTCTTTCACGTTCCGGTTGATCAGGGCCTCGAGGCTGCGCCTGAGCATGCGTCCTGCCAGCTCGCCCATTCTGGGCAGGTCGATGAGCGGCTTAAGGAGGGGATCGTCGCCGATCGCCACCCCGATCTTGCCGATGCCCTCGGCGTAGTCCCCCATGCGCTCTAGCTCAACGGAGACCTGGAGCACCGTGATAAGGATCCTCAGGTCGCCCGCCAGCGGCTGCTGGGTTGCGATCAGGTCGATGCACTTGTCCTCGATTTCCGAGGCCTTGGCGTCTATCAGGTCGTCCTCTTCGATGACCTGCTTCGAAAGGGCGACGTCACGTCTCTCGAGGGCCTGAAGGGAGCGGTCAATGGACTTTTCCACCATGCTGCCCATATACATCAGGTCGTCCTGGAGCAGCTTGAGGTCTCTGTCGAAGTCGGTTCGCGCCACTTTCTCTCCTCGCGTGCAGGCGGCGGTTGGCCGCGCCGCCAGGTTCGACTAAGTTCCCTCGATCCGATTCAGGCTCGGCCTAGCTGAACCGGCCGGTAATGTACGCCTCGGTTCGCTCGTTCTTTGGATTTGTGAAGATCGTCTGGGTGTTGTCGAGCTCGACCAGGTATCCCGCCCGGTCCTCGTCCACCATCAGGAACGCCGTCTCGTCCGAAACCCTGGCGGCCTGCTGCATGTTGTGGGTGACTATGATGATCGTGTAGTTGGTCACCAGCTCGCGGATCAATTCCTCTATGGCCAGCGTGGCTATCGGGTCGAGGGCGGAGCAGGGCTCGTCCATGAGCACCACGTCCGGCTCCACGGCTAGAGCGCGGGCGATGCACAGTCGCTGCTGCTGCCCGCCCGACAGGGCCAGCGCGCTTTGCTTGAGACGGTCCTTTACCTCGTCCCAGAGCGCCGCCTTTCGCAGCGAGAGTTCGACGGCCTCTGCGATGTCCCCCCGGTAGCCGTTCACCTTCAGGCCGAACGCAACGTTCTCGTAGATCGACTTGGGGAACGGGTTCGGCTTCTGGAACACCATGCCGATGCGAGAGCGGATCTCCGTGGCGTCCGTGTTGGGCCCGTAGAGATCGCGGCCGTCGTAGATGATGGATCCCGTGATGCGTGTGCCCGGGACCAGATCGTTCATTCGGTTAAAGCACCGAAGCAGGGTGGACTTGCCACAGCCCGATGGGCCTATGAGAGCCAGGACCTTGTGCCTGACCACGTCCATCGACACGTCCTTGATGGCTCGGAACTTGCTGTAGTGAACATCGAGGTTCCGGACCTGCAGCAGCAGGTCCTCGCCACTTACTTCGGCCTGGGCCAGGCCCTTGGCCACCTCGGTTCTGACGGTTGTCTGGGTCATAGTCCTATTCCTCGGACCTCACCTGGTAACGGTTGCGAAGATAGACAGCTATCGAGTTCATGCTCAGCAGGATGATCAGCAGGATGATGATGCCGGCAGCGGCCAGCCCGCGGAAATCCTCCTGGGGTCTGGAGACCCAGTTAAAGATCTGTATGGGCATCACCGTGAAGCGGTCCAGCGGGTCGGTCGGTGAGAACGTCAGGAAGACCAGGGCGCTGATCGCGATCATGGGCGCGGCCTCTCCCACTGCCCGGGACAGGGCCAGTATCACGCCGGTGAGTATCCCCGGCAGCGCAGCCGGTAGCACCACCAGCCGCTCGACCTGCCACTGGGTGGCCCCCATGGCGTAGGCGGCCTGCCGGTAGGAGTCGGGCACGGCCCGAACCGCCTCGCGGGCCGCGAGTATCACTATCGGAAGCACCAGCAATGTCATCGTCAGCGCCCCCGCCAGGATGCTGCGGCCCAGGGCCATCCACTGAACGAACAGGGCTAGGCCCAGCAGTCCGTAGACGATCGAGGGGACGCCCGCCAGGTTGGAGATGTTTATCTCGATCAGTGAGGTCAGCCGGTTCTTCGGCGCGTACTCTTCCAGGTAGACCGCGGCACCCACACCGATCGGCACCGTGAACAGCGCGGTCATTCCGATTATCCAGATCGTGCCGAAGAGCGCCGAGCGCAGCCCCGCCTGCTCCGGATGACGGGACGGGAAATTGTCCACAAAGCCCCAGCTGAGCCAGGGAACGCCCTCGACCAGGACCTGCACCAGCAGGATGACCAGCCCGACGATTCCGACCAGCACGGCGGCCAGCAGGGCGAAGTAGATGAGAACCCCGATCTGCTTGCGGAAGTGCAGCCTGGGATCAAAGTCCTTTGTATGTGCCGTATCGCCGATCATTCGTACTTCTGGCGCCAGCGGCTAACCGCCCAGTGCCCCAGCAGGTTCATTACCAGCGTGATCAGGAACAGGAGCAGCCCCACCGCGAAGATGGTGTTGAACTCGATCGACCCGTGCGGCGCCTCGCCCAGGCTGAGCTGAACGATGTAGGCGGTCATCGTCTGAATGCTCTCGATCGGATTGAACGTCAGGTTGGGCGTGGCGCCCGCTGCGATGGTCACCAGCATCGTCTCGCCTATCGCCCTTGAGATTCCCAATATGAACGAGGCGACGATTCCTGACAGAGCGGCGGGTACGACCACCTTGAGGGCGACCTCGAACTTGGTGGCGCCCAGCGCATAGGCGCCGTGTCGAAGTGACCTGGGCACGGCCACCATGGCGTCCTCGCTGAGCGAGGAGACCATCGGGATGATCATCACTCCCATGACCAGGCCCGCGCTCAGCGCGTTGAATACGAGCAGGTCGGGAATTATCCCCTGGAGCTGGGGTGTGACGAACGTGAGCGCGAAATAGCCGTAAACGACCGTCGGCACGCCCGCGAGGACCTCGAGCACCGGCTTGATGACCCGGCGCACCTTGTCCGGTGCGTATTCCGACAGAAATATCGCTGCGCCAAGGCCCACGGGTACCGCCACCGCCGCTGCGATGAGCGATACGAGCATCGTGCCTCCCACCAGCGGCAGGACACCGAACGAGGTTGGCTTAAGGATCGGCGACCAGCGCGTGCCGATTACGAAGGCCCAGGGCGATACCTCGTAGAAAAAGCTCCACGCTTGCACCAGGAGCGTGACCACTATACCCACGGTGGTAGCGATCGAAAGGAGCGCGCACAGCAGCAGCAGCCAGCGCACCGCCTTGCCCGCGACATCGTCGCGGTCGCGGTTCCGCTTGAACATCGGGGTGCGCTCGCCGGCGCCGCTAGCGCGGAGCGTGGCTCTATCGGGATTTATGGGGAGATCCAAGACTCACGTGGCGGTAGCGCTTGGCCCGGTCCGCTGACACTTCCGGTCGGCAGCCCGGCGGCGACGCTGGAGGTTTCGGTCACAGGAGAAGGGTACGCCGCCGCTGATAAGGGCCCGTTAAGAGACGGTTAACGTGGCTTTAACGGGCCGTTTCCGATCGAGCCAATCAGGCGACGGGTACGGTGAATCTAAAGCAGGTGCCCCGCCCGACCTCGCTGTCGACGCTCACCTCGCCACCGTGCGCAAGGACGATGTGCCTGACAATGGCCAGCCCGAGCCCGATTCCACCTTCCCGCCTTGACCTGTCCACCTTGTAGAAGCGCTCGAACACGTGGGGCAGATGTTCCTGCTGAATCCCGGGTCCGGTGTCGGCCACCCTGACGGCAACGAACCCGTCCTCCCTCTCGGCGGCTATCTCGACCCTTCCCGACTCGGGCGTGAACCTGAGCGCGTTGTCGACGAGGTTGAACAGGACCTGGGAGATCTTCTCGCTCTCCCCGGCCAGGTTTGGAAGGCCAGGAGGAATCCCTGTCTCCACCCTTACCCGCCCCGCCTGGGCGCGCTGGTGGAGCCTGTCCACAACCTCCGAGACGACGGGTCCGAGCTCGAATGGTCTGGTCTTCATCGCGATCTGTCCGCTCTCCAGCCGCGACAGCTCCAGCAGTTCGGTCACGAGCGAAGTCATACGGTCTATCTCGCCGTTGATCCGTCCCAGGAACTCGGAGGACTTGTCGGCGTCGCCGCTGGCGCCCGACTGCAGGGTCTCGACCATCGCCTTGACCGAGGCGAGCGGACTGCGCAATTCATGGGAAACGTTGCTGACGAATTCCCGGCGCGTCGTGTCTATCAGCCTTCGTCTCGTCAGGTCGTGGAGGGTCAGGAGCACGCCATCGGCGTCACGCTGCTTTACCGGGGTTGCGACCGCGCTCACCGTTCTCTTGCCGAAGGACAGGGCCACCTCCCCGTAGCAGGGCTGATGGGTCCGGATCGCCTCTCGAACCAGATGGATCAGGTCGTGGTCCCACACGGCCCCGGAGAGCCGGTTCCCGACCGCTCCTTTCGCGGACTCGCCCAGCAGGCTCTCGGCCGCAGGATTGACCAGGGTGACCTCGCCGTCGGCATCGGCCACTATCACGCCGTCGTCCATCGTGTCCAGGACCGCCGAGAGCTTTGATCGCTCGCCCTCGAGGGCGGTGACGGTGGACCGGATGGTGCGGGCCATCCGGTTGAACGCCACCGCCAGGTCCCGGGATTCGTCGGTCCCCAGGGCGGGCACCCTGTGGTCCAGGTTCCCGGCCGCCAGCTGTCTTGCCCCTGCGGTAACCGCCAGCATCGAGCGCGCGGTCCTTCCTGCCACATACCAGCCCAGCGCGATTGACAGCAGGGCAACCGCGGCGGCGGCGGCCACTACGGTGATGATTATCGTGTTGACACGGGCGGCCACCGTCGAGGTGGGGACTCCAACCCGAACGACGCCTGCCAGGGCTCCACCGATCTCCACGGGAACCGCCGCATACCGTAGCTCATCACCGCCAAAGGCCTCCGCGTTCCTTACGAAGCTGGAGGCCCGCCCGTTCAGGGCCGCGGTGATCTCGGGCTGGACAGCCCCGCCGGGACCGGCTGGACCTGCCGAGTCGGCCACGACGGCGCCACCGGTATCGAAGACGGTCACGTGGCCCTGAATGGAGCGGCCGAACCCGTCTACGGCGGAATCCGTGGCCTCGTCCGCATCGAATATGCCCGGCGTCTGGCCGATGAGGTTCGCCTCCGTCAGGAGACGATCCTCCAGGTCCTCTACGAACCGGTCATCGACGAAGTTGATCAGGAATATGCTCACCGCGCCCATCGTCACGAAGATCAGGGCGGTGTAGGCGGCGGCGATGCGCCAGTGGAGAGACCTGGGGACCCTCACCCTTCGAACCGGTAGCCTACCCCTCGGACGGTCACGATCCGGGTGGGACGCCCCGGATCATCCTCGATCTTTTCCCTGAGCCACCGCACGTGCACGTCCACCGTGCGGGCGTCCCCGATGTAGTCCTGACTCCAGAGGGTCTCAAGGACCTGATTCCTGGTAAGCGCCCGACCGATCCGCTGCATGAACAGGGTGAGCAGCCTGAACTCACGGGGACGCAGGTCCAGCTCGCGGCCGTTGAGCCGAACCCTGTGTCCGGCGATATCGACCTCCAGGTTTCCGGATACCAGCAGCCCGTCGGCCGTATCGGTGGCGGCTCCCCTTTCGCTCTTGCGGTAGCGCCTGATGTGCGCCTTTACCCTGGCCATCAGCTCGCGCATGCTGAAGGGCTTGGTGACGTAGTCGTCGGCTCCTAGCTCGAGACCGACGATCCGATCGACCTCTTCGACCTTGGCCGTCAGTATGAGGACGGGCATATCGTGCTCGCGCCTGATGGCCCGGCAGACCTCCAGGCCGTCCATGCCGGGCAGCATCACGTCGAGTATGACCAGGTCGGGACGCTCGGCCCGGGCGAGTGAGAGACCCGTCACACCGTCGGCCGCCGTAAGGGCCTCATAGCCCTGGCCCTCCAGGCTGTAGCGGACGGCCTCGAGGATGTTCTCCTCGTCCTCGACCACCAGAATTTTTGCCTTGGGCATTGCGCTATCCGGTCAGGCGGCGCTTTGGCTGAGCGGCCCTGATGTCAATCGTGGCATACGCTCGGCATCAAGTCCAACGCCGCGTCTATTCGTACCGCAGTGCCTCGGCGGGGGCAATCCGGGATGCCTGTCTTGCGGGAAGCAGGGTCGTCAGCAGGGAGAAGACGTATGCGCATGCCACTATCAGGACGAGCCTGGACCAGGGGAAGAGCAGCTGTATGTCAGGCTCCTGGGTCCTTACGTCGGCGATGATGTTAACGCCCGTGAGAATGCCGAGGGCCAGCCCGATAGCGATACCGAGCAGGGCGATGAAGGAGGATTCTGCCAGGAAGGTCAGCAGCACCGCCGTCCTGGAAAAGCCCACGGCCCGCATCACCCCTATGCCGTGCCGGCGTTCGACCACCGCGCGTGCGCTGATCACCCCCAGGGCCGCTATGCCCACCACCAGCCCGAGCAGCATGAAGGCGAGAAGCAGGTCAAAGAAGGAGCGCTGCGAACCCTGGAGCTCCTGCAGGGTCTCACCGATGTCCAGCGTCTCGACGCCGTGCTCAAACAGGGCGGTCTCGAGCCTGCCGCCGGGATCGTCTGTACCCGGCTCGACCTTGAAGAAGAACTGCGTTGCGTCGAGGTCGCGGCCGGTCGCCCCGGTCAGGAACTCGGACGACGTGTACAGGCCCAGGGGCACCGGTCCCGTCGAGGCCAGCGCGTCCAGCACCCCGACGACGGTCAGCTCGAACTGCGAGCCGCTGTCCAGGTCTCGGACCGTCACCCTTATCGGGTCCATCGTCTCGTTCTCTATGTAGAGTCCTTCCGCATCCAGCATCAGGCGCTCGAAGGCCAGGTCGAACTGGAAATTGTTTCTCGTCGGGATCATCTGGGCGTCGACGACCGCGAGCCCCGGGTTGGCCGCAAGGTCCTCCCACAGCCTTCGTGCGTCGAACTCCCCGTCCGCCAGGTATTCCGCCGTCGCAAGCTCGATCCCGAAGCTATTGGTCTCGATGAAGTCCTGGTCTACGCCCGTTACATTGGTCTGCTGGAATTCGGCCTCTCCCACGCTCGGCGGGTGGTCAGGCAGCACCCCCTCCGCCGCGAAGACCGTTCGGAACGTACCCACCTGGGGCCGACCGTCGATTCTGGAGACGAATGACAGGTCCTGCCGATCCTGCACCGCGCTGCGGAGGTCGGCGAGTGGATTGAGATCGCTCTGTGCGAACCCGTACACGTCATAGCCGCCCGCGAGACGCTCCTGGTTGTCGAACAGGTCGTTAAAGCCCTCGATCAGGACCGACATCACAACGACCGAATACACCACAACCGCGAACATGGCGACCGAAAGGCCGGTGCGGAAGCCGAACCGGAGCGGGTAGGCGACGGCCGACTTGACCACCGGGGTCAGGCGTCGGTATAGGCCCACCGTGTTGACCATGGCCGCCAGGATTACCCGCGAGTTGTTCATCACCAGCATCACCGCACCGGTTACCAGGAAGGCGCCGGTGATGAAAAAGCTCGCGAAGTTATCGCTCCAGTCGTCCCTGACGACGTCCCAGAAGGAGGCGGGGAGCAGGAAGAGGACGACCAGCACCAGTCCGGCCAGGGACAGAGACACGCGCTTTGATACCCCGGCCCAGCGCAGTATCAGGGACGCGCCGAGCGGGACCAGCGCTATCCCCAGCAGCATGGCGGGGAGCTGTGCGCCGCCGGCGCCCACGACGGCTATGAGCAGTCCGATCGCGGTCACCACTATTCCCCACAGAAGGTTGCGGCGCCGCCTGCCGATCCCCGGAGGATCCGGTATATCCCGGATAGCGCGCACGATGTTGAGCCCGCTGATCCGCCGGGAAGCGAAGTAGATGGTGAGCAGGGTAATCACCGCCCCGAGCAGGAACGATGTCAGCGCGCTCAGCGGCGAGGCGTGCCCGCTCAGGGCGAAGTCCTCGTTGCCGGTGGAGCTGAACAGGCCCGACGCAGCCACTATGAGCAGGTAGCCAAGGCCAACTCCGATCAGCGTGCCGACGACGGCCGAACCCAGGCCGTATATCGCGCCCTCCGTAAGGAACATCCGGGTCAGGTGCCGGCGCTGCATTCCAACCGCCCGGGCTATCCCCATCTCGCTCTTTCTCTCTGCAGCCAGCATCGAGAAGATCAGGAAGATCAGTAGCAGCCCTACGGCGATCGAGAATAGGCCGAACGTGGTGAAAAAGGAGACGAACAGGCTGCCTGCCTGGTTTGCCAGCTCGACCAGGTCCGACTTGATGGGCGAGAGCTCCAGACCGTTGTCGGTGATGGCGGGAAGGTCGCCCAGGCGCTCCAGGATGGCGTCCGAGTAGTTCTCACCCTCGAACGGGCCGCCCCTGTTGGTCACCAGTATGCCGCTGAGCTGCCCCTCGGTCCCGAGCAGCTCCTGGGATCGCTCCAGCGTGGTCATCACCACGACGTTGGCTTCGTCACGCTTCCAGTAGTAACCGTCCGTGACTGCCCGGATCGTGAAGGGAACGAACAGCCCCTCGCCGAGCACCACCTGGATCTCGTCACCGGCGGCGGCCCCGAGCGCCTTGGCCCCTTCGTCGTCTATGTACACCTCATCGGAAGCGAGGCTCGCGATGTCGACGGGTCGGCCATCGGTGTCGGCCAGCGCCTCGAAGGCGGCCACCTTGTCGGCCCTGAGGCCCTGGAACATGGCGTTGACCTCAAAGCGCTGGCCATTGATGTTGGCCACCGCAACCGACTCGACGTGGACCGGTAGCGTTGCGTCCACGTCCGGGTCGGCCTCGAGGACGGGCCCAATCTGCTCGTAGAGGCTCTCCGGGAAGGTATCCGGGACCGCCTGGCCGTCCCAGACATCCGAGTCCTCATCGACGCCGACGAACTCGTCGAGTTCCCTGAGCGCCTCGGTGACCTGGTTCTTGATGCTGAACGTGACAGAGTCACCGGTCGTAAAGGCGATCGAGATTATCGCCGTCGCCAGCATCAGGCCGGTGACAACGAGTACGCCCCGGGCAGGCCTGCGCACCACGTTGCGCAGCGCCATCTTTACGAGGATGGTGTTGCGCGCAGCGATGAATACGAGGAGGCCGGCAAGGATGGCAAAGATCACCGCAAGGGTGAGTGCGTAGCCCGCTACGGGCAGCCCGAAGAGTTCGTCCATCCCAGGCCCTGGCTAGGCGGGATCGCCCGGCGTCTGACTGGTACCGTCCGATTCGATGAGGCCGTCCCTCATGCGGATCGTGCGATGTGTCATGGCGGCCACATCGTCAGAGTGGGTGACGATGACGAAAGTCTGATCATTGGCCGAGTTGAGGCCGGTGAGCAGATCCATGATCTGGGCGGCGTTCTCGCTGTCCAGATTGCCCGTGGGCTCGTCGGCCCAGACGATCTCGGGCTTGTTCACGAGCGAGCGGGCGATCGTAACCCGCTGCTGCTGGCCTCCGGAAAGCTCGGCCGGGTACTGGTCGCCTGCGTCCGCGAGCCCGACCAGCCCCAGCGCTTCCTCGGCCGAGGTGCGCGCCTGCCTGGAGGATGTCCCGGACACAAGGAGCGGCATCTCGACGTTTTCCCTGGCGGTAAGGACCGGCAGAAGGTTAAAGGCCTGGAACACGTACCCCATGCGCTGCGCCCTGTACCTGGTCTTTACCCTGTCGGACATCTCCGACAGCTCGGTACCGTTGATCTTCACGCTTCCGGACGTCAGGTCGTCAAGGCCCGAGAGGCAGTTAAGGAGGGTAGTCTTGCCGCAGCCGCTCGGGCCCATTACGGCCACCATCTCGCCCCGGCTTACATTCAGTGAGACCGACCTCAGCGCCTCCACCCTGACGCGCCCGGTGCTGTAGACCTTCTGCACGCTGTCGGCCTCGATCACGTAGCTTGCTTGTTCGCTCATCAACTCTCCGTCGCCGCTAAAAGCCTGTCTCTTCCTCGAGCCAATCGTCGAAGTCTACCTTCAGGGTGGATATGATCCTGGCCACCATCGAGTAGTAGCCGACCAGAACCACAAAGTCTACCGTCCCGGGCGTTCCCAGAAGGTGCTCGATCGCCTCGAACGTCTTGCCGGAGAGCTCACCGTCCCGGACGAGTTCCCGTGCTCCCTGAGCGAATACACCCTCCTTCGGCGGCAGGCCCATGGGCGCCCTTCCGGAGCGCACCGCCTCGATTACGTCGTCTCGGACTCCAACCTGCCTTGCCACCGGCTCATGCTGAGCCCACTCGTAGCGGTTGCCCATCTCCCGGGCCGTGGCAAGGATCGCGGTTTCCCTGATCGCCGGGTCGAGCGGACAGCGGTATCGCAGGTACTCACCCACAGCCGTCACAACCTCCGCGGCATCGGGGCTGTTCATCAGGGCGGCAAAGACGTTCTGCACGGAGCCGCGCGTGGAGGCGATCCGATCATAGATGCCGGTCTTTTCGGCCGGCATGCATTCTCTCTTCACATATGGGACTCTCGCCAAGTCAAACCCCCTCTACTGATCGTACATCCTGCGAAGGGCGTGACGCAGCATGCCAGCATGCCTCTGGCGCAGATGGGGGAGCCTCCTCTTCCTGTTCCTGCCGCAAGCCTTGTGAACTCTCGAGAGAGCCTCTTGCCCGTGACCCGCGCACACCGCAGCCCATCCCCGCCGAAGGGCCGGGCGCTCCCGAGAGGACCTCGCGGCGCCCGGCCGGCGAGAGTTCTCCGTCTTCCAATCGACATGAAAAGGTCCGGTGCTCGTTGGCAGTCGATCTGAATCTATCTTCGCCCACATAGACGGCAGCAGGCTGCACTGCTACTTAGCTCCCATCCATCGCGGATCGGAGTACACCACAGGTCCGCTGCTACTTCACGGAGTCTAGTCTTCTCGAACGAGCTTATACGCCACCACCGTACCATCACTCTTCGAGTCCTAAGTGCTCCACCCAACTGGACAGAATCGAGAACCTTCACATAAATCAACCCCGTTCCCTGAACTATCACGATTTAGCTCGTCGCGACCGGTAACATGAGCAGCGGTGGCGAACCCTCGGCACGGTGGGCACTCAAGTAGTGATGGTAGTCCATACATGGCCCGAAGCTGACACGGAGACCGGAGAAGAGATCGGGCGCATTATCTCCGCACGGAAAGCGACGAGACGTGAGAGAGAGGCTTATGAAGAAGGAGATCACTGAGTTGTCCGCAGACCTGCAAAAGCAGATAAAAGCGCTGGAGGCTCTGCCAGACGACCAGATCGACACGACCGACGCCAGGCGCGGGGTTTTCTACATGCCCGTGAAAAAGCAGATTACGCTGAGGCGGGACGCTGACATCATGGCCTGGTTCAAGGCCCATGCTCGCGACGGCCGCGGCTACCAGACGAACATCAATAGAGCACTTCGAGAGCACGTCCGGAGGACGGCTCGTTCCAGAAGATTGCGTTGATTGACCGGGCCGGGTAACCGCGTGGCAAAGAGCTTGATGGGTACACTCCCAAGACGGGTGTCCAATGCTATCCGTCTTTGCGGAGACAAACGTAACCCAACTGTTGGGAGTGCATGACCACATGTGGGGTGTTCAAAATGATGGTTGACCGCAGCCTTCGCGCGATGCTAGTCGTGGCGGCGCTCGTCGTGCTCGCGGGCTTGCTCGCACATGAAGTGGACGCCCAGGCAGCCGATGGCGAACTTGAGGTGCGGGTGGCTGCCCAGCGCCTCGCAGATGGGCGCACGGAATTCGCCCTGCAGGAACGCAACGCTGACGGATCCTGGGCCGAGCGTCGGCTGCCCCGGGCTCGCTTCTTCCCGGCGAACCCGCAGATCGGCCGATGGCTGTCGAGCTCACCGCTCGCAATCGAATTCGCCCCGGACAGCATGGCCACTGATGACGACGAGCCCGACCTTGAGGTCCGTGTTGCCGCGCAACTGCTCGCCGATGGGCGTACTGAGTTCGCCCTTCAGGAACGAAATGCTGACGGATCCTGGGCCGAGCGTCGGCTGCCCCGGGCTCGCTTCTTCCCGGCGAACCCGCAGATCGGCCGATGGCTGTCGAGCTCACCGCTGGTGGTGAGAGCGATGCCAATAGTGCAGCTGTCGGCGGCCGAAGTGTACGCCCTAGTTTCTCCTTCGGTGGCATTCATCGAGACAACCGCCGCCACGGGGAGCGGAATCCTGATTGACGGCGGTTACGTCATCACCAATTACCACGTGGTATGGCCTTACGAATCGGTCTGGGTTGTATTCCCCGACGGAACGGAGTTGACGAATGTGCCGGTGGTGGGTTGGGATCCAATGGCGGACCTCGCGGTATTGGGACCAGTTGGCGTGTCGGCCCAGCCCTTGAGTCTCGCAGACGGGGAAGGCGCGGCCTTGGGCAGCGAACTGCTCTTGGTTGGTTACCCCGCAGAGGTGGAACTTTTCCCGCAGCCTACAGTCACCCGCGGCATACTCTCCCGCTTTAGAGAGTGGGAGCGTCTGGGCATGACATACCTCCAGACCGACGCCGCCATCGAGGGCGGTCAGAGCGGCGGAGCTTTGGTAAATGACTCGGGCGATGTGGTCGGGATCTCCACTTATACATACGGTGAAGCTGGCTTCGGATTGGCAGCGTCCTCGGTCGACATCATGCCCATAGTGGAGAAGCTCATCGAGGGCCGGTTCACATCCGGCCTGGGTGACCGCCGTCTGCCCGCCGGGCGTGGCAGCTTAGATATCGACCTCGATCTGAGCAATTACTGGGACGCACGCTCGTTCGTTTTGGACGCAGCGGCAGGAGTCATTCTGGAAGTCGCGGTTGAAGGATCAGGCGATGGATGGTTCCACGTGTCAAACGCATTTGGCCCATTGCTGGAAGTGGATGATAACTATACGGGCGTCGAGTACGGGGCCGTGGAACTGTTGACGAGCGGACCCCACTTCCTGCAGGTCGAGATGGCCTCGGGAGATTCATCCGGCTTTGAGTTGTCCAGCAATGTTCGGCTCAAGCCTTTGAATGATCCCGACGACGGTCGGGCTATGACGGTTGGCGAAACCGTCGCCGGGAGTCTCGACCACCTCTCAGATTGGGACTGGTATTCGATTCACCTGATGGAAGGAGAGACAGTAAGGATCTCTACCGATTCCTTAAATGTAGACACCTTCATCTACGTTGACTTCCCTGGCTCCCGGAACAATCAGGTGGTATATGACGACGACAGCGGAGGCGGGCTGGGCGGCAGAAACTCCGAGCTCGTCTATCGGGCGCCTCACACTGGAGAGTTCTTCATCGCCGTCGTCGAGGCGCTTGGAGATAGCTCCGGAGGCTACTACCTGTCGGTGGAGCCAGCGCGGGCTGGTACGGAAACGGTAAGTGTGCAAACGAGCCCCGAAACGGTGGCCAGTCCCTATGGAAACATGGTGGTTTTCGAAGATCCCCTGGGCTATTTCTCAGTCCAGATTCCAGAAGCTTGGACTGAATTGCAGGCGGATGAATCGAACGGCGAAATATTCAGCGCCTACGATCTTGTGTCAGAAGGTGCTGCGCTTGCCGTCTGGGAAGACGTTCTTGCCCTAGGATTGGGAAGGTTGACTCTAAGCGAGTATGCGGACGTAATAGAGTCGATAGTCTTCGTGCCTGATGGTGCAGTCAACATCACGAGGGAAGCAGTGAGAACGGTTCAGGGACTCCCTGCCATCGAATTGCAAGGGTCATTCTTCGGGGCTCGGACGATCAGGTTTATCTATTTGTCCGATGACAGTATTGCTTTCAATCTCACCTACGCATTTACCCTCGATCAATGGGACGTAGGCAAACAGTTGGCTGATTATTCATTCAATAGCTTCCAGGTCAACTGAATCGCCCGCCAGGACTGTGACCACTACGGTGAAGATGCCTTCCTGATCGTCGGCGACGCATACGCGCCAACATGTCCATGCTGCGAACGACATGCGAATGAATCTCTAAAACCCGGGTAGTGGAAAAACAGCCAACGGCGTGGGCCGGTAGGACGCATTTGATGTCCCGTCACTCCAGCTAGTATGCCACTGTGCGAGACCTCAAAGGGAACCTTGACCCCTGCTCTGCCGATCTCCCTTTCTACTACACGCAGTAAGTGGTTCGCTTCAAGCTCCTCGTCGAAGACCATCGGGACTGACGGAATCGTGCCATGATCGTCTCCGGGCCACCTAGTGGAAAAATGCGAGGATACGGCGGGAGCCGTGCAGCCATGGTCACCGGCCTAACGGCCCGCCGCCCCCACTCAAGGAAGAATGGACGGGTCCTTCCATATTAGCTTGGCACCCCAAAGGCACCTGGGCGGATCGAGCGGAGCCTGCCGCCAATTCTGAAGTACCGGGACGCCCTCCGGGGCGGGTCGAGCTGGACCACCTTCCATGACCCCACGCGGGCCTGCCGTGCAAGCGCTGCAGCGAACCAGTGAACGGCATCCGTATGCTCGATGTGCCGAAGGAGCTGCCTGCAGCCAGAGCCGGAGATGCAAGCACAAGGTCAGGGGGAAGCCGGGATCTGCGGGCTCGGCGCTCCACCGCCTCCTGGCCCTGACGGCGGATCCCCGCAGGCAGCACGGTGGAGCTGTGGCTCGGGATATCCACCGACGAGTTCAGCCGCACGCGGACATCGCGCGACCGGTGGATTCGCAACCGCTACCCGCTGATAGAAGCCGGCATGTCTAGGCGGGATTGCCTGGGATGGTGGGCGGCGCGCTACGACAGGCCGCTTGAGCGATCGGCCTGCGTGGGCTGCCCCTACCAGTCACGACGACGGTGGGTCGAGACCATGCGCAGGTGGCCAGAACTGTTCGCCGAGGCCGTGCGGCTTGATCAGCTTGATCTCAAGCTCCCGCATGCGCTCCTCGGCTATGTCCCGCTCCACCCGGTCTTCCTCCTCTACGCCGCCTCCGGGACGCACGCTGTGAAGGACCATCTCAACCCCAGAAAATTCCATGAGCGCGCCTCCGCAATGCGGTATCGCAGTCCCTCTCCTCGATCCTCACTCGTGATCATTCCGACCGTGAGACTTGAACCCTGCCCCCTCGAAGAGCCTCATTCGGCCCCCGCACGACCTCCCGACATGACGCGTCAACGTCCGGCCGGAATTGCCCCACCGTGCGCCGCTGACCTCGCTCCGCTCACCTCGACTGCACCGTCCGATAGGACCATCAGGACCGAGAGCTTGGGGTCCTGTCTGACTTCCCTTTTGGGAACTCTCGACTGGAACGGGGGGGGCGAAAACTCGTTCGCCGATCCGGATGCCACTTCCCTTTTGTCCGCCTATATGCCGCCGCCCGCAGGCAAAAGTACAAGTGGAAATCAATCTCCCAATACCTGTACAGCCGCCCGACAGCGAAACGGTCCCAAACGGAGGGCCTGCGGCAGGGAGGCGACTACGCCGACAGTTCTGGGAAAGCACTCCAGGCCCGTCGGCAGAGACCGCATTCGATCCCACGAATCCGCGATGCCCAAAGGTGCTGAGAGATGCCGGCGCGGCCCCTGTCGACGCCCGTACCCGTGGAGTTCTTCTCTCATCCGGCGACTATCCGTCTGGCCACGGGTGATGATCACAGGGTCGACAGATCAGCAACAGCCGCACTGACTGCGCGCCCTTCAGCCTCGCCGTAACCTCGATAGCCGGTCCCGTCACCCCATCCGGCCCTAGGCTCGGGCCATGCTCCAATGTCTCACGAACCCCGGCCTTTGGGACACATTGGCCTGCGACAGCAGGTGGCCGCTTTTGAGCGCCTTCTGCACATGGGCCAAGTTTGCCGATTTGTCAAACGCGGGCGTACCAGCACCAGGCCTCCCGTAATTCAGGGTCAGGGCGTAACCTCGTACTCCACCTCCGCGACTTTGCGGTCACCCGAGTACACGTATACGACGTAGCGCCCGGGTGCCCATTTACCCGACGGAGATTGCCCCACGGAAAACCACGATGTCCCACCTATATACCTGCCCTCCGCAACAATGGAGTAGCTCCTGCGCCTGAACTCAAAGCCGTCCTCGAAGTACTCCACGATCTCCATCGGTACTTCTTGCGTCCCACTCGACAGAGAGTATGAGTATTTGAGCGTAAGGTACACCCAGTCACTTACGTCCTCCGCCGAGAAGACGGAAACGGTCGAACCATCAATGCGCGTACTGACGTAAGCCTCGTCGATACGCCCGTTGATGCTGTTCAGGTAAGGATCGACAGGGCTGGGATCAAGTCCGGACAGGTCGTGGGGTTCCGTACCGTCATACCAGCGGGAGATGACTGTGTTCGCCCTACCGTCGTCCGAGAGAAAAGCCCTCCTTACATCGTTGATGCTGACCGACGTACCCAAGAGGTTGTCTGCACCGTCTTCGATCTCCGACATCAGATAAAGCGAACGTAGCCCTTTCCGAAAACTCTGGTCTCCTAGCGTTCGATGCAGGTCGGCGAACAGGCGCTCCCCCAGCGAATAGTTACATCCGAATTCACGGTCGCCTCTGAAAGCTTCTAGGGTCTCCAACTCAGCGATGTTTCGGGCATATCCGCAGGGAAGGTTGGTGACGCCTACCGGCTTTCCGGTCCGCATACCCTCGATAGCGGACGCCACGAAATCCGCCGCGCCCTCGTCCACCCAATCGGCGTTGCCATTCCAGTAATAGTGCGCAACCTCGTGTGCGTTGCTGTGGCCTGCGAACGACGCTTCGTGGCTACCGTCGTCGACGTCGTATTCGGGACGGACAGCGATATGGGTGCCGAAGTAAGTCCCCACAAAGGAGCCGGATACCGCATTCTCGTATAGGAGGGCCACATACCTGGTCGGGAAGGGCGTACCCATGAACTCCTCCACACCGCGGACAGAGTGCTCCAGCAAGTCCATCGATCTCTCAGCGCCGGGTGCCGTGCGGATGATGTCAAGGATGACATCGCCGGAGAGCGGCAACGTAATGACGCGGCGCTCCAGCAGCACTCTTGAACGGTCAAGCAGTACTTCGATCAATTCGGGGTTCGTCTGGGCCACGCCATAGAGCGTTGCCACGACTGGCACTATATCGTCGGTGATACCACCTCGAATCGCCGGGTGGGACATCACAA
Source organism: Dehalococcoidia bacterium (assembly GCA_034421295.1). Classification (GTDB taxonomy): domain Bacteria; phylum Chloroflexota; class Dehalococcoidia; order Lucifugimonadales; family UBA2962; genus CAUZIR01. Next base: position 136,549 of record DAOUKM010000003.1, read on the forward strand.
GGTTGAACGCCTCCGGTCTGAAGGAGGAGAGGTCGGAGAGGGAGTCTACAGCCGACAAATCGGGCGGCTCCACTGATTCAAGGAACTGCATACCGACGACCTTCATACCCTGCTCCGGGTGTCCGTTAGAGAGGTAGGAGAGTTCCTGGATCAACTGGACCTCCAGGCCAGTGATCGCGTCGCCCACCCAGTTGAGGCCGACGACAGACGCGGCGACATGTGGACTGACGAAATTGCTTACCCAGCTAATGGCGTCCGACTCCTGCGGGTCGATTGCATCCTGAATCCAGTCCATGGATATGAGGTTAAGAGCAGTGGCAGAATCCTCGTTGGCGATGTAGGAGAGGTATTCGATGGCCTTGACCTCTCCGTCATCGATCTCGTCTCCAATCCAGTCCAGGGAGACGACCGAGGATGCGACCTCCGCGCTGCTGAAGTTGTTTAGCCACCTGATCGCCTGACCCTCGATGGGTTCGACACCGTCTTGTACCCATCTGAAGGAGACGACTGAAGAAGCGACGGACCGGCTAGTTACCGCAATGTAGAGAAAATCCTGGATCGCCTCGGACTCCGCATCGTCAACGCCGTCCTGTATCCAACCCAGCTCCTTGATCGAGGATGCCAACCTCCAGTCCTGCTGCTCCAGCCAGCGGCCGTTCGTAAACTGGCCGAGGGAGAATGAGGACACAATTTCTGTGGCCTGGGGTGTGGGCCCAGGCGTGTTGGTCGGCGTGGGCACGGGGGTGGCCGAGGGTGTGGGCCCAGGCGTGTTGGTCGGCGTGGGCACGGGGGTGGCCGGAGGTGTGGGTACAGGCGTGTTGTTCCGCACAGGTGTATGGGTGGGCGACGGCATAATCGTCGGCGTTGCCGAATCCAGTGGCAGGATTGTTTCCGTTGGTTCGTCGATCGGAGGGGCTGTAGGGATAGGAGTGACAGTGGGAAGTGGTGTGGAGGTAGGGGTATGTGCTACGGCGACGAGTGCTTCAGGCGGGTCTTGTCCACCAGTTTGAAGGAAGATGATTAGGGAGACCGCAGCCGCTATCCCTATGGCGGCTACAAGGCCAACCAGAGCGGAAATCTTCCTCCCCGGCTTTGCTGTGGCGGACTGGCCTGAAGCCTGTCCCCTCTCCTGGCGCCATGCGTGTACGAAGGCAGCCGAACAATACTGGCAGAGCCTGCCGCCATCGGGTACCAGCCCGCCGAGCTCGAGAAAGAGCGGCGCAACGTCTCTTTTTCGCCACCTTCCGATGCCCTTGGGAACTTTTGGAAGACCGCACAGGGTGGAATCAGAGCGGGCGAGTGCATAATGGTAGGTGACTTGATGTGGATTCAACTGGCTGCGCTCTGATGTTCGTTCAGACGATTTTCAGCGGCCATATGCGACCGCCAATTGGCGCGGCAGACGGAAATTTGCATTGATAGCCAAGACTGCCATTGCCCGGCAGAGCATAGCGGGTCGATACCGTCATGATCCCAGACTCGTTGGGGAGGAACTGCCGATATGATCCGACGTTTTACCCGATGTGTGAGGCTTGGTTTCCGGCTCACATACCTCCGCTTAGTTGGCCGCTTGGTTACAGACAGCCTGTACGGAGACTCGTCCCCGCACAGATAGGAACGGCCGCCAGAGGCTCTCTTCTGATCGGGTAAGTAGTCTTGTCAGATACCGAGCTTTCGTCCGCACCTCGGCCGAACGGGCACTCTATCAGCTAGCTGCCAAGAATGACGAGAAGGGTGGAGGGCCAATCACCAATAGCGAGAAGTGCGCTTATGGAATACATAGGAGTAGACGGCTGTCGCTTTGGCTGGGTAAGCGTGGGACTCAGTCAGTGCGGAGTCTACGAAATTGAGAAGTTCACAGAATTTCGACAATTGCTGAAGCACTATCCACATGCAAGGCTCGTCCTAGTCGACATCCCCATTTGTCTGCCACAAGGACCAGGTGGACGTGATTGTGATCGAGAGGCCAGACGAAAGCTAGGGGCTCGTGGGCCAACCGTGTTTCCGACCCCGACCCGCCAGACAGTGCAGCAGGCGGCACGGTCCACCGGCGACTACAAGGCCTCCGCCGACCTCGAACAAGGCATAACCGGCAAACGAGTCAACCGGCCTGGCCGCCCGAACCGCTTTGCCGCTTCTCCATGGCCCGAGCGGTGGCCGTCAGATGCCCGGATGTCTCCACAGGGTAAGTGTCGGGCTCATCGAGTTTCCTGAGGCCCTCGGGGAGTCGTCCCATCTCCTCAAGTACTCGCCGCCGCAGACCCTCCAAGGAGGCCGGGTCCTCCGTCCGGCGCCCTGCGCACATCACATCTTCGAGAAGGGCGCGCCATTGGCCCGGCGGGGCGGGCTCGGCAAGGCCCTGGATGCGGTCGCGGAGGTACTGGCCGCCCTCGGCAAGACGGTAGACTTGCTTTGGCCCCGGCGCATTTCTCTTCCCGGAGCTGAGCTTGATCACCGGCCTGCCGTCGTACTCGACCATCTTGTAAACGCAGTCGGTCGTTGGCGCGTCGGCCGAGACGGCCACCCTCGTTCCGACGCCGTACACGTCGATCGGGGCACCACTGCGGGCAAGTCGACCGATCGAGTATTCGTCCAGGCCGCCGCTCGCGACGATCCTTACGTCCTTGAGCCCGGCGTGATCGAGCATTCGACGCGACCGGCGGGCCAGTGCCTCAAGGTCTCCGGAGTCGAGCCGGATCGCTGCGATCCGGCCCCCGAACTCGTCCGCTTCCCGCGCCACTCTGACCGCCGCGTCAACGCCCTCGAGCGTGTCGTACGTGTCTACCAGCAGGGTGGCCGACCGGGGAAAGGCCCGGACGAAGGCCCTGAAGGCCTCGGTATCTCCCTGGAAGGTCGTCACAAAGGAGTGGGCCATCGTTCCCGCCGCCGGAATGTCGTATCGGTCGGCCGCCTCGACGTTGCTCGTCCCGGAAAAGCCGGCCATGTAGCCCGCCCGCGCCATCTTCAGTGCCGCGTCCCTGCCCTGCGCCCTGCGGGCCCCGAAGTCGACCACCGAGGCAGGGTGCGCCGCGGCCACCACCCGGCATGCCTTTGTGGCCAGGGTCGTTTGCAGGTTGACCTGGTTCAGCAGGTAGGTCTCGACGAGTTGCGCCTCGATGACCGGTCCGGTCACTTCAAGAACCGGCTCCTGCGCAAAACACGGAGTCCCCTCCGGCATCGCCCTGACCGAGCCAGTGAAACCGACTTCGCACAGGAACTGCAGGAAAGCGGGATCGAAATCGCCGCGACGCTCAAGGTAGGCAAGGTCGGCCGATTCGATCGCGAAGCCATCGAGGAAATCGAGCACATCCTCCAGGCCGGCGAAGATCTGGAATCCGCGGCAGGACGGAAGCGTCCGAAAGTAGAGGCTGAAGGTGGCCTGTGAGGTGTGGCCGCTTCGCCAATAGGCCTGCGCCATGGTCAGCTGGTACAGGTCAACGAGCAACCGTCGGTTCCCTGTGGAGCGCGTGCTAGCTGCGGGCGGACCTGACCTTATCGAGCATGGGAGGAGGCAGGGGGAAGACCCATCCGCGGTTGCCTATGATCTCGGTCGCAAGTGACCGGGGTATGGCTACTATCATCTCCGGCTCGATCGAAAAGCGTCCGTCGAAGCCGCCCATCGCGCTCCTGGCGTGCACGCCGGCAAAGCCGCCGCCGTCGATTCCGTCGCTTGCGTAAGATCCCATGCCGCCGCCGAACACCGATTGCCACCGGAAGGAGTATCCATTGGTTACCTGCGGGGCGCCTGCGAACGCACCTCCCCCGGGCGAGACGACCATGCCCAGTGCCTTGACCGTATACAGGACGTCGTTGAGGTCGCCCTCTCCGGCGCAGCTAAGCGTCCAGTGAAGGGCTCTTATGTGAACGTCTGCGGCCAGCTGCCCGCCCTCGTAGCCGTGCCTGAGGCGGTCCGCATCGTCGTTCATCGGGTAATCGCCGCCGATCGTGCCCGACAGGTAGACCAGCCCGCTTTCCTGTACTACCGCCTTGGCGATGCCGGCTCCCGCCAGCGAAACGACGTCCTCCTCAAAGGACCCGAGATCGATCCCCAGTTCGTCTATGCGTTCGTACACGTCGTAGCCGCGTCTCAGCTCCGCTGGTATGGACGATCGTTCGTAGTGCTGCCCCATATTCTGTTCCCTCGCTGTGGCTGCGGCGGCGGTGCCGCCGCCCCGGATCGTACCAGAATAGCGATGGCACGGGGCGCGCCGCGGACTCCTGACCCCTAGCCCAGAAAGATGCTGATCCCGGCGTGGGTAAAGGAGACCTCCAGGACGGCCTTCCTCTCTCTCTGCAGGGTGTACGAGTACTCCTCCCGGCCCGGGTCGTCATCGTCGAGCAGGTGAGGGCAGGGTAGCCTCCGCTCGGTCTGCGGGCACAGGTGAAGGTCGTTGGTGCGGTCCCAGAAGCCGCACAGGCGCATGGGGAAATACAGCGTCTCGGCCGCGGTGCGCAGGTCGGCCACTATCTCGCTGGCCCTGAAGTCGCCGCCGCCTTCGAAGCTGACCTCGACGGTCTTCACGGGGCGAAATGATCGAAGCCGCTTCGGCCCTCTATCCTTGAGCCGTCTTCGGCCACCACGCTCACACCACGCCGGTCGCTGAGCACCTCGCCGATCGAGACTATATCCGGGTCGACCTCGCGCGCCGCGTCGATAAGCCCCTGCGGCGCGGTAAACAGCAGCTGGTAGCCTTCCCCTCCGGAGAGGGCCATCTCTCTCCAGTCGTCCGGGAAGACCGTCTTGAGCTCCGGCTGGACCGGCAGATCGGCCATCCTTACCACCGCGCCCTTCCCGCTCGACCCGCAGACCCGCATCAGGTCGGCAAGCAGGCCGTCGCTGATGTCAACCGCACAGCGCACTCCGGCCCCCGCAAGTCGAATGGCCGTCGAGACCCTCGGCCGTGGCCGCAGGTGTTCCCGGATAAGCGCCTCCGCCTCAGACCCCGCCACGTCCACTCGCTCCTTCAGGATCCTGAGCCCCCCGGCGGAGCCTCCCACCGGGCCTGTTACCGCTATCACGTCGCTTACCCGCGCCGCAGAGCGCGTCATGGGCCGCGTCGGCCGCCCGGTGGAGGCGGCCGGGTCGGTCCCTACCATGGCGACGGAGAGGAATATTCCGGCCGCCCTGACCACGTCGCCCCCGACGATTCTCCCTCCGTAACGCGAGCAGGCCTGTGCCATGCCGACGTATAGACGCTCTATCGTCTCGACCTCTTCCGTGCCGGTAAGCCCTATCGTGACCGTCGAATATGCGGGGACGAATCCCATAGCGGCGATGTCGCTCTGACAGCTGACCATCGCCCTCCAGCCCACGTCCTCGGGACTCGAGTAGGCAAGATCAAAATGAGTCCCGGCGACCATCGCATCGCAGGTAAGGACGGTTGTGCCGGCAGGGCCATCCCATGCCGCGGCATCGTCGCCGTTCTCGACAAGCAGCCGAAAAGGGTCATCCCGCTCGCCCCGGCGCGAGTAATTGGTCTCGAACACGCGTCTAAGCCTGTCTATGAGGCCGAATTCGCCGAGTTCCCGGACACTCACCCTGGACCTCTTGCGGCTACCAGAAGATCGGGGTTTTTCAGGCTCATCCAGTCCATAATCTGTGTGGCTCTTGCCGGCACCTACAGTGGCCCATCAACAGTTGCCCTCTCCGTCGGGGATCGACTCGGCAGTAGAAGGCAGGTTTTCGGGTGAAAGCCTCGGGTAGGTGCCACCGGCGCAGAGAGGAGGGAATGTGCACTTTAGGCCCGAGTGATGCATCATGTAAGGCATCATAAGGGATGGTGCATTCTCGCCCATTCCTGTTGAGGGAGGTAAGAATGGATCTTTTCAGGCGTTTGATCCCCGTCATCGCGGTGGCGGCAGTCGCGCTAATGGCGGTTGCCGCGTGCGGCGGAGACGATGAGGGTGCTCAGGAGAGCACCCTGGACGTGATTCTCGATCGCGGGGTCATGATCTGCGGCATCAAGGCCGACACGCCCGGCTTCGGGGTGCTGAACCCCGACGGCACTGCCGAGGGCAACGACGTTGAATTCTGTCACGCCCTTGCAGCGGCGATATTCGGTGACAGGGACAAGGTCGAATTCAAGGAGGCCACGTCGGCCAACAGGTTTGAGCTGCTCGCCGCAGAGGAGATCGACGTGCTGATTCGCACGACGACCTGGACGGCCAGCCGAGATGCAGACCTGAATGTGGCGTTCGCGCCGACGACCTTCTATGACGGCGCCGGAATCATGGTCAAGGCGGCAGCCGGGATCAGCAGCGTCACCGACCTCGGGGGGTCCACGATCTGCATACTGGACGGCACCAGCACCCAGGGCGCGGTCTCTGACTTCTTTGCAGAGCAGGGACTCACGTACGAGGAGTTGACCTTCCAGGCCAATCCCGAGCTTCGTGCCGCTTTTATAGCCGACCAGTGCGACGCATGGTCCTCTGACAAGTCGCAGCTCGGCGGTCACCAGTTCACCCTGAAGGCGGATGACGGCATCGACGCGGTTGTACTGCCCGAGACCCTGTCCAAGGAGCCCCTTGGCCCCAGCGTCAGGGACTGGGACTCGGAGTGGGAAGACGTGGTGCGCTGGGTGGTCAACGGCATGATCATCGCTGAAGAGCAGGGCGTGACCCAGGCGAACGTAAAGCAGATGGCGGCCAACCCGCCGAACAACACCGTGGCACGTCTGCTGGGTGTTGGCTTCGATGGCGGAGCGCCGAGCAACCTTGGGATCGGGCATGGCAAGATACCCAGCACGTTCATGCAGGCCGTGATCGAGCAGGTAGGCAACTACGGCGAGACGTACGAGCGTACGCTGGCCCGCGTGGGGCTTACCAGGGCAGGTTCTCCGAACGCGTCTTACCTTGACGGCGGTCTGATCTACGCACCGCCGATGCGCTAGGCGTTCCTCACAAATCGCAGGGCTATCCGTAGGGGCGGGACGAACTCCCGCCCCTGCGGAATTTGTGCCATGCGTGCAATGCGAAATTGATCCGCGATGAAGCAGATCCTAAAGAACATCTGGTTTAGGAATCGCTCCCGCAGTCTCGCGGTCAACCTGATCGTCGGGGGGCTAGCCGGAATAATCGCCGGCTACTTCATCTACTCGATAGCGGTCAACCTATTCGACTTCGATTTCCTGTTCGGGCCTTACGGGAGCCCGGACAGGAGCTCCATATTCGTCCAGCTCGATGTCGAGGCGAGCGACGCGAGATGGGTGGGCATCCTCAAGGGCGCCGGGAACACCATATCGGTGGTGTTCTTCGCCATTATCCTGTCCTCCCTGCTGGGCCTGGCCGTCGGCGTGGCCCGCCTGTCCTCCAACCCCATGATCACAAGGCTTGGCGGGGTCTACGTCGAGCTGTTCAGGAACCTGCCGCTACTGCTGATCATGTTCTTTTTCGCCTTCGCCGTCTTCAGGTCGCTGCCGAGGATAGAGGAGAAGGCGGGATTGGACGGAGTAATTCACATAAGCAACCGTGGCATGGCCATCCCGTGGCCCGAGACGGCCCACTCCCTATGGTGGCTGTGGCTCGTTCTGGTGGTGGTGGCCGCAGCCGCCGCGCTGCTGGTCCGGAGAATGCGCCTGCGCAGGGAGGATCTGACCGGCGAGACGCTGCGGCCTAACACGTGGGCCGTCGCGATATTCCTGGTGATTGGGGTCGGGTCATACGCCGCGCTGCTGGCGCCGGTGCGCGTTAGCCTCCCGGAGGTGACCCAGTCGGCGTCCGGTTTCTACGGTTACACGGGTGGCAATCTGCTCGGGCTCGGCTACCTGAGCGCCCTGGTGTCCCTGACGCTGTATTTCAGCGCGTTCATAGCCGAGATCGTTCGCGGGTCCATACAGTCCGTCCCCCGGGGACAGACGGAGGCCGCTGCATCCATGGGGCTGACTGCCTACCAGCAGTTCACCCTGATCATACTGCCCCAGGCCCTGCGCACGATGATCCCCTCGCTGAACAACGAGTACCAGAATGCCAACAAGGACTCGACGCTGGCGCATGCGATCGCCTACGGCGAGATAGTGTTGATCTCCAACAGGATCGTCAACAATTCCGGCAACCTGCTGCAGACCTACCTGTTCATATTCTTCGTGTTCATCGTTACAAACCTGGTGATCTCGCTGATCATGAACACGATCAACCGTAACGTCCAGATCAAATGATGGCGTCCGCCGCTTACCGCATGACCGTATCCAGGCACGTGGACTGGGCGCGGGAGAACCTGTTCAACTCGTGGCGGAATTCCGTCCTGAGCCTGCTGGCCATCGTGATCGGTATCGCCATCGCGTACGCGCTGGTCAGGTTCGTCATGTTCCAGGCCAACTGGGACCTGGTGGCGATCAACCGAAAGCTGTTTTTCATCGGCTCTTACCCCGCAGGGGAGACCTTCCGCATATGGATCTCGGTCTATGTCACCGCGGCCCTGATCGCCCTGACGTACGGCATCTGGGTCGGGAGGCTGAGGCCGTTCCTGGTGGTCATAGGCGTGGTGGCGGTGCTGATCCTCACCCTCGGCCTGGGGGCCGAGCACTCGATCGTCGAGCGGGATTACACAGAGGAGATCATATCTGCGGACGGCGAGGTCTCCGTGATCACCGGCGTCCAGAGGGAGCTGGTGGCGGACCGTGGCTGGGCGCCGTCCTGGCTCTACTCCCTCTCGCTGGGGCTGGCCGTGCCGTTCGGCGGGTCGTGGATACTGCTGGCCGCGCTGTTCGCGTTCATGGGGGGAGCCGCCTGGGCGGCCAAGCAGTACCTGTCCCGGTGGAAAACCAATCCGATAACGCTCCAGGCGATCGGCGCCGCCTGGGTGCTGCTTATCCCGTTCGTCTTCCTTCTGCAGATCGGTGTCTCGAGCGGCCACTGGGAAAGCTCGTTCCTTGATCTGCTGGTCTTTACGGTGGGCGGCTTTTTCTCGTTCTTCATCGGTATCGGGCTCGCGCTGGGAAGGGTCTCTCCGTTCAGGGCCATACGCTACGCCGCCGTCGGCTACATAGAGGTCGTGCGCGCTGCCCCGCTGCTGGTGTGGCTGCTGTTCGCCACGTTCCTGGACGACGAGTTGGGGCCCGTAGGGGCGGCGTTCAGCAGCATCGATCTGGCCTACCGGGTCATGATAGTCTTCGCCCTGTTTGGCGGGGCATACATCGCCGAGGTGGTGCGAGGCGGCCTGCAGTCCATACCCCGGGGCCAGCATGAGGCGGCAGATGCCATAGGACTGTCGGCGGCTCAAAAGTATGTCTACATCATCCTTCCGCAGGCGATCAAGGCGGTCATCCCGGCCATCATCGGTCGGTTCATAGCCCTGTGGAAGGACACGGCGCTGCTCGCCGCGATATCGCTGGTCAACACGCTCGAAAAGGCCAAGAAGATACTCGGAGGTCAGACGGACATAGCGGATGGCGCCTTCTTCGAGATCTACCTTGTCGTCGCGCTCATATACTGGCTGGTGTCGTACGTGCTCTCGCGTCTCGGGGGAGCAGCAGAGGCCCGACTGGGTGTAGGCAGGAGATAGCGATCCCTTCGCTGGGAGGATTGGCACATGAAGGTTAAGAACGGCAAAGAGATCGTCCGCCTGGAAAAGGTGGTCAAGCGGTTCGGCGATTTCACCGCGCTAAACGGGGTCGACGTTTCGATTTCTGAGGGTGAGGTTGTGGTCATCATCGGGCCCTCGGGATCCGGCAAATCAACGATGCTCAGGACGATAAACCAGCTCGAACGGCACGATGCTGGCCGGATCGTTGTGGACGGTATTGAGCTCACAGACGACTCGCGGAGCCTGGCCATGATAAGGGCGGAGACCGGGATGGTCTTTCAGTCGTTCAACCTGTTCCCGCACCTGACCGTCCTGCGCAACATATCGCTCGCCCCGCAGAAAGTGCGCCACATGCCGCAGAGGGAAGCGGAAGAGCTTGCGCTGCGTCTCCTGGAACGCGTTGGGATACCCGAGCAGGCCGAGAAGTACCCCGGCCAGCTATCGGGTGGTCAGCAGCAGCGCGTCGCCATAGCGCGCTCTATGGCCAAGAACCCCAAGGTGATGATGTTCGACGAGCCCACCTCGGCGCTCGATCCGGAGATGATCAACGAGGTCCTGAATGTCATGGGCGAACTGGCTGCGGACGGCATGACGATGATATGCGTCACGCACGAAATGGGCTTTGCCAGGAACGTGGCGGACAGGGTTATCTTCATGGACGAGGGGGAGATAGTTGAGGTCGCCACGCCGGACGAGTTCTTCAGCAATCCCAAAGAGCCCCGCACCAGACTGTTCCTCGACCAGATCCTCACACACTAGCCCGCCGCAAGAGCGGCGAACGAACTCATTCGGCACGCCGCGTCCCGGCCGCCCAAAATTCCGGAGTCGCCCCGGTCAGCTGGAATCGTGCATCACACCTGAGGCCGTTCTGCTGACTCCCCCATAGTGCCCGGGGGGAGGGCGGGAACTCAGCGTGCCGTCAGTTGGTGCCTTCGGCGCAGGAGAGAATCCCGGGAATGACCTTTCGATCTACCACCTTGAGGATTCCTCTGCGTACACGTGATCGGGCAGCCTGTAGCTGATACCCGCCTCATCGAACATCGATGCCTCCAGAAGGGAGGTGAACTGGGTGAAGTTGTTGCTGCTGGAGAGTCTTGGGAGCAGCCTGCCCAGGGTGCGCTGGTAACGCTCCTGCATGCGGAACCAGGCCAGCACACCCAGCGTCAGGCTGGAGGGATAGTTGAGCTCGTTGGCAAGGGGATTTCCGATTAGTGCCCGGGAGACGGTGAAAACGTACTTTGCCAGCGTGCGGCGCTCTATGGGATCGTCTATTCCGACGACCAGCGGTGCGGAGTTGATCAGCGAGTTGGCCATGGCAATGGACTCCAGCTGACCGGCCGGTTCGCACATCTTGCCTATGTCGAACAGCCTCAGGGCGTCCTCCTCATTTTCATAGAGAATCGTCTCCGGGATGCCCATCAGGTAGCCCGAATACCGCCAGATGGCCATGAAGCTCCGTCTTTCGTCTTCGTCGAACACGGCGCCAAGGCTCTTAAGGTGCATCAGCAGCCTGGCCGAGAAGGCGGTGATGGCAAAGCCGACGTGGGCCGCGCTTATCGGCACGCCCCACGCCTCGTGGTCCCACTCACCTGACTCGTTCAGGAGGTGCCTGACCTGAGCGTGGATGAGCCGAACCCGGACCGACAGCTTCCATCCGTCGGCCTCCCTCCTCAACCCTCCGGGCATGAATATCTCGATCATGTGGCGGTTGTTCTGCTTCAGGCGCCTGACCCCCTGGTCGCGAAGCCTGCCGGTCGTAAAGAAGGACTTGCTGATATTGGTAGAGAAGCCCTCAACGAGGACGCCGCCTACGAAGGCGCCAAGGACCAGCCTCGAGTTCCTGTGGAACATCCTGATGCCCGGGATGAAGGAAGGGAAATCGACCCAGTCTGGCGGAGACTCGATGCTCTCAAAAAAGTCGAGCAGCGCCGGCGGCGCTCCGGCCAGCGTCTCCTCGTCGCCGTCCATGGCGGCCTGGATGAAGCGCCCGGACTGTCCCGGATCAAGCTTGAGGAGCTCATGTACCACGGCGTCGGCCTCATCGTCTCCTACATTTGTGTGGGCTACGTAGTTTGAGGCGATCTCCGGCTCGAGCGCACTTGCCCTTTCATAGCCCGGCTCGTAGTCGGTAGGGATATTCATCTAGGGAGGGCCTTCTTCGGCTGGCTCAACGCGCAGGTCTGGAAGCCAGCTGAGCGCCGACGGCAGGTACCAGTTTCGCCTGCCCAGCACCTCCATGCTGGCCGGAACCAGGACCGAGCGCACCAGCGTGGCGTCAAGGAGAATGGCGACGGCGAGCCCGAATCCCACCTGCTGGTTAAGGATGTAGTCGCCTGCGGCGAATCCCCCGAACACCGCGACCATGATAAGGGCCGCCCCTGTGATGATTCCGGCGGTCGACCGCAGCCCGTAGGCCACGGCACCGGCGTTGTCGCCGGTCTGGTCGTAGCGCTCGCGGATGCGGCTCAGCAAAAACACGTGATAGTCCATCGATAGCCCGAACAGGACCGTGAACAGGAAGAGCGGTATCCAGGCGTCTATGACCTCCGAATGGCTGAAGCCAAACAGGTCCGTGCCCAGTCCCTTCTGGAAGACAAGCACCAGCAGCCCGTACGAGGCGCCGACGGAAAGAAGGTTCATGATCACGGCCTTGATCGGGATGACGATCGATCTGAAGACCAGCATCAGGATCAGAAAGCTAAAGCCCAGCACGAACGCAAATACGATCGGCGTGTACCTGTCGACGATGCCGAACAGGTCCGTCGCCACCGCGCTCACGCCGCCAACGTGTACCTCGGCGGGAACCCCGTCGAATGCTGCGGGAATGTACTGCTCGCGGAGCGCGGCGATCCTGTCCACGGCCGCCGGGCTCCTGGGCTCTCCGGAGATCTCAACTGTGATTATCGCCAGGTCTTGCTCCGGGTGCTGTTCGTACAGGGCCGGTATGCGCCGAATCGACTCGTCGGAATCGAGCGATGTCTGAAGGGCCAGTATCGCCTCCTGCACCCGGGGATCTTCGGGGTCCGCGTCGATGACCACGGTTGTGGGGTTGACGAGACCGAAGGAGAACTCATCCTCGATTGCGAAGAAGGCCTCCCTGGTCTTGGCTGACTCCGGCAGGGTGTCCACCCCGTTCAGGCCCGTCTGGATGTCGAAGTAGAAGTACGTGGCCAGGACCATGGGGGCGCCTATGGCGACTATGCTGATCAAGGGGAACCTGGTCACCGCGCGCGTGATCCACTCCCAGACCCCCTCCTGGCCTTCCTCGAATCCCTGCGACCTGGTCCTGCCTATGAGCGGGATCCGCAGGCGGTTTACGCCAGAGCCGATCAGTGCCAGCACCGCAGGAACCAGGGTGAGCGTGGCCGCAAGGGTCACGGCGACCACGAGAATTGCTCCTATGCCGATCGACTGGAAGAACGAGGAGGGAATCAGAAGCATCCCGCACAGGGCGATGATCACGGTCACGCCGCTGAACAGCACTGTGCGCCCCGCCGCCGCCCCGGCCCTCTCCACCGCCTCGAGCTTGCTCAGGCCCCTGGCAAGCTCCTCCCTGAAGCGCGAGATTATAAAGAGCGCATAGTCTATGCCGACGGCGAGACCGATCATGGTGATCATCATCTGGACGAAGAACACCAGCTCGAATGCCTGGCCTATCGCTGAGGCAAGACCCAGTGCCACGATGATCGCAAGAACGGCAAGGATTATCGGCACCAGGGCGGCTATCAGCGTTCCAAACAGGACGAGAAGGATCGCCAGCGCGACGACGACCCCGAATCGTTCTCCCTGCTCAAGATCGCTCTGAGCGATCTCGTTGGCCTCTGAGGCGATGCTGGCCGTCCCTGCAATCAGAACGCGAAAGTCGTCGGACGCGTCCTCCTCCTCGACTATGTGGACAACCTCCTCGACGTACTCGGTGGCCTCCTTGATGCTGCCGGAGAGTCTCACGGGGATGATGGTGGTCTTGCGATCTGCAGACACCAGAGACGGGTCGGGAAGCCGATAGAAGTTAAACGCCTGGGAGACTTTTTCCTGCCCGAGAGCGACGATGCGGTCGAACACGCCTTCGACCTTGGTCCGGAACCGTGGATCGTCCACAGTCAGGGAATCGGAGCCTACGACGATTATCTCGATCACCGGTTCAGTCCGGTCCAGCCGCTCCTCCACCAGGTTGGCGGCCTTCTGTGACTCGGCGCCGCCCGTTAGCTTCAGCTCTGTGGTGGTCGCGCTGTCCAGGAGATTGAGGATCAGCGCGATCCCCGCCGCCGCCAGAACGATCCAGACGCCGATCGTCACCAGCGGCCTTTGCCCGCATATCCGAGCGAGGTACTCGGTCAACAGCTAACTCCTTTCATACCGGCGCCGGCGTCCCGCAACTTGAGCTTGCCCTGATCCACGATTCTTGCAATCAAGGTCCCCGGCAGTCTTCTCAAAGCGGTAAGGGCTCTGGGCCAAGCATGATACTCCCAAGAGATTACCGCTCCCTAGCGCTGGCCGGTCGCCATCGTGATTCTCCCATGGTCGGCAAATGACTTAACGATACTCCCTCTGGATAGCCGACCTGACACCCGAACGAACCGGCCGCGGGCTCTGAAACGCCACGCTGCGTTGCATGGAGTGTAGGGGAGGGTCCCGCCAGCGGCCGATGAGATGAGGTAGCCGCAGCCGTGGTTCGTCCCGTTCTCCGGGCTAACAGGCGAACGCCCGCGCATGGCGTCGGACTGTCTCACGGATGTCGGGATGCGGGATCCGGGGAATGGGAGAGCCCACTTCTCGCGGCAAGAGCTTGGTCCCTGCATACTGGCGCCAGCGCGTTCACGGTGACCGCCCGGCCACCAATCGGTCAGGCGGAAACGTGACCGCGAGAAGCCAGACCCTCCCGCAGCCCGGATCGCCTGCGATGAACTCAGCGAGTCGGCAGGTCTTCCACCGGGTAGTCGAAGTATGTATTTGTAACCAGATCGTGTAGGTCTCTGCAGTAGATGTTCACCTGCCTTAGCAGGTCGGAACTGTCGTCGTGATCCGGCCAGTCATAATGAGTCAGGGAGGTCAGCCGGCCGGCCAGCCGGCTGGCGGCCGCGCTCGAGTGCCTGTCCGGTCCCGGTCCGATCGCGGCCAGTTCGCCGGCCACGTTGTCAAGCGACCTGCAGAGCGAGCCGGGAAGCAGTGGATCGGTGGCCAGGAGGTCTAGCACCTGGCCTGGCTCGACCTCGACGCTATAGCGCCGGCTGTAGGCCTCGAACGCGTGGTAAAGGCGCAGAAGGCTGGTCCAATCCGCCTCCGAGGACTCCTCGCTCATCTTGTCGATCGCGATCTGCGAGAGCAGGAGGGTCGCGGTCAGCTGGGCGCGCTCGACGGCGCGCCCGAGCTGCATGAAGCGCCAGCCTTCGTCGCGATACATGGTGGCGGCGGCCACGCCGGCGACTGTGTCCATCTCGGTCGCGGTCTCCGCGTAGAAGCTCTCGGGAGAGACCTTCCAAATCTGCTTCATGTCCAGTTTCTGGATGCGCAGGTAGGTGAGGTTCAGGCGGGTCCACATCTCGGCGCTGATGCACTGGCGCATCTGGCGCGCGTTCTCGCGGCCGAGGGCGAAACAGCTCCAGACCGAGGCCGGGTTAGATCGCTCGAAGGTCAGGTCGTCGGCCAGCGCATACGAGTCCGCCAGGGCGTAGGAATCCGCAAGCGAATAGTCGCCGTCTTCAAGCAGCTCGATGTCGCCCGAAGGGGGCTGGCGGCCGACGCTTCCGTAGATTCGAATCCATCCGAAGTGGATCTCCCTGAGCGGTCGGTCCACCAGGATTTCCGTCTGCATCCGCAGCATGCGGCACAGGTGCTCCGCCCGCTCCAGGTAGCGGCTCATCCAGTAGAGACCCTGGGCGCTGCGTGCAAGCATCGGCTTCAGTTCTCCTCCTCGTCTTCGTCGTCGAACACCTCCGGCATCAGGACGAATTCCGGATACGACTCCATGCCCAGTTCGGCGGCGTCCTGGCCGAGTTCCTCGGCGCTGCGTGATACGCGTACCTTCATAGTCATCTCCAGGGCCTTCCACAGCAGCAAGGAGACCGCGAAAACGAACGCCCCGATCGCCAGAATTCCGACGAGCTGGACGTGGAACCGGCCCCCGGCGGCTATGCAAACCGCCAGGGTCCCCCATATGCCGGCGAACAGGTGGGCGGGCACCGCACCCACGACGTCGTCGAGCTTTATCCTCTCCATCAGCCTGAGCCCGGCCACGCACAGTGCGCCGCCTATTGCGCCGATCACCATGGCCCAGTAATGGTCGACTATATCGGGGCCGGCGGTTATCGATACCAGCCCTGCTATGGCTCCGTTGAGTCCGGCGAACAGGTCGATGCGTCCGAGAATGGGACGCGAGACGAGCAGGGCGGCCATCACTCCCGCGGCGGCCGCGAGATTCGTATTGACCAGCACGTGACTCATCGCCACGGCGTCCCCCGCGCTCCCCAGGGCCAGCTGAGACCCCCCGTTGAAGCCGAACCAGCCTAACCAGAGGATGAACACGCCCAGGGTCACCACGAGGATGTTCGAGGGGGGCGTGGCTCTGGCCGAGCCGTCTCGGCGAAACTTTCCGAGCCTCGGGCCGACCACGATCACTCCTGCGAGCGCGGCCCACCCCCCCGTGCTGTGCACTATGGTGGAGCCGGCGAAGTCCTGAAAGCCCATCTCGTAGAGCCATCCGCCGCCCCACGTCCATGCGCCTACGATCGGGTATATGATCGCTGTGAGCGCAAGAGTGAACACGAAGAACGACCACATCTTGACCCGCTCGGCAAGGGCCCCGGAGACAATCGAGGCGGCGGTCGCCACAAAGACCATCTGGAAGAACCAGTCCGACATCGTCGAATAGCTGGCTTCATCTAGCAGAGCCGCTGTGGCGCCCTCCTGTCCATCCAGCAGGGCGAGCTCGGCGTCAGAGGGCCCGTACAGGAACCCGTTCCAGCCTATGAAGCCCCCTGCGATGTCCCCGTACATCAGGTTGTAGCCGATGATGAAGTAGGCGAGGCCGGCTATCGAATAGAGGCCGATGTTCTTGAGGCAGATCATGGAGGCATTCTTGGTTCGCACCGAGCCCGATTCGAGCATGGTGAAACCTGCACACATCCACATGACCAGAACGCCCCAGATCAGGAACGAGAAGGTGTTAAAGACGAACAGAGATTCGTCGTCGACGCCCGCCGCGTGCGCCGCCGCAGGCCGGAAGAAAAGGAACAATAGCGTCACTATCCCCGTCGCCGCGAGGATGGCGGCGAGCCGGCGGTTTAGCAGTACACTCGTTAAGGCCTTCAAATCCGTTCTCCTTTATGCATGAACTGACCTGCCTGTCGTCGTCGGCCTGCTGATCACTCGTCTAAGACCCACAGGTCCTTTCCTCCTCCACCCTGGCTGGAGTTGACGACCAGGCTCCCGCGCCTGAGCGCCACCCTGCAGAAGGCCCCCGGCACAAGGCGCGTTTTGCTTCCGTGCAGTACGAAGGGCCGCAGGTCCACATGCCGCGGCTCGAAGCGGCCCTCAATCAGGCAGGGTGAACGCGAAAGGGCCAGGGTTGGCTGGGAGACGAAGTCGGCCGGATCGGCCCGCACCTCATCGGCGTACCTATCGCGTTCCTCGGGCGTCGAGTGAGGCCCTACCAGCATGCCGTAGCCACCCGAACCTCCAACCCTTTTGACCACGAGCTTGTCCAGGTTGTCCAGTGTGTACTCCAGATCCTCCGGCCTGCGGCACAGGTAGGTCTCCACATTGGACAGCACGGGCTCCTCTGCCAGGTAGTACCGGATCATGTCGGGGACGTAGGCATATACGCTCTTGTCGTCGGCGACGCCCGTGCCGGGAGCGTTGACCAGGGTAACGTTGCCGAGCTTGTAGGCGTGCATGAGTCCCGGCACCCCGAGCAGGGAGTCCGGGCGAAAGACCAGCGGATCGATGAAGTCATCGTCTACGCGGCGGTAGATCACATCGATGCGCCGCAGTCCCGCCGTGGTGCGTATGTAGACGAAGCCATCGTCCACCAGCAGGTCCCGTCCCTCCACCAGCTCCGCCCCGATCTCGCTGGCCAGGAAGATGTGCTCGTAGAACGCGGAGTTGTAGACCCCTGGGGTGAGAAGCGCGATCGTAGGGTTGAGCCGTCCCTTGGGCGCCAGATCGCAGAGGGTCTGTCTGAGCAGGCTCCCGTACTGCTCGATCTCTCGCACGCGGTAGCTCCGATAAAGGCGTCTCAGGCTCGCCTTGACCGCCTTGCGGTTCGCGACCATGTAGGAGACGCCCGACGGGACCCTCAGATTGTCTTCGAGCACGCGGAAGCCGTCGTTGGTCCGCACAAGGTCGGTTCCGCAGATGGCCACCCAGGTGCCGTGAGGAGGCGAAAAGCCTCGCATCTCGACCCTGTACTGGGGACATCCGCGCACCACATCGGCGGGGATGACGCCGTCAGAAATGATGCGGCCCTCTCCGTACACATCGCTCAGGAACAGGTTGATCGCCTTCAGTCGCTGCTCGAGACCCGTCTCAAGGTGGCGCCAATCCGCCCCTGACAGGATCCGTGGGAGGCAGTCGACAGGTATTATCCGCTCCTCGGCCTCTTCGTCCCCGTAGACCGTAAAGGTGATGCCCTCGTTTGAGAACGAGCGCGTGACCCGCTCCTGGATGCCCGCAAGTTCCTCACCGGAGAGCCGGCTGAGCGTATCGTGCAGTGGCACGCAGTGATCTCGTGGCGAGCCGTCCGGTCCGAACACCTCGTCGTAGACTGACGGATCCAGCTCGTAGGCATCAAATTCCACGGTGGCTTCCTCCATCACGACTTGCGGCTGGCGCACTGAATAGGGGTGGCACAGTGGGCCCGATTCCCCGTGCCTGGCGCGGGATGATCATGCTGTCTCTTCTCCTGCCGATGTCCCGTCACCGTTGTCTCCGTCTATCCCCCTGGCGGGCGCCACCAGCGGAAGGTCGATGATCATCTCCGTGAATTCGCCTTGCTCGGTTTCGACCCTGATGCTTCCGCCGTGCTCGCGAATGATGTCGCTGGACATCGCGAGTCCAAGGCCTGTGCCCTGACCGGTGGGCTTGGTCGTGAAGAACGGATTGAATATCTTCTCAACGACCTCCGGAGGCATGCCGCTGCCGTTGTCTCGGATCCTGACCTCGAGCTTGTCCTCGTGACGCTTGGTTGCCAGCCGGACGGCCGGCATGTATCGCTCGCCCGCCTCGGCAGAGGCTTTCCGCCTCTCGTCGGTCGCATAGCAGGCGTTGCCCACCATGTTCAAAAATACGCGACCCAGGTCCTGGGGTATCACCTCGAGTTCGCCGGCCTCGGGGTCAAGGTCCTGCTGCAGGTCGAGCTGGAATTCCGAATCGGTTGCCCGGGCGCTGTGGTATGCAAGCCGGGCGTATTCGTCGAGCAGCATGTTTATCTCGGTGGCCTGCCAAACCGCCGAGCCTCGCCCCATCATCAGCATGTCGTGCACGATACGGTTGGCGCGTTCACCGTGGGACCTGATGCGCTCCAGGTTGCTTGACAGGTCCCCGGAGATCTCCTGAATAAGGTCCTGCTGGTCGTCGCTGATGTTCTCGCCACCCTCTTCAAGGACCTCGCGCAGTTCGACTATGAGCTCTTCGGAGACTTCGGAGAAGTTCTTGACGAAGTTCAGGGGATTTCTGATCTCGTGGGCCACGCCTGCGGTCAATTCGCCCAGAGCCGCGAGTTTCTCGCGCATTACGATCTGGTCCTGGGCGCGGTTGAGGGCGTTGAGAGTGCTCTCCAACTCCTCATTCTTTCCCTGAAGCTCCTCGGCCAGCTTCTCAACCAGGTTGAGGCGCTGGACTTCCAGCGCGTGCCGTCGGAAGACCTCCAGGGCCGCCGCCATGTCCGCCACCTCGTCCCGGCCGCCGATCGACACCTTTGCCTCAAGGTCTCCACCCGCCATCCTCCTCATCCACTCCGAGAGCATCTGAAGACGTCTCAGCAGTACCCGACCCACGAAGAGCCAGGCAATCATTAGGGCGCCTCCGACGCTGATCCCGCTGATCGCCAGAAGTAGCGTACGGCCTGTGAAGACCGCCTGGGTGGAGGCGCGAGTGGCCTCCTGCGCGTTCGCGTTCGCCGTGCTCACCAGCCCGTCCACCTCGGCCACCAGGTCGACGGCGATATTGCGATTGAGCGCAAGCAGCACGCCCTGTCGCTCGATCAGGTTCAGCTCCCTGTCGAGCAGGTAGAATCCGCCTTCCTCACCGATCCCGACTTCTATCAGCCTCTCCAGGATTGGGGCTACCTCGTCTCGCAGCTCGGATTCTTCGAGCGCGGCCAGGGTGCGCTCGATGCGGCCGGCAGACGACTCGAATCTCTCCTTCAGCGGCTCGAGCAAGGGAGCCTGCGATACGCTGAAGGCGCTTTCGAGCAGATGGACCGCAATGCTGGCATCGGCCTCCAGGTCCGCCAGGTGCCGATACTGGCCCAGCTGGGCCTCTGAGAAGTATTCCTGCCTGCTGGCCGGGGACTCTCCAAGCTGGCGGTAGCCGGTCATCGTGTAAAACAGCTGGTCGTCGACGGCAGGGGCCATGATGTCGGAAAGCCGTTCGCGCAGGTGCCCGAGCTCGATCCTCAGCTCGCCGCTGCGCTCCTTTAGCGAGAAGATCTCGGACCGCTCGCTCTCGATGGACTTGACGTTTGACAGTAGAGAGGCGGCGTCGTCCTGGATTCCGACGAAGTGCGCTCCTCCGCCTCCGTCCCCGCCGAGGACAGCGAGTTGCTCTTCAAGCGCAGCGTGGGCCGCCGTGATCTCGCCGGCCACCACGTTCAGTTCCTCGGGAGTTGCGGCGGTCGTCAGGCGGGGAGCTGCGACCACGAGTGTCCCGCTGTGCTGGGCGACCCCGAAGGCTGCGACCAGCTCGGGCACACTGCCCTCATTGACCCGGTTCTGGACCTCGCCCACGCAGTTGAAGGAGAACCAGCCAACAAGGCTAGCGGCGACCGTGAGAAGGACGGCTCCGCCGATACCCACGTAGAGCTGGGTCGAGATACGGTAGCGGGCCTCAAGGACCCTCTTCAGTCGGGCGTTCATGGAACCGTGTCGCGCAGCGTTTCGACCGGATAGTAATTCCCGTCCGAGCCTATCCTGGTCAGGAAGACCTTGTCGGAGCCCTGGTTGTCGCCCTTGCCGTATCGCAGTTCGAAGCCGCCTATTTCGACCGCCGCGGCGCTGCGGAGACTGTTCAGGAAACAGCTACGGTCCACATCGCGACCGCAGCCCTCCAGCCCGGCTATTGCAAGGCGGCCCGCCAGATAACCCTCGAAGGACACAAAGCCCGGGACGGCATCGGGCGCGTACGCCGCCAGGGCCTCAAGGTACTGGGCCGTGATGGGAAGCGAGTCATCTGTCGGGAAGGGGACTACCTGCGTGACATACACGCCGGCTCCGTATGGCCCCAGTTCCTGGGCCAGAGCGTTGCTTCCCACGAACGAGACGGTCATGAAGATTGGGTCCAGCCCCGTGTGCCGCGCCCATGCGATCAGGGCTGCCACCGGCTGGTAGGCCCCGATCATTATCACCGCCTCGGGCTCCCCCCGGCGAAGGTCCAGCAGCGCGGTCTTGACGGCGGTGGTGTTGCGCGGGTACAGGCCAATCGACACCGGCTCCATACTCCGGTAGTCAAGGGCCAGGCGCACGCCCCGGTATCCGGCACGGCCGAACGAGTCGTCCTGGTACATGATGGCGATGCGGTCGATTCCAAGGTCTTCGGTGAGACGGGCGACCATCTCTTCGGTCTCCTGATAGTAGGAGGAACGAAGATTGAGGATGTTGTCCCATTCCGGGTCGCGGAGAAACTCGGCGCCGGTGAACGGTGCGATGTAGGGAACTCCCGAGGCCGCGGCGACCGGAGTTGCCGAGCGAGAGGTCGGGGTGCCCACGGCACCGATCAAGGCGAAGACGTTCTCCTCCTCAATCAGGTTAATCGTGTTTGTTATCGCCGCCTCCGGCTCGTAGGCGTCGTCTCGGGAAGTCAGCTCCAGGCGCCTGCCGTAAACACCACCGCGCTGCCTGTTGATTTCGTGGAACGCCGCTTCGATGCCCAGTCGCATGTTCAGGCCCAACTCTTGGGCCGGGCCGCTGAATGCGGCCGACTGCCCGAACAGGATGCGATCGTCTGAGACTCCGGGGTGGGAATCGGGCCCGGTGGCGCCTGCCCCTCCGTCGCCGGTTAGGTCCGGTGTTGGGTCCGGGGGATCATCCCCTAGCGAACATGCCAGTCCAATTGACAGACCGGCGGACAAGATGAGGGCTGAGGCCAACCCCCGCCAAGCCTGCGGTGGCCGATCCAGCGGCGCAGGCGGCTCCTGCTTCATTCAGCCCTGTGCGTGACCAGCGTCAGGCGGTTCTTGCCCTTCTCTCGCCGATAGTGCATCTCGTCCATCAGGGTCTTCACCAGGTGCACTCCAAGGCCGCCGATGGGCCGGTCTTCCATGGTCGCCCCGGTGTCAGGTATGGGTGCTTCGCTTAGCGGGTCAAACGGTCGCCCGTCATCAACTATGTCTATGGTCAGAGAGTCCGGGACCGATGTCAGGGTGATCTCGATCTGGTGGCCGTCCCTGTCGCCGTCCTCGTACCCGTAGTTCATGATGTTCAGACCCAGTTCCTCGAGCACCAGGTGGACGCGATAGGTCATCGCCTCGGGCCATCCCTCCCGCTCGCCCAGGTCGTTAACCTCGGAGGCGATGCGGTCCAGCTCGTCCGGCCTACAATCGATCTTTAGTGACAGTGTCTCGCTCACGTATCAAGCTCGCGGCGCAGGAATTCAGGGGCTCTCAGGCAGCCCTGGCCATCACGTCTCCGAGCCTTCACGGCGCAGGGCCAGGCAGGTGATATCGTCGGATTGCGGGGTGTCTCCGGCAAAGTCGCCAACCGCCTGGAAAACGGCCTCGTTGGCGTCCTTGCACCCTTTGGGCGGCCTATCCGAGAAGATCTCAAGGAGTCTTTCGTTTCCAAACTCGTTGTCCTCGCTGTCCATCGCCTCGGTGACTCCGTCCGTGTACAGAACAACAGTGTCGCCGGGGGAGAGCGTAACGGTGTTCTCCAGGTACTCGAGATCGGGCATAAGGCCGAGCGCCACCCCATCGGTGAGGGGCAGGAGTTCCGAGGTTCCGTCGGAATGGACCACCAGGGGCGAATTGTGTCCGCCGTTGGCGTAGGTGAACTCTCCGTTTTCGGGGTCGTACACGCCGTAGAGCACCGTGACGAACATCGAGGCGTCATTGTCCTCGTTAAGTAGGTTATTGACCTCACGCAGCACGGCGCCGGGTTGGATCCTACCGATGGATGCCCCCTTGAGAAGTGTTCTGGTGGACATCATGAACAGTGAGGCGGGAACGCCCTTGTCGGAGACGTCCGCGATCGCAAGGCCAATCTTTTCGTTTTCCAGCCGGTAAACATCGTAAAAGTCCCCGCCCACGCTCCGTGCGGGCTCCATGTTCCCAAAGACCTGGTAGTCGGAGCCCCGGGGGAATTGGGTCGGAAGGATCGACTGCTGTATGTTGCTGGCCACGTTGAGCTCGTTCTCCAGTGCGACGAGCTTGTCTCTCGATTGCAGGGCCTCGCGCCACTCGGCCATGTGCTTTAGCGTGCGGTCGATGGTCACCTGCAGGTCTCCAAAATCGAGTGGCTTGGTGACGAAGTCGAACGCGCCACGGTTCATCGCCGTGCGTATGTTTTCCATGTCACCGTATGCGGACACGATGACGGCTCGAATGTTGGGATCTACCTTGGGAATCTGTTCAAGTAGGGTGAGACCGTCCATGAGAGGCATGTTGATGTCGGAGAGCACCATGTCTATCTCACGGTCTTCCTGCAGCTTTTCCAGGGCCTCTACACCGTTGTGTGCGAAGACAAACGTGTACGTTCCTGATCGAATCTTGCGCCGCATGCGCTGCAGCATCAGCGGCTCGAGGTCAATTTCGTCGTCAACGACGAGGATCTTGTAGGGCTCCTTCATTCCGAGCTTGTCTCCGTTTCGAAGTCGTTTGGTGCCGCTCCCGAAGACGAACCGGTCGGTCCGCTAGCTACTGGCGGCGGCAACGGCCTCGGCCTGGGAAGCGTGGATGGGGATAATCTTGTCAAAGCCGCTGATCTCAAAGACCTGCCTGATCGGCTCTGAAAGCGAGCAGACTGACAGACTTGCATTCTGCTTTCGGAGGGTCTTTGCAGTCAGCAGGATCACGCGCAGGCCGGCACTGCTGATGTAAGACAGGTTCTCAAGGTCCAGGATCACCGCGCGATCGGCCGGGTCGATCGCCTCCTCCAGGGCGTCCTGGAACTCGCGGGCGTTGGCGCCGTCAACGCGACCCTCGGTCTTCGCAATCAGGGTCACGCCCTCTCTCTCGGTGCTAATTCCCATTGGTCCGATCTCCTTTCCCGATCTCCTCCGAAGAGACTTGGCTGGTGCGTGCTCCTTCAGGACGGCCTCGGGTGCCGATGCCAGTCCTGTCAGGTGCTGCGTGCTCCGGGTCCAATGTCTCGTTGATTGTCGCTTCTGCTAGGTTTGGCGATTTCATAATCGATCGGCTGCCCGATGGGCCCCATTCCCGGATCCGCCAGGGCTCCCGGCGACGTTCCCGGGGTTCGGCTCCGAGCAGTTAACGGGTCCCTATAGGCCATCCCCCACAGGAGAACTGCAGTCGGTCGTTGACACTGGTTCGACTAATGCTCCATGTCTCGATCAGATGCCCGGCTGGCTCCGTATTGGAATCCGACGCCAGACGCGTACGTTTTCCCTGTCGTATCCGAACCTCACTGTTTTCGGCCCGGCTTACGTACAGCCTTCGCGGAACCTATAGGTTAACGCCACGCGCCGACCACGATCCACCATTTTGGACCGGGAACTATTTTGGTACAACGGTTAAGGATAACGGAACCGAGCCACAAACAAAGATAATACGCCACAACGCGCGATAAACAAGGTGGCACGGGTCGACTTTAGCTATCAATGCCTGCTCATCTGAGTATGCGGGGTTTGAGGGCGGCAGCGGTAGAAACCGGCCGCGAGGCACCCTCTCTGATCGGAGGGTCTCAGCCGGTCGGCGTCTCGGGCAGGCGGGGTTACGGAATCTAGCCGCCTGAAAGCGCATTCCGCCCGCCTGCGCGCGAGCCAGTCCCTTGTCGTGGGCAGGAGGCAGGGGCCCCGGGAATTCCCTTGCTCTGATCAGCCCTGGCAGATGGGAGGCGGGCTCAATGCCGACCTGGGCTAAAATAGACCCTGTTTCGGTATCGTTCGCGGACGAGCCGGTTGTTTCCGCCTAGGGTTTTTTTGTGACCGAAGTGTAGAGTGAGCGCCATGCTGAGATTCGCCGAAGAGATCGTACTGCTTTTGATCGACGACGAGGGCAGGTTTGCCAGCGTGCCCGATTGGTCCGTCAACCATGCTCTGGCCGGTGGCGTTCTGATGGATCTGGCGCTTGAGAACCGTATCGACACCGATCTGGAGAGTCTGATTCTGGTGGACCCTACGCCCGTCGGAGACAGTCTGCTCGACCGGACATTGGCGGAGATTTCCGAAGGCGAAAAGCGCGACGCCCGATTCTGGGTGGAGCAAACGGCGGGACGGGCCGATGAGATCCGCGAGGAGGCACTGTCTCGCCTGATCTCTCAGGGAATCCTGGAGTGCAGGGACGACCGCTTCCTGTGGGTGTTTCGCTCCAAGCGCTACCCGGCGGTCGACCGCAAGGCAGAGAGGGATGTCAAGCTCCGGGTCATGGGGGTCCTGTTCAGCGATGAGATCCCTCACCCACGCGACGTGGTGATAATCTGCCTCGCCGACGCGTGCGGCATCTTCGGACGGCTACTGTCTAAGAGTGAGCTGGCGAAGGCCACTGCCAGGATCGAGCAGGTGCGAAAGCTGGATCTCATTGGGCAGGCCATGTCCCAGGCGATCGAGGATATAGAGCTCTCGGTCGCCGCCTCAGTGCATCCGTACATGTATTGAGGCGGGCGGGCGGGTCACTTCGGCGGGCGTCGCGGCCGGTCTGGGCGCCGGGCAGGGCGATGCGGCGCGCGGACGGACCTCCGGTTCGAAGATCGACTACCTGAGGGACCCGACAGCCTCTTCAACCACAGCGGTGGCGTCCTGATAGTCGCTGCCGGGCGAAAAGTGCAGAGGCTTCCCGAACTGGACCTCGACGCTACCTCTCCTTAGCAGGGGGAATCGGCTGGGAAAACCCGGCCTGCGGATGTGCAGGCGCAGGGGCACTACCGGGATGCGTCCCTCCACCGCAACCAGGCCGGTGCCGGTCATGAATGGCTTCATGGGTCCCCCGAAGGTGAGTTCTCCCTCCGGGAATATGAGGACCGACCATCCGTTGTCCATGATCCTGCCCATGTTCTCCAGGCTGGGGCGGACGGCGCCGTCCCTTGCCAGGGGAAAGCCGTTCCCCAGAAGGGGGTTCAATAGCCAGCGGACCGGGTTCCTCCACAGTCTTGCCGCGGCGGCTATCGCCATTCGCCGGCGCCACTTCAGCGGCACGGCCTTGGTGATAAGGAGATGATCCATGCCCAGGTGGTGATTGGATGCCAGCAGCACGGGGCCAGTGAGCCCCTCCAGGTTCTCGCTGCCTACGACCCTGAGGCTGTAGGTGAGGTTGAGCAGTGGGAATACCAGAGCTCTCTGGAGCATGCCGCGGAGCATGCGGCACCACCACCGCATTCCCCAGTCCGGGAAGACGACCATTGGGGGGCTCTTGGAACCCTCCTCAACGAGCATCGCCAGACCTTCGACGGTCGTCTCTGGCCCCAGCTGACCCTCGTCTATGTAAACGCCCAGTTCCGCTTCAATCGCCGAGAGAAGCTCCACCCTGCCCAGAGAGTCCAGGTCGAGGTCGTCTCCGAGCCTCAGGTCTTCGAGTATCTGCCCGGGGTCCATTCTGGCTACCTCGCCCAGGATCTGAGCAAGTCCCCGCGGGCCGCCTCCCCGCCCCGCGCCGGGCCCGGCGGTCACCTGGGCCGCTGGCTCAGAGCCCTGGAGGACAGCGTCGATAACCAACTGCTTTTTCACCTTCAGTGTGTGTGTTCGAGGAAAATCCTCGCCCCGCCACATGGTCCAGCCTCTGATCTTCTGGTGTTCGGCCAACTGGCCGTTGGTCCAGGAGACCACCTGCTGCGCTGCGTCCGCGTCACCCAGGATCAGCGCGGCGTGGACCTCGACGGAAGAGCCCCTGCCCACTCCAACCACGGTGGCGTCATTGACCTGGGGGTGCCTGACCAGCACCGCTTCGACATCCTCGGGAAAGACGTTCTGGCCGCTTGGCAGAACGATCATGTCCTTCAGTCGCCCCTGAATATGCAGGAACCCCTCTTCATCCAGGTACCCCAGGTCGCCCGTCTTGTACCAGTCGCCTTCGAAGGCCGCAGCCGTCTGCTCGGAATCGCGCCAGTAGCCCGGCGTAACGTTCTCCCCCCGGACCCAGATCTCGCCCGCGCCGCTGATCTCTACCTCCACGTTCGGCAGCGGGCGACCGGCCGATTCAAGCCGTCTTTCGCCGAGGGCATGGTTACTGATCACGGGAGAGGCCTCGGTGGCTCCGTAGCCCTGGAGGATCTTTACCCCGATGAGCTCCCACTTCCGTCCAGTGTCGAGGTCCAGTGCCGCCCCGCCCGACACTATGAAGTCAAGCTCACCTCCAAACTGCCTGTGCACCCGGCGGAACAGGTGCCGTCGCAGCCGGAAGGGCGTCCACGCGGCGATTGTCAGGAGCAGGTTCCAGAGCGCCCGTTTGCCCTGCCGCTCGACCTCGCGTTCTATGCCGTTCATAAGGAGCTCCAGACCCTGGGGAACGAGGAGCATTATCGTGATCCGGCGCTCGCGCATAGTTCTCGCTAGCACCGTGGGCTGGCGGCTGGTCGGGTAGGTGATGCTGGCCCCAGATGCCATGGCCATGAACAGACCGCCCATCTGCTCGTACATGTGGCTCAGGGGCAGGATGGAAAGCAGTCGGCTGGAGGGCCCGCAGGAGATGTACCGGGAGATGCCCTCGATGTTCGCCTTGAGGTTCCGGTGGGTGAGCATGACGCCCTTCGGGTCCCCCGTCGTGCCGGACGTGAACATGATCTCGGCAAGGTCATGCGGACCTACGTTGACTTCCGTGGGACCGGGCAGGCCGGCTATCGCCGCTTCGAGATCCTCGAACGCGATCTCCGGAACGTCCATGTCAAGCTCGCCTTTTGGAGTAAAGCGCGAAGTGAAAGCCAGCCGGGGCTCGGTCTTCGATAGCACGCGGGATACGTAGTCGGGCTCGCTGCGGACATCGAGTGGAACGACGGCGACACCGGCCCTCAGGCAGCCGATGAAGATGATCACCCAGTGCGGAGAGTTGGGTCCCCAGAGAATGACCCGGTCCCCCTTGGCCAGGCCCCTGCGCTGGAGCAGGGTGGCGACCTGGCCGGACTGTGTCCAGACCTGCGAGTAGGTCCAGCGCATGTACCTGAACCCGGGCTTTATGAGTAGGGCATCGAGCGGGCCGAATCTTTCGGTCGCCGTGCGAATGAAGTCGATGACGGTTTCGCCCGCCGGGTGATCGGATGTTCCGCTAGGGGGCATGGCCTACTCCTGCATAGCTGTCATCCTTCAAACGATACGAGATCCTTGGCGGGCCCGCTCGATAAGTGCCTTGTCGGTGGCGACTGAGGTCGACGTCAGTTGGGTGGCGGTCGGGTAGGGTTTTCATCGATCAGCCTCCGTATGGCTTCGTGGGGATCCTCGCGCAGGGGTGGGAAGTGGCTGAAGCATATGACATCGAAGTCCAGCTTCAGGAATTTTTCGAGGGAGCGCAGTGCCACCTCCGGCCTCCTGGTCACCCACCTCGCCGGGGGTCCCAGCCTGCGGGCGAATCTGTACTGCAGGGCATCCCCGACGATCACCGCACGTTTTGCAGGCACATAGAGTGCGATGCTGCCGTCGGTATGCCCGGGAAGGTGGACCACTCGGACCTCTGTCCCGAAATCAACTGAGTCGCCGTCCTCTAGCCTGTCGTGGACGGGGACTGGCCTGCCCATGAGCGCCGTATACACCGGGCGGGTCAACCTGCCAAGGATCGTGTTCTGCACCGGGCTTGGGAGAGGGGTCGTGCCCTCTATGACGCCGGCATCCAGGGCATGTGCCGCGACAGCGATCGCCCTTCCTTTGATCAACCCGCTTAGCCCTCCGCAGTGGTCGGGGTGGGCATGGGTAACGACGACGCGCCCGACCTGACCGGCAGAAAGGCCCAGGGCCCTTATGCCCTGTTCGATGAGGCACCGACTCCCGGGCGAGCCTGCGTCCACAAGCAGGATCTCATCATGTTCCACCAGGACGGTTACCCGGGCTCCAATTGCCCGCACCTGGAACAGGCCATCGGCGATCCGGATCGGCTTAAGAAAAGTCACGGGCATCGACCTTTAAGGGGCGGGCGCCGCCCGGCGAAGCGGACCGCGTCGCCCGGGGAAAGGCCCTCTGCAGGCAAAGTAGCCGCGGAGCCCCGGGGGATGAGCCTCGGGGGCCACCGAGCAGCGGATACGGGCTGTTCCAGGACGACCGGATCACTCGCGTCGCTTCACCAGGCGCACTGCTGGAGTCCGGTGACCCGCCTGGAACCGTATGGTGCCCGGCAGGGCCCCGCCGAAGGGAGCGCCGCCGCGCCGTGATAACCTCGGCGTGGCGAGGGGGAGGCGGAAGGTAAGGCGAGTCGACCGCGCCGACCAGGTTGCAGGCCCGGGGAGGCGGATATGGCATCAGAACCGGTGGATTCTTATCCATTTACCTACGATGCGGAATACCCGGAACCAGGGAGTCGGCCGGGTGAGCACTCTTTTTCGACTCTTTCTGATAATACCCAGTCGGATCGTTGATGGGCTGCTGGCGGGAATGACCACACTGCCGTTGGTGTCCCTTTTGAGGAAAAAGTATCCGCGCTGGTGGTTCGACTTCAACCTTGAGCGGCCGAGATTCTCTGCTCGAGTCGGCGCTTACTCGGCGCTGGTGACGGACCAGTACCAGTCGACCGACGAAGCGCACGGCGTTTCGCGATTGAGTGGTTTTCGATCATCCTTACCGGCAAGTACCCTCGCGCCCTGTTCGGCCCGGTGGTCGGCACCCGGCGTTGGTCCTGGCGCGTGACCGCATACACCGCGCCTTTTATCACGGATCGCTATCCCCCCGTTCAGGATGAGCTAGTTCGGGGGCAGGCAGCGGGGTTAACGGCCGCCGGGTCAACGAGGATCCCTCTGTCCGCTCCGCATTCGGACAGGAGAGCAGGGAGTCCACTCTTGCCAATTGGAGTCCGTGGCGGCAGGGCTGTCGTCCGCCGGATGGCCTTCCGTGCAACAACCGTGGCCGATTCGGGCATCACCCGCTGAGACGGCAGGATGCGCGTCCTCTTCGATGCCCGCTCGTCCGCCGCCGGCCGGAGCTGCCTTGATCCTCTATTATGACGGCGATTGCCGGTTCTGCACCGCATGCGTCAGATGCCTGAGCCGGCTCGACTGGCGGAACCGGATCTCCTGGGAGCCCTGGCAGAATATGGCGTCACTACCGCGGGGATTGACGTGCGATGACCTGGAGAGAGCGGCATATCTGGAGGATGACCGCGGAGACATCCATGAGGGCTTCTTCGCTTTTCGAAGGCTGCTGGTGGAGCTGCCTGTTCTCGTCCCACTGGGCCTCCTGATGTGGCTGCCCGGGCTCCACCTCATCGGAGTCCCGCTCTACAGACTGGTCGCCAGAAATCGGCGCACGATATCGGGCTGCTAGGGCAGGGCCACCTTGTGGCCGAGGCCGTCCTCAAGGAGAGAGCCGGACCGCCCCGGGGTGAGTCCGGGCTGATCCCGCCGCCGGACCACGGGAGGACGTCGCCCTCCGGTCTCGAACTGGTAGCCGCCCATCACAGGTATCGAAACGTTGGAAGATGACCGTTCACATCGCAAAAGAGTGCGCCCGGAGTCACCTGCAGTTCGGTGGCCGGTCGCCCCACACAGCAGGCCGATGTCGGCCATCGCCTGAGTGCAAACTTGTCTGCGACCGGCCGACAATGTCACAATTTGGCGCTCAACCCGGTCCGCGTGCTGTGGCTCCGGGCAATGTGGGCAGTTCGCGCGCAGCGTCACCAAGGAGGGTCCTTATGTCCGTCATCGATGAGCTGGTTGGCAACAACGCTCGCTATGCCGAGTCATTCAGCAAGGGGAATCTACCCTTGCCGCCGGGCCGAAACCTGGCGGTTGTGGCCTGCATGGATGCACGCCTAGATACTCACGCGCTGCTCGGCCTCGAGGAAGGCGACGCGCACGTCATCAGAAATGCGGGAGGAGTGGTCACCGACGACGCGATCCGATCTTTGACGATCTCCCAGCGCCTGCTGGGGACCCAGTCGATCATGCTCATCCACCACACGGATTGCGGGATGTTGACCTTTCGGGACGATGACGTAAAGGACTCGATCCAGGCCGATACGGGCCTTCGGCCGCCCTTCGCCCTGGAGGCGTTCGGCGATCTGGATGACGACATACGCCACTCGATTGCTCGAATAAAGGCAAGTCCGTTCATTCCAAGAAAGAGCGATATCCGCGGCTTCGTCTACGACTGTGCCGAGGGTAGCCTCAAGGAAGTGTCCGACTAGGAACCGGCGGCCGGACTCACCTCATTGGGGCCACGCAATACCGGGCGCGTCAACGGGGCGAATGGTCTGAGGCGTGTAACGAGACGGCACTGCCCAGTTGGGTCAGAGCAGGTGACGAACGGCCCGGCTCGGTCGACCGGCTCAAGCTAGCCGCAGGGTTGCCGGATGCTGGATCTTCTGGCGGTTTCCGTCACATCGAGCAGAGGACGTCTCTGGCGGCGGCTATGGTCTCGTCGATGTCCTCATCGGTGTGAGTGGAGGCCATGTGCCACCGGCCATTAGGGGACAGGCGGACTCCTCGATCGAGCATTGCAACCCGGAATCGCTGGTATTTCCCCTCATCGCAGTAGAGGGCGTGCTCTCGGTAGTCGTCGATCTCCGCACGGGTCGTGAACGATGTGGAAAAGACTGAGCCGAGTCCATGCACTCTCAGATCCGACTCGGTCTCTCTGGCCGCATCCCTCAGGCCGTCGATAAGCCGTTTGCCCCGCCGGTTGAGGCTCTCGTAGAACCGATCGCTGTCCTCCGTGATGTGACGGAGCGAGGCATGTGCGGCCTCGATTGATACGACGTTCGAGTTGAAACTCCCGCCGTGCTGGACCGTACCGTCGCCCAGGACCTGCATCACCTCTGGACGCCCGACCAGCATGGCCAGCGGGAAACCTCCGGCCATGGACTTCGCGTAGGTAGCCAGGTCGGGCAGGACGCCCGTCAGCTCCTGCGCCCCGCCCAGCGCGATTCGAAAGCCCGTTATCACCTCGTCAAATATCAGCAGCGCCCCATGGGCTGTGCACAGGTCCCTTACCCCCTCCAGGTACCCTTCCCTGGGCGCAATGAAGTTGGTGTTGATGAGAATCGGCTCCATGATGACGCCCGAGATCTGGCCGCGGTGCCGCTCGAAGGCCCGCGAAAGTGCGTCGATGTCGTTCCAGCGACAGACGACGATGTTCTCACCGCTGGCCGGGTCCATGCCCGCGGACTCGCCGACGGGCAGGGGAGCGTCGTCAGGTCCCGCCCGGTCCAGTGGTGGATGAACGCTGTAGTTCACCGAGTCCGTCCAGCCGTGGTAGTGCCCTTCGAACTTGATGAACTTCTCGCGACCGGTGTATCCGCGAGCAAGGCGGATGACGAGTTGATCGATCTCGGTACCCGAGCTGGCGAAACGCACGGTGCCCTTTAGCGGTATCGCTTGCCGCACCATGCGGGCCACATCCAGCTCGCGACCGAATTGCCCGGTGTAGACAAGGCCGTTCCCCATCGCCTGCGCTACCGCTTCTGTCAGGAAGTCGGGGGAGTGGCCAAATATGTTGGGGCCCATGCCCTGCACGTAGTCGACGTATTCATTGCCGTCCACGTCCCACATGCGACCGTGTTTCGCCCGGGCGAAGAAAAGTGGCACCGGCCGCTCGCTTCGCCTTAGCTGGCTGGAGACACCGCCAGCGATCAGGCCCTGGGCCTCTTCAAACAACTGTCGGGAACGGGTGTAACGGTCTTTAGTCATCTCTGGAAGGCTACCTCGGTTCATAGGGCGAGACTTGGTCCGGATGATAACCGACCGCCCGGGGTATGGCGGCGCCGCAGGCGCAGCCCGGGACCCAAAGTCCAGATCGGCGGCTCATCGGTGGCCGCCCGCTGCGGGGGCAGGCTCATACCTGGTCGTGCCTCCATTGGAGGATCCGGCCCCCGGTTGCGACGGTGCACGCACTGAAATCGTCCATCCATCCGGGGATGGACAGGCAGGCACCGCGGCCGTTCGACCTGTCGTCCCGCGTACCGCGGGACTGAGGGGCGAGGCCCGTGAGCGGGGTCTGGCTTCACCGTGCATTCCAGTGAAGCCACCTGTAGGGGAAAGCTACTCTGGCGCGCTCTGGTACTTTAGTTGTGGGGACCGATTTCCGCGGTCCTGCCTTCAGGGGACCGTCCCAGGTCGCGGCGGCCGAGGCCATATCCTTCGTGGCCGCCATAATTCGCTGAAGGGGAAAGACGATTAGGTGGAGGGTTCCGGTTTGGATGAAGAGCGCATGACGATACTGGCGATACCCGGCAGCCTAAGGAGGCATTCGTACAACAGGTCACTTCTCGAGGCCGCGAAGGGACTGGCCCCCGGGCGAGTGAAAGTCGACATCTACGAGGATGGGCCGAGCGTACCGCTGTTTAACCAGGACTTCGAGGGCGATCTGACACCTCTGTCGGTGCTGAAGCTGCGAAGGAGAATTCGCGCGGCCGATGCCATACTCATCGCATCCCCCGAGTACAACAGCAGTATCCCGGGCGTGCTCAAGAACCTGATCGACTGGGCGTCTCGCCCCTATGGCCATTCTGCATTCTCAGGCAAGCCAGTGGCGGTAGTCGGCGCAAGTCCCTCCCGGTTCGGCGCCAAGTGGGCCCAGGAAACCGCCATCACCGTGCTCAGCAGTGCGGAGGCCAGTGTGATAGGCGGCCCGCACCCGGTTTGCGAGGTGGCCGAGTTGGTGGACTCGGAGGGCAACATCGGCGATGAGGAGACCCTGCGGATGCTCTCCGGGGTGCTGGCAGAACTGGCCGAGGCCTCTAGACAGGCGACCGCTCCGGACGGTCCCGTTTGACCCTGGGCGGGAATGTTCGGGCCGGGTATGAGAACGGTCGCCCGGCCCCGGTTTTCGCCCGGAGCCCCCGCGGGCGTGGGCGCCCGGGGTAACCGAACTTTGCCGGTCCCTAATGCATCCCGGCCAGCTCCCGCTCGACGTTCGCTGCCAGCATCGCCAGGATCCGTCTGTATTGGCCGGCAAACAGCTCCATGACTCCGTGATAAAAGCCCATCCCGATCTCAGGCTCCTGATGAAACAGGGCCGTCAGGTCGTCGATGGGAATGTCCAGGACCTCCATGTCTATCCTGGCCCTGCAGTTCGTAACCAGGTTGCCGGTCCTGCCGAGCCCCGCCCAGGGGAAAGTATCGCCCGGGCCGGCCAGCCGGACCGCCATCTCCCACGACTGCGACCCGTAGGACAGCTCGGCTTGCCCGCTGAGTATGATGTAAAAGGAGGTCACCGGCTCGTCTGTGTGCCCGAGGAGGGTTCCCGCCGACACCATCCGGCGCTCGCCCAAGCCGAGGATGCGGTCCACCTGATCGGCTCGAAGGTGCGAGAATGCGTCAACATTGATCATTACGGACCTCGCTTTCTAGAGAGTGGTTTCCTCGATCCACTGGCCGACGGTCTTAGCCCCATATTCGGTCAGCTCCCAGATTCCCCTCGTCGGGCCCCTCTTGATGAGTCCGCGCTCGGTCAGCCGGTGCCTCGTCCACTGGGCGGTGCTGCGCCAACGGGCGACTCCCGTCGAGGGGAGGCGCTCGTAGTCCACGTCCTTAAGGATCGGACGCATCTTCTCCTCAACTACGGGCAGGACCTCGTACATCACGCCCGTGCCGCCGAGCTCGAACAGCGCTTCAAGCAGCGGCCTCTCGAACTCTCGCTCAGCGGTCTTTCTTCCTCTGGGTAGGCGAGTGGATACAGCCTGCTTGGTGGTCCCTTTGCCGGGGGAATCCGGGTCCCTGTCGACCTGGTCGAGCAGCTTGCCTATGGTCGAATCCGGGGTGTCTTCGAGAGGTGATGCCCAACGTTTCAGTCGCTGCCAGGTATCTTCGCTTATACGTATTACAGGCATCTCAACCTCTACGTATGATGGGATAAGTCAATGTAACAAAGTTACATAGGTCAGTCAACGCGGCGGACGTTGACAGACCTGCTCTCCTTACCAAAGCCGACTAGTCTATAAGCCAATTAGCGGGAAATGCAAGGTCAGCTTGAGGGTCAGCTCATTGTGACTCTTTTTACTAAGTTGACAACAAAAAAAACTTGCCTTTAGATTGTTCGGCGGGGGAATGCGCTTGACCCCGGACGGTCCCCCGGAAGGAGTTGGATTGCAATGGAGGAACAAGAGGGAACGGTCGAGGTGCTTCTTGTCGAGGACAACCCTGGTGATGCCCGACTTACCCAGGAAGCGCTAAAGGACTCCAAGTATGAGGTCAACGTCAGCGTCGCCGAGGACGGCGAGATCGCCCTGTCGCGACTTCGCAAGGAGGGCGAGTTCGCCGACACGCTCTCTCCCGAGCTGATTCTTCTCGACCTGCAGCTGCCCAAGCGATCCGGCCTTGAGGTCCTGGCCGAGATCAACAAGGACGAGGGACTGCGTCACATACCCGTCGTAGTGCTGACCGGGACCTCCGCCGAGGGCAGCATGCTCCAGTCGTATGGGATTTCGCCTTCGCGTTTCATGAGGAAGCCGGTCAACGTCGCACGCTTTGACGTGACGATGACGACCATGCGGTCGTATTCGCAGAGGGAAGCCGACCAGTCCCCTGAGGATTCAGCTGCCGAATCGCCCGCCGCTCCCACAAGGCGCTGGTGGTGGCCATTCGGATAGGCATGGTCCACTAGCCATGGCCCAAGCTCCAGGGCCGAACGAGAATCCGGGTTCTGACCGCCCGAGCCCCGGTCAGCCGAGTTCCCGAGTCGCATACGCCGAACTTGCCAAGATCGGCCAGATAGTCACGTCGACGCCTGACATCGGCGACGTCTATCAGCAGTTCGACGCCACGGTGGCCCGGCTCATCCCGTTCGACAGGATAAGCATTTCCACTCTGGACCTCGAGACCAACGAAGTGATCAACTCCCACGTGGCCGGCGCGGGGCCTCAGGCGCTGGATGGGGCCGCCATCAGACGTCTGGAAGATACGACCGCGCTCCTCGTAGCGAGATCTCTGAGCGGGCTGGTCGCATGCGGAGACGAATACGAAAGGCTGGCAGGTCAGTACAGCGTCGAGGCTCTGCACTACCAGGCCGGATTCAGGTCAAAGGTCTCGGTTCCCCTCCTGTACAGGGGAGAGGTCATAGGAGTTCTCACGCTGCGGTCGAGGTCTCCAGATGCATACAACGAGGACCATCTTCAGTCAGCCGCGGAGGTGGGCAACCAGATCTCGGGCGCTCTCTACAACTCGGCGATGGTCTCTCAGCTCGGCGAGATGGTGAGAGAAAGGGACCTGCTGGCCCGCATCGGCAGAATCGTGACCTCTACCTCCGACATGGACGATGTCTACAGGCAGTTCGCGGCCGCGGTGGCCGAGAGGGTTGCGATCGACAGGATCAACGTCACCGTCCTTGGAGGTTCCAAGGACACTATCCGTGTTGCTTACCTGAGCGGAGAGGACATACCGGGGAGCTGGGGTTCGTGGCAGGACATGCCCATGAGGGGCACCACCGAGGAGCAGGCCCTGCTCGGCGGGGCCGGCATCTGGAACCTGACCGATGAGATCGTGGAGTCCGGCATCCTGCCCGGAGAGATGGAGAGCATGGAGGCCGGGTTCCGGTCCATCGTCACCGTTCCCCTTCTGTCCATGCACGAGACGGTGGCGTTCCTGACGGTGGCGTCCAAGGTTAAAAACGCATACTCGGAGGAGGACCTGCAGTTCCTGTGCCTCGTCGGAGACCAGGTTGCCGGGGCGGTTGCTACCAGCCTGCTGGTGAGCGAGCTGCACAGGACCCATGATGAGCTGAGGCGCTCTAATGCCGACCTCGAGCAGTTCGCCTACGTAGCCTCGCACGACCTGCAGGAGCCGCTGAGGATGGTCTCCAGCTACGTGACGTTGCTTGAGCGCAGGTACCGTGGCCGCCTTGACGCCGATGCTGACGACTTCATCCATTTTGCCGTCGACGGAGCCGAGAGGATGAGGCAGCTCATCCAGGACCTGCTGGCCTTTTCCCGCGTCGGCACCCGGGGCGGCGAACTTGTTCCCACCGACAGTCGAGCCGCGTTGACGAGAGCGCTCGAGAATCTTCAGGTCCTGATCGATGAGACCGACGCCCGCATCATCTTCGATGAGATGCCCCAGGTAAACGCCGATCCGGGGCAGCTTGAGCTGGTCTTTCAGAACCTGATCGGAAATGCCATCAAGTACCGCGGAGAGGATCGCCCGAAGGTGACGGTGTCGGCGGTGGCCCAGGAAGGGGACTGGCTCTTCGGGGTAAGGGACAATGGAATCGGCTTTGAGCAGAAGTTTGCCGACAGGATATTCGGAGTGTTCCAGCGGCTTCAGACGAGGAGCGAGTACCCGGGGACGGGGATAGGCCTTGCGATCGTGAAAAAGATCGTCGAGAGGCACGGGGGAAGGATCTGGGCCGATTCGGAGCCTGGCGCCGGCTCCACGTTCTGGTTCACGATGCCCGCCTCGGCCAACGGTTACGGGGGACTGCAGATTGAGTGATTCCCGGTTCGGTAGACCCATCCACATACTGATGGTAGAGGACAATCCGGGCGACGTCCGCCTTGCCAAGGAGGCGCTTCGCGATGCCAAGGTCCGCAACGACATGGTGGTGGCGCCCGACGGGGAGCGGGCGATGGAGATATTGACCGGTGCCGAAAGGCTGCCCGACCTGGTTCTGCTGGATCTCAATCTGCCCAAAAGGCACGGAAGGGAAGTCCTTGCCCAGATGAAGAGCGACGATGGCCTCAAGCGCATACCCGTGGTTGTCCTCACGAGTTCGCAGGCAGAGGAGGATGTGCTCGGCACCTACGACCTGCACGCCAACTGCTACATCACAAAGCCACTGGACCTTGACCAGTTCGTCAAGGTGGTTAATTCGATCGAGGATTTCTGGCTGACCATCGTCACCCTTCCGCCGACGTCCCCGGCCCGGTGAGAGACATCAAAATCTCGCCGGGCGCAAGCAACCAGGTACGAGTGACGCGTCCACCTCGGCCGAGAGGATAGATCCCTGTCCATTCGGGCCCGGGGAACATCTCCCGGTCGGGCCATCAGGCGTTACAGGTTAGCTGACCGTGTCCGCCCCATCCGCATCGTCCGCAGACCGTCTCCGGGGACTCTAGTGCGGATCAATTGGTGGTTGCCCCGGGGCACTCCGGTACCTTGGCCCCGGATTGGCGGCTGCAGGCCGTCAGAGACAGTGGAAATGCGCCCGCCAGAAACCCTGTAGAGCCGAGGGCGCCCTGGCGAGACTCATTCGTGACGACAGGATAGCCAGCGATCGTGCGACGTATAGCCCTCTGGGCCAGTCCGGACACCGCTCGCCGATCCATGGGGACGTGGAGCCCGTGAATCGGACTCTGCGGGGCGAATCTTCGGCGTCGCATCGTGGCCTACTCGGGCTGCCCCCGGGGATGGCAAAGGCTATCGTGACCAACTGAGCCTCGCAGAAGATGTGGAGGGCAGATCGCGGTCGCCTGAGCTGAGGCTTAGCCGCCGGTAAGCCCACCCCGTATGCCCGCGTCACCGTTTGCTGGCTGCCGTGCATTGCTCATATAGAATAGTTCGCCATGAACCAGGTGCTCGACAGGCTGAGCTGGCTGGTAACGGCCCGCCCGTACATCACGATAGTAGTTCTCATCTTGGTCACCTTGGTCTTGGCCGCCGGGGCTTCGCTGAGGCTCCCGCCGACGGAGGGGGCGGACGTAGCCTTCCTCCCGCCAGGGCATCCCGTCGCCGATGCTACCCGCGAGGTCAGCGAGTTCTTCAGCGACTCAGGCGATGTCAGGGTCGCAACCCTCATCTTCCGAGGCGAGGCGCTGACGCCCAGCGGCCTGTCTCAAATGGACTACCTGATCGATGCCGTCGCTGGCGACCCTAGCGTGAGCGGGCTTCTGGCTCCTCCCAACCCCATTACCGCGCCCGCGCCCATTATCGCAGCCGCGCTCGAGGTGGACGGCTTCGAGTCCGTCACCCAGGCGCAGATCGACTCCGTCCGCAGCGTGCCGGAGATCCGGACGGCTCTCTCGGCGATGACAGGGACCGACACGGACGGCACGCCGGTCGCAATCGCCAACTTCCGCCTGACCAACACGGGCGACGAGAAGATCCGGGACGCCGAGCGGCGGATCGGCGAGCTTGCCGCCGCAGATGAAGGTCCGCTGCACGTGAGCAGCCTGTCGCCTGTGATCATCGAGGACGAGTACAAGCAGGCCACGGAGTTGGGAATGGCGCCGTTTATAGGGCTGGCCCTGCTGCTGATCGTAGTGCTGATCCTTCTCTTCACACGCACCGTCTCCGACATGCTGTTGACGCTGACGGGGCTTATCTTGTCGATCGCCGGGGTTATCGGGGCTGAGGGCTGGCTTGGGCCGGATGGGCTGGGCCTGATAGGCCCTCCAAGCTCGCTCACGGCAATGGTGCCCGTCATCCTGATCAGCCTGACGGTGGACTATGCCATTCAGACGGTCTCCCACTACCGCGAGCAGCGTATCGAAGGCGAGCCGGTCGCGGCCGCCACGCGGATTGGACTGCGACACGTCACGATTCCGCTGACGCTGGCAGCCGTAACCACGATCGTCAGCCTGCTGGCTACCCTCTTCTCGCCGATCGGGGTGATCGGCGACTTCGGCATCGTCGCGGGGCTGGGCGTGGCCATTAGCCTGGTGGTGATGCTGGCGCTTATCCCCGCCGGCCGGACAATCATCGACCGGCGGCGCGAGGTGCGAGGCACCCTGAAGCCCGCCCGGCCGATCTCGAACGCACTGCCAGGCATCCCCAAGGCGGCTGAGCTGCTCGGCAAATGGGTTACGCGCAGGCCAGCGCCCCACCTCATCGCAGTGCTCCTGATTACGATAGGCCTAGGGTATGCCGCCACCGGGCTGGAGTCCGAATTCAGTATCAAGGACCTCCTGCCCCGGGGCGGGGGCGTCCTGGAGGACATGAACACTCTGGAAGCTGCCGTAGGCGGATCGACGGAGATAGCCAGCCTTCTGATCAAGTCCGAGGCAACTGAGAGCCGCACGCTATTGAATCTCCACGATCTCACCAACGCCTTCGACGACGAGCAGAACCGCCCGCGGGGCGCCGCGGGGCCCATCCAGGGATCATACGAAAGGTTCGTGTACGACTGGACCAACGACTCCGGTGAGCCCGGCGACAAGTACGACCCGGAGTTGGCAGCGCTCTTCCGCGAGGCTTCGCCCGGAGTGGAGCTCAATCCGGCGCTGATGCAGGAGTTCGTCGACAGGCTCTTCGAGAAAGAGCCGGAGCTGGCGCATTTCATGGTCAACGACCCGGATGGCCCCGATACGATGCTCCTCCAGTTCCCGATCCTCCCGGGCGATCCAGGGGGAACGAGGACGCTCAATGACGACATAGACGAGCTGTGGCTCGGCGACGACAGCGCCGTTGCGGCGACTTCCGGCAGCATCGTCGCCGTTGCGGTCACCGACCAGATCACCGAGGGACAGACAGAGTCGATCACCACGACCATCGCCGTCGCCCTAGGCATCCTCGCCATCTTCTTCTGGTTGACGCTTCGTCAACCCGCTTTGGCAGTAATCGCCGTGGGGCCGATCGTCCTCGTCCTCTTCAGCGTGCTGGGCACGATGGCGCTGCTGAGCATCCCCTACACCCTGATAACCTCGATCATTACGGCCCTGTCGATCGGTATTGGAGTCGACTACACAATCCACGTGATCCATCGCTACCGAGAGGAATTCAACCGCGTCCGCAACCCGGAGAAAGCGGCGGTCCGCACCCTTGCGACCACCGGTTCCGCCCTGTTGGGATCGGCGCTGACCACGGCGTTCGGATTCGGAGTCCTGATCGCATCGCCGCTGCTTGCGTTCCAGCAGTTCGGCATCACAGCCACCATCACGATCATCTACTCCCTGATAGTCTCGGTCTTTGTGGTGCTGCCCGCGATGGTGGTCTGGGGCGCGTACCAGAACATGCGAATGCGCTCGATGGTCGAGCGTATGTGGGAGGATCTGGACGTGGCCATCGAGGACATCGCCCAGCTTCACCAGCAGGGTCGGGGCTCGTCCTAGGAGAGGGAACCTATGCAGCTTCGTGATCTATCCAACGGGCTGAAGGCCGCATACCGTGGGGCGGACGTCCGCAGTCGCGTGAAGCGCTTCGATGGGTGGATGGACAGGGCGCACGTGGATGGAGCCGGCACGGCGGACTACGACCACACCCAGACCGTCAAGGAATACTACGACCTATGCAGCGAGTTCATGGTGTTCGGTTGGGGTGAATCACTCCACTTCGCGCCGCTGTCGCCAAGGGAGAGTCTGGAGGAATCCAAGATCCGGCACCAGCGGCTGATGATCGCCAAGCTGGAGATGCGCGAGGGCATGACGGTGATCGACGTCGGCTGCGGGATCGGCGGTCCGATGCGCCGGGTCGCCCGCGAAGCCGGTGTCAGCGTGGTCGGGATCAACACCAATGAAATCCAGCTGGAGAGGGCAAGATCATTAGGCGCTCAGGCGGGGCTCGACCATTCGGTCGACTACTTGGCGTGCAGCTTCATGGACATGGGCGCCATCGCGGACGACACGTTCGACCGGGGGTACGCGATCGAATCTACCTGTCATGCGCCGGACAAGGCGGGAGCGTTCGCCGAGATCTACCGCGTGTTGAAACCCGGAGCACTGTTCTGGGGTCAGGAAATGTGCATGACGGACAAGTTCGACCCCGGCGACAATCGGCACCTGGCCATCAAGAAGGACCTGATGCACGGTATCGCGCTCAAGGATATCGCGACCACCGGCGAGGTGAACCGCGACCTGGAAGCGGCGGGATTCCAGGTCATCGAGGCGAAGGACCGGGCGGTCGATGAGAACGGTTCCATCACACCGTGGTACCAGCCCATGGAGGCCCGGGGCAATACGCTGGGCAACGCCCTGCGCAGGACTCCTCTGGGCCGCAAGGCGATCATCGGGACATCCAGACTGGCCGAAGCGGTGGGGATTTTCCCGAAAGGATCGGCGGACGTTGTCGGGTTGATGGATCGCACGGCCAAAGCCTACCTCGCGGGCGGCCGGGCAGGTGTTTTCACGCCCCTGTACTGCTTCCTGGCTCGAAAGCCCCTTTAGACGCTTTCCTCCCCAGTATCTCGAGCCCGATCTCTATGGTGGGCTAGACTTCTATCTCGTGCCGCTGCTCTGCGATGCGGAACTTCAGCTTCTTGCTTGGTTTCATCGACGGTATGGGGTTGAACCGGAACTTGAAGTTCGCAGGTGAGACCTCGAGCGTGAAGT
The DNA here is from genome assembly GCA_034421295.1 of Dehalococcoidia bacterium. GTDB lineage: Bacteria > Chloroflexota > Dehalococcoidia > Lucifugimonadales > UBA2962 > CAUZIR01. Next base: position 178,716 of record DAOUKM010000003.1, read on the forward strand.
AATGGGCAATCATCAGCACGGTGACGGCAAGGTGCAATTCCACCCACCGAGAGCCGAGACACCTATGCGTGCCCAGCCCGTACGGTGCGTAGCCGGGGCTGAGATGTTCGTTGCGCGGAGGCAGGTAGCGGTCGATGTCGAACTTGAACGGGTCTGGGAAGACGTCGCTCATGTAATGTGAGGCTGTCGTGGCGATGTAGAGGCGTGACCCGACCGGCAGCTCATAGTTCTCGACCACACACGAATTCATCACGGTCCGAAGTGACATGGGAATGATCGGGTACATCCGCAGGCATTCCATAAGGAAGCGGTGCGTGACGTCAATGGCCTCCCGGGTGAAGTCCCCGGCTTTTGGGTCGCCGTTGTCAAAGAGGGCATCTGCTTCACGCTGGATCTGGCGGTAGAGCGCAGGCTGCGACGCCATAGCGTACACCGCTAAGCTCAGTGCATCGCCAAGGTACATGCTGGCCAGCAGTGGCGCCGTAAGTGTGAACCGCATATTCGATTCCGGGAAAAACTGCGGATCGCTCCCGTGCAGGCTGAGCAGGTCATCCACAAGGTCCCGAGCGGCTCCAGCCCGCTGGGCCGATGTATGTTTATCCTGGATCCGACGCAGCACCGTGTCGATGGCTTTCCCGCGACGCCTCATGTTCGGGGTATTCAGCATGAATTTGGGCAAGACCTTCAGTACGTGAACCGCAAGCGCCCTTTCCTTGTACATGATCAGATCGTCGACGATATCTTGCGAGTTAAGGCTTACAACGAGCGGCGAGAGCTGTGCATTAATCATTCGCCGGCTCATGCTAGTAGCCGGTAAGATGCCTCCAACCTTCCAATCTGCCATTTGCTTCCGGCCTTGATGAAACAGTTGGTCTATCTGGCCCGCAAGCCTCTCGCGGGAATAACCCGGCTGCATGGCCTTGCGAAGGCGGAAATGGTCGGCGCCATCGAGGGAAGGTATCAGCCCTGAGGCGCCAAAGGCCTCCTCCATGCTGGTGAAGTAATCTCTGGCTCTCAGGTGCATGCGTCCGCGCTTGTTCACCCAGTTGTTTGTCTCAGGCCCGGCCAGGAAGACCATGGGCTCTGCGAACGGTCGGCGGATCTCGAACACCGGGCCATACTCGTGCGCAAGGTCCGCGAATAACGCCGGGATGTTGCCGGTGCGGACGTGCGGATTCAATAGCAGCTTGCGTAGTGATATTGAGGGAATGTCCTTGGTGAGTGCGGAACGTCGAAGCAGCGGTCCGGCTAGGTTCTGGGAGACCGCATCAGCTATGGACCGGGCGATAAGATCCAACTTACAGATGGCCTGGATGCGCTCATCTATCACTTCATCGAGTTGAAACATGAAGCGAAAGACGTCGCAGGTATCGATCAGGGCGATGATGATGATGTCTCTCGGATCGGGAATCTCATTATTGAAGATGACTTTGCTGATGCGAGTCCTGACGAAGTGCGCCGCATTGCCGTCCGACGAAGCGCTGGCCACTTCCGCGCGTAAGGCGGCGCGGGAAAGCGTCCAGAATTCGCCGTCATGGTGTTCCAGGATCTTCAGTTCAACCAAATGATCCAGAGCCATATCAATTATGGACTCTGCACGTGGGGCGAGCCGTTCGATCCAGTACTGGGCGTTCCGCCGTGCCGATTCCCCCGCGATCTCGTTGAGTATGGGGTCCAGCGTAGGGTCACCTGTTTCTGTCCTGTCCAAAAGGAACAGGGAATCCATGTCAGTGTCGATGCGTGACATGAGAGAAAGTTCCGCGAGCGCGGCGCCGGCAACGGTGCAGTTCAGATCCCAGCCTGGTACTTGGTGGAAGTAACCGCTCTCCTCATTGAGGAGCATCAGTATGAGTTCTTCCGGCAGGCTTAACTGTTTGGCCGCTTCACCGTCCGTGGTGAGAGTCATCCGTCTTGCTCCCGTGGACCATGCCGATGTTCTAGGCTGCCCGGTACCGTCCGTATGAGGGACAGTTTATCCTACCGACGAGGTAGCGATGCAGCCTTTTGGCGGCTCTATAATGCGCAACGCGTCGGGGCTGTACAGGTCGTTCCTGGGCCCTGCACGGGCTACCCTGGCCGAGGTGATCGAGACCCGCACATTTCTGAATCTTGAGGATCTCACAACCGCCTTTGAGGACGAGTCGCCTTGTCCGCCGCAGGATGCAGGACCGATCCAGGCTCCGTGCCACCCGGCACTGAGCGACCGGGATGAAGACACTGTGGAGTCAGGAGACAGCTACGCCCCCGAGCTTGCGTCTCTCTACTGGGAAGCTTCCGTTGGCCTGGCCCCCGACGAGGTTGCATCAAGGGGTGTGTAAAAACGATCAGGCGGCGACCCTCTCTATCTGTTCCTCGATGGGGATTCCCCCGACCGAGAGCTGATGCGACAGGCCGTCGAAAGGCTTGTCGACAATAACCGCACCTGACGTGCCTTCCATTGAACGATCCGGAAGGCATCGATACGCTGCCACCTCAGTTCCCGGTCTACCTGGGCGATCCCACGGGAACTGGGATGATCCAAGAGGAATTGGAATCGCTCTGGTCGGGCGACGACAGCGCCATCAAGGCGACTCTGGTGAGGAGGCCGGCTTGGCAGCTCGAGTAAACGCCTGCCGCGTTTGGCCCCTCGTCGCCGCTCGTTACCGGCAATACGCTAGCCGGCTGGCTGCGCGGAGAGACGAATGCCCGGCGGACGGTCAGGCGCGTATCTCATGCCTCTGCTCGGCCACCCTAAGCTTCACCTTCTTGCCCAGAGACAGTGACGGAAGTGGACTGATCTTTGGCCAATCACCCACGGGGGAAACCTCAAGCGTGAAGTAGTGAGCGATCATGAGTGCATTGACGGCCAGCTGCAGTTCCATCCAGCGGGAGCCGAGACAGGTATGCGTGCCCAGGCCGAAAGGGGCGTACCCGGGACTGAGGTGCTCATTGCGTGGAGGCGTATAGCGGTCGATGTCGAATGTGAAGGGGTCGGGGAAGACGCCCTTCATAAAGTGCGTGGCCGTTGTGGCGATGAATATTCGTGATCCAATCGGGAGTTCATAATCCTCGACAACGCACGTATTCATCACGTTCCGAATAGACATCGGGACGATGGGGTACATGCGCAGGGTCTCCATGAGGAAGCGGTGAGTAACGTCTATTGCTGACGGCGTGAAATCCCCGCCCTTCGGATCGCCGTCGCCGAACAGGGCATCAGCTTCGCTCTGGATCTTGCTGTAGAGCTCAGGTTGGGACGCCATTGCATAGAGCGCGAAGCTGAGTGCATCGCCGAGGTAGACGCTGGCGATCAGCGCTGCTGCGAGCTGGAAGCGTAGAGTCGTCTCCGGGACGAACTGCGGATCGCTTGCATGCAGGCTGAGCCAGTCGTCCGCAAGGTCCCGGGGAGAACCGGCCCGCTGGGCGGGCGTGTGGACGCCTTGGACCCGCTTCAGCAACGTGTCCACTGCCTTCGCCCTGTGTCTCATGTCAGGAGTGTTGAGCATGAATTTGGGCAGGACCTTAATGATGTGAGTCAGGAGCGCCCGTTCTTTGTACTTGGCCAGATCGTCAAAGACATCCTGAGATTCCACGCTGATAAAGAGCGGCGAGAGTTGCGCGTTGATCAGCAGGCGGCTCATGCCCGTTGCGGGCATGGAGTCGCCGACCTTCCAATCCGCCATGTGCTTTCGGGCATGGCGGTAGAGAATATCCAGCTGTTCTGCGAGCCTGCCGCGGGAATACGCCGGGGACATGGCCTTGCGAAGCCGGAAATGCTCTGCCCCGTCCATAGAAGGCATCACTCCGGACGCGCCGTAGACCATCTCGAAGTCGGAGAAATAGTCTTTAGCCCTCAGGTACATGCGTCCGCTTCGATGCACCCAGCGGTTCGTCTCTGTCCCGGCAAGGAAGATCATGGGTTTCTGAAGCGGCGGGTGGATCTTGAATACCGGGCCATACTCTTCTGCCAGGTCCGCAAAGAGCGCGGCAATGTTGCCGCTGCGGACGTGCGGATTCAGCAGCAGCCTGCGCAGTGAGACTGTGGGTATATCCTTGGTGAGCGCGGAACGCCTAAGCAACGGACCGGCCATGTTCTCGGAGACGGCGTCGGCTATGGATCGGGCGATAAGGTCCATCCTGCAGATGGCCTGGATGCGCTCTTCTATCTCGTCATCGAGCTGAAACATAAAACGAAAGACATCGCAGGTATCGATCAGGGCGATGATGATGACATCTCTCGGATCGGGAATCTCATTGTTGAATATGACCTTGCTGATGCGAGTCCTGACGAAGTGCGCCGCATTACCCTCTGACGACGCGCTGGACATCTCCGCCTGCAGGGCGGCACGGGAAAGCGTCCAGAATTCACCTTCATGGTGCTCCAGGATCTTCAGTTCAACCAGACGGTCCAGAGCCAGGTCGATTACGGACTCTGCCCGGGGGGCGAGCCGTTCGATCCAGTACTGGGCGTTCCGCTTTGCCGGCTCCCCCGCGATCTCCTTGAGTATGGGGTCCAGCGCGGGGTCACCCGTCTCGGTCCTGTCCACAAGGAAAAGGGAATCTACGTCAGTGTCGATGCGCGAGATGAGGGAAAGTTCCGCGAGCACAGCGCCGGCAACGGTGCAGTTCAGGTCCCAGCCGGGTACCTGGTGGAAGTAGCCGCTTTCCTCATTGAGGAGCATCAAGATGAGCTCTTCCGGCAAACTTAGCCGTTTGGTCTCTACACCGTCTGTAGTGAGAGTCATCCGTCTTGCTCCCCGTGGACCATGCCGATATTCTAGGCCGCTCAGTACCGTCGGTAGGATGGACATTTTATCCCACCGGTGAGGCAGCACTGCTGCATCCTGGTGGCCCTATGATGCGGGATGCGTCCGGGAGGCGCGCGTCCGGGGCTGGACGGATCGCTTCTGGGTCCCGCGGGTCGGGCGCGATTTACCCTGGCCGGATCCAGGCATACAGATCGAAAACTCATGAGAGGAGCGTTGAGCGATAGCAACTCGATTTAAGGCGCCCGCGGACGCCCCGCTGGCTTCCCCGTTTCCAGAGGGCTGGTATTTCGTCGCAAGCCGTCGCACCATCTTAAAGGCGAAGCTCATCCAGATGACCTGGATGAGCGAGAGCATCGTAGTCTGGTGCGACGAGAGCGGGCGGGTCTGCGTATCCGAGGCCTATTGCCCCCACCTCGGCGCCGATCTGGGGCCTGAGGCCGGGGGGAGAGTATGCGATGGTCGGCTCGTATGTCCCTTCCATGGCTATGAGTTCGATGCAACGGGCCAGTGCGTCGCCACCCCTTTCTCCCCTCCGCCGAAATTTGCGAGGCTGCGGGTCTTCGAGACGCGAGAGATAGCCGGGATGATCTTCGCGTGGTGGGGAATCCGGGGACGGGCGCCCCAGTGGCACCTGCCCTCAGAATCGCCTGACCAGACTGGTTGGAGCGATATTGATGTCAGGACCATCCGTTTTCCCGGGCATCCTCAGGAGACCACGGAGAACTCGGTGGACCTGGCGCACCTTCGGTACGTGCACGGTTACGACGGCGTAAACCGCGTCGGCCCCGTGTCCGTGGACGGTCCCCTTCTGGAAAGCAATTTCGACTTCACGAGAACCCGGACGATCGCCGGTATAGCTAGCTTCACGTTCGATGTTTCAGCCAGGACCCGTATCTATGGACTGGGATACTCGTACGTGGAGATCCGCGAGCATTCCATCGGCATGGACTTACGCCTGTGGATACTGGCGACTCCTGTCGACGGGAATCTAATAGACCTGTCTCTGGCAGGGCAGGTGCGGGAGATCAGTAACCCCAGGCGATGGATATTGGGTCTCGGATTTCTCCCGGTGAGGCTGCGTGCGCCCATAATGAACAAGTTCATGGCCTCCCAGCAAGAAAAGGACGTGCGACAGGACGTGGTCATCTGGAGCCGCAAGCAGTATAGGTCCCGCCCCCGCCTGTGCCGCTCCGATGGCGAGCTCATGCCATTTCGAGCCTACTGTGCCCAGTTCTATCCCGACCCCGGCGATTCTGACATCTCGGCTGTCTAGAGATGGTCCCTGGCTGCGGGGGACCGGCATTACGAGGGGATGAAAGGGCCTGACTTACACATTCGGTCCTCAGCATCCTGGTGCCAAGACCCTGCGCCGTGTCAGGGTTCAGTGATGCGTGCGGCGAGTCGCAAAGCCCGTCCGGAGTGAACGATTCGTGGCGTGCGGCAAGTCTAAACGCTGACTCCTTGGGACGCGGGAAATGGCCCGCGGGCTCGCCCTGACCAAGGATGCGGCACGTGGGTATTAGGAATCTAGCAGGGCCTCAAAAAGCTCTCGCCAGTCCTCTTCGCTCTCACTCCCGTACTTGACGCTGGACAATACGACGCCGTCGGAATCGACGGTCACGTAGGCGGCCTGGCGGGTGACGTTGTAGCTCCTAACCACCTGGATATCGGCCACGGTCATTGGCCACAGGAATCCCTCGGACTGCTTATAGGCGAGGATCTGTTCGGTGGTCTCCAGCGGGTCAATGTTCACCGCAAGAATCCCCACGCGGTCAGCGTATTCGGGCTGAACTTCCTTAAGGTGCCTCAACGAGGCACGGCAGGTTGGTCACCATGTGGTGTAGAAGTAGAGAAGAAGGGGGCGGCCGCTAAAGCTGGCCAGGCTGACCTGCTGACCTTCGACGGTGGCCAGCATGAAGTCCGGGGCCCTCTGGCCCACCTTATGTCCAACCTCCAGGGCCATCTGGGTAGGCGGAGTGGTGGGAATGGCCGTTGCCGCCGGCTGCTGAGGTTCCTCGGCGGGGGCAGTGACCGTCGACGTTGATATCTGCCGGGTCGTAGGGCTGTCCGCCCCGGACGTCTCTCCACTACAGCCGGCAAGCACAGCGGCCAGGGAAAGGCCCATGACCAGGGGAAGTAATGCCGGTCTGCCAGTCAGGGTGCGCAACACGACTCTTGTGTGTCCTTCACTATGCCCTCAGTCGCAAATCGAGGGTAACAGGTGACATCGCTAGTTTCCATACCGGGCGAGGACCAGGTGTTGACGTCACTGTCGGTGACTCGGCGGAAGGTCGTCGATGTTGAGAGTGACCTGTCCATGTCCTCCCCGCGCTCGCGGCGCCTGCGGATTCAGCCGACCGGTCTTCGCCGCAAACTGCCGACCCGTGCCGCCCATGCAGGATGACTCTGCGGAACGACCCTCACCGGGCGACGGTGCACTCGTCGAAGACGACTATCCGGTCTGCGCGAACGAGCTTCCCGAAGAGAGTTACGTACTGACCCGTATCCAATCGCGAAACGGACTCCGGGTCATCGAACCGGCACTCAATGTATCGGTCCCGTTGCGATAGCCGATCGTCAAGGTGGAACTGAACCCTCGGGCCGTCAATATCCGTTATGTGGCCCGAAAACCTGCGCATTTCTTCGGCCGCTATCCGCCCGGCCAATCGGATGGGATTGGACTCTCTTTCGTGTTGATAAAGGTCATACAGGCTCTGAGGGCGAGATTCCTCTGTTCCGCACGCCGCTATCGCCAGAACGGCTAGCCCCGCCGCCATCAAAGAAAAAACCGTGATCTTCATCTCCCACCTCTAGAGTACTCATACTCCAAGCCAGGCATATGGTCCGCATTCTCTCACGCGGGGATCTACTTCCGCGGAACATCCAACCGCATGTATTCCCCGAGCAGCGACGAGGGAACCTGTGCACCGGCGGTGGCCTTGCCTGCTAAACCGCCTGTATCGCCTCCGCCACAGGTTGCTCATGGTCGTCCATCCGTCGCCGTCTTAACGCTTTACGGGACTCATGGACAATCCCTGTCACTGATGGAGCCATCAGCGGTCTTGGTACGGCAGTAGATGACCCCATCCAATATCGCATCCTCAAGGTCGGCGTTCTCGAGATCTGCGCCTGTGAAGTCGGATCCGGACAGGTCGGCCTGGTAGAAGGAGGCTCCCCTGAGGTTGGCATCCTGGAAGCTCACGCCCCGCACGTTCGCTCCCTCGAAAAACACCCCTTCGAGGTTGGACCCTACGAAGCTGGCCCCCTCGAGGATCGCCTCAGAGAAATCGGCCGCTTCTCGGCCTCTGGAGCCCCCGCCCTGGACAGACGGGATCTCGCTGAAGTCCTGACCGTCGAAGCTGGCGCCCGGGCATTCGGCCTCTGGGCCTACAGCGCACCCCTGAACATCTTTGGGGACGGTGGGGACCGGGGTGATCGAAGGGACCATAGTCAGCTGTGTCGAGAAACTGCCCGGCTCGCTGGTACAGGACAGGGCAAAGACAATGGTCACGGCCACCAGCGGGAACAGTACCTTCCCGGGGATGCCTAAGCGGTAGCCGCAATCGCCGCGCACCACCGATCATACCTCCGCACACTAGCGAGTCCGAGACGACCCGCGCTGCCCTTGAGCACTTCGTAATTCGACCTTTCGGAGAGAGTATCCTCCTAATCAGCCTGCATCAGGGTAGCATCCAAGAGGCGGGTGCACCGAGAAGCCGACTCCTGCGGGAAGGAGCCGACAGTGAAGGCCCTGCGTACATTCGTACCGATGGAGTCGATCTCCCTCGGCCTGGCGTTCGGGAAGATCGCCTTTCGGCCGGTGTTCCCTGTGCCCGCGTGGGGGGGTGAGCATCCCCGAATCGGCGGCTGCATCGTAGACCCGCCGACATGCCGGCAAGGTCGAGCGACTCTGCCAGGCCAATCCCGTATTGCATCCGGATGGTCCTGGGTGTCGAACTGAGGGGTTGTCGTTCGAGTCGCAGACCCCGAATGGCCGACCCACTCTTGAGTATCCTGCGTCTCGCTCCTGCGCCCGGTACAGGCCTCGGTCACTGACGGCGGGCCACAGGTGATCGCGCAAGGAACTTTTCAGCGCCTGATCTCAATTTGGTATCGGAGCTCATGGCGCCGGTAGCAGACCGGCGGAGAGGAAGAATTCCACGGGGCGGGGGCTGACTATCGTCCGGCACAGGAACGCGGGGGACGGCCTCTGGGATCGGCTAGAAGGTCGTGGCGTCCTTGCCCACCCACTTGAGAATCAGGTCGTTCAGAAAGCCGTCCGCCTTCATCGCCGCGAGGGCCGCGTTGAGCTTATCCCGCAGGTCCCCGCTACTCTCGCGCACACCCATGCCGATGCCTTCATCCAGCGGCACCGATGGCCCGACGATGGCCAGGAGCCCCTCGTATTGGGCGAGCTTTTCCACTGCGTAGGCGTGGTCGACCAGGCTCGCGTCAATCTCGCCGTTCAGAAGCGCTTCCAGGCGGTCGTCTTCGCTGTCGAACTCGACGTAAGGGATGCCCTGTTCCGTGAAGTAGTCCGAGTAGATCGTGTTGGCGTAGGCACCGAGACGCCCCAGAATGGCCTCGTCGCCCGCGCCGGCCAGAGCGAGATAGACGGAGGGCGTGGGCGGGTAGTACGGCTCGGTGAAGTCAATGGTCTCGTCGCGCCCGGCTGTGATGCTCATCCCGGCGATGATGACGTCGAACTCATCGGCCACCAGGTTAGGGATCAAGCTCTCCCAGTCGTTGAGTACCCACTCGCAGTCGAGCTCAGCCCGGCGGCAGATCTCGTCGCCGATCTCCCGCTCCAGGCCGTCGATCTCGCCGTCGTCGTTGACGAAATTGAAGGGATGGTAGCTGCCCTCCGTGGCCAGCAGCACCGACTCCGGTCCGCCGCCGCACGCAAAGGCGGCTGCCGCCAGAGCCAGGGTGGTGGCTGCAAGTGCCGGGCGCAGCGGCCACGTGAAGATCCTCAGGGAAGGTGCCTCCTCGTCACAGCTTCTATCAGATCATTCAAACCCATATCGCGCGTTGGCGGCAACCTTGCGTTGGAACAGTGGACCAGTTGCCGCGACGGGGCGGACGCAACTTGTCAGATCGAGGTTGGTGGTGCAGGTGCCCACCCTTTCAGCGCCTTGTTCAGGGCGACCCCGGCTCCCTGGGTCTCGATGTCATGGTCCCTGAGGATCCTTGAAATCCTGTCATCGTCGGCCGGCATCAAGGCCCGGAAGAATGGCCGAGCTGCTCCATCTCCATGAGGGCCTCCTTGCGTGACAGCCCCCAGCGGTAGCCGCCTAGGCCACCGTCCTTACGTACGGCGCGGTGACAAGGGACGATGAGGGCCAACGGGTTGGCGGCGCAGGCCTGGCCCACCGCGCGACTGGCTGTGGGCCGGCCCAGTTCCTCGGCCAGTTGCTGATAGGTGCGTGTCTCGCCGGCAGGAATGGCCTGCAGTTTTCGCCAGACCTTCCACTGGAAGATGGTGGCACGCACGTCCACGGGTAGGTCAACGTCCAGTCGATCACCATCTAGGTATTCCATAATTGCGCTGGCCCAGCCCCATAATTTGTCGCATTCGCTGTCGTGGCCCTTGGCCCCATTGGGCCGAATGTCTGCCGCCGGAAACTCGCCGCTCAATTCAGCCGTCAACATTTCGGCATCGTCTCCAAGTTTGACAGTGCATACTCCGCTGGCGGTTCCTGCGACCAGCACCTTGCCTAACGCCGATCCGGCGACAACGTATCTGATGACGGCGCCTGCGCCACCCTTGCTGTAACTGGCCGGGGTCATGCCGAGCCGCTCCAAGGCGCTTTCGTAAGCACGGCTGGAGGAGCTGTAGCCTGCGTCATAGAGTGAATCAGTCACGTTCGCCCTGTCACGAAGCATGAGCTTGAACCGATTCAGCCTCTGTCCGCGGGCGTACTGCACAGGAGTTAGGCCAGTCTCCTTCTTGAAGGTGCGGCGCAGCGGACGAGTGCCAACTCCCGAAGCCTTGACGATATCTGCCAGTGAAGGCAATGCGCCGTGGGATTCGATATGTCCGTCAATGTACTCGCACACCCTCCAGACCAACTCCGCGGCTTCGCCGGGTCGATCAGGGCGACATCGCTTGCAGGCTCGGTAACCTGCCCTCAGGGCTTGTTCCGGCTTCGAGAAGAAAACCGCCTGAGATTGTCGGGGATTGCGGCTGGGGCAACTGGGTAAGCAGTAGACGCCGGTTGAGCGTACAGCGTAGACGAAGTGCCCGTCGAAGCTGGCGTCCCGTGTCAGCACCGCCTCCCACCTGTGCTGCGCATCCGTCCTCATTCGTTCCCTGTTCAGAGTGGTCATTCGAGAGTAATCGAGTCAGGGGCCAGGTAGGGTAAGTGGCGAGTTTGCATACCGCCCAAAGCTTAGACGCTGCCCAGGTGCGAATCTATCCGGTTTCTGCATTCAAACCTTCGCTGCGTGCCCACTCGAACACCAGGAGTGATGCGGATCCTGGACTTTACCTCGGCCGGGGAGAGCAGCGACCAGCGCGATCCGGGGCTCTTGAATTCAGAACATCATGGCCGCGAAAAGCGGGCCATTGGCGGCCGCAGGCAAAATTTACAAGTACTTCGTGACACCTTGTCCTCGGCCCCATGGAGCGGGTGGTGAACTGACGGAAAGAGGTTCGCTGGCAGGCGCGTGATTGAGGGCCGTACACTTAACGCCCGAGTTGTGTGTTCTGGCGGATTGCCCTGCCAGCAGATACGTCGTCCAGCGCACTGGCCTTCCGGGCGGACGGGAGTTTGGCGAGCAGACCGATGCCCGGAGCGACAGACCCGACGACCGGTACGCAGCAGCAGGGAAGTCAGTTGACTCGCTGTAAAATCCAGTTATACGTTGAGACTCCGGAAGATAGTCAATACACCCGTACCCCAGGAGATGCCAGACAATGGGAAACCCGGTAGTGCACTTTGAAATCGCCGGCCCGGATGGGCCTGCCCTGCGGCAGTTCTATCGCGATCTGTTCGGATGGAAGATTGAAGTGCAGGGCGAAGAAATGCACAACTACGGTCTGGTCTCCGCAAACGAGGGAGGCATCGGTGGCGGCCTGTTTCCCACGGCTGAGGGTACGCCGGTGCGCAGCTATGTCACCTTCTATGTGCAGGTTGACGACATTCAGGTGGCGCTGGATAAGGCGGCCGGTATGGGCGGTAAGGCCGTCGTGTCACCTATGGAGATAGCGCCCGGCATGGGCTCGATCGCCATGTTCGAGGACCCCGCTGGAAACACCATAGGCCTGTATTCGCTGCCGCCGGAGTGGGACGGACAGATGCCGCCCAAGGGGAATGGTCCGCCGGTGGTGCACTTCGAGTTGGGAGGCAGCGATGCGGCGAAGCTTGTCGAGTTCTATGCCGGATTGTTCGACTGGCAGGTCCATCTTCACCAGGAGACCAACTACCGCCTTGTCCAGCAGGAGCCCGGGGGGATTGGCGGGGGTATCTTCGAGCACGCAGAGGGCATGCCGCCCAACACTCCCTCCGTCGCCGTAATGGTCAGTGATCTGCAGGCCCACCTTGACAGGGCCGTGAGTCTGGGCGGCAGCGCGCTGATGCCTCCCACCGAGATTCCCGGCGGCTTCGGCTCGATGGCCATATTCTTTGACATCGCCGGCAACCGCATTTCACTCTTCAGGTCTCCCGAGTAGAGGCCGCGACGCCGGCCGGCCTGACACGCTAGACGGCGCATCGGGGTTCTCACAGGGTGGGTGGGCGGCCATGCAGCGGCCCCACTTGCCATGACGGGCTGAAATTCGACCATAAGGCTCTCAATTTCTGCCCGGCCGGTCGGAGGTAAGTGGCACCGGTCCCGCTCACCTGGCGCTGAACGGACCTGCCCTATCGTCTACCTTCAGGCACTCATGTCACCGGGATGCCAATTACTACCGCGCCTGGTGAGACATAGAACGCTGGCGTTGAGGGTCAAATGGGGTGTGCAGGCAGCAGCTTTCTTTGGAAGTCAGAGGGAATGGACAGGGACCTGCTGTGAGCGGATTTCGTCGGTACACGTCTCGGAGAGGAAGGAGGGATAACGGTCATGGTTATGCCGACGCCAGCTTCGCTGGCGCGCTCTTCGGCGACGGGTAGTCGACGCGCGGCTCGCCAAAGAGATTAACTCCTGACAGATCCAAGAGCGGTGATCACGGTTCCGGCGCTTGCGTATCATGTGCTTTAACCCCACTCCCTAGAGGATTGTCAACTGTACGGCGAGCTGAGGAAAGTCTACGAGCATGAGGAGATAGAAGATGACATTTAGGCACCGTATACGCTACTACCTGATGATCTATGTGCCGCTTCTCTTTGCCGGTATGGGGGTGTCGCTGTACCACCTATTCTCCGGTGGTATCGGCGGGCGCGAGTCGCTAGTGACCTACTATTTGTTCTTCTCCATGATGGCCTATGTGGCAGTGGGCTCGATGGGGATTGCTGTAGCGATATTTGAAGTGGCTAATTTCCTGCTGAAGATCGGATCGAGAGAGCATTGAGCGACGAAGTTGTCCATGAAAGGAGTTCCGGTTTTCGATAGACGATTACCTGGCTATGCGTGTAGGGAGGGGCGAAGAGCCCTATAAGACCTTCTCTGGGGAAATAGCTCTCAGGACGAGTCCCGAGTTCACCGGGCGGCCGCAACGAACGCACAGGCTGAGGGTAAGAGCCTAAACGCATGGCTGTCCGACACCACAGAACCATCAGCTGGCCGGGCTACCCGAAGGTAACGGATCCCCGCCTGCCGACCACTCTTTCGAACCGGAGGGTAGTCATCTTCCAGGGTGCAAATGGTGAAATGTCCTCAAAAGCCGAGTTCCCTATCGGACCCCATGGCGTTGCCATTCCAGGGACCGCGGACTGTTCCAGCATTCCGGCGGTGTCCGCCGTAAACGCCGTCACTGGCGGACACGGGAGGAGAAACGCAAAAGGCGTCCACACATGGATGCTTGGCCCTGCCATCCAATCCAGTCACCTGACAGACCAGAGTTGATCTCCCTCGAAAGCGTGTCGGCGAGCCGACAGTAGGTCTCCTCCTCATCCGTCGTTCCTTCGGCCGCCAGTTCAGCACTGCGCATCCTGGCAAAATGGATTGCCTGTCTCTTGCAGCGGTTGCACACCGCCGGGAGCGACAGATCGCGCTTCCTGCGCTCCGGGTAGTCCTGCACCGTAGTCAGGGCGAGGGCGGACGCGTCGGCTCATCAGAGGGCCTTATCCATCGGTGATGGTTAGACCTCCGTGGCAGTGTGAACTAGCATGGGTTCGGGTGGATCCATTGATGGCCCCAAAAGCGTCGCCAATGGTCCGATTCTCCGGTCATGCATTCACCTCTCAGAGAGTCATCGAGGTCGTGATCGTTCAGGAACGGGTAGTTGGATAAGCAGGAGATCATTCAACTTTCCGCGATCGAACTGGGTGGACTCCTCCGCCGGCGCGAGGTCTCGTCGGTCGAGGTGACGAGAGCTCACCTGGACCGCATCGAGAGCGTGGAACCCAGGCTGAATGCCTTTGTCACCGTGCTTGACCATCAGGCACTGGAGTGGTCACGACGTGCGGACAGGGAACTCGGCAGCGGCACAATTCGATCACCTCTTCACGGCGTCCCCGTGGCGATCAAGGACCAGATTTACATGTCGGGCGTCCGGACCACGGGTGGTTCTGCCCTCTGGGCGGATTTTGTCCCGGCCGAGGATGCCACGGTGGTTCGCAACCTCAAACGGGCGGGCGCGATCATAGTCGGCAAGACCTCCATGTCCGAACTCGCCTTCGGTAACCTAGCGACATCGTCATCCGGGTTGACGCGCAACCCCTGGGATCTCACGCGCACGCCGGGGGTCTCCAGTGCGGGATCCGGAGCAGCTACGGCCGCTCTGATGTGTCCCACTTCGCTCGGTGCCGATACCGGCGGATCAATCAGGAATCCTTCGGCCAACTGCGGACTCACCGGCCTTCGTCCATCGTGGGGCAGGGTAAGCAGATATGGTCTCATCGGCGCATCCAGATTCATGGACACCATTGGCCCAATTGCCCGTACTGCCGCGGACTGTGCGGCGACCATTGGCGTGCTCGCCGGTCACGATCCCCGGGACCCCCACTCGTGGAATGCTCCCGTCCCGGACTACCCTGCGTCGCTGACTGGAGACATAGCGGGGGTGAGGATTGGCCTGGTGCGAGAAATGCTGGAGCCTGAAGGGTCGGGCGCCGGTGCTGAAGTGCTGGACGGCATTGTCGCGGCGACAAGGGTGTTCTCAGACCTTGGCGCAGAGATAAGTGAGATCTCCCTCCCTCTGGCAAAGTACGCTGGATTCGCAAGTCACGTGATCATCGCCGTGGAATGCGCCGGCCTGGTGTCAAGCTGGCTACGTGATCGGGCAGGCGACTTTGATCCATATAACAGGGTGCAACTTCTGGCGGCTGAACTGACGCCCGCGAGCGTCTACTGTACTGCGCAGAAGCTGCAGTCAATGATCCGGGCACAGACGCTGGATGCCCTTAGGGAGGTCGACGTGCTGTTGACGCCGGTGATGGCGACTGCCGCCGCCAAACTGGAACCCAGGCCATCGTTCGACGGTGAACGGGAGGCGGCCGCAGAGCTGATGAGCGACAACTTCAGGGCGCTGTTCAGCCTGGTGGGCGGCCCGGCGCTGTCGGTCTGCTGCGGTTTCGGGAACCATGGAGGGGTGGATTTGCCACTGGCCATGCAGATTGCAGGTAGGCCGGGCGATGAGTCGATGGTCCTGAGGGTGGCGGACGCCTACCAGCGGTCTACCCCGTGGCACCTTCGGAGACCGCCCATTTAGGAAGGGAGCATCCTGGCCGTTGACGGTTATCCAAAAGCGTAGGGTTTTGGCTGGAGGTGGAGAGTTGCCAGTTGAATAGGCTGACAAAGAGAGAGTTCGTATCCATCGTCGACGCAGCCAACCTGAACATCCCTGAACCGGAATTGACTCAGGTCTGGTACAGCCTCAACGCCGTTCTGGCGGCGGCCGAAGATATCGATTCTCTTGAGTTGGACACGCCTCAATTTCCTCTGCTGTCCGAAAACGCAAGAAATACCACAGATGCGGATTCGGGCGGTTGAGGATGCTGTCATGAGGCATCCTCAACCGCGTGTTGAGTCCTAGCCCACCGCTCCGTCCAACTTCGCCGTTCGCTCTTGCTCAGGAGTCAGCGCCCACTCGAACAGCGGCGCCGTCTGGAGCGGCTGTGCCAGATGGTAGAGACGACGGATCTGGATGTCTCCGATCTCGCACCCCGGATCAGGGAGCACAGGGAGCGTCAGGGCCGGCTGTAGGTTGCGGCCGAGGTGGAGCGGCTCCGACTGTCGGGGCGGCGGGAGGTGCTCGGCAATGTGGAAACCATCACAGGGTACGCAAGGCACAGGGATACCGAGGAGTTGCCGTTGCGGAGCCCGGTACTATCTTCAGTCACCGATGGTGGTCCGGGCAGTAGCGAATCAAGCGCTTTTGGCGGGCCGGATACAGCTAGCGCAGTCAGGCGACCGGGCTCAATAATCGCATGGTGGAACACCATGCACATCGCCCCACAGCAGGAACTCGGCCCCGCGCCGGCAGTTCCAAGCCCTACTTGACGATGTGGACGTTGACCTTGCTGTCGACGTCCCAGTCCACCTGCTTGGGTTGCCAGGCATACTCGATGCAGGACACTTCAGCGCCGTTCAGCGTGCGGCTGAACGTGTACTTCCTCATCTCGTCGGAGTAAATGGTCAGGCTGTGGTCCTGGTCCCCGTCGTCCGGATCGTCCAGGTAGAGGTCGATAGACCCATCTGCACCCTCAAGGCCGGGACAGGTGATGAGGATGACCGTGTCCCAGGCGGATACATAGCTCAACTCTCCCACCACGTAGTTGTTCCCGTCGTAGGTGAACGTACCGGTCGAAAGGCTGCCGACCGTGCCGGTTACGTCCCAGATACTCAGATCGGGGTCGATGTAGCCCCGGGCGTTGCCAGAGTAGTCGCCCACGGTCATCTCGGCCACCCGTGGGGCTTCAGGGTCGGGGGCGTCCACCGTGATCTGGAAAACGGCCGCCGTGCTCTGCTGCCCGTCCTCGGTGGACTGCGCGGCGCCCTCGGGGACGCGGATCGTCAACTTCCCGTCCAGTATGTGTCTGACCAGTGCGCTGTACAACAGCCCGGCCGTCTCGACCCTGAAGTCCTCCAGTGTGAACTCGTAGGTAGGTGGGGCTGCCGTACGAGACCACTATGTAGCCCACTTCGAAGCCGGTAACGTCAAACCGGGTGCCATCGTGTTCTTCGTCCGTGAAGGTGAAGGTCAGCCGGAAGGGTTCTCCCACCCCGCCCTGGGCATCGGTGGTTATGCTGAGGGCGGTTGCCGGCCTGGGCGCGCCCGGCTGCTCGCCGGACCAGTCGCCCCAGCCGACCTCGTTCATGGACTGCACGCGCACCCGGTACTCCGTGCCGTTCGTCAGGCTCGGGATGATGAATCGCCGAGCGGTAGCGGTGGCCTGACGGGAGGCCTCGAGGGACTGCGTGCCCGACTTCCACTGCACGCGGTAATCAGTGGCGGGCCTGCCGCCGTCGTCCGGAACGCTCCACGTCACCAGCAGCGACTCGTTGCGTGATCAGACCGTAACGTCTGGAGCGCCCGGCTCATCCTTGGGATTGGCCGTGACCTCGGCCGCCGCCCCGTCACGGGTGGCGTTGCGCGCCCGCACCTGGAAGGTGTACTCCTGCCCGTTCGTCAGGCCGGACTCTGTGTGACTGCTCCGGCCGGACCCTCCGAAGAGGATCGTCCAGTCCGGATCCCAGGTGGAGCTGTCGGAGCGCCTCACCCGGTAGGAATAGTCCAGCACGGGCGCATCCCCTGTGGGCGCGGTGCCCCTGGTCAGCTCGCCCCTAACGACCGCCATAGCCGGTCTTCGGCAGTCTCGGCACTCACGCGCAACTGCCGCTCTACGAGCAGGGCGGGGATGCCATCATCGCGGCCGGTCGGCTCCCGGACTCCGACTAGGCCACGCTGACGGGCATAAACTTGGCCCGGATCTGCGGCCGGGCGCCGTGCGGGCTACTCTTCCCCGGGCAGGAGGACGACGCGCAGGTAGCGGTCGTCCGTCAGGTAGCGGTCGGCCGCGGCCGCTACCTGCTCAAGGGTCAGGGCATCCAGCCAGTCGTCGAAGGCGACTATGTCGTCGAACGACTCTCCGCGCCGCGCGGTGGTTCGGATCTCTTCGAGCCAGAAATCGTTCTGCCTCAATTGCTCCTCGCGGTTGGTCCGCAGCAGCTCCTTGGCGGTGTCCAAGTACTTGTGCTCGCCGCCCATCTGAAGCCAGTCAATCTGTTCGAACACCTCGTCGCGGAGCTCTTCGATGCGTTCGGGGTCGCTGCCGAACAGGACGTAGACCTGGTACTCGGGATCTGGAAGCGGCTCGGTGCCGCTGGTGTTAACGCCGATGCTGTAGGTGCCGCCGAGCGCCTCGCGCACGCGCTCGCGCAGCCGGATGCCGAGGATCTCGCCCGCCACGTGGATCGTTAGCGCCTCCCGGCGGCTCCAGTCCATGTCGCCTGCATACAGGAGAATGGTCCTGCTGCGCGGCTCCAGGCCGCTGCGGACCACCTCGTCCACAATTTCATCGGGCGGGTCGAGTCCGACGTCGCGCCACTCCTCGGCACGCCCGGCGGTCGGCAGAGCGGCCAGGTAGCCGGTGGCCAGTAAGCGCAGGGTGTCCCAGTCGAAGGCGCCGACGAAGACGAACGTCGCGTCGCCAAGGTCGGCGAAGCGGTCGGAATACACGGCCTCAGCCGCCTCCATGCTCAGCTCCTCCAGCACCTCGACGGAGAGGGGCCGCCCGCGATGGTGTCTCTGGTTGAGGAGGGTGTTTATGTGGTCGAAGAAGACCGAGTCCGGGTCAGCGGCGCGGAACTCGGCGACGCTGTGCAGCCTCGCCTCGTACCTCGTGAAGAAGTCCGGATCGAGCCTGTGCTCGGTGGCGTACAGCGTGATGAGCTGGAAAAGGGTCTCTAGGTCCTCGGGTGAGGCGTTGCCGCTGAATCCCTCGAAGAGCTCTTCGATGTACGGGGCCACCTCGACCCTCTTGCCGGCCAGCAGCTTGTCCAGGGTCACCCTGTCGTGCGGACCGGCGCCGCTGCCGGCGACGAGCTGCGCGGCGTAGCGCGCCGAGAGGTGGTCTTCGTCAGTGACGAGCGAGTGTCCGCCGGGGCTGAAGGCCCTGAACAGAACCTCGTCATCGCGAAAGTTAGTTTGCTTGGCGATCACGGTGATGCCGTTGGACAGCGTCCACTTCACGGCGTCGATGGACTCTATCCGCTCTTCGGACTCGATGGTTCCCGGCTCCGGCACGTTCGCCAGCAGGGGAACATCGCCGACGTCGTCGGCGTAGGGCTCCACCGCGAGGGCGTGGGCCGTCTGGAGCTGCGCAAGGAGCGCGGCGGCGAGTTCGTCATCGGTGCCGGCGCCGTCGGTCTCTTCGGGGCGCACCACAAGGAGGGCGAGGTCCTCGGTTTGGGCCCAGGAATCCGCCAGGTCCGCGAACTCAGCCAGGGAGATCTGTGGCAGCAGTTCCTGGTAGAGCTGCCATTCGGACTCGATACCGGGGACCGGCGACCCATCGAAGAAGTGGTCGGTGTATTCGTCTGAGAGGTCTGACGAAGGCGTCTGGTCCCGCTGCCTGTACTGGTTCTCGATTGAGCTGAGCAGGTTGCTTTTTTCGCGCTCCAGTTCGCCGGCGGTGAAGCCGTGCTGGTGGGCGCGCTGAATCTCCTCGAGCATGGCAGCGAGGCCGGCCTCGACGCCGTCCGTCTCGACCCATGCCGAGAAGGTGATGATGTCCAGGGTCTCCACGTATGCCGAGCGTCCGGCGCTGGAGGTGATGTAGGGCGGTTCGGTGGACTGGCCGCGCTCGAACAGCCGTGCGTTCAGCATCATGAACGCGAGCCTCTCGACGACCGTGCGCCGGAACGCGGCCACGTCGCGCCCCGTTTCCGGGTCGAGCTTGCGGATGAGCACGAACTGGGTGGCGGGCGACTCGGGGTCTGTGAAGACCTCGATGAGCGGGGTCTCATGGCCGGGGACTTCGACCGGCGGCCTGTCGGTGGGCGGACCGGCGGCGGCGCGCTCCTGGCCGGCCTCTCCCTCAGGGGGCGGTGCGAAATACTGCCTGATCTTGGCCTCGATCTCTCCAGCGTCGAAGTCGCCCACCGCGACGACGGCCATCAGGTCGGGCCTGTACCACCTCTCGTAGTAGGCTCTCAGGCTTTCTGCGGGAGCGTTCTCGATGATCTCGGTAAGACCGATGGGCGCGCGCCTGGCGTAGAGCGAGTCGCCGAAGAGCAGATCGAGCAGGCTCTGCTGGAGGCGCGAGTCGAAGCCCTGGGAGAGGCGCCACTCCTCCAGGACCACGCCGCGCTCAAGCTCGACCTCCTCCGGGTCGAAGGCTATCGAGTAGGCCCAGTCGCTGAGAATCTGGAAGGCGGTCTCGATGATTTCGGGGTCATCGGTCGGAACCTCAAGGAAGTACAGGGTGTCGTCGAATCCTGTGCGGGCGTTCAGGTCGTGGCCTAGCGCACTGCCGATGGACTCGAGGTATTCGATGATCTCCTGCTTGGCGAAGCGCTCGGTGCCGTTGAATGCCATGTGCTCGACGAAGTGGGCCAGCCCCTGCTGGTCGTCCGTCTCGTGAACGGAGCCGGCCTTCACCGCAAGGGAGATCTGAGCCCGGCCTTGCGGCTCCTCATTGCGGCGGATGTAGTAGCTCAGGCCGTTGGAGAGGGTGCCCCGGATCACCTTCGGGTCAAATGCCAGGGGCGCGTCGGGCTGCGGTGCAGGCGTCGGTGTAGCCGTCGGCACTGGGGTTGCCGTGGGTTGCGGCGTCGCACTAGGCTCCGGCGTTGCCGTGGCGGTCGCGGTGGGAGTTGGCTCCGGTGCGGCGGTCGCGGTGGGAGTTGGCTCCGGTGCGGCGGCTGCGGTGGGAGTCGGCTGCGGCACGGCGGCTGCGGTGGGTTCCGGCGTGGGTGCGGGCTCTTCCCCCTGATCGCAAGACGCGAGCGCGATAAGCGCCACGATGATCAGCATGGTGCAGATGAGGGCGAACCTCGGTCCCAATATGGTCTTCATCTAACTCTTTTCTCGCTATTGGTTGTCGCTAGACTCTTGCCAGCAGCCATTGTATGACCGCCCGGTAGCCTAGGCCGGTCCCCCTTTTCTGGAAGGAGAGCCGGATTGGGCGAAAGTCGCCCGTCCGGTTCGGTGGAGGATGACGCAGACCAGCTGGAGCAGTTCGGCCACTTGCGAAGCTGCTGAAGTCCCGATCGCGTAGGGTTTACAACCCCCGCAGGGTGGCCAGCTCGTATCTGCTGAGCGGCCTGTTGAAGTGCCGGGAATGCAGTAGGGCCCTGACGGGACAGGCGGCGAAGAGCGGCAAGTTCTCGTACTACGTTTGCCAGTCGGTGCTCAAGCAGGGACGGGGGACATGCGGCACCCCGCGTCTGAACGCCAGGCGATTCGAGGGGATGATCATCGAACAGGTGCGGGACAACATCCTCACTGAGAGCAACATGAGGTCGTTGGTGCGGATGGTCGACGAGGAGATGGACGGCGCGGCTGCCGAGCACAGAAAGAAACTCGAGGCGATCGACCGAGAGCTGGCTGATGTGCGACGCCGTCTGGAACGGCTGTACCAGATGGTGGAGACGACAAATCTGGACGTCGCGGAAATCGCGCCCCGGATCAAGGATCACAGGGAGCGTCAGGGTCGGTTGGAGGTTGCGGCCGAGGAGGAGCGATACTGACTGTCGGAGCGTCGTGCTGTGCTCGACAACGTGGAGACCATCACCAGTTATGCGAGGGACTTGAGTCACTTCCTACGTGAGAGTGAGTTCACGGAGGCAAGACCGTTGATAAGGTCGTTTGTGAAGGAGATCGTGGTTGAGCCGGGGAAGGCGGCGATCCTCTACACGATGCCGATGCCGAAGGACTCTCCGATAGGGGACAGGGATGCCGAGGAGTTGCCCCTGAGGAGCCCGGTACTATCTTCAGTCACCGATGGTGGGCCGGACTGGACGAAATCAAGAACCGAGGCCGATTCGGAGGTCACTCCATCGTTTGGCATGGGGATGGTGTACGTAAGAGTGGCCTCGTCTCCCGCCACCTTGATGCCCTCGACGAAGTTGCGGATCAGGGCTTTGCGCTCCGGGAACGTCCCTTCCTGCAGAAGCGCCCGGAAGTCCGTCACGTACTCCCTGATCTCGTTGGTGGTTGGAAGGTCCACCCTGCGCTGCTCCAGTTGACTCGCGGCGCCCTCTCTCGCTGCCGTCAGCTGCTCCTCGCGGTGCCGTAGAGAGAGGATTCGAGGAGACAGGACCTCCAGCGTCAGATCGCTGTTCTCAAGCGCCTCGTAAAGCTTCTCAAGTCTCCTCCTCACGTCCACGAGCTCGGCGTCTATCGACTCCAGCCTGCCGGCTAGCTCCCCGGCCATGGCGTCGATCTCCTCGGCCACCAGCTGGACGAGCTCCACTATGGTCTCCTCGGTGAGGATGCGCTCCCTGATCTTGTCGACCACGAAGTCCTCGACCCTGGGGGCGTTCAGGTAGCGGGCGCTGCACGTGCCGGCGCCCTCCCTGAACAGGGTGCCACATATGTAGTAGGAGAACTGACCGCTCTTGGCCCCCTGGCCGGTGTAGGTCCTTCCGCACACCCCGCACTTGAGAAGCCCGCTCAGCAGGAACCTGCTGCCCACTCTCGCGGGCTTGCGCACCTTCGGTGCACGGCTGCTCATCGCCCTCTGCACGTCGTCGAACAGCTTCCTGGATACCAGTGCGGGCCACGCTCCCTCAACTCGCACCGGATCCTGAACCTTCTGTCCCTTGCTGGTTCTGCCCCAGACGGCTGTACCCGTATAGGCTTCGTTTCTGAGCAGGTAATGGAGACCGTTCCGGTACCAGCGCTTGCCCCTGTTGGTGATGCCCCGTTCGTTCAGTTCCCTGCATATCTCCTTGAGGCCGTTGCCCCGCAGAGAGCTCTCGAAAATCTCCTTCACGACCGGGGCGGTGGCCGGATCGACCTCCAATGTGGGACGCTCCTTCATCCCATCGCTGACCTTGATTCTCCTGTAACCGAAGGGAGCCTTCGAGCCTAGAAAGAAACCTCGCGATGCCGCTTCCTTCATTCCTCTCGTCACGTCCTGCGCGAGGTTCTCGCTGTAGAACTCGTCGACGCTCTCGATGATGGCCTCCATGAGCTTGCCGGTAGGTGAGTCATCTGCGTGCTCGGTGATTGAGACTACCCTGATGCCCTTGCGCCTGAGCATGGACTTGAAGGCGACGGCGTGCTCGCGCTTGCGGGTGAACCGGCTGAATTTCCAGACTAGGATCACATCGAAGGGAGCATCGGCCTGGCTGCCCTGCTCGATCATCTCCCTGAACTGTGGCCTGTCGGCAACGCGTCCGCTTTCGGCCTCGTCGACGTACTCGCGTGCGACGGAGTAGCCGTTGGACTTCGCATATTCCTTGAGCGCCCGTATCTGGGCTGACACGGACAGGTCAACGTCCTGCCGGTCGCTGGATACTCGTGCGTAGAGGGCCGCTGGTGTCAGCGGCTGTAGGTGCTTCTTCAAGCTGTCCTCCTTGGTCTCTTGGTCTGGTTCATCCGAAAATAGCCTCATGGTGACCTTTCAGGATCTCCTTGCCGTCATGCGCCCGTAGCGGGTCGTCAATCACTCAGTTTGTGCTTGACTAGGACCGCGCTGACCACCTTGGAACTTGGCATGAGAATTCTTCGATCATCTGCGTCAAGGACTATGTGCATCAGGGTTATGTCGGTCACGGTCCCGGAGTTGCCGCTGATGGTCACGCTGTCTCCAACTCCTATGGGCCGAAAGATAACTATGAAAAGTCCAGCAACCAAGTTTCCCATGACGGTTTGGGCGGCAAAGCCAGCGATCAGACCTGCAAAGCTGCCCATGGTCAGTGCTGCCACGGCGTTGTCGGTTAAAACGGTAACCACGAAGGAAAATATCAGCCCACATCCAACTAGTCGCACGATGACTCGCAGGGCCCCGGCAGCATCTGATGACATACGCCTATGGGCGACGGCGGACACCCACTTGGCTCCGGACTGCACTGCCGGAAGCCCCAACAGGAAGACGAAGCCGATAGAGAGGTAGTCCTTATACGGCGCTAGGAAACCGACAGGCCCATCTGTCTCCAATCTGGCAGTGAATGCGAGGAGGGCAAGAAGGCCGATCGCTGAAACGACTGTCAATACCAGTGGCAAAGCTAGCGAAGTATCGGTAGTGGGCTGACTTGTATGGTCGGACATCGTAGGTTTGGTTTGCCTCCTAAGTGGGTGCGTCCTACCCGTCGCTGGACAACTTGGCGTAGGGCGCCGCTGGCGTGAGACGCCGTAGGTGCTTTTTCATTTCATCCTCCTTGACTCTTTTCGTTGCGCATGGCGAGAGCCAAGCATCTGGGAACGAATGGCTGAGTCCACTCACGCTCTGCCGTGATTGGGGAGGGCTTTGCTCATAGTGACCCCTCCTCAAGCATCACGCCTTACACCCGACCGACCTATGACAGGCGAATCCACCTCCTTGATCCAACCGCGCTGGTCAGGGCGTTGCTCACATTCGGCGGGGCAATCAGGTAAACGCGCGCATCCCTCCGCCGCAGCTCCTGTACGGTGTCGGCGTGGTCTCCATCGGTCGTGATGAGGAATACGACGGTGCGCATAGGGGACTGCCCCGCGTCGCTCATCGCCTGGTCGTAAATCTCCTCGTCCCAGTCACCATGGTCCTCCCACACTCGCCACCCCTTCTTCTCCAATTGGTTCGTAGCGAGTTGATGAGTGGGGTCAGAGAACGCTTTGAAGAGCGTTCTGCTGGCCTGAGGTACGCGGCGGCGTACCTCTGTCCTTATAAAGGCGTCCCAATCATCAACGTTCCAGTGAGACGGGGCTAGATTCTGCATATCCCAGTAAACAAGAACCGTGTCCCTCACTTGTACAGGCTCTTTCAGGGCCTCTTTGACAAAAAATTTTGGCATGATCCCCTCCTCCGCACCTACAGAGTGAATGGCAGCGAGAGACTTGGCGTCCGGGGTCGTCGTGCCCGTCTCCCACCGAGACAGTGAGTTCTGTGCGATGCCTAGCCGATCAGCCATTTGACCTTGAGAGAGACCCAAACGTTTCCGGAGGGCCACTATGCTCGCCGGACTGAATTTGTAGCGCTGAGGCTTCGCCGGAACCACGGAAACATCTTATGACATATCAGTAGTGTCCTCAACAGAACTGAGGAATCTGGATTCTAATACCGGTGCCGGGTGTGGAGTAGTGGTGAAACCCAAAGGAGAACGTAACTCGACGACACGCGGTCAGCGATCTTTGTAGACGGAGATTGGGCGGACCGAACCACTGCAACCAGCCCATAGTGTCGGCAGCCGAACGTTCTGTGCCGATCGCATAGTCAGTCCAGCGAATTTAGCAACTCGCCAATCGTCCCTTTGGTCCGACCGGCGACTCGCGCACTCATTGAGAGGGCCGCCAGGTTGTGATGCTCAACGAATTCGTTCGTGCATATCCAAATGCCAATGCTTCTGGGCCCGTTAGAGAGTGAAATTGCGACATCGGGAGCTAACGGCAGCCATGTGATCCGTTCCTGCGTGATAGTGATGCCATGACTGCCGATGACGAACTCGGTGATCGTCGGGCTGATTACCGCTAAGTGCAGTCCGAGAGGAGCCAAGAACTCCTCTTCCTTGTCAGTGAGAATTCGATGGTTGCCGGACGCCATACCGGCCCTTGTGTTCTGAGAGATGACATCGAACAGATCCCTCACTCTAGGCTCTTTAAGTAGAACTTCTCTGGGAGGCAGCCGCTGTCCGTCCTCTTCGGCCCGCTTAAAAAACAGGTCCATGTAGAGTTCACTCCGGTCTTCACCTAGGCCAGCCCTGTCCTGCGACTCTCGCGTCCTACGAGCTTGTGCAACGATGAGCCGCTTGCAGACCTCCACCACCTCTGGCGACAGTCCCGGATCGGCCGGCCCCGCGTCCCTCCACTGTCTTGCGGAGTCAATCAGCTCACGTGCAGCGCTGGATGCCTGTCCATCGAACTTCTGAAGGATCCTCTCGTCAAGATCAGATCTCACCTGTCGGGACGTGCCGTCCTTCCGACTCTCATAGCTGGTTCTCGTGTTCGCGTCTTTTCTGATGAACGCGTCTCTGACGCCGACCTGCTTCACTTTGCGAGTGTCCTTGAATCCCATCCAAAGCATCTCGTCGTCCCCGCAAAAGTGTCTGGTGAGCCACATGGGAACTTCATGATGTCGCCTAGATCTCGCCTTCATTGTCAATCGCCCTCCATTAGTGTCCGTTAGTGTCTGGCTGACTGTGAGCATATGCGGCATTAGCTGCTGTCCCTACGTGACCAGCTGCCACGTGAGCAGACCGCAGACGACGAACAGCACGACGGCGATAACGCGGGCGATGTTGAACGCAAGGTTTGTCATTTCGTGCTCGTCGACCTCCTTCCGGTATTTCCGCTCTAGCTCTAGGTGCGGCAGTCTGCCGGCGGATGCGGCTTCCCTGGCCTCCTCCCGCTCGCGCTCCAACTCCGATGCTCTGTGCTTCCAATCGGATGCGCTTGATTCCAACTCGCGCACCGTCCGCTCAAGCTCGTCCACCCTGTCGATGGCGCGGCGCAGCAGTTCCTCGTCGCTCAGGTACTCCGGCCCGTGCATCCGCACGTAGACGCGGCGCTCTTCCCGGCGAACCTGGACTTCTCCCTTCCTGATCCTTCGGTCGAGGGTCGAGAGGGACACCTTCAGTTCCTGTGCGGCCTCCGCTTTCGTGACCCAGCGGATGGTCTCATCCATCGCCGTCACCCCCTATAGGCTGACACGTCAGCCCCGTCATGGGGTTGCCAAACTGCAATTCCGCTGGCTCCTTGATTTAGTGATGATTCCCATTTCGACCCCCGATACGTCAGGCGACACATCAACCCCGTTTCGTGGCCAATACAGGGCGATCTGGCTGTCGCCCCACCGCGGAATTCGCCCCGGCCGGTGCATTTTGCACGCCCCAGCCGGCCCGAAGGAGAGATGGCGACGTATCGTCGCCATCCATCCTTCCTACAGGACTGTGACGCATCCGGTGGTAGAGCGAGTCCCACTGGTAGGCGCTCAGCTCGGCCAAAGCCAGTCGCGTGGACTCCGGTTGCCACAGCGGCCGCCATGACTTTCCGAGTATCCCTGTGGTGGACAGAGCGGGCGTGCAGGACATCAGTATGGGCAGCGACATCCGTTTCATCCGGGCGGCGGTGCGCATGTAGGTCTCCTCCACCTCCTCGGTGTCAACGACGAACAGTGTGACGGGGAACGGGGGCAGGTCTTCCTCCGGTGCCGGCGA
The DNA here is from genome assembly GCA_034421295.1 of Dehalococcoidia bacterium. Classification (GTDB taxonomy): domain Bacteria; phylum Chloroflexota; class Dehalococcoidia; order Lucifugimonadales; family UBA2962; genus CAUZIR01. The sequence goes on from DAOUKM010000003.1 coordinate 205,868, forward strand.
CCAGTAGTAGCTCTCATAGGGATCCAGGCGGGCAAGGACTCCCTTGGGGTGACGGGCGCGAAGTTCGTACTCAAGGTAGAACGGGATGTGGATGCCGCCGGTGATCACCTTCCCCACGGCGTCGGGAGCGATGGACGACTCCCCCCGGCGGCAGGCACGGTCGGACCTGGCGGTGGGGACGGACCACAGCAGCTGGGAGCCTGGATTAATCCTGCACTCGGCGCCCAGCTTCGAAAGGAACCACGTGATTCCGTCTGCGTGCTTCGCCTGCCGGGCCCATGTCTCGATCCGGTGGCCCACGTGACGACGGCGTCCATGTTTGTCGGTGGTGAGCGCCGTGCTCCAGATGCCCCGCGTAGTCGGAAGCTGGGCGCGGTCCCTGTGAGTGATGTATCGAATGCCCTCTTCGGACAGCGTGTAGCGGGTGCCGCCCCGCTTGCCTCGTCGCTCGACAAGGCCGCAAGTATTCACGAGGCTGTGCATCATCTGGCTGACCCGTCCCTCGGAGACTCCCAGCCAGCGTACGAGGTGCGCTCGGGGGATCATCGGGTGGTCGGTGATGAGATCGAGCGTCCGCTTCTCCGATGGGCTGATGCCGAAGGTGGGTGCGGCCTGCACCATGCGCTCCGGACGGGGTATCGATGCCCGCTTGCGCTGTGGTGACTCGGTGCGAAGCCATTCCGCGGGGCTGCCGTGAGAGCTGACAGTCTCCAGCGAGCGGTACGAGAGCCCTAACAACCACGTTGGTTCACACCAGAGGGGAAGGTCCCGCCTTTCGAGGGCGTCCCTGGACTCAACCGCAACGAATGTGTCTTCCATCCGGCGGTCTATGCAGAACCTCGCCGTCTGCCGCAGCTCCCAGGCGCTGGGAGTCAGGATCAGCGTCGCGTCGGGACGGGTCTCGTAATCGTACTTCGCTATGGTCCTCAGCCGGTCGTAGAGGGAGCGTCGCCGTAGGGCCAGACCCTGGCGGACCACGCCGAAGCTGCGGCCGTCGTCGAGGGTGATGGTGGCGTCGAAGCGCCCCCTGCGATGGAACTCGACGTGTGAACGGATTCCATCGATGGCTTGGGACAGTGCCGCGGCGAGGCGATAGACGGACGCCACCGCGTCCATCCGGCGGATGAGCAGCGCGAGCCACTCCCGGGACATGGGGTAGGCTCTTACGAATTCCGAGGGCGTATCGAGACCGAGAGCTGCAGTGGCCTCGCCGATGCCCTTTGCAGTCAGGAAGTAACGCTTACTCGATGGCAGGTAGGCGGTGCCGTGGCTCGCCCTCCCGGCGATGCCGTCGGCCAGCAGGCAGGTCAGCCGCCGGTGGACCGTCGTGTGAGGCTCCCCCAAGATGCCCGCCAGCTCCGCCGAATCGACGAAGGGCATCTGGCCGAGGGAGTCGAGGAGTTGTCGTTCGGAGAATGGCACGCAAAGCACGCAAAGAGTGTATCAGAACATATGTACGGCCCACGCCACTTCACTCCGACGGGACAGAGCTCCGCACGAGTCATCCATCAGTCTCGGAATCGAATTCCAGAGGATGCAGATACTGACCGTCTGGGAGATTCTTGAAGCCAAGCGGTTTCAAACACCGGCGGCACGGGACCGGCTCGAGATTGAAGCGAGCAAACTTGGTACAGTTGCAGCGGGGACCTGAACATGGTGGATCGCGTTGTGAGGAATACGTTAGTGCGGGTTGAGACACCCGCAGATTTGGGACATCACCTGGTGAAATACGTGGAAGAGCCAGACGAAGAGGATAAGCAGCTTCAAGGTGCGCTAGGGGCAAAGGCCGCCAACACGGCGACCGGTTTCATGCAGCCTCGGATTGTTCTGCTCGACGCTCAGGGCTACGAGGTACCGTTTCCGGTGACCCTGATTGTAGAGGCGACGTTCACCAATGGTGATCCCTAATCCCCTAGCTACTCAATCGGACTGTTTCTTTCTAAGTACTCCAGTGACCGTAAACACGAAGCCGTTGACCAAGAAGAGCTTCAGGTAGACGGGTCCGCAGAGTTACATTCCGAAACAAATTCCTAAGGCTTCAGCTTGAGATTCGATCAATTGCTCGGGGCAGCGGGAGAGCTTTCCGGATAGATGGTAACAATGTGACGCCAGCAAGGGGATCACACCATACTTGAGGATGCTGTCGATCGCTAGGAACTATGTACCAGCCGTCGCCCGAGTCATTGCGCCACCGTGGGACCGATAGGGCTGGAAGCATTGGGGCACCCAGTGTTCCCTATCGCCACCAAACCGATCGCGTTGGCCACCCGTTCGGCTCAGCAATAGGCCGGACGGGTACTCCACTTTCCTGGGAGGTAACGTATTCAATCTGACGTACATGTCTACGGCATCAAATGGGTCCCCTTGGAAGGGAAGTCGTCTGGCTCAGGCCTACCAGACGGGCAGCTTGACGACCTCCCCCTGTGACGTCACAGGCGCAATGTCGACATTTGGCCAATCCCGTGTCACGTCAAAGCGTGCAAGCCGGGCGGATGAGCCATTCAGCTCCGTCCTCCATGAGTGTTTTCACTTGGGGGGATACGGACACGTTAGGACCCTACAGGCTGTTGGAACTCTTGATGTGAAGGACCGCCGGTCCTCACGCGCTACATGACCTGCATGCGCCTCAGGCCGCGAAAGAACCTAGCGATGCCCTCCAGTTTTTCTATGTCTTCCGGTTCCAGACCCTCAGGATCAAAGTGCATAACGTCGTTGCGCCTCTCCCTCACCCAGTCGATCTGTTTGACAAACTCCCTGCGGTCCAGATCGAGCCCCAAGCGTTCCCAGCGCTCTTGCCGCCCCAGCAACTGGTAGTACCCGCCTAGGGTCAAGTCTTCGGGCCCAAGTACTGACCGCTCCTGCTCAGTGTCGGGCAGGGCTTCCTGGATCTCTTCGGCCGTGAACTTCCGATGGACGAGACTGCGGAGGTAGCCCTCTATCTCCCCAATGATGAGAAAAGGGCCGGCGAGCTGAATGAACTGGTGAGTGACATCGCCCCACGTGACGATGCCCGCAATTCGCCTGTCCGTTGCCCTCACCAGTACGTAGCCGTGTTGCTGCATTATCTCAATGGCGGAGAAGAGCGGGTCTCCAATTCCTACTTCGGGGACATTAGGGTCCATGCATTCTCGGACGAGTCCGCATTCTTGACCCAGCGACATTTTGGTTGCGATGGACTTCCAGCTGATGATCCCCTTTACGTCACGCTCGTTCTGCATGACGGGCAACTGCGAGAAGTCATTTATGAGCATGAGCGTCGTTGCCGCACCTAGGGCGCTGTTTGGATCGACGGAGGTGGGGACGTGATTCGCCGCATCGATAGCACCAACCCGCACGGTAGGCTCTATCGGTTCGTCGGAGGAGGTGATGCCCTCAACTGTGTCAGGGTCAAGAGTGATGGAGATAGACTCGTCCACCCAGGTGTGCTCGAAGTCAGGTACGGTCCGAAGGTCCAATTCGGCCAGCGCATGCCTTATGCGGCTGACCCTGCGACTTCCCCGCCGACGATATCCGAACCAACTCAGCAGTTCGCGGACAGTCAACTCCTCGGAATCGGGGGCTGATCCGCCTTCGACCTCTCGCTTCATGCGTTCAGACAACGCCCTTAGTCGTTCATAGACATCCATAGTGTCCTGACTCTTTCCTCTATGTATGACCTGATTGAATCACTCCTGACTTGGAATCCGGACTAGGCCGCTTGCTTCAAGCAGAGGCGATGCGTCATCGTCACCCCGCCTCAACCTCCCTACATCTATCACCGAACCGCAATCCTCGTTAGGTGCCGCATGCCCTAATGCCACAACCTGCTCTTCCACATCCTGAGATCTTGCCAACGGCAGCGTCGTGAGACGGTCAGACGTATCCACACCCACAAGAAGGATCCGGATCACAAAAGACTGCAGGAAGGATTCGCAGTTCCTTCCGTGAATGCCTTTGCTTCCTCGATGATGTAATCGATCGCGGTAGCCACTTCCTGTCGTCGAGCGAATAGTGTAGTGCCGTCTGGACTCACCAAGCCAGCATCTACCAGTAAGCCGTGTCCACTCCCATGACTTATCGGTGCTCTGCGGATGAATTCAGCCAGAGGCTTCCAAGAGGAATGCTCTCCCATCCACAGGCGGTAGCAACCGGCCAGCACTCTAATAAATGCAATGTTGTAGGCGAACGTAGTAAACCGGAGATGCGGGATATCCGAACCATCTATCTCACCAGAAATCAGGCCACTGTATTCTTCTCTCGCGGCCGGCAAGAACTCGTCTGACCACACGTGGCAGCGTCTGAAAAGTGCATCAAGGTCTAGCATAAGGGAATCATTGAGATCCCGGCTGACGCGTCTACCATAACCGACATCAAGACTCTTCAAGACCGCTGCTAATTGATTGACAGCTAGAATGTATTGGCTGGAAGAGGCAGTTGAAGAACGCTCCATCTCCACCTTCCCCTGGAAAAGGCGGCTGTTGTTGGCCAGCCAAACCGCTGCAAGGTTAAAGGCGTCCCGTTGGTCAAATCTCGTTACCGTGTGCCCTTCTATGCGCTTGTTCTTGGACGCGTCCACGAACATTTGCCGTAGGGTCTTGATGTCATCTTCTGCGTAGAGGACTATTGTCAGTGAGGCTCTAAGCAATGAGTCGAGTTTATCGGCTCGCTCTTCTCCACTTGCGTTCGTCAATTCAGCGAGAATCTCCTGTATGGCCCGGCGTCGGTGCTGGCCATCGAATATCCTCATAGTGTTGGTACGATTCGCACGGATACTCAACTGCCCGAAGTTTGGGCTTACAGGCTCACCTTTTTCATTGGGGTAGGGGTCAAATTCCACTGCGTCTGACGCGATGCCGAGCATCAGCGCGCCAAGCAGCCAGTCGTCCTTCTCGTCCAAATACGTTTGGATGTTCTTCGCATGGCTAGGCGTAAGGCGACGGTTGGCATCTCTGATTACGCTATCCTCCACGCGCTGAGGCAAAAGCCCGTCGAGCGTCCCCAAATCAAGCGCAAAGTAATAGACGTCCCTGCCTCCCTGACGGAACCTATGAGCCGGTGTGCGCAAGCTGTATTGATCGCCTATTGCTGGGATGTTCAGTACCATTCTTGGCCTCCCCAGTGGGTACAGCGGCCGATGAACGGCCACCGCCCTGAACCTGTTTGCCTCTACTCGCCTTTCGCTAGTCGCACGACATAGTCGATTGCTTCTGTCAACTGAGACAGTTGTCCGGATGGCGAGATACCACCCGGGGCGACCGCGCCCGCATCCACAAGCAAGGCGCCGGTGTAACTCCTCGGACGGAGTGAGGCGGCCCGAAGGAACGCGGCGAGGCGTTTCCAGTCACCGCCGTCCTTTATCCATTCGTAGTAGCAGCCGGCAAGAAGTCGAATGACTGTGGCGTTGTACGCCATGGTTCTGGTGCGCTCCTGCGGGATATCGGAGTTGTCGGTCTCACCTGTTATGAGGCTGTTGTACTCGTGCCGCGCCGCAGGCATGAAATCATCCGACCAGACTAAACACCGCTCGTATAGCGCATCGAGGTCAAGCATATATTCGTCGTTCCGAATCTTGCTTACGCGACCCTTGTAGCCAACTTCTAGCGTCTTCAACGACATCGCCAACTGGTTGACGGCTACGATGTGCTGGCTGCTTCTGGCTACAGAAGCCCGTTCCATCTCCACACGTCCGGCAAACAGGTCGCTCTCTTTACCAATCCACAACGCTGCCAAATTGAAAGCATCTGTCTGGTCGAACCTCGTGACGGTGTTTCGTTCGATTGACCTGGTCTGCGCTGCGTCAGCGAACATCTGGCGCAATGCCTTGATGTCATCTTCGACGTACAGCATGATCGGCAGAGAGGCTTCTCTCAGAGACGAGAGTTTCTTGGAATGCCGAGTGCCATGAGAAAGCTCATAGAGTACGTCCTTGATGGCCCGCCGACGGTGCTGCCCGTCAAACATCTTCATGCTGGCAGCGCCGTCGATGGCGATAGTAAGCTCGCCCACCGAGGTGTAGGCATCAGAGTCGGTATATGGTCGAAAGATTGCCGCTTCCGCTGAAACCCCCAACAACAACGTTCCCAGTAGCCAATCCTCCCGATCCTCTAGATATTTCTGTATCTTCTTCGCGTGACTAGGTGTAAGCGGGCGGTTTGCGTCCTTCACCACTCGGTCATCCACCCTGTCAGGCAGTAGTTTGTCGAGGGTCTTGAGGTCTAGTGCGAAAGCGTACACATCTCGTCCCCCCTGTCGGAACCTGTGGGCGAACGTCCTAAAAGGCATTAACTCGCTGCTGATAGCCTCGACGACTTGGCTCTGGTCGGGCTCATTGATATCTCTGAGCACTCCAGAGATGTCATTCAGGCGGTCTAAAGTGTATTCCAAGCCGACATCCTGATTCCCTGGATGCGCTGCCCTATTGCGAGCCTCGGTGATCGCGAACAGTAAGTCTCGAATCTTGCTGCCTGGCTTGAAGGCGTCGCGGAACGTCTCATACCAATAGGCCTTCACAAGTTGAGGGAAGTCATTGATGTCTATCGCCTCTTCGACGGTTCGGCCTGCGTTCAGGTTCTGCTCGAACTGGTTGCATTGTTCATCTCGAAGCGCGGACCTTATGTGACCTTCGACCTTCCCTCCATGTACACGCTTCAGACACCGCACCATGAACGGTCTCATCGCATCGCGATATATGTCCAGCGCGTCAATCAGAGCCCTCTTGTTGGGACGCTTGGCCATATGGAGCCTCCTATGTGCCGCTCAATTGAGATGGCAGCTACACCTAACTGTAATGGCAAGCCAACAGCTAGTATAAGCGACTAAATAAGAACCTGTCTACTGCATGGCCCGCAGATTGAAGAGAGTTGATGGTATGGGGCGGAACAGAGGCGGAGTTGTTTCCTAGGTGGAGCGCTGCTCTCGACTCGGCGGCGACGTGCAGGGTAGGCCGACAATGAGTTCCCCGAATAATCGGAACGCTTGTCCGTCGGGCCCTTTCGAACCGGATGTGCGGCTTTCACCTCGCCAGCAATTCGCAAGTGGTGTTTGTGGAAAAGGGACTGCACTCCGCAGAGACTAGCGTAATCAGACTTCAGCTACATGTTGCCGTACGTTACAAGAACGACGAATGGAGGGTCTCCCACGTTCAGGTAGGGACCCGAGAAATGATTTCGCCGCTGAGGAGGCTTGAGTCGGCCATGGTGGTACTGGAGACTAGAGGTGGCCATTGGTAGCGGCCTTGGAGCCCTAAGGGTTCCCCGCGATGCCAATCAATCCGCGCGAGGTGCAGGGGGCTCTTACATGGCCACCGGGAAGCTGACCAAGACCTCCTCTCGGGCTCAAGGGCCTTTACGAACCATTTCCGACCAAGCCCAGCTGTTTACGCTCCAACCGCTCCGGTTCTGTCCGTTCGGCCTCGATCTGAGTCTGCGTGTCCACGATGATCTGGTCGAAGGCAGCCTTAGCCTACTCTTTGCACACTTGGTCTGTAGCGATGCTGTCAAGACCGTGGGCGTGCGACGCGTTGGCCTCGGTGGCGTGGCTTCGCCGTTGGCTGTCTCGTGGCGTGAGGTGGGGTCGAGTGTGCCGAGGCCGGTTACGGAACTGGCAAACCTCTGATGAGAGCGGATGCGGACCCACGGGATGGCGATTCGTCACGGCCGTGGAGGTGCTGTTCGACACATTGCCATATTTCCCATGCCAGCATTAGAGTAAGGAAAGTGGTGTACTACTTACGTAAGACGCAATATTGATACAAGGATTTGGGGATCGGAAGACTGAGCGGTTCTTCACTGGTCAGCCAGTCCGGGACTTCCAGGGCTTCACCGATCAAGCGATTCGGCGTCTGGCGATCCTAGACAGTGCGGAATCTCTCCGAGATCTCATGGCCCTCCGAAGCAATCGACTGGAGTCGCTTTCAGGCGACCGATCCGGTGAATACAGCATCAGGATAAACCTCCAGTGGCGGATCTGCTTCCGTTGGAGAGACGATGGGCCATACGACGTGGAGATTGTGGACTACCACAGATGAGGAGCTAGAAGATGGAGATAAGCAACGGTATGAGGCCGGTGCATCCGGGAGAGATTCTGGCGGAGGAGTTGGGGGAGCTTGACCTGTCGGCCAACGCGCTCGCCATCGCATTGCGCGTACCCACCAACCGGATCACGGCGATCCTGAAGGGCCAACGCGGAGTCACCGCCGATACCGCTCTACGCCTATCACGATACTTCGGCACCACCCCCCAGCTGTGGCTGAACCTTCAGAAGTCCTTTGAGCTGCGGGTGGCGGAGATCGAGTCAGGCAAAGAAATTGCCACCCAGGTGCAACCACGGGAACCAGCGCAGTTCGGTTGATCGGAGAAACATATTGTGGCCGTTGGTTGGGATGGTGCTGTCAGAGGGCTATTGCGGCCCAAGACTAAGCTTGGACCAGCTCATGGCGAGTGCAGGTCACTGAGATGAGCGAATCCTGCCGCTTGCCTACCCGCCGCATAGGTGACTTGGATGCAGCCAAACGCAAGCCCATATCGGTAAAGCCTGAAGATCGGCTTGAAGTCGCAATGAAGATCATGCGATCGAGAGACTTCTCCCAATTGCCGGTGATGTCAAATGACCGTGAAGTCCGTGGAGTCATCACATGGAAGTCGATTGGTGAAGGGACGGCGCCGGGTTCTCCGTGTGAATTCGTCCATGAGTGTATGGAGCGCCCCGCAAGAGTGATCGGCATTGACGCCCCTTTGCTCGACGCAACTGACGAGATTGCGGATGGTTACGTTCTGGTTAGGGGAAAAGATGGAATGCTTGCAGGCATCGTTACAGCCAGCGATTTTGCGATCCAGTTCAGGCGGCTTGCAGAGCCGTTCCTGATAATTGAGGAGATTGAGCTTCATCTGCGAAAGCTTGTTGATGGAAAATTCTGTCCTGATGAATTGCGAGGAGTGGTACACGGAAGGCGCAGCCGACTGGCTAGTGGTCCAGATGACCTCGGTCTGGAAGAATTCTGTAGGCTTTTGGAGCTATCAGAGAACTGGAAGCGGCTCGGCCTAGACATTTGCCGAACGCCCTTCCTGAAACAACTGAAACATGTAAAGGGCATCCGGAACAAGATTATGCATTTCAATCCCGAGGGCCCGGATCCCGAATATCTGGAGAGCCTGAACGCTTTTGCAGGTCGGCTTCGAATCTTGACAGCCTAAAGAGGGAGCCAATGTGCCCTCAGGCAGCGGACTACCCTGTCGATGGGACCGTACCTCTGCTGACAGTGCTTCTCAGCTTAGTGCGAATACTATCCATAGAATCCCTCGATCCCTGTCACGACCGACCCATCAGGCCCTGCCGATTGACACAGACTCTTGTGAAGTCAAAGTCCGCCGTCCTCGCCCCAACCAATGGCAGTACCGTCCATCCTCACTTCGCACTGTGGCCACTGTCTGCGCTAGCGGAGATGGACTCTCCATCCGGCGGATGAACAGGGCGAGCCACTCCCGGGACATCGGGAAGGCCCGCACGAAGTCCGAGTGGTGCTTGAAGCCTAGAACTGCGGTGGCTTCACGGATGCCCTGCGTCGTCAGGTAGTACCGTCTGCTCGACGGCAGGTGGGCGGTGCCGTGGTTCACCCTCCCGGCGATTCCGTCGGCCAGAAGTTCGGTCAGCTCCCGGCGGACCGTCGCGTGAGGCCGGTCTAGAGTGACCGCCAGTTCCGCCGAATCGACGAACGGCGTCCGGCTGAGATCGTTGATAAGTTTCTATATGCGAATGCCACACATCGATTGTGTCAGAACGTATGTGCGCGCCCATACTGCACTGTCTGTTTAGCCGGATGAGGTTGAGTCGGCTGATCGGCCCAATTCCATGAACCTACGAGCAGTGGCTCAGTTTGAAAAGGGTTAGGCTCTCCCCAGATCTTCGATCGAAACGTTCCCCCATTCGTCGACCCTGACCAGCTCACGTCTCTCGCCGCCGAAGGCCATCATCCCTATCCAGACGAGCCCCCAGAACCCCAAGGTCAGGGCCGTGAGGATCAGGTGCAGGATGTGATTCGGCCGATGTCCCCGGATCAGGACGGCTTGGAGGTTGCTCTGGGACTCGACTCTGCGGCCTCGGGCGACCTGGCTGGCAACCAATCGGGCCAGTGCCTCGGCGCGCTCCTCGACGGTCTTGCGCTGCGTTGGATCTTGGGAGTGGGTGATTTCGTCCGACACAGGTGTCTCCTCGAACGACGGTTGGGTCTGTGACAACGGCCAACACGCGAGGCCGACGAGGAGACAAGAAGTCCCTCCCGCCGCTGGAAGTCCCAGCCTCGCAGGTAGCCGTTGTCACGCCGCAAGTGTCGAGGCGTGGCTGCATGTTGTCAACCCGGTTCGTGGTACCATAAGGGTTGATCAAGATCAGGGTCTATGAACCTGCCCAGAGTCCGGTGGTTGACTACAGGTGACTAGCCGCGGGTAGGCTGTCTAGCCCAACCCAAGAGGACGAGAGAGCATGGCCACTGAGCAAATGAAGATCGGCCCTGCGGTTATGCAGGTCCGAGTCCAGAACTGGCCGGACGGTGAGCCAGGTGTTTGGGTGCAGATAGGCGAGGGCCAATACCACTTCACGCTCGCCGGTGCGAAGCGGCTCAAGGACGCCCTGGAGAGACAGATTAGGCACGCCGAAGATGCCAGAACAGCCGAGTGACTCAGAGACCGTTCTACTCGGCGAGTTGAGGCGCCACTATGCCACGACGGCAGATCTGGCAAAGATGGAGACCCGTCTGACCTACAGGTTGGTAATGGCCGTGATAGCGTGTGTGGGCGCCTCAGCTGCGATCGTAGCTGCACTTACATGAGGATGGCCTGATGCCTACAGGGCCAGAAGGGCCCCCGCAACGCCAGCGCATGCGCGTCCACTGCCGTGAGAGTCGCCACCGGCCAGATTGAGGAACAGTAACATGTTTCTCCCCTGACATCCGTTCTGTAGAATCCATGGGTGAATCGCCTCCCCCAGAAGAAGCGTAGACAGATCCTCCTGATGCTCGTCGAGGGTGCCTCGATGAGATCAGCGGCGAGGGTGGCGGGGGTCAGCCGCCAGACAGTCACCAGACTCCTGCTCGAGACCGGAAGTGTGGCTTGGCGGTTCCATGACAAGACCGTCCGGGGTGTCTAGGCCGGTGATGCCCAGTGCGACGAAATCTGATCTTCGCATACTGCAAGCGCCTTAACGTCACTGAAATTAAGGGCTCTCCTGTTTGGGCTGGCGATGTCTGGACTTGGGGATGGCCTTCGACGCCGACACTAAGCTGATCGTGTCCCTTGCCGTGGAAGATCGCAGCCGGTGGGCCGCGACGTTCATGGGCGACCTTGCCAGCAGGTTCTCACGGCTGGAGCAGTTGACCACGGATGGACACCCAGCCTACCCGTTGAGGCGAATCCGTCCGATGGTGGAGTCGCTGGTAGGCATCCACCATCGTGGTGACTGTGGGCTCAGAAGAACAGTTACGCATCGGTCAATACCATTACGCACTGTTTAGCTTTGCCGCTATGTTACTGGGTAGGTCTATTTTGTACGTCTTTTCGAATTCCTGAATTCCCCCGAATTGACTGGCAAAAGCCGCTGCGATATCGATTCCCCTCTGCTGCGCCAAAGTTAGAGCAGTTTCGGCCTCAACCCAATTCCGTACCAATACCCAACAAATGGCTCGGGTGACATAGGCAGCATCAAAGCTAGGCTCTAATTCGATCGCCTTAGTGAAGTCTAGGATCGCGAGTCTGTACTCGCCCTTACGAAATTGGACGGATCCTCGTCCAACCAACGCGTCCGTAGACTGTGGATCGAGAGCTATTGCCTTCACGAAGTCCTGCATCGACAGGTCAAGTTTGCCATCAAGAAGAAAAGCCGAGCCACGCTCGATCAATGCGTCGACCGACTCAGGATCTAAATTCAGTGCCCTGTCAAAGTCGTGAATCGCCAAGTCGTAGGCAGCCTTAAGAGCATAAGCCTTCCCTCGTTCTACAAGTGTGTCGACTGACTCAGGATCTAGTTTTAGAGCATGACAGAAGTCCTGAACCGCCAAGTCATGCTCACCTTTGGCAAGCCTGGCGGAACCGCGACTGCTATAAGCTGGAGCAAGACCTAGTTCTGCCTCTATGGCGGTGTCGAAATTCTGAATCGCCATCTCGTATTCACCCATGTGGGCATAGGCTGCGCCCCGCCCGACAATTGCATCGGTATATGCCGGATCAAGCGTCGTGGCCTTATCGAACGCTCGTATCGCCAAATTATACTGACCTCTCGCGAAATAGATTTTGCCGCATCCGACGAGGGCATCGGCCGAATCTGGTGCTCTCTGCAAAGCCCTATGGAAGTCATCTAGTGCCGAGTCGTAATCGCCATTGCTTGCGTAGGCGACGCCGCGGCCGACAAAGGCAGCACCGAGCTTGGAGTCCAATTCAATTGCCCTAGTAAAATCCCTAATTGCCAGATCATACTCCTGCCTGTTGAGGTAAGCTCCCGCTCGGCCGATGAGTGCCTTGACAAAATATGGATCCAACTCCAATGCTCTGCTGAGATCTCGTACGGCCAGATCGTGCTTACCTGCATCGCCGTAGGCAAGGCCCCGTCCACCAAAGGCATTGGCCGACCTTGGGTTCCACTCCAATGCCTTGTTGTAATCTCTGAATTCGAGATCATGTTTCCCCATGCTCCCGTATGCAAGGCCCCGGCCGACAAGAGCGTTGACCGAGTTCGATTCTAGTTCCAGCGCTTTGTTATAGTCCTGAATTTCTAGTTCATGCTCACCCTTGCTTCCATATGCAGTTGCTCTCCCGATGTATGCCAAATAATGGCTGGGATTGAGTGCGATAGACACACTGTGCCGTTCGATCGCCTCATCATAATTCCCCATCGTCCATTGAGCATGGCCTGTGTAGAAGGCTGCAAAAGAATGTTTGTGTTTGTTCTGATATTTGATGAATCCATGAAGATCGTTATAGATGGTTTCCAGACTCACGCCATGACTTTTTCTCAGATACTCCAGCATATAAGCCTTGATATCTTTGGGTATTAGGACAATATCAGTTGGCTCCACATAGCCCTGGACAGGTTGGACAAATATGCTCTTCTGAGCAATAATGCGGTTGGCCGGAATGCGTGGCTCCAGTATTGGGTATGCCAGTTTGTCCAGTAGGATGACACGGCCATCTTCTTCGGGTCGACTGTCACAGGCAAAAAACAATGCGATGTTGTAATCTGTGGTGAAGTCGATCAAATTAGTTGGACAACCAAAGTGCTGGAGCTGTGCAAGTAGATCATCTTGGTTGGGAAGTCCAACGAAGTCCTTGGCGGTCCTAAGCATGATATCTTGGGCGACTGTAGCATCAAAAGTCGTCATGTCGAAATCTGAATACTCGGTAAGAAGTTGCGAATAGAGATTAAACAGACTCGATGCGACGCGGTCATGCGACTTGGCTTCGCCACGATATATGTAGTTACCTCCGGTCGACTTCTCGGCCAGCTGTTGCGTCGCTTGAATTACTTTATTGAATTGGTTGTTCATAGATCATAGCCTTCCCCAGCGATTGAGTTGATAGGATGCGGGATCCATGGCGCGGTCAGGGTCGCCGTACCAAGCCATTTCGCGAAGCGCTACGCCGCCGACGGTATATTTGGGGTCCGGCTGGGAGAGGATAGCCCTGCCGCTCAATCCGGACCACTTTGACTGTAGTCACCGAGGGTAAGTCTCTGGTTGGGCAGAATTTACCGAGAGCAAGGAACGGGCGGAGTCCTTGGCGGTAAGCATGCGCATCCCCGAATTCGACGATGTGGTGGAGGTGGTTGAGCGGTCGAGCATCCGGCAGTACGACGCCGCGGAAGGTCGCCTTGTGCCTTAGTAGTAGGTGTGGGCGCGTTGCCTCTAGCGATATGGCGCAGCATTGTGACGGATCGTCAGTCGAGTACGGCGCAGCAGGGTCTGCTGAATAAGCTTTGCCAGAAGGGGTCCGAGACACTTGGTCGCGAAATCCTTTCGGTCCGAATGGCCCGGGGCTACGCGTTGCAAGCGCCTCCTGGCTGAACCTGGTGGAGCGCTGGTTTGCACTGCCCACTGAAAAGCAGCTGCGCCGGGGCGTGCATCGGAGCAGCTGCGACCTACAAGGTGCCATCCGCCTGTACCTGCGGACCACCAACAGAAACCCCAGACCCTTTGTCTGGACCAAGACCGCCGATCAGGTGCTGTCCAACGTGACACGCTTCTGCCAACGTACTTTAGATACAAGACGCTAGGCTCACTTGCCGTGGCTCACGGCTAGGGCCGCTATCTTTCTCGCTTGTACGTCCGTGTCGGGGTAGCGGGATAGACCGAACGTAGTCAGAGAGGATAGAGCCATGAGTACGAGATCCATGCACTCTTTCGAGTCTGCTGACCAGCCGAGTTCCTCGGTCTCCAGCATATCCCCTATTCTAGGGTGAACAGCCTTGCTTCCCAACGCGTACAAGCGTTTCATAGCCTTCAGAAGCTCACTGTCCTTCGACTCTGGCAGTCCAAGGGGATGGAGCGAGAATCCTTGCACTAGCTCTTCTGAGTTGGGTGGATCCCAATAAGCAGTGGGCTTCTTGGGGACAACGCCGCCAAAGTACTTTTGTCTAATCTTCGTTTGTCTGTCCTTATGGGACTGGATCTCTTCTCTAGTGGCCTGTTTGCGCCAAAGCTGTAAGGACGCGCCATCGGACAGCCAGAAGTAGGCCTCTGCCCAGCAGTACTTCTCAAATTCCCTATACTGACTATGCTTGTCCAAGAATTGGAGTGTTAGTGCCCGATCATAGATCATCCGGTAGCATGCCAATACGTCCATAGGGCTTCCGACAGCCATTGCCCAGCAGGCTGTCCTGGCCAAAGAGAGTCCCCTGGCCATCATCTTGGACACTATGATCCCCTTGCTGGTATTGGCGAATCCTTGAGCCTTCAAGATGTCTATGCCCTCCATTGTCACGGACCAAAGGCTTGAAACATCTTCGAAGATTGGTGAATTCCACACGGTCTCCCTGTTCTTAACAGACCACTCTGAGGAAAGATTGCCCAGAATAAATCGGATCAACGGAGTTTCAACAGATGCCATGGATAAACCGTCCTGCGAGGACAGGAGATCTGACGGCGTGAAGAGACCACTCTCGCTTCGTTCCCAATTCGCGGCCATATTCGACTACCTCCGATGGCTCATCTGAAATTGCAACTTTCGCTAATGCGTCACCGATAGGGTTGAAGGCCCAGAGGACGACAGCAGATGAACTGTACCTCTCTCCGCCTCTTCCAGCGCAACAGCTTCAGCTAGGGGGCATGAGGACGACTTTGAAGGGGAGCGAGGTTGAATTGGCCAATCCTTGGGCGGACGCATGAGCACAACGAAGTTTGATACAGCTGTCGAGACCTATCTTGTCCACCTTCGCCAGATCAGGGCGTCCGGTGGGGCGACGGGCGAGCGTTCTTACTACGCTCCTCTGACCAACCTATTGAATGCCATTGGGGGCACTCTCCGGCCTAAGGTGTTCTGTGTCGGTGAGTTAGCACAGCAGGGTGCCGGGCATCCGGACATTGGCTTATATGGCGCCAAGCAGGTCCAACGGGGGAGAGCGCGCCAAGGACAGGTCCCAGAATGCGGTGTGATGGAGGTTAAGCCTGTCGGAGATGACGCCTGGCTGACCGCATCCAGCGACCAAGTGAGCCGCTATTGGAACAGGTACCGGCTCGTGCTGGTCACCAACACACGCGACTTCGTGCTTCTTGGTGAGGACACGGCAGGCAATCCCGTCAAGCTGGAGACTCTCAGGCTGGCGCATTCCGCGAAAGAGTTCGAGTCGAAGCTGCAGAAGCCCCGTGCCTTCGCTCGAGAGGCCGGCGCCGGACTTGGTGAATATCTCTGCCGCGCCCTCTCCCATCGCGCAATCCTTGTTGAGCCGAGGGACGTAGCCTGGCTCCTAGCTTCTTACGCCCGCGACGGCTTGGCGCGGGTGGAGGCAGCAGGCGACACGCCTTCCTTGGGCGGTATCCGCTCGGCGTTGGAGCAGGCGCTGGGCGTGCGCTTTGAGGACGAACGCGGCGCCGCCTTCTTCCGGTCCTCCCTAGTGCAAACGCTCTTCTACGGCGTCTTCTCCTCCTGGGTACTCTGGTCACGTCAGACACCTTCGCCTAACGGCCCTTTCAACTGGCGTGAAGCTGTCTGGCATCTCCGAGCGCCAGTTCTCCGAGCACTCTTCCAGCAGTTGTCAGATCCCGGCCGGCTGAGGTCCCTTGGCCTTGTCGAGGTGTTGGACTGGACAGCGGACGCTCTAGATCGGGTGAAGCGGGACGCCTTCTTCGACCGCTTTGACCAAGGCGAGGCCGTCCCTTACTTCTACGAGCCTTTCTTGGAGGCGTTCGATCCCGCGCTGCGCAAACAACTGGGCGTCTGGTACACGCCCTCCGAAGTGGTGCGCTACATGGTCGCCCGGGTTGACCGCGCGCTCAAGGATGACCTTGGCATTGCCGATGGGTTGGCTGCCGAGAACGTGTATATCCTCGACCCCTGCTGCGGCACTGGAACATACTTGGCCGAGGTGCTGCGCCGCATCGCCGCCAACCTTGATGGCCGCGGAGTCGGAGCACTCACCGGTGTCCATGTAAAGCAGGCGGCTACGTCGCGGGTGTTTGGGTTCGAGATCATGCCCGCCCCTTTCGTCGTCGCCCATCTACAAGTTGGACTGACTTTGCAAGAGCTAGACGCCCCGCTCACCGATGACGGTTCGGAGCGAGCTGGTATCTTCCTTACCAACGCCCTCACTGGCTGGGAACCCAAGGAGAGTAGGACGATTCCATTCCCGGAACTGGAAGAGGAGCGAGAACGTGCCGAACACGTGAAGCAGGAGGCGCCAGTTCTCGTCATCATGGGCAATCCACCCTACAACAGCTTCGCTGGGATGGCGGTGGACGAGGAACGCGAACTCTCGACCGCCTACAAGAATACCAAACGGGTGCGACACCCGGAGGGTCAAGGACTGAACGACTTATACGTACGCTTCTTCCGTATGGCGGAGCGTCGTATCGCTGATAGGACGGGCCAAGGCATCGTCTGCTTCATCTCCAACTACTCGTGGTTGGACGGCCTCTCTTTTACTGGCATGAGGGAGCGCTATCTAGAGGCCTTCGACGCCATCCGAATCGACAATCTGAACGGCGACAAGTACAGGACTGGCAAGAGGACCCCGGAAGGCGACCCCGACCCCAGCATCTTCTCCTCGCCGGAGGATCCGGTCGGCATCCAGGTCGGCACGGCAATCACAACGCTTGTGCGGAAGGCCAGCCACGCGCCGTCAAGGACAGTCAGCTTCCGCCATCTCTGGGGACAGAGGAAGCGGGAGGAGTTGACAGCAACGGCAGGAGCCGAGCCGGATTCCATCTACGACAGCTTCGACCCGAGTCTGCCGCTTGGCTTGCCATTCGCCCGACTAGCGGTCAGCAACGGCTGGCACAACTGGCCCTCCCTGCCGGAACTGTTCCCCGTCTCGTTTCCCGGAGTCAAGACAAGCCGTGACGCTTTCTTGGTAGATGTAGATCTCGACCAGCTAAGGGAACGTGTCGCCGACTACTTCAACCCGGACCTGAGTCACGAGGAGATAACCAGACGCTATCCAATCGTGATGAATGAAAGGGCTAGGTTCAACGCCCGCGCGGTCCGTGACCAACTGCTCAAACGAGGTGGACCGGTAGATTCCGGCTACATCCGGTATTCCTACAGGCCATTCGACAATCGGTGGCTCTACTGGGAATCGGACGGAGGTTTGCTTGACCGCCCTCGCGCCGAATACAAACCCCAAGTGTTTGATGGGAACCTTTGGCTTTGTGCTGTTCCTCGCTTGCGGAGAGACGCTGAGGAACCACAAGTTGCTGTGACCCCTCATATGGCATCACTCCATTTGAACGAATGGGGTGCAAGCATGTTCCCCGCCTACCTTCGCACCGAAGCTCTCAGGACCGACAAACCCGACGCGGAGCGCCATCCGAATGTGTCGGACGCGGCCCGACGCTACCTCGACCGCTTGGGCCTCAGGGTTGAGGACTTGCTCCATTACGTCCTTGCCGTCATGCACGATCCCGCCTACCGGCGTGACAACGCCGGAGCGTTACGGATGGAGTGGCCCCGCATTCCACTACCGGATTGGCCGGAAGGAGTCTCACCTAGCGCGGCGAAGGAACTGGTGGCCTCTGCTGCACGTGGTCAGGAGTTGGCCGCGTTGCTGGACTCTGACACACTTGTCCCCGGCGTCACAAGGGGAACACTACAGCCACAGGTGGCTGCGGTTGCCGTTCCATCCACCACCTGCGGCGGCAACATGACCTACGACGATTTCTCGCTGGCTGCGGGGTGGGGTCACTTCGGGCAGGGAGAGACCGTGATGCCAGGGCAAGGCAAGGCTGTCGCGCGCGCATACACGGCGGAGGAACGGACCGTTCTGGGCAACTTGGCAGGTACCCTTGGCGACTCTACCTTCGACATTTACTTGAACGACAGTGCCTATTGGCGCAACGTCCCGGCCGCAGTCTGGAGCTACAAGCTGGGGGGGTACCAGGTGCTCAAGAAGTGGCTCTCTTACCGGGAACGTGGCGTTTTGGGAAGGGCGCTGCGATTGGAGGAGGTACAGCACTTCACGGACACCTCCCGCAGGATTACCGCGATCCTGAACCTCGGGAGTCTGACTTGAACTGGTTGCATGGGATAGATGGGATCTTTCCCGGCCGGGAACTCTTAGACTCTGGTCGCTTCTGGGTGCCCGCGACAGTCATCGTGACTATCACTTTAGGATTTGTTTGTTTCTTGTTTTGGGGCCAACTGAATTCGATCATTGAGGTTCGTACAGAGGAACTCGAAGCCGGTACTAGGACAATCCGCACTGAGACTGTCGAATCGTTTAGCACCACGATTCGCAATGTCGGCCTTGTCGTCGGCGGTATCGTCGCCGTGATGCTCGCCATGTGGCGCAGCCTCGTTGCTCAACGACAGGCTGACGCCACTCTGCGACAAGCATCCGCAGCGTTTCTCCAGGCACAGACAGCTGAGCGTGAATCCAAAACTACCCTGCGGAGCTTTCTCAACGAACGCTACGAACAGGGATGTTCAAGACTTGAAAGCGATGACCCCTCCGTCCGCATGGACGGCATAGATATGCTTGAACGACTCGCAAGGGAGCATCCAATCGAGTATCACGTCCAAGTCGTGAAGCGGTTGAGTTCATTCGTCCGCAGTTCAGTCAATACACTTCGGCTACGCGAGGAAGTCGGGGCCGCCATGGTGGTCATAGGTTCCCGAAGTGAGGAGGACGTTCTTCTAGAAAGCAACGAGTCTTTCGAGTTGGACTTGCGCGGCTCGGACCTTCAAGGCCTAAGTTTGAATGACTTGAATTTATCGAAGTCAAACTTAGTCAGAGTAAACCTGTCGGCCGCACACCTTCAGCGTGTAGACTTATCAAACGCCCGTCTTCAAGTCGCGACTCTGAAAGATGCATGGCTGTTTGACGCTAACCTTTCAGGCACTCAATTCTCTCTCGCTGATGGTCACTACCCGGCAGAAGGCTTAACTCAGGCCCAAATTGACTCCACTAACGCCTATAGAGACAACCTGCCTAAGCTCGACGGTGTCTTGGATGCTGAATCGGGGGAACAACTCAAACCACCTACAACAGAGCCCGGCTACTGGGATGAACTGAGAGAACTAGCAAGAGTGCAGGAGAACGGCTAGCCTAAACCCCACATGGCAAACTGGGGAGTCTCCTGTAGCATACATCTTGGCAGCACTTACTCTTGGCTATGTGTGGCGTCGAGTGATTCGGTCAGCGACCTCATCAAGGCTAGGGTAAAGAGATTCACGAGTGAAGTTCAACAGGCCTAGTTGTTCAAGAATAGGCTCTTTGCTGTCCCCAGGTACGATCATGGTGTCGTACTCGTAGATTGGAAGATTCCTCGTTTGGGCTAGAACTTGTTCCCGTTCAAACCGCTCATGAGATGCTGATATGATGAACGCACCTTCTTGAGCACGAATGCGTTCAAAGGATTGTTTCGGCTCCACAATAAATACACGAAAGAAGTCTCTGGGATCTATCAGTTTCTCAAATTGGGGCTTCTCTTGTCGGATAAAATGGTAGAGGCGACGCATCGCCTCCGAGTAGACATACCGAAGTGGGGTGTCTGGATCTTCGTCTTGAATGTCTTCTCCAGTCTTTCCGACTAAAAGATTCTGGTAGCCACGATCCAGTTTGGCGAAGTTGGTTATGATACTGACAGTGTCGCTGTCGAAAGGCTTGATCAACTCTTTCTGTACTGCGAACATGTGCAGACGACCGTCCATCGTATTGTCGTGTGCCTTACCGTCAGCATCACGTCTGTCAGACGCCGAGAATAGGGCCACGCAGGGATTACGTGTCACGTCGAGCAAGCGAGTCTTCAATCCGTGGTGCTGAGCGACTACGATTTGCTCTAAGGCCGAAGTCATGCCATGAAAATCCGTTGGCCTTCTCGAGATTAGGTCGCTCAGCATTTCTGCTTCATGGGCACGCAATTTGAAGGTTCCATCGCAGGAAGGCCGCATCACCGAAGGTTGGAGGATCCATGCTCTGTCACGCTCTCCTCGAAAATAGAGTGTGAAGCCATCATAGCGATTTCTCATCTCCAAGCATTTTTCGATCAAGTCCGCAACACTCTCGATTTTCTGGACGGCGTTTGAGATTCCTGGCTGAGAGGCTGTCTTAGCAACTTGGTTGGAGTCTGGATAAAGCTTCGCTTGCCAGAACCGGGACCAGCCCAGGTCGGCGCCAGTGAGGTTCGCATGGACAAGGTCCGAGTTTGCGAGCATGGCGCTGGTGAAGTCAGTGTCTCCAAGATAGCCGACACCGAATTCTGCGCCTGTAAGATCAGCTTGAGCGAAGGATGTGTCATGCTGACGAGTGCCGATCAGCCGGGAACGTCGCAGGTTAGCTCCTTGGAGATCTACATTGCTGAGATTGGCTCCATGGAAGTCTGTGTTGCTAAAATCGAAGCCATTAAGAGGAACCCGTCCATTACGATCGAGCTTTCCGGCCTCTCTAAACACCTCGACGAAGTCGACAAAGGAGAACCGGGGGCGACCATCATGCGATTCACGCCTGCTATTCCAAGCTACTTTGCCCTCAAGAACCCATGCGATGTATTCGTTGTCGGCCAATGATCCCTCTCAACGCTGCTGCGGTAGGCGTTCGGCTTTAATGTGTCGTAGTCCCTTTGACTACGATGGCCTTTTACCCAACGTCCGTACGGACCCCTTCCACGATGGAACTAGGCTAGAGACTCGGAAGTCCGGGCGTCGGCACTCATTCCAGAGTCGAGTACTCGCGGACTCAATACCCATCGACGACCTCATGACGGAGTGTTTGATCGGATCCTCAATCAGTCGGCGGCTGTGGCGACCTCATGAGACTCTCTCTCGCGTCCTTTAACTTTTCCTCCAACAGTTCTACAAGAGACCTCAGAACCCGAATTTCATAAACAACGATATCTCTGCTACTGTTTTCCATTGAATACCGGCTGGTCAAGAAAGGCGTGGGCCAAGCTTCCAACACTTGTCTGGTAATCTGAAGTCCTTTAAGGGATGTGGCTGTCTTTTCATTTAGCCCGTCGAATATTCTAGGTAAGCAGTGTGTGTGAGGAACGGGATCAACGGGGTCGTCTAATGCCCAGAGAGACTTCATTGCTATCTCGAAGGCATAACCATTTATGACTGCCTGAGCACTAAAAAGAGAGGCTTCTTCATCTCTGCCTCTCGTGTCCAGTGAATCTATCCTGTCCTGTAGCTTCTGAAGCAAGTCACAATAGATCTCTAATTCGGCCACAGCGCGATGGGAGCGCCAGTGGTCATTGCCAAACAAGAGCCGCTCTATCGGTATCGAAATGGTCGGCATCAGACGCCTCTGTTCTCCTGTCAGTCGATAACGTCAATGACGCTCAAGGTCGCTTCCTTCAGGTACGTTGCACGCATTACGTAATTCGGATACTTGCCTTGCTCGACGATGTACCGCCAGTCTACAAAGGCATTACGGCAGACCCTAAAGGCTTGATCAATGGTCCTCCACGTTTTTTCGGGTGGGTCCGTGACGCGTCTTTGATATTCGTTCCTAGCTTTATCTTTGAGTTCAGTTGATAGGCACTCAAACAATCTCAGGAGGTCATGTGTATCGGTTGACGTCCTATCCTGATACTCTGCTTCCCAAGCAAATTTAAGAGCCAGCTCGGCCGCAAGCGCTACTAAAACAACCCGACCCTGATACATGCCCAAGTGCTGTATCTGCAAGGGGCTGAACTTGGCTATATCGGCGTGTTTGTGAGCCAACACCTGCCGTGGCTCCAGTTCGCCACTCAGTGAATTCGAGATTTCGTCGACCGAGGTCAACAGCCCCTTAACGAAGTGGAGTGTCTCCGGCACTTTTCTCTTCATCTCTCGCATCGCCCACTCCGTTCACTATGGGATTCCATATGTATACGACTTAGCCGTCTTTTGATTGATTGGGCTAGCAGGTTTCCTAAATCCTGCTACTACACCATCCCATAATCTTGACAGGAGGAGACTTGTGCCGTCTATGTGGAGGCCACGACAGAGTATCCAATGTGGAAGGCGCGGCGGGTGCCCCTCCGAGTCGCTTCTCGCAGCGGGAGTCGGGGGCAAGCGTGGAAACAGTGCGCATCCTCCTAATGGCCGACTAGCTTTAGTCATTCAGGAAGTCTCGGGACTTCTTCTCGTGACGGGCAACACCCCGGTTGTGATCGAAGATCCGGAGCCTGTGTTTTGCGGAAGAGGATAAGCCCGATGTGGTTGTTCTCAACTGGTGCTGCCTAGCGCAGACGCCATAGAGCTGAATCGGGACACCTAGGACTTGGTTGACATGCCGGTAACTCCCCCATCGTCGACAGCACCGAACGCAGAGTGACCTTAGCTGGTCGTCCGGTCATGTCGATGG
This sequence comes from Dehalococcoidia bacterium, assembly GCA_034421295.1. Taxonomy (GTDB): domain Bacteria; phylum Chloroflexota; class Dehalococcoidia; order Lucifugimonadales; family UBA2962; genus CAUZIR01. The sequence continues at coordinate 228,827 of DAOUKM010000003.1, forward strand.
CCATCGTACCGGATGCTCGCTGAGTCCCCTACAAGCGCCGGGATGGCTTGGCTCATGAGCATCATCTGCAACGGGTCTAGGGCAAGAGGAGCCGCAGCGACGTGCGCCCATTCGCACCATCACCCGCAGCCTCCATCACCGAGTCCAGCGTCGGCTGTGGGACGGCAAACGGGAGATGCAGACCAGAAAGGAAGTGACGTCGGAGCCTTCACTTATCCGCTGTGATGCTATCGCCAAACGGGTAAGCCTGGGCGTGAGGTTAGAGGTCCCAGGTGAGCCTCAAGGTGAAAGTTCTTGATTTTGTCCAGTTGGGTGGGCGGTAGGGGATTCGAACCTCTGGCCTCCTGTGTGTAAGACAGGCGCTCTAACCGCTGAGCTAACCGCCCCTCACTGTGTCGGGTTCTCGATTCTGACCCAATGTCCGATGAGGCATCCGTGCATGCAGTGGAGCAACGCCATGCTGCCCTATCCAGGGTGGCAACGACAGGGCTCGAACCTGTGACCTAGCGCTTATGAAGCGCCCGCTCTGCCTGCTGAGCTACGTTGCCGCGGCCATTTTTCTGCCAAAATCATAGTACACGGTAGGGGTAGTGTCAAAGCTCGTTGATGGCACCTGCGGCCGGACGTAAGCGAGGAAACGCTTGTTGAGCAGACCGCCCGGTCGTATACTTTTGCCGGGGATTTGGGACGGCCCGCAACGCATGTGTCCTGGCCGATTTCATTGAATTTTGCAGTGCTATAGCTGTGCAGGAGAAGCGATTTGATAGCAGTGACTGATAGCGAGGCCCTCAGGCAATCAGCACTGCGTTATCTGTGGGTGCACAACCGCGATTGGGTCGAGATGGCCGAGTCGGGCGGCCCGCCGGTCATTGTCTCCGGGGATGGTGTGAGGGTTACCGATTCCGAAGGCAGGACGTGGATCGATGTCAATGGCGGCTACAGCTGCGTAAACGTAGGCTACGGTAGGGTGGAGATAGCCGAAGCGGCGCACGCCCAGATGCTAAGGGCCAACTTCTGCCCGGTTGGTACGACGGCCCAGCCCGTAGTTGAGCTCGCGGCGAAGCTCGCGCAGCTCGCGCCCGGCGACCTGAATCGGGTGTTCCCTGTTTCCGGTGGCTCCGAGGCGAACGAAACCGCAATCAAGATCGCCAGGGCCTTCCACAGGCGCCAGGGCGAGACCGGCCGCTACCGGGTCATCAGCAGGAAGGGTTCCTACCATGGCATGACAGCCGGGGTCCTGTGGGCGGGCGACGGACCTTCGGCGCCCAAATCAGACTTTGGGCCCGCCTACCCCGGCATGGTGCATGTGCCACAGCCCAACCCATACCGCTGCGAGCTGGGTGGTACCACCCCCTCCGAGTGTGCGGTGCTCTGCGCGCAGGCTGTTGAAGATGCGATCCTGCACTTTGGTCCTGACACGGTCGCGGCATTCATCGGCGAGCCGGTGGCCATACCTCAGGGGGCGCCAGTTCCCGGCAGCGAGTACTGGCCGATGGTGCGTGAGATCTGCAGTCGCTACGGCGTGGTGATGATAGTCGACGAGGTGGTTTGCGGTTTCGGCCGAACGGGCAGGATGTTCGGCATGGAACGCTTCGGAGTAGTCCCGGACGTGATGACCGTGGCCAAGGGCATCATAAGCGCGTACATGCCTCTGGCGGCCGCAGTCGTCAGCGACTCGATAGCCGACCGTTTCGGCGGTGGTGAAGACGTCCTCAGGCACGTGCTGACAAACAGCGGGCATCCCGTTGCCGCCGCTGCGGCGCTAAAGAATATCGAGATCATCGAGACAGAGGGCCTGGTTGATAATGCAGAGCAGGTGGGGTCCTACCTCAAGGAGCAGATGGAGAGCCTGATTATCGATCATCCCCTGGTCGGAGATGTCCGCGGCATAGGGATGTTCGTGGCGGTCGAACTCGTCTCGGATCGCTCTACCAGGGCCTCCTTCCCGTCGGACCAGGAGGTCGGAGAAAGACTCACGGAAAAGTTCCGCAAGCACGGACTCATCTTCAGGGCCAGGGGAAATCTGCTTCACTTTGCGCCCCCTCTGTGCCTGACGCGTCAAGACGCCGACGAAATCGTCCATGCCGTCGACCTGGGACTCTGGGAGTTTGAGGGCGAGATGGGAATAGGGAGGCTGGCATGACGGTCAGTCAGGATCTGAGACAGTTAGCCCTTCGACACCTCTGGATGCAGGCGGGGGGCTGGATCGACATGGCGGAGGAGGGAGAACCCATCATCGTCTCGGAGGCCAGGGGCCTTACGATCGTCGATACAGACGGCCGAAGGTGGCTGGACGTTAATGGTGGCTACGCTTCAGTCACCGTCGGCTATGGTCGAACTGAGATCGCCGATGAGGTACTCAGGCAGATGGCCGAGCTCGCCTACTACCCGGAGCAAACCGTGGCTCCCTCTGCCGTGCGCCTCGCCGAGAGGATTGGACAGCTGGCCCCCGGAGACCTGGAGAGGTCCTGGCTGGTATCGGGAGGATCAGAGGCCAATGAGACGGCGATCAAGATGGCCAGGGCGTTCCACGCCCGGCGTGGTGCAGGGGACAGGTACAAGATCATCAGCCGGCGTGGCTCCTATCACGGTGCCACGGCCGGAGTGGCCTGGCTGGGACAATCGAGGGCCGGAGGGCCTCTGGGAGACTTCGAGCCCGCGCCCGCCGGCCTCGTCTACGCACCTCAGCCCAATCCTTATCGCTGCGAGTGTGGAGGGACGACGACCTCCGAATGCGCAAGGCTCTGCGCCGAGGCGGTCGAGCGGACAATCCTGGCAGAGGGCCCGGAAACGGTCGCCGCTCTGATTGGGGAACCGATCACCAGCTCCATGGGATCGATAGTGCCCGGTGAGGAATACTGGCCCATGGTGCGGTCGATCTGCGACAGGTACGGTGTATTGCTGATTGTCGACGAGGTCGTTTGCGGGTTCGGCCGGACCGGCAGGATGTTCGGCATAGATCACTTTGGCGTCGTGCCGGACCTTATGACGATGGCCAAGGGACTTGGGAGCAGCTATGTGCCGATCGGCTCGGTAGTGGCCACGCGAGAGGTGGCGGACGTGTTTGTCGGGGCAGGCAACGAGTTCCATGCGGCGCTTACGGCAGGGGGTCATCCCGTGGCGACCGCGGCGGCCCTGGTGAATATCGATATCATCGAGCGAGAGGGCCTGGTGGAGCGATCGGCCGAACTTGGGGGTTATTTTCTCGACCTTCTAAAGGATGTGGGCAGGTCTCACGCCCTGGTCGGCGATGTGCGGGGGATAGGGTTGCTACTGGGCCTGGAGATAGTCAGCGACAGGCAGACAAAGGCAGGCTTTCCCGAGAACCTGAAGATAGCCGACCGGATGACCGACAAGTTCCGGAGACGCGGCCTTCTGCTGCGGATGCTCGGCCCCCAGGTGCTGCAGATGGCGCCGCCTCTATGCGTTACCCGCGACGAGATTGACGAGATAGTCGCGGCCGTCGACTCCTCCTTATCCGAGCTGGAGTCGGAACTGGCCTCCGCCGCCTGATCCGGAAGGGAACGGAAGGACTATCGTGCCGGCCTACGCCGTTTTGGGCGCCCAGTGGGGCGATGAGGGAAAGGGGAAGATCGTCGACTTCCTCTCCCGGCGGGCAGACGTCGTGGCCCGTTTCGCAGGCGGCAACAACGCGGGCCACACCGTCATCAACGATCAGGGCCATTTCAGCCTGCACCAGGTGCCATCGGGCATCTTCTGGCCCCAGACGCTCAGCGTCATGGGCAGCGGTGTGGTGGTCAATCCGGATACACTTCTCGAGGAGATCGCTTCGCTCAAGGATCGAGGCGTGGATGTGGATGGTCGCCTGTATGTGAGCGAGCGAGCGCATCTGATCATGCCGCATCACATCGCGATTGATCAGCTGTCGGAGGCGGCCAAGGGTCACAAGGCCATCGGAACCACCGGCCGCGGGATCGGACCGGCCTACTCAGACAAGGCTTCCCGCAACGGGCTCCGGACCGCGGACCTGCTGGACCTGGTTGCGCTCGAGCCGAGGCTCGCCTCGGTCCTTGAGCACGCGAACGCACTGATCACACGTGTGTACGGCGGCGATCCGCTCTCCGTCGATTCGGCGTACGAGCGCTGCAGGGAGTGGAGCCATTCTCTGGCTCCGTACATCGGGCCCGTGGAGCACACCCTGCACGAGACGCTGGACCGTGGCGGCGTAGTGGTGCTGGAGGGTGCCCAGGGCGCCCTGCTCGACCTGGATCACGGGACATATCCGTACGTCACCTCGTCCAACCCGACCATAGGCGGGGCCTGCGTGGGACTCGGCCTGCATCCCAAGCAGATCACAGGCGTGGTCGGAGTGTTCAAGGCCTATTGCACCAGGGTTGGGTCCGGGCCGTTCCCAACCGAGCTTACCGGTGAGACGGGAGAACGCATTCGCTCGCTGGCCCAGGAGTTTGGCACCACCACCGGCAGGGCCAGGCGGGTGGGATGGTTCGACGCGGTGCTTGCCCGCTACTCCAGCCGGGTCAACGGCTACACCTCGAACGTGCTCACGCGACTTGACGTACTCGACAGCTTCGATTCGATCCGGGTCTGTACGGCCTACGAACTGGAAGGCGAAGTGATCGACGAGCCGCCCGGAGGACAGATCGCGCTTGAGAGATGCAGGCCCATTTACGAGGAGCATCCCGGCTGGGACCAGCCCACGGCCAGCGTCACCAAGTACGGGGACCTCCCGCCGCAGGCGACGGCCTACGTCGATAGGTTGGAAGAGTTGATAGGCAGCCCTATCGACATCATCTCGACCGGACCCCGCCGCGAAGAGGCGATAACGGTGCGTCCGATCGTCTAGCCCGCTGTCCTTCGCCGGCGGCCCGGACGGGACCTAGCGGGCGGGAAGGTCGATGCTGTAGCGGTCGATGACCTCTTCGATTCGCGATGCCTGTTCCGTCGTCAGAGACACCAGCGGCAACCTGGGTATTCCCACTCTATAGCCGCGCCTGGCGACGGCATGCTTGATGGGGATCGGGTTGGAGACCGTGAAGATCACCTGGTTTAGCTCCAGCAGCCGTCGGTGCTCTGCCGCCGCAGCTTCGATCTCGCCCTCCAGGAGCATCCCGATCATGCCCTTTATCTGCTCGCCGACCAGGTGTGAGGCGACCGAGACGACTCCGTAGCCTCCGGCCGCCACTATGTAGAAGGTCTCATCATCGTTACCGCTCCAGACCCGAAAGTCACCACGAGCGGACTCGACGATCCGGGTGATCTGTCCGAGATCGCCTCCGGCCTCCTTGACGCCGACTATGTTGTCGATCTCGCTCAGTCGGATGGTCGTTTCAGCCGCCATGTTCAGGCTCGTGCGGCCTGGCACGTTGTAGAGGATGCATGGTATGGAGACCTCCTCAGCAACCGCACGAAAGTGCCGGTACAGGCCCTCTTGAGGTGGCTTGTTGTAGGAAGGCACCACCAGCAGGACCGCGTCCGCGCCTTCCCGCTCGGCGTCCCGGCTGTTGGCGATGCTCTCGGCCGTGTCGTTGGTGCCGGTCCCGGCGATCACCGCCGCACTGTCGCCGACGGCGGCCTTAACCGCCCGGTATAGCCCCAGGCGCTCCTCGGCGGTCAGGGTGGGTGACTCCCCGGTGGTGCCCGTGACCACCAGCCCCTCGCTGCCCGAACTCACCAGTGCCCTGGCCAGAAGGGCGGACTCTTCGTAGTCGACCTGTCCTTCGTCGTCGAAGGGTGTGATCATCGCCGTGATCACTCGTCCAAGCTCGGTCATCGTATCCTTCCAATTCGCCCCGGAGTGCGATGCCCATCGCCCGGGATCTAGTTCCGCGGCCTGACCATCTCCCGGCGGATCATCTCCTCGGCAATCTGCATGGCGTTTAGGGCAGCTCCCTTGCGCAGATTATCGCTGGAAATCCACAGTGCCAGGCCCCGCGGGTGTGAAGCGTCGGCCCTGACGCGGCCCACGAGCACATCATCCTCGCCCGCCGACAGCACCGGCGTAGGATAGCTGGGCGCATCCGGGTCGTCCACGACCCTTACACCCGGATAGGCGGCAAGGCATGCCCGGGCCTCGGCCGGGTCGACCGTCTCGGCCAATTCGACCTGCACGGCCTCGGAGTGGCCGACCCTCACCGGTACCCTCACGCAAGTGGCGGAAACGGGCAGGTCCGGCCGATGGAGGATCTTGCGCGTCTCCTCTAGCATCTTGCGCTCCTCGCGCGTGTATCCGTCCGATCCGAAATCGTCTATATGGGGAAGGGCGTTGAAGGCGATCTGGTGGGGATAGACGACGGGTTCGGCCTGGTCCCCGGCCAGTAACGCTTCGCTCTGCACCCGCAGTTCCTCCAGGGCCGCCGCGCCGGTTCCGGACACGGACTGGTAGGTGGCGACCACCACGCGCTCGACCCTGCTGAGATTGCCCAGCGCGTCGAGGATCATCACCAGGGGGGTCGTAGAGCAGTTGGGTATCGAAACGATTCCCTCATGTGAATCCAGATCGTCGGCGTTGACCTCGGGCACCACCAGGGGCACCTTCGGCTCCATGCGAAAAGCCGAACTGTCGTCTATTGCCACCGCTCCCAGCTCGGCCGCCCTGGCCGCGACCCTCCTGCTGACTTCGGTCGTGGCGGAGACGAACACGAAGTCGGAGGTCTCGAGCGCCTCGTCGCTTACGGGCTCCACGGCGTGGTCCTGTCCGTCGACCAGGACGCTAGAACCCACCGAACGGGGAGAGGCGCACAGACGTAACCTGGCCACCGGGAAGCGGCGCTCGCCGATCATCGACAGAAACACGCGGCCGACGGCGCCGGTTGCGCCTACGACGGCTATGTTGAGTCCGGTCATGCGACTTGGCCTTGAGCTTTCCGGGGCCGGATTGAGGGGCTAGCGCAGGCCCAGTACCTGCTCCAGGCCGACCGTCAGTCCCGGGCCCTTCACCGCAGCCCGCACAGCAGCGATCACGCCGGGCATGAAGCTGGTGCGATCGATCGACTCGTGGCGCATGGTGAGGGTCTGCCCCGGCGCGGCAAGCACGAGTTCGTGGTTGGCCACTCTGCCCGGCAGCCTGGCGCTGTGTATGGTTACTCCGCCGATTTCTCCGCCCCTGGTGCCCGGTATCGTCTCTTTGTCCGGGACCGGGGCCTTCATGGGGCCACCTCTCCCTTCGACCACCGCTCTCGCTATTGCCATGGCCGTGCCCGATGGAGCGTCGATCTTCTTCTCGTGGTGCGTCTCAATCAGGTCGGCGTACTCGAAGAATCGTGCGGCGACCCTGGCCAGGTGCGTCATCAGAACCGCGCCGACCGCAAAGTTCGGTACCACGACTATGCCAACCGAGTGCCGCTCAGCCAGGACACGGGCTTCCCCTACGGTGGAGTCCGGTACGCCCGACGAACCGATGACCACACCAACCCCCCGTGGCGCCGCCGTTCTGATGGCGGCCAGGGCACCCTCGGCCGTGGTCACGTCCACGACTACGTCTGCGTCACCCAGCGCGTCGGACAGCGATCTGGCCAGCGGGATACGGCCCCCGCCACCTGGCAGGGGCAGGCTATCGCTGTCCGCAGCCAGGTCGGCGGCTCCGGTAGGCAGGGTGTCTGCCTCATTCGTCAGCGCGTCCAGAATCTGGACGCCCATGCGGCCCAGAGCCCCCTGGACAACTACCCGGATGGGGACAACCGCGCTCATCGGTCGACCGGGCTAACCGCGCCGCGGTCCGCGTCCACCTCCACCGCCGCGGTGGCCGCCACCGGGCCTGCCTCCACGGCCCCTGCCGCCTCTCCGATCGGCTCCTCCCCGGTAGCCTCCACCTCCACCACGTCGCTCGCTGCCCCGGTCGAAGCGTCCCCCCTGGCCGCCGTTCTCACTGCCGTTGCCCTCAAGGCCCACGCCATCGCCGGTCAGCAGGGCCCTGCGAGACAGGCTGATGCGACCCGTGGAGTCGACGTCCTTTACGATCACGGTGATCTCGTCGCCCACTGAGACCACGTCCTCGACGCTGGGGACCCGGTAGTCGGCCAGTTCACTTATGTGGACCATACCGTCCTTGCCGGGGAGTATTTCCACGAAGGCACCGAAATCGAGCGTCTTTACAACCTTGCCGGTGTAGACCTCTCCCACCTGGGCGTCCCTGGTAAGCGCCTCAATCATCTTGACGGCCTTCTGGGCTGACTCCTCGTCAACCGCGCCGATCAGGATCTCGCCATCGTCCTGTACGTCGACGGAGGCTCCGGTCTCCTCGATGATTCCCCGGATGACCTTGCCGCCGGGTCCGATCACTGCGCCGATCTTGTCGACCGGGATGCTCACCCGGGTGATGCGCGGGGCAAATGGGCTGACCTCGGTCCTGGGCTCGGCGATCGCCTCGGCCATCGCATCGAGAATGCGCACCCTGGCGTCCCTCGCCTGGCTGAGGGCGGCCTGGATCACGTCGGACCCGATACCCTTGACCTTCATGTCGAGCTGGATGGCGGTGATCCCCTCATGGGTGCCGGCGACCTTAAAGTCCATGTCGCCGATGTGGTCCTCCTTGCCCTGTATGTCGGTCAGGGCCAGCCATCCATCCCCTTCGCCGGTGATCAGTCCTATCGAAATGCCTGCAACCGGAGCTCTGATGGGAACGCCCGCGTCCATTAGCGACAGGGTTGCCGCGCAGACGGATGCCATCGAGGAGCTGCCGTTGCTTCCCAGGATCTCCGATACCACTCGAACCGTGTAGGGGAATTCTTCCTCGGTCGGCAGCACGGGTACGATGGCCCTCTCGGCCAGGGCTCCGTGCCCGATCTCCCTGCGGCCCGGCGAACCCACCCTCTTGGTCTCGCCAGTCGAATAGGGCGGGAAGTTGTAGTGCAGCATGAAGCGCTTGCTCTCGCGCGGGTTGATGTTGTCGAGCTTCTGCGCGTCCCCCACCGAGCCCAGGGTCACTATTCCAAGGGCTTGGGTCTCTCCTCTCTGGAACAGTCCCGTGCCATGTGTGCGGGGCAGCAGTCCTACCTCCGCCGAGAGGGCTCTGATCTCGGTGGGGTTGCGTCCGTCGGGCCTTACGCCCTGCAGCATTCTCCGTCGAAACTCGCCGTCCACCAGCGACTCGAAGGAGTCCTTGACGTCACGCGGCTCGAAATCGTCGGCCAGCTCGGCGATCAGTTCTTCCCGGAGTTCGTTTATCCGGGAGGTGTCCTTGTCGGGCGATATGGAGTGCTCGATCGCCTGGTCCAGCTTGCCGTCGACCATCGATGCGATCTTCTCGGCCAGACCCTCCGGCGCGGCTGGTGCGCTGAACTCTGCCTTCTGTTTGCCGTGCTGAGCGGCGATCTGTTCCTGCAGGTCCACCAGCCGCAGGTTCTGTTCCTGGCCCAGTTCGATGGCGCGGAAGATAGACTCCTCGTCGAGTTCGCTGGCCCCGGCCTCGATCATCATCACCCCGTCCCTGGAGCCGGCGACGATCAGGTCCAGTCTGCTGCGCTCGATCTCTTCGAAGGTCGGGTTGATGACCAGCTTGCCGTCGACATGTCCGACCCTTGTCGCGCCGAGCGGTCCCCCAAACGGTATGTCCGATAGCGTCACCGCCAGGGATGCCCCGTTGATGGAGATTATGTCCAGCGGGTTCTCAAGGTCCGCCGAGAGAGGTGTGGTTATCACCTGCACCTCATTGCGGAACCCCTTCGGAAACAGGGGCCGCAGCGGCCTGTCGGTCAGCCGGCAGATCAGGATCGCATCCGTGCTCGGGCGACCCTCACGCCGAAAGAAGCTGCCCGGTATCTTGCCCCGCGCATACATGCGCTCCTCGAAATCGATGGTGAGGGGGAAAAAGCCTATCCCCTCCCTGGGCTTGGACATCGTGGCCGTCACGAGCAGCACGGAGTCGCCGTACGTAAGGACGGCCGATCCTCCAGCCTGTTGGGCGAGCTTCCCGGTTTCAACCGTGAGCGTGCGGCCGCCCAACTGCAGTTCAAATGTAGACAAAACGTACCTCTCTTCTCTTCCTACCTGCCGCCCGGGACCTGTGGGTATATTTGGGGCCGGGGCCTGCGGGCGTCATGAGGCCGCCCGCCTGAGTGGGATAGCTGTGTGGGATGGGTGTTTGGAGTGTGAGTAACTGTGCTAGGTGTGTCGGGGGTGCTGACTTGGGGGTGGAGGTGCCTGGGGGGATCGCAACTGAAGGGCTGCTATTTTCGCAAGCCCAGCCTACCGATCAGCGAACGATAGCGGTCGACGTCCTCGCGGTTTAGGTATCTGAGCAGCCTTCTGCGTCGTCCTACCAGCTTGAGGAGACCCCGCCGGGTCGATTCGTCGTGGTTGTGGGTTCTCAGATGGTCGGTGAGCGTCACGATCCTGTCCGTCAGTTGCGCGACCTGCACCTCGGTTGAACCGGTGTCACTTTCGTGGATCCGGTACTGTTCCCGAATCTCTCTCTTTCGATCTGCGTCTAAGTACATATTTCCTGAAGGTCAGCGTTGCAGGGGATAGGGCCATGTCCGACTGCTCCGATTGTTGGGAGCGGTACGGTTGGCCCGGCCATACAGACTGGCATTCTAGCATATACGGTACCGTAGCGACAATCGATCGTCGGGCCATGCGCCCGAGTGCTTAGGCGTCCGTGCGGGCCCGCGCAGGTCCGGCGTGGTATACTGGCGCGACGAGTATGGTCGGGTCTCGGCGGATCGCCGTGTGCCTTTTGGCCGGCGAAATTCTCGCCCCGCCAGCTACGGGACCGATCAAATGCACTAGAGGCGGCGCCACATGGTGATTGAGCAAGCTCCAACCCAACTCCTTACTAGAGAAGTGCCCGAGCAGGGGAGTGCGGTAACGATGAAGTCCCTCCTGGAGGCGGGGGTCCACTTCGGACACCAGAAGAGGCGATGGAACCCCAAGATGAGGCAGTACATCTTCTCGGCCCGCAACGGGATCCACATCATCGATCTACAGCAGACCCTGAAGCTGCTCGAAAAGGCCAAGGAGTTCATCGCCGATGTCTCGGCCCAGGGCAAGCGCGTCGTCTTCGTCGGCACCAAGCGCCAGGCGCACGAGACCATCACCAACGAGGCTCAGCGGTGTGGCGCATTCTACGTGTCGACGAGGTGGCTGGGGGGCACCCTGACCAACTTCAAGACCATCCAGACCCGCATGGACTACCTGGTCAAGCTCGAGGAGCGCAAGGCGGCCGGGGAGTTTGAGCGTCGGCCGAAGAAGGAGGCTCAGAGGCTCGAGGACTCGATCAAGAGGCTGAACCGCTACCTGGGCGGCATCAAGGAGATGGTCGAGATGCCGGGGGCGCTGTTCGTGGTCGACATCGGCAAGGAATCGCTTGCGGTCGCCGAGGCCGAGCGCGTTGGGGTTCCCGTGGTGGCCCTGGTCGACTCGGACTGCGATCCGACCAAGGTTGACTACGTGATCCCGGGCAATGATGACGCAATTCGTTCGATCAGGCTTGTTACGGGTCAGATGGCCGACGCGGTCATCGAGGGCCGCAACAGGCGGGAATCGATGGAGGAGGACCTGCGCGATTCGTCCAGTGACGATGACGCCGTGGCAATGAGGGCCGCCGCCGCCATCGCCCTGGAGCAGGCTGCCCGGGACGAGGTGGACCTGGGCCCGGAGGCCGCGGAGGTGCCCGAGGACCTTCCGGTGGAAGATCAGGCAGCGGGGCCGGACGAAGGCGGCGCCGAGGCCGCTGCAACTCAGGAATGAACGGGGGCTGACTTGGAGATCAGTGTAGCAACGATAAAGGCGCTCAGGGAGGAGATGGGTGCCGGCGTTATGGACGCCAAGAGGGCTCTGGAAGAGACCGAAGGCGACGTGGACAGAGCTCGCGAGCTGCTGAGGCAGCGCGGAGTCGCCGCGGCCGTCAAGAAGGCCAACCGGAGCGCCAAAGAGGGTCTGGTCGAGGCGTACATCCATGGTGCCGGCAGGGTAGGCGTGCTCGTCGAGGTTAACTGCGAAACCGACTTCGTTGCGCGCACCGACGACTACAGGGAACTCGCGCACAACCTGGCCATGCAGATCGCCGCCATGTCGCCCAAATACATCGAGGAGTCCGACATCCCCGACGACGAGGCAGGTGACCCGGCGGAAGTCGCGCTCATGGCCCAGCCGTACATCAGAGATGCCTCCCTGTCCATAAGGGACCTTGTTCTGGAGGTAGCCGGCAAGCTGGGAGAGAACATCAAGGTAAAGAGGTTCTCCCGGTTCGCGCTGGGCGAATAGCGTCGGGGGCGGGGATGGCCTCGCATAAGTCCGCCTACAGGCGGGTTCTTCTCAAGCTCAGCGGAGAGTCCTTCAAGGGCGAGCGGGGTTACGGTATCGATCCCGAGGCCGTCAACCATATCGCCGGCCAGATCCAGTCGATACACGAGATGGGCGTGCAGGTGGGCGTCGTCGTCGGCGGGGGCAACATATGGCGCGGCGCAGACGCCGAGTATGAGGGGATGGACCGGGTGGCGGCCGACTACGCGGGAATGCTGGCCACGATCGTCAATGCACTCTCCCTGCAGGACTCCCTGGAGCGACTCAGGGGAGTGGACACCAGAACCCAGACGGGCATCAACGTCCAGCAGATCGCCGAGCCCTATATACGTCGGCGCGCGGTAAGGCACCTTGAGAAGGGGAGGGTGGTCATTTTCGCTGCGGGCATCGGCAACCCCTACATGACCACGGACACCGCGGCGGCCCTGCGGGCGGTCGAGATCGAAGCGAACGTGCTGCTGATGGCCAAATATGCCGTTGACGGCGTGTACGGCACCGACCCCAACCTGGACCCCAACGCCGAAAAGCATGAGTTCGTCACATACCAGGAGGCGCTGGAACGCAGGCTTGGTGTAATGGACGCGACGGCCCTGTCCCTGTGCATGGAAAACAGGCTGCCGATCAGGGTGTTCGACATCACCCTGGAGGAGAATCTCCCCCGGATCATCGCCGGAGAGGCCATAGGTTCACTGGTGTCCGATACCCGCATGGACTGACCCCGACGTAAACTGTCTGGGGGCGCCGCCAGCCCGTTCACCGCGCAAACTACTCGAGAGGAGCCGGGAAGATGGCTATCGAAGACGTCGTAAAGGACGCTCACGATCGCATGGGCAAGTCGGTCGAGGCCCTTAGGCGGGAACTGTCCACAATCAGGACCGGCCGGGCCAGCCCCCGTCTATTGGACTCGATCCAGGTCAACTATTATGGCACCTTAACCCCGCTCAACCAGCTGGCCACCATCACGGTGCCGGAGGCCAGGGTCTTGCTCATTCAGGTCTGGGACCGTGGAGCGTCCGCCGATGTGGAAAAGGCCATCCTGGCCTCCGACCTGGGTCTGACCCCTAACAGCGATGGCGAGGTCATCCGTATAACGCTGCCGGTACTCACCGAGGAGCGGCGCAGGGAACTGGTGAAGGTCGTGGCCCGCAAGGCGGAGGACGGCCATGTAGCTGTCCGCAACATCAGGAGGGCCTCCATAGAGGGGCTTCGAAAGCTGGAAAAGGATGGCGAGATAGGCCAGGACGAGGGACGCCGAGCGCAGGACCAGGTTCAGAAGATAACCGACAGCTACATCGGCGAGATGGACGGACTCAGGAAGGACAAAGAGTCCGAGGTGCTCGAGGTATAGCGGTGCCATGAGCCGCGACGTCTTTGGACCGGTGAACGTGGTATGAGGGCAGATGTCCCGGGGCATGTCGCGATCATCATGGACGGCAACGGTCGCTGGGCCAAAGAGCGTGGCTGGAGCCGTTCAGAAGGCCACCGCCTCGGCACGGAGAACGTTCGCCGGGTCGTGCGGGCTCTGGCCAGGCGGGGCGTCGGCTACGTGACGATTTACGCCTTTTCCACTGAGAATTGGGACAGGCCCGCCCACGAGGTTCACTCGCTGATGGAACTGCTGGGACGCACGATAGAGTCGGAGACGGCGGTCCTGCACGCCGAGGGCGTCAGGATCAGGCATCTGGGCAGGCTGGACAGGCTGCCCGAGTCCCTGCAGGCGGCCGTTGAGCGGAGCGTTGAACTGACCCGCCACAACACCACCATCAACCTCAGCGTGGCGTTCGACTACGGCGGCCGGGAGGAGATAGTCGGAGCCGCCCGCCGACTGATCGAATCGGGCGTAGATGCCCGTGACCTGACCGAGCAGATGCTGGCGGCCGAGCTGTATACGGCCGGCATGCCGGACCCGGACCTGATTATCCGCACCGCGGGGGAGATGCGCCTCAGCAACTTCCTGCTCTGGCAGTCGGCCTACGCCGAGTACTACTCGACGTCTACCCTGTGGCCTGATTTCGACGAGACCCATCTGGAGCTGGCGCTCGAGGAGTACGAACGCAGACAGAGGCGTTTTGGCCGCATTGAGGCGGCGGCACCCTAGAGGGTGACCACGGTGTCTGGCAATCGGGCCGGAGCCGGGCCGTTTGGCGAAGGTATCGGCCCGGACCTGCTGCGGGGCGAACTGGCGCGGCGCTTTGCCGCCTCGGCCGTCCTGCTGCCGATCGTGCTGGCGGCGGTATGGGGAGGCGGCAACTGGCTCGCCGCACTGCTTGGCGCCGCGGCTGTCATCGGCTCCCATGAGTTGACGCGCATGGCGGCCGGGCTCGGATCCAGACCGGTGGTCCCGGTGGCGCTGACATGGTCCGTCGGACTGGTTGTCGCAGCTCATCTTCATGCCGCCGGGCACCCGCTCATACTGACCGTCGTGCCGGCGCTTGCCGGTGGAGCGCTGGTCTCTGCGGCGGCCGTGGGAGCGGGTCGCGGTCCAGCGAGTTGGCGAGCCGATTTTTCGGCCACCGCCGGATCCGCACTGTTTGCGGGGGGACTGCTCGGGTTCGGGGCGCTCTTGAGGGGTCTGGGTGACGGTGCCGAGTGGGCGATCGCGATGCTGCTCATTATCGCGGCGGCCGACGTGGGAGCATATGCGGTCGGGTCCCGCTACGGCAGGCACAAGCTCGCGCCGTCGATATCGCCGGGCAAGAGCTGGGAGGGCGCCGTTGCCGGCCTGGCGGCGGCTGTGGCGGTGGCGATTGCCCTGGGGGCAGGATTCGGGCTGGCTGTATCGGTGTCGGTGGCGGCCGGGCTGGGGGCGCTGATGTGGGGCGGCGCCCTTGCAGGTGATCTGCTGGAGTCCGGCCTCAAGCGTCGCGCCGGGGTCAAGGATTCCGGTAGCCTCATTCCCGGTCACGGAGGCCTTTTCGATCGACTCGATTCGATAGTCCTTAACCTGGTGCTCTGCTACTGCTTTGTGCGCTGGGTGGCGGGTTGAGTGACCGGTCGGCGCGCGAGTGGGAGTAGGAACGTGAACAGGAAGAGGAAGGGAATCGCCCTGCTCGGTTCCACCGGCTCGATCGGAACCCAGACACTGGATGTCGTCAGGCGCTTTCCCGACCGGCTGAAGGTGGTGGGGCTGGCGGCGAGGCGCTCGTTGGACCTGCTGGGAAGTCAGGTCCGAGAGTTCGGACCCAGGCTGGTGTATTGCGAGGGGGACGATCGAGAGCGGGCGGCGCTCCTGGAGGAAGGCAGCGCCCTGTGTTCGCTTGAGGAGATGGCTCTTGACGAGGAGGTCGACCTGCTGGTCACCGCGACCGTGGGGGACATCGCGCTTCCCCCCACACTTGCGGCACTCAGGGCCGGCAAGACGGTCGCTCTGGCCAACAAGGAGTCGATCGTCATGGCCGGCGATCTCCTCACCAGGGTTGCGGCCCAGCACGGCGGCGCCCTTCTGCCCATTGACAGCGAGCCCAACGCCATCTGGCAGTGTCTGCGCGGTGAGGAGCGCACCGTCTCACGCCTGATCATCACCGCCTCGGGCGGAGCGATGCGCCGCGCAACGCCCGAGCAGCTCGCCCGGGTCACGCCCGATCAGGCGCTGCAACACCCGACCTGGGTTATGGGCCCGAAAATCACGATCGACTCCGCCACCCTGATGAACAAGGCCTTTGAGGTGATAGAGGCCAGGTGGCTGTTCGACGTGCCCTGGGAGCGCATAGAGGTGGTGATCCACCCTCAAAGCATGATTCACTCGATGGTCGAGTTCGACGACGGCTCGGTGAAGGCCCAGATCAGCCCGCCCGACATGAAGCTCCCGATCCAGTATGCGCTGCTGCATCCGGAGCGCCTGGAAAACGCAGAGATATGCAGGTTCGACCCGGTGGCCACAGGCGCGCTGACATTCGAGAAGCTGGACGGCGATCGCTATCCGTGCTTCGCCCTTGCGATGGATTACGGGAGGCGAGGGGGTACATGGCCGGCCGCCCTGTGCGGGGCGGACGAGATGGCTGTCGACAGTTTCCTGGCCGGGGACATCGCCTTTACCGATATCCCCGGGGTGATCGAGCGGACGCTGATGGGTCACCAGGCTGTCAATGAGCCAACGGAGGATGACGCACTTGAGGCGGCCCGCTGGGCTCGCGCCAGGGTCGCCGACCTGGTGCGGGAGGCCCGGAATGACTCTCGTCCGGACAGGGCATAGGGGAGTCACGGGTGACCTCTCCCGCCGTAAGCCCCGGACCACGATGAAGGCCTAAGGAGCGATGTTCGACATACCTTCGTGGCTCCTCATAATTCCCGTTCTGGGATTCCTGATATTCGTCCACGAGCTGGGGCACTTCGTGACCGCCAAGTGGTTCGGGATCAGGGTCACGGAGTTCGGGTTTGGATTTCCACCGCGTCTACTAGGCTTCCGATTCGGGGACACGGTGTACACCCTCAACCTCATCCCCCTGGGCGGCTTCGTCAAGATGGTGGGAGAAGAGGATCCCTCCGATCCCCACAGCTTCGCCCGGCAGCACCGCTGGAAACGGGCGATCGTCTTGGTCGCCGGGTCATTCATGAATCTGGTGGTGCCGGTCGTGATCTTCACCGTGCTGTTCATGCTGCCCCACGACAAGCTGGTGAGCAGCGAGGTGATGATCGCCGGTGTAGCCCCCGGCTCGCCGGCGCAGGAGGCCGGTCTGCGGGGAGGCGATACGATCCTTCAGGTCGACGGACAGCGGGTCACCGAGCCGAGGCATCTGGTCGACATCGTTCAGGGCAAAAGGGGAAGTCCGGTTGAACTCGTGGTGAGAAGGGGCTCTCTGGTCTCCGGCCTCGGCTCGTCTCCGGAACTGGCCGTGACCGATGCGCTCTTGCTGACCCCAAGATTGGATCCGCCAGAGCTGACCGTGGTTGAGACCGTCGCCGATCCGGCAACCGAGGTCTCCCTCAGAGACGCGCGCCGCTATAACCCGTCCCTGGAGCTGGGTGACACCCTTACCCAGGGCGCCATCGGCGTTTCCATCGTGCTGGCCAACCCTATAATCCGCCCGGCGACCGAGCCCATCTGGCGCGCCTTTCCGATGTCGTTCCGCACCATCGGGGACATCCTGGTGGTGACCAAGGACGGGATCACCCAGGGGCTGTCCTCGGGGCGGAACCCCGGCGTGGCCGGCCCCATAGGCATTGCCCAGGCCACGGGGGAGGTGGTGGACGAGCTGGGCTTTTCGTGGGTGTTCCAGCTCACGGCGCTGCTCAGCGTATCGCTGGGCATCATGAACATCCTGCCCATTCCCGCCCTTGACGGCGGTCGCCTCCTTTTCGTGGTGATAGAGTGGGCCCGCGGGGGCAAGCGCATCTCGCCCCGGCACGAGGGCCTGACGCACATGATGGGATTTGCGGTGCTCATCGGTCTGATCGTCGTTATCAGCTATTTCGACGTGCTGCGCGTCTTGAACGGTGGCAGCATCCTGCGGTAGCGTGGGCAGCATGAAGCGTAGAGTCTCAAAGCCCATATACGTCGGCGGCGTCAAGGTAGGTGGGGATGCCCCCATATCCGTACAGACCATGACCAAGACCGACACCCGCGACGTCGATGCGACCGTGCGCCAGATCGAGGAGGCCACCGAGGCCGGCTGCGACATAATCCGCTGCGCGGTGCCGGACAAGCAGGCGGCCGAGGGTCTGGCCGAGATCGTCAGGCGTTCGCGCGTGCCGGTCGTCGCAGACATCCATTTCCACTATCAGCTGGCCCTGATTGCTCTGGAGAGCGGTGTGGACTGCCTGCGATTGAACCCGGGCAACATCCGCGACCGCGAGAAGGTCGAGACGATCGTAAAGGCGGCCAAGGAGCGGCGTGTGCCCATCCGCATAGGCGTAAACTTCGGCAGCCTACCCCCGGTGGGCGGCATAGGGGCGACCCGCGGGGTGTCTCGCCACACCGACCGGGTAAACGAGCTTCCGAAGGCCGGTGAGGCGGAGATCGGGCAATACACCGTGGTAGACCACATGGTGGAGACCGGCCTGTGGGAAATCGGCATCCTTGAGGACCTTGACTTCGACCTGATCAAGATCTCCCTCAAGGCCTTTGATATCGACACCACCATCGAGGCCTACCGCCGCATGGCCGGCCTGGTTCCATACCCCCTGCACCTCGGGATCACGGAGGCCGGTACGGCCAGGGCTGGCAGCATCCGGAGCGCGATGGGCCTGGGCGCCCTCCTGTACGAGGGTATCGGCGACACCATAAGGGTTTCGCTCTCCGACGAGCCGGCCGAGGAGATCTACACCGGCATCGAGATCCTCAAGTCGCTGAACCTGCGCAAGGAGGGTGCAACGCTGGTCGCCTGCCCTTCGTGCGGACGTGCGGACGTCGACATTCGCGGTTTGGCCAATGATGTCGAGGAGCTACTGCGCAAGACCAAGACGCCGGTGAAGGTGGCGGTTATGGGCTGCGAGGTCAATGGGCCGGGTGAGGCAAAGGATGCCGACGTGGGCATAGCCGCAGGCGTGGGACGCGCGATCATCTTTCGCAAGGGAAGAAAGTCGAAGATAGTCGAAGAGTCCGAAATGCTCGCTGCGCTGATGGAGGAGATCCGCGAGGTCGAAAAGGAGCTAGCGCAGGTCTAGTCTGGCCTCCGCGCGCCAGTGCGCCTCTCAAAGCTCTTCGGCAAGACCCTACGCGAGGACCCGGCCGAGGCCGAACTCGCAAGCCACAAGCTCATGCTCCGTGCGGGCATGATCCACCAGGTGGGATCCGGCATATACGGCTATCTGCCGCTCGCATGGCGCTCGCTCAGGAAGATCGAACAGATAATCCGTGAGGAAATGGACGCGGCCGGGGGACAGGAGATGCGCCTTTCCGTCCTGCAGCCGCGCGAGCTCTGGGACGCGACCGGACGCACCGAGGCCTTCGGGGACGACCTGTTCACCCTGAGGGACAGGCGAGACCGCACGCTGGTTGTAGCGCCCACCCATGAGGAAGAGCTGGCCACCATGGTCCGCTCCAATGCCGCCTCCTACCGGGACCTCCCAAAGCTCCTTTACCAGATACATACCAAGTTCCGCGACGAGCCCAGGCCTCGGGGAGGGCTGATCCGGGTCCGTGAGTTCGACATGAAGGACGCCTACAGCTTCGACGTGGACGAGGAGGGTCTGGCCCGCAGCTACGATCGCATGGTCGATGCATACAAGGCCATATATCGCAGGGCCGGGATGGACGTAGTTCAGGCCGAGGCCGACAGCGGGGCGATCGGCGGTAAGGACTCGCACGAGTTCATTCTGCTGTCCGAGTCCGGAGAGGACACGATCATGCTCTGCGAGGGCTGCGATTACGCGGCCAACATCGAAAGGGCTGCCTTCCGCAAGTCCCCGAATGCCGACGAGGAGTTGGGCGAGCTCAAGGAGGTCCATACACCGGGCAAGCGGACCATCGAGGAGGTGACCGAGTTCCTGTCACTCCCGGTGGACAAGACCATAAAGGCCGTCTTCTACCATTGCGGAGGTGAGGTCCTAGTAGTCGCGATTCGCGGCGACCTTGAGGTCAACGACGTCAAGCTCGGCAGGGTGGTCGGGAGGGCGGATATCAGGTTGGCCACTCCCGAGGAGGTCAAGGAGGCGGGGCTGGTGTCGGGCTCGGCGTCTCCCGTCGGGCTCAAGGGGTGCAGGGTCATAGCCGACGACTCGATTGGATTGGGCAGTAACTTCGTAGCCGGAGCCAACAGGGAGGACTACCACCTGCTGAATGTCAACTTCCCCCGGGATTTCAGCGTTGATGTGGTGGCGGACATCGCACTGGCTGGGGAGGGGGACGATTGCCTCATGTGCCAGGGCTGTCAGATGGTCGAGCGCAGGGGAATCGAGGTGGGCCACGTCTTTAAGCTGGGCACCCAGTATGGCGAGGCGCTGAGCGCGCAGTTCTCGACTGAAGAGGGCCGGCAGGTACCCGTGACAATGGGATGCTACGGCATCGGACTGGGGCGAATGCTCGCCGCCGCCATCGAGCAGCACCACGACGAGCGCGGCATCATCTTCCCCGCCTCGATTGCCCCCTATCAGGTCCACCTGGCTGCGCTGAACTCCAACCGACCCGAGGTGGCGGCGGCCGCCGAGGATCTGGAGATGCGCCTGGAGGCGGAAGGGGTGGAGGTCCTGCATGACGACCGCTCGGAATCGGCGGGCGTAAAGTTCACCGACGCCGACCTGATCGGCCTTCCGGTGCGGGTCGTAGTCAGCCCTCGCAACATCAAGCAGGGGGTTGTCGAGATCAAGTCGCGGGATCACGAGCAATCCATTACGGTCGCCGATGCAGAGGCGGTGGACCGGGTCAAGACAATCCTCCTTGAGAGGGGCGTTTAGCCGTCTATAAACGCGGGTTTCGTCACTGGTGGGCCCTGTTGCCCTGTGCTAAAATCGCCGAACTTCTCTAGAGAAAGGCATCCACTATGGCATTGCCGCCCCGAATGAAATTCGGAATCTTCATGGCCCCCTTCCACGCACTGGGGGAGAACCCGAACCTGTCGTATCACAGAGATCTCGAGCTGATGGAGTGGCTCGACTACCTTGGCTACGATGAGGCCTGGATCGGTGAGCACCACAGCGCAGGATGGGAGACGATCCCCAGCCCCGAGTTGTTCATGGCTGCGGCGCTGGAGCGCACAAGGACCCTGCGGCTCGGCAGCGGGGTGACCAGCCTGCCGTATCACCATCCCCTGATGGTGGCCAACAGGTTCATCCAGCTGGATCACCACAGCCGGGGGAGGGTGATGCTGGGCTGCGGCCCGGGGGCGCTGACCGGCGACGCCTACATGATGGGCATAGAGCCCCCCACCCAGCGCCCCCGCATGCAGGAGGCCGTTGGGATAATCAAACGCCTCTGGACGGAGACCGAGCCGATCACCTACGAGTCGGACTGGTTCGTCCTGAGGGAGGCCCGCCTGCACCTGCGGCCCTACACTCATCCCCATCCCGAGATTGCGGTGGCGGCGGTCCAGTCGCCATCCGGGATGGTCACCGCCGGCAGGCACGGGCTGTCGGTGCTTTCCCTGAACGTGGTAGCTGACCGCGGAAAGGGTCCGAAAACGCAGACCAAGACCCTCGCAGATTTCTGGAAGATCGCCGAGGAGACCGCCGAAGAGCACGGGCAGACGATGAACCGCGAGAACTGGCGTGTGGTGGTCCATACCCACGTGGCGGAGACACGAAAAGAGGCAATCGAGCAGGCCCGAGAGAGGGCCGGCTGGTACCAGCGCGACTACTTTGAGAACACCCTGGGCGTGGAGGCTCCCTTCCCGGATCTGCCCAAGGAAAAACTCGTCGACAAGCTGACCGCCGAAGGGGTCTGGGCCGTTGGCACGCCGGACGACATCATAGAGACGATCTACCGCCTCGATGAGCAGACGGGCGGGTTCGGCGGTTTCCTGATCCAGGCGACCGAGTGGGGAACCAGGGAGCAGGTGAGACACAGCTACGAGCTCATCGCCCGCTACGTAATGCCCAGGTTCAAGGGGCAGTTGACCGGTGTCGAGGACTCGCAGAAGTGGTACGCCGAGAGCCGTAAGTTCCTCAACGACCTGCGGGTGCAATCGCTCGACCAGGCACAGGAGCTATACGATAGGCGCAAGGCCCAGGTCGGCTCGGGGAGCTGACCGGCGCGCCGAGAGTCCGATAGTCTGGGAAACGGCGGGAGACCCTTTCGGGCCTCCCGCCTTCTTTTGTGATGGAGGAAAGGGCTATGGCCGGCAGACTACAGGGTGAGGTCGCGATAGTGACCGGGGGAGGCTCGGGGATCGGAGGAGCGTGCGCCGTCCGCTTTGCGCAGGAGGGCGCGGCCGTCCTGGTCGCCGACCTTGACGCCGAGCGTTCTGCCGGCATCATCGGGGAGATCGAGTCGGCGGGAGGCGCAGCTGCCTACGCGAGCCTGGACGTTCGCCGTGAGAGCGACGCGGCGGACATGGTGGCCAAGGCCGTGTCCGAGTTCGGACACGTGGACATCCTGGTCAACAATGTCGGCGGCGGCAAGGGTGATGATCTGATCGGGGAGCTCGATGAGGAGACCTGGGACTGGAACTTTGATTTCTGCCTGAAGTCCACCTATTTCTGCACCAGGGCCGCGCTTCCCGAACTGCTCAAGCGGACCGAGGCTCGACCCGACGCGGCGATAATCAACCTGTCGTCCGTTAACGGCATCACCGCCATAGGATTGCCCGCCTACGCGGCCGCCAAGGCAGGCGTGGTGATGTTCACCCAGAACCTGGCGATCACGTATGGTCCCATGGGTGTGAGATCGAACGTCATAGCCCCGGGCACGACCCTGACTGACTTCTGGAAGCCGATCGTGGAGTCCGATCCGCAGATGGTGCAGCGGCTGGCAGAGCTCTATCCTGTCAGGCGCCTGGGCCGGCCGATCGACATTGCGAATGCGGCCCTGTATCTGGCCTCCCCGGAGGCCTCCTTCGTGAATGGTGTCACGCTACCTGTCGACGGTGGCTTTATGGCCGGGACCGACGCCTTCGTCAAGGCCGCAGCGGGAGATCGGAACCCCCGCGACCTGTGGGGTAAGGAGACCGGCCAGCACCCTGGCGATCCCCTGACCGACAGATAGCCTGGTCCCAGGCCTCATACGCCTTCACCGGTTCCCTCCGGGCTGCCCCCACCCGTGCAATGTCACGTAGCTGACAGCTTCAGGTTGCTCAAGTCATACACTTAGCCGATAATCATCCGTCGGCTTAATATGCATTTACTGGCTACTTTTGACCGCACTGTAGGGGCTCGGAGGGAACGTTGCTGAGGGTCCTCCCTTTCGCGATCCTGGCGGTCATTCTGGCGCTGGGCGCATCGTGCGCGCAGGATGGTGCCGACGACGGACAGCCGCCCGCAGGTGCGAACGGAGAGGAGCGCGGAGATCCGGGTGAACTGGTCATCTACTCCGGTCGCAGCGAATCTCTGGTTGGCCCCATTATCGATCAATTCGAAGAGGCCACTGGAGTCTCTGTCTCGGTCAAATACGGCAGCACCGGTGAGATCGCCGCAACCCTTGTCGAAGAGGGTGAAAACACGCCGGCGGACGTCTTCTTCGCCCAGGATCCCGCCGGTCTGGGCGCCGTCGCAGCAGCGGGGCCTCTGGCTGTACTGGACGATTCAATACTCGACAGGGTGCCGGACTGGGCCCGATCAACCGACGGCCTGTGGGTGGGAATATCCGGCCGTGCGCGGACAGTGGTCTACAACACTGAGAAAGTCGACCCTTCCGAGTTGCCCTCCACGCTCCAGGGCTTTACCGACCCGGTCTGGAGCGGCCGCATCGGCTGGGCGCCGACCAACGGATCGTTCCAGGCCATGGTGACGGCGATGCGGGTCGAATGGGGCGAGGCCAGAACGAGGGACTGGCTCGTTGGAATACAGTCCAACGAGGCCAGGATCTACCCGAGCAACACCCCCATCGTCGCCGCGACCGCCGCGGGCGAGGTCGACGTGGGGTTCGTCAACCACTACTACCTGCACCGGTTCCTTGCCGAAGAAGGCGAGGGCTTCACTGCGCGCAACCACCACCTCGGCGGCGGCGGACCGGGCTCGATGGTCATGGTGGCCGGTGCGGCCATCCTGGACGATGCGGTCAACAGGCGCAATGCGGAGCTGTTCCTTGAGTTCATGCTGTCACCGGCCGCACAGCAGTACTTCGCAGGTCAGACACACGAGTATCCCCTGGTGGAGGGTGTGACCATCAGCCGGCTGATCACATCGGCGACCGAGCTCAACATCCCGAAGATCGACATGGCCGACCTGGTCGACCTGGCCGGCACTCAGGCCATGCTGCGGGATCTTGGGATCATTCCCTAGGAGCCAGGGAACCGTTGGCAGTCAGTCCCTCCCTGCGCTTTCCCGAGAGCCAGGCCCCCGCACCCCTGGCGTCAAGGGTGGGCCGCGGGCTCTCGCTGCCTCCACCCTCTCTGCTCGCTCCCTCTCTGCTGGTGGGAGCGGCGATGCTCGTCCCGGTCGCCTATCTCCTGGTTCGCAGCGTGGGGGCCTCGGACGAGGCGTGGGACCTTCTGTTTCGTTCGCGAACCGCGGCCACCTTCGGCCGCACGGCCCTGCTCGTCGTAACTGTGACGGGTTTTTCCGTATTGATCTCAGTCCCTGTGGCATGGCTCACGACGAGGACCGACCTGCCCTTCCGCAGGCTGTGGACCCTGCTGACCGTCCTGCCCCTGGTGATCCCGACCTACGTCGGCGCGTACCTGTTCGCCTCGGCCCTGGGCCCCAAGGGCCTGCTCCAGAACATATTGGAGGCACCCTTTGGAGTGGACAGGCTTCCGGAGATCTACGGGCTTCCGGGTGCCACCATGTCTCTGGTGCTCCTGAGCTATCCATACGTGCTCCTCGTCGTCAGGTCGTCGATCGTGAACATGGACCCGGCTATGGAGGAATCGGCTCGCGGCCTTGGCAAGGGACCGATCCGGACCTTTCTGACCGTTACCGTGCCGATGCTGCGTCCGGCCATAGCCGCCGGCTCGTTGCTGGTTGCACTCTACGTCCTGAGCGATTTCGGTGCGGTCTCCCTCATGCGGTACGAGACGTTCACGTGGTCGATCTATCAGCAATACCAGGGTGCGTTCGACCGCTCTATAGCCGCCGTTCTGTCCCTGGTGCTCGTGTGCTTTGCGGTCGCGGTACTTCTCCTGGAGCAGTGGAGCCGGGGCCGCATTCGCTACCATCGCACCGGGGCGGGCGCGGCCCGTACCGCCGGTGTCGTGCGGCTGGGCGCATGGCGCTGGCCGGCGGTCTTTCTATGCGGCGCTCTCGTTGCTCTCGCCCTGGCGCTGCCGGCCTCCGTCCTGATGTTCTGGCTGGTCCGCGGCATCGAGGCCTCCGAGACGATCGGCAGCCTGTGGGCCCCGGCTCGCAACTCGCTCTACGGTTCCGGCCTGGCTGCGCTGTTCGCGGTGCTGCTCGCGTTGCCGGTAGCCATCCTGGTGGTCCGGTATCCCGGCGTAATGTCCCGGGCGCTGGAGAGTGTCAGCTTCGTCGGGTACGCGCTGCCCGGGGTTGTGGTGGCCCTGGCGCTGGTGTTCTTCGGTGCCAACTACGCTCGACCCGTGTACCAGACGGCCTGGCTGCTGATATTCGCCTACGTCGTGCTCTTCTTCCCGATCGCGCTCGGCTCGGTGCGCTCGTCGATCGCACAGGTCAGCCCTTCACTGGAGGAGGCGGCCCGGTCGCTCGGCCGCACGGCCCTGCAAACAACCTGGTCGGTGACCTTACCCCTGGTGCGTTCAGGCTTGGTTGCCGGCGCCGCACTCGTCTTCCTCGTGACCATGAAGGAGCTACCGGCCACGTTGATACTGGGGCCGCTTGGCTTTAGCACACTTGCAACGGAGGTGTGGTCCGCGTCCTCCGAAGCGTTTTTCGCCCGGGCTGCCGCGCCCTCCCTTCTCCTGATTCTGCTTTCCTCGATCCCGACAGCCGTCCTGGTGCTGCGCTACGGGGGGGCGAGGCGATGAGAGACGCGGCGCCGGTCATCGGCTGCGAAGGAGTTTCCAAGTGTTTCGGTGAAACCGTGGCGGTGAGTTCGGCCTCCCTGGGCGTAAGTGCCGGAGAGATCATCGCCGTTCTCGGGCCCAGTGGATGTGGCAAGACGACTTTGCTCCGGCTGATCGCCGGCCTTGAGGGCACCGACTCAGGGAAGATCACCGTCGCCGGGGATCTGGTCTCCGCCCCGGGGCTCCACGTTCCGCCAGAGAGACGGCGCGTGGGCATGGTGTTCCAGGACTACGCCCTCTTCCCTCACCTGACCGTGGCAGCGAACATAGGCTTTGGTCTCGGCGGCAAGTCTAGAGTCGATAAGGGCTTGCGAGTCGAGGAGATCTTGAGGCTTGTGGGACTGACCGGATTGGGAGATCGGTATCCGCACCAGCTCTCAGGGGGCCAGCAGCAGAGGGTTGCGGTTGGCCGCACCCTCGCCCCACAGCCATTCGCCGTGCTGCTGGATGAACCCTTCAGCAACCTCGATGCCGGCATGCGCGCAGGTGTGCGGACCGAGGTGGGGGAGATACTGCGTGGCAGGGGTGTGGCCACCGTGATCGTCACGCATGACAGGGAGGAGGCATTTTCCCTGGCCGATCGGGTCGCCGTGATGAATCTCGGCCGGATAGAGCAGATCGATCGACCGGGGGCCATATTCCGATCGCCCGCCACCCCCTTTGTTGCCCGGATCACGGGCACGGCCGACTTTCTGACCGGCCGTATCGTCGAGGGACGCGCGAACACCGAAGTCGGCCGTCTCCAGTTGACCGAACCGGGTCCCGGGGGCATTGGCGCGGGGACCGGGACGGGTGAAGGAGATGAGGTGATGGTCCTTGTACGGCCCGATGACTTCCTTGTGCTCCCCAACCCACGGGGCGGATCCAGAGTTCTGGCCCGGGAGTACCGTGGTGACGCGGTGATCCTGGTGGTCGAGCTCGGCTCGGGTGCCACCGTGCGGTGCCGCCAGGGTCCTTACTCCGATCTTGCCGGGGGTACGCTTGTGGATCTCGTGCCGACCAGGTCGGTGCCTTTCGTGGCCTTTTCGATGGACTGTTATGCAAACTGCGAGAATTCGACCGATAGCAATCATCGAAGGTAACTGCGAATCAATGGGTTAAGTCTTGACTAAGGAGTGTCCTTAGATCACACTAACCGCGTGCGTGAGCATGGACTAGATACGTCATGGGCCAGGCGCTTGCGGATGAGCGCAGGTGCGGCGCGGTGCTACAGGCATGGCAGGGGAAGGCCACTTTCGCTGCCGGTCTGCCTGCTGATCGGCTCGGCCGTGGCGGTCCTGATTGCGCTTACCCTGGCTATGTAGAGCTAGATCCGGGCGACTGCGTTCGAACCCGCCCTAGGCTGGGGAGGTCTCCGAAAGGAACGGCCCGATCGCCCCTATGAAGCCGGCAGGATTGTCGCCGGGTACCAGGTGACCGGCGCGGGGAACCTCTACCCCCCGGGCATTCGGGATGTTCCGAACCATCTCGGTGATCGAAGCCGGGCTGACGATGTCGCTCTCGGCTCCCCGGACGACGAGCGTAGGGCAGGCAATCGCCTTTAACGCGTCCCAGAGCAGCGCCTCCTCCTCCGGCCCCGCCTTTGGTCGGGCTTCGGGACGCCGCATCGCAGGGTCGTACTTCCACGTATAGGTACCATCCGGCAGGCGCCTGGCGTTTCGAAGCACACTTCCTCGCAGCTGTTCATCGGTGCGGCCCGGCCTGAAGGATCGTACGGAACTGATCATCTCTTCCAGCGATTTGAACGAGTCCCTTCCCTCTACGAATCCTCTCACCCTGCGGGCGCCGGCCAGCTCCACCCTTGGGGCGATATCGACGATCACAAGTGCGCGAACCAGTTGCGGCCGCGATGCGGCGAGAAGGTAGCTGATCGTTCCCCCCAGCGACAGTCCAACTATGGCCACCGGCGCCAGGTCCAATTCCTCTATTACGGTTTCCACGTCTGCGACGTGTGAGCTGCGCCTGTAGTCCGAGCTCGGCGACCAGTCCGAGTCCCCGTGGCCCCGCAGGTCCAGGGCGACGACCCGGAACCGCTCGCACAGCGCCAGTGATACGAAGTCGAAGCTGCGTCCGCTCTGGGCGAAACCGTGAAGGAGCAGAACGGCCGGACTGGCATGTGCACCCCAGTCCGCGAAGTGCAGATTGAGTCCGCCTGAATCCACAGATCCTTCGGCGGGCACCGCCTCTATACCAAACGGCACTCCCTGGCGCCGAGCGGCCTCGTAGAGCCCGGTGAGCCCGGAACTATCGCCGTCTGCTGCGGGCTCGGTCATCTTCGGTCTCGGTCGGTCCGGTTAGTCGCATCAGTCGGCGGGCGGATCTGTGGCTTTCCGGCCGAGTCTATACGATCGTGTGCCGTCGGGATCGATCGCAAATGCCCCACGGTTGGACAGGGCCGTTCCCAGCGCGAAGAACGTAACCAGCAAGCCTCCTATGGTCACTGCGAGCGGGGCCCCGATGAAGTTGGCAATCAGGCCGGCTTGAAAACCGCCCAGGAGCATCACGCTCCAGCTGATGCCGTACAGGGCCATGATCCGACCCCGCAGCCGATCGGGCACAATCGCCTGCAGGGAGGCCATCGCCGTGATCAGGAATGTCGAGGTGAAAAGGCCTGTGGTGAACATCAGGGATATGGCGAGCAAATACGAGCCAACGTAGTGTGCGGTGAGGGCGAAGACAACGAGCGATATCCCGCTCATGGCCGCCCCGCCCGTCAGCAGGGCGCCTGAGCCACGGAGGCGACTGCGGGTCGAGATCCAGAGGGTCGCAGACAGGCTTCCGATTCCCGCGGCGGCCAGCATGACCCCCTGGCCCTGGGCGCCGACATCCAGGATGTCGACCGCGAATACCGGCATGAGTATCAGGTAGCCTCCCCCAAAAAAACTCGTGAACAGCACCATGCCTATCAGGAACCTGAATTCGGGCCGGCTGCGAACGTAGCCGATCCCCTCGGCCAGTTGCCCCGCCGCGCTGGCGGGTCCGGTGGATTCGGGACTGCCCTCGGAGGATTGCAGTGGCCGCACCCCCAGCAGCAGGGTGGCCATAATCGCGAAGCCGACTGCGCCGATGACGAACACCGCCGATGTGCTCATGAGGGCAATCAGGAAACCGGCCGCCGCAGGTGCCCCGATCCGAACGCCCTGCCACACCGAGGCGTTCAGGGCGACCGCGCTCGTAAGCGCCCCGCGTTCCACAAGGCCGGGATAGAACGCCTGTCGGGCCGGGATGTCGAACGCGCTGACCGATCCGGCGGCGACGGCTATGACGAGTACATGCCACAGGCGCACCGCGCCCGTCGCGTCGAGCAGGGCCATTATCGCCGCCAGACCCGCCAAGATCAGCTGAGAGCCGAGTATGATCCATTTGCGGTTCACGCGGTCGGCGTATACGCCCCCTAGCAGCGTGAAGACGAAAGCGGGACCGGCGTTGGCGACCCCGATGAGGCCCAGGAACAGTGGCGAGGGGGAGAGCTGGTATGCCAGCCAGAGCTGTGCGAAGTAGACCAGGTTGTAGCCCGAGACCGATGTGACGGCGCCGGTCCAGTACCGCCTGTAAGAACGATATCCCAGGGCCGGCGGAATCTTTGACCGGAGCCAGGCCCTCCGCTCGGGCGGGTCAACCTCGCCGGGTGGATGCGTCGATTGCCGGGTCAAGAGGCCCGGTTACTCGACCGTGACTGACTTTGCAAGGTTGCGGGGCTGATCGACGTCGCACCCTCGCCGAACGCCGATGTGGTAGGCCAGCAGCTGCATCGGCACGGCCATGACCATCGGGCTCAGCGCAGTGGGCACGGAGGGAAGCTTTACGACGTCGCTCGCCGCACCGTCCAGTCCGGGGGCGTCCTCCGTGGTTACGGCCAGTACTCGTCCACCGCGGGCGGACACCTCGTAGACATTGCTGACCATCTTGTCGAACAGCTCGTCTGCTGGCATCAGGGCCACTACGGGCATGCGGCGGTCGACCAGCGATATCGGGCCATGCTTCATCTCACCGGCGGGATAACCCTCGGCGTGGATGTAGCTGATCTCCTTTAGCTTGAGCGCTCCCTCCATGGCGAGCGGGAAGTTGAGGCCGCGGCCAAGGTACAAAAAGTCGTCGTAGTCGCAGTAGCGTTCCGCAAGAGCCTGGTATCGGTCCTGCTGCTCGAGGACCTCTCCGATCAACCTCGGGAGGTGCGCCAGGTCCGTCACCGTCCGCGGGCCTGCGCCGTTATCGGCAAGGCCTCTGGCACGCGCGATGTGAAGGGCGGTCAGGTAAAGGGCGGTAAGTGAGCAGACGAAGGTCTTGGTGGCCGCCACGCCGACTTCGGTACCCGCGCGGATCAGCAGTGTGCCGTCGGCGATCCTGGTCGAGTTCGACCCATCCGTATTGGTCAGGTTCAGCAGCGTGGCCCCCTTTGACCTCGCTTCCTCCATGGCGGCCAGCGTGTCGGCTGTCTCGCCTGACTGGCAGACGGAGATCACCAGCGTGTCTCTGTCGATGATCGGTTGTCTGTAGCGGAACTCTGAGGAGTTGTCCACCTCAGCCGGAAGCCTGGCCAGCGTCTCTATCCACCTGCGCCCGACCATCGCGGCGTGAAGGCTGGTCCCCATGCCGATCAGGACGACCCTTCGCACCGATCGCAGGTACTCGTCCGTGATCGGTAGCTCCTTGAGGCGGACGATGCCCTCGTCAAAAGACACCCGGCCGTACAGGGTATTTACCAGGGCCTGGGGCTGTTCGTTAATCTCCTTGAGCATGAAGTGCTCATAGGAGCCGCGGGCTGCCGACACCTTGTCTTCCGGTGCGCGTGTTACCGACCTTGGGATCACCGAACCACCCAGGTCTGTAAAGGTGACGCCGCCGGTGGTGATGGCTGCAACCTCGCCCGCTCCCAGGTAATAGACCGACCTCGTGTGGGGAGAGATGGCCGCCAGGTCCGAGGCCACAAGTGCCTCTCCTTCCCCCGTCCCGATGACGAGTCCTCCGGCGTGGCCAAGCCTGAGTGCCACCAGGCGGTCGGGCTCATCCGCGGACATCGCCACCACGGCGTTGGCGCCGCGCAGGCGGCCGCCGACCGCCCTCACAGCCTCCGCCAGGTCCATCCCCCGGGACATGTAAAGCTCGATCAGGTGGGGTATGCACTCGGCGTCCGTTTCCGACGTGAAGGTAAAGCCAAACTGGGACAGTTCCCGGCGCAGGTCGGCGTAGTTTTCGACGATTCCGTTCTGGACCGCCACGATCCTTCCGCTCCTGCTGCGGTGGGGGTGGGCGTTCGCCTCGGTGGGAGCCCCGTGAGTGGCCCAGCGCGTGTGGCCTATGCCGGTCGAACCCGTTGGGCTGACAACGTCCACGCGCTTCCTCAGCGCCGAGAGTTTGCCGGCCGCACGCACGACATGGATCCCGTCTCGGCCGTTGGTCGGCGCAAGGCAGATCCCCGCGCTGTCATAGCCCCGGTACTCCAGGGAGGCCAGGCCGTCGAGCAGCAGCGGAGTCGCCGGGCGATGACCCGTATAGCCGAAGATCCCGCACATTTCAGCTGGTGGCCGGGCTTCCCGCCGGCGTCGTCCCGTACACCCCGCGGTATTCGGGGGGCAGCAGCATCGCTATGCGCATCATCACCATCTCTGTCAGGGAGCCAAGAACCTCTCTGCTCGGTTTTCCCTCCAGTAGGGGCAGGGTAAAGGGCCTTCCTATGTTTACCCTGATCCGAGCGTTTGGGAAGAACACCCTGGCCCAGGTACCGAAGTTCTCAGTACCCGTTATCCCGACGGGCAGCAGCGGGGCCTGCGAGGCCAGAGCGATGCGGGTCGCCCCGTCTCGCGCCCTGCGCAGGCCCTTCGGACTGCGCGTGCCCTCCGGGAACAGGACCAGCGTCCCGTCCCGCTCCAGCAGTTTCATCGCCCAGCGGTAGGCGGCCAGGTCCCCGCCCTGGCGGTTCAGAGGAAAGCCTCCGTAACTTCTAATGAGCGGGCCCGCGATCGGATTGGTGAACAGCTCTTTCTTGGCCAGGAACCTGGGTCGCCTGGGGATGGCCGCACCTATGAAGGAGGGATCGGACTGGGAAAGGTGATTGGAAACGATTATGAGGGGGCCCCAGGGCGGCACGTTCTCCATGCCGGACACCCCCCAGTCGGACAGGGCGCTTACCGCCCTTCGCTGCAGGAAATCGCAGATCGGGTAAAGAACTTCCATTCGAGAGATCAGGAGGCCGCGATTAACTCCTGAATCCTCCCGACTACCTGATCTATCCGCAGGCCGTCGGTGTCGATCCTCACGGCGTCTATGGCGGGCCGGAGAGGGGAGTCTGAGCGCTCGGAGTCAATCTTATCACGCATCTGGATGTCGGCTGTCAGTCGCTGCATGTCACGGACGTCGCCCTTTCTTCTGAACTCGTCGTATCGGCGCCTCACCCTGATGTGCAGGGAGGCCTCAAGGAATACCTTGACCGGAGCGTCGGGCAGGACGACCGTTCCGATGTCACGCCCCACGACAACGATCCCCACAGGGTCCTGGGCCGCGATCCGCCTCTGCTGACTCACCAGGGCCCTGCGGACACCGGAAACCGCCGAGACCTCCGACACGTTCAACTCCACCTGCTGCGAGCGCTTCAGGTCGGTGACATCGGTGCCTTCGACCACGATGCGCTGCTCAC
>DAOUKM010000004.1:0-235886 GCA_034421295.1 Dehalococcoidia bacterium
ATGCGCGCGAGCAATCGCTCCAGCGTATGATCGAGAGCGTGGAGGCGATGGACGGGAACGCTGTAGTCGGCACGAGGTTCTTCACCGCGGCCGTCTCGCAGGGTGCGACCGAGTTCTCCGTCTTCCAATCGACACAACAAAGTTAGATTCTCATTGAAAGCCGATTTGGGTACGGCTGGCTAGCTGAAAGGTGCAAGAGGCTGCCGGGGCCTCTTGTAGTGTCTGGGGCGTCAAACCCCGTAGTCAGCTACCGATAGCTCATCGCATCTCATGAGGTCACCCTAAGGTTCCCTTAGATCAGGGTCCAACCCAATCTGAGCAGACTCAGCAGTTCGCATCAGACGAAGAACCGCTCAGACACTGGGAATTGCGGCTGCAGATGACTTGTGGGCGGCAGGGCAGCCCTCAGGCGGTTACCTTCACCCTTCTCGCGTGCGGTATGTCCTCGCTGGCAATTGGCCGAGTATGTGACGCTGGAACGGTGGCGACGGACACTGTACTGCCGACGAACGTCATGAATTCCACGACATAGGCCTCGCTGCTTGGATGGACATGAATGATTGTACCGACATCACCAGCCTGTAGATCTTCATCTCCGGGGATGTCCGCAGTAAGTACGATGAGTTCGTGTTCCTTGAGCACCGATTAACTCCTGATCGGGTATGCCGTGATGAGTCTCACGGTACCGCCTTCCGCATCCAGTATCCATACCGACCTGACAAGCGGATCATGCCCATCAGGTGATCCAAGCGCCCCTTCAACGGCATAGAGAATCCCATGCGGGCTCTCTATGACCGAGTTTACATCATATTCGGCACCGTGCTTCCTTAGAGCCGCTGCAAGCTCCCGCCAACGCTCAGCACGGAAGCCGAAACTGAAGAAGAACTCGGCCTTGCTACGGCCCTGAGGATGACTTGGAGACAACAAATAGTCCGTGATCTTTGCTCTCTCGACGCAGACACAATGTGAGTTCGGTAACTTCATAGGCTTCGCATTAAACGCTCAATAGAGGGGTCCAAGATTACGTCAAAGCGTGTAAACACGGTCGGACTTCCTAACTGCCAAAGGTGCATACTCTCGCCGTCCGGCCCTGCGTACTCTAGACGCAGCGTTTGAGCCGGTTATCCTGGCGAGGAGCTGGACACCCCTGCTCACCTGAGCACCACTGCAATCACTATCAAGGCTACTATGCCAAGCGCGCAGAATGTGCCGATCGCTAAAGACCACGCGGTGGGAGCGTCCGCCGCTATCCGTCCCCAAAATAATCTTCTTCTCTCCGATCCCGTTCTACTCGTTTACCAAGCAGCTGCCAGATCACCCACCCTATCGCCATTAGCGGCCCCATAATCACCGCATGCAGGATGCCCACGACTAGGGTGACGAGCATGGGTCCCACAATTGCGATTAGCACCCAAGTAACCGGCGAACTCCAATTTATCCAGTCGAGCATCATCTGAAATCCGACACCCTGCGGAGATCAATGCGTTCGCAAAAGGACAGGGATGGCGATTCCCCGACTCGCAGCAATCCTACGCTGGCGGTTCCCGTGAAGTTGGCACTCTGCCTTGAAGGTCGAAAGGTCAGGTCCTCTACGAGATCTTCAAGGATGGTGACGCCATTCACCGTGATTCCCAAAGCTGCGTAGTAGAGATAACCTGGATATGGCTGCCTCTCATGATGGTCGAGCCACGTTTTGACTACGGCACCCTGAATCTGAACGGTGTTGAATTTTCCCCACCCTTGTTCAATGGTGGCGTGGCCAGACCTTAGGGAGTTGGTGATTGAGCCAGTCTGCCAGTCGACTGTGGCATATTCCCATTGACCCTGATGGTCCATCCAGAAAGCCAGGTTGCCCAACAAAGCGACAGTCAATGTCCACTCTATTTGGGAACGAGAGGGAATCGGGTGGCGGTAATTTTCGATATGCCATGTCCATAAGGTGCGCAGACTGGACTTGAGGAACTCAACACGATTATCCAAAAGGCGCAGCTCATCAGGATCTGGCCATTTGACGCGGCGTTCTCCCCTGCTGTCGTCGCAGTAGCTGGATAGAGGCGGCGGGATTGGCCCGGGCCTCGAAAGGGATGTACCAGACCAGGGACCTGCGCCAGCGCTGCTAACTGCCCTTACCTGAAAGTCGTACATGACGCCTTCCGTTAGTCCGGTGACCGTGGAGGCGTGCGTATGCCTTTGCTCGCCGCCAGAATACGTTAACCCAACGGATTCTGTAGATGCTGGAGAAATGACCGTCCATGCACCAGTATTGGCCCTGCCGCCGTCATATGATCTGTAGCGAATGTCGTAGGACGTGATCTCCAGTCCACGCGTACCCGTGATGCCCCAAACCCACAGCTGTACTGACTGGTTATCCAGTTCGCACGCCTCTGGATTTTTGGCAACCCGAGAGGAAAACACGCTATCCGCAGGCGCACCACCGGAAATGGATACCCATTCGTCACACGACCAACGGTTGTTGAGGCGTGCGATTGCGGCTAGTCTTGGCTTTCCACGTTCCTCGTAAGTGCCTTCCGGTTGTAGGTACGTGGCAGTCGTCGTAGGTGTGGCCGTCGGAGTTGGAGTATGTGGAATGGGGAGCTCCAGAGCATCTACCCGGCCACGGCGGCCCTGAAAACTTTGAGGTCAGGGCCTTCCCCTACTACGCTAACTCCTGGCTGGATCGCTAAGGTCGGCAAGCAAAGCGCACGCGTCGAGCAGTAGAGTAAGCGTGACCTGCCCCAATGCCTCATACCAGCCATTGGCTTGCGCGACGAGCATGGGATTCAGATGAGAACCCGCTCAAAGGCGACGCCCTCTGAGCGCGCTTTGGAGGCTTCTGTCAGGTCATCACAAATGAGAAGGCTATTCGCGCTAACCGCGATGGCGGTGTATGGGCTGGTGGGATGCGTGGTCTGGGACTGGTGCCGACCCTGAGACTCCAGTCGAAGCGCATCTAGCTGTCGAACGGGAAACAGACGCTCAGGTTGAGGTGACCATTCAAGCCCTGGGTCTCGCCACCACCATTCCAAAGCCTACTTCCACAGCCCTGCCCTCGCCAGCTCAATCGCCCACCGCCACATCCAACACTACCCAGACACCGTCGTCTCCCACGCCGCACGTGTGGTAGGAACCCGCCCTTACGTAGGAGAATGGTCCAGTCAGCGGACCCTAGGCGGATCTCTCCTCGGGTGAGGATGTGGAGCCATCGTGGTCGTTGTAAGCCGTCGGAGGATCCATGCAGCCCGCCTGTGCCAGCGACCATGCCTGAGAAGTCGGAGGAGGAATGGTCGAAGGGGTCGTCTGATACCCATGTAGCTACAGACTTGCTGAAGGAATCACATTCAGGTGTACGCTGACCACCGAGGCCAATTGTGAAATTACGCTGGCATTTGGATCGCAGGCAGATCCTCCTGCTCGTCGCAGTTGCATTGGCGCTCATTGCCCTCGTTTTGCTGTACCTGCTGGGTACGGCCCTGATTGCACTCGGCATCAGCTTCATCATCGCCTACATGCTGATGGGCCCCGTCCGCCTTATCGAACGGGCCATGCCGTGGAGAAAGGCCCGCCCCGCCCTGAGCCGGACCGTCTCCATCGTCACTGTCTACATCCTCGCCATCGCCATCGTCGCCGGCGTGCTGGCTGTCATCATCCCCTCCATCGTCGAGGACAGCCGACGATTTGCCAGTGAGATTCCCACGCTGGTCGAATCGGTCAGGGCAACAGCCGAGAACTGGATAGGCCGCTACACAGATGACGTCCCGGCCAATGTCAAGGACCGCATCCAGCAGTACCTTGACGACGCGGTCGGACTGGTGGGCGACGTTGCCTGGGAATTCGTATCCAGGACCGTCAAGGCTGCGACCACCTCCTTTGCCCTCATCCTCAGCCTCGCGGCCGCACCTGTAATCGTGTACGGGCTGCTCAAGGATTCCTCTCGAATACGCGCCAGCTTGTACACCCCGTTCCCCCCGGATCTTCAGCCTTACCTGAAAGACCTACTGGACATCGCCGAGAGGACGCTGGGCGGTTACGTCCGCGGTCAACTCATCCTAGCCGTCATCGTCGGGGTGATGGTGACGGTGGGCCTGGTCCTCCTGGACGTACCATTTGCCTTTGTCCTTGGCCTCGTGGCCGGCCTGACCGAACTGGTGCCGACTCTCGGGCCGTTCATAGGTGGGCTGTTCGGGGTGCTGGTCACACTGGCGGTCGCTCCGGACAAAGTCCTGTGGGTGTTCTTGCTGTACCTGGGGGTGCAGGTGTTCGAAAACACGCTGCTGGCCGGACGCATACAGAGCAATGCGCTCAGGATACATCCGGTCTGGCTGATCATCGTAATAGTGATTGCGGGAAAGTACTTTGGGATCTGGGGAATCGTAATCGGCCCCCCGATAGTTGCGGTCGCAAGGGACGTGGCGATGTGGCTGTCGAAGGAGTGGAACAGGTCGGAAGCATCAGAAGAAGAGGTCAAGGTGGAAGAAGGGGACTAGACCCACCGATAATCTAGCGACTTATTCCTTGATCCACCCTGACCTACCGGGGCCCGGATAGCCTTGTGCGTTGGTCTTGGTTCGAATTGTGGGTTGGGGTGCGGTGGAGCAACATAATGCCCTGTCACCTTCCGCCGAATCGGCCCATTTCTTACAGAATTCTGATATGCGGTGTGGAGGGTCTCCTGGCCAGGCAACGGGGAGCCTTTTCGCCCGGAAATCAATCCCGCATCATTCCCAGGGCAGCGGTAGGGAATCGCGCCACTTTGCGATTAAGCCCGACAGATCGCTTGTCTAACGGCCTTCCCCGACCAAGAACCTGTTGGTCTGCCGCACCCAATCCACCAAGAATGGAGTGGCGAGCGCGAAGATCTCGATACGAGGACAAGACGCGGCCTTAAGCCCCTGCCTGCTTCCAACTCAGCCAGATCTCCATGCCCTGACCGCCCGAGTGACGCCGTTATAGAGAGCCGCACCTAACGCTCCTGCAATCAGACCACCAGCCCCGAAGATCAAGGGCATGCCGATCAGGGCAAGAAATGCGAGGGGCGTACCCCGGCCCAGTCCCGGGGTTGACCATACCCCCGAAGATGGCGAGTTCACCCACCCGAGGCTAACCAGCAGATCGAAGGCGGCGCCGCCAAAAGAGTAGGCCGCTCCCGCCAAGAGGCCCAAAGCGGCCATAGCGGCAGCCAACAGCCCTGCCGAAGAGACAATTCCAACCGTTCTCAGCTTCGCCACGCGATCTCCATTTCCAAGTCAGCCAGGACAAGCCTGCCGCGGCGAAATCAAGTGTCCCAAGCCACACGCCTCGATACTCTGGCAGCAGACCTCAGCGCCTTCGAATGAACTCAGTCCCTTCGCGTCATCACAGATGCGGGCATGGACCACCGGCCAGATCCGCAGGCCAGGTGTCGCCCCTCCTGGTACGCAAACTCAATGAGGGGCAGAATGGTCGCGTCCACAGGGGTTCATGGCCTGCCGCGTTAGGGTCATGAGCCATCCGTCGATTCTCCATCCCCCTGAGCCGGTCCACACTCCCGCCTTGGTCAAGACACTCCACCCTACCCTTCCCACATCAATTTGTCTGTCTGCGCAGCGGATGGCAGGACAGTCGGCCCAACCGCGTTGCCTCCGGCTCCCTGCCCGCCAACACGTGGGTAACCCCCAGAATGTCTGCGAATCGTCTGACTCACGCCTGCCCTGGCCAGCTAGATCAAATGCGAGATTGCAAAGCGTGGATGGAAACCGAGGGTGGGCGTATTGATACGTGACAGCCGGTTGGCGCCTTGCCGCACTACTGCGGGCCCCGAGGAGCCCTAGTCACCTTGGGCTGCCTTGAGGCCTATGGCCTTCCCTCCCGGTTTAGGAGACTGGCGCGTATTGCCGATGTGAATTGCCTCACAGATGACGCAAGGCTTGCCGCCAGCCGGAATTGCCCACATCTCGTGGCTGCAAATCCGGTAAAGGCAACGTATTACGTAAAGCCCTTTGCTGCCGGTCTTTATTCGCTCTGACTTGAGCTTGTGGCCGTCCCGATTTCAATCGTCCAGCCCACTTACATCGCGACTGGAGCTTAGCTTGGGGGGCAGGTCACCGCCACTATCAGCTTCTCCGCAACGTGTTGGCTGCGCACCTCCTAGGCTTTCGGTTCAAGCTCATCTGCGATGAGCGGCGCGACTACCTCATCGACGCAGTGTGTAGCGTCCTGTCCACCGTGCGCGACCCAGACCTACTGGCGAATCGTGGCATCGTCACGTGGCAGGAAGTCGCCCATTGTGTCCCTGAGGCGCTTCAGTCATTCCTACCAGACAAGTATGGCATCGCACCTTCGGACAGCGTGTAGCCATAAGGGATGCTCAGTGACGACAGGGGATAGGGTCCGCTATGTCATCCTGGACGAGGCGGCGTTGACAATGCCCGTGCGGTCTGACCTGCCACGCCATTAACGATCAGTTAGCAGGACTTCGAAGAACTGGCGGGCCGCTAGGCATCCCCGAGCAGCGGCCTGAACACCGTCGCCGTCTGCACTGCCGACTAGTCTGACGCCGACTCAGTACCGTCTACTGGCTCGAAACGCTCGGCGATGATGATCAGGTTGGGTGGAATATGAATCGCGTAGCCGGTGAAGATGGCAAGAAGAAGATAGAGGGCCTTTCTCACGAAGCTGTATCGGTCATTGGCAATCCAGACAATCGTCCAGCCGCCCTCATCGACCTCGTGCAGGGCGCGGTCAATGGCCCGGACTTGAGTTTCACCTTTAATGGCGTCCCACCAGCCCCCGCGAAATTCTGCGCGAAACTGTTTGTGGACCCGTCTATGGCCCGGAGGGGGGTGCATGAGGCCGATTATAGGGACTTAGCAACTGTCTAGGATTGTATATGAGCCCCATTCAATTGCTCGAACGGTCAAGCAGCCAACCAAGGATTCGCTCCCCGAAGTCGGATGCGAGACGCCGCACGTGGGGCGACGACTCCAATTCCCAATATTCCACCACCAAGCTGTCCCTGCAACCGGAACGGAATAGGGTTACATTCGTTTCGGCGCCGTCGACACTCCTGTCTATGTCGAGTCTGGGCAAGGTTTCGCCCCCCGAAAGGTTGCATCCGGCGCGACCCGCCCATCGCTGGACAGTCTCCCGGATGGGAGGGTAGCTTCCTGGCCCGATGCTGGGATCTGACCCGCCCTCTACTTTGATGATGTCGTCGTCCGTGCCGTGTATGTGCAGGACGGATACCGGGCGGGCGGAAGCACAGCGATTCGGGTCAGGGTAGAACGAACCGGCCACGGCAACAATGGCTGTAAGTCCGGGTAGGCTCTCACAAGCTAGACGATAGGACATCAAGGCACCGTTGGACATACCGACAACAAATATCGGGCCTACCATGACGGTCTCGGTTGCCTCCTCCACCAATCCGGCGAGATAAGCCACGTCATCGGGTTTACTGCTCGCAATGCCGCAACAGAAGTCGGTGGCGTTCCAATAGCGGTGCCCGTTGTCGTCCTTCACCCCGTTAGGGAGCAGCAGGGCAAAGTTCTGGGTGTTGACCAGTGAAGACAACCCGAATTAGGAGTCTTGGGCCATGTAATGGCTGGTTAACCCGTGCAGACTGAGCACCAGGGGCACAGGCGTCTGCGGGTCGTGTTCGTAAGGCAGCAACATCAGGGCGGGACGCTCTCCGCCGATGGTTCGGACTGTCAGGCCTTTCTGGGTCAGCTCCTCGGTCGCCTCACTCAACGTTGGCTCTGCGAATGCCACCAATAGGCTGACGCCGATAGCCACAACAGCTGCCACTCTAAAGGTTCTGCATTCAGTCACCAACGGCCCACCACTCTCACTGACGCAGTTCAGACTGGGTCAACCGCTCGTTGGAAGGCGGAGGCGAAACCTCGGGCAAGGGCTCGATCTAGCCGCCTTCGTAGGTGGTCCACCACACCACTTCGCCATCTTCACGAAGTCCGCAGGTGTGACCTGAGCCCGCGCCTACGACCCCGAATCGCTCGCCTGACGACGAGCCCGACTTACTGCAGTCAAGCGGACGACCCCAGCGCACCGCCGCGCCATCCGGCCGAGGAACGCAGGTGTGATTCCCGGCCGCGCTCATGGCCGTGAATCTCCCGCCAGGTAGCGGGCTCGCTTGACCAGACGACTATGCCCCAGCAGACTGCCATGCCGTCATTCCGCATTCCGCAGGCCGCATGTGTGGCATCGACCAGCGCTTATGGGCTCGAACACCTCATCAGGCGGCCCGTCCTAGTCACCCTCAACGTAGTATGCAGAGGAGAAGACGTATCCGTCGTGGCGGATTATCCAGAGGTACACCGTCAGTTGCCCCGCGGTCCTGGGGTTGGGCCACAGGTAATCGAACCAATGACCTTCCTCGGTGGCGCTGAGCAGCGATTCGCCAATTGGCTCTCCGGCCACAATCCCCCGGAACGTGCTGGCATCCGCTCCAACCAGTGCTTGCTCCGCGCCCGCTACGACTATGGCGCCCTGGGGATCGACCACCATCAGCCAGTAAGAGCCGTCTATGCTCTCCGGGCTGTTGTAGTGATCAATCGTGGCCTCCACGCCCTGGCTGTCATAGTAGTCCATGGCCTCCTGGACGTAGGCTTGGGTGTAAGCCGCCGGGTCCGTTACGCCCGGATAGTAGCCCGATGCGAAGATCATCCCGTCCCGGCGCACCGCGTAGCCAACCTTTGGCACTTCCTTAAGCGTTACGGGGTGCGGCCACAGGTATTCCACCCACACGCCTTCTCCCTCCCCGGCCTTGGCAAGTTCCTTGCCCAACTCGTAGCCGTCGGAACCCACCACGTCCTTGATGTCCGTGCCTACCAAACGGGGCAGCAGAGGGTGCACGTGATAGATGTCGTTCTCGTCGGTGGCAAAGAGATACCACTCGCCCTCAAAGCTGGCGACGCTGTTGTAGTAGTTGAGCATGGACTGCAGGCCGTCCCGCTCGTAACGCGCTATCGCCCGCTCCACGTATTCCAAGGTGTACTCGCGCGGGTCCGCATCCTGCCAGGCGGGCGGCTCCGCCG
Source organism: Dehalococcoidia bacterium (assembly GCA_034421295.1). GTDB lineage: Bacteria > Chloroflexota > Dehalococcoidia > Lucifugimonadales > UBA2962 > CAUZIR01. The sequence goes on from DAOUKM010000004.1 coordinate 9,027, forward strand.
TTTCGCCTACGGAGTAGTAGCCGGACGCAAAGATGAGGCCATCGTGGCGGATGGCCCAGGTGGTCTTGGGCTCCTCCACCCGCGTGATCGGGTTTGGCCACAGGTACTCCACCCAGATGCCTTCCTCGGTTGCAAGGGCTATCTCCTTGCCCAATTCCTGCCCGTCGGATCCAATCACGCCCTTGATGTCGGTCCCTATCAGGTGCGGGAAAATGGGATGGGCTAGGTAATTGTCATCCGCGCCTATCAGGAACAGGTAGAAGCTTCCCTCCAGGCTGTCGGGGTTGTTGTAGTAGGCAACAGTCGATTCAAGCCCCTCACTCACGTATAGGGCTATCGCACGGCTCACGTAGTCAATGGTGGCCTCCGCCACGTTCTCCTGGAGGGTGGAGTGGCCGGATACGAAGATGAGGCCATCGCGCAGTGCAATGTAGTGCCGCATTGGCCCCTGTCTGGTTGAGGTGCCGGCGGCCGTCTCCACTACATATAGCCCCTGTCCCTCATACCAGGCGCCGTCCTCTGTAGCGATTCCCAATAGGAACGCGGCAGATTCGTGCTTGCTCCCCAGGAAGTTATGGTAGAAGGGCATTGCCAGCAGGATGCCTTCATCCTTGCTGATTATGTACAGATACCGGCCTCCCTCAATGCTCTCTTCGCCCTTGTAGTATTCGATCGTCGCGTCCCGGCCGTTGGCCTCGTAGTAGCCGATTGCCTTCTCCACGTAGGCGAGCGTCAGTGAGTCGTCTTCATTTGCGGGCTCGGGGTCCGGGGTTGCAGCCGGCGCGGTGGTCGGCACAGGGGTTGCGGTCGGCGCGGCGGTCGGGATAGGGGTTGCAGCCGGCGCGACGGTGGCAACGGGCTCCGGCGCTGGGGAAGGCTCGTCGCCACACGCAGCTGCAAAGACCGCAATGGAAACTGCGATCATAAGCAGGAAAAATACTCTCACGCCGGCTGGCCCTCGTCGGTACTGCAGTCCCGCCCGATTCTCTTGCGTCTTGTTCTCTGGCTCGGTTCCCAAAATCAACCCTCTCTTAGATGTACTACTGATCCTTCGACTGTTAGATGTTGGCAATGCCTCAAAGAGTATTGCGATCGGATATCAACTGCAGACCTTCAGGCTCCGGCCGCCTCATAGTAGCAAATTTCCACATCCCTCCATTATTCGCAGTCACCACATTGGCGCTCCATGTAGGCGGACCCTGTATGCTGGCCTGCCGTGCACGCTGCAATCAAATCTGAGGCGCATTTCAGGCCGAGTCTGACCGTCGCACTAACCGGCTCAAATGCCCTCTCAATGATCTTGCAACTGGATCACATGGTGGCCCCACTCAGCGTCGACGCCATCCGTGCTGCGACCCTACAGCGACCGGGACGAAACACCAAAGAGGATCGCAGTGGCTATGCTCCGCTCAGTGCTTTACCGTCCGAAGGTAACCTGCGCCTCTGAACTCCATCCCCATCGTTGGCCAAAGCAGGAGAAGACCTGTCCGTTCGGTACGGTATTGACCTGGCTTTACAGCCCTCCTTTACGGCGAAGCTCTACCTGACTCGCCAGATTGTTTGCGGCCAGTACTCATCGTGTAACTCGACGAGACAGTTGCTCCGTATGCCCGTGACGCCCTACTTCCCCTGCCCCGACGATCGGTTGCGCTCTCTGGAAACTCAGGTGGAGAGAATCGCCCGAGCAACCGCAGACGAAGAGTCCCATATGCTGAGCCGCCGCACCCTGGCGGCCGACATTTCCACCAGCACCGTGGCCATGGAATTCGAGGCGCCGGAGCCACTGCTCGAGCTGCAAATCTACCGACCCGGACGGGCGCGTACGGGACTCCCGGGTCGTCCTGGGCCAGATCGTGCTGCGCCGTACCGAGGACTCGTGGGGGAAGCGAGGAACGGCGGCCCGTTAGCGCTCCTTCCAGCTTGGCGCCGGGTAGAGCACTTCTGAGACGGCTGCACTAACGGGGGCCACTACCAGTATTTCGCCGTCCTGTATCTGGGCAGCGCCCATGGGCTTGGCCGTGTTCTTGCCGACCGAGTCAAGTTTGATCGGGCCGTAGAAGGTGGATATGTCCAGGTTACGTAGAGCCCTCCTCACGGCGTCGGCGTCCAGTGACCCGGCGGACTCGATGGCCGCGTGCAGCGCCAGGGCGGCGGCTGTGGCGCTGGCGGCCTGGTAGACCGGCGGGTCACCCCACTTGTTACGGTAGCGTTCGGCGTAGTCGGAGGCGGAGCCGAAGTACTCGCCCTTGTAGCCCATCGACGACTCCCACTGGGTGGGTCCTATCAGATAGTTAGCGTCCGCGCCGATGTCTCTGACGAAATCCGGGTCGGTCGGCCCCACGGTCAGCACGGTCGCCCCGGGGCTGAAGTCAAGCTCCTTGGCGGTGCGCACGAAGAGGACGGCGTCGTCGAAGTAGCCGGCCCCCACGAAGACGTCCGGGTTCAGGTCTTTGAAGCTCGAAATGATTTCGCTGACGTCGGTAACGTCCTGCGGATATCCCTGGACGGCCATGACCTCCATGCCGTACTGTTCGGCCCACTGCTTCGCGCCCTCTGCCACGCTCTTGGGGAAGAGGGCGTCCGCGTAAGCGATGACGACTGACCTGGCCCCCTGATCGGCGAGCAGGCGTAAGGCGGATTCGGTGTATCTCCCGGCGGGCGTCAGCACGGCAAAGAGATTCTCGTGCGACTGCTCAAAGAGCGCTTCGGACGCTCCGCTTCCCTCCACCAGGATAACTCCCCGAGCTTCGGCCACCTCGATGGCCGGCTCTGTGAGCGTCGAGCTGTACGGCCCCAGCAGGAAGTCCACCTCGTCCTCGTCGATGAGCTGCTCGACGAGCCTGGCGGTGGTGTCCGTTTCTCCCCTGTCGTCGTACATGATCAGCTCGACCCTGTAGCGTTCCCCAGCCACGTCGATGCCGCCGTACTCGTTGTTGACCCAGTCCTCCCACAGGAGATAGCCCTCCCTGGTGTGCTTGCCTTCTCCGGCGTACCTGCCCGTCTCGCTGACGGCGGCGCCGATCTTGATGACCTTTTCCCCGGGGGAGCAAGCCGCCACCACTAGGGACACTGTCAGGAACAAAGCGATGTGCAGAACGACTCGGAGCATTTTTCTCTTCCTAACTTGGTTTGCGGACGCTCGGCGGTTTACGGACACTCGGCTCGTCTGTACCGTCCCATGTATTTTACAAACTGCTCTGTGCAAGGATGGGGGGAGCCAGCTCAAGAGGGGCTGGCCAAGGCTTACCGGGAAGTGAGCTATATGGAACGATGGATTCCATCCCGTTTGCTGCTCTGCAAGTGGTATTGGCGATATTGAGTATCCTGGCAGCTTCCGGACCGTTACGGACTGGAGGCAATGACCACTCTCACCTAAGCCGACGTCAACGGAAAGGGCGCCTCTATGATGCCCGCCGACGATCCTTGCAAGCTACGGCCGCACCGGGACCTTACTCTTGATCAGCGATTCCCAATCAGTTGGCCTTCCAAGAGCGATCATATTCGACCTGGACGACACTCTGATTGATTCCTTCCAAGCCCGCCGATGCGCCCTTGAGAGGGTGTTTCGACTCGCCGGCATACAGACGCTCACTGCACACGAGTTCCTGACGAATCTGGGCGGCCGTCAGCTCTACGGCACCTTGGATCAATTGGCGCCTGGCCGACGCATCGAGGGTGCAAGCCTGTCGGAAGCGTACAGAGACTTTTACTGGAGTAGGAGACCGGGACTCATCAGCCTATTCCCTGGAATCCGGACTCTTCTTGGGGATCTTCACTCATCCGGTTGCAGGTTGGGCGTACTCACGCAAAAGGTGCGGAGTTTCGAAATCGACGGGCGCCACTACGGAGCATCACACAAACTCAACGATCTCGGAGTGGCGAACCTGTTCTCGGTGGTAGTTGGATTCGAAGACGTGGGACGCCACAAGCCCGACCCCGAAGGCATCGAACTGGTCCTGGCCCGGCTGGATGTCCCGCCAAAGGAGGCGCTACTTGTCGGGGATAGTGCCGCAGACATCGAGGCGGCGGAGGCGGCCGGATGTCCGAGCTGTTACGCCACCTGGGGTCTACAGGTCGATGCCGCTTCTCCTGACTCCGTGCCGGACTATGTCACAGGCTCCCCCGCCGAACTCCGATCTCTGGTGCTCTGACAATTGGCGCGATTCACCTGACCTGGCCACCTTCCCTGGTGACCTCGCGCCAGTTGCGATCTTGGCCCTAGGAACGTCTTTTTTTCCGCTGCAACTGCAGCGAGCGCTTCATTTCGTGGCGCACTGCCTTCCCATCGCGCCGGGTGCCGTCTGACATGAGGTCGGTGTGCGGGCCTGTCTTCGCTGGCCCCTTCCTGGGGTCTCCGTCCGCCTGTCAGGGGCGGCCACGGCTAGTCGCTTGAGGCGAGCCACCTTCGTGGGGCATCGGGCACGGGGCACCGGGAGCAGGCGGGGTGAACTCTTATCCCACGACCCAAAAGGACAGCCCATCAGCTCCACGTCCCTTGAATCTGTGGCTCCCCCAGCCGCGACATATGGCCTGCATATCAATTGATGATAAATTTTCATGAATTGCTGTATGACTGTTCGCACACTGGGTGAGCTGGCACCTGGACCTCTCGAAAACTCGGATCAGGCCGTCAGACGGCTCGTGCGCGAACTCGAACAGCCTCGCAAAGGCCCGCGACTGCACACCTCCCCTTTCGGGCTGGCAGGAACTTCGTGGTCGACGTGCCGACGGTAAGGCGGAGCGGGTGTGCGATTAGCCGGGGCGAGGAGAACCCTTCGAGTACCTCCGCAGCATCTCCGGTCCCGCGCGACTCTCTGGCTCCCGTTCAGTCGCATAACGCGGAGGCTGCATCGCCTGGGTTCGGCAGAGCGTCCTTGGACCACCGCGACGCGCCCGCTGGACGCAGCAGGTTCCCGTTTGCCAGAAGCAGGTAGCGAAAGGCTTGATTGATGCTAAAGCTGATAGCCCCTAGAGACCTGGGGCCGGTCCCCGCCGTGGCCGCCACGGCATTGGTGGCTCTGGCCGTCTTCGCCTGGACCGAGAGGACCGTCCTCGTGGACCCGGAGCATATGTCCGTTCCCTACTGGCCCTGGAAGCTGTGGCAAATCGGTCCGTTGCTGATCGGGTTCGCCGGCGTCTGGTGGCTCTGGCTCAGCACCCGCCGGGTCGCCTGGGTCCGGAGCCTTGCGCTGGGCATACTGGCCCTGGTGGTACTCGTCAACGGGTACAGCGATCTGTTCGGGTACCACTGGGGCAACGTGTGGCGCACCGTCAACCCGCTGTTCATCGGGTCCTCCAGCGTGGCGGCGGTGGTTCTGTGGCGCTGCGGGTGCGCTCCGGGGCGCGTGGCCGCAGCCGTCTCGGCAGCGCTGGGTGCCCTCGTGTTCGCCAACGGCTATTTCGTCGACAACGGCGTGATCTGGCAGATTCTGAACCCGGGGCGGATGCTTGCGGCGCTGGCATGGGCCGCCGCTGCAGGTCAGGCAGTGTTCGGCAAACCTGAGAGTGGCGGGCCATAGGTCAACGGCCAGGATACCGGCCGCGCCGTTGATGCAGACGGTTTCGGCACCCCGGCTGCGGGAGCGCGTTCATACGCGCACGCAACAGAAAAAGTAGCAGAGGAATTGCGTGAACCTGCTGTCCGGTGTTCTCGGCAGGATGGCGCTACCCATAGCGATGCGCGCCCATATATTAGCCTTGCCGAAGGCGCTTTCAGTGGTGCGCCCACGGGTCCATCCGGCAGTGTGGGCACGATCGCAATTGCATTTGAGCCTCATACCCTTGTCACTCCGGCCGGGTCTTTGTCCAAGATACGTACCGGCTCGCTAAGCCGTCTCCCGTGGCGAGCATGGTTCGCCCAAGCGGCCCCTCACGATCCACCCCAACCGTTGGACCGGGCCTGAGTCCAGCTGGGAATTGCTGGGGGCTGCCCCACCCGTCATACCGCCGGAGGCTGGTAGCCGGAGGCCAGGGAGATCTGCGTAGGGTGATCCAGCCTAGTCGCGCTTCACCCCCACTGCATGCGCCCTCGCGATTGACAGGTAGGCGTCAGAGTGCTTTGCCCACTCGCGGATGCCGCTGACCATCGACTCTAGCTCAGAGTCAGTGGTCAGGCCCAGTTCAATGGACTCCTGGAACAGCGGGATGTTCTCAATCCACGCGATGTATGTCTCAGCCGACACGATCGCGGCTTCCTGACCCAGCGGGTGAGACATATTGGCCTCGAACTCGGTGACGTCGAAGCCAGCCTCGCGCATGTGGGACCTCAGGAAGCGCCCTCGGTTCAGCGATCCGCCGATGCGGTTGAATCCGCCCTCGAACAGCTCGAAGAACCTGCTCAGCTCAGGACACTCTGGCACGATGAACGGGAACGACCAGTCGGTGCGAGCGACCGCTCCAACGCCGCCGGGTTTCGTGACCCTGTGTATCTCCCTCAGCGCACGGACGGGATCGGAGAGGTGCTCGGTGACCGCGCTGGAAAAGACGACCTCGAACTCGCCGTCTTCGTACGGCAGGTCGTAGATGTCTGCTACCTGGAACTCGAGGTTATCCAGTCCGCTTTCTGCGGCTAGCCGGTTGGCCTGGTCGATCATTTTTGGCTCGATATCGATGCCCACGACCCGACCGGGGGCCACAATCTCCGCGAAACCGAGCGTGATCGGCCCCGGCCCGCAGCCGCAGTCGAGTACGCTCTTACCCTCAGACAGGTGTGGCACCAGGAAGTCGGCGAGATGGACTGCGTCGCGGTTAGCGTAGCTCCGCTGAACGCTGGCCGAGTCGTATCCATAGAATGGCCTTCCTCCGAACTGCGGTGTCTGTGGTACGTCTGCCGTCATAATCGTGCTCCTTGTATCTTGGTTTCGGGAGTGACGATCGCTTCACTCAGGTGGATCGGGGTGCGGCAGACCGAATGCTCCCTGGTCATAGAAGGCCGTGCAATTGCGAGGATCGCCGCACCCCTGACCTGGTGAGGACGGTCCGAACCGGATTTCCCAGACTTTCCCCGGAAGGCACTGGGGTCAGCACCATGCTCCATTCGTGCCGGATCTACGCATGCCCGCACCCAGGTTCTCATTTTAGGCGCCGACTACAATCAGCCTTTCATCCATGTGATACAGGGAAGGTGCGACTATGAGAATCGAGACTCTTGCCGTTCACAGCGGCCGGCATGTCGACCCGGCCACCGGCGCGGTTACTCCGCCGATACATATGTCAACCACGTTTGAGCGAGGGGCGGACGGCTCATATCCCCAGGGGTACGTCTACGGGCGGTCCGACAACCCCACTCGCTCCCTATTGGAGGAATGCATCCGGGACCTGGAAGGTGGAACGGCTGCCGCGGCGTTCCCTTCAGGAGCTGCGGCCATCGCGGCTGTCTTCCAGTCTCTAGCCCCCGGCGACCATATAGTCGCGCCCCAGGACATTTATCACGGCACGGCCCTGCTGCTAAGAGAGCGTCTGGTCCGTTGGGGCCTAAAGGCTTCCTTTGTGGATATGACGGTCATTGATAGAGTCCGCGAGGCAATCACGCCTGCTACCAGGCTCATCCTCGTAGAGACTCCATCCAATCCCTTGCTGAAGATCACCGACATCGCTGCTGTGGCGCAGGTGGCCCGTCAGCAAGGGATCGTATGCGTCTGCGACAACACCTGGGCCACCCCCGTGCTGCAGCGGTGTCTGGAACTGGGAGCGGATATGGCAGTCCACTCGACCACAAAGTACCTCGGCGGCCACGGCGACGTTACGGGCGGAGTAGTGGTCAGCGGCGGGGACAGCGCCATGTTCGAAGAGATACGGGCGATACAGCAAAGCGGCGGATCTGTCCCATCTCCTTTCGACTGCTGGCTGATACTCAGGGGAATACGGACCCTGCCCTACCGTATGAGGGCCCACTCCGAAAACGCTGCCAGAGTAGCCGCCTTCCTGAATGGCCATCCCCAGGTCTCACAGGTGTTCTATCCGGGGCTTAGGGACCATGTGGGACACGACGTCGCACGTGGCCAGATGGGCATGTTCGGGGGGATGCTGTCCTTCCGGGTCCGCGACGGTGAGGAGGCAGCCTTCAGGGTTGCCGCCCGGACATCCCTGTTCACTCGAGCTACAAGCCTGGGCAGCTACGAAAGCCTGATCGAGCATCGGGCCTCCATCGAGGATCCTGGCAGCTCTACCCCCGCTGACCTGCTGCGGGTGTCGGTGGGCCTGGAAAACGCCGAAGATCTGGTCCTTGACCTCGAACAAGCCCTGGGCGCATAGGGGGCGCGAAGATCCTTCGATGCGCTTGACCCGCTTACCCTGATCCAAATTGGACGGGCATGAACTTGCCACCTGCCTAAGCACACGACCGCGGGGAGGAGAGCTATGGCCTCCGCATCAGATACGCACCTACGAAACGCTCTTCACCGGTTCACCAAAGTACCCATGGCGAGGGCTGTTAAGAGGTGAACCGGCCGATCGCACGGTTGACCTCTGCCGGCGCTTCCATCATGGTCATGTGGCCGGCGCTGTCGATCCGGTGCACGGTAACGCGATCGGGCAGGCCGTCGGCGTGGGACGGGGGGATGATTCGGTCCTTGCCGCCCCAGATCACCTGGACGGGGATATCGAGCCGGTTAAGCGCATCCCGGTAATCGAGCGTCTGCTCACCGTCGGCGATGAAGCCGGCCGCGACCGCACGCAGCGCGCCGTCGACTCCGTCCAGACGTTTGAATTTGAGAACGTCGTCCACAAGCTGGCGGGTGACGAGCGCCGGGTCGCCGAATAGCTGCTCTAGATGAGGCTTCAGCTGCCGCCTGCGCGCCGACTCGATGAAGCCGCTGACGTAGTCGATGCTGATCTCGGCTCCCAGTCCTGCGCTGGCAACTAGAGTTAGGGAGGCGCACAGACCAGGATCGGAGATCGCCAACTCCAGCGCCACAGCGCCACCCAGCGAGTGGCCGACAACATGGACCCGGGACAGCCCGAGGGAGGCTGAAAGCCCGGTCACGCTCTGTGCCAGGGCGTCCACACTGCCGCCGTTAACGTCCTTGGAAGAGCCTCCGTGTCCGGGCAGGTCGATAGCGAACACGGCCCGGTTCGCCGCCAGGGCCTCATGGTTGAACATCCAGTTGTTGAGGTCGCCCCCGAAGCCGTGAATCAGGACGATCGGCTCGCCGCCATCTCCATGCTTAAGGTAGCGCACCGCCCGGCCGTCGATGTCCGCAACCTGCGGCGTCGCACCCTCGTCTTCTGCCTGCTCCGGTACGAAGGATCCCAGAAAGGACTCGACGAATTCGTCTATCTCATGGTCCGGGATCTCGGGGCCGGCGATAATCCCGAGCAGGCCCGCCACAGGAACCTGGTCACCCTCCCTTGCCACCCGGCGGCGCATGACGCCGGCGGTGGGTGCCTCAGCGGCGCTGGCGATCTTCTCGGTCTCGATCTCGACGATCTCGTCGCCGGCGTCTACCCGGTCACCCTCCTCCACCAGCCAGCGGGTGACCAGACCCTGGGTCATGGTCAGGCCCCACTTGGGCATCGTCACTCTCGAGAGTCCGTCCTGGGTCATGCGCTGTATTCGGCGACCTCTCTGACCGCCGACTCGATCCTCGCGGCATCCGGCTTGTACAGGTCCTCCAGTGAGTCGCTGAAGGGCACGGGGGTATGGGGAGCGGTCACAAGCTTGATCGGGGCCTCCAGGTCGCCGAAGGCCTCCTGGGAAATCAGCGCAGAGATATCGGTGGCCACGCTACACCTCGGAGACGCCTCGTCCACCACCACGACCCGGCCGGTCTTCTCCACGCTTTCGAGGATCGTCTCGTCGTCGAGCGGCGAGGTCGTGCGAGGGTCCACCACCTCGCACTGTATGCCGTCCAGCGCCAGTCTACCTGCCGCCTCCATGGCTGTATGGACCATCTGCCCGAGCGCCACTATGCAGACGTCGCCCCCCTCACGGACCAGGTTTGCCTCGCCCAGGGGAATGGCGTAGGACTCTTCGGGAACCTCGCCCTCCATCTGGTAGAGGGCCTTGTGCTCGAAGAACATGATCGGATCGTCGTCCCTGATGGAGGCTATAAGCAGCCCCTTGGCGTCATAGGGAGTTGCCGGGACGACGCACTTGAGGCCGGGCACGTGGGTGAAGATGCTGTACAGGGTCTGGGAGTGCTGGGCCGCCGCCCGGATGCCCGCACCGTACATGGTACGTATCACCACCGGGGTCTCGGCCTTGCCGCCGAACATGTACCTGAACTTGGCGGCCTGGTTGAATATCTGGTCGAAGCACACTCCCATAAAGTCATTGAACATCAGCTCGGCGACCGGGCGAAGACCAGAGGCGGCTGCGCCGACCGCGGCGCCGATGAACGCGGACTCGGTGATGGGAGTGTCCATGACCCGCTCGCCGTGCTTTGAGTACAGGCCCTTTGTGACTCCCAGCGGTCCGCCCCATGCGTCCATCTCGCCGTCCGCGCCGGATCCCCCGGCGACATCCTCCCCCATCACGATGACGGTGGGATCGCGTGCCATCTCTTGGTCGAGTGCCTCATTGATGGCCTGCTGGTAGGTGATCGTCCTGGCCATTCGTTGCCTCCCTTTGAGGAGCTGGCGGGGTTAGTAGCTTACGTAGACGTCGGTCAGGAGATCCTCAACCGTCGGCTTGGGATCGGATTTGGCTGCCGCAACGGCCGAGTCGATCAGGCCGGCGACCTCGTGGTCGATTGCGGCGAGCTCTCCGGGCTCTACCTGTCCTCCCTCCACCACGATGGCGATAAAGCCGGCGATGCAATCCCTGGTCTCTCGTATGGTCTGGGCTTCATCGGCCCCGCGGTAGGTCTGGGCGTCGCCCTCGAAGTGGCCGAAGTACCGGTTGACCTCGCACTCTATGAACGCGGGCCCGTCACCCCGGCGGGCCCTTGCCACCGCCTCTCGGACCGCCTCGTAGACGGCGAAGAAGTCGTGGCCGTCGACCGTGAGCGCGGGCATACCGAAGGCGGCCGCCCTGCCCGCGATGCTGTCGGTGCCGACGGCATAGTCCCGCGACGTAGCCTCCGCGTATCCGTTGTTCTCGGCGATGAATATGGCCGGCAGTTTCCACACCTGAGCCAGGTTCAGGCTCTCGAGCGTGGTGCCCTGGTTCGACCCGCCGTCCCCGACGAAGGCGACCGCGACGTTATCGGTGCCCTGCACCTTTGCCGCAAGAGCCGCCCCGCAGATGAGGGGAGGTCCTCCGCCGACGATGCCGTTGGCGCCCATCATGCCCTTGTCCAGGTCGGCGATGTGCATCGAGCCGCCTTTGCCGTGGCACACGCCGGTCCTCTTACCGTATATCTCGGCCATCATGGCGTGAACGTCTACGCCCTTGGCGATGCAGTGTCCGTGTCCGCGGTGCGTGGATGCGATCTTGTCGCCCTCCTTGAGGTTGACGCAGACGCCGGCGGCGCAGGCTTCCTCTCCCGCGTACAGGTGCACGAATCCCGGGATCTCGCCGGTGGCGAACTCCTCGTGCAGCCGTTCCTCGAATACACGGATGGTCTTCATCGTCCGGTATACGTCTAGCAGGTCGCTCCTGGCGAGTGACATCGCGGATCTGCCTCCCCGTAGGCATTGAGCCGGGATTGGCCGCTAGCGTAGCACGGAGCCCCGCGCACCTGCCATAAGGACAAGATTCCGCCGTTTCCCGGCGCGACGGGTGAACTAAAGGCAGCTTGCGCGTGGCTCAGGAGGGTATCGCCCGGCCCAGCCCGCGCTCTAGCGCCATCCGGTATATGCGAATGCCGACGGCGATATCCTCGATGGCGACTCCCTGGGACTCGAAGAGGGTGATGTCGTCGTCTGATCGACGGCCGGCGACCTGGCCCGTCACCACGTCGGACAGGTTGCGGACGTGCTCCCATGCGAGGACGCCGCGATCGATGGGTTCGACGAGATCGCCACACTCGATCTTCGCTTCTTGGACGTCGTCGGCAACGACCACGCCAGCGCGACGGACGACCTCGGAGTCTACCTCCTGCTTCATCCAGTGATTGTTTCCAGCGGCGTTGACGTGCGTTCCGGCTCCGAGCCACCCGCCCGAAAGGACGGGCGTGGGCGACGTGGTGATGACGTTGACGATGTCGACGCCTTCGACGCACTCACGGCCGCTGCCAGCGGGGCGGACCTCGATGCCGAGGCGCCGCTCCATTGCCGAGGCCAGGCGCTCCCGGTTCTCGCGGCTGCGCGAGTAGATCCTGGCGCTGGTGATGTCCCTGACACTGCACACGGCCTCAAGCTGAGTGCTGGCCTGGTAGCCCGATCCGATCATGCCGACCGTGGACGCGTCGGCGCGGGCCATGTACTTGGTGGCGATGCCGCTGGCGGCTCCGGTGCGGACCTGTCCCATTCCATTGGCCTCAATGAGGGCGATGAACTCCGCCGTGGTCGTATCGTAGAGCTGCACGTAGAAGCGCGAGCTGTTGGCGGCGAAGTCATAGGTCTTCATGCCCATGGCGCCGAGTTCAGGGGCCGTCGCCGCCATGAAGTTGAAGGCGCCGTCGCCGTTGGGCAGGCGGTTGCGCGGGAAGTTGAAGGCCTTGCCCTGGGCGAGGTGGACAAAGCCCTTCTCCACCTCCTTTAGCGCGATGTCCATCGTCAATACTGCGGCGACGTCTTGTTCCGTCAGATAGAGGGCCATGTCGGTTCTCCGTTACATTGATGGGCCTGCTTCAGGGCGCCGAGAGCGGGTGTGAAGCCACTCGATGCGGCTACTCTACAAGAATCGAATGATGTAACGATCCCGCCGGGTCCCGGACCCTGCCGAGCGACGCAAACCTGGCGGGAGACCCGATGCGAAGTGGACCTGATCTTTCGGGCTCAGCTGCCGAGCGCCGGCCGTTTCCCCCTGTACGCTGCCATGAGTTCGTCGCGCTGGTTTTCGGGCAGGTATTTGACCGCTTCACGCATCGCGACACCCGCGATTCGATGGGTCCTTGGCGCCACCCACCTGTAGACGAGGCAGGGCCGCTTCTTACTCACCTCTCTCAGCGTCCATCCGATGGCCTTGCGGATGAAGAACTCCTTTTCGCAGAGCATCGCATCGGCGTATCGACTAAACCGGTCGAAATCTCCTTCTCCACGTCGCAACGGGACCAACAGGGCGAGGATGGCGGATCGGCGCACCCAGAAGTCCGCATTTATTGCCCATCGGTTCAGTGCTGAGCCAAGTTCAGGAAACCGCTCCACCAGCGCACCCGCCATGTAGATCGACAATGGGTCGACGTAGGCCCAGGACTTTGACCTGCGGATAAGTGTTTCGACAAGTTCAAGGTCCCTGGCCTCAAGGAGATTGGTAGACCGCTGAAGAGCGACAACTCCCGCTACGCGCAGTTCATGAACGTCCCCATCCCAGCAGGCATCAACGAACGCAAGCAGCGTCGTCCTCTCCGTGATCGAGTCGCGCCCTACGACCTGCCTTACGGCCTTCCGGATCGAAGGAACACTCGCACCTATGAATCGAAGGTCGCTCCTGAGGTACCGCTTCTCGTTCCTGGCGCGCTCGGGGTCCGCGGAGCCCCTGAGAGCCTCGCCGATGGCTTCTACCCACCCGCTAACGGCGGCCTTCTCGTCCAAATTTACCGCACCCCGCGATGGCCCAATTCCGGAGCCTGCACGCGGCGGGCTGACCCGAGGCGGGCGGCCGCACCCTCGGACTCACCGGTGCCCTGAGCCCGGCCAGGTGAAGGCCCACCGGCGGGATTAGTACCGACAGGGTCAATCATGGCTCCGGCGACGCGGTCAGATACCTGTCCGCCATAGCTCGTGCTGCCCAAGAGCCTCTGACCTACCTGGCGCCGTAGATCACGTCCGGTAGCCACAACGCAATCTGCGGAAACGCCAGCACGAGCCCGATTACGGCGGCCATGCAGGCCATGAAGGGCAGCACGCCTATCCACACGTCCGCAATGGTGCTGGGTCTCACCGACCGGTTAGACTTTTCGGCCTCTTCGCGATCGACGTCCTGACGGACGCCGTGCAGGACGTACAGGTTTATCCCTTCCGGTGGGCTGATCAGGGCCGCCTCCACCAGCAGCACCATTATGACCCCGAACCAGACGAGGTCGACTCCCGATTGCTGCAGGGTCGGGATGAGGATGGGAACGGTGGTGACCATCATGGCGAAGCTCTCCATGAAGGTACCCAGAAGGAGGTAGAACACAACCAGGGCCAACACCAGCTGCCAATCGCTCAGGCTCAGGCTCGAAATGGCCTCGGCGATCTCCTGAGAGATCCCGAGCCGGGCGAATGCGAAGCTCAGCGTGACCGCGGCAAGCAGGATCAGGAAGATCATCCCGGTCGTCCGAACCGTGGAAATAAGCGACTGCTGGACGATCCGCAGGTTTCTCCTCAGGACGACCCGAGCGATTTCGCGGGAGGGCATGTGCGCCGAGCGCAGCGCCTCCTGAGCGCTCTGCGGCAACAGGTGAATGAGACCGGTTCGCCTGAGCAGGCCGCCGAACAGCGGGCCAAGTAGCTCGCCCGAGTTAAGCAGAATCGCCAGGACAAAGGCGCCGGATACCCCGAAGGCGGCCGCCTCGCTCGGCGATGCGATGCCGAGATAGATGAATCCCAGGACGACGAAGATGAGGGCCAGCACCGGCAGGAGGTTAAGGACGCCGAGCAATCTGAACTTCCACCCCTCCCAGCTGTCGAAGCTGTCCCCCTGCTCCCTCGGGGCCATATCACGCCAGGCCAGAGCCAGGATGGCTATCATCACAACGAATGTCGTCGCAAGCAGGAGTCCGGGCAGAAGGCCCGCCATGTACAGCCGTCCGATCGACTCCTCAGCGAGCACCCCGTACAGGATCAGGCCTATGCTGGGAGGAATCAGGATGCCCAGCGTTCCACCGGCGGCCAGAGAGCCCACGACCATGCGCTCCGAATAGCCGCGCCGCCTGAAGGAGGGAAGCGACGCCCGGCTTATGGTGGCGGACGTTGCCACACTGGAGCCGCAGCAGGCAGAGAAGATGGCGCATGAAACTACGTTGGTGTGGATCAGGCCGCCCGGGAGAAACCACAGCCAGCGAGAGATAACCGCGTACATGCGCTCTCCAATTCCGGAGCGGTTCATCAGCTCGCCCATGAGAATGAACAGCGGCACCGCCACCAGAATGAAGCCGGTCGTACCCTCCCATGCCTTGTTGGCCATGATGTTCCACAGCGGGGCATCGGAAAAGAAGTACATGATGATCAGGGACAGGCACCCCAGGGCGGCGGCAACGTACATGCCCGCCATGAAGAATGCGCCCATCAACCCGAATGCGACGCCGAGAACCACTGCCTAGCCCCCTGAGACCGATCGCGGGATCATTCGACTTCGTGTCCGCCCATGGCCATGTGCAGGCGAGGCAGCCACCGCTCGGCGATCATCGAGAGCATCATCTGAAGAGCCGTGAGCACCAGCATGGTGAACCCGACGGCGACCACGGCTTTGGGTATGAACAGGGGCGTCCGCGGATAGACGGTGTTATAGACACCGCGCTGATAGTCGCTGACTACGCTCTCCCACATCTCCCAGGCGGTCACGTAGGCCAGAAAGGCAAGCCCGCAGAGCGCCACCCAGTCTGCCACAGCCCGGACCGCCGGGCTCATGCGGGGCAGGAGCACGTCGATCCTGACATGAGAGTCCGAACGCAGCGAGTAGGCCAGCGCCCAGGTGACGGCCATGGCCAGAACGTAGCCGCTGATGGCGTCGGTTCCTGGGGCCCTGGGCCAGCCGAGATTCCTCGCTACCACCTGGTACGTGATGAAGAAACCAAGCAGCAACAGCTCGAGGCCGCAGACGTACCCGAGAAGCAGGTACAACCTGTCGGCCTTGCGGCTGACGGCGCGAAAGCCCAGCAGTAGGTAGAGAGCCGGCGTCCTCCGGCCCTCGTAGGTTGACAGGCTTGTAGTGGCCACCGCGCTCGCCTACGTCTGAGACCCGCGGCGGCGCGCGTCAGCATGGGCGTTCCCGCGCCACCACAGCCAATATCTCTGTTCCGGAACCCGTCGCACGATTCGGAGCGCGGGCGGACCGAGCGGTCCTGTGAGCCCCCGCGTTAGCCGGCAGTCACAGGGAGGTGGCGGCATGCCAGGACAGCGGCTGAGCACTTTTGCGATCCGCCGGGTCGGCCCCGGAGCCATAGGGATGGCTCGGCCGCCGCGCGAACCTCGGCCCGTCAGCAAGGCGCATCCCTAGCCGGGAACCTAGCAGCGTACACGGTTCCCGGGCTCAGGGTGTACCTCCTTCAGAAGCCCCTCAGAGTAGGAGCGATCACTGGGCGAACGGCCCCTTGGTAATGGGAACCTGCCTGATCGAACCGTCCGGTTCCACCCACAGGCCCGTATAGGGGCTGATCTTCTCATTGGCGACGTCCACTATCTCCTGGTTGCGGTCCGGGTACCCGAGGCGGCTCAGCCACCCTGGGAATACATGCTCGGGGAAGACCACGGTCCGGATGTGGCGGACTATCTCTTCCGAGAATGGCACCGGCTGTACGCCGAGTGCCTGGTGAACCTGCAGGGCGACTATGTTCTGGAACGG
Source organism: Dehalococcoidia bacterium (assembly GCA_034421295.1). GTDB lineage: Bacteria > Chloroflexota > Dehalococcoidia > Lucifugimonadales > UBA2962 > CAUZIR01. Next base: position 25,558 of record DAOUKM010000004.1, read on the forward strand.
TGCCAGGCGGAGCGCTTCAAGCTCGGCCTTTGCCCCCTCCTCGATGAGGATCTGCTGCAGGTCCTGCGGTATCTTGTTCCACACGTCCTTGTTGATCACGTTGTTGGTGTACCCGAAGCCGACCACGGGGCCGGCCATGTAGCTGGACACCTCGTACAGGCGGTCTGGAATCGCCAGCAGTATCCCGGTGGCGGCCGCGTCTATCTGCTCGAGTTCCAGCGCCTGATAGAGCTCGCCGAACCCCAGGAACACCGGCTCTGCACCCATGCCGCTGATGAAATCGCTTATGGCGCCTCCGTGCGTCCTGATCTTCATGCCTTCGAAATCTTCGACGCTGAGCAGCGGCCTGTTCCCGAAGAACCACTGGTCGGCACCTGCAAACCAGTTGCGATTGAGCACCGGGCTGCCATCCGTGGCATCGAGTATGATCTGGTCGACCTCGGGCGCCACGTCGGTCAGTATCAGGTAGGAGCTCTCCCAGTCGCTGGCCATGCCCCAGAGAGCCTGCACCTCCAGGGCCGGGAGCGCACCTGCGACGTAGCCGGCGTATATGTTCACCATGTCCAGGGTGCCCTGTCGGACCTGGTCCAGGGTATCGGGACCGGCCAGCCCCAGTTCGGGGAACGAGACCACCGAGATCTTTACCTGACCGTTGGTGCGCCTTTCCACGTTTGGTGCCCAGTAGGCCTGGATGAGCAAACAGGTAGGCAGGGTGCGGCTGATGCAGACGTGCTGAATCTCGATGCTCTGTCCGCTTGAGGTCAGCTCGGTCGGATCGGTCAGCCTGGCCTTCTGTATGAGCCCTCGATAGTAGTCACTGGTAAAGATGAACATGTGGCCGGCGATGCCCAGCTCCGGAACGCCGAACAGTGCCGCCATGGACCCCTGCGCGAATTGCTCCTCGGATGACTCGAACATCATTCCCTCGTGTGGGGGCGGGCCAATCAGCTGCATGGGATCTCCCACGAAGATCGCCCCTGGCCTGCCGGCACGCTCCTGCGCATACTCGGCGAGCAACTGTTCCTCGGATGGCGCCGGCTCTTCGGCTGGCTCGGGAACTGAGGGGGTAGCGGTGAGCTCGGGGGGCGCAGCGGTCGCCGTCGGCTCGGCAGGCGCAGTGGTCGCCGTCGCCGTAGGATCTGCGGGTGCAGTCGTCGCAGTGGGGTCCGCGGCCCCATCGCCACCGCATGCCGACAATGCCAATCCCGCAGCGAGAAAAGCTACGATGAAAAAAGTCACCTTCTTCATTGAATAACCCTCTCTTTTCCCAGACCGTCTCGATTCGGTCCCGCTAGCACCTCGCCTGCCGTGACCTTAGGACGTCCGGCATACGGGCTCCATGGCGATCCTCCGCCGCAAATTGGCAGGAGTGTTGCGAATTCCATCGAGAACCCTGTCCGGTATGGGCCACTTTTACTTTCCAGGTCCTACTCTGTCAACGGATTGAGGACACATCGTCAATGCCCGAGAGATTGAGATCGCGACTCTCCCCGACACCTACGCGCCGCCGAATTACTCGCATTAGGTTCGCAGGCAGGCCTGTGTAATCATGGCGAATACTGATACGAAGTGTAGAAAAGTTCCACATGCAGTTGCCAGTGTGCCACATATGGTCTGCCCGGTAACCGCCCCTATTGGACCTTCGCCCGTGTTCTGACGCCCTAGACCTGCCGTAGGAAGGAGGCTATCTTCCCCGGCGCATTCCGGGTCCTATCACCGATAGATCGCACCTGAACCCTCACTCCCGCAAAGCTAACATTACAGATGGACCACGACCTGGGGGAAGGCTCGGCTTGGAAGAAAGAAGAATGGACCAGCGTCTGGCCATCGGCCTCGGTTTCTTGCTGGTGGTGGCGCTCGCGACGATGGTTGCCTGCGAAGAAGGAATTGGAGAACCGACTCCTACCAAGGCTGAAATAGCTGAAGAGGCGGCCAGGGAGGTCCAGGCACCCGGCGACGTCGAGGCGGTCAAGGAGGTCCAGGCGCCCGGCGAAGTCGAGGCGGCCAGGGAGGTCCAGGCACCCGGCGATGTCGAAATGGAGGCGGCCAGTCCCCCGTCACCCGGTCTCTGGGCCGGCGATCTGAATGGCGATCCGGGGCAGACGGGATTCTCTCCGCCGTGGCTTGCCGTTCGGATCAGGCCTGGCGAGGATCCGTACCAAGATCCGTGGAAACTGGAGGTTGGGCCCTCGCCCGGATACCTTCCTCCGGCATTCCTCTGCGATCCGAAACAGAGGCCGGACGGCTGGGAACTGTCCTCGTGCACGGGACTGGTCTATGTGGATCTGCACATATTTGCCCCCGCGAACGAGGGCGTCCTGGAGGCCACCCTATCCTCTCCCGGCTTTTTTGTCGCCAGAGGAACCCTGACGCGGATCGAGTCCCGGGACGAGCCTCAGTCCAGCGACAACGTCGAGGTCCTTTGGCACCAGCCGGGTGAGGCCCTGCACTCGGATATCTGGGCCGACGACGGGCTCGTGTTCGCCCCCAGACTCGACGGCATGATCGAGATCATTGATGCCAGTAACGGGAACATTCTCGGGCGAGCAACTGCTGGAGGCTACGTGTTCGACGTCAAGGCCAGGGACGGGATCCTCTATGCGGCCACTGCATCAAGCGGCCTTCAGATCATCGATGTCTCCGACCCTGCCAGGCCGCGGCCCATCGGCGAGTTCCTTGCGCCTCCTCTCGAGGGCTTTACGAACCTTCACAACATCTTCCTTTCCCCCAGCGGTCAGTTCGTATATGCCATCAACCAGTCCCAATACCCGGAGACGGACCTGCTGGTAATAGACGTGTCGGACCCGTCAAATGCGGTGGAGGCAGGCCGGTTCAGCCTGGAGACCGACACGGCATCGGCGTTTAACTTCCACGACACCCACGATGTCCATGTCCTGGAGGTCGAAGGCAGGCTGATCGCCTTTTTGAACTACCTTGACGCGGGCCTGTGGATACTGGACGTTACGGACCCGCAGGACATGTTCGTCGCGGGCTCGATCATCTGGGAGGGAATCTTCAGCCACAGCGGGTGGCCCTTCAGGATTGAAGAGAGTCTGTACTATGCCCACAACGAAGAGGGCCATGACGCCCACATGACGATCCTCGATGTGACGGACCTGGCCAATCCCAAGATCGTTTCTCGTTTCGCCACCCGAAGGGGCGTATCCATACACAACGTCCAGGTTGAGGACGGCATCGCCTACATCTCGTATTACATCGACGGGCTCCGTGTGGTCGATCTGAGGGATCCGCTGTCTCCCAGGGAGATCGCCCACTTCGATACCGTGCCGGCCGAAAATGAACGGGACATTCTCCAGGGGGCATGGGGCGTGCGGGTGCTCGACGGGAACGTCTACATTTCCGATATCGAACTGGGGACATACGCCTTCAGGGTGCAGGTAGATTGATACCCGCGCCCGCATCTTCAGCGAACTTGGGGAGCCGCATCGACGCTGCAGCGGTAAGGCTGTGCGCGGCCCTGCTGGCGGTCGTGGCCGTCCTGGTCCTGGCCGGGGCAGGCTGCGGTGGCACCTCGGACACCCAGCCGTCCGGCGCCCCGCTCAAGATCGGCTTGTTACTGGACTTTACCGGATCTCCGGAGGCTTCCTCGGATAGAAAGCGAGCCTTCGACCTTGCTATACGGCACATAAACGAGGGCGGCGGGGTGCTCGGAATGCGCGTCGAAAGTGTCGCGGCAGACGCCACCGGCGATCCATCCACCGCCGTGCGGGTGGCCAGGCATCTCGTGGACGTAGAAGGGGTACATGCGATCGTGGGACCCAACGCCAGCGCGGCGGCACTGCCGGTCTCCCAGGGTGTATCAGCAGCGCTTGGCATTCCCACCATCAGCCCTTCGGCCACCTCTCCTTACCTGACCGATGCCGAAGACGATGGTTACTTTTTCCGTACGGCGCTCTCGGATGCCGTCCAGGGCCCCGTGCTGGCCGACCTGGCCCGTGACCGCGGCTTTACCAACGTGGGCCTGATCTACCAGGACGACGCCTACGGCCAGGGTCTGGCCGACGCCTTTGCGGCATCCTGGACCGGAACCTTCAGGCCCGTGTCCGTTGAAAGGGGTCAGGCAGACTACCTGTCGGAACTGGCACAGAGCGCCGAACTGGGGGCACGGGCCCTGGTCGTCATAGCCTTCGAGACACAGGCCCTGGCCATAGTGCGCCAGGCGATTGGCTCGGGCCTTTACGACCAGTTCGTCTTTGGCGATGCGGCCAAGAGATTGAGTCTCGTACGGCAGATTGGAGGGGACCGTCTGGGCGGAATGCACGGCACAGCGGGAGCGTCCGCGCCGGACAATGACGCCACAGCCGGGTGGGAGGCCGCCTTCATCGCCGAATACGGTGAGCTACCCGTTCTCGCCTACGTCAAGGAAACCTACGATGCGACCGTCGCCCTTGCCCTTGCCGCCCAGGCCGCCGGCAGTGTAGAAGGAGCGGCGATCCGCGATCACCTGCGGGAGATCGCAGGAGCCCCCGGTCGGATCGTACTGAGTACCCCGAGAGGAGTCTCCGAGGGTCTTGGCCAGCTTGCCAAGGGCAGACAGATCAACTTCGACGGGGCCGCCAACACCCTCGACTGGGACGCAAACGGTGACCTCATCAGGGGGTACGTGGGCACATGGAGATTCACGGCTGACGAGAATATAGAAGAACTGGAGGCAGTCTTCGTCGAGAACTAGCGGCAATCGACGGCGACCAGGGCCACCGGGCGCGAGCTAAGATCAGGTCCTTAAAGGCTTTCTCCCATCTACTGGTCATGGCTTCCGGAGAGGATGCGAGGTCCCCCACCGCCGTGCATAACGGGACAACTCGTGCTTAAGAGTCAGACACAGCCGCCATCGAGATGACCGCCCGGAGATCTTCCGGGCGGACGGCGGCGTCTCACAGCCGTGTACCGCGTATTAATGGCGCCGGAAAAGCCCGATCCCAGGGACCGCAGCCGAATTGCCTTCCTCACGGGCAGGCTATGGGCCGTTAACTGCCTGCCTTCAGAAGGGCAGGGCGGATCCTCGTGTTCCAGTAGTCCGTGTCACCTTCTCGCCGCAGTTCCTCAACCAGCTGCGCTGTGTCCACACCCACGGCCCCCCTCAGCTCAGAAGCGGTGCGGCCTGCGGCCAGTTCAGTCACCGCCGTCCGTAGTCTCATCACGTAACTGGCGACTTCAAAAGCGGCCTGATCAGACGCTGACCTGGTCTGCAGTGCCTCCAGCTTCTCCAGCCAGTCCAGGCCTCTTTCGGCCTGTTCAAACTCGTCATCCAGCGGGTTGGTCGTACTCATCCGGCATGCTCCACTGTCAGAATGGGTCGGGCCAGTTTCTGGGAGGAGTGATCATACATGGTGCGGCTCCATCTCCCGGCAGTTCGCCGCCACCGCCACGGCGTCCACTCCTCCCTACCATTTGAAACGCCGGTTACGAAGTCCCGTTAGATCCGCCCTGGCCTGCCCCGAATTCCGGTCCCTCAGGCAAGGGAGCACGCTGAGCCATCTGGATTGCCTCCATTGCTGTACCGATCACGATCCTGCTCGCGCACAGGGCAGGAATGGACTTGTCCCTGCAACAGGCCTTGCCGACATCTGTAGCTCCAGGTGAAAGAGGGCGGCCCCAGGCATCACCTGTCCGGCCATGACCTGCTCTACACAGGTCCGCCGCCGAGGCCATGGCACCATCGCCTGGGTTGATGCGACCCGCCCAGGGGTTTTATCCGCGGTCAGTGATGGTCCCGCACGCTGTGCTTGGGGCAGGGGGAGCCCCAGGTGCTGCCGCGGTCTTGCTCCCCTTCCTACGGCTCCCCGCCGGCAAGGGTGACTCTATCTAGCAGGAATCCTCCCGAAGATGTCAGGTCCATCTCCTGTCCATCGACTGCAATCGCCACGAGCCGGCGCGAATATTCGCCCTGCGTCAGCGGCCCTCCCGTACTCTCCGAATAGACACCTTCCTTAAGGGGAAACGGCACGGTGGTAGACGGCGGGGTCATCCGGAAGGTCTCTGTGTAGACCGCGGTCATATCACGTGACAGGACCAATCGGATCTGGGCGATCGGCACGTTGAAACGGCAACCCCCGGAGTTTAGAGCGTCTATAGCCGTTCGCATTCGGTCCCTAAGCGTTTGGAGGATCAGCTCCACGTCACCTCCCTCCAGCGTGGTTTCACACATCGACACCAGTTCGGGTGCGCCGGGGACCCGCAATCCAAACTCGTAGGAGACCGACACGTTGTCCTCCTCCCAGTTGCCGGTCACCCTGACCTTGTAGTCACCGGGACCGTGCTTCAGGTCGAATACGCCACGCACCGTCGACATTCGCTTAAAGTCCAAGTGCACGTCGCCGGGCTCGGTCACAGTCAGGGCGAACAGGCCCTCCGGCCGGGTGTCTGACTCCACCAGCACTTCCACCCGCTCGTTCGGGGCGACTTCCGTATACGAGTCGACCCCGCTCCATGGGTCGGTCTCCGAGCAGGTGCGGCTGTCTTCGCCTTCAACCTGCCAGCAGGCATTGTTCCTTGAGCCCTCAATTGTCTCCCCCTTGTACTCCAGGGTCAGCACCGGTAAATCGGGCTCGCTGCCCCCAGCCGGGGCGGCGGGGGCAGCTTCGAGCGGTGCTGTAACCCCGGGTTCGGGAGTCGGACCCTCCTGGCCGCACGCTGCCGCCAAGGCCACCGACGCAGCGAAGCACAGTGCCAGCGCGGCCGCCATCACCGAAGTTCGAACTCCCCCGCCTTGACTACCGACTGCAGTTGGCACTTCACGGTCACCTATCTACCGATTGTCCGCACGCCGTTACCGATCCGGGATCTGCTCCATCCAGGTTCCCTGCAGCGAGCACGCCCTGCTCAGTAAGACGGTGGAAAGTGGAAGGTTGTTCCATAGGTCCAGGAGAAGCGGCAATCCCGGCGGTTCACCCTTCCCAGTACCCTTCCCTGCCCGATCCGAACGACTACCCGGCCTGCTCCGGTTGCCCGCGCCAGCATATTGCCCGCAGCAGGAGCAAGGGCCCCTCGTGGTCGAAGGGCCCGAGGCGATGCGAAGATATCCTTGTCCGCATCGCTGAGCCCCATCCCAGATGTCATTCACCAGTTAGACACGCCCCTGCGTCCCCCCGCGATTAGAATGAGCACACGCATTTGAAAGCTACCATCTATCTGGCAGGCGCAGGGGGGCGCCTCGTACGTAATGTGGCCAGGGAACTGCCGGGCATCCTTGCCCGGTTTGCTGGGAGCACCTGATGACGGAGGGTTGGATTGATCAGCGGTGCCGTGTGCCTTAAGAGCCCGACCCTGCTTTCGCCCCGCACCCCATAGCCTGTCTGCGACGCTGATGAGCACAGTTCCACGGGAGGATGCCCCGATGACCGACATGGCACTGGTTACCAAGATAGAGGAGATCACCAGGGATTTCTCGGGCAGGCTGAGCGTCTCGGCTCAAAACCTGACCACTGGGGAGCGACTTGGCTACAGGGAGGCGGAGGTATTTCCGGCCCTTAGCACGATCAAGCTTGGCATCATGGCCGAGCTGTTCTTCCGGGTGGAAGATGGACAGCTGACCCTGTCCGACAAGGTCGTCGTCAAAGCGTCGGACCTGCGCGGAGGGACCGGGGTGTTCCGAGAGTTCGACACTCCGTTCGAAGTCACGGTCAAGGACCTTTGCATGATGATGATCGTGGTAAGCGACAACACTTGCACATGGCTGCTGGGTGACATGCTCGGCATAGCGAGCATCAACGAGCGAATGCGGTCGCTGGGCCTTAAGGAATACTCTCTCAATTCTGATCTCGGTCCCAACATGTTCAAAGAATTCGAGCAGGGGGGGAAGGGAGTGGAGGCCTATTCGGAGTGTTCGGCAAGAGACTTCACAAAGCTGGTTTCCCTCATCGCGACCGGACAGCTGGTTTCCGAATCCGCCTCCGCCCAGATGCTGGACATGATGGGCCGGTGCCAGCACATCGACTGGCTTGGAAGATATCTCCCCCTAAGCCCGTACGCGGCAGAGCTGGGCCATACCCCCGAGGTGAGGCTCTACAACAAGCTGGGGGCCGGGCTACACGCCCGCTGCGATGCGGGGCTGATCACCACACCAGGTGCAAGCTATGCGATCACGGTCATGACCGCCGACAGCGATGACCCCAGCCGGCTCCTATGCACACACGAGGGCAGCAGGACAATCGGCAGAGTCTCCGCGCAGGTCTTTGAGGCCTGGGGCGAGAGATGAATTCATTCCGGTAGGGACTCTCGCATGTCCGGAGCCCGCACCCGGGTGCCCACGTGCGATCCTCGTCCCGAAGAGGTACTCCATGCCAAGGTTCGCCATCCGTCTCCTAGCCGCGTTTCGAGGCATCTCCCTGCTCTTCTGGAGGCTTCGTGGCAAGACCCCGGACGATGTGGCCGCCCGGCGCGTGGTCGGCGGCCAGTCCTGGAACGAGTTCTGCGATTCATTGAAGGCGGCCGGCGCTGCCCTGAGTTTTCCCGGCGCCCCGCGGGATCCGCTCAACCAGGCGGAGGGCTACCGGTATCTGAGCCGCCTGGCCCGCGCCGGCCTGACGGCGTTCATCGAACACGCGGACCCCAGGGCACCGGTGCTTCATCGCGTTGTCGACGAGATCACCAAGCTGGGCGCAGACAACCCCGACAATTTCTATCAGACGGCCGCACTCGATGGGAACTACGAATACAGGATCATCGGACGACGCAACAGCATCGCCTATCTGAGCTTCGGGACCCAGGCCGGCAACTACGGGCAGGGTGGCGGTCTTCCCTCCACCGGACACATCGAATCCGAGCAGATAGAAATGGACGAAAGCGGCTACTTCGAGCTTGTGCTGAGCTGCAATCCGCAGAAACGGAACTGGCTATCGATGACACCGGAGACCGGGACTCTGGTTGTTCGCCAGACGTACCTGGATCGGAACGCCGAAGTCCCGGCGGAACTGACTATCGAGCGCATCAACTGCCCGGAGGACGAGCGGCGCGCACCTCAGCTGACGGCAAGGGCGCTTGACGAGGGGCTCGGCAAGGCGGGGGCGCTGGTGGCGGGCGCGCCACTCCTGTTCGCCAAGTGGGCGCGGGACTTCAAGAGGCACAGCAACGAACTGCCGCTGTTCGATCCGCAGGTCTCCCTGGCCGCCGGAGGTGACCCGAACATCGCCTACTACCACAGTCACTGGGCCCTCGCCGAGGACGAAGCCCTGCTGGTAGAGGTCACGCCCCCGGAATGCGAGTATTGGAACTTCCAGCTCAACAACTACTGGATGGAATCGCTGGACTACCGCCACTTCACGATCCACACCAACAAGCATCTCGCCCATTACGAGGGGGACGGGTCCGTGCGCCTGGTCGTGGCGCACGAGGATCCCGGCCTGCCCAACTGGATCGAGACCGCGGGCCACATGTCCGGCACCATGTGCTTTCGCTGGGTGCGGGCCGAAGAGCACCCGCAGCCCCGGACACGACTGGCCAAATTGAGCAGCCTTCAGGATCTGGCCCAGGGACGCGCGACCCAGGCGGCCGGGATGGGAATGTGACTTCCACTGACTACGGCAATCCCTATCGACCTGTGCCCGTCAGGATCTTCAACCGGATCGGGAGGGCGGGCCGAGGTCTCGGATTTTCCGGCCGGCTCAAGGTCGATGCACTCATCGGGTACGCGCGGCGCAAGACCGGACTTACCGACCTGGGGGACGAACGCTGCCTCAGTGCCCTTAAGGTGCTCGTTGACTCCATCAACGACGAGGCGAGACTGACTGAAACCGGACGGCTGATACAGAGGTCGCGCCTCGCCGGCGCCCTGATCCACCGGCTGAGAATCGAGGATCTGCTCAAGAGGCATCCCGAGATCCACGACATCAACCTCGGCACGATCGTCATGATCACCGGGCTGCAGCGAACCGGCACCACCCTGCTGCAGCGACTGCTGAATTCCCACCCGGATATCAGGGGCGTTACAGGCGCCGAGGCGGTGGACCCGGTGCCGGCTGCCGACCCGAAGCCCGGCGAGCAGACAGCCGGCAGAAGGCGGGCAGCGATTGCAAAGATGGCCTTTTCCTACCTGGCTCCGCAGTTCAGGGCGATCCATCCGATCGACTACAAGGAGCCCGAGGAGGACGTCCTACTGCTCGACCTGACCTTCATGAGCCAGTCCGCAGAGGCGATGATGCACGTGCCAAGTTATTCCCGCTGGCTGGAGGAACAGGATCACACGCGGTCCTATCAATACCTGCGCCTCGTCCTGAAGTTGCTGTGCTGGCAGCGACCCGGCAGCGTCTGGGTGCTCAAGACCCCGCAGCACATGGAATACCTTGATGTGTTCCTCAGGGTCTTCCCCGAGGCGATGATCGTTCAGACGCACAGAGACCCGAGAAAAGCGCTCGCCTCGTTCTGCAGCATGGTGGCCCACGGCCGCGGCATCTTCAGCGATTTCGTCGATCCGAACGAGATCGGGAGGCACTGGCAGAGGAAGACCCGCAGGATGGTTGAGCGCGCCATGCAGGCCCGGGAGGATGCGCAGGACCACCGGTTCATCGACGTGTCGTACTACGATCTAATGAAAGATCACATCGGCGAGCTTCGGCGGATCTATCAGGAGGCGGGTATCGGCTTCGATCACAGGGCCGAGCGCCAGGCTGCGCTATGCCTGAAGGCGAATCCGCAGAACCGCTTCGGCAGGCACGTATACCGGATGAGTGATTTCGGCTTGAGCGAGCAGGTCGTCGACGAGGCCTTCTCGCCCTACCGGGAGAGATATGCGATCCCCTTCGAATAGCCCCGCAGCCGGCCGCTGAGCAGGAACCAGGGGTCGTCCCGGGGGCACCCACTACCATGGCACGAGAGACAGGGAAGACCGGTTACGGCGGCGTAGTAGGCGCCACCATCGCCGCGATCAAGGATCTCAGGAATCGGAATATCCCCGACATCGGCCCAGTCCCGGGCGACGTGCGGATCGACGGCAAGACGTGCCTTGTAACCGGCGCCAACAGCGGACTGGGCAGGGCTGCTGCAATCGAACTGGCAAGGCGCGGCGGGAACATTATCCTGGCCTGCCGGCCCGGTCATGCCGAGACCTGCGGAGAGATCAAGAACGCTTCCGGGTCCGGGTCCGTTGAGCTCATCGAGGTGGACCTTGCGGATCTTCGCTCCGTGCATCGCTTCTGCGACGAACTGTCCCGGCGCGGCGTCCGGATCGACATCGCGCTCCTTAACGCCGGCCTGATGTCGCGCAGGTCGAGAAAGACGCCGCAGGGCTACGAGATCATGTTCGCGGTTCATTTCCTCTCAAAGAGGGTGATGATCGACCGATTGCTGAAAGATGGCGTCATCCGTCCCTCGAGCCAGGCCGGCGAGGCGCCACGGATAGTGATCATCGCCTCGGAGTCGCACCGGTCCGCCAAGGCCATCGATTTCGATCGCCTTGGCGCCTACACCGAGTACGGGATTACAGAGAGCATGGGGCACTACGCCCTCAGCAAGCTGGCCCTCTGCACGTACGCGACCGAGCTGTCCCGTCGCCTGAACTCCACCGAGAGGATCGAAGTCGCCGTGCACGCGATGTGCCCGGGAGGGGTCGCCACCAACATTGCCAGAGACGCGCCCATACTGCTGAGACCGATCGTCAACGCGGTTCTGCGGAAGTTCTTCCAGTCTCCAGAGGAGGCGATCGGACCGGTCGTATACCTGTGCTGTTCGGAGGAGGCGGGAAGCTCCACCGGGCTGTACCTGCACCTGATGCATCGGAAGCAGGTCTCGCCAATTGCATCGGACCCGGAAAGCGGAGCCAGATTGTGGACGGCCAGCGAGCCCATGGTGGCCAGGTCCCGGGAATCCGAATGAACCGGCCCGGCCGAGATCGGCCCACTGCCGAGGCGGCGGGGCCCGAGCCAAGGGTCCGCAGGCGGTCGATGGTCGGTCCCCGAAGAGGTGGGTTCTAGCCCTTCACCCCGGGAGGCAACGGTCGACGCGCAACCGGACTGGAGCCCGGGCTGGCGGAATCGCCCGTTGCCATAGCACAGGCTAAGTCGACACGCGGCGGTAGAGCCACCCCCCTAGGGTGAAGGACTGGCGGCCGGGATCGAAAACGGCACGCTCTCCCGCACCCCTTCCGGCGCGGAGTATGAAGGTGCCCGGCTGCTCCCCCGTCTCCTGCATTGGGGCCGGCCCATGAATGGCCAGACCATCGCCCGCCGGTGCAGTGATCCACAGCTCTCCCCCCCGGAAGTCTATGGCCGCAGGTATGCCGGGATTGGCGACGAAGTATCCGCCGAAGGAGGCAAGGTGGCCGGGTGCAGGCTCGGCCGCCGGCAGATCGGCCTCGGGCGCCGGTGCCGGCGGCGGCGGCGAGCCGGTTAGCAGCACCTCCATGACCTCTTTGCCCAGGGTGTAGGCGGCGACATTCGGCCATACGTTTGCCAGTAGCACGACTCCGGTGCGAGTCGGGATGTTGAAGGCGATCTGCGAGGCGAAGCCGTGTATTCCTCCTCCGTGACCGTGGTAGACGCGCTCCCCAACTCGTTCTGCGGCCCAACCAAGACATTGACCGCTCGACCAGTCCGGCTCCACGTATTGGGGTCGGTGCATCTCCGCCAACGTTCTCTTGCCCAGCACCGCGGTCTCGTCCGCCCCTTCTCCATCCCCTCGGCACTGGAACGATATCCAACGGGACAGATCTTCAACCGAGGAATGGAGCTGGCCCGCCGCCACTATGCCGTTCAGGTGCCGGTACTCGGCGACCCTGATCTCGCTCCTGGACGGATCGCCCGGGATAACCGCATCGTACCCGGTGTACAGATGCTCGGCAGGTAGGTCCTCACGCTCAAAGCCCGTCGATTCCATCCCCAGAGGATCGATCACGTTTTCGCGAACGTAGGATACGTAGTCCATGCCGGAGAGCCTACTGACCACCTCTCCCAGCAACCCGAATGCGAGATTCGAGTACTTCCACTGCGAATCGGCCGCGATCACGACCTCAGTTTGGGGCAGCGCCCCGAGGACCTCTGCACGTCCCGGAAACTCCTCGGCTCCCCAGCTGATCAGAGCAGTCTCGGTGGACAGGCCCGAGTAGTGGGTCATCATCCTTCGCAGGGTGACATCGGCGACCCGTCCCCCCGTCTCCAGCACCTTGCCGAACTCCGGCAAATGGGCCGTCACCGGATCATCAAGGCCCAGAAGTCCCCGGTCCCTGAGCTGCATGATAGCGGTGGCGGTGAATGTCTTGGTTATCGAACCGACCCGTGCGATGGTCTGCCCGTTCGGCCGATTGCCGGCTGAAAGATCGACCACCCCGAAGCCCCGAGTCCAGACCAGTTCCCCCTCGTGCAGGATGCCGGCCGCCAGGCCGGGCGAGCCCAGGTCGACAAAACGCCCCTCTATGTACTCCTCTGCCGCGGAGATGCGGCTATCTGTTACGTCACTCATTGATATCCCCCAGCGCAGATTGCGCGTCAAGGCTGGTCGGATTACGTCACGCCGCTACCTGCGCGAACCCAGCTCCGCAAGCTCCTCCTCCAGATCACTCACATCGAGACCCATTTCGGCGAGAGCAGCCACGTCCTGGCCGGCCTCAGCGTCAAGGCCCAGCATCACGTATGCTCTCGACCGGTTCTCGTAGGCCTCCAGCGCATCCGGCTTCAGCCCTATCACCTTAGTGTAGTCGGCGATCGCCAGTTCGAAGTCGCCAACGCGGTAGGCTGCCATGCCCCTGTTGAGATAGGCGGCCAAGAACTGGGGAGCCAGGTCGATGGCCGTGCTGAGGTCGTCAATGGCCCCCTCGGGATCCCCCAGGTTCAGCCTGGCCCTGGCCCTGTCGTTGTAGGGTTCGGCCCAGTGCGGCTGAAGCTCAATTACCTTGTCCAGATCCTCAATTGCCGCGTCGAAGTCTCCCACGATGGCAAGAGCCCTGCCCCTGTTGTGATAGGCCTCAGCGAAGTACGGATCCCGGTCTATGGCCAGACCGTAGTCGCGGACCGCGGACTCCCACTCGTCCATCAGGCCATAGGTCACTCCACGATTGAAGTAGGCGGACGGCGACCAGGGAGCGAGCTTGATGGCTTCACCATAGTCCTTGATCGCCAGCTCGTACTCAATTAGACGGCGATAAGCGTTGCCTCGATTCTCGTATGACGGTGCGTATGTAGGATCGGCAAGTAGTGCCCTTTCGTAGTCCTCGATCGCCCAGACGTAGTTACCCATCGCCTGCCATGTGCCACCCCTGTTGTCGTAGAACACCGCCACATCGGGGCTCAACTCGATGGCTCGCCCAAAATCCTCTATGGCTTCCGTGTGTTGGCCCAGGTTGACAAGGGACAGGGCACGGTCGTTGTACGCGACCGCAAGGCCGGGATCCACCTTGATTGCCCTACTGAAATCGTCGATGGCCTTGTCCCATTCGCCCAGACCGTAGTAGGCCAGGCCGCGGGCTCGGAAGGCGATCGCGTCCGGTTCAGAGCGCCTTACGAACTGGTCGAAATCTTCGACTGCTTCCTCGAAGCGGCGCAGTCTGGATTGCGAAACACCCCGCCTCAGATATGCGTCCACCATCTCGGGATCATGCCGGAGGGCTGAGCCAAAATCGGAGATGGCCTCTTCAAGATTCCCCAGGTTGGACTTTGCATTTGCCCGATGGTAATAGGCCTGAGCATTACCAGAATCCAGCTTCAGCACACGGTCGAGTACCTCGATGGATCTGTGGAAGTCGCCTCCCTCCTGTAGCAGCGCCGCTGAGTTAAGCAGTCGGTCGGCTAGCTCCTGATCGCTCTCTTGGGAAACCGACGGCTTTGGAGTGACTTCAGTCGATGAGGACTCGCCAGACATCTGGCCACACGCCAGCACGAAGGCCACGATGACCGTTCCGGAGACCAACCCGACATGCACTGGCCTAATCCTCACACCCGGCATCTCACGACCGAACAGCGTCCGCGATATGTGTCGGGGCGATCCCCGGCGTGGCCCGCATAGGAATCTGACTGGCTCGGATAGGACGGTTGGCGATCGACGGCCTACGGACAGTCCTCGCTGTTGACCTTCCCGTCCGTCATCTTGGTATTGCAGAAGATGGCGCCTTCCAGTGTGGCTCCGGTAATGTCGGCAAACGTGAGGTTGGCATCGGTGAAGTCGACGCCGCTCAGGTCGGCGTCGGTAAGGAAGGCCCCTAAGAGTGAGACCCCTCGCAAGGACGCCCCGGAGAGGTCGGCTCCCGAGAAATCTCCTCCCTTCATGACGGCTCCGCTGAAGTTTGCACCGCGGAGGTTGGCGCCCTTGAAATTCCCGCCATCCAAGGTCGCCCTGGTAAAGTCGGCGCCGCTGGCATCGGCACCGAAGAGCGACGCTTTGGCGAGGTTCGCCAGACGAAAGTTCGCCTCTCTGAGATCGGCGTGTGCAAACGCTATTCCCTCAAGGTTGGCGGCCACAAATAGGGCACCACGGAGGTTGGCCTCCTCGAAGTCAACCCCCTCCCTGCCAAACTCATCTAGCTGTCGCCATCCAGTTACAATCTCACCAAGATCCTGATCGCTGAAATCGGCTCCAGGGCAATCGGCCTTGGGTCCAATCTCGCAGCCACCTATCGTGCCGACAATCGTGGGCACCGGGGTACCCCTGATGATCGTCGCCTCCGGGGTCGGCTCCTCCTCCGGCTGTGGCGCAGCCGCCGATCCGCAGGCGGCAACAAGCAGGAACGAGCCGGCGATCAAGAGTACGCAAGACTGGGTGAGGAGCCTCGTACGACCTGTCTCCGAGGCAGAGTTTCCCATTCCGTTAACCTCCTAGGTCGGCGGATTCTTACTCTATACCAGGGGCGGTCAGCTAGCTGTCGGCGGCAACTACCACTGTTTCCGCCAAGTGCGCTCCCAAAAGCGCCTACCATCCAGGTCGATTTCGGCCCCTATCGACAGGGCGCGCAGGGTGGTCGTAGAGTTGACGCGAATTTCGATGGCACAGGTAGGCCGCTCTAGTTTCGCCACCGCGCTTGTCGAAGTGCTGGCACGGTCTGGGTGGTCGGCGTCCACGTCCAAGGAAAACTCCTGGCGGTTGGAGTAATGGACGAGCGGCTCCACCTGCAGTTTGACCCATCGCCTGCCGTGGAAGGTGCTGACTCGACTAACCAAGTCCCGATCAATCGAGTATGCCGTTCCCCTCTCAAGCACGGCGTCATTACGAGCCACGGGCTTTGACAGGAGACCTAAGGTGGGGTTAGGTAGAGGAGGTTTCTGAGGGGGAATAGTGGGAAGTGTCAACTCCGTGGCATAGGGAACGCCGGAATAGACAGATAGGGAGTACCGACGCGGCGTGGGCCAAATCGCAGGAAAGTTGGCACCGGATATGCACAAGCGAATTCGATGGCCGGCCCCGAACTCGTACGAGGTGGGTCTCAGGGGGATGGTGGCAGAGTAGATCTCGCCATCGCCGTAGCGGCCGGCTTGATCCGCCTGGGCGCCCTGAAGGCTATCGAAGGTCACCAGATACGAACGGCCGTCCGGTGCCATGTCCAAGAGCTTAGCCACTAAGTCGACCTCTTCCAGTGGCGCGTCTGTGCTAAAGAAGAGCGTTACTGACGGCTGCCCCGTGACCTCGATTGGCGCCTGCAGAGGGGCAGACTCGTAACGAAGCGAGCCGAGGTCATCTGATGTCTGGTCGGCTGGGTAGTCTATTGGATGCAGCACCGAATCGTAGGCCACCGACGCCAGGCCCACTCTTGCGTCATACTCGTACACTTCGGCCTGCGGGTCTACGGCCGACGGCTCCGGCGCGAGTCCTCCGTCGGTCGTGGCAAATAAGGTTTCACTACGGCTCCGGTCAATAGGCCACTCCCGCTCGTCCCTCCACCGTCCTGTGCCCTGGACGTATATCGTCACCGGCGGCTCGGTTTCGACGCCGTTTTGCTCACCTTTGAGCCAGCGGTCCCACCACCTGTCCATTTCCGCCACGAAATCGATCGGTTCCACGGACGACTGGTCAGGGAGGGTGTGCTTCCATGGTCCGAACAGAATTTTCTTCGGCCCACGGGCCTGTTGGAATATGCGGAACATATCCTCCGGATAGGCGTCGTGCCAACCGCAAATGCCGAACATGGGAACCTCAATGAGGCGCGCATCCGCCTTTTGACGCTCCCAATAGTCCGGCGAAGGCGGCTCGCCGTGCCAGGTCAGATGCCATGGAGTATTCGCTTCCAGACGCTCATGCCAGCGCTCGATCCAGTCCGGCGTGCCGTCTGACCGTAGCGGCGGCAGGAGATTGTTGGCGGTCATCCACGGCCCCCAATGGGGATCGGCCAGCAGCATCAGACGGGAGCCGCGATGTACAAACATCGCGTTCCAGTTGTCATCTGTGGCATGTACCGGGACGATGGCCTTCAGGTGGGGAGGACGGGTGGTCGCCGCAGCAATCGCCGTGATGCCTCCGTAGGAAATGCCCCACATTCCTACCGACCCGGTGCACCAGCGCTGTGAGGCAATCCACTCTACTGCTTCGTGCGCATCATCCCGCTCCCTAGGGTCAAACGGACATGGATTGGCACCCTCAGAACTGCCCACCCCACGAAAATCGAGCTGCATGACGGCATAGCCCCTGGAGGCGAAATGACGCTGGTAGGAGTCCATGCCCCCGAGACCGCCATAGCCATCCTTCAGGTAGGGGATGTAGGTCAGGATCGCCGGAAACGGCCCAGGGGCATCGGGTCGGTAAAGGTTTCCGGCCAGCCGGACTCCGTCCGACATTGGCACGCGGACGTCATACGTGACCCTTACCGACCCGTTCAATTCACATCACTTGCAGCTTCTTACCGCTCAAGCCACACGTTCGCGTAGTAGGGGAACGCCTTCACCTCGAAGTTCTTCAGGTCACTGGTATGTGGGAATATCGCATACCACGTACCGAGGTACACGATGACCACGTTCTTGTAGGCCTCAAGCTGAAGTTGCTCAACGATCTCGAATCGTTCCTTTTGATCCGTAGCCTGGGCGTACTCGATGCGGAGCCTCTTCAGCTCCGGCACCTGGGCTAGGAACCACCCGTCTCCGTCGAGATAGAAGTCACTCAGAGGCTCACCGCAGCACCAGTGGGACGCCCATCCCGATAGACCGGCGTAAGTCTCGCTACGCTCCTCGCCAAAGGTGCCAAGCACGGTCGCCCAGTCCAAGGCCGGCTGCTCGACATTGAACCCAATAGCCTCTATCTCTTTCTTGATCACGATGCCAACCGGGGTGATCGTCGCGTAGTCGTTGGGATTCAAGAGGACCACCGTCTCACCATCGTAGGAGGACTGTGCTACCAACTCCCGGGCCAACTCCTTGTCATTGACGTTGTAGTACTGGTCGGCGCCGATAGAGGTTTCCAGTGGCGTACCGCAGTAGAAGACGGCCGGGCAAAGATCCCATAGCTCTCTGCCACCGAGGGCGAACATCGTCGCCTCTATGTCAATACCAACCTGCAGAGCCCGTCGAGCTAACAGGTCATCAAAGGGCGGGAAGCCTGCCCACGGGCGAAAGTCTGAGCGATGACCGGGCTTGTACACTGGCACCACAAGATCGGGGTTCTGGTCGGTCCGCTGAAAGAAGTCCAGACCCGCACCATCGACGATGTCCCATTCACCCGTCTCGAGGCCGGCAATCTTGGTCTCCTCCGATGGGACCTCCAGCCATATGAGCTGGTCTATGTAGGCGACCTGCTTGCCCGCATAGAGGCTGCTGGCCTCGTCCCTGCCAACATAGTCTTCAAAGCGCCGCAGAGTGACCCTGTCACCCTGTCTCCAATCCTCGAATTCATAGGGGCCCGATCCCACCCACTCTGGTGCGGGAGCAGTGAAGGAGGTGTCATGTATGACGCTGTGGGGCATCGCATACATGCTGGCCCAAGGCCTAGCGATGCTCGTCGCTATCGCCCCGTATGGCTGAAGCAAGTTCACCGTAAACGTAAGGTCATCTATAACGGTGAACTGGTTCTCGTTGTCGGTGAATTCTTTCATCAAAGTCGCTGCCGCATGCGCCCCGTTCAGATACCGGCCGAATGAGGTCACGACATCCTGCGCGGTGACCGGTTCACCGTTGTGGAACAGCATCCCCGGCCGTAGGTGGAAAGTCCAGGTGAGGCCGTCGGAACTGATGTCCCACGAGTTCGCCATTCGAGGCTGATCTTCCAGACTGAGGTTCCATCCGAGTGGTGACTCAAACAAATGTGACCCCACTGCGATTGCCACATAGGATCCGTCGAAGGCTGGATCCAGGCTGGCGATGCTAGCCTGGGAAACGATCCTCAGGGTGCCGCCGAACTGGGGTCCCCCGGTAACCGGAGGGGGGGTAGGCGTGGCGACCAGGAGTTTCTCCACCTCGACCTCTACGACCCTTTCGACCTCGACCTCCTTGACCACCTCCTTTTCCACCTCCACGACCCTTTCGACCTCAACCTCCTTGACCACCTCCTCCACAACTGGCACCTCGACGATCTTCTCCACGACCTCGGTGCCACCACCGGCGCAAGCAGCGGCGGCGATTGAGGCGGCGAGGGCTCCTGCCAGAACGATCAAGAGTCGCTTCATGGTCCCGACCTCCTTAAGCGAGTCCAGACCAACCGGCACGGGTGCGGGTTTAGAGGCCTGCCAGACTCTGCAAGGAAGACTCGCCAGCCGACAGGCCACTGACTGGCCGCTAAGGCACCGGTCGAGTCCAGCGCCAATTATGGCACAGACGAAGAGCGAAATGTTGATGATTCGCTGAGACTAGAGCCGATTACGCTGATTAACGCCTCATCGTCTTGCCTCGGTGGCCATCCAACGTTACAACCGGAAATCCGCATCCACCTTGGCCGTCACCGCGAAACAGGCGATTACTTTCGGCCTCTCGTTATCCCCTTGATTCGCTTGCAAGTGGCGATCAGCGCTGGCCCCGACCCGCAGACAGCCATCGGGCACAGCGGGTCTTCGCGCGAGTGCCCAACCTGGCCACGAGGACCGTCAGCCGGTCCACTGTTGCACTTTTCGGCCTTATAGTTTATAACGTAAACTAGTTTGCAGTATGAAAGCGCGAGGTGACGTATGCAGGGTGGAGAGGCAAAAGGAGAGCGAATAGGTTCCAACCAGGGCTGGGAGTCGATACAGGCGACCCTAGACAGATCCCGGAGCTCGATGTACGTGGCCGGATGGCCGACCATCACGCTGATGTGGGGTGCCATCGTCGCCATCGGATTCGTTGCCCAGTTTGCGGTGGAGACGCAGGCGGCAGGGTTCGCCGAGGACTTCCCCTGGTTCCCGGGACCCCTGTGGGGCGGCCTGGGCTTCGTGGGCATGGTCGCCAGCTCCGTGATCGGGCACCGGGCCAGCCGTGACAACGCCGAAGGTCCCACCGCCACCGCTGCGGGGCTTCGGGTCTTCGCGTTCTGGATTTCGGTTGTGGCAGCTGCCTTTATCGTCCCGGCTGCATCCGGGCTTTGGACCGCAGAGGCCGACGGCGCCGCGATCGGCGGAGTCGTCATTGGGATCGTGGCGCTGGGGTACATACTCTTCGGCATAATGCACCACGCGGCGATAGCACTCGTGGGGCTGGGCATCGCTGCGGCGTTCTATGTTCCGGGCCACTTTGCCGGCGACCTCTCACTGGTGGTGTCGGCCGCGGTGACGGTGGTCGTGGTAGCCGCAGCCTGGGTCTGGATTCGCAAGAGCGGCGCCGCATGAAGGATGATCCGATCGTCCTGGACGAAACGATCCACCAATCCACCCGGCTGCGCATCATGACCATGCTGGCGTACCAGTCCGAGGACGACCGGCTGGCCTACGGCTTCATCCAGAAGGCGCTGAACCTGACCGGCGGCAACCTCACGATTCATCTCCGAAAGCTCGAGGAGGCGGGATTCGTGGCCACCACCAAGGAGTTCCTCAAGGCCAAGCCCCGCACCTGGGTGCAGGCTACACCGGAGGGACGCCGCGCCTTCGGCGACTACCTTTCCAACCTGGAGCGCGCCGTCAGGATTCCGCTGCGCTGAGATTCTCAGAAGGCCGCTTTCCCCCAGGGTGACTTGAGACCAGGCGTCCTCGCGCGGCAACGCGGTGTGACCGGTAATGCTGATTCTGCGCCCGCCAAGACGTGCGAATACCAGGTGCGGAGGACCCGCACTCCCCACCGCGGGAGCATCCCGCTCCTCAGCCGAGCAGGTCCAACAGCACCCGCACCGCGGTTGCGGCTACCAGCGCGCCCAGCAGCCACCTGAGATGTCGGGCGGTCAGGCGCCGGTTTATCTCGAACCCCACCAGTGTCGCGGCCATCGTGCTGCCGACAATCACAAGGGCCGGGACCGCAGGCACCAGGGTGCCGCCCAGCTTGCCGACGAACGCGGCCCCTGACGCGAACAGCATGATTCCGAGATTACTGCCGATCGCCAGCCTGGTGGGTATTCCCAGCCCGAATATGAGCAGTGGCACCATCAGGAAGGCGCCCGGCAGGCCCGAGATGCCGCCCACTCCCCCCACGACGGCACCCACGGTAAGCGCTCGAACCCTGTCGACCTGAGGTGGTTCGGATTCGCCCGACCATCCTTCGTCGCCGGGCCCGTTCACCCGCCCCCTGAGAATGCTGGGAGAGAGCATCACCACCGCGGCAGCCAGTGCCATGCCCACCATCGTCGCCAGGATGGCCGCGTCCGGAAGAACCGTGGAGGCAAGCGCCCCGGCCAGGGCGAGCGCGCCGGCCGGCAGCCCGACCCAGAGCACCAGGGGGCGGTGAACGTAGCCGGCGGAACGGTGGCGGACGATGTTTACGGCGCCGCTGGCAAAGCTCTGCACGACGGTCAGGCCGGTCACCTCCTTGACCGACATGGGCTCGATGCCGAACAGCTCTGGACCGTACAGCAGGGCCGGCAGGGCCGCTATGGCGACACCCATACCCGCCACACCCGACACCAAGCCGGCGAACAAACCTGCAACGAGAACGACGATTAGCAACTATCCCCCTGCAGAGACGGGCCCGCTCCTGTTCGCGCCTGCCTTCCCCTTTCAATCAAGGTTAACCGACCTGGTCTTAGCCGATGCTGAGGACGTCGAGAAACGCCGGACCTTGAACACAAATGTCACTGACCCGCCTCCTTCACCCGTCGAGCCTCGGGGCTGCACCCGCATGGCTGCCTTTCCCCAAATGGCGGTAGGGTATGCAGTGGGGAGTGACTGGAGACAAGAGAGCTCCCAGTGGACGGCCTGCGAAGGGGTCGCCGGTCGGGCGCGGAGGCAAGCGGCAGTATGTGTGACGGTAAGGGACTGGTGCAAGCGGTGAGCAGCAGCTCAACGCATTCGATGGCCAAGCCAACCCGAGGCCGCATCCTGCTGCTCGAGGGCATCGGGGTTGAGGGTGATGCGCACCGTGGCACGACGGTCAAGCACAGGTCGCGCGTGGCCCGCGACCCGACGCAGCCCAACCTCAGGCAGGTGCACCTGATACATGCCGAGCTGCACGACGAACTGAGACAGGCCGGATTCCGGATCTCGGCCGGGCAGATGGGAGAGAACATAACCACCCGCGGAATAGAGCTCCTCGAACTGCCGCGCGGGACCAGGCTGGCGCTCGGCGATGCCGCCGTGATCGAGATAACCGGACTGCGCAATCCATGCAGGCAGCTCGATGGACTTCATCCTGGATTGATGGCGGCCGTCCTCGAACGCGACCCCGATGGCGGCCTCGTTCGCAAGGCCGGAGTCATGTCCGTCGTGGTGTCCGGGGGCGAGGTCAAACCGGGTGATGCCATCTCCATCGAGCTACCGTCCCAGCCACACCGGCGACTGGAGGTCGTCTAGCCGACCCGCGGCGGTGTCAACACCTGGCTGCCGGGGCCGGAGGCCGCGCCAGCCAGGTCGCCGGATCGCAAGTCTGCCGGTCCGCTGCCGCACGCCATCAGCCCGCAGGGCGCAGCGCCTCGTTCGCTGTCGGGTCCTGGGGCGGGATGAACGATTCCGGCAGTGGCCCTGTTCAGCCGTTGACCTCAGCGAGGGGCCACCTTAGGGTGGACCGCAGCGAGCTAAGGGAGCACCGACATGAGGCTCACTCCAAGGGAGATGGACAGGATCACGATCTTCGCGGTGGCCGAGATGGCACGGCGCAGAAGGGCGCGTGGTATCAGGCTCAACCATCCGGAGGCCGTGGCGCTGATCTGCGACGAGGTGATGGAGGAGGCCAGGGCCGGCAAAAGCTACGAAGAGGTCCTTGAGATGGCAGGCCGGATCCTCACCGCCGACGAGGTGCTGGAGGGTGTGGCCGAACTGGCCGATCCAATAAGGATCGAAGCGGGCTTCGACAGCGGCACCAAGCTGCTCGTAATCGACGCGCCGATCAGATAGCGGCTCATGCACCGATGGGAGGAGAGACGATGGCAAGGCCAGGCGAGGTGATCGTGGCGGCCGGCAAGCTCACGGTCAACGAGGGGCGACAGAAAAGGCCGGTGCACGTCAGGAACGAGTCCGACAGGGTCGTCTACATATCTTCCCACTACCACTTTTTCGAGGCGAACAGGGACCTGGCCTTCGACAGGAGGTCGGCGTACGGGATGCGCCTGGACGTGGCCGCGGGAACCGGCGTGCGCTGGGCGCCGGGCGAAGAGATGACGGTCGATCTCATCCCGCTGGCGGGCCGCAGACAGGTTCACGGCTTCCAGGGCTTTGTCAACGGGGCCCTCGACGACGTAGAGGCCGCCCTGGCGAGGCTGAGATCGGCCGGGTTTCGGGACACGGGACAGGCAGGGACATGATCGGTAGGCGATCAGCCACGGGATTGCCCCGTCTATCGGAGGGGATGGCATATGCCGTTTGAGATTGACAGACACCGCTACGCCGGCACCTACGGTCCGACGACGGGCGACCGCATTAGGCTCGGTGACACCAATATCGTAGCCGAGGTGGAGTCGGACTCGACCCGGTACGGTGAGGAGGCGCTGCTTGGCTGGGGCAAGAACATCCGGGCCGGCATGCTAATGGCCCACCGCCGCACCCGAGCCTCGGACCTGGACTACGTGATCGCGGGGGTCGTCATAGTCGATCCGGTGCTGGGGGTCCGAAAGGGCAGCATCGGGGTAAAGGACGGACTTATAGCAGGGATTGGCAGCGCCGGCAGCGGCGACATCATGGACGAGGTCGATCTCGAGATCGGGGCGAATACGGTGATCGTAAGCGGCGCCGGCATGATCGCCACCCCCGGCGGGGTCGACAGTCACGTCCACATAGTCACCCCCAGGGTGGTGGAGGCGGCACTGGCGGCCGGGATCACCACCCTCATCGGCGGCGGCGTCTTCGACAACGGGCGCAACATCCTTACGCGCTCCTTCGAGGCGTTCGAGAACCTGCCTGTCAACCTCGGGCTCCAGGCCTCCGGAAGCGCCACGAGCCCGTTCCCGATGGAAGAGAGCATCGAGGCGGGCGCGTGCGGGTTCAAGATCCACGAGGACCTGGGCGCCTACGGCAACGTCATCGACACCTGTCTACGGATTGCCGAGCAGGCCGACGTCTCCGTCGCGCTCCACACGGACGGACTTCAGGAATCGGCCGACGTGCGGGGCACCATCGATGCCATCGACGGCCGCGCGGTTCATGCCTACCACATCGAGGGGGCCGGTGGAGGCCACGCTCCCGACCTTCTGACCATGGCCGGGGTGGACAACATCATCCCGTCTTCGACGACGCCCACCGTCCCGTACTCGGTAGGCACGTTCCAGGAGCACTTCGCGATGACCGCGATATGCCATTTGCTCGACCTGCGCATCCCCTCGGACGCCGCGGCGCTGGGGGGCAGGCTGCGACGGCAGACGATGGCCGCAGAGGATGTCCTCCACGACCTGGGCGCCATACCGGTCATCAACTCCGATTCCCAGGGGATGGGCCGGATAGGTGAGGTCATTACGCGAACCTGGCAGCTGGCGCACAAGATGAAGGCAGAGCGCGGCGCGGTAAACCCCGACAACGACAACGACCGGATCCGCCAGTACATCGCCAAATACACGATCAATCCCTCCATCACCCACGGCATCGACGGCTACGTCGGATCCCTGGAGGTGGGAAAGATGGCCGACGTGGTCCTGTGGCATCCGGCCTTCTTCGGCATCAAGCCAGAAATGGTGATGAAGGGGGGCTACGTCGCATGGGGACCGATGGGCGAGGGAAACGCCACGGTGCCGGGCGCCGAGCCAACCTCATACGGACCCATGTTCGGGGGCATAGGCATCAACCCGTCGGCCCTGAGCGCCCTGTTCGTGTCCTCCGATTCGATCGAGTCGGGCCTCAGTCGTCGCCTCAGGACCGCCAGGAGCCTGAGGCCGGTGACGGGGGTACGGACGGTCAGAAAGGGCGCGATGCTGCACAACGGCGCGAGCCCGCGCATAGAGGTAGACGGGCAGGCCGCACAGGTGACCGTGGACGATGTGCCGGTGACCTCAGAGGCGGTTACGCAGGTGCCCCTCAATCGTCTCTACAGGCTCACCTAGACCTCGCCCGGATTGAGCCGCGGGGAAGGCAACTTCTCGGAGATCGCGGCGGACCCCGGAATCTAGCGGCAGGAGGTAGCGAGCGTGATCGATCTGTTGATAACGGGCGGCAGGGTCCTGGACGGTACCGGGGCGCCGGGGATATACGCGAGCGTCTCGGTCGAGGGAGACAGGCTCCGCATATTCCGGGGCGAGACTTCCGATGTTGAGGCTGTGCGCACGATCGACGCGACGGGCAAGATCGTCTGCCCGGGCTTTATCGACATCCACGCACATTCGAGCCTGGTAATCCTCGACGATCCCGAGCACCTGCCAAAGGTCCACCAGGGCGTCACCACCGAGGTCATCGGTATCGACGGCGTCTCCTATGCGCCATTCAGGCGGGAGGAGGACCGCCGCGACCTGATCTGGCTAAACTCCGGTTTCGACGGGTCTCCGTCGACGTCCAAGACCTGGGGCTCGGTCTCAGAGTACCTTGACGTGTACGACCAGAGCGTCGCGGTGAACATCGCGACCATGGTCGGCAATTCCCCGATCAGGGCCGGCTCGGTCGGCTGGAATATGCGCCAGCCGACGGCGGCCGAGATGGACGTTCAGATCGGCCTCCTCAGGGAGGCCATCGGCGACGGGGCGTTCGGCCTATCCACGGGCCTGGACTATCCTCCGGGCAGCTTTGCGGACACGGACGAGCTGGTGGCACTCAGCGAGCAGACCGCAAGGCTCGGCGGCTTTTACCACACGCACGTCAGGTACACGCTGGGCGACCGATACCTGGATCCATTCAGGGAGGCCCTGGAGATAGGACGCCGGGCTGACGTTCCGGTGCACCTGACCCACCTGTGCCGGCTGGTTACGCAGCCGGGGGGCGCCGATCCGATCCTTGAGCTGGTGGAGGACGCGCGGGCCGGTGGGATGGACGTAACGTTCGACATGTTCCCATATCCGTTCGGTCCCACGAAGGTACTGATCATGTTCCCGCAGTGGATCCAGGACGGCGGTCCTCGCAAGACCCTGGAGGTGCTCGGCGACGGCGAGGCGAGGGAGCAGCTGCGCGACGAGGTGATCCCGCTCGCGCGGAGCTGGGATGAGATTTGGCTGACCAATTTCAGGCTTGCCAGCAACAAGGAATACGAGGGCAGGTCGGTAGCGTCAGTCGCCGAGGAGCGTGGGCAGCATCCGGTCGACACCATGTCAGAACTGCTGATTGAAGAAAGCCTTGGAGTCTCGTTCGTCGGCGAACTCATCGACCAGGGGACGTTGCCGGACTTCATGGTCCATCCGCTCTACATGGTTGGCAGCGACGCGGTCATGATCGGCGATTTCCCATCCCCGATGGCCTACGGCTGCTACCCGATGTTCCTGTCGATGATGGTGCGCGAAGAGGGACGCCTCAGATTGGAGGAGGCGATCCGAAAGATGACGTCCGGGCCCGCGCAGAGGCTGGGCATCCCCGACCGCGGGATCCTCAGGGACGGCTTCTTCGCCGATCTGGTCATCTTCGACCCCGAACGGGTCAGGCCGAACGTCAGCCGTGCTGGGCCCAAGCAGCTCTCGGACGGGGTTGACTACGTGATAGTCAACGGCACCATCGTCATAGACCAGGGCCGCCACACCGGCGCACTGGTGGGCAGGGCCCTGCGGAAGGCCTGAGCCGGGTCATGCCGGCCCGACAGCCCGGCGCCGGCCAGGTTCACAGTCGCCCCCGGACATGCCATAACGCAGGCAGATCGGGGGCGGACCGGTCGCCGCGGCAGAAAGGGTCTGCCGCCCCGGGCTGCTTCAGGCGGGCTGGAAGATCGAAAAGGACGCGCCCTGCGGGTCCGCCAGCGACGAGAAGCGGCCTATGGGAGGGCTGCCCTCAACCGGAACGATATCGGTGGGCGGTACGTATACCGTTGCGCCCAGCGACCTGGCCTTCTCGACCGTGGCGTCGGCGCTGTCGACCCCGAAGTAGACCGACCAGTGTGGCGGGAACTCGCCCATTTCGGGGGTGATCTGCAGGACGCCGGCCACCTCGGTACCTTCGTTCCGAAGCATCACGTAGTCCAGGTTCGATTCCGGAACCTGGAACCCCTCCAGGCCGAACGCGGCCGTGTAGAACTCTACGGCGCCGGCACGGTCGGTGGTCAGCAGTTCATGCCAGAACATCGCCCCGGTCTCGCCCTTGATCCCGGCGCCGATGTGCTCTTTTGCCTGCCACACGGCGAAGAAGGCCCCCTGAGGATCCTGGCACATCGCCATTCGGCCCGCCTCAAACACGTCCATGGGCCCGAATACGACCTGGCCGCCGCCCTTTCGGATGGCGGCTGCGGCCTCCTCGACGTCGTTTACGGTGATGTAGATGTTCCAGTGGGATGGCACGTTCTGGCTACGCTCCTGTTCGCCCTGCCGGTAGATGGCGCAGGCGTAGCGGCCATTGACCTTCTGCATGTGGTAGTAGCTGTCCGGGCCCATTTCTTGAGGGTCGTCCGCCCATCCGAACAGCGCGCCGTAGAAGGAAAGGGCCGCCGCCTCGTCGGTGGTGGAAAGATCGGCCCAGGATGGAGAGCCATGGGCGTGTGATGTAACTTCCGGCATGGGGTGGTTGTGCTCCTTAGAGTCAGATTGCTTGCGGCGGACCATTCCGACCGGCTCAATATCAGTCTATACGCCCGCGGCCATGACGCGAGTGAAAATTGAATTAGGAGAGGTTAAGGCCGGAGGCGCATCGGCCCCCGAGCGTTCCACCCCGCCCCCGGGCGCCCTGAAGCCGGGAGGGTTCGAAGCGAACGATCCGGCTCCTTCCCGAAAGTCCATGCCCGAAATGATCCACTGGCTCCCCCGAACCCGGAGGCCAATGCAGTAGACTCGTGCCGGGCGATCGTAAGGCCGGCGGGCGGGACCTTTTCCACGTGCCGGGGACTACAGAACCGGGGCGGACAAGCGGGACTGGCTGGCCGCCCGGGCATCCCGCCGGTCTCCACGACGCTCTGGATATCGACGGCCAGATGACGAGACTGATGACGTTATGGATCGTGCCTGCTACGACATAGAGCACATCTCCCGATACCTTTACACTTGGCCGATACGCAACAGCGTTATGTCCCTTTGCCTTACGCCCAGGGACGATTCGGCGCAGCGCCTTTTCGGCTTTGAGATCACCACCGATCCCTCATCGGCGATCAACATGGAACTGGACTGCTTCGGCAATTCGAAGCATGTCCTGAACATCCACCGGGCTCACGATTCGCTGGTGGTGACGGCCCGGTCCACCGTGCAGACCTCTCCGGCCCCGTCCCTGCCCGACTCGCTGGGTACCGGCGCCTGGGAGGAGATACGCTCATGGAGGGAATCGTTCGACGAGTGGGACTTCGTACACTCGAGCGGTTTCGCTCGGCCCTCCCGCGCGCTGGCGGCATTTGTCGATGGCCACGGCATGGCCAGCCCGGGGGCTGATCCCCTGATCTCCCTGCTCGACCTCTCCGATACGCTCTACCGGACCTTCGAATACGTGCCCGGCAGCACCTCGGTCGTATCGCCCATCGAAGATATCATCGGATCGCGCCGGGGCGTCTGCCAGGACTACGCCCACGTGATGATTGCGGTCGCTCGGCTCTGGGGCATACCGGCGCGCTATGTCTCGGGCTACCTGCATATCGTGGACCGGGAGGGCCGATCCGTACGGGCCCAGGCCAGCCACGCCTGGGTTGAATGCCGCCTGCCCGATCTCGGGTGGATAGGCTTCGATCCCACCAACCGAAGCATTGCCGGAGTGCGGCACGTGAGGGTAGCGGTGGGCCGGGACTACCGTGACGTCGCACCTACTCACGGCGTATTCAGGGGCGGCGGCTCCACGCGGCTCGAAGTCGAGGTAGCAGTCGAGCCCACGGTCCCGGCCGGCTGGCCGGACGGCGCCAGCCCGGTCTGCGCCTGATCAGGCCAGGCCCCTCCCCGTAACCACCCGTCTCGGGGGAACGCCCCCGCCGGACCGATCCCCCGGTTCCCTCCGGCCTAAGGCACACCGACTGAATCCGCATCCTTCCGATCAAAACCGGGAGTTGGCGGTCGGCCGCCACTGAACTCAGACCGCCTCGCCTGCGTCAGAGCGATAGCCTGCCGGGCCCGTATCCGCGCAACGGGTATTCGCACCCCCGGCCTGAGGCCCGAAGTTGGCCCAGCGTGCGGTGCGATGTTAGGCGGTAAGATGTACGCCAACACCGGCCGGGCGATTGGTCCCTCAGAGAAACGGCCTCGGGCGGCCAGCGTGACCGGCAACAGGCGCGGGGAGAAC
This sequence comes from Dehalococcoidia bacterium, assembly GCA_034421295.1. GTDB lineage: Bacteria > Chloroflexota > Dehalococcoidia > Lucifugimonadales > UBA2962 > CAUZIR01. The sequence continues at coordinate 55,259 of DAOUKM010000004.1, forward strand.
CCATGGCAGACGTAGAGAGGGCCCGGGAAGTCGCCGGGCGAATCGTAGAGAACGTTAAGCACGTAATCGTCGGCAAGGATCAGGCGATCGAGCTGGGGGTCATTGCCCTGATCTGCCAGGGTCACGTGCTTATAGAGGACGTGCCCGGGGTCGGTAAGACCATGCTGGCGCGCAGTCTGGCTCGATCCTCCGGCAGCAGCTTCCGGCGCATCCAGTTCACCCCCGACCTGCTGCCCAGCGATGTGACCGGGGTCTCGATCTTCAACCAGAAGACCTCCGAGTTCGAGTTCAAGCCCGGGCCCATAATCTCTCAGATCGTCCTGGCCGACGAGATAAACCGCGCCACGCCCAAGACGCAGTCGGCCCTGCTCGAGGCCATGGAGGAGAAACAGGTGACCGTCGAGGGCACGACGCACGTCCTGCCCAGACCATTTACCGTGATGGCCACCCAGAACCCGATCGAGTACGAGGGCACATTCCCCCTGCCGGAGGCCCAGCTGGACCGATTTCTGCTCATGATCACCCTCGGCTATCCGAACACCGAACAGGAGCTCCAGATAGTGAGCAACCAGCAGGCCGCCCATCCCATCGACTCCCTCGGGGCGGTCGCCTCGCCGGACGAAATCGTCCTGATGCAGGACGCGGCCCGGGAAGTGTTCGTCGACGACCTGGTCCGCCAGTACATCGTGTCCATCGTCGAGTCCACCCGCGACGACGCCGATATCAGCCTCGGTTGCTCGCCGCGGGGCTCCATATCGCTGTTCCGGGCCGGCCAGGCCCTGGCCCTGATCAGGGGAAGGGACTTCGTGCTCCCGGACGACGTGAAGGAGCTGAGCGAGCCCATCCTCAGCCATCGCATGATCGTATCGGCGGCCGCGCGGATGAGGGGAGTCAGGGGATCGGACGTCGCTCGCCGCATAGTCGAGGCGCTGCCGGTTCCCGGCGCCCACGTAAAGGGCTTTATCGGTCGTTAGGCACCTGATGATGCGACTCGTCGTACTGCGCAGGTCTTACCTGATAGCAATCCTCATAGCGGCCGCCCTGATCACGGGAATGGCCACCGGCCTGGGACTGTTCTACAGGCTTGCCTATATCTTCGCCCTGGTGGTGGCGGTCAGCTTCGCCTGGAACTGGCTCAGCCTCAGGTCCATGACGGTCTCGGTCGAACGCGGGACACGACGGGTCACGGCCGGCGACACGGTGCAGGAGCACATCACCGTGCAAAACACCTCGAGTCTCCCCAGACCGACCATAGAGGTCGAGGACCTGAGCGAACTTCCCGGCTTTGCGACCGGCAATGCGATGGGTATGCTCCCGAGTGCGGCCGTCGAGTGGACCCCTACCGGCGTTGCGAGGAGACGGGGCGTCTACACGATGGGTCCGGTGGTGGCCCGCAACACGGACCCGTTCGGTCTCTTCCAAAGGGAGCGCACCTTCCCCTACACCGAGTCGGTGGTCGTCTACCCCAGGGCACACGACCTTCCGGGCTTCCGGGTTCCGCCGGCCAACCTGTCGGGAGAGAGTTCCCTGAAGCGGCGTACCCATGACCTGACTCCTCACGCCTCAAGCGTGCGCGAGTACGCCCCCGGCGACAGCCTGGGGAGGGTGCACTGGAACAGCACCGCCCGGCTGGGCCACCTGATGTCAAAGGAGTTCGACGAGGGCCACGCCAGCGATGTCTGGATAGCGGTCGATCTCCATCAGGACGTTCAGGCGGGCGAGATGGAGGAGAGCACCGACGAGTACGCGGTCAGCGCCGCCGCTTCGCTGGCCAAGAGATTCCTGACCGAGGCCATGCCGGTGGGCCTGATCGCCTACGGGGCGGAGAAGCTGCTGCTCCAGGCCGATACCGGCGCCGGCCAGATGGATCGTGTTCTGGCCTACCTTGCGCGCAGCGAGGCCGATGGCAAGGTGCCGCTCGGAGACGCCCTGCCGGAGGACGAGCTGCTGTGGAGCCATCACACGACACTGGTGGTGGTGACCTCATCGCCCAGGCCCGAGTGGGTCTGGGCGCTATGGCAGCTCTCCCAGCGCCGGGTCAGGGTCGTTGCCGTGCTGATCGACGGCAGCTCCTTCGGCGGGTTCTTCGACTCCCTCGACGCTCTACCCCACCTGGAGGCCGCCGGCATCCCCACCTACGTCGTGGCCTCGGGCGACCACCTGCCGGAGGCGATGAGCAGGATCCACCGTCCCAGCGAGGAGGCGGGCCCGGACGGGAATTCACCGGCGCGGGCCAGGCCTGCGGAGGTGGCCGGTGGCGCGTAGCGAGGGCATTCTGGAGCCGCTCGCGGGCACCGGCGCGCCGGACCGCGGCCGCGAACGATCCCTGGCCGGGGCGGAACATGCGTTGATCGGCCTGCTCAGGCGCTACAGCCCCCGGGAGGGCTGGGCGACCCTGGCGATCCTTTGGGGACTGGTGCTGGTGGTCGGGGTAACGATCCAGCAGGCGGAGTGGACTGACACGCCGGGCATGGTGCTGATAGTCCTGCTGTCCTCGCTGGCGGGATTGGCCCTGGCGAAGGTCAGGTGGCCGTGGCCCGTCCTCGTCGCGTTCGGTCTGGCACTGGGGGTGGTGATCGTCTACTGGCAGGCCACGCGGCTGGCGCCTGACGAGTCGCTGATAGCCTCAATACGCCAGACCGCGGTACGACTGAATGACTGGTACCAGGCGGCGGTTTCAGGCGGGATCAGCACCGACCTGATGCCGTTTAGCATGGCCCTGCTAGGCGGCGGATGGCTGCTGGGGTTCTTCAGCTCCTGGTTCCTGTTCAGGCGCAGATACGTGTGGCCGGCGCTGATCCTGGGCGGGCTTTCCCTGTTCACTCACATCAGCTTTTTGCCCAGCGAGCGTGTCGCCTCGTTCTTCATCTTCGTCGCGCTGAGCATGCTGCTGCTTGTGCGAATGGGCTTTGTTCACAACCAGATCGCCTGGCGTGATGCGGGGACCAGGTTCTCGGCCGCCTGGGCATGGGTGACCGTGGCCGCCGCCCTCGCCCTGTCGGCCATCGTTCTGGCCGTGGCCGCGGCGATACCCCTTAACGTGTACGTCTCAAAGACCGTCGCAGGCGTGTGGACCCAGGCCCGCACGCCCGTCGCGTCGCTGGAGAGCGGTCTCAGCCGGCTGGTCACCGGCATCGCCTCCAAGAAGAACATCCACGGGCGTCCATTTGGAGACAATCTGCCCTTCCTCGGATCGATCAATTTCAACGGCGATGTCGTGTTCATGGCCGATACCGAGTACCCGTCATACTGGCTTTCCCGGACCTACAGCGAGTACACCCCCAAGGGCTGGGTCGCCGGTGAAACCAGGGAGGTCAAGGTCGGTCCGGACACCGTGCCTCCAGCTCAGGGCGACGCCCTAAAGCGCACCCCGGTCGCACAGAGCCTGCTGCTGCAATTCGACAGCACCAGCTTGCTGGCCGGGGGCAACCTGGAGTGGCTGAATAGAGAGGCGACCATCGAGGTGCTCTCCCCCAAGTCCTTCGAGATCAGCATTGCGGACCCGAGCGGCGACGCCGATTTCCCCGACGACGTTAAGGAACTTGCGACCGAGCTCCGGACCAGGCTCGGTTCGCCCGTGGTCAGCTTCGTCGAGTCGGAGGTGGCAAAGCTCGTCCCCGACGATCTGGTCGTAACGCACATCGATTACAGCCAGCCCGGCGGAAGGCCCCGGGTGGACAGCGTCACGCTGCAGCGCAAGGAATCGATCTCGCCGGACGTCGTCTCGTTCAAATTCGACGAGCAGCTGATCAGGGGGGAGACGTACGACATGGTGTCGCTGGTATCGACGGCCTCCAACGAAGACCTGCGACGCGCGGGGACCGACTACGACGCTGCGGTCACCGACCACTACCTTCAGCTGCCCGTCGATCTTCCGGAGAGGGTCAAGGATCTGGCCGGGCGGCTCACCAGGACCGCGGACACTCCTCTCGATAAGGCAAGGGCCATCGAGACCTACCTGCGCGGGGAATCGTTCACATACTCCCAGGACATCGAGGCCCCTCCGACCGGCTCGGACGGGGTTGACCATTTCCTCTTCGAGACCCGGACAGGCTACTCGGACTACTTCGCCTCATCGATGGCCGTGATGCTCAGGTCGGTGGGCGTCCCGGCACGCCTTGCCGCCGGGTACGCGCCCGGCGAGTTCGACGAGGCATCGGGCCTCAATGCCGTCAGGGATTCCGACAGCCACGCCTGGGTCCAGGTCTACTTCCCGGAGTTCGGCTGGATTGATTTCGAGCCAACTCCCGCATGGCCCGATCCGTACCGGCAGATCGGCCGACCTGCCAGCGGAGGGCAGGTCGTGGAACCGTTCGATTCGCCGGAGCAGGAGTTCGCCGAGTTCCAGGGCTTCGTATTTCCCGCCCAGCTCTCGGCGATCGGCCTGGGCGCCGAGGGGGGCTTTGAGGGAGGGGGCGGCGGAATAGACGTGCTGAGAGTGGTCGTCCTGCCGATCATCGCCGCGATCGTCGCGCTGCTGGTGCTGGTAGCGGCCCTTCAGATCCTGTGGAACCTTGCCCTGCGCGGCCTTGCCCTCGAGCAGCAGGTCTACGCCAAAACGGCCAGGCTCGGCCGACTCGCCGGAATTGGAAGATCAGCCAGCCAGACGCCCCGCGAGTACGCCAGCAGCCTGGCTGCAGCACTCCCGGGGGTGGCCGGCGATGCGGCGCTGGTGGCGACCGGCTATTCCGCAGTAACGTACGGCGCGCCGGCCCAGGCCTCGGTCGACGATCTGTCTCTGCGGGAAGCCTGGAAGCGAATCAGGGGGGCGATGTTGGGCAGGATCGTCCGGAGGCTGGTGCCCGGGAGACGAACCGGGAGCGGGTAATGCAGGACCGCGAGCGACTGTGCTACGACATTTTCGAGACCGGCGCCGGCTGGGTCGGGGTCATCGCCTCTGAGGCGGGGGTGCGGCGGGCCACGATACCGCAGCCGACGCCCGGAGACTGCGCCGATGAGCTTGGAGGCGAACTGGACGAGGCGATCTTCGAGCCCGAGATCCTCGCAAGCGTAAGGGAAGGTATACGGGGCTACATCGACGGGAGCGTCCTTGACCTTTCCCACATTCCGACGGACTTTTCCGGTGCGCCTCCTTTCATGAGGTTGGCCTGGGAGGCTTGCAGATCCATTCCCCGGGGACAGACCCGCACCTACAAGTGGCTGGCCCAGAGCGCCGGACGTCCCAATGCCCCCCGCGCCGCCGGGCAGGCCATGGCACGCAACCGCGTCCCGTTCCTGGTGCCCTGTCACCGGGTCGTCGCGAGCGGCGGGGGGCTCGGCGGCTACGGCAGGGGCAAGAGCGCTCTCGCCCTCAAGCGGTGGCTGATCGACAGGGAGGCATCCAGCTCACCCGCTCCCCCTCCTCCCCACTGGTGGCGCGGGTAGCGGGGGAGGTACGGACTGGCCCCGGTCCGGGCTCATAGCGCCGGACCGCGCCATTCACTCCGGGGAACCGAGCTCGGCAAGCACCTGCTGGGCGCGCTCGAGATCCTCCTCGAACACCATCACGCGAACAGGGTTCAGGGAGATGCCCATGAACGAGCTGGTATCGCCCTGCCCGATCATAGAAGGGACGCCGTCCTCGATCAGCAGGTCCCTCAGCATCTCTGCCTGGATCTGATCCGGGGCTATCTCGAGCACCACCCACTTTTTCCTATCGGACACAGGGATTCATCCCAGCAGGGCCACGCGGCCGGAGTCCCCGAGCAGATCGGCCAGCTCGGACGCCAATTCATCCGTCGCCGCAACGCTGAGGCGTGGCCAGTCAAGTTGGACCAGGCTGCCCGCGGTGGCGATCTCCATGCCCACCTCGTCGTCTCCGGCGTGCTCCAGCAGCGTGCGCACCAGCTGCTGCAGTAGCCTGACGTCGCGTTCGGGCTCACCCGACTCGACGATCCTGAGGCTGAGCCTGCGGCGAACCGGCTGATCGTCCTGCGATGCGACCGCCCCGTTCGTGGACCCGATAGGCCCGGGAGACTGGAGAGTCCGAGACCCCGCGTCCGCTTCGACCCGCTCGGTCGGGGCTGCGGGAGCAGCCGCCGGCTCCGCTCCAGAATCCCCCGAATCGCCCACCACGTGCTCATCGGCAGAGACCGCCGAGATACTGACCCTGTCCTCGCCCCGGTCCCTGACGGTACCGACGACCCTGACGAGCTTGCCCTGCTGCCAGACCGCCGCCGTCGACCTCTGCAGTTCCTCCCAAACGAACACGTCTATCTCCCCGCCGAGCATCTTCAGGGTGGCGATGGTGAAGGGCCGGTCGTCGCGCGTATAGCGATTGGTGATCGCGTCTACCCGTCCGGCGAGGCTGACCTCCTGGCCGTGCAAGTCGGGCCTTATGCCGTCGCGAGACAGGATGGTAGACGGATCGAGGCTGGCGGCCAGCGAGGACATCGAGCTTACCGCAGAAAGGTCCACGCCCAGCAGTTCAAGCTCCCAGTCACGCTTCTGCCAGTCAGGCGTCGCGCCCTCTTCGATGGATATCTGCGCGAGGGGAATCTCCACGCTCTCGCCGAACAGGTCGAACATGGTCGTCTGGCTGGAGCCGCGGAGATCGGCCTCGCTCTGTGCCAGGGAGATGATGCGGCCGGCGATGCTCAGCACGGAGGTGCGGTCCCCGAAGCAGTCGAAGGCGCCGGCCTTGATCAGGCTCTCAAGGGCCTTTCTGTTGAGGCCGCCAATATCCGCCGCTCGGCACATCTCCTCGATCCTTTCGAACGGGCCATGCTGGCGACGGGCGGCCACAAGGGGCTCGACCGCGGCGGAGCCGACGTTCTTGACCGAGGCCATGCCGAACAGGATCGTGGGCCTGTCCTCCTGGTATCTCAGGGAAAACTCAACCTCGCCCTCGTTTACATCCGGCGCCCGCACGGGGATCTCCAGGCGGACGCACTCGGCGACCGCGGTAGCGACCTTGTCGGTGTTACCCGAATAGCCGTTCAGAAGCGAGACCATGTACTCGCCCGGGTAGTTGGCCTTGAAGTAGGCGGTCCAGTAGGAGATCAGGCCGTAGCTGACGCTGTGGGCCTTGTTGAAGGCGTAGCCGGCAAATGGCTCGACGAGAGCGAAGACCCGGTCTGCGACCTCCTGGGAATATCCCTGCGAGAGCGCCCCCTCGATGAAGCGCTCGCGCTCCTTGGCCATGATCTCGGGGATCTTCTTTCCCATCGCCTTTCGCACTATGTCCGCCTCCCCGAGCGAGTAGCCGGCGAACTTGCGCGCGATGTGAAGGACCTGGTCCTGAAAGACGATCACCCCGTAGGTCTCGCGGAGAATCTCTTCGAGATCCTTGTGCGGGTACTCGGGTGCCTCGCGACCGTACTTGGCGTTTATGAAGGTGTCTATGTGCTCCATGGGCCCAGGTCGGTACAGGGCGATCATCGCGGCCACATCGCCGAGCGACGATGGCTGAAGGCTCTGTATGTAGCGGGTCATGCCCGCCCCCTCCATCTGGAATACGCCGACCGTTTCGCCCCGTGAGAGCAGTTCGAATGTCTTCTCGTCGTCCAGCGGTATCTCGGTCAGTTCTATCCTCTTGCCGGTGCGGCGCTCCACGAGGTCGCGGGTTCGCTCAAGGATCGTGAGGTTGGCAAGCCCCAGAAAGTCCATCTTCAGCAGGCCCAGTGCGGCCAGGGGATTCATCGCGTACTGGGTCGTGTTCACGCCGTGCTCATCGCCCTTGACCGGCCTCTGCAGCGGAACGTACTGCTCCAGCGGCTCCTTGGAGATGACCACTCCCGCAGCGTGTGTGCTCGAGTGGCGTACCAGGCCCTCCAGCTGGAGCGCCGTATCGATCAGTCTCCTTACCTCCTGATCATCCCTGTACAGATCGGCCATCTCGGCACTCGATCCGAGCGCGTCCCTGAGGGAGATGTTCAGCCGCTGCGGCACGAGCCTGGCCACCCTGTCCACGTCGCCGTATGACATGGCCAGAGCGCGGCCTGAATCCCTTATGGCGGCCCTCGCACCCAGGGTGCCGAAGGTGATGATCTGCGCCACGTGATCGCGTCCATAGCGGTCGACGACGTAGCTGATGACCTCGTCGCGGCGATCGTCCTGAAAGTCCATGTCGATGTCGGGCATTTCTTTGCGCTCTAGGTTGAGGAACCTCTCGAACACCAGGTCGAACTCGAGCGGGTTGATGTCCGTTACCCCCAGGCAGAAGAGCACCAGGCTGGCGGCGGCGCTCCCGCGGACGGCGAAGAATATTCCCTGCTCGCGAACGAAGCGCGCTATGTCCCACACCACCAGGAAATAGTTCGGGAACTGGGTCTGGTATATGACCTCAAGCTCGTACTCGAGACGGGCCAGCTCCTCTTCGCCGGCGTTCGGGAGCCGGCTGGAGAGGCCCTGCCGGCAGATCTGCCGCAGGTACTCGTCAGCCGTCAGCCCGTCAGGGGGCAGGAACTGGGGGAGCCTGAGGGTGTCGAAGTCCAGGTCCAGCTCGCACATCTCGGCGATCGCCCCGGTATTGGCGACGGCCTCCGGGATGTCGGCGAAGAGCTCGGCCATCTCCTCGGCGCTCTTGAGGTAATAGGAGTCCTCGGCCATCTTCAGGCGACGCTCATCCAGCACGTTCGTGTTTGTGTGTATGCAGATCAGGATGTCCTGGTAGGGGGCGTCGGCCCGGTCTACATAGTGAGAGTCGTTGGTGGCGACGGTGGGAATGCCGAGCTCTGCGGACAGGGCGATCAGGCCCTCGTTGATCGCCGGCAGCTCGGGAACGCCGCCGTGCCTCATCAGCTCAAGGTAGTAGTCCTCAAACGTGTCGCGGTACCAGGAGGCGGCCGCGCGCGCATCGTCCAGGCGTCCCTCCGATATCGCCCGCGGCACCTCCCCGCTCGGGCAGCCGGAAAGGACGATCAGCCCCTCGCTGTATTTCTCCAGCAGCTCGCGGTCCAGCCGGGGCTTGTAGTAGAAGCCCTCAAGGTGCGCCCTGCTGACCAGCTTCACCAGGTTGCGGTACCCCGCCTGGTTCTTTGCAAGGACCGTCATGTGGTACGGGCGCTTTTCCGCCGGGTCACGTGAATGTCGGCTGTGGGCCGCCACGTACACCTCGCAGCCGATGATCGGCTTTATGCCCCGCTCCCTGGCGATGCGGTAGAAGTCGATCGCTCCGTACAGGCCGCCGTGGTCGGTAATCGCCAGGGCGTCCATGCCCAGTTCGGCGGCCCTGTCCACGGCCGCCCCGAGGCGGCTCAGACCGTCAAGCAGGCTGTACTCGGTGTGGACGTGCAGGTGTGTGAAACCGTTCGACGCAGCCAAGTTGTCTTGTCCCGGTAGGGTGGTGGTTCGGCTTGACATCACAGGTTTCGCGGCACCATTTATACGCGTACGCGCCGCGATTTTCCACCCACAAAAAAGCAGGCCCCCTCCGAACCCGGAGGGGGCCTGTAGAACCTCTATCCCGTTCCGTCTAGTAGTCCATGGGAGGCGCGGCCGGCATGGCCGGCTCCGGCTCCTTGATGTCGGTGATCAGCGACTCGGTGGTCAGCACCATGGCCGCCACGCTCGCCGCGTTTTCGATCGCCGCGCGGGTGACCTTCGCAGGATCCATGATCCCCCGCTCGAGCAGGTGGGTGAACTCACCCACCTCGGCGTCATATCCCATGTCGGCCTCGGCCTCGAGGCTCTGGGAGAGGATCACGTCGCCGGACACGCCGGTGTTGGCGGCGATGAGCTTCATCGGCGCCTCGAGCGCCTGCTTGAGGATGCTGATGGCAGTGCCCTCATCCCCTTCCATGGTCACGCCGTCGAGGGACTGCCGGGCACGTATCAGCGCCAGGCCTCCGCCCGGCACTATGCCCTCCTCGACTGCCGCCCGGGTCGCCGACAGGGCGTCCTCGACGCGGTTCTTCTTCTCCTTGAGCTCGACCTCGGTGGCTGCGCCGACCTTGATGATCGCCACTCCACCGGACAGCTTGGCAAGCCTCTCCTGGAGCTTTTCGCGGTCGAAGTCGGAGGTGGTCTCCTCGATCTGGGCCTTGATCTGGTTGATGCGGCCCTGGATGTCGTCCTCGGAGCCCGCGCCGTCGACGATGGTGGTGTCCTCCTTTGAGGATACGACCCGGCGGGCGCGGCCGAGGTCATCTACCTGCACCGAGTCGAGCTTGCGCCCGACCTCCTCGGATATCACGGTGCCTCCGGTCAGGATCGCTATGTCCTGGAGCATGGCCTTTCGCCGGTCCCCGAAGCCCGGAGCCTTTACCGCCAGCACGTTGAGGGTGCCGCGCAGCTTGTTGACCACGAGCGTGGCAAGGGCCTCGCCCTCTATGTCCTCGCCTATGACGACGACGTTCTTGGTCACCTGAAGGATCTTCTCTAGGCCGGGTAGCACGTCTGACACGGCCGAGATCTTCTTGTCCGTGATCAGTATGTACGGGTCGTCTATCTCCGACTCCATCCTCTCGGCGTTGGTCACAAAGTACGGGGATATGTAACCGCGGTCGATCTCCATGCCCTCGACGAACTCCTGCTCGTACTCGAGGCCCTTGGACTCCTCGACCGTGATGACACCGTCCTTGCCCACCTTCTCCATGACCTCGGCGATGAGGCTGCCCATCACCTCGTCATGGGCCGAGAGGGAGGCGACCTGCGCGATCTGGGTCTTGCCCTCGACGGGCTGCGACATCTCCTCGACCGAGCCGCGCAGCACCTCGACGCCCTTGTCGATGCCGCGCTTGAGCGCCATGGGGTTGGCCCCGGCGGCGATGTTCTTAAAGCCCTCCTGGATGATCGCCTGAGCGAGGACCGTTGCGGTGGTTGTCCCATCGCCGGCCACGTCATTGGTCTTGGACGCGGCCTCCTTGAGCAGCTGGGCTCCCATGTTCTCGAACTCGTCCTCGAGCTCGATCTCCTTTGCGATAGTCACGCCGTCGGAGATGACCTGGGGCGGTCCGAACTTCTTGTCGAGCACCACGTTGCGCCCGCGGGGGCCGAGGGTGACACCGACCGTGTCGGCGAGCTTGTCTATGCCACGCTTCATAGCTGCGCGGGCGTCCTCGCTGTATCTGATCTGCTTAGCCAATTGCTCTTCCTCCTGGCAACCGGCGCCCGGCCTTGGCCCGGCGGGCGTCGTCTTGACCCTGGGTCTGATCTATATCGTCGACCTGCTTTACTTCTTAAAGAGGATGTCGTCCTCTCGAACTATCAGGTACTCGGTATCTCCATCCTTGTACTCGGTCCCGGCGTATTTCGAGTAGACGACCAAGTCTCCAACGGCGACCTCCAGGGGCGTCCGCGAGCCATCGTCGTTAAGCTTGCCCGGGCCAACGGCCACGATCTTGCCCTCCTGGGGCTTTTCCTTGGCCGTATCGGGAATGTAGATCCCGCCAGCGGACATCTGCTCTTCAGACTCCATGGGCTCTATCACGACCCGGTTGCCCAACGGCTTGAACTCTGTCATCTAAGATCTCCTCCTGAATTGCCTTAGTGCCTATGGCCCCGGCCCAACTCGAGCCCGCCCCCGCGAGGGGAGACGGGCCCGTTTCGCTGCTGCCGCCGACCGGGCCAGGGGGCCCGTTAGCAGTCTACCAATTTGACTGCTAAACATCCTATGAACAGGCCCCGGATATGTCAATAGACCGCTTCGGGGTCGCGCGGCGTTGACCGTCCGGGCACCTCTACCTATCATCGGTGCGTGAACAGCGGCGAACGGAGCGCATTGCTATGCGACGCAGCCGGTACGGCCAGGGCCCTGGTAGTAGCCTTGCGTCCCAAGCAGTGGACGAAGAATCTGATCATCTTCTTCGCCCTGCTGTTCACGGTGGGCGAGGCCTGGAGCCCCGCGCGGGTCGGCGAGGCCGCCCCGCTCGTCGTGGACGCCGTCTTCGCCTTCCTGCTGTTCTGCGTGCTCTCCGGCGCCTCTTACCTGCTGAACGACGTGGCCGACGCCGAGAGGGACCGCGCGCACCCGGCGAAGCGCTGGCGTCCGGTCGCCTCCGGCAGGCTGTCTCAGCCGGTCGCCCTCGCCACGTCGGGGTCTCTGATCGCGGTGGCGGTCTGCCTCTCCTTCCTTCTGGAGACGTCCTTCGGCTGGGTGGCGCTCAGCTATGCCGCGCTCATGGTCGCCTACTCGGCGGCGCTCAAGAGGGTGGTCCTAGTCGACGTATTCGTCATCGCGGCGGGCTTTGTCCTCAGGGCCGTGGCGGGCGCCGCGGTGCTGGGGGTGCCCATCTCGCCGTGGCTGTACATATGCACGGGCCTGGGGGCCCTGGTCATCGCGCTGGGAAAGCGCCGGAGCGAGCTCGTCACGGCCGGGGACGGCGCGGGGCAGCAGCGTGACAGCCTGCGCGGATACTCGGTGCGCCTGATCGACCAGCTGACCTACCTGGTAGTGCCAGCGACGCTCACCGCCTACATCCTTTACGCCCTTACAGCCGACAACCTGCCGGACAACTTCGCCATGGCGATCACCGTCCCATTCGTCGTCTACGGGCTGATGCGCTACCTGTACCTTGTCAACATAAAGGGGCTGGGAGAGAGTCCGGAAGAGTTGCTCGTGTCCGACGCGCACCTCGTGGCGACGGTGGTGCTCTGGCTCGTCGCCTCTTCCCTGGTGCTCGCCCTCTTTAGAGCGTGAGCCCTCCGCACGACCTGTTCGGGGCCATTCCGGTCTGGGTCGGCGTGTATGTGCTCGCCGGCCTGTCCCTGGGGGCTGCGGGGCTGATTATGTACCGGCGCATGCTGAGGCTCATCATGCTCGGGCGTCGGGGCCGGACCGACAGGCCCGCGGTGCGACTGCTGGGCGCCATCAGACCCGTGCTCGGCCAGGCCAAGGTGCTGCAGAGCGTGTCGGTGGGCGACCGGGCGGGGCTGGCCCACCTGTTCATCTTCTGGGGCTTTCTGTCCTTCCTGCTCAGCTACCTGCTGTTCATATTCGCAGACTCGGCCTGGCGGCCCTTTTCCGGATGGCTGATCACAGATACCGGGGTGTCCGTCTTTGCCTCCTACCTGGACGTGCTGGCGGCCCTGTTCCTGCTGGTGATCGCCTGGGCGGCCGCACGCAGGTGGATAAGGACGCCGCGGCGCCTGTCGTTTGACCTGACCCAGAGATCGGACGCCGCGATCATCCTGGTGCTGATCGCCCTGCTGATGGCGCTGACCCTGCTCGCCGAGGCCATGTACGTCGCTTCCGGCGGGACTGGGCCGCACGCGGACGCGCTGATCGGCGGGGCCATCGGATCGGCACTGACCGACGCCGGGATCCCCACCGGTCTGGCCAATGGGCTCCATGGACTGTTCTGGTGGCTGCACCTGGGCCTGATACTCGGCTTCGCCATCTACATCCCCGTCTCCAAGCACGCGCACATGCTGGGCGCCCCGCTCAGCTTCTTCATGCGCTCCCTCAAGGCGCCCGGGACGCTCGGCACCCCGGACCTTGAGGCCGTCGAATCCTTCGGGGCCGCGCGCATCCAGGAGTTTTCCAGAAAGCAGCTCCTGGACGGATACGCCTGCGCGGTGTGCGGCCGGTGCAGCGAGGTCTGTCCTGCCAACGTCAGCGGGAAGATCCTCTCCCCGATGCACATCGTCGAGAATCTGAAAGAGCACGTGCTGGACGCCGGGCCCGGGCTGGCCGACGGGACGGACGCCCAGGATGAGCGACCCCTGATAGGCAGATGGCTGCCGACCGAGGCGATCTGGGACTGCCTGACGTGCGGGGCGTGCGTTTCGGAGTGCCCGGTTGGCGTAGAGCACGTGGAGACCATCGTCGACGTCCGAAGGCACCTGGTGATGGAGACCGCCGAGATGCCGGACACCGCGCGGGAAGCGCTGACCAGCATGGAGCAGAGAGGTCACCCCTGGCGCGGCACCCAGCACACCCGGACCGACTGGACCGAGGGTCTGCCCGTAAGGACTGTCGCGGATCACCCGGAGGCCGAATACCTGCTGTGGGTGGGCTGCACCGCGGCGCTGGAGGAGCGCAGCCGGTCGGTCGCCCGGTCGATGGCCAGGGTGCTCATACGCGCCGGGGTGGACTTCGCCATACTGGGCGCGGAGGAAAGGTGCACGGGCGACCCCGCAAGGCGCATGGGGAACGAGTACCTGTACCAGGTCCTGGCGGGCCATAACATCGCCTCGTTTGAGCGATACTCGGTAAGGAAGATCGTAACGGTCTGCCCGCACTGCTTTAACACCATCAAGAACGAGTATCCGGCCCTGGGCGGCGAGTACACGGTCATGCACTACACCGAGCTCGTCGCCGGGCTGATCGATTCCGGAGCCATCGTTCCCGCAGCCGACGTTCTGCCGGGGGGCGGGCCGGATCCCGGGGCGGTCACCTACCACGATTCGTGCTACCTGGGCAGGCACAACGGTCTTTACGAGCAGCCGAGGCGGATCGCCAGGTCCATCCCGGGACTCAAGGTCGGCGAAATGGAGCTCAACCGGCGAAGGAGCTTTTGCTGTGGCGCCGGGGGCGGTCACATGTGGATGGAGGAGAGCCGGGGGCAGCGCGTCGACCACCTGCGCACCGACCAGTTCCTGGCGACCGGCTCAGGGGCCGTCGTCGTCTCCTGCCCGTTCTGCCTGCAGATGTTCGAGCAGGCGCTCCCCTCGAGGCCAGGGGGAGAGGGCAAACGGGCCGTAGACCTCATAGAGCTCGTGGACCAGAGCCTCGGCGACGAGGCGACTGCCGGCCAGTGACCGGCGGACCGGACGGCCCGGGCGGGGCCTTTACCTAGGCCTCTGCGGCCTCGGGCGCGAACAGGAACTGGTAGACGAGGGCCGCAAGGCCGCCTCCCGCCAGCGGGGCGACCCAGTAGATCCAGTGGTCGGTCCAGAGTCCGGACACCACGGCCGGGCCCAGGCTGCGCGCCGGATTGACGCCAGCGCCCGTGAGCGGAACGGCGACCAGGTGTATGACGACTACGGCAAGGCCGATCGACAGCGGCGCCAGTGCGCCCTGCGCCCGCCTGTCCATCGCCACGGCGAACACGACGAATACGAGCAGGAACGTGAGCACCACCTCGACCGTAAAGCCCATGCCCACCGACACGCCCTCGCCGAGGCCGTGGGCGCCCAGATTTCCTTCCCAGGCGTCCGGGACGACGTAGACGAGAAAGAGTCCAGCAAGGACCGCACCGGCCGCCTGGGCAACCACGTACATGGAGGCCTTTGCGGGGCGTATCTTGCCGGCCAGGGCCGCCGAGAACGTTACGGCGGGATTCAGGTGGCCGCCCGATATGTGGGAGGTGGCATAGACCAGCAGGGCAATGGCCAGGCCGTTGGCCAGCGCTATGGCGACCAGCCGTGCCGCATTCATATCGCCACCGGTGGTGATACCGCTAACGATCACCGCCCCGGCACCGACGAACACGAACAGCCCTGTGGCGAATAACTCGGCAAGCGAGTCGCGCCACGCGTCGATTGATCCCAGATCCTGCATGATTCCCTGTACCATGGCGTCCCCACCCCCGGGGCGGTGGCCCATGCTAAACACGCCTGCCCGGCCTGTCAACGCGGGCCCTGGGGCCTTTCGCGGTGGCCCGCGGCATCCGCCAGCAGCCGCCTGATCCTGTCGGCGATGTCCGGCCGGCGCAGCCCCTCGTATAGCGCCGCCTCAAGCATTCCCAGGGGCGTTCCCACGTCGACGTGATGCCCGGCAAACTCATGGGCATATACGCCTTCGCGGTCCACCACCGATGCGATCGCATCGGTGATCTGGATCTCGCCGCGCGCGCCCGGCTCGGTCTCCTTCAGGGCGCTCAGCACACTGGCCGCAAGGACATAGCGCCCGACGATCGCGAGGTTGGAGGGCGCCCTGTGGGGCGGGGGCTTTTCCACCAGCGCCCTTATCCTGTGCAGCCGGTCCCCCGCCGGCTCCGGATCGACGATCCCGAGACCGGATACCAGGTCATCGGGCACCTCCCTGACCGCGATCACGCTCGCGCCCAGGCGATCGTAGAGCGCGGCCAGCTCCCCTATCGCCGGGCCGTCAGTCCAGATGAGATCGTCCGGAAGCAGCAGGGCGAACGGCTCATCGCCGACCCATTCGGCCGCCATGGACACCGCGTGGCCGAGTCCGCCGGGCCGGTCCTGGACGATGAATTCGATATCGGCGATCTCCGCCAGCCGCCGAACCGAGTCGGCCAGCGGCGCCTGGCCCGCGGACCGCAGGGCCGATTCCAGCCGGAGATCGGCCCCGAAGTAGCGCTCGGTGGCGCGGTCGTCCGGTGCCACCACGACGGCCACGCTTCGTATGCCGGCCGCGGCCGCCTCGCTGACGACCATGTGGATGGCCGGCGTATCCAGCACCGGCAACAGCGCCTTTGGAACCGTCTTGGTCGCGGGCAGGAAGCGTGTCCCCAGGCCCGCGGCCGGGACGACCGCCTTTCCGACAGACGAACTCAACGACGCCTCAGGCGGGGGCTGCAAGCTGTCCGGTGCGGTAGACCCGCCGGAGCATGGGCTGTGATCCCGACAGTCCGATGACCACCGCAACGAACATGACGCCGGTGACTATGAATATGGCCCATGCGCTGTACTGGTCGGCTAGGAATCCGTAGCCCAGGTTGGCAAAGGCCATGATGCCGCCGGCGTGCAGGACGTAGAGGCTCGATATCCTGCCCCGCAGCCGGTCGGGGGCGACCATCAGAACGAAGGCGTTGGATATGGCCATGAATGTGGCCTGGGTCGCACCCATCAGGCCGGCGAACAGCGTCGCCGGGACGATGTGGCCGGATACGGCCAGTACGATCGGCGTCAGGCCGCTGGCGACGCCCGTCCAGAAGAGCAGCTGACCCTTCATCCTCTCGCTCTGGACCCCGGCGACTATCAGGATTCCTATAGCCGATCCCAGTCCGAAGCCCATGATCAGATAGCCCAGGTACGAGCCGTCGGTCGCCCCCAGGCTCTGTGCTGAAAAGACGGGCATGATCGACTCGAACGACATCACAAGCGCGCAGTGGAAGGCCACCAGGAGTATGAAGATCGCGATGGTCTTGTGGGTGTAGACGTAGACCAGTCCCTCGATCATTCCGCTGAGCACGCCCGACCTGGGCGATCGCTCGCCCCGCGAGATCGTGCGGCAGCGTGCCGCGAATATGATCGCCACGCCGGTCAGGACGGCGCTCAGGACCAGCACTCCCTCCGGTCCGATCCCTCCAACAGCCAGCAGCGGGGCGGCCACCAGCAGGCCGAAAAAGCGCGAGCCGTGGTGGGTCAGGCCGTTGAGCGTGATCGCGTTCAGGATATGGCGCTGCGGCACCTGGTTGGGGATGAGCGCCTGGATCCCCGGCTCCATCGCAGAGCGCGAGCCACCACCGACGAACGCCGCAGCGGCCAGGTGCCACAGCTCCAGCGAGCCGGTGAGGGCGGCAATCGCGACGCCGACCGCGACCAGGGTGTTTACGACGGTCGACATCCACACCAGGGTGCGGCGCTCGACACGGTCGGCCAGCAGCCCACCTATCGGGGAGACGACCAGGAAGGGGATGAGCGCCGAGAAGGTGATGATGCCCACCCAGCCCGAGCCCTCCGAGCGCTCGTGCGCGATCCAAGAGGCCGCGACGATGAACGCCCACATCCCGCCGAAGGAGAACATGCCGGTCAGCCATATATTGCGAAAGTCCCTGTAGGACCTGAGCGAGGCGAAATGGGGGAAGGCGGCCACCCTGCCGAGGGCCGCATTTGCCCTTCTCAGCACCGGCCGTCGTCCTCCGCATCGGGCCCATCGGGCACGGGCGCGTGGCGGGGGATGAGCTCCTCCGCCTTCATCTCATCCCAGAGCTGTGCGGGGATGGGGAACAGCGCCATGGCGACGTTTTCCTCGGCCTCGGACGGGTTGCGTGGTCCCGGAATGGTGGAAACCACCGCGGGGTGGGCCAGCCCGAACTGCAGGGCCGCCGCCTTCAGCGGCACGTCGTACCGGTCGCAGACCGCCTTGAGCCTGCTGGCCTGCTCGATCACCTGGGCGGGCGCCTTGGCGTACCAGTGCCTCGTTCCGACATCTGTCACAACGTCAGGGTCTGAGGCGAGTATGCCGCTGCTGTAGGGCCCGCCGTGGTACACGCCTATGTCTCGGTCGGCGCAAAAGGGGAGCAGCTCATCCAGGGCCGAGGTGTCGATCAGGTTGTACCTGAGCGCTATGAGCACGCAGTCGTAGTCGCCCCGCTCGGCAAGGTATATGAACTTTTCGCTGTCATTGAGACCCGCCCCGATCGCACCCACCACACCCTGGCTGCGAAGCTCGGCGACCGCGGGGTAGGCCTCGCCGGCGATCTGGTCCCTGAGCTCGTCCCAGTCCGACGGGGCGGGGTCATGAATGAGCAGGACATCGACCCGGTCAAGGCCCAGACGACCCAGGCTCTCCTCGAACGAGCGCATCACGCCGTCGCGGCTGTAGTCGAGCCTCTCGAAGGTCGGCGGCAGGTCGGAGAAGGCGCCGAACTCGGTGCCCTCGACCTCCGGGGCGTCTACCAGGAGCCGTCCCACCTTGGTCGAGATGACGAACGAGTCCCTGTCCAGTCCGGACAGCACCTCCCCCATGACCTGTTCGCTTCTTCCGTAGCCATACTGGGGGGCGGTATCGAAGAACCTTATGCCGGCCTGGTGCCCGGCCAGGACCGTCGCGGCGGCCTGGTCGGCGTCGAACGAGGTGTACATACCGGCAAGGCCGGCTCCCCCCATCCCGAGCGTCGTCACCGACAGCCCTGTCTCTCCGATACTCCGCGTCTGAAGCTGGCTCATGTTGTCAGGGGTCCTCGGGGGGGATCTTTGCGGCGACGGCGGCGCCCTGCGCCAGAGTATATTCGTTCCGAGCCGGTATCAGCGACCGGCAGAGCCGGCCGGGGATATGATTGGGAGGCGGACCCGCAGAAACTGCTGACGAAAGGAGTAGCCCGATGTCACTAGCCGAGCAGAGCTGTGTGAGCCCCAGGCGGGGTGGTGCGGAAATCGGTGACGAGGAGATATCTGCCCTCGGAGCCCAGGTTCCCGGGTGGGAGGTCGTCGACCACGGCGGCATGCCGCATCTTCAGCGCACCTTTGCGTTCGATGACTTCGCCTCCGCCATCTCGTTCGCGGCCCGCATCGCCGCCGAGGCAGACGAGCAGGACCACCACCCGAGGCTCACCGTCGAATGGGGATCTGTCCTCATCGAGTGGTGGACACACGCGACCGGCGGCCTGCACAGAAACGACTTCATCATGGCCGCGAGGTCAGACCGGATATACGCGACCTGACCGCATCGGGGCAGAGGGGGCCAGCTTCAGTCACGACAGCTGTGAAGAGCTCAAGCGGGACCCTGTCCATACCCGGCTCCTCCTCGATGTCCCCGCGGGTCATCTTCACCTCCTCGCTCAGTGCGTAGACGGGGATCAGGCCCGCGGCCGCGGCAACCAGAGCCAGGCTCGGGCTGCCGTTCAGCAACTCCTCTGACGTAACCGAGTCGGCACCGATCACAACTGCCTGGCCCTCGGCCCAGGAACCCGGCAGCTCTACATCAACCCGGCACTCCACCCCGAGGGCACGGAGATCTCCGGCGAGCCTCAGGCCGTAGGCATCGGGAGAGGCATCGGGCTCGTAGACGACCGCGGTCACGCAGTTGCCGCGCGAGCGCGCCGCTCCCGCAAGCCGGGGAACGGCCGTACCGTAGCTGCAGGTGACCAGCGTCGCGTGATCCGGCAAAAGCGCTGCGGCCCGGGCGGCGACCGCCTCGGAGGCGCAGCGCAGGGCGGCGACATGGAGCTCAGACAGGGCCAGCGCCCGGGACGGGTCGGCCGAGGCCAGCTCGGCACCCAGCCTGCGAACCGCGTTACCCAGCCCCGCCATGGACGGCCGCGCCGAGGCGATGCCCTCGGCCATGGCATGGAGGGCGGCCTGCCTGCAGGTGTCTTCGGGCAGTCCGGCCGCCGCGCGGCCGAACAGGATAAGTGCCTCCGCCGTGATCCGGGCAGCGCCGTGCGAGGAGTCCTGCCTCAGGCGTCGGACGCCCGCCCCGAGAAGATCGGACCCCCGATGTTCTCCACCCCCCATCGTCGGCGTCCGGCCTACCGACCGCTCAGGACAGCAGCTCTGCCAGCACCGCCATGCGGGTTACCAGGGCGTTCTCCGCCTGTCGGTAGTAGGCGAGGCGACGGTCTCGGGCCCTGACCGAGAAATACCCGCTCCTTTGCATGGGGTCCATTACCACCGCATCCGCCTTCAGGGATGCCATGAAAGTCTCGTCTATGACCAGTCCGGGGGTCCCCCTAGCGGCCAGCAACTGTGCGTGGGCGACCGTGCGAGGCGCATTCAGATACACCGCGTCCGCCGATGCCACATCAGCCACATCGTCCGCCCTCCTGAGGGAGACGCCCCTCTCCTCACAAAGCGCGGCCACCTCCGGGGACAGATCCCCGCTGAACGGTAGAAGGGTGACCGTAACGCCCCCGAACATGGACAGGCCGGTCAGCAGGGCGTTGACGTTCCGGTGCTCCAGCCTGCCGACTACCGCAACGTGGAGCCCATCGATGCGGCCGAGTTCCCTGCGCAGGGTGTAGAGGTCCGCCAGGGCCTGAGTGGGATGGTCGACCGCGCCTCCCCCGTTCACGACCGCCAGCACGTCGGCGGCGGCGGCCTTGGCCATGACGCCCGCCTCGCTGCTGCGGATCACCACGGCGTCCATGCGAAGGCTGCGGAGTATGCTGACCACGTTGTCGATGTGATCGGGGGTGGTCACCGGAAAGGACTGGGAGGCGTTTTCCGTCTGGTGGCACTGACCGCCCAGCAGCTCCATCGCCCGCTCGAAGGAGACGCGCGTGATGAAGCTGGGCTCATAGAACAGGCAATAGAGGGCCCTGCCGCCGAGCTCGGTGCCGGCCTCCCTGCGCTCGGCCAGTGAATCGCACCTGGGAAACAGTACGCGCTCTATCCAGTCCCTATCCAGATCATGGGTGAAAATCAGGTTCTTGAGTGTTGCCATTGAGCCGTCGAGTGTACCTTCCTGCGTTCGGGCTTGTAACCTTGGCAGGCGGCCTGAGGCCGCCTGTCCACAGGTGTCCATGCTATAATCTTCCGGCCCGCAATGCTGAAGGCGGCACCCCTCGGGGATATAGCTCAACTGGGAGAGCGCGGCGTTCGCAATGCCGAGGTTGGGGGTTCGAGTCCCCCTATCTCCACAATCACCACGTCCTGCACCCCCACGTCCACCGCCCTCTGCGCCCCGTTTTCCGTCGCAGACGCCGATTTCCGCCGTGTCGCGCCCCCCGACATCCATCGAGTTTCATTGGATTCGGCCTGAACGCAGCCTTTCAACGAAGTGTTCACTTTTCCTATCCTGTAGGGTGGGATTTACCCCTGTTCCAGCTACGAATTCGCCCCCTCCTCCCCTTCGACGACAGACCCAATCTCCTGTACAGGCCCTTCACGTGGTGGAGACCCTCCGATTCGGCAGGTGGCTGGAAGGGACCCCTTGCAGGGGATGTGCCGAGGCCGCCGGGGACGGCTGCGGATCGGGAACCGCTCAGGGGGAAGGTCGTGGGCATCGGCCTCTTGTCTCACTGCTCTCTATTGGCGAACATAGGGAGTGTGTATGAGGGACTGCAAATCGAATGGGGGACGCGGGCGATCAGGGATATGCGCCGCCTCGCCGCACTGGACAGGGAGGGCATCATCGCCAAGATTGAGCAGTATGCCGAGAACCCCGCATCTCTTGCCCCGCAGGTGATTGCACTGACCGGCAGCCCCTACAGGCGGTTGAGGGTCGGCAACCACCGCGTCATCTTCACCACACGACACGGCGAGCCCTCAACCGTGACGATTTTGAGTGTTCGACACAGGAGGGAGGCTTATGACTAGGGAAGAGACTGTCACCTTGACTCGAAGGGAGTACGACGCTCTCATCGAGCGCAACGGCCAGCTTGAGGACATGCTGGCTGCCCAGGACGCGGACGACGGCGTACGCGTCCCCCACGAGGTCGCTCTCGCCATCATGCGGGGGAAGGGTCCCATCCAGGCGTTTCGGAACCACCAGGGCATGACCCTGAGAGATCTGTCCGAGAGAACCGGCCTTGCCTCAGGGTACATCTCCGAGATTGAGCGCGGGATTAAACCCGGGTCGGCCTCGGCCCTGGTCCGCATCGCTGGTGTCCTTGGCACCACCATCGACGTCCTGGTGAGCGAGTAGCGCCAGCGCGGAGCCTGAAGGCAGAAACTCACGGATACAGCGGAGCAGGAGGACAGAATGAAGCAGAAGCACCTACAGCCGCTCACACCGGCTGCCTTGTACGCTAGGGTGTCCAGCGACCGGCAGGATGTGGGCCTGTCCCTGTCCGCCCACCCAGTCCATAGCTACGAGTGAGGTGAGTATCCCGTGATCGCCATACTTGAAGTGGAAGAACTCTTCGACTGCCCTGAGTTCCGGACCCTCGAGTCCGTCATGCACCCAACCGAGCGCAGCGATTGACACGGCGACATCCGCATCGCCCACCTGGCGGATCCAGTCGATCGCCCTGGTCTCCATGTCGTCCAGGCCATCGCCGACCCAGTCCATTTCCACGATCTCCCTGAAGAGCCCCGGCGCAGTAAGGCGCAGCCGGGTCAAGTGGCCCAGGGTGGTGATGTCGGAAAGTTCGACGGTCTTTAGGAAGGCCATGCTGACGATGCGCAGGGCTACGGACTCATCCTTGATTCGGACGAGGTTCCTGAGTATTTCGAGTTCGGGTCTGCTCAGGCCATCGAGCAGCCACCGTCCATCCAGCAAGGCGAGAAATACCGGTTCTTCTCCATCGCCGCACTTATAACCAGCTCGACAGCCTCCCTCTCCTCCTGACTGACGCCGTCCGCCACCCACGACAGGGTCTCGATTCTGGATCCAAGGCCAGGACTTGCCCTCTGCAGACTCCTTAAGCCCGACGCCTCGGCCCAATCTTCGTTGGAAGCAGGTGTAGGAAAGGACCCTGGCGTCGAAACTGGGAGGACCTCAGGCGTGGGTGTGGCAGAGGATCCGACTGAAGTGGTGGGAGAGGGCTCACGGAGAGGTTCGGGAGCGTCCGCAGGCTCAGAGTCGGATCTAGGGTCGGCGACAGTGGAAACAGGCGAGGGAGTAGGAACGAACGTGGCAGTCGGCTGGGTGGGCGGCATCGGCGTGCGGTCTGAGCAGGCGACAGCCAGCGCGAGTGCGGAGAGCGATAGTGCCAGAAGGAAGGGGAGCTTCAACGTTTCAGTTCGCAGCGAGTCAATTCGATCACGAGAGCAACATGCCTGCTGGCAAGGCTACAGGCAAAGGACGGGTTGCCTACACCACCCACCGTAGCCGTGTGCCGTGCGCGAGGACGAAGTGGCGGAACCGCAGGTTGTTTGGAAACCTCTCGTTCTGCAGAGCTTGAGCCCTAAATAGAAAGACCTGCTAGCAGTCTGTAGTAGGCGATCATAGGGGTGCAAGTAGGGCTACGATGCCGATTCCTCCTGGAGGACTCCGGCACCGGTTGGTTGTGCGCCCAATGCGGGCTCCTCCACGGGCTCAAGGCGCAGCCTCAGCCCCAAGGCGTTGGTGACCTTCAGCAGTGTAGCCAGGGTAGGGTTGCCGTCTTCTGACAGCGCCTCGTAGATGTTGCCACGGTTAAGCCCTGTGTCGCGGGCGAGAGCGCTTATGTTCCGCGTCCGCGCGACGTGCTTGAGGGCGGCGCGGATCACGGCCCCATCCCCAAGGTCCTCATCCGTAGCAGCTCTGAGAAGCCCTCGGGCATCTTCCTCAGTCTTTATGTAGTCCGCCGCGTCAAACTTTCCGTATTCCTCGGACATTAGCTCCTCCATTCTGTCGCCATTCTCTTGGCACGCTCGATATCTCGCCGTTGGCTGTCCTTGTCGCCCCCACATAGCAGGACGATCATCTCAGCGCCTCGCGTGATGAAGTAGACTCGATATCCCGGCCCATACTGAATTCTCATCTCCGACACGCCGCCGCCAACTGACCTCACCTCTCCCAGATATCCATCTTCGGCTGCCAGCAGCCTCGCGACGATGCGGTCTGCCGCGTGCCGGTCCCGCAGCCTGTTCAGCCACCGGTCGAACGTCGCACTTCGTAGGATCGTATACATGGCCATATTGTACGATATAACGTACACTGCGGGAGGAGGATTCGAGGCATCCCGTTCAAACTAAGGACAGTGTGGGGATGGGGAATACTTGCCGCCACCTATGCTGTCCTGCCATACGTCTTGGGGGTGCTATCCGATGAGCCTACAGCCAGACGTGACCATTTGGGGGATCGCGCCTGCTATCCGACAGGTGAGTGCTACCAGCATCGGATCAGACAAAATATCCCTAGGTCAAATTGCGCTCCGCCAGTCCAACAACGCGAGCATAGCTACTTTCGCCTACATTAGGACCTCGTGCCGAAACGTTCGTCATACAGTCCCCCCAGCTCCACGCGTCCACTGCATCCATCCGGACACGGCGCATTGCTAGGCTACGGTTGTGATTCGCTCGACCTTGATCTTGTCGGCTCGCTTCATCACCTGCGCCAGGTCGTAAGCCGCCTGTAGCCGGTACCACGTGTTCGCGTCCCCGCCAAAGGCTCTGTCGAGGCGGATAGCCATCTCCGGGGAGATCCCCGAATGGCCGTTTACAAGGTCCGATAGCTGTTTGCGACTGACCCCCAGCCTCTTTGCCGCCTCCGACACGCTCAACCCCAGCGGCTCCAGGCAGTCGTGTCGCACGGACAGGCCCGGATGGGGAGGGTCGTTCATAGGCATGTAGTGGTCCTCCTTCAGTGGTAATCGACCAGATCCACGTCCCTGGCATTCGCACCCTCGAAGCGAAACACGATGCGCCAGTTGGCGGACACGGCCATCGACCAATAGCCGGTGAGATCGCCCTTCAGCGGATGCAGCCGGAAGCCCGGCAGGTCCATGCCACTAGGACCCGTCGCCTCGTCAAGACGTGCCAAGATTCGTTCCACCCTGGCAACGTGCGACGGCGACACCCGCTGCCTGTCCCCATTCTCGTAGAGAAGCTGGAGTCCCTTGTGCAGGAAGTGAACGATCACCTGTAAAGTGTAACCTATCACCTCCCAGTACAGTAGTCCCTCTATGCATCCGACCCTCGGGCGCCGTCTGGTCGGCCACACCCGCGATCGTGGGGTGAAACATATGAGCCTGGCCGGTTACTTCTTAGAGACGTCGTACAACCCGGTGCGGATGTCCCTGCTGCCGACGCCGCAGACTGGATTGGTCCAGCTGGCCTGCTGTCTAGTGCGGCCAAGCGTAAGAATGGCTCAGTCTTGCCGGACGCGAGTAGTCTGGGCGTGAAGCCCCGGGGCGCCCTTCGGCCAATTGCTGTAACTTTTGTGTCAAGCTGGCGTAATCGCTCCGTTTGACCGGTATACAGTGCCAGACGACGGATGCGCCGTGGCCTACCTATCCCGACGAGGCAATAGAGTGAAACGTGTAGACGAGCTGCTAAAGGCGAAACAGGCTCTGCGGGAACGACTTACGAGGCTAGGCGAGGTCAGCGTCCGCATCAACGAGAGCCTCGACTTCAATGTCGTCCTTCGGGAAGGTTACGGATCCTAGGCAGGTCCAAGCGGGGTTAACGAGTGGCCTCCTGACCCCCGGAGCTACCCCAACGTCCCGCAGTCCGTCGCGCAGGCTGCCCACCTCTCGAGGGCCATCGACACCGGGCAGGGTACCTGGCCGACGACCTACCTCGATAACCGACACCCATCAAAAACGGCCCATATATCATGCAGTCTACCCATGTAGAGGACGAAGCGGATGAACGTCTACGAATGTCTCAGAACTCGTCGCACCGTGCGGGAGTTCAAGCCGGACCCGGTGTCAAACGAGTCTCTGGACAGAGTGCTCAGCGCGGCCCGGTGGTCGCCCAGCTCGCGCAACCAGCAACCCTGGCGCTTTGTGATCGTCCGCGACAGGGACACCCTCGCCAGACTTGGCGAGACCGCCAGCAGCGGCAGGTTCCTGGCCCGTGCTCCTCTCGCCATCGCCATCATGATGGAGGAAGCCGACCAGCCGCAAATGGATGCGGGCCGCGCGCTACAGCAGATGGAGCTGATTGCCTGGTCGGAGGGGATGGGCACTTGCTTCGTCACGCTGACGGACGACCAGCGCGAGAGAATCGCGGGTTTACTGGGCATACCGCGGGGCCTGGAGTTGATAACCGTACTGCCGTTCGGCTACCGGCGCGACGACTTCCGGGGCCAGGGCGTCGCACGCAAACCCATGTCAGAATTGGCCCATGTCGAGAGGTACGGCAACCCCTTCCCAGGGTAGCTGCGGCCACCTCAGATCGGCTAACACCGCGGCGAGTTCTGGAACTGGCAACAGGCTGGTGACGGACGGGGGAGCCATAGCTCAGTGGGCATCTGGGACGCTCTGGCCGCTCCCGGCCGATCGGCCCGGATACACGGGAGAAGGGACCCAAGAAGGCGGATGATGCTCAGGCTAGGCGGCACCGCGTCCCAGGATCACATCGAGGCCTTCGAGGCGCTGACGGCGATCTTCCGCAGGCGTGGCATCGAGATGGACTGGGTACTGTATTCTGGATACGACGCCCTGGTCGATGCCTTCGTCAGCGGCGAGGTGGACATGGCCTGGAACGGCCCCCTCTCGCACGTGAAGATCAGGCGTCTGGTGCACGAGCCGGCCCGTGTGATCGCGATGCGCGACGTGGATGTCGACTTCGTGACCCACTTCATCACGCATCGCGACTCCGAAGTCCAAGCCGTCTCCGACCTGGCCGGCCGGCGATTCGCGTTCGGCGGCCGCGGCTCCGTCCAGGCCGGGCTACTGCCCCACCACTTTCTCAAGGAGATGGGCATCGATCCAAGATCGGACCTGTCGGCGTTCACCTTCCACGATGATCGGTCGGGCGGCTCCGCCCTGGATGAGGAGGACGTTGTTGAGAGGGTGGCGAGCGGGGAGTATGACGCCGGTTCTATAAGCGGACTGACCCTCAAATCGGCGCAGGGGCGGCCCGACCAGGCGCCCATTCGGGCCTTCTGGTCGAGCCCGGGCTACAGTCACTGCTGCTTCACCGTTCAAGGGGACCTGGACCCCGGGCTACTTCAGGAAATAGAGCGTGCCTTCCTGTCGGTGGACCCGGGTGATCCGGACGGTAAGGCCCTCCTTGAGGCCGAGGTCTGCACAAGCATCGTGGCCGGGACGGAGAAGGGCTGGGACGTGGTGGAGCGTGCCGCCGAGGACGAGGGCCTGATCTAGGTAACCCCTGAAAGAGTCGCTATGGGGTTGAGGGAGCCTGACACGGTGTGAGTACAGGACGGGGATTAAGCCATGTCAGACCGCCCACCCTGTTTGCGCGTGCAGGGAGCGCAAAGGCGCGGCGCAAATGGCTGACCACGTCTATATCGAGGCCGCGTACCGAAGGGCTTTGCATACTGTCCCGAAGTTCCACCATCGGGCGACGATCGTAGATGGCACCGGGCTGAACATCTCTTCGCCGGGCTGATCGCGAGGGGGATTCGGTGTCGAATCTCGCTTCCGACGTACCACTCCGCCTCACTACATGTTGTGGCTGGACCGCCTCGGGTGGAACGACCGATGCAGGCGCAGGGACATCACGACCCCGACGACAGGCTTCGCGTTCACATCGCCTGAAAGTGCCGTCTGGCGCGCGGGTGCCGAGCGGGGACTGCGACTCTCCGCGCCAGCAAGACGCCGCCATTACCCGATGGACTGACCGGGGAGCCGTTCGGCCTCTATGGGCTCAACCGGAAGGGCGGGTACCGGTCGGTCGTCAGGAGGAAGGCGTATGCGCCGACACGATTACCCCACCGCATCACGCCGACGACGAAATCGAACATTCCCCGGGGGTATCGGCCCGTCGCCAGGATCAACACCCAGGCCACTATGGTGACCAGAATTGCCAGGACCACCAGAACGGCGAGGGCAACGTAGTGAGGGATGGCCAACAGCCACTTTATGATCGGCAGGAGCCGGTGCAGATCAGTCTCTGCGTTTGGATACTCTATGTGCAGGTGCACGGACTGCTCTTCGTCCGTTGACGGATACTCGTCCCGGAGCAGTAACACATAGGCCTCGATCCGCGCAGCGAACCGACTGAGCTCCAGATTCCAGTTGAACCACCACCTCGGATACTTTCTGCGGAACACGATCATCAGCAGGGGCGCGAGGAACAGGAAACCGCCGGCATACAGGGGCATTAGCGCCTCGTTAAGGTCCGGGTCCCCCAGGTCAAGGAAACCGCCTATGAATGCAGACACCACGACAATGGGTATGGCCAGGATTATTCGCGGCAAGACCGACAGCCGGTTGCTCGACTCCTGATAATCGACAGTAAGCTGCACCGGATAGTCGGACGCTTGTCCTCCATTCTGGGAATCACTACTCGCCATTAGGCCCCCCTTTGAAAGTCTCTTGCGCGGCCTCTAAACCGGCGTCGCGCAGCATAGCAGAACAGGGCCGTACCGTCCCTCAGCTTCTATTGCCACGAGACCGGCCGCCCACCCCTCAGCAAGAGGCGAAAGTTGCACTCACCGACGGAGCCGCGATCGTCCACCAGTCCCCCGAGTTTCCGAATCGGCCTGAAACGATTCGCCGTCCATCTTCTGTGCCAATACGGCACCGAATCTGCTCACACGTTCCCGGGCGTCCAGTTGTAGATCTCCTGGAGAGTTCCGCCCATCAGCGCAGAGCGCTCCGAATCCGAAAGCCGGTCGCCAACGCGGAATGCCTCGACGCCCTGTTCGTAGGTCAGCAGGCTGACCGCCCGGGTCCAGTCGGTACCCCACATGCATCGATCGAAGCCGAACGCATCGAATACCCTTTCCAGCGGCTCCCAGATGTCCGGGTAGGGAAATGGCTCATTGGAGAGGGTGCAGGCCCCGGAGATCTTGATGGCCACGTTGTCGTATTCGGCCAGCGAGAGCACATTGGCCAGGTCCGAAAATGGTTCAGGTGGCGGTGGCGGTTCGAAGGGCTGGACCAGACCCACGTGATCGATAACCACCCGGGTGTCCGGATGGCGGCGAGCCAGTTCGCCAAGCAGGGGCAGCTTTCCCGAGCACATTACGTTCACCGGAACGCCCGCCAGGGCACCGGCTGCCAGGATGCGATTTATACCGGGATCGTCCGCTTCGTACGCCCCGTACGTGAGCATGATGCGGGCACCGACCACGCCGGGCATACCGGTCCACTCCGTCATGTCGTCGGCGATCGCCCTGGACTGCGGATCAAATGGCCTTATCAGGCCGAATCTTCCCGGATGCTTCGCGCCTACCTCGATGGCGTAGCTGGCGTCGTAGCCATATGTGGAGAACGGTGAGACCAGAAGAGCCCCATCGACCCCGACCGAGTCCATCGCCGCCACCATATCGTCACCGGTGACCTCGTCGGGACCATGTAGGAATCCGCTCCAGGGACGCTCCGGACGGTTGCGCTCGTACGCATGAACTTGCGAGTCTATCGTTGGAGTGCGCGCCATAGCATCCTCCTCAATCGATCATGGATTTCGGGGCAGGTTTGTGACCCCCTGGTGGGAGAACCGCCCCGTGTCTTTCGACTGAAACATGTTAGTTCTATGGCCCGGATCGCCCCCAGCTCAGCCAGGTATTCGCCGCAAGGTGCGTGCAGCCCGGACCACTATGTCCCGTACCACCCGCGATCCGGCCAGCTGTGACCGTCCTCAAACGACTGTAGACCCTCTGATCATGAGCATCGCCATTTCCTGCTGAGATCCCGACGCAACCTTGACAATGGCATTTGTTCACGCTCCGCCGCTGCGGTGCCTGTCGGATCGCCCCGCAGGGCGGCGCCAGGGAATATTCGTAATACTATCGCCTGAACCCAACCCGAAATGGACCTCTCTGTCGATAAGCCCTGAACTTTACTGAACCCATACTCTTTGATGGCCAGGCTGAGGTGGACTCTTGATTCGCTGCCACTGGTATGGCTGTTTGGGGGTGGTCACTGTGGCGTCGGGCGCCTGACTTTCGCCGCCAAGGGAGTACAGCCATATGGACAAGAGCAGTTGCGACATTCTCATTCACGGCGGCCAGGTCATCACCGTGGACTCCGGGCGCAATATCTATCGTCCGGGTGCGGTGGCGATCACCGGGTCTCGGATCGTCGGTGTCGGCACCGATGATGAGCTGGGGGGCCGCTTTGCTGCGAGGCTGACGATGGATGCCCGGGGCGGCATAGTGCACCCCGGCTTCATCGACGCTCACAATCACATTGTTCACGCCACCTGTCGGGGAGTCTTCGGAAGCATTCACGAGCAGGGCTCATCGCCCGTCAACTTCGCGGACTGGAAGGCGGGTGTTACCGATCAAGACGAAGCCGCTGCCACCGCCATGGCCGGCCTCGAGCTGCTTCGGGGAGGCTTTACGATGTTCATCGAGCCAGGTTCCCTGTTCTCTACCTGGGCGGGGGCGCAGGCGGCTGAGCGCGTAGGCCTGAGGGCCCTCCTCGCACCGCCTTATCTCTGGGATCGACATGAGACCTTCGATGCCATTCCCGCCCTCGTGAGCCCGAGCCTGGTTGCCCGCGCGCCGACCGACCATGACCGGTCATTGAGGGAGATGGACGCGGAGCTTCACCGCAACCGAGACCCCGAAGCGCTGGTTCGTGGATACATCTTCATCTACGGGCTTGGAACCGCCTCCCCGGAGCTGCTGCGGGCAGCGCACTCATGCGCCCGGGACAACGGCGTGCCCCTGCATCTGCATGCCGGCTACGTCCCTAAGGAGGCCGAGATCTTCCGCGCCATGACCGGCACCAGCCAGCTCGTACACCTGCAGGAGCTCGGGGTCCTTGACGAGCGGACCGTCATCGTCCATGCGAACGCCCTGGACGAGGCGGATGAAGCGGCGGCTCGCGAGTCGGGCTGTCAGATCGTATGGTGCCCGACGGCCTTCTTCTCGCTCGGGATCGGACGGGATGCGAGCTTTCGGATGGCGAAGCGGTACCGGCGGGGAACCCGCGTCTCGCTCGGCACCGACGGCGCATTCGACTGCACACCGGCCGAGACCATGCTCGCGGCACACTTCGCATCCCATACCTACTCAGATCCCGTCTCTCCTGGCACGCTGATCGAGATGCAGACCATCAACGCGGCCGCTGCCGCCGGACTGGAGGCAGAGCTTGGCAGCCTTGAGCCGGGTAAGCGCGCCGACGTGGTCGTCAGATCCTCACTAGTCGCTGAGGCCTACCCTTCCGACAACCCGCTTCACCTGCTGGCGCTGACGATGGGAACAGGAAGCGTCGATACGGTTGTGGTCAACGGCCAGGTCGTCTTCACCGGGGGTGAGTCGGCGAGGGTTGACGAACACGACGTATACCGGAGTGTCTCCCATTCGGTCGCCGCGAGAGCCAGGCGGCTCGGGATCGACCCGGGGCCCGAGTGGCCGGAACTGAACTGACGTGTGCTAGCGGAACCCCGCCGCCTCACCCCAGGATGTCGCCTCCAGCTAAGCGGCCGCACGGCCCGGGAACCAGCCGGCGGCGCCGGTCGTCTATACGATTGATGGACATCAGATCGGGGGTCATTCTCACGTGCGCTGCGGCGTTCTTCGTCGCAGCTCTGGCCGCCTGCCAGGGCGGGGAGGGCCCGGGCGAGTCCAGGCTTGAGATCACCTCGGGACGCAGCCCGGACGCATCGGTAAGCGGGACCGTAGACTACCGCGAGAGGCTGGACCTCAGCGAGGGCGCCACCCTGATCGTCGAGCTGCGCGACGTATCGTATGCGGACGCTTCCGCCCCGCTCATCGCCAGCCAGACGATCCTAGGTCCCGGCCAGGTGCCAATAGGGTTCAAGGTCGAATACAACCGCGCGGACATCGATTCACGCAACAGGTACTCGATCAGCGCCCGCATCATCGAATCGGACGGTCGCCTCGCGTTTACGAACGACACGGCGTACGAGGTCATCACCCACAACAGGCCGGACCGGGTCGACATGCTCCTCGTCCTGGTCGAACCCCCGCCCGATCTGGTGGGAGAGGGGTCGGACTGGCGAACCTGGATCGAGGTTCCGGCGCGCGTGATCTCGGCCAACCTGCTGCCCAACGAGCCGGAAACTGCGCTGCGGGTCGCCTACTACCAGTCCACCATCGAGGGATGCGCACGACCCGGCAGCCAGGATCTGGACCTGAGCGGATTCGACCTCAACGTAACGGTCACCCTGATGCAGCCTCCGCCGACGCCCTGGTCGATCAATTGCGATGAGCAGGTGGTCGAGCTGGACGCGATCAAGCATATCGAGGCCCCCCTTGAGCCGGGGCGGACCTACCGGGTGGTCGCGAACGGCCGGGAAACCTCAATCTTCACGCCGCCCGATCTCGGCGGGCGGCACACTTTCATTGCCGAGTCTCCGGTCGAGAGCACCGAGCTGCTGATACGGGAAGGATCTCCGAACCGGTACCAGATCCGCGTGGTGTCGGCGCTGCCCAGGGGCAGCTCATGCTCCCAGTTCAACGGTTACGAGACCCGGCGAGCGGACGCGAACAGGATAGATGTGATCGTCACCCACCACGAGGTCGCAGACGAGATGGCGGTCTGCACGGCCGACTATCCCCTGGTCGAAACCATCGTACCCCTGGGCGGCGACCTTGAGCCGGGGGCCGAATACACCGTCAGCGTCAACTCCGAGACCGTTACCTTGCTTGTGGCCCGCTAGCGCGGGACGGGGATAGTTCCCGGGCCCGAACCTTCCCGACGGGCGATCCCGTGGTGCCCCGGCGTCCACGTGATAGGGTTTCGGGGCGGTCCCAGGTCTCTCCCGCTGCCGGGGGACCAAATCATCCGTCACCGACCACCGAGCCGCGCGCTTGCCCCAGTCCCACCGCCCGACATCGGCCATAAGGTCAAACCTCGCAAGCCTGGGCAGGTCCCGGTCCGGATTCCTCGCCTGGGTCACCGGGGGCCACATCGTAGTCCACTGGTACGTGGCGGTCTTCGCGCTCGCCCTTCCCTACCTGAAGGAAGAACTCGGCCTGACGCCCGTCGAGATAGGTGCAATCACCACGGTCCAGATGGGAGTGGCCAGCGGCCTGCTGCTCGTATCGGGCTACGTCGCCGACACATTCCGGAGCCGCGGGCGTCTGATCCTGGTGCTCAGCATCGCCGTGTTCGGCCTCGGCTACCTCTTACTGGGTGCGATGGAGAGTTACGGATGGACTCTCGTGGCCGCAGGTCTCGTGGGTCTTGCGATCGCGCTCTGGCATCCGAGTGCCATGGGGTCGCTTTCCATCAAGTTCCCCGACCGGAGGGGCATGGCACTGTCTGTGCACGGAGTGGGGGCCAGCGTCGGCGACTCGCTCGGACCGCTTGCAATCGGCGCCGTCATCCTGGCCGTCGACTGGCGGATAGCCTTCCAGATCCACCTCGCGCCCGCCCTCCTCTTCGCCGCGGTACTCTGGGTGGGGCTGAAGACCTCACAGCAGGCCTCGGACGAATCCGGGAGTTCCGCCGGTCCCCGGTTCGCAGATTATGCCCGGGGCGTACGGGCCATGTTCACGAACGTTCAGTCGGTGGCCGTGCTATCGTCCACGGCTCTTGCGAACATGGCCCGTCTAGCTATTCTCGCCTTCCTCTCTGTGTACCTTGGTGAGACGCTGGGTTTTTCGTCCTTCAGGCTGGGCCTCTACCTTTCGCTGCTGTATGTGCTGGGCATAGTCTCCCAGCCCGTCATGGGCCTCGTCTCAGACCGGATCGGGCGCAAGGCCGTGCTCGTTCCCAGCTTTGGTCTGATGGCCCTGCTCTACCTCGCGATAGCCTACGCGGGCGGCGGGGTGCTGCTCGCCGTCGTAATCTGCGCGCTCGGGCTGTTCTTCTACGCGATCCTCAACATCACCCAGACGGCCATAATGGACGTTGCCGACGAGAGCGTGCAGGCCTCAACGATGGGAGTGATGGGGCTGACCAGCCAGCCGTTCGTGCTAGGTTCCCCGGTGCTGGCCGGCTACCTGGTCGAGCGCTTCGGCATCGAGACTGCCTTCATCTACGCGGCTGCGGCCGGGGCGCTGGCGACGATCATCATGGTGCCCGTGAGGTTCCGCTCGGTGAGAGGTCCCAATCCCTGAATCTCTCCGGGCCGGTGAGTGGATAGAGGCTAGCGTCGCCCTACGCCCACCAGGCTCAGGAACGCCTTTAGCACCGCTCCGGTCATGGCCATGACGACGCAAAGGATCAGTGCCACCAGGCCGAGCACACCCAGGCCGCCGCCAGCCACAAAGCCCCCCTGGCTTCCACCGGCGACCGAGGCTGTGGCCGTTACGCATCCAACGCCGCAGGAAGCCACGCCCAGGATGAACAGGGCCAGCCCTCCCCAGAGCAGAAAGTTCGCCAGTCGGTGCACGCGTCAACCCCCTTTGACAAAGGGTAGAGTCCCCAACGCCTCGGCAATAGACACTAGCAGGTTAACCTGAGACATTCCGGACGGGACCGGTCGTTTCGGCCGCGAGTGATCCGCTAGGGCACCTGAATATGGAGTCATCGTCTTAAGCAGGATTGTGAGGAACGTGAGCGCTGTATCCACACCCGGGCTCGCGCTGGCATTGGCGCTGGCGGCCGTCTTGGCCCTGTCAGCCGTCGCCTGCGGCGCCGGGACCGCCGTCGAGGTCGGTCCTGGGAGCTCCGATATCCCGGACCGCGAGAGCGTGTTCGCCACGGCCGAGGCCGACAGGAAGTCGGCGGCCGGAGATTGCAGGATAGGGCCGGGAGCCCAGTGCGAAGGAGCCGACTTCAAAGGGGCCGACCTCGCCGCAGAGCAGCTGGGCAACAATCTGCAGGAGGACGGAGTCGACCTATCGGGCGCCAATCTGCGATTCGCAAACATGAGAGGCGTCGATCTGTACCTGGCCGACCTGACGGGCGCCGATCTGACGGGCGCAGACCTCACAGGTGCCAACCTGAACAACGTAAACCTCAAGGGGGCCGTCCTCAGCGATGCCGACTTGACCGACGCCAACCTGTCCTGGGCAAACCTGCGCGAGGCCGATGTGGAAGCGGCGATCCTGTGCAACACGCTGATGCCGGACGGGGGCACAAGAAACGACGACTGCTGACCGCGCTCAGGGGTCATGGCGATCCGGGAATTCAGTTGACGGGCATACGCGTCCATGATAGAAATGCGCCACTCCAATAACGGCCGCTCTCGGGGGCCGTTGCCGGGAGTTTTGCCGGGCAGGCGCCGTGTCCATTCGGGACGTGGCAGATGTAACCGAAGCACGGTTCCCGAGGCCAATGGAGGGATCTCATGAAACGAGCACTGTTTGTGCTGGTACCCCTGGCGATCGCGGCGCTCGTCGCAGCAGCCTGCGCAGGTGAAACCGAGGTCGTGGAGAGGATCGTCGAGGTGCCGGTGGTCGAGGAGGTGGTCAAGGAGGTTGAGGTCGAGAAGATCGTCGAGGTTGAGACCGAGAAGATCGTCGAGGTCGAAACCGAGAGGATCGTCGAGGTCGAAACCGAGAGGATCGTAATCGCGACTCCGACGACTCCCCCGGCCGGAGACCCCGTCTTCGGCGGCGAGCTGAGGACGGTGTCCCAGGCGAGCGTGGCCAGCCTGGACTCGGTCTGGACGGAGGCGTACGTGACCATCGCGGTCGCCTCGCACATATTCGAGACGCCCCTGGGCTGGAACTCGCGAATCGAAGAGCAGCCGAGAATGGCCGCCAGCTGGGAGGTTAGCGACGACAAGCTGACCTATACCTTCCATCTACGCGACGGCCTGACATTCCATAACGGCGACGCCGTCGAGGCCGGAGACATGGTGGCCTCGATCGGGCGCTGGCTCGGCGGCATCTCGGCCCAGGCCGGGCTGCTGAGGGAGTTCATCAACGAGGACAACCCCCTGTCGGTGGTCGACAGCGACACGTTCACGGTGAACCTGAGCGAGCCATACGGCCTGGTGACCACGGCCTTTTCCAAGGCCTGGAGCACTCCGGTCATCCTGCCGGAGGAATTCTCAGGCACCAAGGCCTCCTTTGAGACCTACGACACCACCGAGCTAATAGGTTCGGGCGCCTACAAGTTCGCCGACTGGCGGCAGGGCGACCGGATCGTCCTTGAAAAGTTCGCCGACTACGTCCCGGCCGACGGTCCTCCTGACCTGTATGTCGGCGGCACGGTGGGCTACCTGGACAGGATCATCTGGCTTGAGGTCCCCGACGAGGAGACCAAGGTGGCGGGCCTTGAGACCGGTGAGTGGGACGTGGTCGACGGAGCCGGGTTCGACTTCTTCCAGAGGCTCAAGGACAACCCGGAAATCATAGTTCCCGTCTACAAGCCGGGGCACCGTTCCTTCTACGGCATGATCCCGTCGCATCCGCCGTTCGACAACCTCAAGGCCAGGCAGGCGGCCCTGTTCGCCACGGACGTCGAAGAGGTCATGTTCGCGCTCGGCGACGACGAGCTCTGGGACCTGTGCCCGGCGATCTACTACTGCGGAACTCCGCTTGAAACCGACGCGGGCGGCGACGAGTGGTACGCGCAGTTCAATCCCGACAAGGCCAGGTCTCTGCTGGCCGAGTCTCCCTACGACGGCGAGACCTGGGTGCTGCTCAACCCGACCGACTACGCGACCATCACGCCGGTCGGCATCGTGGTAAAGCAGCAGCTTGAGAACATCGGCTTTAACATCGACATGCCGGCCTACGACTGGGCGACGGTGGTAACCAACCTTGGCCAGCCGGACCAGTTCGCTGCCTGGACAAGCTGGGGAGCCCACTGGTGCTGCGGAGACCCGGTCTCCGACTCGACCGGTGCCGGAACCCAGCAGTTCTGGCCGAAGATCCCGTACGTGACAGACCTTCGGCTCGAGTGGGCCCAGGAGACCGATCCGGTAGAGAAGGCGGCGATCCTGGACGAGTTCCAGATAGCCCTGTTCGAGAACGTCTACTGGGTGTATCTCGGCCAGTTCTACACGATCTTCCCGCACACGGCCGACTACAAGGGCTTTGAGGTGAAGGCCATGCCCTTCTACTCCAACGCCTGGCTGGAGCGTTAGGCGGGGCTTAGTACCTAGGCAAGACCTGACTTAGCGGGCCCGCCTCTCATTGCCGATGGGAGGCGGGCCCTTTTATATCAGGGGCACCGGGATCTGGACGGGCGCGATGACAACGCGGCCGCCGCAAACGATTCAGGACGGAGCGCAGGGGTATGGCCACTAGATACGACCTTGTGATCAGGGGTGGCGAGGTCATCGATCCCGCCCAGGGACTGCACGGCGTAATGGACGTCGCCTTCTCGGGGGGGCGGGTGGCCGCGCTGGAGCAGGCGATCCCTGCGGAGGAGACCCGCCTCTCGATCGATGCGGTCGGCAAGCTGGTCACCCCCGGCCTGATCGACATGCACGGACACTACTTCGAACACGTCGTCCCCTGGGCGATCGCCGCAGACGAGGCCTGCCTGCCCAACGGGGTCACCACCACGGTGGACGCCGGCAGCTCCGGCTGGACCCACTTCGGGGCCTTCCGCGAGTTCATCCTCTCAAAGGAGAGAACCCGCCTGATGGCGCTGCTTAACCTCTCGTCCCTGGGCATGCTCAACCCCCTGCGACCGGGCGGCTTCGGCCCGACGATCGGGATCAGCGGCGGACCCGGCTACCTCCTGCCCCACGAGACCGCGGGGGAGTTGATGGACCTTCGCTACGCCCAGGTGGAGGAGACTGTCCAGTGCATCAGGGACCATCCCAACGTGCTGCTGGGCGTGAAGATAAGGCTCGACCACTCCATAAGCGGCACGGACAACGTGATTCCGGCCCTAGAGCGGGCAAGGAAGGTGGCCGACATCACCGACACCTTCATGATGGTGCACGTCGCCCGCGTCCCTGTGCCTATGGCCAAGGTCTTTGAGTACATGGAGCCCGGGGACGTAATCACGCACGTGTTCCACAGCGCCGAGAACAACATCCTGGATGCGGGGGGCAACGTCCTTCCGGAGGTCCTTGAGGCCAGGGACAAGGGCATCATCATGGACATCGGTGCCGCCAAGCCAAACATCGGCATAGACGTATCCCGCGCCGCGATCGCCCAGGGGTTCCTCCCCGACACCATCAGCAGCGACATTACAAAGCCGGTCAACGACGTCGGCTACATCTACAACCTCCCCGACGTAATGAGCATGTACCTGGGGCTGGGGATGAGCGTGGAGGAGACTATCGCGGCGGTCACGGTCAATCC
This sequence comes from Dehalococcoidia bacterium, assembly GCA_034421295.1. GTDB lineage: Bacteria > Chloroflexota > Dehalococcoidia > Lucifugimonadales > UBA2962 > CAUZIR01. The sequence continues at coordinate 93,357 of DAOUKM010000004.1, forward strand.
CGCCCGGGCCATAGACCGCGAGTCCGAGCTGGGCAGCCTCAGGGTAGGGGCGGTGGGCGACGCCACCGTGCTCGAGATCGAGCAGGGTGAGTACTGCTACGATGACGGCGACGGCAAGGTGCTCGAGGCCGGCCGCCGGTTTCGCCCGGTGGCCACCATCAAGGATGGGACGGCCTGGACGCCGCCGGAGCACGAAACATGAACCGCACCATTCCGTCCCTGTACTCTGCGGCGATCGCAATCGCCCTGACCCTCGTGGCCGCGGCCGCGTGCGGGGGGACGCCGCAAACCGGAGTCGAGCCGACCGGCGAGCCTACCAGATCCGGAGGGGTATCCACGCCAACGCCCCAGCCGACGCTGGCGGCGGAGAGGGCCCAGATATCCGGCGTGGAAGAACAGATCACAGACGCGCAGTACAACGGCGATGGCACCTTTACCGTGGGCGACTGCGTCCTGGGGCCCGAGTTGTCCTGTCCCAGTGCCGACCTCAGGGGCCTGCGCTTCCGCGAGGGCGGCCAACAGTGGAAGCAGTACGAGGGCGTGGAGTTTCCCGGCATAGACCTGTCAGGCGCGGACCTGACGGGCGCCGACCTGCACGAGGCCAACCTTGAGGGGGCGAATCTGGCGGGAGCCAACCTGACGGGGGTGGGGCTGGCGTCGGCGATCCTAACCGGCGCCGACCTTACCGGTGCCAATCTGACGGACGCCAACCTGACGTGGGCGTCGCTCAGGGACGCCAAGCTCGACGGGACGATCTTCTGCCGGACGGTCATGCCGGACAGCCAGGAAAACAACGAGGGCTGTTAGCCGCCCCGTGCGTGAGCAACACCCGCACCGGACTGTGTATAATCTGCGCAACAAGCGGCCGTCCACCTGATCACGGTCGCCGCGGCAGTCTATTGACGCGCTAATAAGTCACCGACCCACGGGTACTGGAGGTGCACCGGTGAGAAGACTAGTTAACGGTCACGCTCGATTGGGTGCACTGCTGATATTCGTCCTTCTCGCCGCTGTGGCTGCCGCCTCGGTGGCTGCGTGTTCGGGAGACGAGGCCGCCTCACAGCCCGACGCCCAACCGGCCGAGGCAACCGCACCCGCTCCAGAGCCCACGGCCACCGAGGTGAGCGATGCGCGCCGCGCAGAGGAGGAGGCCGAGAGCGCCACCGCCAAGGTGACGGCGGAGGCGATGCGCAAGTCCGAGGCCGGCGAGTGCGAGATCGGGCCTGGCACCGACTGCGAGGGGGCGGACCTAAGCGGAGCGGACCTGGCTCCAGGCAGCGAGGGCTGGAAGCAGTTCACCGGTGCCGACTTCACTGACGCCAACCTCAAGAACGTCAACTTTACCGGCGCCAACCTCAGCGAGGGCATATTCGAGGGGGCGGACCTTACGGGAGCGGACTTCACCGACGCCAGGCTCCACTCCGCCACGCTCAAGGGCGCCATCATCGAGGGAACCAACTTCACCGGCGCCAACCTCACCTTCGCCAGTCTCAGAAGGACCGAGGGAGACGCCATCTACTGCAACACAATAATGCCAAACGGTGACACCAACGACGAGGACTGCTAACGGCCCGGCGTCGCCCGGAACCGCCAATCGCGGACCGGGCCAAGGCGGGTAGAAGGAGGAAGAAAATGAAGGTCTCCATGTTCCACCTCATGCCACACCGGGAGCTTCCCGACGACTTTGAGAAGCGCTATCACTCCGTGTGGATCGACCCGCCGTGGGCAGAGCTGGCCGACGCCGAACGCGTGGGCCAGTACTACAACTGGACGCTCGACGAACTGGAGTACGCCGCCGAGATGGGCATGGACGGCGTGTGCATAAACGAGCACCACCAGAACGCCTACGGGTTCATGCCGTCGCCCAACCTGATGGCCTCGGCGCTGGCCAGGCGGACGAAGGACGCAGCGATAGTGGTGATGGGCGCCACGCTGCCGGCCTCCAATCCGCCCCAGCGCATAGCCGAGGAGTACGGGATGATCGACGTGATCAGCGGCGGAAGGCTGGTGGCCGGCATGCCGCTGGGGAGCTCGATGGACATCAACTACTGCTACGGCATCCCGCCGCTCGAACAGCGAGAGCGCTACCGGGAGGCGCACGACCTGATCGTCCAGGCCTGGACGCGCGATGACGTGTTCAGCTTCAACGGCAAGTACACCCAGCTCAGGTACGTCAACACCTGGCCCAAGCCCGTCCAGAAGCCGCATCCCCCCGTCTGGGTGCCCGGTACGGGGAGCAAATCCACCTGGGACTTTACCGCCGAGAACGACTACTGCTACTGCTTTTTGAGCTACTTCGGCAACCTGTTCGCCAAAAAGAACGTGGACCGCTTCTGGGAGAGGGCCGCCGAACTGGGCAAGGACGATAACCCCTACCGGCTCGGCTTCCTGCAGCTTGTGGTCGTTGGGGAGACGGACGCAAGGGCCGAAGAGGATTACTTTGAGCACATAAAGTACTTCTACGATAAGTGCCTGCACGTCGCTCCCTATTTCTTCGTTGCTCCTGGTCACGTGGATCACGCCAGCCTGGTCAAGGCTACCCGCATGGGCGGGTACGCAAAGTCCGATCTGATGGAGCAGCGCGCCGACTGGAAGTTCAAGGACTACGTCGATCACCAGTTCGTGATCGGCGGCGGTCCGGACACCGTCGCACAGCAGCTCGAGGCGGCCGTCCGCAACCTGCGTGTCGGCAACCTGATGGTGCTGCTGCACATAGGGTCGATGCCGCACGAGCTGACCAAGAAGAACATCGCACTGTTCACGGAGGAGGTCATGCCCAAGATACGTCCCATCTGGGACGATGAGGGCTACGAGAATCACTGGTGGCCCACGGGCGCCCGCCAGGCGAGCGCAGAGCCCGCGCTGGCAAGATGACCGTTGGCGCGCCCGAAAAAAGGGCGCTTCGCACCATGAACGGGCGCGTCGAATCGTTCGTCGCGACCGCGGGGAAGGGACCGCCCCTCGTCTACCTGCATGGCGCGGGAGGTCCGGCCTGGGATGGATTCCTGGACGACCTGTCCGAGCGGTTCACCGTCTACGCCCCGTCCCTGCCCGGCACCGAGGGCGACCCCGACGCAGTGAGGGAGATCCGGGGCCTCTGGGAGCTGGTCCTGCACTACTACGAGGTCTTTGACCAGCTGGGCCTTTCGTCACCCGCGGTCGTCGGGCACTCGTTCGGGGGCATGGTCGCCGCCGAGGTCGCCGCCACCAACCCGGGCCGGGTGAGCAAGCTCGTGCTGATCAGCTCCATAGGTCTCTGGAGGCAGAGCGAACCCGTTAAGGATTGGATGGGGATGGGCGAAGAGGAGCTGGCCGGGCTCGTCTTCCACGATCCGGAGGGACCGATCGCCGCCGAGCTTACGGCCATGCCCGAAGAGGAGATCGCAAAACAGGACGAGCAGATAAGGCGCTCATGGGCCCTGGCGTGCTCGGGAGCCTTCGTCTGGCCCATCCCTGACAAGGGCCTTTCCCGGCGCATCCACCGGATCTCAGCCCCCACCCTGATCGTCTGGGGCGACGGAGACGGCCTCGTGCCGCCGGTATACGCGGGCGACTTCGCCGCGATGATAGGCGGCTCTAGGGTCCTGACCGTCGATCGAGCCGCGCACGTTCCCCAGCTGGAGCGCAGGGACGTAGTCTCCCCGGCCGTGGTGGAGTTTCTCTCGGGCTGAGCGCCCCGGCTTCCCCCAGGCATCCCTGACCCGGCGGCCGACGCCAGGTGGCCGCGGCTTGACGCCGCGCGGGCCAAGGGCGCACGCTATCTGTATGACCTCGCTCCTGCACGCCGAAGGGCTAAGCAAGCACTACGGGGCGACGGTCGCTCTGGACTCGGTCGACTTCTCCGTATCCCATGGAGTCACCGGCCTGCTGGGCCCAAACGGTGCCGGCAAGAGCACGGCCATCAAGCTCTTCCTTGGCCTCATACCCCCCACGTCTGGTCGCGCGCTGGTAATGGGGGATGAGCCGTACCGGAGCCCGGAGGCACGCACTCGGCTCGGCTACATGCCCGAGCACGACTGCCTTCCGAGCTCGACGAGCGCATCGGAGTTCCTCAGCCACATGGCCCGCGTGAGCGGACTTCCCGCATCCGAGGCGCGCACGCGCTCGGCCGACGTCCTGCGGCACGTGGGGCTCGACGAGGAGCGCTACCGGGCGATCGGCGAGTACTCGACCGGGATGAAGCAGCGCGTCAAGCTGGCCCAGGCCCTGGTCCACGATCCCGTCATGATCTTCTTGGACGAGCCCACCGCCGGGCTGGATCCGGTCGGCCGCGACGAGATGCTGGACCTGATCAGGCGGATAGGCACCGAGTTCGGGATCAGCGCCCTGGTCTCCACACACCTGATGGGAGACGTTGAGCGCACCTGCGACAGCATCCTGGTGATAGAGGACGGCCGGGTCACAGAGCAGGGAGCCGTCCGCAGGTTCACCAGGGAGACGCTGTCGATGCTTATCGAGGTGGACGACAGGCGCGATGAGCTGGTGGCCGCGCTGGCAGAGCGCGGCCTGACCGCAGCCGCAGACGGCAGGGGACCGGTGCTCATCGAGGACGTGCGCGATGAGGCGTTCGATGCGATACGCGACGCGCTGGTCGCCTCGGGTGCGCCACTTCGGCGACTGGCTCCGGAGCGGGGCCAGCTCTCGGACATCTTCCGGGCCGCAGCACGGGGGCCCGCGGAAGACGATGGCGGCGGGCCCGATCGGCCGACGACGGCCGGTGATGGAGGATCCGGCAGTTGACCCAGCCGGGCCGCGGCGAAGTCTATGACATCGGCTACCAGCACTACGCCGGGGCGCTGGAGGGCCGCGAGGGCCGGCTGACGGCGCTGGTGCTGGACGGCATGCGCACCGCCCTGGGCATCGGCCGCGGCCTGCCCTCCAAGATCCTTCCGGCGCTCCTGTTCCTGGCGCTGATGATCCCGGCCCTGGTCTTCATGATCATCGCCGTGTTTGCCGGCGAGGTCCCCGAGGACCTGATCGGCGTCCCCAGCTACTATGAGGTCGCCGCCATCCCCCTGCTGATCTTCTCGGCGATCATCGCCCCCGAGCTGCTGACGGCGGACCGAAGGAGCGGGGTTCTCAGCCTCTACCTTGTGCGACCCATCACGGTGGGCGACTACGTCTTGGGCCGCTGGCTGGCCTTCTTCCTGCTGTCGCTGATCGTCGTCTGGCTCCCGCAGGTCGTCCTGTTCATAGGCGTCACTCTGGGAGATTCGGACACCGGCAGATACCTGCTCGACAACTGGCTGCAGGTGCCGCGGTTCCTGCTGGCCGGGGCGGCCCTGGCCCTGTTCACCACCACGCTCCCCCTGGCCGTGGCCGCCTTCATCAACCGCCGTGCTATGGCCGCAGCATTCGTGATCGGCCTATGGTTCATATTGGCTGCGGTGGGCAACGCGCTCGGCAACGAGATCGGGGGGACCGCCGGTTCCTGGCTCTTTCTGATCGACATAGGGGGAAGCCCGGTCGACATCAACGACCTGATCTTCGGGCTGACCGTAGAGCGCTCCGGCAGCGGGGAGCTCGGGGAGATTCCCACTGCGGTCCTCGTGGTCTGGTACCTGGTGCTGGTGGCGGTTCCGGCGGGTCTCCTGTGGCGCAGGTACCGGGGGTTGGGCGCATGACATCGCCGGCCGCCGGAGCGCCGACCATACGTGTCGACAGCGTATCGAAGTGGTTCGGCACCGTCGTTGCCGTAAGCGACGTATCCCTCGAGATTGGTCCCGGCATTACAGGGCTCCTGGGACCCAACGGTGCGGGCAAGACCACCCTGCTGCACATGATGAACGGCCTCAGCGCACCATCGGAGGGAGAGATCACGGTGCTTGGCGAGCCGGTGAGGGACAACCCCGGCATCTACAGGCGGATGGGGGTGATGGCCGAGCACGAGGCGGTCTACGAGTTCTTCACGGGCCGGAGGTTCGTGGAGTTCTCCGCCGACCTGCACGGCCTGAGCGACCGTCCCAACATGGTTGACCGCGCGATAGCGGCGGTGAACATGGCCGACGCCCAGCACCGGCGGCTGGGCGAGTACTCCCGGGGCATGCGCCAGCGGATGCGCCTTGCCGCCTCGATAGTGCACGATCCTCAGGTGATACTGCTGGACGAGCCTCTCTCGGGCACCGACCCGCGACAGCGCATCGAGTTCTCCACCCTGCTTGGCGAGATGGCGGGAGCTGGACGTACCATCGTCATCTCCTCGCACATCCTCGAGGAGGTCGAGGCGCTCGCCGAGAACATACTGCTGATGATCAGCGGAAAGCTCGCTGCGGCCGGGGACTACCGGGCGATAAGGGCGAAGCTGAACGAACGCCCCTACACGGTGAGCATCGGATGCTCTGACCCCCGCCGCCTGGCCGCGGCGCTGGTGTCGCTGGACGAGGTCGAATCGGTGAAGGTCGACGAGGACGGGATGCTCGAGGTGCTGAGCAAGAGCGTCGCCTCACTCCAGATTGCGGTGCCAAAGCTGGCGGCCGAATGCGGCGTGCGTCTGCAGCGCGTCGAGCCGCTTGACGACTCGCTGGAGAGCGTCTTCAGCTACCTGGTGCAGGCGTGACGGGAAGCGTGCTCAGGGACCCGGTCCTCCGGATATCGCTAAGGCAGCTGTCCGGCCCGGTGCGGCTGGCGGTTGTGGTAATCCTGTCGGCCATCCCGATAATCATCACCGGGATAATCGTGGGCACCGGCGGCGGCCAGGGAGACGGTCTGGTCGGCGGAATCCTGAACGGCCTGCTGGCGACTGCGATACTGCCCATCGTCACGATGGCGCTTGCAACCACGGCCTTCGGCAACGAGCTGGAGGACAAGACGCTCGGCTATCTGGTGCTCAAGCCCGTCAGCCGGCTGCGCATAGTGGCGCCTAAGTTCGCGGTGATCGTGCTCATGGCCGGGCCGCTGCTCGTGGTTAGTGGCGTTGTGACCGCCCTGATCGCCTTCGATGCGGACGCGCGGGCCGCGGCCGCCGTTGCGGTGGGCATAGCCGTCGGTTCGGTCGTTTACGCCAGCGTCTTCATGTGGCTCGGGCTTATGACGACGAGGGCCCTGGGCTTTGCCCTCCTCTACGTCTTTCTGTGGGAGGGCGTGCTGGCCACTTTCCTTGAGGGGATCAGGTTCCTGTCGATTCGCTCGTACACCCTGTCGATAATGTACGGGATAGACGATGTCAACCTCGCCACGCTGGACGGATCGTCCATAGGGCTTGCGGCCGCGGCCTCCGGGGCCGGGATCGTGACCGCCGTCTTCTTCCTCCTGACGTTAAGGCGCCTTCGCACGATGGACGTGCCCTAGGCCGCCCCGGCGATCCGGTAGCCGAGCCATACCGCGCCGATTCCGGCGGCGACCTGCAGGGCTACGTTGGCAGCTGTCGCCCCGAAGTTTCCCTCCCGCATCAGGGCGAGCGTCTCATAGCCGAACGCCGAGAACGTCGTAAAGCCGCCGATCACGCCCACCACGAGGAATCCCCGCAGCGGGGCGCCGGGTGCCAGGCGCTGGTCCATCAGGCCGGCTGCCAGCCCGATCAGAAGGCACCCGACCACGTTTACCGCGAGCGTCCCGTAGGGTATCCACTGTGACCCTGCCAGTTGGCCGAGCCCGCGGCCGACGCCGTAGCGCGCTATCGCCCCTAGAAAGCCCCCCGCTCCGATCAGTAGAACCGTAACCATCTCGATCTCCGATTTGCCCTCAGGCGCCACTTTACCTCGCCGGCCCCGATTGAGCTTGGCGTCCGGGTGGGCTTAGAATTGGGCCCGACCAGCGAAGTAATCCACATGTCCAGCGCCGAACAGACTCCGATCCTATACACCCATCCCGACTGCACGTACTCTGCCGCAAAGCAGGCGGAGCTGGACGAGGAGGGAGTAGATTACCAGCGGTTCGACCTTGCCCTCGAGCCGGACCGCTGGGCGGAGCTCGAGGAGCTGACCGGCGGCGAGCGCATCACCCCCGTCTTTGTGGGTCCCGCCAGCCTGGAGATCGGATTTCACGGGGTAGGCTGAATATTCTAGTTGCGGGGGCCGTCGGCCCCCTGAGGAGGAACCGCGAGGATGGTTACGCTCGTCGACGTCGGACACTCGGCCCCCGATTTCACGTTGCCCTCCCTCGACGGGCGCGAGGTCAGCCTCTCGGACTACCAGGGAAGACGCCTGGCCCTGTTCGTCTGGGCCTCATGGTGAGCCTGCCGCGCCCAGCTGCCGGTCTGGCAGACCATCCACTCCGAGAACTTGGGCGGGGAAGCCAGCGTCCTTACGGTCGCCATCGATGTGCAGGGGGCGGGGCGAGTGCGGCCCTACGTGGACAGGGCGCAGGCGACCTTCACCACGCTGGTCGACGAGTCCAACGCCCTCGGCGCGCTCTACGGATTTCGGGCCGTGCCCAACCTGTTCCTGATAGGGTCTGACGGCACCGTAGCCTTCAGGGAGCTGGGAACGTTCAACGTTCGGGAGCCGGGCAAACGCGCCCTGGTCGATCACTGGGCCCGGACCGGGGAGATCGCGGCTGCGGAGCGGGAAAGGGCGGACGACGTGGGCGGCGGGAGAGCCGAGGCCAACACTCTCTTCGTGAAGGGCCGGCGCCTGTACGAACGGGGGCTGATCGACGAGGCGCTCGCCGAGTGGCGCAAGGCCGTTGCGATAGATCCCGGCAACTTCAACATCAGAAAGCAGGTCTGGGCCATCGAGAATCCGGAGCGCTTCTACGCCGACAGGGTCGACTTTGACTGGCAGCAAGAGCAGATGGACAAGGGTCTTTAGTGCCTAGGGTCCAGGATCTGTTCGACATGTCCGGCCGGGTCGCCATCGTCACCGGCGGCGGGACGCACCTGGGCACTTCGATCTCCGAGACTCTCGGCGAGCTCGGGGCCACCGTCGTGCTCGCCAGCCGACGCCAGAGCGTATGTGAAGAGGCCGCCGCCGCCCTTAGAGGGCGCAGCATCGATGCCCACGGCGCGGGCTGCGATGCAACCGACGAGGCCCAGGTCCAGGGCCTGGTCGACTCTGTGGTTGGCCGGCACGGGCGGCTGGATGTGATGGTATGCAACGCCGGCGGCTCCCCGGCCGACGGCGACGCACCGCACGCCGACGTCGACCGTTTCCGCGAGTCGCTAGCATTGACCCTGGACACGACATTCATCTGCGCGCAGGTGGCGGCAAGGACTATGATCGCCCAGGGCGGCGGCAAGATCATCACCGTCGGCTCCACCCACGGAATCATGGGCACCGACAAGCGGCTCTACGAGGGCACCGGCCACAGGCGATCGTCGATCGGCTATTTCGCCGCCAAGGGGGGAGTTGTCAACCTGACCCGGGCGCTCGCCGCAGAGCTCGGCGAGCACAGCATCAACGTGAACTGCCTGAGCCCCGGCCAGATGCCAAAGCCCACCGTCATGCCCGAGATGGTCGAGCGCATGCGGCTCAGGCAGCCGATCAGGAGAACGGGCACTCCCCAGGACCTTAAGGGCGCGGTCGCGCTCCTTGCCTCGCCAGCGGGCGACTGGATCACCGGCCTGAACCTGCTGGTCGACGGCGGCTGGTCGGTCTTTTAGCCGGACCTGGCTGGCGGACCGTTACTGGCCCTCGAGAATCCGGTCGACCGACTCGAGCTCCTCCTCGCTCAGCCGCCACTGCACGGCGGCCGCGTTGGCCCGGATCTGCTCGGGGCCTGTCGCGCCGGCTATGACCGAGCTGACCGAAGGGCGCGATAGCAGCCATGCGAACGCCAGCTCAAGCAGCGTGTGGCCCCCGCTTTCGGCAAAGCCCGCCAGAGCCTCGATCAGGTCGAAATCGGCCGCCTGAAGGGGCGCCCCGTGTACCGCGAGCCGCGAGTCGGCGGGCGGCTGCTGTCCGCGCCTGTACTTGCCGGTGAGCAGACCGTGTTCCAGGGGGAAATAGGGGAGCACCCCTACCCCGTACCTGTCGCAGACGGGCAGCAGCTCCCTCTCCACCTCCCTGTTGAGCATGCTGTAGGCAGGCTGCACGCTCACCATGGGCGCCAGCCCGGACGTCCGCGCCGTCCACACCGCCTCGCACAGGCGCCAGGCCTCGAAGTTGGAGCAGCCGACGTAGCGAACCTTGCCGTCCCGAACCAGGTCGTCAAGGGCGCGCATCGTCTCCTCTATCGGCGTCGCATGGTCTATCTGGTGGAGCTGGTACAGGTCGATATAGTCCGTTTGCAGCCGCCTGAGACTCTGCTCGACCTCATGCATGATCGCCTTTCGCGAAAGGCCCTCCCTGTTGGGTCCCTCTCCCATCCTCCCGTGCACCTTGGTGGCGATGACGGCGTCCTCCCGCCTTCCCCTCAGGGCGCGGCCGATGTACTCCTCCGACCTGCCCTCGCCGTAGGCGTTGGCGGTGTCAAAGGTGTTGACGCCCACGTCCAGCGAGGCATGGATGAGAGTGGCGACCTCCTCGGGGCCCATGTGAAACGGCCAGCGGGAATTATCTCCGAAGTTGTTGGTCCCAAGGCCGATCGCCGACACCTCCAGGCCGGAATCACCTAGTCTTCGGTACTGCATGTCGCCTCCTCACTCTGTGTCTGTACGTCGTAATCATGATCCGGCGCGCACCTGCCCGCGCCCTGCGGACGATCCGGACTAGCCACCAGAAGCCCGCTGCGCCGCTCGACCTCGATGGCGAAATCGACCGAGTCGATGCGCAGCGCAAGATCCAGGTCCTGCGGATGGTACTGTCCCTGGCCGGGGTCATGGTACTTACCCGACTCCCCACCCGCCAGGATGAGTCTGCGGACGGCCTCCGGATCGGGGCGCCTGCCCTCTAGCAGGTTCCTCAGGTAAAGGGCGCAGTGCTCATCCTCGTCGGACCTGGTCCTGCCCCAGGCCCCCATCGCTACGAGGGTGACCCGCTCGGGCCGAGACCTTCCCACGGCGGCGGCGGTCGCAGAGGCGTTTACAAGGGACGCGCAGTAGAGCCTATCGGCGCCCTGGGCCGCGGCCACACCGGTGGTCCCCGCCCTGGTGGACTGGGCGATCACCTTGCCCCGCAGGTCCTGGGATGCGAGCTCGAACGGCGAGTTCCCGAAATCAAACCCCTCGGGCCTCCTCCCGTCGATCTCGCCCATGCAAAGGTCCGCCTCGCCCCTATCCCTGAGAGCTATCGCCTCATCGACCTCGGCCACCATGATGATCCGCTTGGCACCTTGGGAGAATGCCACCGAGGCCGACGTGAAGGCCCGCAGGACGTCTATTACGACTACGGTGCCGCGGCTACGGCGAGCCCCGTCAAAGAGGCTCTCGATGACCACCTCCACCTCAGGCCTGCCCCCTTAGGCGACCTATCGCTAGGTGGCCCAGGCGACGCCGGCCCCTCCCCCGGGGCCACGGTCGTAGACGGAGATGCCGGGCACCTTCAGGCGCGCGACGTATGTGCCGTTGGTAGCCGTGATGAAAAGGAGCCTGGAATCGTATCCGTAGAAGGCGCAGTTGGTCGCCTGGCCCGCATGGCGAATGATCCCGAGGGCGGTCCCGTCCGGCTCGACGACCCAGACCCCTCCGGGACCGGTCACGTAGGCATTGCCCTCGACGTCCACCTTCATGCCGTCGCCCGGGCCCTCAAGGTCATAGTCCATGTCGAGCCAGATGCGGTGGTTGGTCAGCGCACCGGCCTCGTCCACGTCGAAAGCCGATACGTTCGTCTCCTCCGAGTTGACGACGTAGAGCACCGACTCGTCGGGCGAAAAGGCCAGGCCGTTCGGCTTTGAGACCTCCTCGGTGGCCGAGACCAGATCGCCTCCCGGCCCGAGCCTAAACACCGAGTTCGCGGCCTGGGTCATCAGCGAGGGCGCCAGGGCCACCTCGTTCTCTCCCATAAATACGGGATCGGTGAAGAAGATCGTCCCGTCCGACCTGACCACCACGTCGTTGGGAGCGTTGAGAGGACGGCTGGCGTAAGAGTCGGCCAGCACGGTGATCGTCCCGTCCGGCTCCGTGCGCGTCAGGCGCTTGTAGTTGCCCTCGCAGGAGATCAGGCGGCCCTCTGTGTCGAGGGTATTGCCGTTGGCTCCCCCGGAGTTCTCCCTGAGCACGCCGTTCCAGAAGGGGGGAGCGTACCGTATGAGCCTCTCGCGGGCTATGTCGCTGAAGATGATGAAGCCCTGGGGGAAGAACAGGGGCCCCTCCGGGAAGCCATAGGAGTCCCCCGCCTGCCAGACCGGGTACTCGTCCACCAGCGCATGGAATCGGGGGCTGAACGCGATGTTTTCCATCTACCGGCCCTTTCTGTGGTGAGCCGTCCGGCCGCTAGGAGGCCTTGGCCGCAGGGCGAAGCTCGCGCGGCAAGACGAAGCTCACATCCTCCTCCACCCCGTCGATGCGGTTGACCTCTTCGGGGGCGAGCTTATCGATCACCGCGAGCACTAGGTCCTCCGGGGTCGACGCCCCGGAGGTGATACCCACCCTCTCTACCCCGGTGAGCCAGCGAGGGTTGACCTCCTCGGGGCCGTTGACCAGGTAAGCGGTCACACCGGCCGCCTCGGCCACCTCGCGAAGCCGATTGCAGTTGGAGCTGTTCGGTGCGCCGATGACGAGAACCAGCTCGACGTGTTTGCACAGCTCCTTTACCGCCGCCTGGCGATTGGTGGTCGCATAGCACAGGTCGTTTCGCACCGTGACGTTGGAAAAGTGGCCGGTGATCTCGTCGATCGAGGACTGGGTATCGTCGACCGACAGGGTGGTCTGCGTCAGCACCGCTATAGGCTCTTCGGTTTCCCACTCCGGCAGCTCGACGCCCTCGCGGTCGTCCACCAGGTGCATTTTGGACTGGCCCATCGTGCCGATCACCTCCTGGTGACCGCGGTGGCCGACCAGGATCACCCGCATTCCCTCGCGGGTGTACTTTTTGGCCTCGTTGTGGACCTTGGTCACCAGCGGGCAGGTCGCATCTATGACATGCAGCTCGCGCTCCTCGGCCTTTCGGAAATCGTCCGGCGGCGAGCCGTGGGCCGAGAAGACCACCGTCGAGCCATGTGGCACCTCCTCCACCTTCTCCACCGTCCTGGCACCCTTGTTCTCAAGGGACTTGACCACGTAGGGATTGTGCACGATCTCGTGCTTTACGTAGACGGGTGAGCCGTACTTGACGAGCGCCAGCTCAACGACATCGATGGCGCGAACAACACCCGCGCAAAAGCCGCGCGGAACCCCCAGATAGACCTTCATTGACGGGCACCTCCGATGCCGGATTCTAGCACAGTGAGGGCCTCACACCGGGTCATAGAGCCGGCTTTGGCGGTCGCCACCCGGGCACTGGAGGGTCGATTCCTCGGGGCTCGAACACCGGAGTGGGGTTAAACTCATATGATCACCTTGACCGTCTAAACCGCCTGTCTGGAGGACCCATGAATTTTGCCGCGAGATCCGAGCGCCTCGGGACCGAGACCGCATTTGAGGTCCTGGCCCGCGCCAAGAAGCTTGAGGCCGAGGGCCGGGACATCGTGCATCTACAGATCGGAGAGCCCGACTTCGTCACGCCCGCCAACATAGTCGAGGCCGGCATTGACGCCCTGCGCGCCGGCTACACGCACTACGTGCCGTCCCCCGGTATGCCGGACGTGCGCGCCCGGATCGCCGAGGAAGTATCGCTTACACGCAACATCCCCGTCGAGGCCGAGAACGTCGTGGTGACCCCGGGCGGTAAGCCCATCATATTCTTCACCATGATGGCGCTGGTGGACCCGGGAGACGAGGTTCTCTACCCCAATCCCGGGTTTCCCATTTACGAATCGATGATCAACTACGCCGGGGGGATACCGGTGCCGATGCAACTGCACGAGGAAAGGCAGTTCAGCATCGATGTGGAGGAGGTGGCCTCGCAGATCACCCCGAGGACCAAGCTGATGATCATCAATTCCCCCAACAATCCGTGCGGAAGCATAATCCCCAGGGACGACCTGCGGAGCCTTGCCGAGCTCGCGATCGAACACGACATCACGGTGATGTCCGACGAGATCTACATCCGGTTCCTGTACGAGGGCAGCCACGAGAGCATCACCCAGTTCCCGGGCATGCCCGAGCGCACGATCATCCTGGACGGCTTCTCGAAGACGTACGCGATGACGGGATGGCGAATAGGCTACGGGGTGATGCCCGTACCGCTTGCCGAGCACATGGGTAAACTCATGGCCAACTCCTCGTCCTGCACGGCCGCAGCCACCCAGATGGCCGCCCTGGAGGCGATGAACGGGCCCCAGGAGGATGCCTACGGCATCGTCGCCGAGTTCAAGAACCGCCGCGATGTCATCGTGGACGGCCTCAACCGGATCCCGGGCATCGACTGCCAGATGCCCAGGGGAGCCTTCTACGTGTTCCCGAACGTTACGGGGACGGGCATGACCAGCCGCGAGTTCGCCGACCGGCTCCTCAGCGAGGCCGGGGTGGCGTCGCTGGCGGGTGAGGATTTCGGCAAGTACGGAAACGGCTTTGTCCGCTTCTCCTTCGCCAACTCGACCGAGAACATACAAAAGGCCCTAGCGCGCATCCGGGACTTCGTCTCCTAGCGATGTCAGCTCGGCGCAGACAGGCAGGGCGTCCAGGGCACCGGCCACGGACCGGCGTGCCCCGGTAGCGATAGGCCGCATATGATCCGGGTGCGGGTGGCCCTGGGCCAGATAAACACCACCGTCGGCGACCTCGACGGCAACGCGGGCAAGATTGTCGAGAGCATCAGCCGGGCCCGGGAAATGGACGCCGACATAGTGGCGCTGCCCGAGCTGGCGGTGACCGGATACCCGCCCGAGGACCTGGTCTTCAGGGCACAGTTCGTCGCGGACAACCGAGCGGCTCTGGACCGGGTGATCGCCGCGTCGGGGGGCCTGACCGCCGTGGTCGGCTTCGTTGACGCGGCCGGCGGCGCGATCTACAACTCCGCCGCCATCATCCATGACGGCGATCTGGTCGACGTCTATCACAAGCACCTGCTTCCCAATTACGGCGTGTTCGACGAGCAGCGCTATTTCCGGGCGGGCACGTCCACCCGAGTCTATGGCGTGGGCGGGGCCTCCGTGGCGGTCAACGTCTGCGAGGACATCTGGCGTCCCGATGGGCCGATAGCCGAGCAGGCCGCGCTTGGGGCCGGACTGATCGTGAACATAAACGGCTCCCCGTACCATCGCGGAAAGCGCGAAGAGCGCGAGGCGATGCTTGCCGAGCGCGCCGGGCAAACGGGCGCGGCGATCGCCTATGTAAACGTCGTCGGCGGGCAGGATGAACTGGTCTTCGACGGCGGCAGCATCATCCTTTCCCCGTCGGGAGAGACACTGGCCAGGGCCCCGCAGTTCGAGGAGGCTCTCGTGGTGTGCGACATCCCGCTCGACGATCGGGCTCCGGGCACCGGAGACGGATACATAGCGGTCTGCGGACCCGCCGCCGAACGGCGGCCGATCCCGCCTCCGATCAGGGCGCCGGCCCTGGATGACGTGGCCGAGGTCTACGCGGCCCTCGTGACGGGCACCCGGGACTACGCACATAAGAGCGGCTTCGGGAAGGCAATCGTCGCCCTATCCGGCGGCATCGACTCTTCGCTGGTGGCCGCCATCGCCGCGGACGCCCTTGGAGCTGAGAACGTGCTGGGCATATCCATGCCCTCGCGGTATTCGTCTGAGGGCAGCGTCGTTGATGCTCAGGACCTTTCGGAAGGCCTTGGCATCAGGCTGCTGTCCTCTTCTATAGAGCCGCCATTCTCCGCCTACCTGGAAACGCTTGAGCCGATGTTCGGGGGCGCCGAGCCGGACGTGACCGAGGAGAACCTTCAGGCCCGCGTACGCGGCACCATCGTAATGGCCCTATCAAACAAGTTCGGCTACCTCGCGCTGACTACCGGCAACAAGAGCGAGTACGCAACCGGATACGCCACGCTCTATGGGGATATGTCGGGGGGGTTCGCCGTGATCAAGGACGTCCCCAAGACGCTGGCATATGACCTGTGCAGGTACCGAAACACGATCTCGGCGGTCATTCCCGAGTCGGTCATAGACAAGCCGCCGAGCGCAGAGCTGCGTCCCGACCAGCTGGACGCGGACTCGCTGCCGCCGTACGAGGTGCTTGACCCCATCCTCAAGGCGTACGTGGAGGAGGACCTGCCCTATGGCGACATCGTCGGTCTCGGCCACCCAGCCGAGACCGTCAGGCAGGTGATCTCGCTCGTCGACAGGGCCGAATACAAGCGCCGCCAGGCCCCTCCCGGCATAAAGATCACCGAGCGCAACTTCGGCCGCGACCGAAGGATGCCGATAATAAACCGCTACCAGCCCTACTAGACGGGACCACCGCCGATGGGACGCACAGCACGATGGACGGACCTATGGTAAGGACGGCGGTCCTGACCTGTCTGGCGATCGCGTTGGCCTCGCTGGCTTCATGCTCCGGCACCGGCGACCCTCCCTGCCCGGACCAGACCGAGCGATTCGTAAGGTACGAGCTTCTCATGGGCCGCAGCGGGCCGGACGGGGAGGTCGTGGACGACGCTGCATGGGAGACCTTCCTTGCCGATACGGTAACCCCGCGCTTCCCGGACGGCCTCACCGTGCTTGACGGACGGGGGCAGTGGAGGGACTCTGCCGGCCTGGTCCAAAGGGAGCGCTCCAAGCTACTTTTGATCCTGGCGCCCCCGGGAGACGGTCCAGCCGACCTGATCGGAGAAATCTCCGACGGCTACAAACGCCGGTTCGGGCAGGAGTCGGTCCTCAGGGTCGTTTCGGAGGCCTGTGTCTCCTTCGACTGACCGCCGATCGCGGCCCTCGCACCCCTCTGCACGTTTGCAGCCCGCGGCTCTGATGACGCTGCCCTCGCTCCACGGACAGGACTCGCACCAGACAGTATCGGTTTAAGTCGCCCCGCTGGCCTGATCTGAATCCGCCTCGAGTGCGCCCAGACGCGTCGAATCTGGACGGTCCAATGGGCCTACAAAAGTCCTTTCGGTCGTGAAAACCTTCCCAATGTTGACGCAATTGGTCAGGAATGCTAGTTTCGGCTGCAATCATCCGGGTGGGGGTCCAAGCCGTCATGAAGCGCGCAGTGCTGGTTCCACTAGTCGCCGTTTTCGCAATGATCATGTCCCTTTCCTGCGGCGGTGCTGAACCCACCGTGGTGGAGGTGGAAAAGGTAGTTGAGGTCGTAAAGGAGGTGCAGGTGCCCGTCGAGGTGGAGGTGCCTGTCGAGATCGAGAGGAAGGAGGTCGTGGAGGTCGAAAAGCCCAAGGTGGTGGAGGTGGTAAAGGAGGTCGAGGTCGAGAGGGTGGTCGAGGTCGAGAAGGTCGTTGAGGTGGTAAAGGAGGTCGAGGTCGAGAAGGTCCTCATAGCCACGCCGACCCCTCCGCCCGCCGGCACCCCGCAGTACGGCGGCACCCTTCGGGTCGTATCGCAGGGCAGCATAGCCTCACTTGACCCAATATTCACGATTTTCTACGTCACCCACGCGGTCTCTTCCCACATCTACGAGACCCCGTTCGGCTGGGACGAGAACTATGAGGTGAAGCCAAGACTCGTCGATTCGTGGACCGTCAGTCCGGACTCCCTGGAGCACACATTCTTCCTGAGGTCGGGCGTGACATTCCACGACGGCAGACCCCTGACGGCGAACGACGTGGTCGGATCCATCAAACGCTGGCTGACCACGGGGTGCCCGGGCGCCGGGGTGGTGCGGAACTTCGAGACGGATACGACGGTCTCGGTGGTCGACGACGGCTCGTTCAAGATCACACTGACCGAGCCGGTTGGCAGTCTGGTCGGCATGCTTGGCGCTCCCTACTGCACATCGTTCGTTGTGCCCTCCGAACTGGCGGCCACGCCCAACACCGAGGCGATGGCCGAGAACATCGGCACCGGTGCCTACAAGTTCGTGGAGTGGACGCAGGGCCACCAGGTGATACTCAACCGACACGAAGACTACGTGCCTCGCTCCGAGCCCGGGAGCAACTACGCCGGAGCCAGCAACGCCTACCTTGACCGGATCGTATTCCTGGAGATACCCGACGAGGCCACCAAGATCTCCGGACTCCAGACCGGAGAGTGGGACGTGGTCGACGGAGCGGCATTCGATTACTTCCAGAGCCTGAACGAGGATCCGGCTTATTCCGTGCCGCTGTACGCGCCCGGCAACCGCTCGCACATGTACCTGAACGTCACCCACGCCCCGTTCGACGTAAAGGGTATACGCCAGGCCCTGCAGGCGGCGGTCGACGTTGAGCAATTCATGTTCGCGCTGGGGCCGGACGATCTGTGGGTCTCATGCGCGGCCATGTATTGGTGCGGCACTCCGCTGGAGGTATACGACGGTGAGGAATTCTACGACCAGGACAACCCCGAACTCGCTGCCCAGATGCTGATCGACTCCGGATACGGTGGGGAGACCACGGTCATCCTCAACCCGACCGACTACGCGACGATCACGCCGCTGGGGCTCGTCTTGCAGCCACTGATGAAGGACATCGGCTTTAACGTGGAGATGCCGGCGATCGACTGGTCGACCGTGGTCAGCAATTTCGGGACCCCCGAGACGTTTGCACTTGCGACCGCCTGGTACTCGCACTTTGAGGGACCGGACCCGACCAACGATCACCTGATCTCCGGGACGGTGAGCTGGCTGGTCCAGGACGAAGAGTTTGTCGAACTGCAGCTGCGGTACGCGCAGGAGCCCGATCCGGCGATCCGCATGGAGGTGCTGCGCGAGATACAGCGGCAGCGCTACGACTAGGTGCCCAACGTAATGCTGGGCCAGTTCTTCCCGATGACCCCGACGACCGCGGCCTTGAAGAACTTCCACGTGAGGCCGCTGCCGCTATTCATCAACGCCTGGCTGGAGCGCTGACCACCAGCCCCCCGACCTAAGGTAGGGCCGCCCGACGGGCGGCCCTACTGCGCTGTGCAAAAGTGCTTTTCATAGGCCGTCCGATGCGAGAAGATTGAGGGGCGGTGAGACTGAATGTGAAGGTGGGGGCCGTGTTCCCCCAAACCGAGATCGGATCCGACCCTGCGGCCGTCGCCGAGTACGCCAGGGCCGTCGAGTCCATGGGCTTCGACCACATGGTGGTCTACGATCACGTCCTCGGTGCCAACCCCCACAGTCGGCCTGGCTGGTCCGGCGCCTACAGCAGCGATGACCAGTTCCACGAGGTGTTCGTCCTCTACGGCTATATTGCGGCCCTGACAGAGCGGATCGAACTGTCGATGGGAGTGCTCGTCCTACCACAGCGCCAGACCGCCCTTGCTGCAAAGCAGGCGGCGGCGGTCGACATCCTGTCGGGCGGCAGGCTCCGGCTGGGCGTCGGCGTGGGCTGGAACGATGTCGAGTTCGAGGCCCTGGGACAGGACTTTTCGGACCGGGGGGAGAGGATCGAAGAGCAGATTGAGCTCATGCGGCTGCTGTGGACAAACGATCTGATCACCTACGAGGGCCGCTGGCACAAGGTCAGCGACGCCGGCCTGAACCCCCTGCCCGTCCAGCGTCCGATACCGGTCTGGATGGGAGGCGGTGCGGGCGCCGTGATGAACAGGATCGGGCGAATGGCGGACGGATGGTTCTACCCGGGAGACCACCCCATGCCGGACGAGGGGTCGATGCGACGAAGGTCGCTGATGCTTGAGGCGGCCGAGGCCGCAGGCAGGGATCCCGGCTCCGTCGGGATCGAGAAGATCTTCCGCCACGGCACGAGGCCTGACGTCGGGTGGGCCGAGGGGGCGGCGGCATGGGCCGAATACGGCGCCACCCATATATCGCTTAACACGATGAACTCGGAGCTCAGCTCGCTGGCCGACCACCTGTCGGCCCTGGAGGCCTTCTCAGCAGCGGTGAGGGGCTAGCGGTTGCCCGACCTCAGGACGACTCCCCTCCACCAGGCCCACCTGGACGCCGGAGCCAGGATGGTCGAGTTCGCCGGCTGGGACATGCCGGTCCAGTACGAGGGCATCCTCGGCGAGGCGCGGGCGGTCCGGGGATCTGCCGGCATCTTCGACGTATCCCACATGGGCAGGCTGGTGATCGAGGGACCGGGCGCCGCCGCATATCTCGACCGCGTGCTGAGCGTCAACGTGCCGAGGCTTCGCGTAGGCCGAGCCCGCTACGGCGTCGTGTGCGACGAGTCGGGCGGGATAATCGACGACTGCATCGTCTACAGGCTTGGCGAGGAAAGGTATCTCCTCGTCCCCAACGCGGCCAATACCCCCGTGGTCAAGGAGTGGCTGGCGCAGTGGTCTCCCCCTGCCGCCGAGGCCGCAACGACGGACGTAACCGAAGAACTGGCGATGATAGCCCTGCAGGGGCCGGCAGCCATCGACCTGCTCGGGCCGCTGGTGGACGCGGACATCTGCGACCTGCGCCCCTTCGCGCTTTGCCAGGGACTGATCAACGGGGCTCCCGCCACCATCGCCAGGACCGGGTACACGGGAGAGGACGGCGTGGAGTTCTTCGTGCCCTCGGGGGCGGCGGCGGGAATCTGGGCGGCGCTGGCTGAAAGGGGTGCTGCGCTCTGCGGGCTGGGCGCGCGCGACGTGCTGCGCCTCGAGGCCGGGCTGTTGCTCCACGGCAGCGACATGGACGTAACGGTGAACCCCTACGAGGCGGGCCTGGGCCGCTTCGTAAGCGCCGGTAGAGAGGGTTATGTGGCCGGTCCGGCGCTGCTCCGCATCAAGGAGGCGGGACCCTCGCGCAGTCTCGCCGGGCTCAATGTCTCGGGGCGGCGCGTAGTCCGGGGAGGCCACCCGATACTGTCAGGCGGGGCCCAGGTCGGCCAGGTGACCTCCGGGAGTTACTCGCCGACGCTTGACAGGAACATAGCCTTGGGCTACGTTCCGACCGAATTCGCCGCCGAGGGCACCCGGCTGACGGTCGACGTGCGGGGCAACGAGGTGGAGGTCGAGGTGGCGAGTTTGCCCTTCTATTTGCGGGCAAGATAAGCTGCGAACATGAACCCGGACGAGCTACGCTACTCGAAAGAGCACGAGTGGGTGCGTGTAGAGACCGACGGCGCCGCCGCCATCGGAATAACCGCCTTTGCCGCCGAGAGCCTCGGCGATGTCGTCTTCGTGGACCTGCCGGAGGCGGGCGCCTCGGTTGCCCAGTTCAAGAAGTTTGGCGAGATCGAGTCCGTAAAGGCGGTCTCGGACCTGTTCTCGCCCATAAGCGGCTCGATCACGGAGGTCAACCAGGGATTGGCAGACAACCCGCAGCTCGTCAACGACGGCCCCTACTCCGAGGGATGGCTCCTCAGGGTCGCCATGGCCGACAATTCGGAGATGGACGTGCTGATGTCATCCTCCGAGTACGAGAGCTTCCTGGAGTCGGAGGGCGGCTAGCCGGGCGAATGCCAACCGCTCGGTCATCAGCAGGGGGCTTTACCTCTCCATACAGCCCCAACACGGACACGGACCGCGAGCAGATGCTTGCGGCCATCGGGGTCGGCTCGATCGACGAGTTGTTCCGGGATATCCCCGAGGAGTTTCGCAACCCGGACCTCGATATCCCCCCGCCCACCTCGGAGCTGGAACTGGGACGGGAGATCAGGGCGCTGGCCGGATCCAACGCCGTTCCGGGAGACTACGCCTGCTTTCTCGGCGCGGGCTCCTACCGCCACTTCATTCCCGCGATTGTCAGGCAACTGGCCAGCCGTGCCGAGTTCATGACCTGCTACACGCCCTACCAGCCGGAGGTGTCGCAGGGCACGCTCCAGGCCCACTTCGAATTCCAGTCGATGGTCTGCCAGCTGACGGGCATGGAGGTGGCCAACGCGGGGATGTACGACGGCGCCACCTCACTGGCCGAGGCCGCGCTGATGGCCGCCCGCCTGACCGGACGGGACCGGATCGCCGTGCTCGACACCGTCTCCCCCTCCTACCTGGAGGTGCTGCGAACCTACCTGGACGCCCCGGGACTGGCCGTAGATCCGGTCCCCGGCGACGTCCCGAGCCTTTCGGATCAGACCGCCTGCCTGATCGTCCAGCAGCCGAGCTTTTTTGGAACGTTCGAGCAGCTGGAGGCCCTAGCCGAGACCGCCCGCGGCGCGGGAGCTCTGGTCGTCGTGCTGACGGACCCGGTCTCCCTGGGCATGTTCAGGCCGCCGGCGGACTACGGGGCGGACATAGTCGTGGGCGAGGGCCAATCCCTGGGCATCGCGCCGACGTTCGGGGGACCGTACGTGGGGATCTTCGCCTGCAAGCAGCGGCACATACGGCAGATGCCGGGCCGGATCGTCGGACGCACCGTGGACAGCAAGGGGAGAACGGGCTACGTGCTCACCCTCCAGACGCGCGAGCAGCACATCAGGAGGGAGCGGGCGACCTCCAACATCTGCACCTCGGTCGGCCTGATCGCGCTGATGGCGACGATTCACATGATCGCCCAGGGCCGCAGGGGACTGCGCCACATAGCGAACCTGTGTTACCAGAAGGCGCACTATGCGGCCTCTGAGATCGGCCGCCTGCCCGGATACTCGCTCGCGCTCGGGGACCGGCCCTTCTTCAGGGAGTTCGTCGTCTCCTGTCCGCTTCCCGTCTCAGAGATCAGCGACGGGCTGCTGGCAAGGCGGATAATCGGCGGCCTCGACGTCAGCGACCGGTTCCCCAACGGCATGCTCGTGTGCGTTACGGAGATGAACAGCCGCGAGGAGATCGACAGGTTCGTTGCGGCCCTGGCGGAGATCGGTGGCGGCCGTGCCTGAGCTTATCGGCGCGGACGACCCGAGGCGGCGACTCTCGATGGACCGGACCGTGCCGGGCCGCATCGGCACTACCCTGCCCGCCGTCGACGTTCCCGATCAGGCACCTCCGCCGGCCGAATTGCTGCGGGACTCGCTCCCGATGCCGGAGATCAGCGAGAGCGGGCTGGTGCGCTACTTCACCCAGATCAGCACGTTTAACTTCTCGATCGACCACAACTTCTATCCGCTCGGCAGTTGCACGATGAAGTACAACCCCAAGCTCAACGACGAGATGGCGGGGCTTCCGGGCAACTCCGAGATTCATCCCCTGCAGCCGGAATCGACCGTCCAGGGCGCGCTTGCCCTCATGCATGACCTGCAGGAGATCCTGGCCGAGATCACCGGCATGGCCGGCACGGCTCTCTCGCCCATGGCGGGTGCCGAGGGCGAGCTGGCCGGGATGCTCATGACCCGGGCCTACCACCGGTCGCGCGGTGACCTTGGCCGCACCAAGGTGCTGGTGCCCGACAGCGCCCACGGCACCAATCCCGCCTCCGCGGCAATGGCGGGCTTTCAGGTGGTCACCCTGCCCACGGACGCCAGCGGCAATGCGGACATGGACGCCCTGGGATTCGTTCTGGGAGAGGACGTGGCCGGGTTCATGCTGACCCAGCCGAGCACCCTGGGCCTGTTCAATAGCAACGTGGAGCGGGTTGTTGAGATGGTGCGCGATGCCGGCGGCGTCATCTACGGGGACGGCGCCAACCTGAACGCCCTGCTCGGCCGCGTAAAGCTTGGAGAACTCGGCTTCGACATCGTCCACTCGAACCTGCACAAGACGTTCACCCAGCCCCATGGCGGAGGAGGCCCGGGTGCGGGCGCAGTAATGGTGGCAGAGCGGCTGGTGCCGTTCCTGCCCGCCCCGATAGCCGAGCGCACGCAGGGACCTGACGGGTCGGACATGTACCGGTTCGCTACGCCGCCCAAGACGATCGGGAAGATGGCCGCCTTTCACGGCAACTTCGGCGCCCTCGTGCGCGCCTACTCCTACATCCGCACCCTGGGCAGGGACGGGATTTCGGCCGTGAGCCAGGACGCCGTCCTCAACGCCAACTACGTGCTGGCGGGTCTGCGAGGGGTCTACGACCTGCCGTATGACCGGACCTGCATGCACGAGGTCGTGCTCTCGGCCGCGAACCTCAAGCGCGAGTTCGGCGTGACCGCGCTGGACGTTTCAAAGCGGCTGATAGACTACGGTATCCACCCGCCGACGATGTATTTTCCGCTGATCGTCGACGAGGCCCTGATGATCGAGCCGACCGAGACAGAGTCCAAGGAGACCCTGGACCAGTTCATCGAAATCATGAAGCGAATAGCCGACGAGGCCAGACACAGCCCGGACCTGCTCAGGCAGGCGCCGCACGACACACCCAACACCCGCCTGGACGAGGCGCTTGCGGCGCGCAAACCGGATCTTCGCTGGCGCGCCGCGCAGCCGTCCTAGGGACGCCGGGCCGCAAGAAAGGAGCGTCAGATGCCCCGAATCGGAGACCAAGCCCCGGACTTCAGCGTGCCAGACCAGCACGGCAATACTGTCACACTGAGCCAGTTCAAGGGCTCCAAGCACGTAGTCCTGTCATTCCACATCTTCTCGTTTACCGGTGGGTGAACGGACCAGATCTCCGGGTTTCGGGCCGCGTACCCGAAGTTCGTTGAGAAAGATACCCAGGTACTGGGTATAAGCACCGACCCCAGGCCGACGCAGACGGCATATGCCACATCCCTGGGCAACCTGCCCTACCCGCTGCTATCGGACTTTCATCCCATAGCCGAGGTGACCAAGGCATACGATCTGTACAACGAGGACCGCGGCACCGCCAACAGGGCCATCGTCATCGTCGACAAGGAGGGAACCGTACGGTATCGAAGGGAGTACGGGCCGCCTGCGCACATCGATATCGACGAATTGATCGCCGAGGTAGACGCCCTATAGGACCGGTCGAGTCCGCGCCCGGGCCGCCGGAGCGAATCCCAGACGGCCTGACCTAGGATGCCGGTCACATGCGCTGCGGGCGAGGACACAATCGGTGAGTGATCGGGCCTTCGCCGCGGGAGAGCACGTCCTGCTCGTCGACCGGCGCGGTCGACGCTACCTGGTCCTGCTGGCCGAGGACGAGCGCTTCAACTCCCACATCGGCCACTTTGCGCATACGGACGTGATCGGCATGCCCCAGGGCTCGTGGATCGAGACGTCCCGCGGCCACCTGCTGCTGGCCTTGAGGCCGACCATGGCGGACTACACCCGCCTGATGCCGAGGACGGCGACCGTCGTCTATCCGAAGGACCTAGGTGGCATAGTGATCGGCGGCGACATCTTCCCGGGGGCGACCGTGATAGAGGCGGGGTGCGGATCGGGCGCGGTAACGATCGCCCTGATGCGAGCGGTCGGTCCCGGCGGCTTCGTCCACTCCTACGACCTGAGGCAGGACATGGTGGATCGGACCGCCGAGAACGTGCGTGCGCTGTCCGGCGGCCTCGGCAACGTGTCGATCGAGCTGGGGGACGTGTCGGAGGCGCTGGATGAACGAAGCAGGTCCGAAAGACCGGTCGACAGCGTGGTCCTGGACCTGCCGGAGCCCTGGGAGATAGTGCCGCACGCGACCGGTGCCCTCAAGGCGGGCGGGGTGCTGGTGAGCTTTCTTCCAACCGTGCTTCAGGTCAGGGACCTTGCGGAGGCGCTCAAGACGAGCGGTCGATTCGCGGTGGTCGAAACCACCGAATCGATCGTAAGGTCCTGGACCGTTGCCAACAGGAGCGTGCGTCCCGACCATCGGATGGTCGGCCACACCGGGTTCATAACCACCGCCAGGCTGTGTCAGCCGAGACCGGCCTCGTCCGGTCCGGACGCCGCCTAGCCACGCTATCCGTCAGGTTCCGTAGGCCACAGCGCATCCATCTCGAACGAGGAGGGAGGATAGCCTACTTCCCGCAGCCTCATGTGACCGGAGCCCAGGATCGGAGGGGCCGGCAGGTGCTCTAGCTCCTCGCCGGAAGGCAGTACCTGCTCGGCGGCCTCAACGCCCGTGCCGCGCTCCTGGAAGAGCGCCCTGAACCCGCCAAGGCCGTCTGGCCGGGTAAGCTTCCCAACGCCGTACAGGTTCGCCGCAAGCTCACCCTGGCCCAGACCCATCTCCCTGAGCTGGGCCCCGATCCTGTCGATGCCGCAGCGCTCGAGCATTCGCCGCTGGGTCAAGAGGCCGATCGAACTCAGTCCGACCCTGGCGCCCTCCGCCTCTACTGCGGTGAAGTCCACGTGCGCGGTCATGTCCTGGCGCCCGACATTCTGGAAGGGGCTCACACCGTCGACGTGACGAAAATAGGTCTGCAGCGTGCCCTTCTCCCGGGCGTATATCTCCCGGGCGGTACCCCCGTAATCGATCGTCAGGACAAAGCCGCGGGACAGGATCCCGGCGACCCTTTCCATCCACGGCCGGATCCCATCGTTAACCTCGCCCCGGAAACCGTCGGGCAGGTCGCTGCCGAGGGTGGACAGGCGCTCGCCGATGGCGCACGTGACGGGCTCGGCGAGCCTCTCTCTGAGCCTGCCGTCGGCGCCCACGGTAACGAAGATCTCCCTTGCCCGCCCCGCTTCCACCTGGAACCTTGCAACGGGCATGGCGTCGACCAGCTCATTGGATAGAACGCAGCCGGTCACCTCCACCGGGGAGGGTTCGGCCAGATCGACAGTGACGTACCTGAGCGCGCCGGCGAACGGCCCGTCGAGGCGCTCGGCGTATCCAACCACGTCGCGGGCCAACAGCCCGTCCCCTGCGCCGAGCTCGACCGCCGAGAATGGCCGGGGCCGGCCCAGGGCGCGCCACATCGACCTCAGCTGGATCGCAATGGCCGCACCGAAGGCCGGGTGGGCGGCCGGGCTGGTGTAGTAGTCGGCCCTGGCCTCCCAGGCGCCGGGATCGGTGTAGTAGCCCCCCTGATCCGGACAATAGAGCGCCAGCTCCATGAACTCGCGGAAAGTTATCATCCCGCGGTCGGCTATGCGGGACCGTATCTCCCTCTCCGCAGCGGTTGGATGGTGTGGGGGCCGGGGCACCCCTAGGACTCCCATAAGACAAGAGGGGGTGTCCGGGAATCCCGGACACCCCCAGGGGTCGATCTGGTCGCGCCGCCTACGACGCTGCCTTGGCGGCCTTGCTCTGCTGCCTGGCTCTCTTGGCCTGGGGACTCTCGCGGTCCCAGCCCGAGCCCGGCATGGAGTTTCTGAACTCGGACTGCGCCCCACAGTTTCGGCAGGTGCCCACGCTGGTCGGCCCGTTCGGGCTCTCGATCATCCAGAAGTGCTCACAGTCCGAGCTGATCGTTTCATCGATGGTCAAATCTGGCCCCTTCCTCGACTCTTGCATTGCCTGGTAATCGATCGATCATCTGTCGGCTAGTGGCACGTACTCTCGGTCCATATCTCCGACGTACTGGAGCCGCGGTCGCAAAAGGATGTTGTTTTCCAGCTGTTCGATGACCTGCGCGGTCCATCCGGGTATCCGGCCCATGGCGAAAATCGGTATATACAGCGATTCGTGGATGCCCAGAATCTGGTATATGGCTCCCGACCACAGGTCGACGTTCTGGGCGATTCCCCTCCTTGCATATGGCTCCATCGCATCGACGAGCGCGCTGATGATGGCGAACCACCTGGGATCGCCCCGCCGCTCGCTGAGCCTCTGGGCGTCCCCCTTGAGGTGCTTGGCCCTGGGATCCTCCGTTCGATAGACCCGGTGGCCGAAACCGACGATCACTTCCTTGCGGCTCAGCCGGTCCGCAACGTACTGCCTTGCCCGGTCCTCCGAACCGATCTCAAGGGCCATCTTCATCACACCCTCGGCGGCCCCGCCGTGGGACGGGCCCTTTAGCACCGATATGCCCGTCGTTATGGCGCAGTGGATATCGGCCTTGGTCGAGGCGGCCACGCGGGCGGCAAAGGACGAGGCGTTGATGCCGTGCTCTGCGTGCAGGACGAAATCCTTGTCGATGATCGCCGCGTCCTCAGGGTCCGGCTCCTCGCCGAACAGCATGTACAGGAAGTTGGCCGCATGACCGAGATCAGGTCTCGGGGGCACCGGCTCCTTGCCCTCGGCGATTCTCGCGTGGGCGGTCACCAGAGTAGGTGCGAGGGCAGACAGGCGGACGCCCTTGCGCAGGGTAGAGGCGATGGAGATATCGGACGCATCCGGCTCGAAGGCGGCGCTGGCCGAGATTGCCGTTCTCAGGGCATCCATAGGGTGCGCCGCGCTCGTCATGCGGAGAACCTCCAGGATCTGGACGGGCGCCTCCCTTCCCGCCCTCAGCGTCTCGTCGAACCGCTGAAGCTGGGACCGGGTGGGCAGTTCCCCGTGGAGCAGCAGGTAGGCCGTCTCCTCGAAGGTCGAGTTCTCGGCAAGATCGTTTATGTTGTAGCCGCGGTAGAGGAGCTTCCCTACCTTGCCATCTATGTAGCTGGCCCTGGTCCTGTCGACATAGACTTCCCTGAGGCCTCGCCTGATCTCGACTTTCGCGTCCTCGGTCATGAGATCCTTTTCCGAGCGACCTACCCCTTCCATCTGGTGAGAACAGCCTGACCTAGGGTCGGAGTACCGGAACTACCTAGAGAGTGCCAGCGGCCAACTGAAGACCTAAGCCGAGGGGCCCCGACGACATGTTCGCGCCTCGCTCGCGGATATGCCAATTTAACATTTGGAGCCCGTCTAGTCAAGGTGGCGTTATCGCATTGACGCCTGTGACATGCGATAAACGGCATATGAACCCTGAGACGGGGCGTGGCCCGGACACACGCGTGCAACACCGTTATTTCTTTCACAAGTCGTTGACGGTTACCGACCTCGTCCATACAATGAACCCACCTCTAAAAGGCGGCAAGCACCTAGCTTAACCGGCGCCTGAGGGGGCGGTGCCTACGGCGAGGTCAACAGCAGGGGGTCGGCGCGGGGACCGCACTCGGCAGCGCCGTTCCCATAGCTGTTGGAAGTCTGAATGGCGAGCGATACCCCACAGGTACCCGAGGTCGTGGTGCTGCGCCTCCCCCTCTACGTAAGGGCGCTCACGCAGATGAGCGAAGACGGAACCAACGTGATCAGTTCGCAGCAGCTCGGGTCCCGCCTGCAGATGACTCCCGCGCAGATCCGCAAGGACCTGAGTTATTTCGGCCGCTTCGGCAAGCAGGGCAGGGGCTACAACGTTGAGTTCCTGTTGAGCGAACTGGGCCAGATACTGGGCCTGAACCGCCAGTGGCCCGCCTGCCTGGTGGGCGTGGGCCGGCTGGGCCGGGCGATCATCAACTACCCGGGATTCGCCCCCGAGGGTTTTCATATAGTTGCCGCATTCGACAGCGACCACGAGCAGATCGGGGACACGGTAGGCGGACTGAAGGTGATGCCCATGGCGCAGCTACGGGACACCCTCGAGCGGGAGGAGATCGCCATCGCCATCGTGGCCGTCCCCGCCCAGGAGGCCCAGAGCGTCATCGACGATCTGGTCGAAAACGACGTGCGCGGGATCCTTAACTACGCCCCTGTGGCCCCGCAGGTGCCCATGGATGTGGTCCTGCGAAACATCGACCCGGTGCTCTCACTGCAGTCGATGACGTACTACCTGCTTGACGAGCAGGGGGACTCCGGGCTGGACTGAGCACCGTCCACCGCTCCCCGGGGACGCGCCGTGTCCCTTGGAGCTAGACGTGGGGCTGCTCGCCTCCCACTCCGCGCGCCGAGGCCCTCCGCCTCCTTCGCGCCACGGCGATCCGTGCGCGTGAGCGCCGCATGGCAAATAGAGCGCGCTGCAGATCCATCGCCGAGTCGGCCGACTCCACCCTCTCCTGGGCCCTCTTGAGCGCTGCTTCAGCACGCTCGACGTCGATCTCCTCGGCCTGCTCGGCCGTGTCGGCCAGGACGACCACCTGATTTCTGATCACCTCGAGAAAGCCGCCCGAGACGACTATCGCGCTGCGCTCCCCATCCTTGGAAATCAACAGCTCGCCGGGTACCAGGGTGGTAAGGAGCGGGGCGTGCCCGGGCAGTATGCCCAGCACTCCTGCGGCCCCGGGCGCGACCACACCCTCCACCTCCTCCGAGTACATGAGGCGCTCGGCGGTGACTATGTCAAGACGCATCGCTGACAAGCCCTATTGGCCCTCCGCCGCCATCTTCTCGGCCTTCTCGACCGCCTCTTCGATCGTCCCGACCATGTAGAGCGACTGCTCGGGCAGGTCGTCGTGCTTGCCTTCCAGGATCTCCTGAAATCCGCGCACCGTCTCCCTGACGGGCACGTAGCGGCCCTCCTGGCCGGTAAAGGCCTCTGCGACGAACATCGGCTGGGAGAGGAAGCGCTGTATCTTCCTGGCCCGGGCGACCGTCTGGCGGTCCTCCTCGGACAGTTCCTCGATGCCCAGAATCGCGATGATGTCCTGCAGGTCCCGGTAGCGCTGCAGCACCTGCTGGACGCCGCGGGCCACCTCGTAGTGAGCCTGGCCCACCACGGCCGGCTCCAGGATCCGAGAAAAGCTGGTCAGCGGGTCTACGGCGGGGTAGAGACCCTGCTCGGCGATAGACCTCTCCAGGGCTACGACGGCATCCAGGTGTCCGAAGGTCGTTACGATCCCGGGGTCCGTGTAGTCGTCGGCCGGCACGTAGATCGCCTGAAATGAGGTTATCGAGCCGTTCTTGGATGAGGTGATGCGCTCTTCGAGATCACCCATCTCCGTGCCCAGGGTGGGCTGGTATCCAACCGCCGAGGGCATGCGGCCCAGCAGCGCGGAAACCTCCATGCCGGCCAGGATGTAGCGATAGATGTTGTCGACGAACAGGAGGACGTCCTGCCCGCGCTCCTCCTTGAAATACTCCGCCATGGTGAGCCCGGTGAGGCCGACCCTCGCCCGTATACCCGGCGGCTCGTTCATCTGACCGAATACGAGCACGGTGCTCTTGATGACGCCGGACTCCTGCATCTCGTGCCACAGGTCATTTCCCTCGCGCGATCTCTCGCCGACGCCGGCGAAGACCGACACGCCCTGGTGCTCGGTGCCGATGTTTCGTATCAGCTCCTGGATGATTACTGTCTTGCCGACCCCCGCGCCTCCATACGCCCCGATCTTGCCACCCTTGGTGAACGGGGTGATCAGGTCCATCACCTTGATGCCGGTCTCCAGCACCTCGACCTGGGTTGCCTGCTCCTCGAATCCGGGTGGCGCCCGGTGTATCGGCCAGTTGTCGCCCGCATCTATCTCCTCTAGGCCGTCGAGGGTCTCCCCCAGAGCGTTAAACAGCCTGCCCAGGGTGGGGTCGCCCACCGGCACGGCTATCGGCTGACCCGTATCGACGACGTCGACGCCGCGCTTCAGGCCCTCTGTCGGCCCCAGGGCCAGGCACCTGACCCAGTTGTTGCCCACGTGCTGCTCGACCTCGAGCACCAGCCTCTGGTCGCCCACCGCAGTCTCTAGCGCGTTGTAGATAGTCGGCATGTCGTCGTGGGGGAATTCCACATCCACGACCGTGCCGATTACCTGGGTTACCTTTCCGTTGGCCATTTCGTTCTCCTAAACCGTTCGGTTGCGGGCTAGGCCTCGACCGCCGCCGCGCCGCCCACTATGTCCAGCAGTTCGGTGGTGATCGACTCCTGCCGAACCTTGTTCATCTCCAGGGTCAAATCGGCCTTCATATCCAGCGCGTTGTCGGTGGCGCCCCGCATGGCAACCATGCGGGCGCTCTGTTCGCTTGCCACCCCCTCCAGCAGGGCGTGGTATATCTCCATCTCCACATACCTGGGAAGAAGCTCTGCGAGCACCGCGCGCGGGCTGGGCTCGAATATGTAGCCCACCGTGTCCTTGGCCTCCAGCTCGGCCGGCACCACCGGGAGCAGGGGCATCACCTCGGGCCTCTGCAGCGTGGTGTTTACGAAGTGGGCGTAGGCCAGGTACACGGCATCGACCCGCTCGGCCTCGTAGTCATCGATCACCACGCGGGCGATCGGACCGGCGTCGGCCACCGTAGGGCGGTCGCCAATGTCGGTGAAGACGGCCCGGAGGTTCGCCGTGCGCGCGAAAAAGTCCCTGCCCTTCTTGCCGACCGCAACGACATCGGCCTCGCCTCCGAGGTCGACTAGCTGCTGGGCGGCCCGCCGGTTGACCGCCGTGTTCAGTCCCCCCGTAAGGCCACGGTCGGGGGTGATGACGATCAGCTGCACCCGGCCAGGCTCGCGCCTCATCAGCAGCGGATGGGTCTCGTCGACGTCCTGGGGCTGTGCGGCCAGGTCGGCGAGCAGCGTCTGCATCCTGTCGGCGTACGGTCGGGTCTGAAGCGCCATCTCCTGGGCACGGCGCATCTTGGAGGCGGCGATCATCGACATGGCCTTTGTGATCTTGGCCGTGTTATCGACGCTGGATATGCGCCTCTTTATCTGCCTTACTGAAGCCATGGACTAGTCGCCGCGCTTAACCTCTCAGCGATCCCCTCTAGAGTGGCACCGACTTTTTGAACTCGGCCAGAGCATCGTTCAGCCTGCCGGTGGTCTCGTCACTGAGCGCGGCCGACTCGTTGATGTCGGACAGTAGCTCAGGGTGGCTGGAAGCGAGGTAGCCCTGGAGGGCACCCTCGGCCTCGCCGATCTTCTCTAGTGCCACGTCGTCGAGATGCCCGTTCGAAAGGGCGTACATGATCGTTACCTGATCGGCCAGGGTCAGGGGCCTGTTCTGCCCCTGCTTGAGGATCTCCACCGCCCTCTGCCCCCTCTGGAGCTGGGCACGTGTGGCGGCGTCCAGGTCCTCGGTGCCGAACTGCGCGAATGTGGCAAGCTCGCGGTACTGAGCGAGCTGAAGGCGCAGGCCGCCGGCGACCGCGCGCATCGCCCGGGTCTGGGCCGACCCGCCCACGCGCGAAACGGACAGCCCCGCGTTCACGGCCGGCCTGATGCCGGCGTTGAACAGCTCGGGCTCAAGGTATATCTGGCCATCGGTGATCGAGATGACGTTGGTGGGAACGTAGGCCGACACGTCGCCGGCCAGCGTCTCGATGATGGGCAGGGCGGTAAGGGAGCCCCCGCCGTGGGCATCGTCCAGCTTTGCGGCCCTCTCCAGCAGGCGGCTGTGCAGGTAGAACACGTCCCCGGGGTACGCCTCGCGTCCCGGGGGACGGCGCAGCAACAGCGACATCTGCCGGTAGGCCCATGCATGCTTGGAGAGATCGTCGTAGACGATAAGGGCGTCCTTTCCCTCGTTCATGAAGTGCTCGGCCATGGCGCAGCCGGCGTAGGGAGCCAGATACTGCATCGGCGCGGGGTCCGCGGCGTTGGCCGCGACGACGATGGTGTGTTCCATCGCCCCGTGCTCCTCGAGCATTGCCACGGTCTGTGCGACCTTGCCGGCCTTCTGCCCGATCGCGACATACACGCATATCAGGTCGCCGCCCTTCTGGTTGATGATCGTGTCGATGGCGATCATCGACTTGCCCGTGGACCGGTCGCCGATGATCAGCTCGCGCTGGCCCCGACCAATGGGAATCATCCCGTCGATCGCCTTGATTCCCGTCTGCACCGGGCTGTTGACCGATTTGCGGGAGGCGACGTCGGGGGCTACGATCTCCGCAGGCATCGTGCTGGTCGTGCCGGTCGGGCCCTTGCCATCGATCGGCTCTCCGAGCGCATCCACCACCCTGCCGATCAGCTCCGGGCCGACCGCGACCTCCACGATCCGGTCGGTGCTGCGGACCTCGCTTCCCTCCTTGACGCTGAGGGGATCGCCGAGAATAACGGCTCCAACGCCGTCCTCCTCGAGGTTTAGGGCCAGGCCCGTCACGCCGCTCTCGAACGCGAGCAACTCCGAGTAGCTGACCCCGGAAAGGCCGTGGATGCGGGCGACGCCGTCGCCGACCTCGACCACGGTTCCGACCTCCACCATCGTCAGGTCGCTCCCGAAGTCCTCGATCTGGCGCTTAATGACCGAGGCGATGTCCTGTCCTCTAACTGCCATGTCGTTCTCCGCTAGTGTTGTGCCCCGCCGCTCCCGGTGCCGAATCGCCGCCTCTTTCGCGGGATCGGGTCTTCCGGAAACCGGGGGCCGCCTTTGCCATTACCGGGATAGTTCCCTCTTCATCTCCTGCAGCCTGGTGCGAACGCTTCCGTCTATCAGCCGGTCGTCCACCCTGGCGACCATGCCGCCGATCACCCCGGGATCGACGCGGGTCCCCACCACCACATCGGCTCCCACCGCCTCCCCGAGGGTACGCGCCAGCCTGTCGATCTGCTCCTGGCCCAGTTCCACGGCGGTCGTGACCTCCGCCCGCACCACTCCCCTATGCGCGTCCAGCATGCGCTCGAAGTGGTCGGCTATGTCAGGGATCGTTCCCGCAGCGTTCCGCGAGGCGAGCAGGCCGGCCAGGTTGCGGGCCATGGGTTCGACGCCCTCGCCGAGCACCTCATCGATCACGCTCAGCTTCCGATCGAGCGGCACCTGTGGTGAATCGAGCAGAGCGGGTAGATCGGATTCCTGCATGGCCTGGGCCATGGTCGCAAGGTCCTGTCTCCACTCGCTCAGCTTCTCGCCCTCGGATGCGATCTGAAAGGCTGCCTGAGCAAACCTCCTTGAGGAAGGTGCACCGGGCATCGGCTCAGCCAGACCTCATCTGCAGATCACCGCCATTATCGGCCGCGGCCCAGAGCGCCGCTGTCCTCAAGGACCTTGTCGATCAGTTCCTTGTGCGCCGATTCGTCGAGCGAGCGCTCCACGATCTTCTCTGCGGCGTCGACGGCCAGGGCCCCGAACTCCCTGCGCAGCCCCTCAATGGCTGCGTCCCGTTCGCGCTGGATGTCCGCCTCCGCCCTCTCGCGCTCGGACCTGATCTCCTGCCTGGCCTTGGCCAGCTCCTCTTCACGGAAGCGATCGGCCACCTGCCGGGCCTGGGCGATCATCTCCTGGCCCTCGGCCCTCGCCGCAGCTATCTGCTCCTCCATGTCCGACCTTGCCGCCGCCGCCTCTTCGCGCGCCTTCTCGGCGGCCTCAAGGCCCTCCTTGATGCGGCTCGACCGCTCGCGCATCGCCCTGGTGATGGGCTTGTAGAGAACGAGCCACAGCGCTATGAAGAGGATGAGGAAGCTAACGATCTGGGTTATCAGACCGGATAGGTTTATTCCTAGTGCGCCCATACCGCCTCTGTATCCTCGGACTATCGCCCCGGCAGCTGCCGGCGGCTATACGAACTTGATAATGATGGCCACGACCAGCGCGTAGATCGCGATCGCCTCGGCGAACGCGATGGCCAGGATCATGTTCTGCTGAACCAGGCCGACTGCGTCAGGGTTGCGTCCTATCGACTCCATCGCCTTTGCCGCCAGAAGTCCGACGCCGATCCCGGGGCCAATGGCCCCAAGGCCGATCGCCAGTCCGGCGCCAACACCGTTAAGGTCACCTTCAAGCATCGAGCTTTACCTCCGCTCCTTTTTGGCCGTGCCGATCTCTCTTCGGGCCGGCGCGGCTTGCTTCCGATTCCTGGCCTAGTGCGAATCGTGCGCCGCGCTGGCCACCGCGGCGAACACCAATGTCAGCATTGCGAATATGAAGGCCTGTATCAGGCCCACGAACAGCTCGAGTCCCATGAAGGGCAGCACGCCGATCAGCGGGATGAGGAACGCCATGGCCACCAGCAGCACCTCGCCGGCAAAGATGTTGCCGAACAGTCGGAAGGTAAAGCTGATGATCCTGGCCACCTCGCTCACGAACTCGAGTATGCCCACGAAGAACCACATCGGGCCCTGCCCGAAGTTGATGTACTTGCGAAGGTGCGAGAAGACGCCCAGCTCGCGAAGTGCCCAGAAGTGCACGAAGAACATCGCCACCAGGGCTATGGCCAGGGTGGTGTTTACGTCGGTGTTGGCCGAGCGCAGGAACGGAACCAGAACGCCGGCCTGCTTGCCCTCCGACTCCTCGGTGTGGCTCCACTCCTCCCACTCGGCCGCGGTGATCGTGTCGTCGACCGAGCCGAATCCCATCACCCCGACAGTCCCCGCTCCTGCGAACACATTGACCTTGACCTTGGACAGGTCCGGGTGATCCTCCTTGTCCTCTAGGTGGTGGATGACCTCCTCGGGCGACTCTATCCAGCCGATGGTGCCGAAGCCGGGGAGTATGCCCATCCAGTTGGCGACCAGGATGAACAGGAAGATCGAAAGAGCCAGCGGAACGTAGGTCAGGCCCCGCCTCCCGGCGAGCCCCTCGCCGATGCGCTGGAAATACTCGATGATCACCTCGAACAGGTTCTGCAGCCCGCTCGGAACGAGACTCGCACGGCGCGATGCGATCAGGCCCATCAGCAGGACTATGACGATCGCGGCCCACGTGGTCACCATCGTGTTGGTGATGTGGAAGCCGCCGATGTTCGGACCGGAGGAGATGTTCTCGGCGGGGATCTGAAGGTGGGCGATCGGAGCGCCCAGGAACCCGCCACCGAATTCGTTGCCCAGCGCGCCGCCTGCCAGACCGATGATGAAAAGCGCCCCAAAGGCCAGCAGGACGATCAGAACCTTCGGGTTGCGCAGCAGCTTAAACGTCTCCTAAGAACGCCCGGCGCCTGCCAGGGCTAATCGATCTAACCGGTCGTCACTTCGCCGCTGGCGGGCCGTTCAGCACCGCCAGAATCATTCGGTACATGCCAGTCACCGCGACCGCCAGACCCACCAGGATCCCCACGATTGTCAGTATGGGCGAAGCGCCCAGCCAGGCATCAAGAGCCAGCCCGCCGATGGCGCCCCCCGCGATAGTCAGGGCGACAAACCAGCCGACGCCCACCAACCGCGCGATTAGTGCCCTCTTGCTCCTGGAAGGACCGTCCACTCAACCAACCCGCGCCCCTGTTCACCGGCGTTCCCGGCCCGCCACGATGGCGATTGCAAAGCTTATCACAATCTCGATTTAGGGGTCAACAATGCGGGAAAGGGGCCAAATCACAGCGCCTGAAAGGGGTCAGATAATTGCTCCCGGGCAGGTCCCGAGCAGGGCGTATGGCAGGATCGGCGTCCGAGACCGGTTCGGGCCGATGTCTAACTGGACCCGGACCCCTTGGTGCCCTCGCCTATGTCGTCCAGGTCGAGGGTCGAGACAAAGTCGCTGAAGGCCGAAAGGGTCTTTAGCTCCTCTTCCCGGAGCGGCTTTGGGCCCGTCTGCTCGCCGGAGACGATGGGCTTTCCGGTCTCGGCGTCCATCTGCACGCTGGCCTTCTCGAGCACCGACTCCTCGGCGAATATGGGCGCCTCGGACCTGACCGCCAGCGCAATAGCGTCGCTGGGCCGGCAGTCCACCTCGACGCTGCTGCCGTTAACACCCAGGACGATCTTGGCGTAGAAGGTATCGTTGCTCAGCTCCGAAACCACGATGCTGCTGACGCTCGCTCCCAGCGTGTCGATGACGCTGCCCAGCAGGTCGTGGGTCAGCGGACGGGATACCGCGACATCCTGGAGCTTGACGGCGATGGCATCAGCCTCATTGGGGCCTATCCAGATGGGAAGGTAGCGGTCGGTGTCCTTTACGCGCAGAATCACGACCCGCTGATAGTCAGTCAGGCTCACGCGGATGCTGTCTATCATCATCTCCCGCATTTGCGATCCCGTCCCCAGTCAACATGCAGGCGGTTCGATCAAGGTCCCTAGCGGACCGTCAAGGCCCTGAGAAAGGGCGCCAACCCCGCCCCCGAGAGGTCAATTCTACGGGCCGGTTTTCAGGAGTGTCAAACGATCAAGACAAGGCCACGACCCCCGAACCGACCACACCGCACAGGTGTTCGGTGGGGATTCGAAGCGTCCTGACGCAGGGTCGAATCGATGGCCCGAGATCCATCCCCTACGGGTCGGACCGAAGGCTGTATTCGCCCCACACCGGATGTCCTTTCGGGGAACCGACGAACGGGTGATCTCCATCCGGGCCGGC
The DNA here is from genome assembly GCA_034421295.1 of Dehalococcoidia bacterium. Classification (GTDB taxonomy): domain Bacteria; phylum Chloroflexota; class Dehalococcoidia; order Lucifugimonadales; family UBA2962; genus CAUZIR01. Next base: position 130,959 of record DAOUKM010000004.1, read on the forward strand.
CGCCGGCGCACGGGTAACCGAGTCTGGTCCAGGCAGGTTACCCCGTCCACTGACCAGGCTCACGGGCGGCGCGATGAGGCCGTGGACGCCGCTTCTCACCCGCTCACGACCTCCCGCAGGCGTCTTGCGAGCTCGTTTCTGGTCAGCAGGACACGCCGCCCGCATGTGCGGCAGACCAGGCCCACATCGGCACCGAGCCGGACCACCTCCCACTCGAATCCCCCGCAGGGGTGAGCCTTCTTGAGTCGGACGACGTCCCCGAGCCTCAGGTCGGCCGCCATCGACCGTACGCATCGCCTGAACGGGCCTGAGGCGGAGTCGGAACGAGGCGGCCGGCTGTCACCACCCCAGGCCCTCCCCGTCCAGGACATCGTTTACCCCGCTGCGCAGCGCGGCGGCAGCGGCGCGGGCGGCTTCGGCAAAATCGCCCTCGGACGCCGAGGCGTAGGTCACGGCCCGCGACGAGGCGATGACGATACCCCTGCCGTCTTCTCCCGCCCCCGCCCTGACGGCCGCGCCGAGATCGCCGCCCTGGGCACCGATGCCCGGCGCCAGCAGCGATGCTCCGGGCGCCAGGGCACGCAGCGCTGCGAGGTCCGCGGGATAGGTCGCACCTGCGACCAGCCCGACGGCGGCCCTTGATTCCCAGTCCACCACCTGTGCGGCGAGCCGCTCGAAGACCGTCTCGCCACTGTCCAGCACCAGGTCCTGCAGCTCGGCGGCCCCCGTGTTGGACGAGCGACACCACACGTACACGCCGCGGTCCGCGTACTCAAGGAACGGCGCCAGGGCCTCGCCGCCACCATAGGCGTTGACCGTGGTCGCGTCAAAGCCCCAGACCTCGAACATGGCACGGGCATACGCCGCGCTGGTAGAGCCCACATCCCCGCGCTTTGCGTCTCCGATCAGCACGACGCCCGGGGCCGCCGAGCGGATGTGCTCGATGGTCTCTTCCAGGGCGGAAAGGCCCGGGATGCCCAGCGCCTCGTAGTGACCCAGATTGGGCTTATAGGCACAAACCAGGTCCGCGGTCGCATCGATGATGGCCCGGTTGAAGGCGGCCACATCGCGCAGGGGCATTCTCGCCGGCTCGGGGTCCAGGCCGACGCATACCAGGCTGCGGGACCTGCCCATCGCCGCGCGGAGTCTTTCGGTATACGGGTGCACCTTTAGAAACCTGAAATACTGTACACCGGTCCATGTCAGCGCTGATACCGAGGATATACGAGCGGTTGCTGGGGGTTCACGGCCCTCAAGGATGGTGGCCGGCCGACAGCTCCTTCGAGATGATGGTCGGCGCCGTGCTCACGCAGGCCTGCACCTGGGTAAACGCCGAGAGGGCGATCGCCGCGCTGAGGTCCGCGAACGCCCTCAGTGCGGAGTCCATCATCGCCCTGCCAGAGCAGGAGCTCGCCGCGCTGGTCAGACCGGCGGGCTACTTTAACGCCAAAGCGCGAAAGCTCAAGGCGCTTGCTCGCTTCCTGATGGACAGGTTCGGCGGCGATCCGGAGGGGATGTCGCAGGTGCCGACCGAGCGCCTCAGGCAGATGCTGCTGTCGGTGCACGGCGTGGGTGAGGAGACGGCCGACGACATTCTGGTCTACGCGGCGAATCGGCCCGTGTTCGTCGTCGACGCCTACACCCGCAGGATCGCCGCCAGAGTGGGCCTTGCCCGCGAGGACGCCAGCTACTCGGAGATCAGCGCCCTGTTCGCCGGCGCCATGCCTAAGGACGCCCCGGCGCTGGGGGAGTTCCACGCCCTGCTGGTCCGTCACGCAAAGCAGACCTGCCGAAAGTCGCCCCGCTGCGGGGAATGCCCCCTGCTCGATCTGTGTCCGACCGGGAAGGACGCGAGGGAAGCGGTCAGGCCGGGTTGAGAACCATTATCGAGTTGGTCTTGACAATAAGGTAGACTTCCCGGCCCTCGTGGAGCTCAAGGTCGGCCACGGCGTCCTGCGTCAACTCGACCACGATGCTGACGCCCACGTCGCAGTAGGCGAGAACCCTGCCCTTTACCGGGTGAAGTTCGGTCAGACGCGCGCCGAAGACGTTCCTGGCGCTTAGCCCCGTGGGCATGGCGGTCGCAACGATGACGTCCGCCGCACCGATCGAAACCGTCACCTCGTCGCCCGGCCTGCCGCGGACCTCGGGCGCCTCGACGGTGGCCTCACCGACGCGGACCCTGCCGGGCCGCAGACCGTCCGCGGGCCGGACTATCTCGCCGTCGAGCAGGTTCTCAAGGTCCGGGTAGTCGGCAAGCGCCCCGACCGAGGGATCGACCAGCACCTTGGCCGGCGGTCCCTGGGCGATGGCCTCGCCGCCGGACAGCACCAGGGCCTCATCGGCCAGGGCCAGCACCTCCGACAGGGAGTGCGAGACGATGACCATGGGAATCCCGAGCTCTGCGCGGGCCGTCTTAAGGTACCGGATTATGACCCCGCGCATGGGGGCGTCGAGCGCGCTCAGGGGCTCATCCAGCAGCAGAAGGTCGGGGCACGTGGCGAGCGCCCTGGCCAGCCCGACCCGCTGTGCCTCTCCGCCCGACAGTCCCGCCACCGGACGGTCGAGGAGGCCGGTCAACTCCAGCAGCTCGACGACCTCACCGGGGCTCACCCTGCGCCTTTCCGGGCGGAGCAACTCGTGGCCGTATGCGATGTTGCGGGCCACCGACATGTGCGGGAACAGGCTGCCTCCCTGCATCAGGTACCCGACCCTGCGCCTTTCGGGGGGCAGGTGCACGGCGGGCGAAGTACCTCCGTAGACCCTGCGACCAAGGATTTCAATCTGGCCGCCATCGGGCCGTTCGATCCCGGAAAGGCAGTTCAGCAGGGTCGTCTTGCCGCTGCCGGACTTGCCGAAGACCGCGGTCACGCCCGATGTGAAGTCGGCCTTGCACACGAGGCTAAAGCCCGGGTAGGACTTGACGATGTCGAAGCTGACGAGCGGACCGCCATCGGGGCGGCCACGATCGGCCAGGCCGGTCCTAGCTTCTTGCGCCATGCGGTCCCTCCCTGGCTCCGCCCATCCTTGCCAGCAGCCAGTTGTGCACCGCCAGCGTCAGAACGGCAAGACCGATCGTTATTCCTATCAGCTTCAGGGCCTGCCCGTCCCTGCCCAGGAGGATGTTCGAGTAGACGGCGAGGGGAAGCGTCTCGGTGCGGCCCGCTATGTTCCCCGCAACGACTATCGTGGCGCCGAATTCGCTGAGCGCCCTCACAAAGCCGAGCAGCAGACCGGCCAGTATCCCCCTGTAGGCGAGGGGAACGGTGATTGTGAAAAAGACCCGCCACGGACCTGCCCCGAGGGTCCTGGCCGACAGTTCCAGACGGCGGTCCACGTCGCCCATGGCCACCATGATCGAGCGCGTGACGAGCGGGAACGAGACCACGGCCCCGGCGATGGCGGCCGCAAACCACGTGAAGATGATGTCCGAGCCGAACAGCGCCCGGGCGGCCGTGCCGAAAGGTCCCTCCCTGCCCAGCAAGAGCAGCAGGAAAAAGCCGATCGCCACCGGTGGGAGCGCAAGCGGAAGCGATACCAGTAGGTCCAGGACGAAGCCCCCCGGCACCCTGCGCTTTACGAGCAGCCAGCTCACCGCGAGCGCCGGGATCAGGTTCATTGCGGTGGCCACCACGGCCACCTGCAGCGAAAGTCCTACTAGCGAAAGCTCCAGCTCATTCCCCCTGAGGTCCTGCGGGCGGGCGGGCGAATCCGTAGCGCGAGAACGCGTCCTGGGCTCGCGGGCCCGCTAGGTATGAGGCGAACCGGCGCGCCGGCTCCGCCCGCTCCCCCCGGGCTGTGAGGGCGACCGGGTAGACGATGGGCGAGTGCGAGTCGGCATCCACTATGTCCAGGATGACCAGCCCCTCCCCGCTCAGCGCATCGGTGCGGTACACGATCGCCAGATCGGTGTTACCGCGCTCGACGTTGGTCAGGGCGGCCCGCACGTCCGCCGTGGGAACTATCTTGTCGGTCAGCAGGTCCCAAAGCCCGAGCGATGCGATGGCCTCCCTGGCGTAGTTGCCGGCCGGGGACAGGTCCGGGTCGGGGATCGACACGCTCGCGACCGAAGCTGACATCAGCGCCGACAGGTCGTCGGGCGGGTCTGCGAAGCCGCGTCTGGCAACGACGACCAGTACGTTACCGAGCAGGTCGATCGGCTCTGAGGTGAGCCCGTCCCTGTCGATGAGCAGGTCGACCGGCTGGCGGCCTGCCGAGACCAGCAGGTCCGCGGGCGCCCCGTCGATTATCTGGCGTGCCAGCTGCTGGGAAGCACCAAAGTTAAACAGCACCTTTGTGCCGGTCTCGGTCTCGTATTCCTCGCCGAGTTCGCTCAGGACGTCGGTGAGGCTCGCCGCGGCAAAGACGACTAGTTCCTCGTCTCCACCGCCGTCGCAGGCCGCTAGAGCGGCCAGGCAAAGGAGCGCCAGCAGGAGGCCCGAAAGTAGAGAGCGTCCGCGCTTCGATGGCTGCAATTCCGCGTCTATGGCCCCGATGACCTTGTGAGAAAGGGCGCCTGTTGATATACTTGGGGCGACAACTTTTCCTTTTCGCGGAAAGTGGGGCCGGCCCCACTTTTCTTGATTAAAGGGGAGGTTTTTTTGCGGTACTCGCGCTGCGCAAATGTGCGTATGAGGAGGGACTGACAAAGAGCATGAAGAGCGATTTCCTGATCGCGCTGACTCAGCTTGCGGCGGAGCGGAACCTCCCCCGCGAGATCGTCCTATCCGCAATCGAGGCGGCGCTGGTCTCTGCCTACCGGAAGGATAGCATAGCGGCCGGTCAGGACATCTCGGTAAAACTTGACCCGGGCAGCGGCGAGGTGAGCGTTTATCTCCTCAAGCGGGTCGTCGAGACCGTCGAGGATCCACAGCTGGAGATGGACCTTGACGAGGCGCGCGGGTACAAGGCCGACGCGGAAATAGGCGAGAGCGTCGCCTACGAGAGTCTTCCCCACAGCGCCGGCCGCATTGCAGCGCAGACGGCCAAGCAGGTGGTGCTCCAGAGGCTTCGAGAGGCGGAGCGCGAGCTTGTCTACGAGGAGTTCGCAGACAAGGAAGGCGAGGTATACACCGTCACCGTCCAGCGCATCGAGCCCAAGCAGATCATCGCCGAGCTGGGCCGCGCAGAGGCGGTCCTGCCCCCTACAGAGCAGGTCTATTACGAGCGCTACAGGGTGGGACAGAAGATGAAGGTCCTGCTCAAGTCGATCGAGAGGTCGACCAAGGGTCCGGAGCTGATCGTCTCGCGCGCCGACAAGGTGCTGCTCAGGCGCCTGTTCGAGATGGAGGTCCCCGAGATCTACAACGGCTCGGTCGAGATCAAGGCCATCGCCCGAGAGCCCGGAGCACGCAGCAAGGTGGCGGTCTGGGCCTCGCAGTCGGGCGTGGACCCCGTGGGCTCCTGCGTAGGCCTGAGGGGCATTCGAATCCAGAACATCGTAAATGAGCTTCACGGCGAGAAGATCGACGTCGTCGAATGGGACCCGGACCCCACGATCTTCATAGCCCACGCCCTGAGCCCGTCGCAGGTCCTGCGAGTGGACGTCGAGCCCGCCACGCTTTCGGCCACGGCCGTCGTGCCGGATCGCCAGCTCTCGCTGGCCATCGGGAAGGAGGGCCAGAACGCCCGGCTCGCCGCCAAGCTCACCGGCTGGAGGGTGGACATAAAGAGCGACGCCGAGGCCGTCGAGCCCGCCCCCGCGCCGGCTCCGGCGCCCGTGCTAGATGCCGTTGAGGCCGTGGCAGCGGTGGCGGCGGTCCCGGCAGAGCCCGCGGTCGACGGCGAGCAGCCCGCCGAGGGTCCGGCACCGGAGGTCTTGGAGGTGGCGGCCGAGCTGGTCGAGGTGGCCGAGGCGACCGAGCAGATCGCCGCTGAGCAAGGGCCGACTGAGGCCGAGCCCGAGCCGGTCGCGGCGGACGAACCAGAGGTGAAGGTGCCGGTTGAGGCCGAGCTGGCGGAGGCGCTGTTCGAGCAGGAACAGGCACGCCAGGAGCCCGAACCTGTCGCGGTCGCCGCCCAGTCCCTTTCGGAACTGCCGGACGAGGTCTGGACGGTGCGCAGGCCGCCGGTCTCCTCAGAGCCAGGTCAGATAAGGTTCGCCGAGGATATCGAGGAACTCCGACCCGATGGGCCGGGCCGGCGCAGGGGTGGCCGGCGCAGGCGCTCTTACAGGTCCCGCAGGCGCTGACTCCTCCCGGGCAGCGAATCGAGCCGGGCGCCGTGTCCGAGGCGGGACGGTCTCAGGTCTCTAGGGTGCGCCGATCGCCCCAGAGAACCTGCATCGCCTGCGGTAGAAAGACCGACAAGTCCTCCCTCACCAGGCTGGTCGCATCGGGCAGAGGTGTCCGGGTGGACCCGAGCGGGAAGATGCACGGGCGCGGCGCCTATCTGTGCATGAGTCCGGATTGCGACCCCACACCTCTGAGGGCGCGTAGGTTATCCTACGCGCTGAGAACGACGATAACCGAGAAGGAGGCGTCGAGGCTGATATCCGAACTGACGGGACGGGCCCCGAGCGAGGGCCACAGCCGCGAGACAGATGACCAGCAAGACCGGACATAAGGGAACGGCGACCGGGACCGCGGGGGCCGGCGCCCAGTCGGCCCGACCCGCCTCGCGACCAGCAGCGCCGCCGTCGCTGGACATACCCGACGCCATCGCCGTCGGCGATCTCGCCGCAATGATGCGCGTGACCGCGATCGACGTGATCAAGCAGCTCATGCGCCGCGGCTATATGTACACCATCAACGAGGTGCTCGACTACGATCTGGCGGCCGACATTGCCGAGGACTTCGGTTATGACATCCTTGAGCCAGAGGAGGAGGGCGAGGACGCGACCTCCATCGTGCCCACGCAGGAGGGGGAGGACCCCGCCAGCCTGAGGCCCAGATCACCGGTAGTGACGATCCTCGGGCACGTAGACCACGGCAAGACAACGCTGCTCGACGCCATACGCAAGACCAACGTCGTGGCCGGCGAGGCCGGCGGTATCACACAGCACATCGGCGCCTACCAGGTGGAACAGGACGGAGACTCAATCACGTTCCTGGACACGCCCGGTCACGAGGCGTTCACGGCCATGAGAGCGCGGGGCGCGAAGGTCACCGACATCGCAGTCCTGGTAGTCGCAGCGGACGACGGGCTGATGCCCCAGACCGAGGAGGCGATCGACCACATAAGGGCCGCCGAAGTGCCGATGATAGTGGCGATCAACAAGATGGACAGGCAGGACGCCGACCCGGAGAGGGTCAAGCGCCAGCTCGCCGAGCGCGACCTGCTGGTGGAGGACTGGGGCGGCGATGTGATATCCGTGCCGGTCTCTGCCCTGAAGGGTGAGGGCGTCTCCAACGTGCTGGAGCACATCGGCCTGGTCGCCGAAATATCCGAACTGAAGGCCAATCCCGAAAAGCCGGCCAGCGGCGTTGTCGTCGAGGCGCGGGTCGACCGAAGCAGAGGCAACGTCGCCACCGTCCTGGTGCAAAACGGCACATTGAGGGTCGGTGACCACCTGGTTGTCGGCACGATCCGCGGGCGGGTCAAGGCGATGATGAACGAGCGGGGACAGCGGTTCAATGAGGCCGGACCATCCACCCCCGCCGAGATACTCGGCATCAGCGGTCTGCCCGAGGCGGGCGAGATATTCGAGGTTGTACCCGACGACAAGACCGGGCGCACCCTTGCCGAGCGCAGAGAGCGTGAGGCCAGTTCTCGGGCCGGGACGTCCCTCGGCGATGTCTACACCCGCGTAGAGTCGGGCGAGGCAAAGGCCCTCAACCTGATCGTCAGGACGGACGTTCAGGGCAGCGTCGACGCGGTGCTGTCGGCCCTCTACGGGCTGAGCACCGACAAGGTGCGTGTCAACGTCATCAGGTCCGCCGCGGGGGGCATATCGGAGAACGACGTACTGCTCGCGGTCGCCTCCGACGCGATCATCGTAGGGTTTAGCACGGTGGCGCAGGCGGGAGCCCGCGCCCTTGCGGCCCAGGAGGGCGTGGAGATACGCAGCTACGAGATCATCTACGATCTCGTAGAGGACGTTGACAAGGCCCTGAGGGGCCTGCTGGAGCCCGTGTATCGCGACGTGGTGGAGGGCGAGGCTACGGTCCGGGCGGTGTTCCCCATGGGGCGAACCGCCAGGATCGCGGGCTTTTACGTTGGCCGCGGAAGGGTCGCGCGGGACTCGGAGATACACGTACTGCGGGGCGGCAACCGCCTGTTCCTTGGCAAGATAGCCAGCCTCAAGCACTTTAAGAACGACGTCCGCGAGGTCACCAACGGCAACGAGGGCGGCCTCGTGCTCGATGGGTTCAACGGCTTTGAGGAAGGCGACGTGCTGGAGGCCCACCGCACCGAGCAGGTCGGCGTCGGATAGGGACGCCGGATGACGCGCCGGCTGGATCGCGTCAACGCGAACCTGCGCCAGGAGATCAGCCTCATCCTGGCCAACGAGGTCAAGAACCCGCACATCGACGGTCTGGTCAGCATCGTGGCCGTTGAAACCTCTTCCGACCTGCGCAGGGCGAAGGTCTTCGTCAGCGTTTACGGGACCGGCGACAGGCGCGGCGTGCTCAGGGCGCTGTCTTCCGCCGCGGGCTTCGTGGGCCGAAGGCTGGGAGACAGGCTGGCTATGAAATCGGTCCCCCACCTTCAGTTCAGGCTGGACGAGTCGATAGAGCGCGGCGCGGACCTCTCGGACAAGATCCTCAGGATCGTCGACCAGGATCCGGCTTCCGGCGGCCGATAACGAGATGGCCCGCACCACCCGGTCAGTCGACGGCGTGATCGTCATCGACAAGCCCGCCGGCATCACATCGATGGACGTCGTCCGCCGCGTAAAGCGAGCGAGCGGGCTGAGGAAGGTCGGGCACGGGGGCACGCTCGATCCGGTGGCCACCGGCGTGATACCGATCTGCCTCGGGCAGGCCACGCGCATGATGGAGTACCTGGTCGACGGCAGAAAGGAATACCGCGGCCTGATCGAGATGGGGGTCCAGACCGACACCTACGACTCGGCCGGCCAGGTCACCGCCAGGTCGGACCCATCGGGGATAACGGCCGAGCAGATCGAGGCGGCCCTGGGCGGATTCAGGGGAGAGATCGACCAGGTGCCCCCGATGTACAGCGCCCTCAAGAGGGAGGGCAGGCGCCTTTACGATCTGGCCCGCAGCGGCGTAGAGGTGGCGCTGGAACCTAGACGCGTACTGGTGGAGGATCTTGCGCTGGAGAGCTACGAGCCGCCGCTCGCCTCGGTGTTCGTACGGTGCGGGAGGGGCTTTTACATGCGGTCGCTCGCCCACGACCTGGGTGCGACCCTGGGTGTGGGCGGAAATCTCAAGGGCCTGGTGCGGCTTCGCAGCGGACCCTTTCGACTGGAGGAGGCCCTCGGCCTCGGGCGCGCCGAGGAACTGCTGGCCGCCGGGAGCCTGGAGGACATCATGCACGCCCCCGACGCCGTGCTGATGAATCTACCGGCCGTGGTGCTGGGGCAGGCCGCAGCCCGGATAGTCAGGCAGGGTCAACCCATACCGTCCGGTGCCCGGATCCCTCCCGCAAGGAGGGGCCAGCGCGCAAGGGCATACGGAACGGGTGGTGAGTTCATCGCCTTGCTGGTCTTCGACGGCTCCAGCGGGCAGTGGCGCCCGGAGAAGGTGTTCGATCTGTCGTATCTGGAGGACGGCGGACGCGACGGACCCGGCTAACCCGGGCCGCGCGGCGACGAATCGCCGGAGATTTCACACAGGGCCGGACCGACTCTGAAGACGCGTAATCGTCCTAATGCAGCCCCCGCCGGGCCATAGACGGGTCCACAAACAGTTTCCCACAGTATTCCGTGGGGCCGGTGGGACGCCCTCAAGGGCGAGACCCAAGGCCGGGCACTTGAGCGCGTGCTGAAGGATCTGGACGAGGGCGGCTGGCGCATCTCCTTTATCGTCAGCGACCACCACGGCTTCCCGTGAAGGCTCTTCGTCTGCCTGTTCGCCATCATTACCGGCTTTGCGATCTACCTTCCGCCCAAGCTGATCGTCATCGCCGAGTGTTCGAGCCGGTCGACTAGTCCTCAGAGTCGTAGGCGGACTAAATGCTGGATCAGGCTTGGGGACCTGATCATAATTCTTGACCCTTCGGCAATCGGACCCTAAAATTATCTCTGGCGTCCTGAGCGCCGGTGGTGACGGTTTCAGCCCGACGCCACAGCAGTTCCCGGAGCACACACCTTGTCCGACTACGCCATAGTTCACACCGGCGGCAAGCAGTACCGCGTCAAGGCCGGCGACGTGATACGCGTCGAGACGATACCCGGCGACGAAGGCGACTTCGTCGAGCTGGAGGACATACGCATGCTCTGCATGGACGGGGACGTGACGGTGGGCGCCCCATCGGTAGCGGGCGCCAAGGTCACCGCTCAGATAGTCGGCGCAGGGCGCGGCGAGAAGGTGACCGTCTTCAGGTATAAGCCCAAGACCCGCTACCGGCGCAAGAACGGGCACCGCCAGCCGTATACCGACCTCAGGATCACGAACATCTCGTAGATTATCGCCGGCGTTGGCCGCCTGGGCCGCCCGGCTTAAGTGACGCTAGGAGACATAGACCATGGCGCACAAGAAAGGCTCGGGCAGCTCCCGAAACGGGCGCGACAGCGCAGGCCAGAGGCTGGGAGTCAAGCTCTACGACAACCAGTTCGCGACCGCAGGCTCGATCATCGTTCGCCAGCGCGGCACCAAGATCGAACCGGGAACCAACGTGGGCGTGGGTAGGGATCACACCCTCTACGCACTGGTGGACGGGAAGGTCAAGTTCGAGCACGCCACCCGGAAGAAAAAGCGCGTCAGCGTTTACTCCGTATAGGGGCCGAAGAGCCCATCTGGAGAAGACCATGAAGACCGGAATTCACCCCGACTATTTCCCAGATGCCCAGGTCGTATGCTCGTGCGGGAAGACATTCACGACGGGCGCCACCAAGCCCGTCCTCAGGGTGGAGCTGTGCAACCTGTGCCACCCGTTCTACACCGGCGAGCAGAGGATCGTAGACACAGAGGGGCGTGTCGATCGCCTCAAGAGGCGCTACAACCTCAAGTAGGGTTGCCGGGCCCACATCCGTAGATCGATGGCAGAGGGGTGAGCATGCTCACCCCTCTGTAGTTGGGAGACGATTCGAGCGGGGCGGGACGGCTTCGGACGCCCGCAGAAGCAGAATCCATGAACAAGCAGAACAGCCCTACATACGGTGGGCAGGCCGTCCTGGAGGGGGTGATGATACGCGGCCAGCGCGCTGCGTCGGTCGCCGTCCGCACCCCTGAAGGCGACATCTCGCTGCACAACCTGTCTCTGAGCCCCTGGTACGGCGGTAAGGCCCGGCGCATCCCCCTGGTCAGGGGGGTTCTGGTGATGGCAGAGACGCTCACGCTCGGCATGCGCGCCCTCACGCACTCTGCCAATGTCGCAGCAGGCGAGGAGGAGGAGCTGGGTGCCGGCTCGATCGCAGGGATGATCACCATGGCCCTGGCCCTGGCGATAGGCGTGTTCTTCCTGGTGCCGGTATTCGCAAGCCGCGGGCTCGAGGGGATGATCGGCTCGGATCTGGTCAGCAACATCGTCGAAGGCGTGATCCGGCTGGTCCTGTTCCTTGCCTACATAGCGCTCATCGGCAGGATGGAGGACATCCGCCGAGTCTTCATGTACCACGGCGCAGAGCACATGGCCGTCCACGCGCACGAGAACGGAGAAAAGCTAAGCGTCGAGTCGGTTCGTCGCTACCCTACCGCCCATCCGCGTTGCGGGACGGCCTTCTTGCTGGTCGTCATGTTCGTTGCGATCGTACTGTTCGCCTTCACGGGCAGGGAGCCCCTGTGGTGGCTGTTCGCCTCGCGCGTGATACTGATACCCGTCATAGCCTCCGTCAGCTACGAGGTGATCCGCCTGAGCGGGTTTCACCAGGGAAACGCCCTGGTCAAGCTGATCGCGTTACCCGGCCTCACCCTTCAGCGCCTCACCACCAGGGAGCCCGAGGACAGCCAGATCGAGGTGGCCATAGCGGCCATGAACGAGGCGATCAGCGTCGACGGTCGCGCAGACGCGACCACACCTGACCAGGCGTGACACCCGAGGCGGACATCAGCACGAGCGTGTGGTAGAGCAGGTCCGCGATCTCGTCCGGCAGCCTGTCCTTTCGCTCGGAGACCGCCGCTATCGCCGTCTCCCCGGCCTCCTCGACGACCTTCTGTGCGGCCCTCTCGGGACCGCCAGCCAGTAGCTCGGCAGTGTAGCTCCCCTCGGGCATCTCCTCCCGCCGGTCCTGGATGACCGAGAACAGCTCGTCCAGGATGCTGGAGCCCCCTTCGACCTGCTCAAAGACCGGAAGCCCCTCGATCGGCTCGGCAAAAAAGCAGGTGGGCTCACCGCTGTGGCATGTGGGGCCGTCGGGGACCACTTTGAGCAAGAGCACGTCGCCGTCGCAGTCCGGCACGGCGCTGCGAACTCTCAAGTAGTTGCCCGACACCTCTCCCTTGTGCCACAGGTCGGCCCGGCTCCGGCTGTAGAACCAGACCTCGCCGCCCTCGATCGTGCGCTTGAGCGAGCCCGGGCTCATCCAGCCGAGCATGAGTACCTCGCCGGTGTCTTCGTTCTGGGCGATCGCCGGGAACAGTCCTCTCTCATCCAGTTCAATCATGCCCTAATACCTCGTCTACTCCTCAGTAACTCACTCCGCCGGCCCCCGCCGTAGGCCGGCGGGCCTTCCGATTGGAAGTCTACCCGGCCGGTCTGACCGGGAGCCCGCGGCTGGCCATGAAGGCCTTGGCCTCCGATACGGTGTACGTACCGAAATGGAAGATGCTGGCAGCCAGCACGGCATCGGCCCCTCCCTCCTGGACGGCCGAGCACAGGTGATCGAGATCACCCGCACCGCCGCTGGCGATCAGGGGCACCGGCACGCGATTCGATATGGCCGCCAGCAGTTCCAGGTCATAGCCGGTCTGCTGCCCGTCCGCATCCATGCTGGTCACCAGCAGTTCGCCCGCGCCCAGCTCGGCGACCCTTGCGGCCCACTCTACCGCATCGATGCCTGTGGGGGTCCGGCCTCCGCGGGTCACCACCTCCCACACAGAATCGTCGCGCAGCGCAAGGTCGCTCGCGGTCCCGGCGCTTCCGGGCGGCAGGTCCAGGGCGGACCTGCCAATGCGCCGGGCGTCGATCGCGACCACTATGCACTGGCTACCGAACCTGTCGGCGGCGGCCCGCACCAGATCCGGGTCGCCCACGGCCGCGGTGTTTAGCGACACCTTGTCTGCGCCCGCCTCGAGCATCGCCCGGACATCTTCGGAGTTGCGGATCCCGCCGCCTACGGTCAGGGGAATGAACACGCGCTCTGAAACGGTTCGGACGACGTCGACCAATATGTCGCGCCCGTCCGAGCTGGCGGTGATGTCGAGGAACACGAGCTCGTCGGCGCCCTCTCGATCGTAGAACGAGGCCAATTCCGACGGATCGCCCGCGTCCCTGAGGCCGACGAAGCTGACACCCTTGACTACGCGTCCGCCCGTTACATCAAGACACGGAATAACCCTCTTGGTCAGCAATGCTCCATCCTGTCGGACCTGGCGGGAAGGTCAGCGGCGGGTGGGAGCCCGGTCAGGCCCGGAAGACCAGCATGTAGTGGAGCGGGTTGACGTCGTAGCGTCCGGTCAGGCGAAAGCCGACCTCGGCGGCCAGCTCCTTTGAGTCCTCCTCGGAGAAGTGGGAGGCAGCCGGGGGCCCGCCCTCCTGGTCCGCCTGCCGCCACTCGATGATCGCCAGCCAGCCCCCCGTCCTCAGCGCGCCGTACACATCCTTGAGCACCTTGGCCGGCATAGACGCCTCGCTGAGCAGAAAGGCCACCATCGCGCCGTCAATGGATTGCTTGTCAAGGGTGACCTTTCGCTCGCGGCTCAGCACGGTCTCAACGTTGGTCAGCCTCACCCGATCCGCCGCCTCCCTAACCGCGTCCAGCATCTGCTTGTGGATGTCGAGCGCATACACCCTGCCGTCGAAGGCGAACTTCGCCAGGGGTATGGTGAAGTAGCCGGGGCCGCAGCCCACGTCGGCCACCTGCTGGTACGGCATCAGGGGGAGAAACGACATCACTCGATGTGTATCGAGCATGTCCGCCCTCTCCCTGGAAAGGAGCGCCTCCTTTACGGCAGGGTCGTACTTTTTCGCCATCAGTTCATCCGGTCTTCAGGAAGGGTGTGATGCCGACCCGGCCCGGGCGATCGCCACCTCCAGGTCGATGTGTCCAGTATACAGCGCCCGTCCCACCACAGCGCCCTCGACGCCCAGGCCGGCCAGCCGGACCAGGTGACCGGTGGAGGTGATTCCGCCGGCGGCTATCACGGGCATGCCCGCCCGGGTAACCATGTCCCCCACGGCCTGAAAGTTCGGCTCTGTGAGCGTACCGTCCCTGGTGATGTCCGTGTACATGATCCTCGCTGCGCCCAGTCCCCGGACGCGGGCTACCAGGTCGTCCGCCGACACCCCTCCGGGCTCCGTCCAGCCCGATACCATGGCCTCACCATCCCGGGCGTCCACGCTCACCAGGAGCCTTTCGGCCCCGAAGGCCCCGATAATCTCGGCCACCACGGCGCCCTCGACCGCAGCGGTTCCCACCATCACGCGGTCGACGCCCGCAGCCAGGGCAAGTCCTGCAGTCTCGGCCGTGCGTATGCCCCCGCCCAGCTGTACGGGAAGGTCGACCGCGGCTGTTATTCGGCGGACGGTGTCCATGTTGACCGGATCGCCCGTGCGCGCCCCGTCCAGGTCCACCACATGCAGTCTCTCGGCACCGCAAAGTGCCCACCGCCGCGCCACCGACTCGGGGTCGTCGGAATAGACGGTCTGCTCTTCAAAGTCCCCCTGCAGGAGTCGGACGCAGCGTCCGTCAACCAGATCTATGGCCGGTATGACCTGCATCAGGCGGCCAGCCTGGCGAACTCGACGAAGCGCCGGTACAGTGCCAGGCCGAGCCGGCCGCTCTTTTCGGGATGGAACTGGACCGCAACCAGCCCCCTGCGGGCAACGGCGCTGCAGAACTCGACGCCATAGTCGGTCGTCCCGGCCACCAGACCCGGGTCGGATGGGTCGGCATAGTAGCTGTGCACGAAGTAGAAGTGCGAGCCGTCAGGCACGGCGGAGAGCACCTCGTGGCGGGTGCTAAGGCTCACGCTGTTCCAGCCCATGTGCGGGATCTTCCGACCCTTCGGCAGCCTTCGGACACGTCCTTCTATCACGCCCAGGCCAGGCTCGGTCCCCTCCTCTGAGCGCTCCAGCAGCAACTGAAGGCCCAGACACACGCCGAGGAAGGGCCGATCGGCCGATATGAAATCGGTGATGGCCCCAACCAGGCCCCTCTGCCTGAGCGCCCTCATGGACGAATCGTTGGCCCCCTGTCCGGGGAAGACCAGCGCCTCGGACCGGGCGATCTCCCGGGCGTCCGAGGTGACCAGCGGATCGGCTCCCACCGCCTCGAGTGCCTTGGCCACGCTGCGCAGGTTACCCGCCCGGTAGTCGACGATCGCCACGCGCAACGACCTGCTCAAGGGGCCATACCTCCCCTACTCACCGGTCATCAGTTCCAGTGGCAGGTCGCGGTCCTCGTACCTGGCCAGCACGAACAGCAGATCGGACACGCGGTTTACGTAGCGCAGGACCTCATCGTTGGGCAGGCGGCCTGCCTGCCTCAGCGAGACGATGCGCCTCTCGGCGGTCCGGCACGAGGCGCGGGCCACGTCAATCGCCGCAGATGCGGGCGAGGCCCCGGGCACTATGAATGCCGAAGGGAACTCGACATCCTCCCTGAGGTCGTCTATGAGGCGCTCGAGTTCCTCGACCATGGAGGCAGATACGGTGCCTACCCTCTCTTCCAGGTGGCTCCTGTTCTCCGGGGCCGTGGCGAGCTCTGAGGCGAGCAGATACAACTCGCGCTGAACGCGCACAAGGACGTCTTTGACCCGTTCGGACCCCGACAGGGCCCTGCCGAGCCCCATCATCGAGACCGCCTCGTCTATGGTCCCGTACGCCTCGGTCGCAGGATCGGACTTGGCGACCCGTCCACCGAACAGCAGTCCGGTCTCTCCGAGGTCGCCCGACCGCGTGTATACCCTTGGATTTGACACCCGTCCATATTAAGGCACGGGCGTCGGCTTGGCCCGGCCCTGACCTTGCGGGCCTTCCGGGTACGATGCGCGGTCGGCGGTGTGCGACCGCGGGCCCCCTGCCCCTATGCCAGCGCCGGCTCGGCCACCCTGCTATATATCTGCACGCGGTGCCTGCAGCTGTCGGCGACGAACAGGTGACCGTCGGGACCCGTGTCCAGTCCCGCCGGCCGCCAGAACAGCTTTTCGCGCTCGGCCATTCCGGAATTCTCCCGCCAGCTGGCCTGCTCGGGGTTGACGTCCAGGAACTCGCGGCACCACCGGGAGAGGGTCGCGTCTCCGACGAGCGTTTCACGGTGGTCTCCGCCGGGGCCGAACACCTGCACGCGGTCATTTCGCCAGTCCGAGACGTAAACCACGCCGTCCCCGCCGACGTGAACGCTGGATGGGCGGCTGAACTCCCCGTCACCGGTTCCGCTGCAGCCGAATGCACCGACCGGCTCCCCTTCGGGCGTAAATCGCTGGACGCGGTCGTTTCGCCAATCCGCCACCCAGATGCTGTCCTGACCGTCTATGCAGATGCCCCAGGGAAAGTTGAGCTGTCCCGGGCCGGAGCCAAAGGTGCCGAACGAAGAGATGTGACGACCGTCCGGGGACCACTTTTGCACGCGGGCGTTAAGGTGATCGACGACGTACACGTCGCCGACGGAGTCGACCGCCAGGCCGGACGGCCTGTTGAACTGGCCGGGGCCCGAACCCTGCTCGCCCCAGCGCTCAACGAACGTGCCGTCCGCCTCGAACACCGAAATCCTCTGGGTATACTCGTCGGCCAGGTAGAGGCGCCCGTCCGGACCGAAATCCATCGCAGTCGGCTGCACCGCCTTTCCGGGCCCGTTTCCCCAGTTCGCGAACTCGAACAGGAACTCCGAATCCAGGGTCACCACGCTCACCCTGACGTTCTTGTTCGATGCGTTGGACCTGCTCAGGACGTAGAGGTTGCCGTCCTGAGCCAGCCTGACGTCCACCGGGTTCATGAACCCGCGGCCCTCGAACGAGGCTATGCCGATCGTGTGGCTGTACGAGTACTTTCCCATGGTGAAAAGGCCCTAGCCGTGCACCAGCTCTCTCATCTGGCCAAAGCGCCGGTTGAGCACCCACTCGGAGTCGACGTTGAGCACGTCGTCCAGCAGCGTGGCATACACGTCCCTGAAATCGGTGCTGTAGCGAACGTCGCCCTCCAGCTGGTCTTCCGGCCTCAGGCTCGGGTAGTCCCCGTACAGTCCCCCGCTGACGGCCTCTCCTATCATGAACGCGACGCCGCCTGAGCCGTGGTCGGTCCCGGCCCCGTTGTCCTCTATCCGGCGGCCGAACTCAGAGAAAATCCAGACAACCGTATCGTCCGCCAGCCCCTGCTCTACGATATCGGCCCAGAAGCACTCGACCGCCTCGGACACCTCGTCCCAGAGCTTGGCATGATTGACCAGCTCGTTGGTGTGCGTATCGAAGCTGCCGTGCTGGGTGTAGAAGATGCGCGTGCCCAGGCCGGCCGCCATCACCTGGGAAACGCCCTTGAGACTCTGGGCGATCGGGTTGTTCGCGCCGTACTCGACGCCGGACGTATAGCTCGCCGGAGCCGAGCGCAGCAGATCAGCACCGTCCAGCATGCCCCTGCCGGTCTGAAGCAACCTGAGGGACGGGAATCCCTCATCTGACATCGGCTGGTATATTCGGCTGACGGTGTCCAGGAGCGCGTCGCGGTTCGACGCCCCCGCAAGGCCCGTATACAGGCCGTAGCTCTCCAGGGCGCCCACCGAGGAGACCGAAACGCCAGGATATGCCAGCGCCCTGGGCAGTCCGCGGCCGAAGTTAACGGCGGTAACTGGATTCTTACCCTCAGGGTCCAGGGCCTTTGTCGTCTTGCCCAGCCAGCCCTCGGACGAGGCCACGGAGGGCTCGGCGGTATGCCAGATATCCATCGACCGGAAGTGGGACCTGTTGGGCTCCGGGTAGCCGACGCCCATGATGACCGCCATCTTGCCCTCGTCGAACAGGCGCTTGAAGGGACCCATGTGAGAGTTGAACGCGACGCGGTCATCGATCGGGATCACGTCCGGGCCGCTCAGGCCCATGACGGGCCGGTAATCGTAGTACAGTCCGTCCTGGTAGGGCACGACCGTGTTCAGGTAGTCGTTTCCTCCGGAGAGCTGGATGACTACTAGGTTCTTCGGTCCGCCGGCACCGTTTCCGTTGGAAGCCATCTGAATACTCCTAGGTGTAGTGACCCCTGGGGCCCTGCTGTCAGCAGTACTGGTAGTCGGGTGTGGAGGCTATGAGCTGGAACATCTCAACGGCGCGGTCCCGTCCGTCCGCCCGCCCCGACTGGCCCGATGCGTGGTCGACCAGAATGTCCATCGTCCTGTCCGAGACCTTTAGGGCGCCCATCGCGTCCAGGCAGGCGTCGACGTACTCCCCCGCGGTCAGGCCGCAGCCGGCCGAGACCACACGCTCGACCATCCGGTCCACGCCCGGGGCGTCGGCTCGCTCCAGCTCGCGCGAGGCGAAGTTTATGCGCTCGACGAGGGCGCCGCTGTCGATCCACTCCTCGCCCTCGTGCCAGCCCTCGACGCTGGGCGGGTTGAGCAGGTGCTGCCCCATGAACATCGAGTACTCGGCCAGCTGAGAGGCGTCCATGTCAGGCAGGCCGAGCCGGTCGGTAAGCCGGACCGTCCCGTACACCAGCTCCGCCGGGCTCTTTACCTTGCGGAACCGCACCTCCGGTGATTTGAAGTGGTCGGAGGTGAACACCGCGCGAAGGACCGCGCGTATCTCGCCATCGCTCTCCTCGAACACGTCTGCGAGCCGGCCGACCTCTTCCTCGTCCGGCTCGTCGGCCACGAAGAACTGGTAGAGCCTGCGGCAGACGAACTCGGCCGTGGCGCGCTGGCGCACGATGATCTCGACGATCTCCTCACCGTTCCAGTCACCCGTCTCCCCGAGGAAGGTCTTTTCGCCTTCGTCGTGGTCCTGTGGGTCGAAGCGGAACTCCATGGGGAACGGTCCGAGGAAAAATGGAGGCATGGTCGTCCTGGACGCCCAGCCGGTGAAAGCGCGTGCGGCCGCCTTGACGTCGTCCTCCGTATAGGCACCCCGACCGCTCTCATCGATGCCCATCGAGAACAGCTCGAGCAGCTCGCGACCGTAGTTCTCGTTGGGCGCCTCTTTATGGCTGTTCTGGTTGTCGAGCCAGAACATCATCCCCGGGCTCCTGGAAATCTCTATCAGGATGTCGCGGAACTTCCCGAGGCCAACCCTGCGGAACAGGTCTATCTGGGTGAGCATCTCGAGGCCGTGGTCGAGCTTTACGCCACCCACCGCCAGAAGGCCGTGCCAGAACAGCGCGATCTTCTCCTCCAGGTGCTTATCGCTGGTCGCCAGGCGCCAGGACCACTGGGGGTCCGCGTGCGCGGGCGCCCGGGCCTCGTTGGCGGCGATGAAGTAGCGCTCGAGCAGGTCCTGTTCCTCGGGCTCACCGTACTCGGGGTGGAGCAGATCTTCGACCGTCTCGTCGTAGCCCTTTGCCAGATAGGAGTCTATCTGGTCTCTCGTCGCTCCGAATCCGGCCCTGCGGAGCAGGTGTGCCATAAGGGCTGCTTGTGTGTCCGCTGCAACGGAGGTAGTCATGGCATCCCTCTCGGGGCCGCATGCCCCGGCGCTAAGTTGTCCGGCCTGCCGTCATGAGCGCCTGCTCACGGGTCCATCGCTCGGATTGTAGTTTTCGCCTCCCTCGCGGTCAATCAGGTTCTTTTGCATCCGGCGGCGGGCCGCAAGGGTACGTCTTTCGGCATGCTCAACAATCTGTCGGCATACCGGGTAGTGGCGGCCCGGGGCGGGAGCAACCGTGCGTCCCACCATGGCAAAGTCATCTGGATGTTTGGCCGCTGCCGATTGCTAGGCCGCCCGTATCGACCTTGAGAGCTATTCCTCGTTACTTAAGACCGCCCGACGCGAGTAGCGCCAGTTGTGCTGTCGAATGGCTCCCGGCCATCTCATGGGCCGCAAACGTCACGCAAGGGCGGCAGGCCCACATGCGCGGCAGAGTTACGCGTCGAGGCTGACGAACGAGTGAAGGTCGACGAGGAATCTGTGGAGTGTGTCAGAAGGCCATAAGGCTGGGCACGGTGCGTCAGGAAGGCGATTCGCACTGGCAGGCTTGCCGAGCATCTAGCCGCAGTCCGCAGGCAAAAGCTGTCATGCCCTGCATGGTCGCCAGCATGCTGGCAATCTGTCTGCCACCCGGTCTCGACCGCATTTCCGCGATTGTGTCGCGAGAATCGGGAGCCATCTGGCGTTGCGGCGAAGTCCTTCAGTTAGCCTTACCAACTGACGACTCGATGGTGTCGGACAGCCACGCGTTTAAGCTCTTACCCTCAGCCTGTGCCGCCGTTGCAGCCGCCCTGTGAATCTCTGGGCGCATTCTGAGAGCTATTTTCCCTGAGAAGGGTTTATCAGGCTCTTCGCCCCTCTCCTCACACATAGCCAGGTAATCGTCTATCGAGAACCGGAACTCCCTGTTCAATTCCTCTACCGAAGTCCCCTCGAAATAGATCACGTCGCGGGTATTGACCACCTCTCCATGAAACACCTGTCCTTCGTAGTCAAGCTCCACCTTCGCGCGATATCCCTTGTACATCATCATCGTATATTCCAGCCTCTCTTAAGAGTCGCCTTATAGACTTGACCGTGCCTCTGTTAACCTCCTTCATGGGATGTGGTCGGTGAATGCTGGCACGGACTCCGTTAAGCCAGATGCCCTTCCTGGAACCGGCTCGCTCCTCAATGTCGCCACCACAGGCTCTGATCAGCGATTCGACGTCCGTCCACCGAATCCCAGACCGGATGGGCATCTGGAAGATCATCTCCAGAGTCTTGCGGTGCTTTTTCCTCATGCTTCTATGATATCACTATCTGCTATCGCGACGTCCTCCGCGGCCAACCTCTTCGTAGCATTCACCTTGCCAGGGCGGAGACGAAGGAGTAGACGTATTGACCGCAAATCACCAAACCAGACGACCGCCGGGCGCCGCAGCCGCCAGGGGAGGAGGCAAGGACCGAAGCAGTGCGCCGCCGGGGCAGCACGGGGCGACGGCAACTGGAGGTCGCCGAGATGGAGGAGGACAAGCAGCAGCGGTCGCTGATCTCATGGGCGGAGTTCATCGCCGCAGAGCCAGCCAAGCCTAAGGGCTTCAGGCGCAAGTCTCAGTCGGCCACAGCGTCGCTGCTCGAGCGGGCGCTGACGGTGGAGCGGGAGGTGGAGTTGGTCAGCGAGGGGCGCTAGGACGCTCCACGAGCGAGAGAGGACACGGTAGTTCGGTGCCGTCTACCTGCACGAACATGCATGCGGCGCCTTTTGTATATCCAACATCAACCTTTCACTCACGGGCCAAATGTGCGGCCTTTCTTGTTGTCCGCATTCAATTCACTTGCTCCAACCGTAGGGGTCGTCGTTGTCGGCAACGGAGATTTAGGCATCTGTCGATCTTTAGGAACTATGTACCAGTAGAAAGACAGATCGCCAAGAACTATGAGCCACCTTGCCAGGTGGCTGACCACCCTGGGTGCCGGAATGGCGACCATAGCCGCAGATCTCGTTGAAGGAGCGGCGATGGCGTACTAAGGAGGTGTCGAGAGTGGAGATAGCGGAGGCGATCAGGCGCTGGGCTAGCTTCGGTCGGACTGGCGGCAGGCAGCAGTGACCTCCACCCTGAGGCTGCGCCCCAGTACCCGCAGCGCTCCCGAGACCTCGCTAATGGCGATCTCTCCAGGGCTCAACCAAGGGCTATTCTCGAATCCACAGAGTCATGCCCGCTCCACACAGAGCCTAATGGCCCAACTCCCTAAAGCCCTCACCGACGGGAGGCCCACAGGGGAACCTCGACCCCGCACTGCGCATCCCCGCCCGGGCCACGCGCGAGAAGGGGTCCTCGCCTACAGTGGAGGGACATGGTCAGCCGGGACCGAGAAGCGGTCCCAGTCCTGCCGGTACGCCTGATGGTGGCGATTGCATTAATATCGAGGGGAGTGCGGGGCCCGGAACGCCGGGCGCATGCGAAGGCTGGGCGGTAATCAACTGAAAGTGCAGGTGAAGCAATGAGCGTGAGGATCGTAACCGACAGCACCTCTGATCTCCCCTCCGAGGCCGCAGAGCGGCTGGGGGTAACCGTGGTCGCGCAGAACGTCCACTTCGGCGAACAGACCTTCAAGGACAACGTCACTTTAACCCCGGAGGAGTTCTACCCGATGCTGGCCGCCAGCGCAGAGCTCCCGAAGACCTCCCAGGCCTCTCCCGGCGACTTTAAGGAGGTCTACGACCGACTCGGAGAGGACGCCGACGGCATCATATCGATTCACGTTTCCGCAAAGCTAAGCGGCACCTACAACTCGGCCGTACAGGCCGCCTCGCTGACCTCTGCATCCTGCCCGGTCAAGGTCATAGACACCGCGCAGGCATCGATGGGCCTGGGCCTTGCGGTGGTTGCCGCCGCTGAGGCTGCGGGCGGCGGGGCCGATCACGACGAGGTCGTTGCGGTCGCCAACGACGCGGTGTCCCGAGTCCAGTGCATGTGCCTGTTCGAGACCCTCGAGTATCTGGAGAAGGGCGGCCGCATCGGCAGGGCCAGCGCCCTGATCGGCTCTGCGCTGAGCATCAAGCCGATGATCATCATCCGCGACGGACAGGTCCAACAGCTCGGCAAGGCCAGGAAGTTCTCGAGGGGTCTGGCAAAGCTCAGGCAGACCGTGCAGGAGTTCGAGCCGCTAGAGGCCCTTGCGGTCATGCACAGTACGACGCCACAGGCGGCAGAGCAACTCGCCGGCGACCTCGGTGATCTGCTGCCGGAGGGGACAGATCCCTACGTAGCGCGCTTCGGCCCGGCTCTCGGCGTCTACACGGGCCCGGGCGCTATCGGAATAGCGCTTCTACAGGCCAGGGGGTAGGAGGCCGGAGGCCGGGCCGATTGGGCGCGTCGGCGGGGCGCCGCTAGTTTGCCGAGACCTTGATCTCCAGGCGCTTACTCCGAGCGGCATCGCTCTTGGGCAGCGAGACCGTTACCACGCCCCGCTCGTACGAGGTCTCTGCCCTGTCGGCGTCGACGTAGCCGGGAAGCCGCACAGACCTGCTGAAGCTCCCGGCGGTGCGCTCCCTGATCAGGTAGTCGGTGGACTCCCCGTCACGCTCGGTCTCCGTTCGGCCGGCGATCGTCAGAATCCCCTGATCGACCGTGACCTCGATATTCTCCGGGGCGACTCCGGGTACAGAGGCGCGGACCACCATCTCGTCCTCGCCCCGCAGAACGTCCACGGGCAGCGAGTAGGTGGCCACCCTGCCCCGCCGGATTCGTCCGAACGCCTCGTCGATCCTGTTAAGCTCGGTGAACGGGTCCCAGTGTCTGAGTATCATGCCGATTCCTCCTTGAATTACTCACCATCGCTCATGCGTTTCCGCCGCCGGGCATGCCCGGCAACCTACAGTAGGTAATCTATCAGACTTCTAGTAAATACATCAAGTCCTATTAGTCCGTCTGCTCAAGTATAATATTTGCAACAGCTTTAGAAATCAGGGCTGACGAGCCACGGTCATGAGCAGCTATTACCAGGTACTGGGCATAGGAAAGGACGCCTCGGACAAGGACGTCAAGGCGGCCTTCAGGCGTCTGGCCCGGAGGCATCATCCCGATCTGAATCCCGGCGACCAGGCGGCCGAGCGCGAGTTTAAGAAGATCAACGAGGCCTACGAGGTGCTCTCCGACCCCGAGAGCCGCAGGAAGTACGACAGGTACGGCGACAACTGGAGGCACGCGGACCGCATCGAGTCCGGCGCCGGCGGGTTCGGATACGGGGCGGGAGCCCCCGGGGGTGCAGGCGACCTGTTCGGCGGTGACCTGTTCGATCTGCTGGGTGGATTCGGGCGCTCCGGCCCCCGCGCGCGCCAGCGGCTCGAGACCTCGGTCGACATCAGCCTCGAGGAGGCTTTTGCCGGTACCACCAGGCACGTGTCGCTGTCGGGCCCGCAGGGACCGCGGCGCATGGAGGTGAGGATACCCCCCGGCGTGCGATCGGGATCGAAGGTGCGTATATCGCCCTCGGACGGGCTCGACGTGCTGATCAACGTCAGGGTGAATGTACATCCCCGCTTCAGGCGCCGCGGGGACGACCTGCACGTGGACGCCGAGGTGCCGTTCGAGGTGGCTGCGCTTGGAGGGGAGGCGGAGGTTGCGACGATGACTGGCCGGATACTGCTCAAGATACCCTCCGGCAGCGGCACGGGACGCAAGATACGCCTCGGCGGCAGGGGTATGCCCGTTCTCGGCAGCCAGGAGCGCCGGGGCGACCTGATAGTGACCGTCCGGCCGACGGTTCCCGGCGACCTTACCGACGATCAGCGCGAGCTGCTCGAGACATACAGGCGATCCAGGGCCGCCATGGCCGGTACGTCTGCGCAGGCATGAGCATCAGCAGGGGAGAGCTGTTCGGCCGGGACGAGCCGGTCTTCGTGATAAGCGTCGCTGCGCGCATGTGCGGGGTGCGCACCCAGACGCTCCGCTACTACGAGACCCTCGGCCTGATCACGCCAGCCCGAACGCGCGGCAACCAGCGCGTCTTTTCGCGCAGGGATATCGACCGCGTGCGCAGGGTGCGCAACCTTGTGGATGACCTGGGCGTGAACCTGGCGGGTGTTGAGGTTATCCTACGGCTGCTCAGGCGCATCGAGGAGGCCGAGCAGCGCGTAGCCGAACTGGAAGAGGAGAACCGCTCGCTGAGGGAAGGGGCGAACAGACGCCGCCTGCAGACGAGGGCCGACCGAGGGCGGAGACAATGGAAATGAGACAGCAGTTTCGGGGCCAAGCCCCATGACAGAGGGCCAGGACACGACGGGCACTGAGGGCGGGCCGACGACGGTCGTCCCGCCGGGCGCAGACGAGGTCAGGCAATCTCCCTGGTCATGGTGGTGGAGCGGGGCCCCCTGGATTGGGCTTGCGATTCTGTTCGGCGCTCTCGACCCGCGCGCCGGCCTGTTCATATTCGCCCTCGCGCTGGGAGTGGCGGTGACGATACCCCGCTACCTGATGTGGAGAAAGACCGTCTACTACATCACAGGCGACGGCGTGATCTTCCAGAGGGGTCTGCTCGGCACTCCGCAGATGTATTACCTGCCTGCCGAGAGCTTCCAGCGGATCGTGGAACGTCCGGGAGTCTTCGGCCGGCTTCTCGGCTACCACGCCATCGACATAAGGATGCGTGAGGGCGGAAGGGTCAGCCTGGCCTTCGTTCCGGCATCTTCGAATCTGACCGACCGGGTGATCCGGCTCAGGGACGCCCACTCGGACTACGACGAGGAGCAGGAGCTTCGCGAACTGGCGATCATCGAGGCGCGCCAGCGCGGCGAGGAGATTCCCTTCGAGCTGGATCAGGACCAGCAGCCCGCCGAGCAGGACCCGCCGGACGTGCAGCCCTACCCGGAGGCCGAGGCCGTGCTAGAGTCCGAGGCCGAGGCCGAGGCCGAGCCGGAGCGAACACCCGATCGTCCGGAGCGACGCGGGCGTTCCTCCCCCACCCAGGCGACCCAGTACCGGCCCAACTTCACCGGGTACGATCCCAAGCTGGGCAAGGGCGAAAAGGGGCGCGAGAAAGACAGGGGCAGGTGAGGGCGGCCGGGGACAGGCTGCTCCTGGTCAAGGCGGGTCGCCTGCTGGACGGGACCGGCGCGCCCGCCGTTGAAGACGGTGCCGTCCTGATTGACGGGGGGAGGATAGCCGCCGCCGGCCGCGCCTCGGAGGTGATCGCCCCAGAGGGCGCGCCGGTCGAGACGGTCGATTACCGCGATATGACGGTAATGCCGGGGATGGTTGACTGCCACACTCACCACAACGGCTTCGGAGACGGGCGGGCGGGCGACGAGCTTGCCGAGATGCCCGACGAGATACTCGCCCTTAAGTCCGCCCGCAACGCCCGGACCAGCCTCTTTTCGGGCGTGACCACAATCCGCGAGAACGGTCCGAAGGCCTACACGATGCTCAGGCTCAGGGACGCCATGGAGCAGGGCATCGTCGACGGGCCCAGGATGGTGCTCTGCGGCCGTGCGGTAGCGATCATCGGCGGTCACATGGGGTATTTCGGCACCGTTGCAACCGGCGTCGATGAGGTGCGCGCGCAGGTCCGGCGCCTAGTCAAGGAGGGAGCCGACTACATCAAGGTAACAGCAACCGGCGGAACCACCGCGACATCCTTCCCCCTTCTTCCCTCGTTCAATGTCGACGAACTGACCGCCCTGGCGGAGACGGCACACGGGCTCGGCAAGCTGACGGCGGCCCACTGCTCGTCCACCCAGGGGATCAGAAACTCCCTGGACGCGGGCATCGACATGATCATCCACTGCATCTTCAGGGATGCAGACGGCACCGACACCTACCGGCCCGACGTCGTCGAGCGCATCGCCGAGGCGGGGGCCTATGTGAACCCGACCCTGCAGGTGCAGCGTGCCAGCGCCTGGGCGCTTAGGGACAGGAGGGCCGAGCGGCCGCTGACGAACGCCGAGCAGCGCAGCCTCGATGAGGCCGAGCGCAACCTGGAGCGGCGCATGGAAGACACCAGGCGCATGCTCGACACGGACGTCAAGATGATCACCGGCTCGGACTCGTCGTGGGCGGACTACAGGCTCGGTAACGCCGCCTACGAGACCGAACTGCTGGCGGAGGCCGGAATGTCGGGCCCGGCGGCCGTCGCCTCGATAACCGGGGACGCGGCAAGGTCCCTGGGAGTCGACGAGTCTGTCGGCACCCTCGAGCCCGGCAAGCACGCCGATCTGGTGGTGATCGATGGGCAGCCCGACCGCAGGGTCTCCGACCTGTGGAAGGTCGCCGACGTGTTTCTCGGGGGCCGGCGCGTCGACCGCGGCTCCTCCGACTCCCGCGCTCCCATCAGACAGCAGCCCCCGGCCGCATAGCGCCCGCGATGTCAGCCGCCGAGGGCCGCCTCCTCTGGGCGCCGACCAGGGCGCAGATGGAGTGTTCGAACGTGGCCAGATACATGCGCTGGCTGGGCGAGACCAGGGGGCTTAACTTTTCGGACTACGAGTCCCTGTGGCGCTGGTCGGTGGACGATACGGAGGCGTTCTGGGCCTCGATATGGGAGTACTTCGGCATAAGGACCCAGCGGCCCTACCGGCGCGTGCTCGCTGAGCGCACGATCCAGGGCGCCCGCTGGTTCGAGGGCGCTCTCATCAACTACGCAGAGCACGCCCTTTCGAGGCGCGACGACCATCCCGCCCTGATCGCCCACTCCGAGACGCGTGCCTCCACCACGCTCTCATACCGGGAGCTCGCAGAGGCTGTGGCGAGCGCGGCCACGGGCCTGAGGCGGCTGGGCGTTGGAAGGGGTGATCGCGTGGCCGCGCTGGTGCCGAACATCCCCGAGGCGGTGATAGGACTGCTGGCGTGCGCCTCGATCGGCGCCGTATGGTCCAGCTGCGCCCCCGAGTTCGGCGTACGCAGCGTGATCGACCGCTTCCGCCAGATCGACCCGTCCGTCCTGCTCGCCGCCGACGGCTACACATACGGCGGGCGGAGGTTCGACCTGTCCCAAACGGTCGCAAGGGTCAGGGAGGGCCTTCCGGGCCTTAAGGCGACGGTCGTGATCCCATACCTGCAGCCGGAACGCCGAGCGGCTGAGGGAGTCGCCATCTGGCCGGACGAGATGACCGGGCCCGCCGCCGAACCGGTCTTTGAGCCCGTCCCGTTCGACCATCCGCTCTGGATCCTCTATTCATCGGGCACCACCGGACCACCCAAGGCGATAGTCCAGGGCCACGGCGGCATACTGATCGACCACGTAAAGACGGCCTCTCTCAATCTCGATCTGGGGCCCGGCGACAGGCTGTTCTGGTACACCAGCACGGGGTGGATGATGTGGAATTTCCTCATGTCCGGCCTCCTGCTTCGGGGAACGATCGTGCTCTACGACGGAGACCCGGCCCACCCGGACCTGATGGCGCTCTGGAGGCTGGCGGCCGATGTCCGGATCACCTACTTCGGCACGAGCGCACCCTTCATCCATGCCTGCCTGAGGGCCGGCTTGAGGCCGGGGGCGGAGGTCGACCTCTCCTGCATTAGGGGAGTCGGCTCGACCGGCTCTCCGCTCTCTGCCGAGGGGTTCGAGTGGGTCTACGGTTCGGTGGGCTCGGAACTGCTCCTTAACTCGTTCAGCGGGGGCACGGACATCTGCACCGGCATCGTGGGCGCCTGTCCGCTCGTGCCTGTGCGGGCGGGAGAGATACCCTGCCGTATCCTGGGCGCTCCCGTGGCGGCATTCGACGAGAGTGGAAACTCCGTCGTGGACGAGCTAGGTGAGCTGGTCCTCACCGGACCCATGCCGTCCATGCCCCTGCACCTCCTTAACGACGCGGACGGACGCCGGTTTCGGGAAAGCTACCTCACCCCCTACCGGAGCGCCTGGCGGCACGGGGACTTTGTGCGCATGACGCCGGGCGGAAGCTGCGTGATCTACGGCAGGTCCGATTCCACCCTCAACCGAGGCGGTATCCGGGCCGGCACCGCCGACTACTACCGCGTCGTCGAGGATATGCCCGAGATACGCGACAGCCTGGTGGTCGACACGGGCGGCGCAGACGGCGATGGACGCCTGGTCCTCATGGTGGCGCTTGGCGAGGGTGACGTCCTCGACGCCGCTCTTATCGAGCGCATACGGCGCAGGATCAGGACCGAGCTCTCGCCGCGCCATGTTCCCGACGAGATACACCGCATCGGGGAGGTGCCCAAGACCCTTAACGGAAAGAAGATGGAGGTCCCGGTAAAGCGGCTGCTCCAGGGCGCCGCCATCGACGATGTGGCGGCGGGCGGGGCCATGGCGAACCCGGACTCGCTGGCCGCGATCATGGAGCTTAGGTGAGCCGAACGTTTAATATGAGCCAATCGAGCCCGCGTGAGTCGTCCGGGACGTTCGCGGGTCAGATCCGGAGGCATGGAGTTGAGTGACGGTTTCACGCTGCTTAAGGGTGCCCGCCTGATCGACGGGCTGGGCGGACCGCCGCTCGAGCGCGGGGCGGTCCTGATGCAGGGCGCCCGTATCCGTGAGGTGGGAACCGAGGAGGCGGTGGCCGCCCCCGAGGGGGCCGCGGTCGAGGTCTTCGACTACCCGGAGATGACCATCATGCCGGGCCTGGTCGACTGTCACGTCCACCTGATCAGCCTCGGCGACGGCCGGGCCGGAGACGACCTCACGCTGCTCCCGGACGAGATCCTCACCCTCCAGGCGGCAAAAAACGCGCGCAATCACCTCTACTCCGGTGTCACCACGGTCCGGGACTGCGGGGCCAAGAACAGGACGACGTTCCTTCTCCGAGAGGCCATGGAGATGGGCATCACGGTAGGGCCGCGGCTGGTACTGACCGGACGCCCCATCGCCATCATCGGCGGCCACCTGAGCTACTTCGGCTCGCCGGCCACCGGTCCCACCGAGTGCAGGGCGGCCGTCCGCCAGCTAATCAAGGAGGGGGCGGACTTCATCAAGGTCACCGCGACCGGCGGCAGCACGCGCACATCGCTGCGCTTCCACGCCTCCTTCACCCTTGAGGAGTTGGCCGCGATTACCGACGAGGTCCACAAGTTCGGAAGGCACGTCGTCGCGCACTGCACGTCATCGGACGGCCTGACCAACGCCCTCGACGCAGGGGTCGACACGATCGTCCACGCCATACACGCCGAACCTGACGGGACCTACCGCTACCGGCCCGAACTGACCGAGCGGATCATCGAGCAGGGTGTCTTCATCAACCCGACGCTGCACGCCATCCGCCACCAGATATGGTTCCTCGAGAGCAAGCTTGAGCGCGAGGGACTCACCGAGGCCGAACAGTCAGGCCTGGACGATCTGCGCGCCGGCTACTCGAGCCACGCCGAGTTCGTGGTCCGAATGAGGGAGGCGGGAGTCACCATGGTCGCAGGCTCCGACTCGGCCTGGCTCAACTACGAGATGGGTCAGTTCCAGCACGAGCTCGAGGCGATGACGACCGTCGGCATGTCCCCCCTAGAGGTGATCACATCGGCGACCTCGGACTCGGCCCGGTCATGCCGCGTGGACGGAGAGACCGGAGCCCTCGCCGCCGGGCGGCGCGGGGACGTGATCGTGGTGGATGGGGACCCCTCGGAAGACATCTCGGCTCTGTGGAATGTCGCCGACGTGTTCGCCGACGGCGAGAGGGTCGACAGGGGCAACTTCGTATAGCTCGACCCGGCACCCGGGCAGCCGGTATCTTGGGCGCCGCGGCCCGGGCGCGGCGGTCCGTGGCGACTGACCGATGAGCGAAGAATTCGCCCTAGTTAAGGACCTGGCGATCATCATGGCCGTGGCCGGAGCCGCGGTCATCATATTCCGCCGCTTCAGGCTGCCCACCGTCCTCGGCTACATCCTGGCCGGGGTGGCGGTGGGGCCGTTCACCTTCCCTCACCCCCCGGTCGAGAACGTGGCCATAATACGGCTTCTCGCCGACCTCGGGCTCGTGCTCTTGCTGTTCGCGGTAGGCCTGGAGTTCGGGTGGCGCAACATCCGCCGCGTCGGCCTTGGCGTCCTCCTCATCGGAACCGTAGAGATGCTCATCATGATCTCCCTGGGCTACCAGCTTGGCAGGCTCCTGGGCTGGACGGGCCTGGAGTCTATCTTCCTGGGCTCTGCGATGGCGATCAGCAGCTCGGCCATACTCATCAAGGTGCTGAGCGACACAGGTCAGCTCGGATCGCGGGTCGGCCGTCTGATCATAGGCATCCTGGTGATCGAGGACTTCGTCGCAGTCGTCCTGCTCACGCTCCTTTCAGGGGTGGCCGCCACCGAGTCCACCTCTGCAGCGGACATCGGCTGGCTGGTCGCAAAGCTGGCCATCTTCGGCGCGGCGTCGCTGACCATCGGGACCATCGTGGTGCCCCGTCTGATGGGGTTCGTCGCCCGGCTCAGATCCTCTGAGGCCATGGTGATTACGAGCCTGGCGCTCTGCTTTTGCCTGGCGCTCGTCGGGGAAACCCTCGGGGTGTCGGCCGCCGCCGGGGCCTTTCTGATCGGTGCGGTGATCGGCGACACCAAGGACGCAGAGCAGGTGTCCGGCTCACTGTCCCCCATCAGGGACATGTTCGGGGCGATCTTCTTCGTTTCGATAGGCATGCTTATCGAGGTGCGAGCCCTGCCCGACAACATAGTGCCCGCGCTGATCATCATGGCGGTCTTCATGGTCGGCAAGGTGGTGGCCGACACGCTAGGCTCCTTCGCATCCGGGCAGTCTCTTCCCACCTCGTTCAGGGTCGGCATGGGAATGTCCCAGTCGGGCGAGTTCTCCCTTGCGATGATCAAGTCAGGGGTCGAGAACGGGGCCATCGGCACCTTCGTCTACCAGGCCTTCACGGCGGCACTGGCAATCAATACGCTCGTCTACCCGTTCGTCTTCAGATCCGCCGACCGGGCGGCGGCCCTCGTCGATCGTTACGCCCCTCCGACCGCAAAGCGCTATGCCCTTGACAAGGCCGCCGCCTTCCAGCGCTTTCGAACCCGGCTTCAGGTCGACCCGGACTTCGCCGCCGAAATCCGCAGATCGGCCCGGGCGCTGCTGGTCAATCTGTCGGTCATCGTCATAATCATCGGCGTCGGCACCCTGGGCGTTGAGTTCGCACCACAGATCGCATCGGCCCTCGGCGTCCCGGCGGCGGTGGCGGGCAGCGTGGTCGGGGTGGCAGTTCTCGCCCTCTGCTTTCCGCCCCTGGTGGCCGGCTGGCGCGCCCTTCAGGAGATCTCCTACCGCGTAACCTCGCGGCTCGCGCGCATACCCACCACCGACCTGACCGCGCCCAGGCCGCTTCGCCGGCTGATCGCAGAGTCGGTCACGGTAGTGGTGCTGCTCTTCATCGGCCTGTGGTCGATCCCCCTGCTGGGGCGCCTACTGGCACTAGGCTCCCTCGCCGCTCCCGTCCCGCTGCTGGTCATCGCCGCGATCGTCGCCCTCGGGTTCAGGTCCCTGAGGCGGATCCACGCTGAGCTGGTACGGGCCTTCAGTGGCACCTTCCTGCAGCCGGAGGGCGGGGAGACCGAGGCCGTCCCCGGACCGGCCGCCGACGCGGGCCCGGGCGTGAGCCGCGCCGAGGCGGAGATGAGGGCCCTTGCGGCGGCAAGCGCAGACCGCGCCCCTTACGCATCCCGCATGGCAACCGAAGGGATGGTTTGGGACGTGGTCGACTCAACGCAGGAGCGCGGATACCACATCGTAACGCTCGAGTTCCGGGCCGAGGGAGTAGTCGGGGGCGACGCAGGCCAAGAGGAGTTCTACATCGACCTCTCGGGCGACGTGAGGCTCAGGCAGGTAGTCAACTGGCCCAGAACCCGCCCCAGGCGGATACCGATGCCCGCCCTATACGGGGTGGCGCTAGCCGTGCTCGGCGGCCTGACCGCCCTGAGCCTGGTCCTGGTCTCACGGGGTCCGTGACCGCCGCAACAGGGCGGGCGGCCACGGCCTGAGGGAGCGCCTACTTTTCGATCGGCGCACCCACAATGCTTCCGTACTCGGTCCACGACCCGTCGTAGTTGCGGACCTTGCTCATGCCCAGGATCTGGGTGAGCACGAACCACGTGTGCGAGGATCGCTCGCCGATCCGGCAGTAGGCGATCACCTCGCGGTTGCCCTTGATGCCCTGCGAGCCGTAGATGTACCGGAGCTCTTCGACCGGCTTGAACGTGCCGTCCTCGGCCACTGCGTTGGCCCAAGGGATGTTGGCGGCACCCGGGATGTGGCCGCCTCGCTGTGACCCCTCCTGGGGCAGGTGGGGCGGCGCGAGCAGTTCGCCGGAGAACTCGGCGGGAGCCCGAACGTCGACCAGGCCGACGTTGTTGGCGGTCTGCGCAACGGACAGCACGTAGTCCCTGGTGGCGCGGATGCTCGTGTCGGGATCGGTCGCCCGGTAGATGCGCTTGGGGCGGTTGGGCAGGTCGGTGGTGATGGGACGGCCCTCGTCGATCCACTTCTGGCGTCCGCCGTTCATGATCTTAAGGCGCCTGTGTCCGTAGAGCCTGAGCTGCCAGAAGGCGTAGGTGGCGAACCAGTTGTGGTTGTCACCGTAGAGGACGACGGTGTGGGCCCTTGTGATCCCTGAGCCACCCATCAGCCTCTGAATCTGCTGCTTGCTGAGTATGTCGCGGGTGACCTCGTCGTTGAGCTGGGTGGTCCAGTTCCATCCAACGGCCCCAGGTATGTGCCCCTGCGCGTATGCCTCCTTATCGACATCGACCTCGACCAGGACGACGTTCTCGCTGTCCAGGTTCTCGGCGACCCAGTCCGTCTCGACGATCGACTCGGGATGAGCAACCCTTGCTGCCATTTCCAACCTCCTCCTATCTGTGTGGTTGTGGAGGGCCCCGGAAGAGGCCCGGATGTTTCCCGCCGGGGTTGGCCGGCTAGCCCACCGGCGGGGTGCCGCAGAACTGGTCGTAGTCGATTAGTTTGGTAATGGTCGGATTGTCTCCGCACAGCGGGCAGGATGCGTCACGCCTGAGCCTGACGGAGCGAAACTCCATGTCCAGGGCGTCGATCAGCAGCAGCCGGCCGCTGAGCGATGTCCCGATTCCCATGATCAGCTTTACGGTCTCGGTTGCCTGGATGGTGCCCACCATCCCCGGCAGCATTCCCAGCACGCCCGCCTCCGCGCAGCTCGGCACCTCACCCGGGGGCGGGGGCTCGGGGAACAGGCACCTGTAGCAGCTCTCCCCAGGCAGATACACCGTCGCCTGCCCGTCGAACAGCAGAATGCTGCCGTCGACCAGGGGCTTTCCGGCAAGGTACGAGGCGTCGTTTACCAGGTACCGCGTGGCGAAGTTGTCCACGCCGTTTACGATCACGTCGTAGCCGGAGATTATCTCCATGGCGTTCTCCGAGTTGAGCGGAGCCTCGTGTGCAACGACGTTGACGTCCTTGTTATAGGCCTTCAGCGTCTCGGTGGCCGACTGAACCTTGGATTTGCCCACGTCATCGTCGGTATGCAGGATCTGGCGCTGCAGGTTGGTAACGTCGACATCATCGAAGTCGACGATGCCCAGCGTGCCCACGCCGGCAAGCGCCAGGTAGACGGCTATCGGGGACCCGAGTCCGCCCGCTCCGACCACCAGCACCCTCGCGTTGATCAGGGCGCGCTGCCCGGACGAGCCCACCTGGGGCATTATGATGTGCCGGCTGTAGCGCCTGACCTGGTAGGGGGTGAGGGCCTGCCCGGCGGCTACGGCGGTTGCCGCGAGTCCGTTCGTCTTGGTCTTGGTGGTCGTCATCTTCTGGGTCCTCGCTTCCCGCAGCCGACGCGATCGCCGCCGATCGCGAAAACCTAGATGATAAGGGGTCGCGTTCGATGCGGCAAAAGCCGTGCCCGAACATCTAGCATAGCAGCCCGGACCCGGAACCTGTAAATCGGACTGCTGGCGTCGGGCGCACGTCAATAGACTGAGGGACTGAACCGGCGCGGCGGCGGCGGCCGATATAATGGACTGCCATGCTCCTGGCCATAGACATAGGCAACACGAACGTGACGATCGGCGTGTTCGACGGGCTCGATCTGGTCGCCACCGCACGGGTGGCGACCGAGCCCGGGCGCATGTCCGACGAGTACGGCCTGACCCTCACCCAGCTTCTGCCCGCCAAGGGCGTACCCATCGAGCGGGTCGACAGCGTGGCCATGTGCAGCGTCGTCCCCCCGCTTACGCCGACGTTCGTACGGCTCTGCCAGGACTATTTCCCCGGGGTTCAGCCGCTGGTCGTCGGGGCGGGGGTCAGGACCGGTGTCAGAGTCCTTTATGACAATCCCAGGGATGTCGGGTCCGACCGGATAGCCGACGCGGCCGCGGCTTTCCGCCTCTACGGCGGCCCCGCGGTGGTGGTCGACTTCGGTACGGCCACCGTTCTGGACGCCATCTCCGCCGACGGCGACTACGTCGGCGGCGCACTCGCGCCCGGCCTGACCGTCGCGGCCGACTCGCTGTTCCACTCCACATCCCAGCTTCGCCGCGTCGAGCTGGTGAGACCCGCCACGGCCATAGGCAAAAACACCATTCATGCCCTGCAATCCGGCCTGGTGCTCGGCTATGCGGAGCTGGTCAGGGGCATGGTGGGCCGATTCGATCGCGAGCTCGGCGGTTCAGCGACGGTGGTCGCCACGGGGGGGCTGGCCCACCTGATGCAGGAAGAGACCGGCCTGTTCGACGTCGTCGACCCTGACCTCACCCTGACCGGCCTGAGGATAATCCACGAGCTCAACCAGTAGTACAATTGGCCCGGCACACCCCGGCCCCGGCAGCCAGCCGGGCCCGCGTCCGGGACCGTGCCTTCGGATACGGCCTTTACCGGAGAGGGCGGCCCGGCCGCCCGAGGAAGGGACCTAGGATGCCGACACCGCTTGAGGGCAGGCACGTCGCGCTGGGCGTGACCGGCTCGATAGCCGTCTACAAGGCGGTCGACCTTGCGAGCAGGCTCGTGCAGGCCGGATCGCAGGTCTCGGTCATGATGACCGACGGGGCCGCCCGATTCGTCTCGCCCCTGTCGTTTGCTGCAATCGTGCATCGGCCGGTGGTCACCGACCTGTACGATCCGCGCTCGGAGATGGGCATGGACCACGTCGCGCTGGCAGAGCAGGCGGACCTGGTCATCGTCGCACCGGCGACCGCGAACACGCTGGCGAAGATAGCGCATGGGCTGGCCGACGACCCGGTCACGACTACAGTGCTGGCCACGGGCGCGCCCGTGATGGTGGCGCCGGCCATGGACGCGAGGATGTTCGAAAACCCCGCCACCCGGGCCAACCTCGCCACCCTCAGGGACAGGGGGGTGCACGTAGCGGGTCCCGACAGCGGACGCATGGCCTCGGGCCTTGAGGGCGTCGGGCGCATGGTTGAGCCAAAGGAGCTGGTTGGCC
Source organism: Dehalococcoidia bacterium (assembly GCA_034421295.1). GTDB lineage: Bacteria > Chloroflexota > Dehalococcoidia > Lucifugimonadales > UBA2962 > CAUZIR01. The sequence goes on from DAOUKM010000004.1 coordinate 167,080, forward strand.
ATGCGCGCCTTGTGCTGGGTCGCGCGGGAGACATGGCGGGACGCAGGCTCGTGGTGACCGCGGGCGGCACGGAGGAGCCCATAGACCCGGTGCGCGTGATAACCAACCGCTCCAGCGGGAAGATGGGCTTTGCGATCGCCGAGGCGGCGCGCGACCGCGGCGCGGATGTGACGCTGATCACCGCAAGGTCCACACAGCCCGGGCCGGTGGGCGTGTCGATGGTCAGGGCAGGATCGGCGCGGTCCATGGCGGACGCCGTAAGGGAGGCGGCCGTGCAGGCCGATGCGGTGGTGATGGCCGCGGCAGTCTCGGACTGGACGCCGGCCGCGCCATCGGAGACCAAGCTCAAGAAGGGGGCGGCCGGCGACCTCACGCTCGATCTCGAGAGGACCGAGGATGTGATCGCCTCCGTGGAAGGGCCGGGGCTCATCAAGGTCGGCTTCGCGCTGGAGACCGAGGAACTTGAGCGCAACGCCCGCGCCAAGCTGGCGGCCAAGGGCCTGGACCTGATCGTCGCGAACGACGCCCTTCAGGAGGACTCCGGGATGGGCGCGGACGAGAACCGGGTGATCATGATAGGCCGCGACGGGCGGGCGCAGCACGTTCCGACGATGAGCAAATACGAGGTCGGCCACCGAATCCTGGACCGGGTGGGCGGGCTGCTCGCCGAGCGCGGCGGGGGCTCAGCCGGTGAGCTTATCGAGCATGGCTAGGGGCGTGGTGACAAGCAGGCCGGCATCCACCGGCAGGGTCACACCGGATATCCACCGCGCCTCGTCCGAGACCAGAAACAGCGCGGCGTAGGCGACGTCCCACGCAGTGCCCTCGGTCTGCAGGGGCGCCGCCCTTCGGCGCAGATCGCGGACGCGCTCGCTTACCCTGCCCTCGACCATGGGCGTGTATATGTGGCCCGGCGCGATGCAGTTGACGCGCACGCCCTGGGGACCATGGTCGACCGCCATAGCACCCGTCAGGGCGATCACGCCGCCCTTTGAGACGGCGTAGGGCACGGACGCACCGAAGTTGCCGGCCCTCATTCCCACGATCGAGGAGATGTTAACGATGGACCCGCCCCCCTGCCCCTTCATGGCCGGCACGGCGTGGCGCGCCATCAGGACCATGCTCTTGAGATTCACGTCCATGGCCCGCTGGTAGGCCTCATCCGTCACGTCGACGACCGAGCCGGGGCCGCTTATGCCCACGCTGTTTACGAGAACGTCGAGGCCTCCAAAGCGCCCAAGCGCCGCCCTGACCGCCGCCTCGCACTGGTCGGAGCGGGTGACGTCGCAGATCTGGACCGCGGCCTCCCCTCCCTCCGCCTCTATGGCGGAAAGGGTTCGGGCGGCCCGGGCGGCATCCTGGTCGACCAGGATGACCCTCGCTCCCTCACGGGAAAACAGCGTGGCAGTGGCCTGCCCGACGCCGACACCGACCGGCCCGGAGCCGGCGCCGGTGACCATGGCCACCTTGCCGCTTAGTCTGTCCCGGCCCGCGGGTGGAGTTTCCAAAAGCTGCTCCCTGCGCTCTTCGTACCGACCGGCCGGGCCGAGTTTGACACGCGCTCAAGCGAACGGCAAGGCACCGGCTCGAATTGATGAGGCCGTCCGCGGCAGCCTAGAATGGACCGGCGGACAACTCCACAGGTCCGTAGAGCACCTCGCCGAGCACTCCCAGTGACTACCGCAGGCCCCTACACCGACATACCGAAGGCGTACGATCCCGCCGCGCACGAGTCGGAGATCTACAGTATGTGGTCCGAACGCGGACTCTTCGCACCCGCCGGAGACCCGGACAAGCCGCCGTTCGTGATAGTCATGCCCCCTCCCAACGTTACCGGGGCCCTACACATGGGCCACGCCCTGACGATGGCGCTGGAGGACCTGATGACCCGCTGGCACCGAATGCTGGGGGAGCCCACGCTGTATCTGCCCGGCGCCGACCACGCAGGGATAGCCACCCAGGTCGTCGTCGAGCGCGAGCTCGCAAAGCAGGGGGTAGACCGTCACGAGCTGGGGCGCGAACGGTTCCTCAGTCGCGTGTGGGACTGGGTGGATCGCTACGGAAGCCGCATAGACGAACAGCTCAAGCGACTGGGCATCTCGTGCGACTGGAACCGGCGCAGCTTTACCCTGGACCCCGGTCCGAGCCGGGCCGTCAGGCAGACCTTCCTCGACCTGTACACGGAGGGCCTCCTGTACCGCGGTGAGAGGATCATCAACTGGTGCCCGCGGTGCGCCACGGCTCTGTCCGAACTGGAGGTGAGCTACGCCGACGAGGAGGCGGCCCTCTACCACGTGAGCTATCCGCTGGCCGACGGTTCGGGACACGTGGTGATCGCCACCACCCGCCCCGAGACGCTGCTCGGGGACACGGCCGTGGCCGTCAATCCGGGCGACGAGCGCTACAGCGCCCTGATCGGAAAGGCGGCCGTCCTGCCCATCCTGGGAAGGAATATCCCGCTTATCGGGGACGAGTCGGTCGAGACCGAGTTCGGCACCGGCGCCCTCAAGGTCACGCCGGGTCACGATCCCACCGACTTCGAGATAGGCGAGCGCCACGGCCTTGACGTGATCAACATCATGAACCTCGACGGCTCCCTCAACGAGAGCGCAGGGCCCTTCCAGGGCCTCGACCGGTTCGACGCGCGCACAGAGGTGATCGAGCGGCTGGACGAGGACGGCCTGCTGGTAAAGGTGGAGCCCTACAGCCACTCGGTGGGCCACTGCGACAGGAGCGGTGACGTGGTGGAGCCGCTGGTCAGCCGACAGTGGTTCGTGAAGATGGACCCGCTGGCCGCCCCGGCGATCGAGGCCGTCCGCGGCGGGCAGATCCGGGTTGTCCCCGAGCGATTCGAAAAGGTCTATTACAACTGGATGGAGAACATCCGCGACTGGTGCGTCAGCCGCCAGCTCTGGTGGGGCCACCGCATACCCGCATGGTACTGCGACGACTGCGACGTGGTCATGGTGGCCGTCGACGAGCCTGCGTCCTGCACCGGCTGCGACTCCGGCTGCCTCAGGCAGGACCCGGACGTGCTCGACACGTGGTTCAGCTCGGGCCTCTGGACCCACTCGACCCTGGGCTGGCCCGAGGCGACTGAAGACATGGAGCGCTACTACCCGGGAACGGTCATGGAGACCGGCTACGACATCCTGTTTTTCTGGGTAGCCCGCATGATCATGCTGGGCATGTTCAACAACGGTGGTCGTCCGCCCTTCTCCACCATCTACCTGCACGGGCTCATCCTGGACCCGCACGGGGTGAAGATGAGCAAGACCAAGGGCAACGTGACCGACCCGCTCGACCTGGTGGACGCCTACGGTGCGGACGCCCTGCGCTTCGCCCTGACCACGGGTACGGCGCCCGGGAACAACATGCGCCTCAATGAGCAAAAGCTCGAGTGGGCGCGCAACTTCGCCAACAAGGTCTGGAACTCGGCGCGGTTCGTGATGATCAACATGGACCGGGCCCCCGCCGATCTCGGGGACTGGGGCGAAAGGCCCTCCCCGATCCACCGGCATGACCGCTGGATCCTCAGCCGCCTCTCGCGGGTGGCCGGACAGGTCGGCTCGCACATGGAGGACTTCGAGTTCGGCGAGGCGCAGCGCGAGCTTCACGATTTCATCTGGAACGAGTACTGCGACTGGTACATCGAGATGGCCAAGGTGAGGATCAGGGCGGGTGACCAATCCGTACTGCCCGTCCTGGCCTACGTCCTGGAGAAGATCCTCAGGCTGCTGCATCCGTTCATGCCCTTTGTGACCGAGGCGATATGGCAGCAGCTCACCGACAGGCTGCCGGGCGGTTCATCCGGGGCGGACGGATCGCTGATGGTGGCCCGCTACCCCGGCCGGCAGGACGGGATCGTCGACGAGCAGGCCGAGTCGGAGGTGGAGACCGTCATGGAACTGGTGCGCGCGGTCAGGAACCTGCGTGCCGAGTTCCGCATTCAGCCCGGCCGGACCATAGCCGCCACCGTGGACTCGGCGGGCTCCATCGGGGTGATGATGGAGGAGGCCGGGGCCATCGGGGCACTGGCGTCGATAGATCCGCTGACGTTCGGAGCGGACGGGACAGACGGGGTCGAGAGGGCCTCGCTCGTGCTGACCGCCAGCACCGTGTCGGTGCCGCTGGCCGGCCTAGTGGACGTCGGGGCGGAGATCGAGCGGCTCGAATCCGAGCTGGCCTCACTCGGCGCAAGCGCGGCAAGGCTCGAGCGGAGGCTGGACGATGAGCAGTTCCTCACCAAGGCCCCGCCGGAGGTGGTGGAGCGGGAGCGCGAGCGCCTGTCCGGCCTGATGGAACGGAGCGAGCGCGTTCGCACCATCCTCGAGCGGCTGGGGTCCTAGGGCCCGCGCCATGGGCGACCCGTGACCTGCGCCCCCTGCGGGCGTCTCCCGCTATACCGTCCGGCGTTTGGCCCGCGCCCGATCGGTCAGGCGCGCGAGCTGGTCTAGGCCCTTCTTGGTGTCCGAGGCCACCTTCGCCTTGTCCGAGTTCTTCACCCTGTAGCCGAACAGCCAGTAGGTAAGCTCGCGTGCCTGCCTGAGCGAGATTCCCCGGCTGACCTTAGCGCCGGTCTCGGCCCGGAACTCGGCGATCAGGTCCTCACGGCTGGCACCGTAGAGTCTCTTGAAGGCCACATCGGTCTCGTCCGTTCGGTACCTGGCCCCCCTGGCGAGGTTACCCTTTCGGACCTCCTCCTCCACCGCGTGCAGGATCGCCTCTTCCACCGAAACCCCGTAGTAGAAGTTCAGGTAACCCCTGTACTTTTCGACGCCGAGACGCTCCTTCATCAGGTCCCCTATCGACCGGTCGTCCAGCCGGCCGGGCAGAAGACCTCTCAGCAGCAGGTCCTCGCGCTCGGAACCGGGGATCAGACCGCCGACCTCGGCGCACAGGCGCTGGGCGAGCAGCGGCCAGTCAAACGCCTCCCCGGCGATGAAGTAGCTCTCGCGCCTGCCGCGGTGGACGCCCTCCGGGGCCGACCAGCGCGCCATCGCGTCGATCATGGCCAGCACCCACTCCTGCCCGTCCTTGAGGGCCTGGCGGAAGGTCTCCAGATTTGCGGCCTCTCCGCCGTTACCCTTTTCGCCCGAATCGTCGCTGGCGGAATCCGCTGACCCGGCTGAGCCGCCGCGGGCATCATCTGAGGCCGACCTGTCGGTGGAGTCCACGGCGCTCACAGGCTAGGCGCCGTGGCACCTTTTATACTTTTTGCCGCTACCGCACGGGCAGCGCTGGTTCCTGCCCACCTTGCCGCTGCCGGAACCTCGAGCGCCGCGGCCATGATCACCGACGACCCCGGCCATCACGCTCTTGCTCTCGCGGGTGGCGCGCGCGGCCTTCAGACGGGCAGGCGCCGCCTGCGCGCCGTTCGTGGCCCCGGACCTGCCCGCCGGGCCGGCGGGCACCGGCGCCATGTGGTAGATGGCATGGACCACGTCGTGGCGTATCTTCGCGAGCAGGTCGTCGAAGTGATCGCGCGCCTCTTTCTTGTACATGACAAGGGGATCGCGCTGTCCGTAGGCGTAAAGGCCGATACCCTGGCGAAGATGCTCGATGGATGTCAGGTGCTGCACCCAGTTCATGTCGATGACGCGCAGCATGACGTGGCGCTCGATGATGCGCATGAGCTCGGTGGTGAGCTCGGTCTCTCGCCTCTCGTAGGTGCGGGCTGCGATGTCGACGAACCTCTGTTCGATCTCCTCGGCGGAAGCCCGATAGAGGCCATCGGCGTCGGCCTCGCGCGGTTCCAGGGGGAAAATGGCCGCGATCTCCTTGATCATCGGCTCCGGGTCCCACTCCTGCGGGGACAGTCCGCCCACGTGCGATCCGACGATCTGGCCTATCTCCGTCTCGACCATCTGCTGGATGTTGGCCCTGATATCGGCCCCCCTGAGCACCTTGTCGCGCTCTTCGTAGATGACCTCGCGGTGGGTGTTTACCACGTCGTCGTAGTCGACCAGGTGCTTGCGGGTGTCGAAGTGGTGCGCCTCGACCTTCATCTGGGCGTTCTCGATGGTCTTTGTGATCATCTTGTTTTCGAGCGGGGTATCCTCGTCTATCCCGGTCCAGGTCATGATCGACTTGATGCGGTCGCCCGCAAAGCGCCTCATCAGGTCGTCCTCCAGGGAGACATAGAACCTGGTGCTGCCGGGATCGCCCTGCCTCGCCGACCGGCCGCGTAGCTGGTTGTCTATCCTCCTGGCCTCGTGCCGCTCGGTACCGATGACGTGGAGGCCGCCCGCGTCGACTACGCGGTCGTGGTCACGCCTCCACTCGCTCTCGCTACGGCTGTCCGGACTGCCCCCGAGGATGATGTCGGTGCCGCGCCCGGCCATGTTGGTGGCCACCGTGACCGCCCCGGGCCTCCCGGCCTCGGCGACGATCTGCGCCTCGCGCTCATGGTGCTTTGCGTTGAGGACCTCGTGCCTTACCCGGCGGCGCTTGAGCATCTCGCTCAGGTGCTCGGACTTGGCGATGTCCACGGTGCCAACCAGCACCGGCTGTCCGGCCCTGTGCCTGTCCTCTATCTCATCGACCACGGCCCTCCACTTGCCCTGTTCGGTCGAGTAGATCAGGTCCCCGGCGTCGGTACGCGCGTTGACCCTGTTGGGGGGGATGACGACCACGTCCAGCTTGTAGATCTTCCAGAACTCCTCGGCCTCGGTGGCCGCGGTCCCCGTCATGCCTGCCAGCTTGCCATAGAGGCGGAAGTAGTTCTGGAGCGTTATCGTCGCGTAGGTGATCGACTCGCGCTGGACCCTCAGGCCTTCCTTGGCCTCCAGGGCCTGGTGCAGCCCTTCAGAGTAGCGGCGCCCCGGCATCAGCCTGCCGGTGAACTCGTCCACTATGACCACCTCGCCGTCCTTTACGACGTAGTCGCGGTCCCGTTCGAATAGTACGCGCGCCTTGAGCGCATTCTCGACGAACGCCACGGTCCGCAGGTTATCCTCGCCGTAGAGGTCCTTTATCCTTAGGAGCCGCTCCATACGATCGATGCCCTCTGCGCTAAGCGAGACCGCACGGTGCTTTTCGTCGACCGTGAAGTCGGTCTCTGCGGACAGCTGCGGGACAAGCCTGGAAAACTTCTGGTAGTCGGACGGTGAGTCCTGCGCCGGGCCGCTGATGATCAGGGGCGTACGCGCCTCGTCTATCAGGATGTTGTCGACCTCGTCGACGATGGCGTAGCTGAGGGGCCGCTGCACGCGCTTATCGAGCTCGGCGACCATGTTGTCACGCAGGTAGTCAAAGCCGAACTCGGCGTTCGTCCCGTAGGTGATGTCGGCCCGGTACGCCTCCTGCCTGGAGCAGGGGGTCATGACCTCAGCGGCCGCAGCGCCGTTGTCATGCTCCCTGTCGGGCCTGTAGGCAAGCGCCCCCTGGTTTTGCAGGGCGGTGGTCGTCATGCCCAGCAGGTGGTAGACAGCGCCCATCCAGGCGGCGTCTCGGCGGGCCAGGTAGTCGTTGACGGTGACCACATGGACGCCCCCGTCCTTAAGGGCGTTCAGGTAGGCGGCAAGGGTGGCGACCAGCGTCTTACCCTCACCCGTTTTCATCTCGGCGATCTTTCCCTGGTGAAGAACCACACCGCCGACGATCTGAACGTCGAAGTGACGCAGCCCGATGGCCCTGCGGGCCGCCTCCCTCACCACGGCGAAGGCCTCGGGGAGCAGGTCGTCGGGCGTCTCGCCGCGATCAAGGCGGCTCCTGAACTCGTCGGTCCTGGCCCGAAGGGACGCATCGTCCAGGGCGGCCGTCTCGGCCTCCAGGTCGTTCACGGCCTCGGCTATGGGGGAGAGCCGCTTAACGACCCTCTCGTTGGAGCCGCCAAGGATTTTTGCTATGCCCTTAATCACCATTTGAGGCCGCCAAGAGGGTCAGGGGGGATGGGTCGTCAGGGGGGATGGGTCAATTATACCAGCGCGGGCGCCCCGCACGGCAGCGCGCCCGGCCCCGGGCGGGGCGGAAGTCGGGTCTTCGGCGGCAACCCGTCGGGCGCCTAGTCGGTCGCCTCGAACATGGCCCCCACCGACTCGTCGTTGTGAATCCTCTGGATTGCCTCTCCCAGAAGGGACGCCACCGACAGCACGGTAAGGCCATCCCACCTTTTACCGTCGTCGACCGGCACCGTGTCGGTGACGGCCATCTCGGAAAGTCCGATCCCGGAAAGGACCTCTGCCGCCCGGCCCGAGAGCAGCGGGTGCGTGACCGCACAGTACACCTCGGCGGCGCCATGCTCGCGCAGGGCGTTGACCGCGGCTACCACGGTCCCTCCGGTGCCGCACTCGTCATCGACGATCAGGGCGATCTTGCCCTTGACCGAGCCGATGAGCGTCGAGGCCTCTACACGGTCCTGGTTTCCGAGACGCTGCTTTTCGATTATCGCGATGGGGGCGTCCAGGAGGTTGGCCGTGCTCCGGGCGCGCTTGGCATCTCCGACGTCCGTTGCGGCGACCACCAGATCGTCGCCGGCCAGGTGGCCGAAGTGGCGCGCCAGGATCGGTATGGCGGTGAGCTCGTCCACCGGGACGCTGAAGAACCCCTGTATCTGCCCGGCGTGAAGGTCCACGGTCAGCACGCGGTCGGCTCCGGCCACCGATATGAAGTCGGCCACCAGCCGCGCCGTGATGGCCACCCTGGGCTGGTCCTTCTTGTCTGTCCTGCCGTAGGCGTAGTGGGGTATGACCGCCGTTATCCGCCCGGCCGAGGCCCGCTTCGCCGCGTCGACCATGATCAGAAGTTCCATGAGGTTGTCGTTGACGGGTGTTGCGAGCGGCTGAACGACGAAAACGTCCTTCCCGCGGATGTTCTCGAGGATGCGGACGAAGGTGTTGTCGTTGGAGAACTTGAACGCCTCGCTACGGCCGAGATCCACCTCCAAGTAGGAGCAGATGTCGCCGGCCAGGGCCCGGTGGGCGTTACCTGTGAGTATCTTCAGATCGTCAAAGGGCGGCACTAGGACTCCTCGGCACAGGCGCTCTCAATTTAAGGTGACAGGCGCTTGAGCGGCACCGATTCTAGCATGTAGAACCGCCGACGGCGGGCCGGCTCAGCGGAGCCGGGACCAACCCGGCAAAATGGCTCCAATTAACTCGACTCCGGAGCGGGCCATCAGCCACCGATGGCTTGCTTGACCGGTATATAGGGCTGGGGCTACACTAATCCGGCTGTGCCTACGCGAGGTCGGGCCCCTCGGACGTCACGCCGAGGGGCCTTTGCTTTGCCGGGCGAGGCATATGACACATCCAGAGTCCCGCTTGAGCGACCCAGCGACCAAGATTACCCGACCCCGACTGCAGCCGTCCGAGGTGGACCGGCTGGCCAGGCGTTTCGAGGACCGTAGCGCCGAGGAGCTGCTCGGCTGGGCGACCGAGCACTTCGGGGACGCGCTGGCCCTGTCCACCAGCTTTCAGATGACCGGCATGGTGCTGCTGGACATGCTCAGCCGCATCTCGCCGACGACACGCATCATCACACTGGATACGGGGCGCCTGCCCAAGGAGACCTACGATCTGATCGACCGGACCCAGCAGAAATACGGGAGCCGAATCGACGTCCACCATCCGGATCCGGTAGAGCTCGGTGAGATCGTGGGGCGCCACGGCATGAACATGTTCTACCGCAGCTACTCGCTGCGCCTGCGCTGCTGCGAGATCCGCAAGGTACGCCCGCTGGAGCGGGCGCTTAAGGGCCTGGATGCCTGGATCACTGGCCTCGTCCGGTCCCAGGGCGGAACCCGGGCCAAGACCCCCAAGCTGGAGATCGACCGGGCACGCGACGGGCTTATCAAGATCAACCCGCTCGCCGACTGGGACGATGACCGGGTCTGGGCCTACATCCACGAAAACGAGGTCCCCTACAACTCCCTGTACGACTGGGGCTACACGAGCATCGGCTGCGACCCGTGCACCCGGGCGATCGAGCCCGGCGAGGATCCCCGGGCAGGACGCTGGTGGTGGGAGAACGGGACGGTGCCCAAGGAGTGCGGCATCCACCTCAGTTCACCCATGGGGAACGGGCCGGCGCCTGGCTCAAACGGGCGGCAGTGAGCGCCAACCCTAACGGCTCAAGGCTCATATCCCCCTACGGGGGCGAGCTGGTCGACCTCACGGTCGGCGCGGACGAGGCGGCCGAGCTGAGGTCGCACGCGGCCACCCTGCCCTCGGTCCAGCTCTCGCCCCGCGCGATGTGCGACCTCGAGCTGCTGGCCACCGGCGCATTCTCACCCCTGGACCGCTTCATGGGGCGGGATGACCACCGCAGCGTGGTCGAGGACATGCGGCTCGCCGACGGGCGTCTGTTCCCCATACCCGTCCCGCTGCCGGCCGAGCCGACCGCCGGGGTGGCGCTGGACAAAGAGATCGCCCTGCGCAGCCCGAACAACGACCTTCTCGCCACCATGACGGTCGAGGACATTTACGAGTGGTCCGCAGACGAGGTCTCCCGCAAGGTCTTCGGTACCACGGACGCCAAGCACCCCATGGTTACCGAGATGGCCGGCTGGGCACCGCTCAACCTGTCGGGACCGATCAAGGTCATCCAGCTTCCCGTGCACCATGACTTCGCAGACCTGAGGCTGGACCCGGCCCGGACCAGGGCCAGGCTCGAGACTTTCGGGCGGGAGAACGTGGTGGCGTTCCAGACCCGAAATCCCCTGCACAGGGTTCACGAGGAACTCACCAAGCGCGCCGCCGAGGCGGTGGACGGGGTGCTGATGATCCACCCCGTGGTCGGGCTGACCAAGCCCGGCGACGTCGATCACTACACCAGGGTGCGCACCTACAGGGCGCTGACCGAAGAGTACTACGACTCCGACCGCGTCCTGCTTTCGCTCCTTCAGCTTGCGATGCGCCTGGGCGGACCCAGGGAGGCCCTGTGGCACGCGATCATCCGGCGCAACTTCGGCGCCAATCACCTGATAGTCGGGCGGGACCATGCGGGCCCCGGAGTCGACTCGGCGGGCGAGCCGTTCTATGGGCCGTACGACGCGCAGGAGGCGGTCGCCGAGCATCAGGACGAGCTGGGCGTGTCGATGGTCCCGTTCCAGATGGTGGCCTACCTGCCCGACGAGGACAGGTACGAGGAGATCAACAAGATCGGCAAGGACGCCAAAACGGCCTCCATCTCCGGCACGCAGGTAAGGGATGAGTATCTGGCGAAGGGAAGGGATCTGCCGGGATGGTTCACCCGCCCGGAGGTCGCCGAGATCCTGTCCGAGACCTATCCGCCCATGCACAGGCAGGGTGTCTGCGTCTGGTTCACGGGACTTTCCGGGGCGGGCAAGACGGCCACCGCCGACATTCTCACCAATCTGGTCATGGAACACGGCCGGCAGGTCACGGTTCTCGATGGCGATGTCGTTCGCACCCACCTGTCCAAGGGACTGGGCTTTTCCAAGCAGGACCGCGACACGAACATCCGGCGCATCGGGTTCGTCGCCGGCGAGATAGTAAGGCACGGCGGCATCGCGATCTGCGCGGCGGTAAGCCCGTACATCGCCACGCGCAACGAGGCGAGGGCCATGTGCGGCTCCGACCGCTTCGTGGAGGTCTTCGTTGACACCCCGCTGGAGGTCGCCGAGTCACGCGACGTCAAGGGCATGTACGCGAAGGCACGCAGGGGTGAGATCAAGGGCTTTACGGGGATAGACGATCCCTACGAGGCGCCGCCGGATCCGGAGATCACCCTGGACACGGTCGAATACTCCGCAGAGGACAACGCCCGGCGCATCGTCTCCCATCTAAGGGAACGGGGCTTTCTGCTGTAAGACCGCGGTGGGGCCGTGGGCACGGCTCCCTTCCGGGCGGTTCGACCGGCCCTACTGGGCCGCGCGACCGGATTCGACGGTACCCAAGAACACCCGGGCAAGTATGTCCGAATCGCGTACCGAGTCGGGCGTGCCATCGTGCACCACCCTCCCCCGGTTGAGAATGTAGGCCCGGTCGACGATGTCCAGCACGCCCTTGATGTTGTGCTCGACGATCATCAGGGTGGTGCCCAGCCTTTCGCTGATCTCGGCGACCTTGGCAAAGACCTCCTTTACCACGATCGGAGCCAGGCCCAGGGTGGGCTCGTCCAGCAGGAGCGCCTCGGGGTCTGCCATCAGGCCGCGCCCCAGGGCCAGCATCTGCTGCTGTCCGCCCGACATCTGGCTGGCCATGTCCCGGCGCTTTTGATGCAGCACGGGAAAAAGCTCCATTACCGCATCGCGCCGGCGCTCCTTCTCGTCCTCGTCGGAGAGGTGGAGGCAGCCCATCTCCAGGTTCTCCTCGATCGTCAGGTGCGTGAACACACGCCTTCCCTGAGGCACGAAGGATATCCCCTCCCGGACTATCTCGTGGGTCGCCGCTACCAGCGGGTCCTCCCGCCAGTAGACGTGCCCCCCGACCACCGGAGCCAACCTCATCACCGCCTTGAGCACGGTGGATTTTCCCGCGCCGTTGGGCCCCATGACCGCCACGACCTCTCCCTTGCGGACCTTCATGGACACCTCGTCAAGGGCGACCACCGCCCCGTAGTGGACCGAGACGTCGACCAGCTCTAGGAGCGGTGCCTCCCGCTCGGTCCCGTTGTCCACTGGTTCCCTCATGGGTCGATCTTCATCCGCCGGCATCTTCCTACGTCTCGGTCCCGCATCAGACCCCGAGATAGGCGTCTATGACCTCCTCGCGGCTCAGAACCTCCTCAACCTCTCCCTCGGCAAGTAGCTTACCGCTGTCAAGGACCATGATGCGGTCGGAGAGCTCGCGGACTATATCCATGTTGTGGGAGATGAAGATCAGTGTGTGCCCACGCTCGCGCATGCCCTTCATGATGACCTTGACCCGCTCGACCATCTGTGGAAACAGGCCGGCGTAGGGCTCGTCCATCAGGTAGATGTCAACGTCCAGGGCGATGGCGCGGCCTATCTCAAGGAGCTTTCGCTGACCGTATGACAGATTCATCGCAAGGGCGCTTCGCTTGTCCCACATCCCGACATCCCTCAGGATCTCTTCGGCCAGCTCCTTGTGGCCAGGGCGGGCGCGCTCAAATAGTGAGGGAAACAGGCGCCTTTCGGTGAGCACGACCATCAGGTTGTCCCACACGCTGATCTGATCGAAGAGCCTGACCTCCTGGAAGGTGCGGGTCAGGCCGTGACCGGGCGTCTCGTGCGCCCGAACGATCCTGAGGCCGACCCCGTCGATGATCACCATGCCTCCGTCCAGGGGCAGCGTCCCGCTGAGCAGATTGACGAGGGTCGACTTGCCCGAGCCGTTGGGGCCTACGACGCTGGTTATGCCACCCTGGCGCACGGCCATGGTGAGCTCGTCCACCGCCCTTACGGCGCCGAAGTGCTTTGATATGCCGCGCGTCTCAAGGGCGAAGTCGTCGCCCGCTCCGTCTAGCTCAGCGTTCACAGCTTGAACCTCCCCACCAGGCCCTGGGGCCTGAACAGCATCAGCAGCACCAGCAGGATACCGAGCACCACCTGGCGGGCCTGCCCGATGAACTCTACTGGCATGAAGGGAAGAAAGCGCATCCCCTCCTCTAGCAGCACGAAGGCCATCGCGCCGAGCAGGGAGCCCCAGATGGAGGCAAGCCCCCCCAGTATCACTATCGAGACCAGCAGGATCGACTCGAGCAGGATGAAGGAGTTGGGATCTATAAAGCTCGTCCAGCTGCTGAACAGCCCCCCGGCAAGACCGGCCATCATCGCAGAGATCACCCAGACGGCAAGCTTAAAGTGCGTCACCCTGTAGCCGAAGACCTCTATTGCCTGCTCGTCCTCGCGGATGGCCGTCAGCACCCTGCCGAACGAAGAGGTCACTATCAGCCAGGATATGAGCACGACGAGCGCGAGGAAGACCAGGACCATCAGCAGGAACTCGAGCTCCCCGTCGAGCACCCACCCTCCGAAGGACGGCCTTGCGATCTCGTGGATGCCGAACGCGCCCCTGGTGAGCTCCCGCCAGTTAAGGAAGACGTTAAATGCGATGATCGCAAAGCCGAAAGAGACCAGGACGTAGATGTCGTCCCTGAACCTGTTGAACACCACCCCCACCACAATGGCCACGATGCCGGCGAGCACCACGCTCACCGGTAGGGCCGCAAAGAACGGCAGCCCGAACGTTGGGATGGCCTCGGTCCGAAGCTGCTCATATGCCGGGTCCGACGTGAGTATGGCCATCGCGTAGGCGCCAACGCCGAAAAAGCCCACGTGGCCTACCGACAAAAGGCCCGTGAACCCGACCACGAGATTGAGGCTGACCGACAGGATCGCCCAGATGGCGAACACCGTGCCTATCGTTATAGCGAACCCGACGCCCTGCCACAGCATGAAGGCGACCGCCCAGCCAATGACGATCAGGTTGGCCCAGAGCTCGACGTTGCCCCTTGCGGCCCGCAGGGCGTCCCCGGGATCTCGCAACGTCCCGCCCAGTGCCCTCAGTGCCAGCAGGTCCTTCAGCAAGTTCTACTTCCTTGGCAAAAGGCCCTGTGGCCAGAAGGAAAGGAAGATGATCAGGATCACGAACGATATGGCGTCCTTCCACTCGCCCGCCAGGTCCCAGATGCCAAACTGCTCGATCAGTCCCAGTATGAATCCCCCAACGATCGCCCCGTACAGGTTCCCTATTCCCCCCACCACCGAGGCTATCCACCCCTTGAGCAGCAGCAGCAGCCCCATCCTGGGCTGAATCGCGGTGTCGTGGCCGCTGAGCACCCCGGCAGCGGCGGCGTAGACGGCTCCAATGAAGAACACCACGGCGATTACGTACGTGGTGTTTATCCCGACCACCTTGGAGACCTCCTCGTCGTCTCCGATGGCCCTTACGGCCTTGCCGAAGGAGGTCTTCTTAAGGAGCAAGAGCAGCAGCCCGAACCCGAGGACCGCAACGCCTATCGCAAAGACGTTAAACCCCTTGATGTTGGCGCCGCCCACGGTCCAGGGGGCGCTTCCAAACGCCTCGGGAAGCGGCCTTGGTGCGCTCTGGAACACGATCACCGTAAAGGCCGTGACCGCCAGCAGGACGCCCAGCGAGGCCACGAGCATGATCAGCGGAGACCTTGCGCGCTGGCGCATGTACACATACAGGCCCCTGTAGAGTGCCAGACCCACCGCGCCGGCCAGAAAGCACGAGACGGCCCAGCTCAGGTAGAGATTGGATCCCGGGGCACCGAAAACGAGGAGGCCGCAGTACGCTCCCAGGACCGCCGATCCAAGGAGGGAGATTGCGGTCAGCGCCGTTCGCAGCGGACCCGTGCCGACTCGCCGGCCCGCCCTGCTCAGCACAAGGCCCGCGGTGGCGGTAACAAGAAGGCCGATCGCGGGGCTCATGATGACGTTGAGATGCTCGGGATAAGACAGGACGAATCCCGTGTATACCCCTGAGCCGGCGACCACCGCACCGGCAGCTACGGCCAGGACGGGAGGGCGCAGGCGCGAGCGCAGCCGAGGGTAGGCGACCATGTACAGAGCCCACGCCACGACCCCAGCCACCACGAGCGCGAACACGATGTTGACGTAGGGATTGTTGACATCGAAGCGGCCCGGGAGCGCGGCCTGCGACCGCATGTAAAACACCCCGTAGGCCCCAAGGGCCGCGGCCGCCCCGTAGTAAAGGTCGAAGAACCAAACGGTGCTGTACACGAGCGTAAAGCCCATCGCAAGCAGGGCGTATACGGCGCCGACGGCAAGACCGTTGAAGGTGAACTGGAGGGCCTGCTCACCCGACTGGCTTACCTTCCAGCCGACGTAAGCCACGACCGCCAAGGTCAGTACGGTCGCTAGGATCCTGCCGTGACTCTCACGGAACCTGATCAAACCGCCTCCCTGTGTAACCCACCGGCAGCCAATGGACTGGTTGTCGGCCCAAGAGACCGCGGCCCGCCCCGGGCTGCCCTTGCAGGCACCCGACGCCCGGCGATGGCACGTGGCCCGATGCCTGGGGGACCGCTACGAGACAGTGATCGAAGCGGCCCCCCAGGTCCGGGCCAATACTACTATGCAGACCACCTACTCGGTCGGAGCCGAGCCCAGCACCCTGTAGCCGCGGTTGTCCTCGGTCCTTTCGGCCGCGGGCAGCACCTCCACCACCACATTGGCAAGGCCCACAACCTCGCCCTTTTCGTCGAAGCTGTAGTTGTCACCTATGGTCCCGCTCCAGGTGATGTCGTACATGCAGTCACGGAAGCCATCGGCGTCCTGGTCGTCGCCCGTCTGCTTGAGGCACTCGGCGGTGATGTACACATCGTCGTACGCCGAGCCCAGGTACCACTCCAGCGTGGTGTAGTCGTAACGCTCCCTGAAGTTGGAAAGCACCTCCTGACCCCTGGCGTTCGCCGGGTCGAGGTCGGCTATGATCGCCTTTACGCCGGTAGCAGCATCACCGGCGATCTCCAAGGCTGTTGCTCCGACCGGCACTATCTCAGAGTAGATCGTTCCCTCGAATCCGAGCTCGCGGACCTGCTTTATTACCGTGCCGCCACTCGATTCCGACTGCGCGGCAAGGTGCAGCGCGTCGGGATCTTCTCCAAGCAGCTTGGTCAGCTGGGTTCTGAAATCGATCGTGTCGGAGCCGTAACGCTCCTCGGCGACAACCTCGCCGCCGAGCTTTTCGAACTGTGCGACCGTCGTGCGCCTGACGCCCTCTGCATAGTCCGTCGCCTCCGTTATCGTAGCCAGGGTGCGAACGCCGTCGGCCCACATAACGTTGCCGGTGTCTATCCCCACCTGCGCGTCGCTCATCGACGTCCGGAATATGTAGTCACCCGCTTCGGCTATGTCCGGGTTTGTTGCAAGGCCAGAGAACAGGATCACGCGGTCCTCTTCAGCCAGCGGTGCCGCGCCCAGCATAGCGCCGCTGCAAGACGTCCCCAGGATGATCTTCACGCCGTCGACGTCAGTAAGCTTCCTGTAGGCCGTTATCGAGTCCTGCGCGTTGCACTTGGAGTCCTCGACGATGAGCTCGAGCATCCGGCCGTTAATGCCGCCCGCCGCATTTATCTCGTCCATGGCCAGCTGCTTGGCCTGGTTTGCCACCGTACCGTACGTTTCGCCCGGGCCGGTGAGGGACTCCATGACCCCTATCCTGAAGGGCTCATCCGAAGCCTCCATGGCCTCTTCTTCCTGCTCTTCCATCGCCTCGGGGGCGGATGTCGGGGTGGCGGCTGGTGCAGGCGTCGGCTCGGCGGCATCTCCGCCGCAGGCAGCCGCGGCCAGCACCACCGCCGCGAACAGTCCCACAAGGACCATCCATCTACTGAAAGGGAATCGCATAACTACCTCCTTAAGGCAGCCGCTCTTCCTGTAATCGAGTAACTGTACTGCCGGCGGGATGCCTCCCGAGACACGCCGGCCGCCTTATTCATCGCGTGTCGATGGAGGGTTCGGACGTCAATGAAGGGCCGCCCCAACCCAGCCATGAGGAAATTCTAACAGCGGGCCCTCAAGGTCGGTAGGCCCGAGGACTGGTGAGACGAATGCACGGTGGATGATCTGCGAAATACCGCATCACCCCGGGGCGAGCGCGACGACCTTCACGGATGCAGGCAAATCACATGGGCAGCGATCGTCCACGCTCCAGCCCTGCTGCCGGTACGGAGGTTGGCTTTCAGGTTGCTCGCAGCGGATATAAGGCAGCGGCATCCGGGCACCTGATCTGGATCTGGCTGCCCCTAGCGCAGCATCTATCGCATGCCCACCTGCGGAATCCCGGCGTGTGGGATCAGTGCACTGCAAACGACGATACTCAGGCAACCGGCGAGGCCGGAACGGCAGGCCGATCCGGCCTGGTAGCCCCGGCCCGAACCACGAACAGCTTTCCGACGGCAGATGCGCTGGAAGAGTTGGTGCCTCACATCAGGACGATGTATCGAGTGGCGGCCCCTGCCACGAACACCCGGAGTTGATTATCTCTTTGCCGGCGTATTCACCTGACAACTTCGACCATACATATGGTCAAAAGTTTGGGAGGTCGCAGCCTCACCATCCCTGGGGTGATGCTAGGCCTGCCGCGTTCTCGGTCGCCCGCGGCGTCGACCCTCCTTAAGCCAGTAATACACCGCATCGTCGGTGCGCTTTATCTCAATGTCTCTGCCGGACATGCGGGCGGCATCTCCCAACCTTCGCCTCACTGTGGAGAGCGTCTCTCCCGGCGACGGCTGGACAACACCTGCACTTCCCCTGGGCAGGTTACCGATGCTTTCAAGGTAGGCGGCCAGATCCTTTTGCCTCTTGCCACCGCCCGTGATCCTCATTGCTTCCTCAACAGACGTTGTCGTGAACTCCGGCATAACCTATGAAAGCCTCCGATCTTTGTCCCGCATCGTCACACAGACAGTAGGATCGATACGTGTCACTAATAATATGCCACAAGAGTGAACTTGCGTCACCCCAAACAAGTTGCAAGGTACCTAACATTAGCTGCGCCGACTCTCGGTCAGACGAACCGCATTAATTGGCGCACCGCCAGGGCCAAGCAATCAGGGGCGGCCCCGGCATACCTTGGAGCGGATTAGAGCACTACAGGCATGGATTACGACCAGGAGCCTTGGTCACACATGACCGGCAGCTTGGACGAGAACCTGTTCTCACGTAAGCCAGAACAGATTCCGTCCGCTTACCCGGCGCGACCAACGGGGCGTTGCAGTACACTCCGCGAGCTTTCCTGCGGGCTTAAAGGTGCAATCTACTCGGCCAGACGGGAAGCCTTGCCGGCAAAACTAGCGAGGATCAGGCCGTTACGGTGATCGACAGTTACCGACCGGTCGAGATCCAATCATGATTGTCCAATTTCCGGGTCCTCGTACGGTGCACGTCCCTTCGGCCCATCTGGAGTCGGTAAGCGGCACAACTAGGCACCCAATCGCAGCAGACAAGACGTTAACGGCGCTACCTTATGGGCACCGTAGACTCCTTTTCGGTCGACTCCAAAACCCCCGTCAACCCTGACATCTTTGCGCTACTTTTACGCTGCGTTCAGGGCGTCCTGAGACAGGGACCCCAACGGCTCAGGGCTTACCAAGGGAAACCTACCCTCTTGAGTGTGCAGTTCTTGAGGTGCTAATCGCCTATCATCAAGATATGGCTGCTTTCCGGACACCCATGCTGGTCCTTGCGATCGTTCACGCACTGTTAGTGGGATTTACGGCCCTGGTTGGCGCCTTTGCGGACGGCGGCGAAATCTGGTCGCGGCTGCTGCTTGCTCTCGTTCATCCCCTGTGCGCTATCGGCATGCTTGCGCTGGCCTGGCGACCGCGGCCCGAGACCCCTGCGATCATCGTCATAACGCTCATCATGGTCGTGAACGTCGCCGCCGACCTTTCTCTCGCACGGCTGATCGCCGCAGGTTCCGTGAAGGGCGACTGGTGGCTGCCATTGTCATTCTCCGCGGTCCCGGCCATCGGGATCGCATACGCGATCGCGTTGCTCAGGGCGCCGCGGCCAACCCTCAGGTAGCCGCAAAGGGGCGTCCCCAGTTCACACCTTTCGCAGTGTCAGTCGAAAGGGAGGACGCGGTTGGCCCGCGCCATCCGGCCGAGCATATGGTCGCGTACGGCCCATGGTCGATGGCAAAGGGCACGGACGGGCCAGCCTCCCGTTTCGGCTCCCACCCTCCGCAGACCGACTACCTTCTGCATGGACCCCGGGCGAGTCGAGCTGGGAACAGGCAATGGGGAGAAAAGGGCGACTCCGGAGGGTTCAGTCCCCGAATGCTGCTAGGCGGTTGTCACCTACTGGCCCGATCGAAGATCCCGTCAACCCGAAAGCGGAAGGAGAGGGCCAGAAGCGTACTTTCGGGTCTGGACGGCATTGAGTGTCCGGTGGGAAGCCCGGGCGATGAGTCAGTTCCGCCCATGACGAGTTCCCACTCGGCACACAGCCCCTCGATCCGATCCCTTACCGGTAGCGGCGTTCGGCGAACATGTGACCGGCTATCCATGAGACCCCCATTACCGGCCAAACGAACCACCAGTTGATGTGGGGCAGTCCGACATGCTGCAGGAAGCCGTAGCAAAAGGTGACCGCCGCGGTCACCCCGAAGGCTATAGCGAACGCCTCCAGCTTGATACGCCTCTGTATCTCGTCCAGGTCGCGCATGAACCGCACGTATGCAGCGATCGCATACAAGAACGGCACCATGGGCAGGACGGCCACCGGATAACGCCAGGCCGCATCCGGATAGGCTGAGGTCAACAGCCCTGTCCCCACGACGAGCGCTGCATAGATCAGCAGTGCCAAAGTCATCCGCGTCGAATAGCCCCTGTTGGCATCGTCCATGGTCCGTGCGGCCCCCTCGAGTAGTCCCAGATGGACTGTAAGGATAACTGGAATCTATGCCGGAAACTTGCCATTGTTGCCCGTGTGACGCGCCGATCTGCCAGAAAGCCCTGAGAATATGATCGGCCCGCGTAAGCGAATACCGCTGACGTGCCGGGACGTCGACCATGCTCAGGTGGACAGCAGAAAAGGGCTGGGGAGTGGTGATGGCACTGGGCGCCATCGAGCGGACGACGCCCACCATGCTGCAAGTCTGCCTTCGTACTCACACGGCCCATTAGGGTCGAGTGGTCGCTTTCAGACTGGCGCTGCGTCGACTGGGGAACTGCGTCCAGGAAGCGGGTGGCAGAGCCCACATCAGGCACATCTTCATGGGTGGGTGCCCGCGCTACCTGGAGCCCGCACATCGGTGGCCGCAGGGAGGAGACGACGGAAACGGATGATGACCAGGCGACGCAGGCTTGGCCCTTTGCCGCGAGGACACAGGGAATTCGGATCGGCAGCGCGCCCGGCGACTCCCTGGCCGTGCTGGTGCTGGCCGATCTACTCTCTGGGCGCCGGCCCGATCACCCTGTACATTCTGTCCTCGGTCCGTTCCTCGGTTGGCAGCACCTGGACGACAACCCGGGAAAGACCTACCACCTCACCGTCTGAGTCAAAGCTGTAGTTGTCTCCGATCGCGCCACTCCAGGTGATCTCGTACATGCAGTCCCTGAAGCCGTCCGCGTCCTGGTCGTCATCCGTTCTTTTGAGGCACTCGGCCGCGATGTACACATCGTCGTACGCGGACCCGAGATGCCAGGGCAGCGTAATGTAGTTGTAGCGCTCCCTGAAGTTGGCCAGGACCTCCTGCGCCTTCTCGTTATCGGGGTCGAGGTCGGCCGTGATCGCCTTCATTCCGGTTGCCGCATCGCCGGCTATATCAAGGGCGGTCGTTCCCACGGACACCGTTTCCGCGTAGATTGGGCCCTCAAACCCCACCTCCCTCGCCTGCTTGATTATGGTCCCGGCGGCGAACTCCGATTGCGGGGAGATGTGAAGGGCGTCGGGGTCAGCCTCAAAGAGCTTTATGAGTTGTGTCCTGAGATCGGTGACATCGGACGCGAACCTCTCTTCGGCAACGAGACGGCCGCCGCGCTTCTCGAACTGGGCTACCGAGGTGCGCCTGACGCCCTCGGCGTAGTCGGTGGCCTCTGTAATCGTCGCGAGCGTGCGAATACCGTCCTCCCACAGGATGTTTCCGGTGTCGATGCCTACCTGTATGTCGCTGATCTGGGTGCGAAAGATGTAGTCGCCGGCCTTGGCGATGTCCGGGTTGCTCGCCAGCCCGGAGAACAGGATCACTTCATCCGCCTCCGCCAGCGGGGCGACGCCGAGCATGGCGCCACTGCAGGACGTTCCAAGGATGATCCTCAGTCCATCGACCTTCGTCAGCTTGTTATAGGCCGTTATGGCGTCCTGGGCATTGCACTTGGAGTCCTCCACGACGAGCTCTAGCGGTCGCCCGTTTATCCCGCCGGCGGCGTTAATCTCATCGGCTGCCATCTGCTTTGCGTTGCTGGCGACCGTGCCGTACGTTTCGCCGGAGCCGGTCAGCGATTCCATCACGCCGATCCTGAACGGCTTCGGGTCATCCGCCCCGCCGCCACCGCAGGAGAGTGCGGCCAGAGCCAATACAATTCCAAGTAAGACGATAAGTTGCTTAGGCATCAGCCAAATCGTACCCCCAATCAAGGAGCGCTGCCCCGCAACGCCCTTGCCCTGCAGGCGTCCTGACGCCCCGTCCCGTATCCTCGGGTAGGCGCCAGGAAAGTCGTGCATTGCAAATGCGCGGGAGGTATGCGCTGGCCGGGTAGTCTACATGTCCTCACCTTCTCAAGGCACCTGAGATCAACTCGGCTCAATCGGCATATCGTTTCCGGCTGGGCTGCTGGTCCGAGGACGCCGCCCCACGCCTCCCTGTAGGCCAGCGGGATCCCCCGGGATTTCGGTCGTGCCCGACGAAGACTGGCTCAAAAGATGAGCTCTGGTCACTGCTACCCGTGGGCGTCTCGCCGCCGACGGCGCCAGCCTGCTGACGCCCCGAGCCAGATGCCTCGAACGGACCGCCAGGACCTAGGGAGCGCCGACGCCTCCGTGTACCAGAGACCTGTGAGATGGCACCTGAAGATGTTGTGGTGTGCTCCCCCGACTTGGTCGTACCCTACGGCCGCCGTCCCATGGCTTGCGAGTGAACCGGCGTCCCAGGTCCCTGGTGATTTCCTGCCATTTCCGTTCTTCATCCGGCGTGATGAATGTCACAGCCTGACCGGTTCGTCCCATTCGGCCGGTCCGGCCAACCCGATGGGTGAAGAGCTGTTCAGAGTCCGGCAGGTCATAGTTGATGACCTGGCCGACGCCCTCAACGTCCAGACCCCGGGCGGCGACGTTCGTCGCAACCAGGATCGGCGTAGCTCCAGAACGGAATGCGGCCATAACGCGCTCACGGGCATTTTGACTAAGGTTTCCCTGGAGCGCCCCGACCGGATAGCCCAGGGTGCCCAGTTGCCCCGCCAGCTTCTTGACGCCGTGCTTTGTCTTTCCGAACACGATCACGGGCATGCCGTCGCGCTGGTCCAAAAGGTTTTGCAGGGCGCGTATCTTTTCGCTCTTGTCGATGGTGTAGACGAAGTGCTCGACGGTGGGCAGCGTTTGCAGGTCCGAGTCGACCTCGGACTTCGCCGGGTTCCGCAGGTGCTTTGTGGCTGTCTTTGCCACCCAGGCGGGCATTGTCGCCGACAGGAGCGCTGTCTGCCGACTGGAAGGCGTCCGGCTGAGGATAGCCTCAACATCCGGGGCAAAACCCCTGTCCAGCATCTCGTCCGCCTCGTCCAGCACCATCAGACGCACAGATTCGAGCCCCAGGGTGCCCTGCCGAAGGTGATCGAGGGTGCGGCCTGGGGTCCCAATGACGATCTGGGCTCCGGCTCTTAGCTCGGTGCTCTCGGGGCGCGACGAGCGGCCGCCGTAGAGCAGCATGACGCGCAGTCCATGTGGCGAGGCGATTTCCTTGGTGACTGCAGCCACCTGGATGGCCAGTTCGCGCGTGGGAACCAGCACCAGCGCCTGAACCTGCCGGACCGAGGGGTCGCACCGTTCCACCATCGGGACCGCATACGCCAGGGTCTTCCCAGATCCTGTGCGCGCCTGCCCTATCAGGTCTCGTCCGGCCAGTAGAAGGGGGATGGACTGCTGTTGTATGGGCGTGGGCACCGATATGTTCAGGCGTGAGAGCGCTGATCTGGTGGCGGCCTTAAGGGCCATCCCAGGAAAGGCTGAATCGGCCGCGGGCGGAACGCCGGCAGGAGATTGCTCCCTGCCATGCGACCCCGCTCCGGGCAGGGATACCTGGTGGGAAGAACGCCGGGCCTTGAAACACGAGCGGCAGTACACGGGACGATTCTTGGTCGGCCGGAAGGGGACGGTCGTAGGCGTCGCGCATTGCGCGCAAACGACGTGGCGCCCGGGTCTACGGTCGTGCAAACCTGGGCGAGCGGACGGGGAATTAGACGGCATGCGGAAGCGGACTCCTTAGGCCCAAGGGGCGAGATCGGTATTCAAAGCGGGGACAATGACGAAAGATGGGAAGGAAGACGGACCGCCGCAGCGGACACCGCCCGCACGCAATTTGGACGTGCTCTAGCCACTCTAACAGAAAACCGGGTTGCCGACTTGCAATTGGCTCCCTGGCCAGCTGCTGGGTCAGGCCGACGGTCGAATTGCGATACCGGGCGGTCCCGACAACGAATGCGGCAGGCCCCGCCAATGACCCTGGATCGGCCAGGCCCGACACCTGGCACAGCCGGGCACCGAGAACGCACCTCTGAGGCGGGTTGCCGCTGCCCACTGCCGTCGACGAGCAGAGCCGCAACCAGCCCGAGGCAGTAAGCGAGCCTAATGTCAGGGTCGATGGTGTGAACGGGGGCGGCCCGTGGGAGTAGGCAACTGCGCCGGTCGGCCTGAGTCCTGGTCGCTCAGTTCGCCTGCGCGCCCGCCTGGAATCTCTCGGGATGTCGCGAGATTCACGTCGTAAGCGAAATGGCCACCGCGCAACCGACCGCCAGCATCATCACCAACAGCAGCCAGAGATCGTTCAGCCTCCGGTCGCGCCCACCAGCCTTCATCGAAAGACCCCCGTGCGTTCCCCGGGAGCCCGGGCCACCGGCGACCTCCCAAAGCCGTCCCAGGTTGCCGGGTCTTTGTCCTGTGTTATCTAGAACGTTTCGAGGGGGGACACAGTTGCGATCGGGAACGGCAGCGGCATTCGCTTAGGCGCCCTGCGGGGACGGAGCCATTTGCTGGAACGGCAAGGCGGGGGTCGCGGCCTGAAACCCCACTCAGGTCCACATGCCGGGAGCGGGGCCGGGCACTGGCCTCAAATGACCTGCACCGCCGGCCGGACTGGCGGCAGCTTTGTCACACTGAGATTCCGGCAGGCAGGTGCCGTCTACGGGGTCGAGCGCGCCGGCCGACCGTCCTCCAGCCTCAGCAGGTAGCGGTAGTCGTACCCCATCCGCCTTATGCGTTCACCGCCATCGTCCCGGTCGAAGACTGCAATGACCTGACTGACGACGCTGCCGGCGCTTTCGACGGCATCGATACATCTGATGATCGAACCTCCGGTCGCGCAAGTGTCGTCTACGATTGCCACCACGGGCTCGAGGTTGCCCTCGATCTGTTTGAGCAGGCCGTGGACCCTGGGTTCCGTCCGTACGTAGAAGCCACGTCGGGGGACCGGCGACTGGTGCACCACTGCGGCCACCACGGGTATGGCCGCGGTGACAGGCCCCCCGATGGAGCGGACATCGTCGGAAAGCATCTCGGCTATGCGTCGGCCGACCAGAGAACTGCCCTTGGGAGACAGCATGAACGAGCGTCCGTCCACGTACCAATCGGTTGACTGGCCGTCGGTCAATTCGAACCGACCCCGTCGAATATGTGGCCGGACCAGGCGGGTCATCTCAGTCAGATATTTCGCGCTCTCCCCATCCATTCGATCCCCGCCGTCCCGTCTCTAGGCGCCTTTGATTCGCATCTCCGCTGCGCTATCGCTGGTACCGTCAATTTCGCGGTTCGACCGTCTCAGGTCGGGCGGGCCGGGTCGGTCTTGCCCTGCGCTGTACCGAGCGCATAGACGGCCGGTAGATTCCTGAAAGCACCGTCGTAGTCCAGTCCATAGCCCA
Source organism: Dehalococcoidia bacterium (assembly GCA_034421295.1). Taxonomy (GTDB): domain Bacteria; phylum Chloroflexota; class Dehalococcoidia; order Lucifugimonadales; family UBA2962; genus CAUZIR01. Next base: position 192,568 of record DAOUKM010000004.1, read on the forward strand.
CCACGAAGACATCCGGCACCCTGAACCCGAAGTAATCTACCTCCACGTCGTACGTTCGGCGGGATGGCTTGTCCAGCAGGGCGCAAATCCTGACGGACCGCGCTCCCAGGGCCTCCAGCCCCTCCGACAGGAGCGAGCAAGTTGCCCCCGTATCGACTATGTCCTCGACTATCAGGACATCCCTTCCCTCGATCCGTTCACGGCGGGGCATCCACATGACCTCGATATCCCCGGGGCCGGCACCTTCATAGCTGCTCATGCGCACAGTGGTGACGCGGACCGGCTCCCCGAATGCACGCATCAGGTCCGCAAGGAAACATACCGCCCCGTCCATCACCCCGACCAGGACCAGATCAGAGAGGTCGTATCGTTCGCCTATCTCCGCGGCGATCTCCTCGACCGCACATGCTATCTGGCTCTCTGAGAACAGAGCCGTTCCCAGTTCCATGTTCCCAAAAGCAGCCATTGCGATCCCGAATGCCGGCTCTCCCGATCTTGAGGTTCCCCGCCACCCGCTCGGCCAGCCAGCCCAACGGACCCCCGGCACTCGCCCTATCGTCGATCCGTCAGCCTTCGTTCTTCGGGCTCACTCGCCCGACCCTAAGGCAAAGCAGGTAAAGATTGTAGGTCAACCCCGGCCCAGGGCTGCGGCCTCGGCCGATCGGAGGCCACGCCTGTAAAGGGATCCCTTGGTTTTGCACTTGCGATGGCCGGACGATGGAAGAGATGAGGCCGGTAGCGGAAATTCTGCGATCAAGAGCGAAGGGCCTGCCCAGGGGCTGTGGTGAGTAACCCTGTCTTCCGCCAAGACCCGGTCGCGCCGGCAAGCGGCCGGAGCAGAGAATGGGCTTTCGCCTGGTCGACGCATCACGATTCAGGACATACCCGACTCGCCGCCGCCGGATTCTGCGGTGCGCGCCAGACTAGACGGAGGGTTCTACGACGCTCGCTCTACATGTCGACCGGGTCGAAGTATCTGAGCGCAGGCTCACCATCCAGGTTGGCCGCAAAGCACTCCACCCAGCCCGTTTCGACCCGCCAGTTTACGTACGCCTGATGATGGGCGTACGACTCCCACTCCTCCATCAAGAACCATCTTTCGGGCTCGTCAGAGTCCCTCATTACTTCAACGGAGATACATCCGCTAAAGGCACGGGTATCAGGGAGGGCGTCCCCCAGCATCTTCTCCGCGACGGCGGCTTGCTCTGGCTTCATCCGGAAATCAAACGTCGCCTTCTTTGTCATCGTGACTCTCCCCCTGGCTTTGCCTGGCTGGTCAATCAAGCTCGCATAAGGACCGATCTCTCCGGCAGCCCGCAGTCCACACGGGCGTTACCGAATCGCCCCTCCTCCGGGTAGTGCGATGGGATCGTTGATGAGAGCCCGCCCGTTCAGGGCTCACGCCGAGCTGAGGACCCTATCGCACTCGATACCTTACCCCTCTCAGGTGCCTGATTGGGGCTGACAGATCAGAGACCGCCCATTTCTTGTCACCGAAGAGCTTGGGCCGTCACGGATGCCGAGGCGGGTTAGGCACGGGCAAGACCGCCGTCGTGTTCTCCCTTTGCTAACCTCAGGGTGCAAACCTGAACAGGCCCGAACTACCTGTCTGGACCTCGGGGGCAAGATTCACCGAGCACCCAGCCACACCCTCAAAGACCGTCGCGTTACGAATGCTCGTTGATGGTCCGAAGCCGGAGGCAGCGGGACCGGTTACAGACTGGAAGGTCCAAAACGAACCTCAAGGTGAGAGGACTAGGTGGCTGCACAAGCTGCCGACCACAGTGGGTCTCAGTGGTTCTGTGTATCGTCCAGCTAGACCCACTTGAGGGGATTCGACCCGAAATTCTCGAGAAGGCCGGCCGGTCCGGAAGCCGAGACTCAGTACCGGGCACATTTTGACTAATTACATATGAGTTAACTAGACTGTTCCTATGTCTAAACGCCTGCAGGTACTTTTGGATGAGGAAGAGTATAGGGAGATTCAGGGTGTTGCCCGCAGGCAGCGGGTGACCCTTGCGGAGTGGGTGCGGCAGGCCCTGCGTCAGGCGCGAAGCGACTACCCCGGAACTGTGGAGGCCAAGCTGCGTGCCATCGCAGACGCCTCCCGGCATGCTTTTCCGACAGCTGATATAGAAGACATGCTCGGGGAGATCGACGCCGGGCAGCGGCTCCCGTGATCTTTATCGATTCCAATGTTCCCATGTACCTTGTGGGATCTGCACATCCGAACAAGGACCGGGCCGTATCCCTGCTAACTCAGCTGGTACGCGACGGGGAGCGGTTCATCAGCGACGTCGAGGTATACCAGGAGATTCTCCACCGATACACGGCGATTCAGCGGCCCGACGCCATCGATGCCGCCTTCGAGAGCTTGGACGGAATAGCCGACGATGTGCTTGCCTTCGGCATGTCAGAGATACGCTCGGCGAGGGCGCTGCTCGGCTCCGTTGCAGGCCTGTCTGCACGGGATGCGCTGCACGTGGCGGTGATGCAGAGGGCGGGGGTGAGCCGCATATTGAGCTTTGACGACGGATTCGACGCCTGCCCAGGAATCGAACGCCTGGATTAACTCAACGCGTCTAGCTGGTCTCCGTTCCACCGTTCACGATCCAGGCCGAGTTACCGCTGGCGGTCTTCGACCGGTGCTTCCGGGGGTCGGTCCTCCCCTCCACTTCGAGGCTGATCGACTGACGAACCGGGACGTTCGGCCCGGCGGGGACCGTGCATAACCGTTCGCATCTCCTGTGGGAATAACGGCGACGACCTGCCGGTGCGGTCCCGCGCCAGGTAGGCGGCCTGATCATCATGGCTACTGTCCCGCCGACTACGCTGGCGGGCGTGACGATCCCCCGTGGTGTGGGAAAGGGGCTAGCCTACCGAACCCTGGCATTCACTTCGCTAAAAAGCGTGGTGATCCCCTTCGCCTCGGTTATCTCAGGCCCCGGTTTAGTCGATCCCAGCCGAGAGATGGGAGCTCCGTAATTCGCCACGCCGAGGACACGTCAATCCTCCTGGTTCAGAGTATGAGACGACCATGTGTCCCTTTTCTTGAGGCCGAACAGGGACTCTCGCTTCAGCTGATAGCAATCGTCCCCAATCCAGGCATAGAAGGCGCCGTCCATGCTCAATGAATGCTTCTACAAAGGCGCAAATGGCGCAGATGTAAGCCTTTGTCCAGGACGCTACAACGTCGCGCGTAGGCTGGTGGTCAAACCGGCAATTGGGATTCGTTCCCAAGGCTGCCGCGAGAGAGCACCGCATCCGCAGCGCCGTTCCTACGAATGCCTTCAGGATTTGATGACATATTGCTGACACGAACTCTATAGTACTTTCGTTCATTTCCTATAAAGCCGTCTATTAAGGGAGCCCCGAAACGGAATCGAACCGTGAACCTGCTGATTGCACATCGGAGCTCTCACTGTAGTCCGGCGTACTCCGGTGCTCATCTGACCCGGGTGCTGGGCCCTAGGCATTCATATCGACGGGTACGACCGTGCCTGCGGATCGACATCCCTCCACCTTTCGACGACCCATGCGACCAGCTGCGAACACCTACCCGGGGCCGGTCCCAGGCTGGACAGCGGTGCCCTGCACGACCCCATTACGCTGAGTGCCCTAAAGGGCCTTGGCAGTAAACGATTAGACTGAAGCAAGGACTCGGTGAAGGCGGCATTCGATACCGAGTCCTATAACTGCCAGGACTACTCTCGACTGACCCCGAACTACCCGGCTTTGACGCCACCATCCCGACGGGGATGGCGCCCTGGACTTACGGCTGCCAGAAGTGGCACATCCCCGGTCCTGGCACTGGCCGCCACATTGGCCGGCATGCTTCTTGCGATTGCCATACCGGGGACTCCAGCAGGCCATCCGGCGCTTGCTCAGACGGCCGACTCCTCCATCGTCTTTGCCGAGAACAGCGAAGAGCCGGTCGGCACTTTCAGGGCAAGCGACCAGGACGGTGATTCCATCGCATGGTCGCTTGGCGGCCCCGATGCCGACCTTCTTTCCATCGAAGACGGCATTCTTAGCTTCAGGGATCCCCCCGACTACGAGGATCCGCAGTCTGCGGCGGCGGGTACAAACGCCTACAGGGTGACCATCAGGGCGAGCGGCGGGACGCACGAGGTGACAGTGACGGTTACGGACGTTGACGAGGCGGGAGAGGTGAGCATCAGCAGGCTGCAGCCGCAGGTCAGTCGGCCGCTCTCGGCACGCCTGTCGGACGCCGACGACGGGGTGACGGACGAGAGGTGGCAGTGGGCGAGGTCCCAGGACGGGACGACATGGGAGGACATTGCAGGGGCGACATCGCTGAACAGGAGCCCGGTGCCGGCTGATGAGGGAATGTACCTTCGTGCGGCGGTCACCTACTCGGACAAGTTCGGTCCGGGCAAGAGCGCCTCAGCGGTGAGCGCAAACAGGGTGGAGGCAAGGACCCTGTCCAATGCCGCGCCTTCCCTCGCCGGCCAGGACAGGGATGACGACGGGCTCGTCCTTCGGTCGGTCCGCGAGAACACGGCTGTGGGCAGGAACGTAGGAAGGTCCATTTCGGCGACGGACGCCGACAACGACATACTGTTCTACGAGCTGCTGGACACCCCCGACCTGGAGGATGCTGACGGCCAGGCGCGGTTCACCGTCGACAGCCGCTCCGGCCAGATAAGGGTGGGCAAGGAGCTGGGTGCAGACGACGGGCAACGGGAGGACGAGGACTCCGAATCCCTGCCCGGCCTCCCCGAGCTGCCCGCAGGCGAAGACGCCGATGAGGAGGACAACAGCAAGTACGTGCTGCGGTTGAGGGTGAGCGACCCGTCGACCGCCTCCGCTACGGTGAACGTCATTGTCAGGGTCACCGACGTGGACGAAGCCCCCGTCTTCAGTGATGACGCACCGACGGAGCTCTTGGTGGGGGAGGGCACGGATCAGGCGCTCTTCTGGATCAGGGGCGGCACCCGAGTCGACGTAGATGCCGACACTTACGCCGTGACCGACGAGGACGAAGGTGATGATCCCCCCTTCACCTATTCGGTGACGGGCGACGACCGCGATGTCCTTGAATTCAATGACGACGACATCCTGAGCTTTAAGGCGGGACACGAGACCGACCTGGAGGAGAAGACCTCGTACTCGATAACCGTCGTTGCCCGCTCCGGTAGGCGTACCTCCTCCCTGGACGTAACCGTCTACGTGAGGGACTCGCTGGAGCGCGGGGAGGTTTCCCTGTCCCAGAGGGAGCCCCAGGTGGGCACCGATGTGTATGCCACGGTGATTGACGCCGACGGTGGCCCGACCGCCAGGAGCTGGACGTGGGAGCGGTCCGGTCAGATCACCGAGGATGGGGACGGCACGCCGTCGGCCGAGTGCCGGGACAACCCCGACACGCCCGACATCCCTGTCGTTGTCGGGTGGACCCCGATTGAAGGGGCTTCCTCGTCAACCTACACACCGCAGGCGTCCGACGCGGGCAGGTGTCTGCGGGCTATCGCGGTCTACAGGGACAACCTGCATAGAGCCATTGTTGCCGCCTATCCCATTGTCGCGACGGTGGACCTCGAGACCTGCCTCGCGGACACCCGGGAAACCGGTGAGTTGACATGCGAGACCCCTGCCGTGGGCACGGTGCAGGTCGAGACATGCACTGCCGACCCCGTAACCCTTGAGTTGACATGCACGGTGACGACCGAGCCTGTGGTAGGCACGTTTGATGTGCACATATGGATGGCACGGGAGGTGGGAACGTCGGAGGCTCCCGTGCAGGGCCGGAATCCCGCCAACGCCGCTCCAAAGTTCGTGGACCAGGATCTAAATGCTGCGGGAGACCAGTCGGCAAGGACCAGCCGCAAGGTGGCCGAGAACACCGAGGCCGGACAGGGCATCGGATCACCGGTCAGTGCCAACGACGAGGACGGCGACCTGCCCATCTACTCCCTGGGAGGTGAGGACGCTGAATTCTTCGGCATCTCCAGGATTACCGGCCAGCTGATGACGAAGGCCTCCCTTAACTACGAGGCCAGGAGAAGCTACGCGGTGATCGTGACCGCGACCGACCCCTCGGGCGCATCGGACAGCATACATGTGACCATCAACGTCACCGACGTGCACGACCCCGTGACCATAACCGGAGACCGCTCGGTGCGCTACGCCGAGAACGGCACGGGGCCGGTCGCCAGCTACGGCGCATTCGACGAGGAGGGACACGCCATCGAGTGGTCCCTGAGCGGTCCCGACAGCGACCTGCTTGCCATCGACGGCGGCGTGCTGAGCTTCAGGAGACCCCCAAACTACGAGCACCCTGAATCTGCCTCCACCAGCGCGCGACTCTCGGCGAGGAACATTTACAGGGTGACTATCAGGGCCGCGGGCGGCACTCGCGGTGTGACCGTGACTGTTACGGACGTGGATGAGGTCGGAACGGTGAGAATCGACAGACCGCAGCCGCAGGTCGACAGACCGCTCACGGCCAGCCTCTTGGACGAGGACGGTGGGGTGACGGATGAAAGGTGGCAGTGGGCGAGATCACGTGACGGGCGGACCTGGAGGGACATAGAGGGGGCGATATCGCCGGCGCGTACCCCGGGGCCGGACGATGTGGGCATGTACCTGCGCGCGAGGGTCAACTATTCCGATAGCTTCGGCTCAGGCAAGACCGCCTCGACGGTGACCTCCAACCAGGTCGAGGCAAGAACCGTATTCAATGACGCTCCTTCCTTCGCCGGTCAGGACGAAGATGAAGACACCACGTATATCGACATCTCCCGGTCCGTCGCCGAGAACACGGCCGTGGGCATGCCCATAGGTGAGCCGCTGACGGCGTCGGACGAGAACCAGGACGTACTGCTTTACGAACTGCTGGACACTCCAGACCTTGAGGATGACGACATGCGCGCGCGGTTCACGATCGACAGACTCTCCGGTCAGCTCAGGGTCGGCAGGGTGCTGGGTGCGGACCCCGGCCAGACCGAGGACGAGGTCTCGACGGACCTGGTCGGCGACCCGGCGCTGCCCACCGATGAGGATGCGGACGATGCCGGCAACAGCAAGTACGTCCTGCGGGTCAGGGTGAGCGACCCGTCGACCGCCTCGGCCACGGTCAACGTGATCGTAACGGTCACAGAGGTGAACGAGGCACCCCACTTTGATGCCAATGCACCTACGCTGCTGAGTGTCACCGAGGTCACCCAAGGCGATGCCTCGCCGGTCATCAGGATCGGGCACGGCAACACCCGGGTCGATGCCAGAACCTACGCCGTAACCGACCAGGACGGCAGGGTCAGCGGCGACGACGGGTATGACGACACAATCTACACGTACTCGGTGTCCGGTCCCGACAGCGAAGACCTCGCCTTCGACGAGGCAGGCGTCCTGAGCTTTCTGGAGGGCCACGAACCTGACTTTGAAGACCGGAGCTCGTACTCGATAACCGTCGAGGCACACTCAGGCGAGGGCGACCGCCGCCTGACATCCACGCTGGACGTGACCATTGAAGTGGTGGATGCGGAGGACCCAGGAGGGGTCGTCCTGTCACAGAGGCAGCCGCAGGTGGGCATCGCTATACATGCCCTGGCCGGCGACGAGGACGGTGGCGTGACCATCAAGAGGTGGCGGTGGGAACGGTCCGCCGAGGTCACCGTGAACAACAGGGGCATTCCGTCGTTCGAGTGCGAGGACGACCCGGGTACACCGGGAATTGACGGCGTTGGCGGCTGGACCGCGATATCCGGAGCCTTGGCGGCCGTCTACACCCCGACGCAAGCCGACGTTAGCAGGTGCCTGAGGGCCACGGCGATCTACACGGACAACATAGGCAACCGCAACGATGAGGCGACAGGCATCCTGGAGGTTCCTGCGCGAGTTGGCCATTCCGACGACGCAGATCGACAACCCGACAGCGGCTTTGTCAATGTCGCGCCCGTGTTCCCCGACCAGGACCACCACACGGAAGGCGACCAGTCGGACACCACCATCCGGACGGTGGCCGAGAACACCGAGGCCGAGCGGAGCATAGGAGAAGCAGTCAGCGCCCGTGACGATGACGACGACCTGCTGATCTACACCCTGGGTGGTGAGGACGCTGAGTCCTTCAGCATATCCAGGAACACCGGCCAGCTTTTGACGAAGGCCGACCTGGACTATGAAGCCAGGAATAGCTACACGGTGGTGGTGACTGTCACCGACCCGTTCGGGGCCACCGATAGCATTACGGTAACCATCAACGTCACGGACGAGGACGACCCGGCGGTGATACGTCTCAAATGAGAGACAAAAGCGTTGGGCCGCCTAGGCGAGTACGGTCGCCGGGTCGGTCGGCCCGGGCAGCCATCCCCGGGGCCCCGCTGCGGAGACATCCACCTTGCGCGCGGCTGATCTACAGTCACCCCGCGCCCATCCAGCACCAGCGAGGTCCGAGATGGAACCTTTCTCCGGCGTGCAGCGTCTACTTTCCACAGGCGATACTATGGCCTTCACCGCGTCAAAAAGGGACCTTATATGAGAACGCTCTTAACATTGCTGGCAGTGGCAATCGCTCTGGTTGCGGTGGCCGCGCCGCAGGCCATTCAGCGCCAGTCGGTGCATGCCGATACCGGCCTGGCCCAGCGCTACGACACCAACGGTAGCGGCTTCATCGATCGAGACGAGGTGCTGGCCGCCATATTCGACTACATTGGCGGCGAGATCTCCAAGGACGACGTCCTTAGGCTGGTTGGCCTTTACTTTTCGGACACGCCGATCACACGCGCGGACGAGACACGGACGGATCTGGAGCCCGGCGACCCCGACAGCTACGTAGCCGTCGTTCCCAGAGCACTTCGGGCGGGTTTTGAGGAGCGTGTATCGATATCGCTTCTCAGGGGCGATCAGCCTGCGGCCGGCAACGTTCGTCTGACCCTTCGGGACGACGAAGTCACCCTGCTCTCACTGGTGGCCAGAGTGGAGGGGACGGGAGGCCTGAAGATTCTCGTCCCGCAGGTCGAAAGTGGGACATACGAGATCGAATTGAGGGTGGAGGGAGTCAGGGAGACTCGCAGGGCACCCGTCGACATCGTCGATGGAGTGGCCCTGTTCGTCGAGACCGACAAGCCGATTTACAAACCCGGCCAAACCGTCCACGTTCGGCTCATGACACTGGACGCGCTGCTCAAACCCCGGCCGTACGCCGCGACGATCGAGGTTCAGGACGCCAAGGGTCTGAAGGTCTTCAGGAAGGAGGTTAAGACCGACGAGTTCGGCATGGTCACGGTGGATCTGCCGCTGTCAACGGAGCCGAACCTCGGTGTCTGGAAGCTCACTGCGCTGGCCGGCGACCAGAAGACCGAGCTAGACGTACGCGTCGAGGAATACGTCCTGCCGAAATATGAGGTCAAAGTCGCAACCGAGAGGGAGTGGGTGCTGGCCGGCGATCCGATCACCGGCACGGTCTCCGGGGAATACTCGTTCGGCAAGCCGGTCGAGGGCGAGGTGGAGATCATCGCCTCTCGATATGTGGGCCAGTGGGAGGAGTTCGCACGGTTCGACGGGACCATCGACGGCGAGACGCAGTTCGAGCTGCGGCCGGTGGGGTTCGTCGCGGGCGTTCCCCAGGCTGGCGGACAGGGGAACGTGACACTCGATGTGACCATCCGCGAGAAGGGCACAGGATACGTGGAGAGTACGAGCAAGCTGCTGACCGTGGTGGCCTCTCCGCTAACGCTGAAGGTTATCCCGGAGAGCCGGGTGTTTAAGCCGGGTCTTGAGATGGGCTACCTGGTCGTCGCCCAGACCCCTGACGGGACACCTGTCGACACCGATGTGACGCTGACCATCGACTACGTTAATCAGAATTTCCGGACCTTACCTCCGGAGAGGCGCAAAGTGACAACGTCCGGTGGCAAGGCCCTGGTCAAGATCGCCCCTCCGGAAGGCGCCGCCGCACTGACGCTGTGGGCAGAAGCCGATGGCTCATACACATCGCTTTCACTGCAGTCAGGTCATTCGCCGTCGGGCAGCTTCATCCACTTACAGCAGCTGACCGGCGGCGACATCAAGGCGGGCGACATCGTCCGGTTCCGGGTTAATTCGACCAAGGAAGCGCGCAATTTCTACTACGAGGTGCTCTCCAGAGGTACGACGCTCTTTACGGGCGTTTCGTCGGGTCCTGAGATCGAGTTTACGGCCACCCATTTGATGGCACCATCATCGCGCCTCCTCGTCTACCAGATCTTGCCAAACAACGAGATCGCTGCCGACTACTTGCCGTTCAGCGTCAGGGCTGCCTATCCGCACCAGGTGCAGGTCGGGTTCGAGCGGGAGGAGGTCCGTCCCGGAGACCCGGTCGATATCGACGTTCAGACCCAGGGAGAGTCCCGGGTCGGGCTTGTGGCTGTCGACAGATCTGTGTTCATACTGGCCGAGAACCGGCTGAACCTTCAGCAGGTATTCAGTGAACTGGGAAGGCTGTATCTGGAGCCCCAGGCGGAGCTTCACGACGCACGTTACCTCGAGACCATCGAGACCCGCGGAGCGCAGGAGACGTTCGAGGCAGCCGGGACGATCGTACTTACCAACAAGGATGTGCCGTCCGGTGAAACGTTCGACCTATTTTTGGATGACGACCTGGTCATGATGGAGGCCGCGCTTGAGGTAGAAGCGGAAGTGGCGGAAGAGGTAGCGATTCCTGATTCGGCCGAGCAGGATGGCCCGACCGACACGCTCGCGGAGGTTCAGCGGGTGCGCCAGTACTTCCCAGAGACCTGGATCTGGCAGGACATCCATACCGGCCAGGACGGAAGCGCGGTCCTGGCCGTGGAGGCGCCCGACAGCATCACGACGTGGATGCTGCGCGCGGTCGGTATCTCCAAGCAGCACGGACTGGGAGTGGGCGAGGGCTCGCTGCGGGTGTTCCAGCCCTTCTTCCTGACCGTCGACCTGCCCTTCTCGGCGATTCGGGGCGAGGAGTTCCCGGTTAAGGTCGCGTTGTTTAACTACCTGGACACCCCCCAGCAGATCCTCGTTGAGATCGAGGAGGCCGACTGGTTCGATCTTCTGGATGAGCCGGCGAAGTCGGTCGCGATAGACGCCAGCGACATCGGCGGCGCCGAGTTCACCATCCGCCCGACGGCACTGGGCACCGGCCCGATCAAGATCGTCGCCCGCAGCACCGAGGCCGCCGACGCCGTGATCAAGAACCTGCTGGTTGAGCCCGAGGGCGTCGAGGTCGAGGTAGTCGAGAACCATGTCGTCTCCGGCGGAGATGAGCGCGAGCTCGCACTGGGCGTGCCGCCGGGCGCAATCGACGGGTCCGAAAGGGCGTACGTCGCGCTGACCGGGAGCCTCCTCACGCAGAGCATCGAGGGCCTTGACCGGCTGCTGAGGATGCCTTTCGGATGCGGTGAGCAGAACATGATCCTGTTCGCCCCGAACGTGTACATCGCGCGCTACCTTGCCGAGACCGGACAGCTTAAGCCCGAGATCATGGCCAGGGCCGAACACCTGATGCTGGTCGGCTACCAGCGCCAGCTGACCTACCGGCGCAGCGACGGCAGCTTTTCCGCCTTCGGCAACAGTGACCCGGTGGGCAGCCTCTGGCTGACCGCGTTCGTCCTGAAGACCTTTGCCGAGGCGAGGGAGCTGATGTACATCGACCGGACGGTGCTCGACGAGGCGGCGGCCTGGATCGAAAGCCACCAGCTGGGCGACGGCTCGTTCGAAAGCGTCGGATTCCTGCACCATCAGGAGCTTCTCGGCGGGCTTCGGGGTCGCGATGCCCTTACGGCCTACGTCGCAATAGCCCTGCTGGAGGCCGGACGGGACAATGCGACGGCGAGCGCCGTCAGGTACCTGGAGGGCAGGCTGGCCTCGATTGACGACCCGTACACGATGGCCATAACCGCATATGCGCTGGAGCTCTCTGGCAGCGCAGCAAGGGACCAGGCGTACGAGAAGCTGATGTCCATGGCACGGGAAGACGAAAACGGCGCACTGTTCTGGGGCGAGGAAGGGCCGTCTACCGAGGACTATCCGAGCCCGGGTCATGGGAGCCGGAGCGCCGCCATAGAGACGACGGGGTATGCCCTGCTCGCACTTACCGAGCATGGAGACTTGGTGAGTGCCTCACGGGCTGCCAGGTGGCTGGCCGGCCAGCGCAACGCCCTCGGCGGATTCGGCTCGACGCAGGACACTATCGTCAGCCTCAATGCGCTCACCTCCCTGTCCGCAAGCGTCCGGTCCGACGTGGACATGACCATCACCCTGCGGAGCGGCGACTGGCAGGAGGAGGTACGCATCACGCCGGAGAACTCGGACGTGATGCAGATCGTTCAGGTTCCGCTGGGCGACGCGCTCTCAATCGAGGCGGAGGGCAAGGGCGATGCCGTCCTTCAGTCGGTGCTCAGGTATAACGTCCCCGAGGCCCGTACGCAGGTTCAGGACGTGTTCGACATCACGGTCGACTACGGCACCGATCACGTCGAGGTCGATGACCTGATAACCATCTCCGCCTCCGTCACCTTCACACCGCCCGGCCCGATCCAGGCAGGAATGGTCGTGCTCGATGTCGCCGTGCCGACCGGCTTTGAGCCCGTGCGCGAGACGATCGCAACGCTCGTGGAGGAGACCGCCAAGCTAAAGCGCTTTGAGATCGCTGGCCGAAAGGTCATCCTATACATCGAGGACATGAGGCCAGGTGAGACCATTTCCCTGGAGTTTCACGCATTGGCGAAGTACCCGGTCAGGGCGATGGATGTCGTTTCCCAGGTGTATTCGTACTACCGACCCGAGCTCCGGGCCGAAACGCTGGCCGGCGCCCTGTCGGTTACGGAGTAACGGTGACACCTGCCGGGTCTTGCTCAGATGACACGGTCACGCTTGAGATAAGAATGGCGAATCAGGTCGTCTCTAGGAATGCGCCCAGGCCCAGCTAATGCCGAACCTAGGGACAAGCGCCATACGCCTGCGTTGCGGACGAATCCGGTGCAGTCGAATCCGCTCAGGTAGACCATGACCTCGGGGTCAGGTCAGATTTGTCGGTATTGCAAAGCGCATGCACTGATGGCAGTATGCTGTCATGCCGGTTCAGATCACGATTAGAGGTGTCCCCGAGGAAGTTCGTGACGAGCTTGCCGTGCGCGCAGCGCTCCAGCGCCAGTCCATGCAGGAGTTCTTGCGTGCAGAGTTGGAGCGAATCGCCTCACGTCCGTCCGTAGCCGCATGGCTGCAAGGAGTTCGCGAACGCAAGGCAGTGGCGAAGACCAGGGTGCAGCCCTCCCGAATCCTTCGCGACCGTGACGCAGACCGCAGGTGACGACGGTCGTCGACGCATCGGTGCTGGTCGCCGCACTGATCGACTCGGGCCCAGAGGGCCAATGGGCCGAATCTACACTTGCTGAAGGCTATCTGGCTGGTCCGGAGCTAGCCCTAGCCGAGGCCAGTAACATCCTGCGTCGCTTGGAACGGGCCGACCATATTTCACGAATTGAGGCCGCCACCGCCCATGGGGATCTCGCACGGTTCAGCATAGAGTTGTTTCCCTTCGCCCCCTTCGCACAACGCGTATGGGCCTTGCGTAAGAACCTCGCCAGCTACGATGCATGGTACGTTGCACTGGCAGAGGCGCTGGACTGTCGGCTGGCAACGCTCGACCGAAGGCTCATCGTTGCCAGCGGCCCCACCTGCGAGTTCATCGCTCCACCAGCGCCCCAGGGGCAATGATCATCACTCATCGGTCCGCGAAGTCACAGCGCTGGCACGACTAACGGGTAGCAGTAAGAGACTCCCGGCAGGCCGGCTCCCGCAAAGTCCATGGCTCCCGGAGCGCAAGGGGTTTCCCTGGGCTCTCTTAGCATAAGGTCGGGGTGAGAAAGACTCGGGCCGGAATCGAGCGCGCAACGCCGCCTCTGCTCGACGGGAAACACCCTGGGCGGGAGATACTCGGCACCGCAATATCTGGCTCCGCAGGTTGGATTCGAACCAACGACCGGTCGGTTAACAGCCGACTGCTCTACCGCTGAGCTACTGCGGAGCGTGCGCGGCTACACGCGGCTGCCCGCCTACGTGCAGGGGATGGCGCAATTGTAACACCGGCGGCCGCGGCTAGTTAACCCAGGGAAGCGCCCTTATCCCGTATGAACAGGTGTATGCGATCACCAGCCCCTTGATCACCTTGCCGACGAGCACGATTCCCAGGAAACGGGCCATCGGGTACCGGGTCGCCCCGGCGGCGATTCCCACAAGATCGAACAGCGGATTGGGAATGATCGACACCAGCAGGATAACCACCCATCCGCGCTTTCTCATCCACCAGCGGATGCGAACGTAGATCCTGCTCCGGTCGACCAGACCCCCTCCGCCGTAGCCCACGGCGTAGCCCGAGACCTCTCCAACGGTCTCACCTGTAGCCGCCAGCAGGCCCAGCGCCAGCGGATTGAGCACCACGCTTACGGCGCACAACGAGATCAGCCCGGGTACCGGGAGCACCATGGCGGCGCTTCCGAGGAAACTGAGGAAAAAGACGCCGGGATAACCGACGTTGGAAAGCTCGGACAGGTCCGAGTACCTGCTCCCGAGGAGCCAGGCGGCAACGACCAGCCCGACTCCCAGCAGCAGGAATCCGAACTGAACCGCCTTGCCCGGCCTCAGCATCCAGGAAAGCCTGGATGCCACCGCCAGCAAAGGCGCCTGTTGAGAATGTTCGGGAGAGCCCGTTGGGCCGGTATCGTCCACGGGCGTCCATTCTAGTGGACGGCACGCACCCGGTCCCAAGTTCCAGGCCCTGGGAGGCCTGGGCTCCGGCCTAACGGGAAGTTACGCGACCATCTCCGCGTCGTTGTCCGCCCTTGCATGCCCCAGCTTGGAGGAATGTGTTGCCGCGGGTTGCACATTGAACCTCAGGCCTCGCTCGCCGGCGTCCACCGTCACGAGGTCCCCGTCCGTCACCTGCCCGGAAAGAATCCTCTTTGACAGATCGTTTTCCAGGTGGCGCTGGATCGCCCTCCGCAGTGGCCTCGCACCATAGGTGGCATCGAAGCCCTCACAGGATAGCCATTCCCGCCCCGCATCCGTCAACTCGATCGACACACCGTGCTCGGCCAATCTGACGGAGACGTCGGCCACCATCAGTTCTACGATGCGGCCCACCTGCTCTGGTGTGAGCGGGTCGAAGATGATGATTTCGTCGATGCGATTCAGAAACTCCGGCCTGAAGGACTTTGTGAGGGCATCCCTGATCGCCGACTCGCGCCTCTGCGGGTCCGCAGCGGCTGTACCTCCAACCGGGAACCCCACGCCGCCGCGGCTTGCGGCGACCGTGCCAACGTTACTGGTCAGGATCACCAGGGTGTTCCTGAAGTCCACGGTGCGGCCGTGCCCGTCGGTCAGCCTGCCGTCCTCCATGATCTGCAGCAGCAGGTTGAAGACATCCGGGTGGGCCTTTTCGATCTCGTCGAACAGCACCACCCGGAACGGCCGCCTGCGCACCGCCTCGGTTAGCTGACCTCCCTCATCGAAACCCACGTAGCCGGGAGGGGCGCCGATCAGTCGCGATACCGAGTGCCTTTCCATGTACTCGGACATGTCGACCCGGACCATGTTCTGCTCATCGTCGAACAGGTACTCGGCCAGGGCCCGTGAGAGTTCCGTCTTGCCCACGCCGGTGGGTCCAAGGAAGATGAAGCTGCCGATGGGTCTGCGTGGATCGCTCAGGCCGGCGCGGCCCCGCCGTATGGCATCGGAGACCGCTGTTATTGCCGCGTCCTGGCCGACTACACGGTCGTGCAGCCTTGCCTCCATGTGAAGCAATCGGTCCGCCTCGGCCTCAAGTAGCCGGTCTACCGGTATCCCCGTCCAGCTCGCGACGAGGACGCCGATTTCGTCAGCCGTTACGACCATGTCGGTCTCACCCTGCGTCCTCTCGGCCATGAGCTCGTCGCAGCGCTCCTGCGCCCGCGCACCCTCGGTTCTCAGCCTGGCGGCCTGCTCGTAGTCGCCGCGCTGGGCCGCGGACTCCTCCTCGTCCTTGAGGCGCTTTAGCCTGTCCTCTGCCTCCCGCATGCCTGGGGGCATGGCCTGGGCGTCGATGCGCATCTTGCTGGCCGCCTCGTCTATAAGATCGACCGCCTTGTCGGGCAGCTTGCGCTCGGTGACGTAGCGCCTGCTAAGCCGAACGGCCGCCTGAAGGGCACCGTCGGTGATCGAGATCCTGTGGTGAGCCTCGTACTTGGGGCGAAGGGCGGAAAGCATCTCAATTGCGGTCTCAACGTCGGGCTCTTCTATCAGGACGGGCTGGAACCTGCGCTCAAGGGCGGCGTCCTTTTCTATGTAGCGCCTGTACTCCGCCTCGGTGGTCGCGCCGAGCGCCTGAAGTTCTCCGCGGGCCAGCGCCGGCTTCATCATGTTGCTGGCGTCGATCGCCCCATCCGAGGCGCCAGCGCCCACCACGGTGTGGAGCTCATCGATGAACAGGATGATCTCTCCCTGCGCCTGCTTGACCTCGTCCAGGACCGCCTTTAGCCTCTCCTCGAACTCGCCCCTGAACTTGCTGCCGGCGACCATGGCACCCATGTCCAGCGCAAGGACACGGCGCCCCTGGAGTTCGGCGGGGACATCCCCCGACACTATGCGGCTGGCCATACCCTCGGCGATGGCGGTCTTCCCCACACCCGCCGCCCCTATCAGGACAGGGTTGTTCTTGGTCCGCCTGATCAGGGTCTGCATGGTCCGCGATATCTCCCGTTCACGGCCTATCACCGGGTCCAACCCCCCATCAGCTGCCAGCTGCGTGAGATCCACGCTGAACCTTTCCAGCGAGCGATATCGAGACTCGGCCCTCTGGTCGGTAACCCTGTGAGAGCCCCTGACGGCCTGCATCGCCTGATAGACCCTCTCTACGGTGATGCCGGTGCCGGACAGCAGTCGAGATAGCTCTGTGGGCTTTCCCTCTTCGCTCCTGACCACGGCCACCAACAGGTGCTCGACGCTTATGAAGTCGTCGTTGAGCCTGCTGGCCTCCCCCCTGGCCAGCTCGATCACGTCCGCCACCCGTGGCGTGATGTAGGTCTGGGCCGCCGGCTGAGCGACCCTCGGGACTCTCTCAAGGATCTGCTCGACGGAAGACCTGAGGGAGTCAGCCGACGCGCCCATCTCGCCGAACACCTCGGGGACCACGCCGTCGCCCTGCTCCAGGAGGGCAAGCAGAACATGCTCGGTGTCCCACTGTGGATGCCTGTAGTTGGCCTGATGCTGGTGCGAGCGCTGGATCACCTCAAAGGCGCGCTCTGTGAACTGTTCAGGTCGCAGCATCATCCTCCCTCTCCCCGGCCGCTCGCCGCGGCGGCCCACGTCAATTTCTGCATGAATAGATTATAGTTATATGAAGTCTATCGTTCAATATAGTTTAGTCTATACGTATCAACTTCACGTATTCGCGCCAGATCACGACCTTCGACCCCATCGCGGCGTAGTAATGTTTAAGGGTCCCCGTGCATCGGCCAATGCGTCAGGAGGACCGGCGGGAAAGGGCCATGGGCGAACCGCTACTTAACGTTGACAATCTCCACACCTACTTTCACACCGCAGACGGGGTGGTAAAGGCGGTGCGCGGCGTCTCTTTCGAGGTGCCCGAAGAGAGCGTCGTAGGAATCGTGGGGGAGAGTGGTTCCGGAAAGACGGTGACGGGCCTATCGATCATGGGGCTCGTGCCCAGGCCGGGCAGGGTTGAGAAGGGCTCAATCAGGTTCGGCGAAAGAGACCTGCTTAAGCTCGACGAGGCCGAGATTAGACCGATGCGCGGCAAGGAGATCGCGATGGTCTTTCAGGACGCATCGAGCGCCCTGAATCCCGTCATCACCATCGGCGAGCAGATCCAGGAGGTGCTCCAGGTTCACACGGACATGAGCATGAAGAGATCGGCCGACATGACCGTCGAGCTGATGACGCAGATGGGCATCGCCAACGGCCGTGAAATGCTCGACCGCCATCCCTGGGAGATCAGCGGCGGCATGGCCCAGAGGGTGATGCTGGCGATGGGACTGGCTCTGTCGCCGAGGCTGCTGGTCGCCGACGAGCCCACATCGAACCTCGATGTCACCGTGCAGGCCGAAATACTGCACAGGCTCAACGAGCACAGGCGCGAGACGGGATCGTCGGTCATCCTGATCACTCACGACCTGGGGGTCATGGCCCAGATGGCCGACCGCGTCATCGTCATGTACGGGGGCTACAAGCTGGAGGAGGCGGACACGCTCACGCTCTATGATCGGCCCATGCACCCCTACACCAGCGGTCTGCTCGAGGCGGTTCCCAGGTTCGACAGGCCCATTAAGAGACTTACACCCATCAGGGGAGCGCTGCCGTCGGCCCTTGACGCACCGGACCGATGCCCGTTCCTGGACCGATGCGAGAGGGCTCTCAGCGTCTGTCGAACCGGTCCGATGCCCGATCTCGAAGACCCGGAGCCGGGACACAGGGTGGCCTGCTACAACCCTATCCCCGCGGGAGCGCCGCGGCCCGGCTAGCGGACCCGCGCCAGGTCGGCCAGATCCGAAAGCAGAAGATCCAGTGCAACCTCGTCTCGGGCACCCCCCGACTTCACCCGCTCATCGGCTTCGGCCAGCAGCCGGTGCGCTGCGGCCAGCCGCTCCCGGGTAAAGCGGGGAGCCTGCTCAAGGGTCTTTTGGAGAGGGTAGCCCCTTACGCCCAGGCGTTTTCCCATCTCCTGCGGTCCAACCCCCTTCCGCTGGAGCTCCTTTGCGAGCATGAGAAGCCGGACCTGTCGGTGGAGCATGTACAGGACGTAACCTGCCGACTGGCCGTCCCGCAGCACCTGGTGCATCTGGCCAAGTGCCGGACCGGAGCGTCCGGCCAGCGCGGCGTCGACTGCCGCGAAGATGTTCGCCTCCCTGCTTGCGGTGACCATCTGCTCGATGTCGGACGGCTCTATCTGCCGGCCGGAGGCGTAGACGGCAAGTTTTTCGAGCTCTGAATCGAGCGCCACGATGTCGCTTCCTGCCGCCCGCTCCAGCATCGTGGCCGCCGCCTCGGACATATCGCCTCCCTTGGCCCTGACGCGCTCACGTATCCACCGGCGCAGCGCAGCACCCCTGGGCACCTGGCAGCGCTCGACCTTGGCGATCTCCGATAGCTCCCTGAGCAGCGGGCCGGGGGCTGTGCCCAGCGGGCCGTCCACGAATGCGACGTCATTTGCCTCGGGCATCTGCCTGAGCCGGTCGGCTATCCCCTTCCAGGTGCCGGGCGCAGCGGAGCGCCTGCCTTCGAACCTGGCCAGCAGACCCCTGACGATGACCAGCCTGCGGCTGGAAAGGAACGGCACCGCCATCGCGGCGGCGACCAGCTCGTCGGGATCTAGAGACTCACCGTCAAAGGACGAGATGTTCGCATCCCTCAGATCGGGAGGCTGGACCGCGTCACGAAGGGCCGCCAACCGTTCCCGGACCGCCAGGGCGTCCGTCCCGAACAACACGTATATCATTTGATTAAGGTCCTGCCGCCAGGTCCCGCCACCGCCATGTTCTCCATAATTCGCCTGATCAGTTTCACCGGGCTGCCACGACTGATCTTCCGGCTGCTGCTGGATCGCCGGGTACCGTTGATCACAAAGCTAATACTGCCGGCGGCGATCGTCTACTTCATCTCTCCCATCGACTTCTTCCCGGACGTGGTCCTCCCCTTCGGCAGGCTGGACGACATCCTGGCCCTGATCATAGCTCCAATACTGTTCGTTGCCCTTTCGCCAAGGCGGGTGGTCCTTGAGCACATGGGACGTGCTCCAGACGCGGACGACGAACCGAGGGAGATCGAGACCACCGCTAGGACCATCGACGACGACGCCGAGGGCAGGACGGGCTGACCGGCCTTGGAAGTCGGCATAGTCGGGCTGCCTAGCAGCGGTAAGACCACGGTCTTCAGCGCCGTCACACGCGGCCGAACGCAGGCTGCCCCGAGGCCGGACAGGCCGAGCCTCGGGGTCGCCAAGGCCGAGGACCGGAGGCTGGAGGCCCTGGCCCGGGTCGGGGGCTCAAAGAGGGCCGTTCCCGCCGAGGTGACGTATCTCGACCTGCCGGCCTCACCCGAAGGATTCGGCAAGCACTCCGGTATCGGCGGGGAGATGCTCACTCACGTTCAGCGGGTAGATGCCCTGGCGATAGTGGTGCGCGGATTCGATGATCCGTCGGTCCCCCATGTCCTCGACAGGGTCGACGCGGCTGGAGACGCTGCGGCGATGCTTGACGAACTGGCACTGGTCGACATGGAGATCGTTGAGCGGCGCCTCGGGCGGATCGGCGCGGGCCTGAAGGGAGCCAAGGCCCCCGAGCGCGCGAGCATGGAACGGGAGAAGGACCTGCTCGGTCGGCTGGCGGCGGGCCTGGAGGGCGGCCTTGGCGTAGGGGATGCCGAGATGTCGGCAGAGGAGCGCAAGGCGGTCTCAGGCTTTGGCCTGCTCACGGCAAAACCGGCGGTGATAGTCGCAAACCTGGGAGAGGCTCAGATCGGTGCGGCCGATGGATTCGTAACCCGGCTCAGCGAAGGTCTCCCCGGCAGCCGGCTGCGGGCCACGGCGCTCTTCGGTCAGCTCGAGGTCGACCTGGCCTCGATGGATCCGGCGGAGGAACTGGAGTTCAGGCGCGAACTCGGCATAGGTGAGTCCGGGATGGCCAAGATGGTCAGGGCCTGCTTTGACGCCCTCGACCTGATCACCTTTTTCACGGTCGGGCCGAAGGAGACACACGCCTGGGCGGTAAGGGCCGGCACCGATGCCAGGACCGGCGCCGGGGCAATTCACAGCGACATGGAGCGCGGCTTCATCCGGGCGGAGGTCGCCACCTGCGACGACTTCGTGGAGGCGGGCGGCGAGGCGGGCGCGCGCCGCGAGGGACGGATGCGGCAGGAGGGTAAGGGCTACGTACTCAGCGACGGGGACGTGGTCCACGTGCTCTTCAACGTGTGATGGCTTCTCCGCCGGATGCCGGCACCATCTCCCTGTACGTGCACGTGCCGTTCTGCGCCACCAAGTGTCCCTACTGCGACTTCAATACGTACGCGTCGATCGAGGGCCTGATGGAGCCCTACATAGGGGCCCTGTGCCGCGAACTGCGGTTCTGGGGAGAGGCGCTTGGGTCCCCCAACGTATCGAGCGTGTTCTTCGGCGGGGGCACCCCCTCGTACCTCGGAGGCGGCCAGCTATCGGCGGTCATGGAGACGGTCCGGGGCTCGTTCGAACTGGCCGGTGACACAGAGATCACAGCCGAGGCGAACCCGGACGACCTGACGGACGGGAAGCTCGAAGAGCTGCAGTCGGCGGGAGTAAGTCGCCTCAGCGTCGGCGTCCAGTCCCTCAACGACGATCTGCTGGTCGCCCTCGGTCGCCGCCACAGCGCGGCCGAGGCGGAATCGGCGGTGGTCAGGGCCGCGCGCGCCGGCTTCGATAACCTGAGCATCGACCTGATGTACGGCCTCCCCGCCCAGACGCTCGAGCTGTGGGCCGATACGCTTGGGCGCGCGCTCGACCTGGGCACGGCGCACGCTTCGATGTACGCGCTGACCGTGGAGGAAGGAACGCCGCTGGCGCGAGGTGTCGCGGCGGGCGAGACGGAGGCGCCCGACCCTGACCTTGCGGCGGATATGTACGCTGCGGCAGAGACGATCATGGAGGATCGCGGCTTTCGCCACTACGAGATCTCCAACTGGTGCCTTTCCGGCAGGGAGAGCAGGCACAACCTTACGTACTGGCTCAACAGGCCCTTCCTTGGAGTTGGGCCGGGTGCACACTCCTACCTTGGGCGGGTCCGCTTCTCGGTCATGAGATCCCCGCGGGAATACACGGTTAGACTCTCTGCCGGACACGCCGCATCGGGCGACGAGTCTTGGCCGGACCTTTTGCGTTCGCTGTCGTTTGTAGAGCAGGTCACCGAGATCGACCATGACGAAGAGATGGCCGAGACGATGATGATGGGTCTGCGCCTCGATGTCGGCGTTTCCGAATCCGGTTTTCGCAGAAGATTCGGCCGCGCTCTGAGCGACGTCTACGGTCCGATCATCGACTCCGCAGCGAGGCAGGGACTCCTCGAGTGGCGTGAAGGGCCGGACCGGGCCGACGGGCGCTCGGTCTGCCTTACGGCAAGGGGCCGCCTGCTCGGCAACGAGGTATTCTCCCGCTTCTTTGAGCAATCCCGCTGAGCCCGGCTTCAGCCCTGGCCGACCGCCAAGAGCGTCGGACGGTCGAGCGCGGGATATAAGTACATCCGTGCTATTCTTTCAGCCTCATGTTTGTAGTCGGGACCGCCGGCCACGTAGATCACGGTAAGTCCACCCTGGTAGAGGCCCTCACGGGAATCGACCCGGACCGGCTGGCCGAGGAGAAGGAGCGAGGCCTCACGATCGACCTGGGCTTTGCCTGGATGACCCTGCCGATGGGCGACGAGATCAGCATTGTCGATGTCCCGGGGCATGAGAGATTCGTAAACAACATGCTCGCCGGGGTGGGCGGGATCGACATGGCGATGCTGGTCGTCGCCGCAGACGAGTCGGTAATGCCCCAGACGAGGGAGCACCTGGCCATCTTGGATCTGCTCGGGGTGTCCCGCGGCCTGGTGGCCATCACCAAGTCCGACCTGGTCGACGAAGAGCTTGTGGAGCTGGTCGAGGCGGAGGTGGAGGATCTCCTCGGCGGAACCGCGCTGGAGGGCTCGCGTTCAATCGCGGTATCGGCGCTGACGGGCCGGGGTCTTCAGGAGTTGACCGACGCCATCTCTGTGACCCTCCGGGATACGGAACCACGCAGGGATGTCGGCCGACCGAGGTTGCCCGTGGACCGTTCCTTTACGATGACCGGCTTTGGAACCGTAGTCACCGGTACGCTTATCGACGGCCCCCTCGTCGTGGGTGAGGAGGTGGAGCTTGCCGTCTCGGGAGCGCGGTCGCGCATCCGAGGCCTGCAGAGCCACAAGACCAGGGCCGAATGCGTCCCGCCCGGCAGCAGGGTGGCCGTGAACCTGTCCGGTATAGCGCAGGACGCGATAGAGCGGGGCGAGGTGCTGGCCCGGCCCGGCTGGCTGAGGCCGACCAGATCTATGGACGTGCACCTCAGCGTGCTGCCCGATGTCCCGCGGGCGCTGCGGCACAACATGTACGTGACCGTGCACACCGGCAGCGACGAGACGGTGGGCCGTCTGAGGCTTCTGGACAGCGACAGGGCGGAGCCCGGGGAGTGGGCATGGGCTCAGCTCAAGCTCGACGATAGCGTCGCCGTGGTCAGGGGCGACCGGTTCGTCATACGTTCCAACCAGTCCACTCTGGGAGGCGGCACCATAGTCGACGCACACGCGCCGAGGCACCGGCGAAGGCACGCCCCGCTTCTGGCGAGGCTCAGGACCCTGGAGGAAGGCTCGATCAGGCAGGTCCTGGCCGCATGCGTCGAGGATCACGGGCCGATCGCCCTTCCCGCCCTGGCCGCCAGAGCGGACCTTTCGCAGAAGGAGGTGGCGGCAGAGCTGGACCTGATGGAGGGCGCCGGCGATGTCGTCGTTATCGGATCGGGGGCCGGCAAGATCTACCTGAGCGCTGCCGGTTGGCGCGGTCTTGCGGCTAGCGCGGAGCGGTCGGTCGCCGGCTACCATGAGCGCTACCCGGCGCGCGCCGGGGAGCCGAAAGAGGAGCTGCGCAGCAGGCTGAAGCTCTCGCCCGTCCAGTTCGGTCCCGTGCTCGAGCAGCTGGACAAGTGCGGCGTGCTCACCGACGCGGGGGCCGCCGTGCGGGTCCCGGGTCACAGCCCGCAACTGTCGGCCGAGCAGCAGGCGAGTGCGGACGAGTTCCTGGTATCCCTTAAGGCGGCCGACCCGTATTCCCCGCCGACCGACGCCCTGCCAGAGGAGGACATCCTCGACCTGCTCGAGGGGCTCGGACAGGTGGTGCGCGCCGGAAACTCGGTCGTGTTCTCGGCGGACGCATTCGACCGCATGCTGGACGCCATCAGGGCGTACGCGACCGAGCACGGGGAGGTGACCGTCGCCGATGTACGCGACCTTTTCGGAACCAGCCGAAAGTACGCTCTGGCCCTCCTCGAGCACCTGGACAAATCGCGAATAACGCGCAGGGTCGGCGACGCCAGGGTCATGCGAGAGACGGTCTGATGCCGCTCGACTGGAAACCACCGCATCGCAGATCGACCGCATGGCCGTCCACATCCCCGGTAGGCGGACCGGCCACAACGAGGTAATCGGCCGTCTCGTCGCCGCGCTGAGTTCGGTACCGGGACGGGATGGCGGCTCCAGCCTGGAGTCACGCCAGCGGGCGCCGGTCTTCGGCCACGCTGTGCCGATTCCGGCGGAGACCAGGATACGCGGGTACGGGAGCCCGGAATCGTACCGGCAGCTGGGCTACGAGGACAAAGCCGAGCGAAAGGCCCCGGTGGAAAGGGACGCCGCCGACCTGTTCGGCTCCACCTAGCCGCCCGGGTGCCGCAGGCGGCTAGTACCCCAGGGCGTGCAGGCGATCGTCGTCGATGCCGAAGTGGTGGGCCACCTCGTGCACGACGGTATCGGCGATCTCGCTCACCATCTGCTCACCGGAGAGTCCGAGGGCCTCTATCGAGCCCTGAAAGAGCGTGATCTTGTCGGGCAGCACCTCGCCGTAGTCGTAACGCTCGGTCAGGGGCACTCCCTCATACAGGCCCAGGAGAAGCTCTCCCTCGGCGATGCAGTTGCCCGCGAGCTGGCCCGGGGTGGGCAGGTCGTCGACCACGATGTCGATGTTGTCCAGGTAGAGCCTGAGCTCTTCCGGGATCGTCTCAAGTGCGCGAAGCACCACGTTTTCGAACTCTGCTCTCTCCACGTTCCTAGCACCCGGCGAGAATCGAAGCGCCGCTACCGCCGAGTCTACCACCGCCGGGCCCGGCGGGACCAAGTCCCCGGCAGGGCCGATTGTGATACATTGCACGGATGGCGCAGGCTTTCTCGGCCGCTGGCGGATCGGGCGCTCACGGCGGCCGGTCCCCCATGATTCACCACACGCTCCTAGCGGCCAGCGCCGTCCTTATGGCGGTGACCCTGTACCTGGTCTTTTTCTGGGTTCCCACCGAGGCCAACCTCGGGGTCTCCCAGCGAATATTCTACTTCCACGTCCCGCTGGGGATCATCGGCCTGATCTCGATCGTGATGGTCGCGGTCGCCTCGGCGATGTACCTGCTGAAACAGGACAAGCGCTGGGACGATTTCGCGCATGCAACGGCCGAACTGGGCATGATATTCGCTACGCTCATCCTCGTTACCGGCGCCATCTGGGCAAAGCCTGTGTGGGGCGTGTGGTGGACCTGGGACCCCAAGCTGACGACGACGCTCATCCTCTGGTTCATATACGCCAGCTACCTGATGCTGCGGGCCTACGGTCCCAAGGGAATACAGCAGGCCCGCTACGCCGCGGTGATTGCCCTGGTCGGGGCCATCGACGCCCCAATCATCTACTACGTCACCGAGATATGGCGGAACGCCCACCCCGACCTGGTGATCGGGCCGCTGGCCGAGTCCGACGCGCTGGAGTCGCGGATGACGACCGCACTCCTGGTATCGATGATCGCGTTCATAGTCCTGTTTTCATACATAGTCGCTGAGCGCTACTCCCTGAGGCGCTCGGAGAGCAACCTTGACGAACTGCACCAGGCGGCCTCGGTCGGCCGCTAGGGCCGTACTGGCCCTTGCCGCCCTGGCCCTGACGCTTGCCGCCCTGGTGGCCCCGCCGGCGGCGCTCTCTTCGGGCGCACCGGACGCGCTCGATACGCAGGGCGAGGTCCGCATGCAGGCACAGGAGGAAGGGGGCGGAGACCCCGAGGCGAACCTTCCGTTCCTGTTCGCCGTCTTCATCATCACCTGGGCCCTGTTCTTCGCCTATGTGGTCTACATGACGCTCAAGCGGCGCGCCATGGAGCGCGAGATCGAGGTGCTTCGCGCATCGATCGCCGAAAGGGACGCCTCGCCCGGACCGGAGGCGGAGGGCGACTGACAGGCCGAGGACATTTGAGATAATGGCAACCTCAAGGCCGCAGGAGAAGAGACGATAGATGGCCCAGCCCGAGGGGTACGCACCGGACCCCGCCCACGAGATTGAGGACGGGGACTCTTTCATAGCCGCCAACCGGCTCAAGCTGCTGGTGGGCGCGCTGGTACTGGTCGGCGCCCTGAGCTACTTCGGCTTCATGGCCTTTGAGAGCGCCACCGTCTACTACTACACGGTGGGCGAGGCGGCATCGCTCGGGCCCACCGAGGACGGGCGGCTCGTCAGGGTCAACGGAAAGCTCATCCCCGCCTCGTTCAGCCGGCCGCAAGGCTCTACGGAGGCGCGCTTTGAGCTGACCGACGGCAGCCGGACGATGCTGGCGATCCACGACGGAGTGCTGCCCGAGCTGTTCTTCAATGATCACTCGGAGATCATCCTTGAGGGCTCGTTCGACGAGGAGATGGTCTTTCACAGCGAGAACGTGATCGTAAAGTGCCCGTCCAAGTACGTCGCGCTGGAGGAGGAGGCGGGCTAGCCGGACCCGCGGGGACTGGCTAGATCGCCATTGAGTCGATCAGGTCCCGGGCGCTGCGCGTCCTGGTCCTGGCGGTCATCTCGCTTATGCGGTCCTCGAACGGGGACCTCGACCTGTCCCTGTAGATCACTCCCAGCGGGACGCCGCGGGACTGCACCAGGGTTCTTGCCGCCTGTAGATCGGTCGGGTTGTGGTCCGGGGGGACCGCCCATGCCATCGGCTCGATGCCCTTTTTGACGCTCCCTTTGAGCAGTTCATACGTGTCGTTGTAGGTGGTGCAGGGCGACTGGACGTGCACGATGGCAAAGCCGGGGTGCTCCATGCCCTCGACGATCATCCTGGCAAGGTCCTTTACCTTGGACGAGAGAGCCGATGCGACATAGGAGACGCCGAGCGTCAGATACAGGGCGAGGGGGTGCACCTCCTCTTCCACCTTGCCGTACGGCGTGGAGCTAGTGACCATGCCCTGCTCCGAGGTGGGAGACGACTGGCCCTTTGTCAGGCCGTACACGCCGTTGTCCATGACCACAGCGCACACGTTGAGGTTGCGGCCCGCCTGGGGCGCGATGTGCTCCATCCCGATGCTGAGGAAGTCACCGTCGCCGGCGACGATGATGACATTGAGGTCCGGCCTCCCCATCTTCACACCCATGGCTATCGGCAGGGTGCGGCCGTGAATGCCGTGGATGCCGAAGGGCTGATCGCCCTCAAGCAGGTGCACCATGTTGCCGGAGCAGCCGATCCCGGCTACGACCACGTTGTTCTCTATTGGTCTGCCGGTCGCCGTCATGCGCTGCTGCACCGCTGACTCGATGGCCCTGCGCACACCGAAGTCGCCGCATCCGGGACACCACTTGAAATCGTATTCGGGGTTCTTGGCGCTCAAGCGTGCACCCTTTCCTTCCTCGCCGCACGGACGCGCTCGGCAATCCTGTCCGACAGTTCGCCCACCTTGAAGGGAAGGCCTGTGTATTGCGTGATCGACTCGGCTCTCACGCCGTGGGCGCGGAGCACCATGGAGAACTGCCCCTGGTAGTTGAGCTCCGGTACGAGGACAAGGTCCTTTTCGCGGAGCTGTGCGAGCATGTCGGGGGGCAGGGGATTGAGGAACATCGTGTAGTACCAGGCGATGTCGAGCCCGTCTGCGCTCAGCCGCTCGTACGCCTCTCGGGACGGGCCCTTAGACCCGCCCCATGGCACCACGGCGATCGAGGCGGGGGCGTTGTCTATCTCGAAGTCTCCGTCCTCCAGCAGCCTGAGCTTGCCCCAGCGGCGCTCGGTCATCTGCACGTGGCGCTCGGCCAGGTGCGTGGTGTCCCCCATGCCGTCGTGCTCGCTCCCGTTCGCAACATAGCTGCCCGGCCCGCCGGGCAGGGGCATCGCCGATAGCTCGCGTGGCTCGTAGCGATGGTACCCGTTGGTGCCGGTGTAGACGAGGCGCCCTTCCACGGCCACCTTGTCCAGATCGGGCTTGGGCATGTTCTGGTTGCGCTCCGAGAGGGCGTGCTCGCTAAGGACGATAACCGGGCCCTGGTATCGCTCGGCCCAGTTGAATGCCTGTACGGTCGCGTAGAAGCACTCCTCAACCGTCCCCGGCGCGATGATCGGCAGCCTGACGTCCCCGTGCGCCGGGAACATGGACGACAGCAGGTCGGACTGCTCGGTCTTGGTGGGCAGCCCGGTCGCGGGCCCGCCGCGCTGTACGTCGACGACGACCAGTGGAATCTCCGCCATCCAGGCAAGGCCCAGGCCCTCGGCCATCAGCGAAAAGCCCGGGCCGGCGGTGGCGGTCATAGCCTTCTTACCGGCGAAGCCAGCACCGATGCAGGAGGTTATCGATTCGATCTCGGAACTGACCTGGTAGACGAACCTGTCCGGTGCGGGGGCGTTTCGCTCCATCCACACGAGAATGGAGGTGGCGGGAGAGATCGGATAGCCGGCGTAAAAGTCCATGCCGGCGTGCATGGCGCCCAGGCAGACCGCTGTATTTCCGTTCACCAGTATCTGCTCGTAGTCCGGCGGGTCCGCATCGGCGAGCTCGCCCACGCTAAGGCCGCTCCTTTCGGCCTCGACGCGCCCGAGCCGCATCGCCTTCAGGTTGGAATCTATGATCTCGGCGTCGTTGGGCCTGCCCCTGGTAAAGCGCGCCCTGACGAACTCGTCGAGGATCTCCTGGCGCATGCCCACCAGCTGGGCCAGCGCCCCTATCACGACCATGTTGGCCGCGCGCGCGTTGCCGGTGGACTTGGCCAGCTCGTTAAAGTCCATGCCGAACGAGTTCTCGGCTCCCGCCGGCTCGAATTCGCCGGAGTTATAGACGACCACTCCCCCGTCGCCGACCTCCTCGCCGTGGTTGTCGTACGCCTCCTGGTTAAAGCACACCAGAACGTCGAGCTGGTCGCCGGAGCTTCGTATGCTCGAGGTGGATATGCGGGTCTGGGTCCACGTGGGCCCGCCCATGATCTGGGAGGGGAAGGTCGCGAAGGTCTGCGCGTGATAGCCGGTCTGGGTGGCGGCCTGGGCCAGACCCTCGGCCGACGTGACGACGCCCTGTCCACCCTCACCGGCAAACCGGACCACGAAGTCGCTCTTTTTCACGGCGCCCTCCATCACGTAATCAGATAATCGGATCGCCCAAGAACAAAAGGACTTCGCCTAACCGGCGAAGCCCACTACAGACAGGTTAATGCTGTAGGCGAAGATAACAGGAGAAAATCCACCGTGTCAATCGCCCTTCCGCACCGATTTAGGCGGTGCTACAGGCGTCTGTTCGCCGGTGAAACCGGCGCGGAAGGACCCGGTATCATCTAGGCCAATGTCCGACGGATATTCATCGCATTTTGTGATGAACCAGCGCGTTTAAGGCACTGGAGCATGCTACGTCATCAGTCCTGTACGACGTAGCCGAATGCCAGCGAGCAGACCACGAGGAAGACGGCGTCGTACACGGCCAGGATGGGAAGCCACGGCAGGGCGCCGCCCCATGGGTCCGCGGCCAGCGCCGGCCCGGACGCCTCTACCGCCGCGACGACGACGGGGACCGCTATCGGCAGGAACAGCAGCGGCAGCATCACCTCGCGGGCCCGGGTGTTGACGGCCATGGCGGAAAAGAGCGTGCCCACCGCCGCTATTCCGAGCGTGGCCAGCGCAGCGACCGGCACGAATCCCGGTGCGAGCAGGGGCAGATCGTAGATGACCGCGAAGATGGGGAAGGTGACCACCTCGACGGCGATCATGAGCACGAAGATCGAGAGCACCTTGCCTAGGTAGATCTCATCCCTCGCGACCGGGGTCAGCAGCAGTCCCTGCATGCCGCCCCTCTCCCTCTCTACGGCGAACGTTCTCGTCAGGCCGAGCACCCCCCCGAAGGTGAATGCCACCCACAGGATTCCCGGGGCGACCAGGCCGACGCTCTGAGGGGTCGGGTTCAGGGCGAAGTTGAATACGACGATGACAAGGAGGGCGAACACGAAGACCGAGACCACCGTGTCCTTCGTGCGGGTCTCGAGCACCACGTCCTTCCACACCACCGCCAGGGGCGGCCAGCCAAGGAGTCTGTCGATCGCCTTCATCGCCCGGAGGGTCCCTGCGTTCCCGGGTCACCGGCACCCGATGCGTATGTGAAGTACATGTCCCTGAGCTCGTCCGCGCCCTCGCCGCCCGGCCCCAGCGAACGCTCGTGCGCCACCGCTCCGCGCGCAAGTATGGCCACCCTGTCGGACATCGCCAGGGCCTGATCCAGGTTGTGGGTTACCAGAAGGACGGCGCCGCCTCCCGCCCTGGTAGCGGCGACAACCTCGCGAAGCATCTCGGCGGCGGACTGGTCGAGCCCGCTCTCTGGCTCGTCCAGCAGCAGCACTCTCGGGCGGTGAAGCAGTGCGCGGGCGATGGAAAAGCGCTTTTGCATGCCGTGCGAGAGGACGCCCGCCCTGCGGCCGAGCCCCTGCGCCACTCCAACGCGGGCGACTGCCTCGCCTATGCGCTCATCGGCCCCGTCCAGGTCGAACATGCGGCAGAAGAAACGCAGGTTCTCCCCTGCTGTAAGGTCCGCATAGAGCATGGGCTCGTGCATCACGACGCCCGTCACCCGGCGCACGCCAGCCGCACGGCGCAAGGCGTCCATGCCCGCCACGCGGACCGTGCCGGAGTCCGGTCTCGTCAGGGTGGCAACTACCTTAAGGAGCGTGGTCTTACCGGATCCGTTGGGACCGAGCACGGACAGGACCTCACCCCACCCGAGCGCAAGGCTCAGGCCGTTAAGGACGCGGACGCGGCCATAGGACTTGGTGAGGTCATCGACCTCGATGGCGGGCGTCCCTGCGTCTATCGCGGGCACGCACGTCCCGGCGCGGGCCGTCCGAGGCCTGCGCCCCCGCTTACGTCGGCGTTAACGTCGTTTCCCATGGGCCCCGGTACTGTAGTATATGCGGGAATACGGCGGCAATCGGGACCTACGCGCACGGGCTATGGAGCCGGGTCCTTCCGCAGGGAGCAAGTCGCTAAAGATGCCTACCATTAAAGAGCTTCGCGAGAGCTATCTCGCCCTGGGCGAGGGGTCCGGTTCGGCACCCGGACCGACGGAGCCGGATGAGATCGACGGCTCGGTCCTTATGTGCTTTGACTACGAGTACCCGGGCAGCGACGCCGAGGTCGCCATAGACACCGACGAGTTCACCGCCGTCTGCCCGTGGACCGACCTTCCCGACTACGGCACTCTAACCGTCCGCTACGTCCCGGACGGGCTGGTGATCGAGCTAAAGTCCCTCAAGTACTACCTGCTCCAGTACAGGGGCGTCGGCATCGTTCAGGAGCATGCGGCAAACCGCATACTTGCCGACCTGGTCGCGGCGGCCCGGCCTGTCTCGATGACGGTAGAGCTCGACTACAAGGTCCGCGGCGGGCTGCACACCGCGGTCACCGCCTCGTACCGGAGCGGTTGAGCTCCCACGGCGTCAGCCTGCTGTCGGGAGGCCTAGACTCGGCCACGGTCACCGCCCACGCACGGGCCCAGGTCGACAGCCTGACCGCCCTGACCTTCCGGTACGGGCAGACCCACGCGAGGGAGGTGGAGGCCGCACGGGCCATTGCCTCCGGCATGGGGATCACCCACCGGACCCTTGACATCTCTTTCCTGGGGGAGGTGGCCTGGTACTCGGCGCTCACCAGCCCGGAGCGCTTTCCGGTCCCGTCGGGCCGCTCGGACGATGAGATCGGCTTCGGGGTTCCGATCACCTACGTCCCGCTGCGCAACACGATTTTCCTCGCGCTTGGAGCGGCGCTGGCAGAGAGCGAGGCCCTGCATGCGATCGAGTCGCTGGGCGAGGATCCGGCGGGCACCAGGGCGGTTGTCTTCCTTGCTCCCAACGCGATCGACTACAGCGGCTACCCGGACTGCAGGCCCGAGTTCTTCAGGAACGCAATCGAGACGATCAACCTGGGATCAAAGCTCGCAACCGAGTACGGCGTGAGCATAGAGGTCGAGACCCCGATCATCGACAGGACCAAGGCGGAGATCGTCCGCATGGCCCTGGCGCTCGGCGTCCGCCTCGAGACGACGTGGTCGTGCTACCGCGGCGGCGCCATCCCCTGCGGGGAGTGCGACTCGTGCGTCCTTCGCGCCCGCGGCTTTGCCGAGGCAGGCGTTCCCGATCCTGCCGCGCAGAGCTGAGCCGGGAAGCGGGGGCGAGGCCGCCTTGCTGCGCGTGAGCAGACTATCCTCGGGTGACCCGGAGATATTCCTGTCGGTTCAGGGCGAGGGCCGCACGGCAGGTACGGCCTCTGCGTTCGTCAGGCTTGCGACGTGCAACCTGGCCTGCAGCTGGTGCGACACGGCCTACACCTGGGACTGGTCGCGTTTCGACTACGACGAACAGGTGATGTACTTAAGGCCCGAGGAGGCGGCGTCCCGGGTCGAGGCTCTGGCAACGACAAATGTGGTGATCACGGGCGGAGAGCCTCTGCTCCAGCAGGCCGGCGGCCTCGGGGAGCTGGCCTCCTCACTCGCCGGGACCGGCCACAGCATCGAGGTGGAGACTAACGGGACCATAGCGCCGTCGGAGCAGATGACCGCCTCCGTTGCCCGGTGGAACGTATCCCCCAAGATCGCAAGCTCCGGCAATCCCTCCGGCAGACGAGAGGTCCCGGAGGCGCTCAGCGCCCTTTCGGCCCTTCCGAACGCGGATTGGAAGTTCGTCATAACTGGCCGCCCCGACATCGAGGAGGCTGCCCGTTTGGCGGGGCGCTACGAAGTCCCTCCCGGGCGGATCGTGCTCATGCCCGAGGGAACTGCCGCCGACGTGGTCGCCGAGAGATCGAGGTGGGTGATGGAGGAGGCTGCCCGGCGGGGATTTCGCTTCTCCTCCCGGCTGCATGTCCTATTGTGGGGGGCGGAGCGAGGCCGCTAGGGGACACGGGATCGGGCGGGATAGGTGTTATATTTGGCAGCCGTTGCCTACGCTCGAAAACCAGGAGACAAGCCGAGATGAAGTTCGCCAGATATAAGATCGGGGAAGGCACCGAGTACGGGATCGTCGAGGGAGAGACCGTGACCCGCATCACGGGCGCGCCGTGGGGGGAATACGAGACCACGACCGATGCGAGGCCTGTATCGTCGGTGCGGCTTCTCGCGCCTGCACAGCCCTCCAAGATGGTCGCGATCGGACTCAACTACAGGAGCCATCTCGGCGACCGGGAGCCCCCCAAGGTGCCCGAGCCGTTCCTGAAGACTCCGTCCTCGGTGATCGGCCCGGGCGATCCCATAGTGCTTCCGGCCGAGTCCAGGGTCGTTCACGAGGAGGCGGAGCTCGCGGTGGTGTTCGGTAGGCGATGCAGGCGCGCGAGCCGGGAGGACGCCCTTAGCTACGTCCTCGGGTACACGTGCGCCAACGACGTCAGCGAGCGCGACTGGCAGGCGGGCGACCTGCAGTGGTGGCGTGCAAAGTCCGCCGACACCTTCGGCCCGATCGGCCCGGTCATCGTAACGGGCCTGGACCCGGCGAACCTGGCGATCGAGGCGCGCGTCAACGGCGAGATCGTGCAAAAGAGCAGCACGGCCGACCTTCTCTACGACGTTCCCGCGATCATCGAGTGGGTGAGCCGGGCGATGACGCTTGAGCCCGGCGACGTGATCCTCACGGGCACCCCCGGGACGACGGCGACGATCTCAGCGGGCGACACCGTTGAGGTTGAGGTGGAGGGCGTCGGGGTGCTGAGCAACCCGGTAAGGGACGAGTAGGGCCGGACCGCGGCTAGCCGAAGTACTGGTCTATCCTCAGGTCCAGGAGTTCGCGCCCAGAGCCCGCCGACCAGTAGTAGATCAGGTAGGCCCCGGCCCCGACCATCGCAAGATTTCCGAGCGGCTCGACGTAGGGGAATATCTTACGGATCAGGCCCTGCACCATTCCCTTGAAGAAGACCACGCCCACCGCCGCGGCGACCATGATCACCCCCATGCCAAGTCCGTAGGCCAGCGAGCCGAGCACGGTCTCAGCGAAGCTGCCCGCCGACAGTGACTGGCCCGCCACTACCCCTACGGCGGCAAGGAAGATCGGGAGGGCGCAGCTCAGGGATGCGACCGCGTAGGCGATCCCGAACAGGAACACCTGCCGCAGGCCTTTTCCAGACCCCAGGTTGACGCGGCTGGCGGCCATGATGCCGATCTTCTTGCGGGAGATCAAAAGCCACAGGCCCAGCGCCGTGATCAGCACTCCCACCGCCAGTCCCGCAAACGGAAGGAAGTTGCCCACAACGCGGCCGCCTGCCGCAAGGATCAGGCCGACGAGCCCGAAAACAACGACGAACCCGGCGGTCGCGGCAAGGCCGAGCATGATGCCCTTGAGACCGGCGATTACCGGGTTCTGCTCGCCCTCGGCGCTGCCGAGCTGGTAGCCGACGTATGCCGGGAACATCGCCGCACCACAGGGGTTAAAGGCGGCGACCGTGCCTCCTGAGAAGGCGAATGCCAGTGGGACCTCTATCATCTCTAGACTCCGTTGCGGGCAAGTGCGCTGGGGCCTTCCGATTATATTCGGCCCCGGGCCGCAGAGAGGCCCCGCTCGCGCGTACCGCCATATCTATGCTACGCACGGGCCGCAGATTCCGATTCTCCGGCAGCCGCATCGCCTCCAACGGCGCGTTAACCAGTCAATATAGGCGCTCAGGGACCGTATAGAAGTTGACACCGGGCCGCGGCCGCTGGTACATTCGGCCTATAGTGTCACCTCACCCATCGGCATCCGTCACAAAGTGTAGACGCACTTTGCCCGGGTAGGTGTTCGGCTAAGCCCCGCCACCCGGCCCCGCTCGATGTGCGGGGCCTTTTGTTTCGGGGAGCCATCGGGAGAGACGGCAAAATGACCCAGACAAGCCGAAAGGCGGCCAACGACAGGGTGATCCCGTCGGTGCCGCAGGAGCTAGACGACTTCGAGGCGGCGGTAAGGAAATTCCAGGCCGGCGAGTGGGACCAGACCGACTTCATGGCCTTCCGCCTGCGCCAGGGCGTTTACGGGCAGCGTCAAGCCGACGCGCAGATGGTGCGAGTGAAGGCTCCCTTCGGCGGCCTGACCGCAGACCAGCTCGACGTCCTCGGCGAGTTCGCCGACCGCTACGCGCCCCTGCGCAAGGGCCACGTAACCACCAGGGAGAACTTCCAGTTCCACCACGTGCTCCTGAGCGATGCGCCCGATGCGCTCAGGCTGCTGGCCGACGGCGGCCTCAGCACCAGGGAGGCCTGCGGGAACACCGTGCGCAATGTCACCGGCTGCCCGATGGCCGGGGTATGCGGCATCGAGGAGTTCGATGTCACGCCGTATGCGGCCGCCTATGCCCGCTATTTCGTACGCCACCCGTTCACTCAGTCCCTGCCCCGCAAGATAAAGACGGCCTTCTCGGGCTGCGCCAAGGACTGCGCGATCACCCCGATCCACGACATAGGCTTCGTTCCCCGGGTGGTCGACGGCGAGAGGGGCTTTAGGATGGTCGCCGGCGGGGGCACCTCCATCATGCCGCGCATCGCCCCCACCCTGTACGAGTTCGTGCGCATGGACGAGTACCTGAAGGTGACCGAGGCCTGCCTGCGCGTTTTCCACAGCTCAAACGAGCTGAGGAGAAACCGCATGAAGGCGCGCATAAAGTTCCTCATCGACAGGATCGGCATCGACGAGTTCAGAAAGCAGGTCGAGCAAGAAATGGAAAGGCCCTGGGCGCAGCGCTCGTTCGATCCCACGGACCTTCTGTTCATCGAGGACGAGGAGGCGGACGCCCCAGCGCTCGACGGCGACTACGTGCCGGCCGTGCCCAATGCCGACTTCGAGCGCTGGGTCGAGACCAACGTGACCGACCAGAGGCAGGAGGGTTACACCGCCGCTACGGTGAAGCTGCCGCTGGGAGACATTCAGGCCGAGCAGTTTGGAAAGCTCGCCGACATGGCAAGAAGGTACGGCGGCGGCAGGTGCCGGATCACACACCAGCAGAACCTGACGTTCAGGTGGGTCCCCCGGGCGACCCTCTACGAGCTGTGGCTGGGACTGCGGTCGATCGGCCTTGCCGACTCCGGCGCCCACCAGATCGCGGATGTGGTCGCCTGCCCGGGGACCGACAGCTGCAAGCTGGGCATCACCTCGTCGATGGGCCTGGGCCGGGCGATGAGGGAGGCCATCGAGGGCCTGGATACCCGTGACCCTCTGGTTGAGAGCATGCACGTAAAGATTAGCGGCTGCCCCAACGGCTGCGGCCAGCATCACGTTGCCGACATCGGCTTTCACGGTGCGGCCGCGAAGGCGCCGGGGGGACAGGTGCCGGCCTATGAGCTGTTCCTGGGAGGCAGCTACGAGGGCGACGACCCGAGGTTCGGCGTCCGCACCAGGACCAAGGTTCCGGCAAAGCGCGCCCCCGAGGTCCTTCGCAGCCTGATCTCCCTGTATCTTGCAGAGAGAAACGAGGGCGAGCCATTCAGGGACTATGCGGCCCGGGTGGGCAAGGAGCGATTCGATGAGGTACTCGCCGACTTTAAGGAAGTGGGCGAGCTGAACCGGGAGACGCTGGCCAGCTACATGGACTGGGACAAGACGATCAAGTACGTCCTTGAGCGCGGCGAGGGAGAGTGCATGGTCTGACCGGGCTAAGGGGCCCGGACAGCCCCTGGGCCGCTAGTCCTCGACGTCGGGCTCTATGGGCCTTCCGCGCCAGATCTTGGGACGCTGCCGCAGGTCGGTCCTTACCCTGGGCACGAAGGCCAGACCGTAGCCGGCCGCAAGCGCCGAAAGGCCGGCCACCAGCACCGCCTGTCCCGCGCCATCGGCGGCCCGGCTGACGGCGAGGGAGGCGATCACCATAGCCAGCCCGGCAGCCATCACCCTACCGGAAGAGAGGCGCCCTGCCCTGCCCAGACTGTGCGCCGCGTACCTGGCCAGCAGGGTCGGCAGCCCGTAGTCGGCGGCGGGGCGGGGGCCCAGTGGTCCCGCCTGGCCGAGAATCTCCTCGATCTCCTTCTCGTATCGCTTGGGCATGGGAAAAATCGTATGAACCGCTACGGGCAGTGTCAAGGACGGAGGCGCCGGTCACGACGGAGGCGGTGCTATAATCGCCGCCCGTGAGCTCAAGCGGCGCCCGTCAGTTCGTCAAGTACACCTTCTACAAGCTGGACCCCGCTTGGCGTCGGCTTGCCCCCGAGCGCCGCGCCGAGGAAAAGAGGGAGTTCGCGGCCGTCGTCTCCGAGATCGCCTCGGGGATGATGACCCGCACCTACAGCACCGTGGGCATGCGCGGCGATGCCGATCTGCTGCTATGGCAGGCTGCAGACGCCCTTGAGCAGGTTCAGGAATCGGCGGCCACGCTCAACTCGACCG
Organism: Dehalococcoidia bacterium; assembly: GCA_034421295.1. GTDB lineage: Bacteria > Chloroflexota > Dehalococcoidia > Lucifugimonadales > UBA2962 > CAUZIR01. The sequence goes on from DAOUKM010000004.1 coordinate 229,924, forward strand.
CGCTCGCCGCCTATCTCGCCACTCCGCACTCGTTCCTGGCGATGACCCGGCGCTCCCACTACGTCGACGGGCATCGCCACGAGGGCCAGGAGGGCCGCTCGGTCAGGGTGAGCCCCTCCGAGGGCGCCAGGTATTTTTTCGTCTATCCGTTCGTAAAGACCAGACAGTGGTACCTGCTCTCCGCCGAAGAGCGCCAGCAGATGATGACCGAGCACTTTCGAATAGGCCACAGGTACCCGTCGGTAAAGATAAACACCAGCTATTCCTTCGGCCTGGACGACCAGGAGTTCATGGTCGCGTTCGAGTCGGACAGCCCCTCGGACTTTCTCGACCTTGTGGAAGAGCTCAGGAGCGTAAGGGGCAGCCTGTACACCCTTCGCGACACGCCGATCATCACCTGCATCCGCATGCCGATAGAGCATGCGCTCGATAGGCTCGGGTGATGGCGGCGGCCGGGCGCTCAGCGGGAAAAGCGATCTGCCATGCGCTATGAGGCGGGATCATGCAGCTACGAGCTGCACGAGGGTTGGGGCGAGCTTCCGGAGGGCTACATGTTCCACCGCGTGGCGGGCGTGGCAACGGACGCCGACGACAACGTGTACGTCTTTAACCGCAGCCCGCAAAAGATGCTCATCCTGTCCGCGGACGGGACATTCAGGACCGACTGGGACGCGTTCTTTAAGGTGCCGCACGGGGTGGCGATCGACTCTGCCGGCGACGTCTACACAGCCGACGTCGGCACGCACGTGGTAGAAAAGCACGCCCCCTGGGGCGGTATGATGATGACGCTGGGGACGCCGGACAGGCCGGCCGACACCGGACGGAACGAGGGCTTCCTGGTGGAGCGCGAGGCAGGGCCCTTTAACATGTGCTGCGCCGTCGCCGTGAGCGATTCTGGAGACATCTTCGTCGCTGACGGCTACGGCAACAGCCGGGTCCACAGGTTCTCGGCCGAGGGTGAGCTTCTCATGTCCTGGGGCAGGCCCGGAAAGGGCGGTCCCGGTGAGTTTCACCTGCCACACGGCATCACGATAGACCGCGACGGCAGGGTGCTGGTGTGCGACCGGGAAAACGGCCGCATACAGATCTACGACCAGCAGGGCGGGTTCCTCGGCATGTGGGAGGGACTGCTTCAGCCCACCTCGATCGCCCAGGGCCCCGACGGCCTGCTGTTCGTTCCCGAACTCCAGCACCGGCTGACCGTCCTGGACCCTGAGGGCGGGGTCGTGGCCCGGTGGGGCGGCGAGCGGAGCCTGGCGCCGGGCATGTTCGTTGCGCCCCACGACGTCGCGGTCGACTCGCGCGGGGACGTGTACGTCGGAGAGGTGCTCGAGGGTAAGCGCATTCAAAAGTTCGTCCGCACATAGCGGTCGGCAGCAAGTCAGATAATTCCGGGGGAAAGATGAACGTAGACACCGCCATATGCCGCATCCTTAAGGCAGAGGGCATCAACTGGATAGCCGCCTTCCCACACCAGACGCTCATAGACGCCGCCGCGCGAGAGGGCATCCGCCCGGTAATCGTCCGCCAGGAGCGGGCGGGCGTCAACATGGCGGACGCACTGAGCCGGATGACCAACGGGCGGACCATCGGCGTTTTCACCATGCAGTACGGCCCGGGCGCAGAGAATGCCTTCGGGGGCGTCGCCCAGGCCTTCGCCGACTCGGTGCCAGTGCTGCTCCTTCCGGGCGGGAACCCGCAGGGCCGCCACGGGGTGCACCCGAATTTCGACTCGGTTGAGCACTACAAGGGCGTGACCAAGTGGGCCGGATACATCATGTCCGCCGACCGCACGGTCGATGTGATGCGCACCGCATTCAGCCACCTGCGAAACGGCAGGCCGGGCCCGGTGCTCGTCGAGATCCCGGCAAACCTGGCCTCACAGGATGTCCCGTCGTTCGACTATCGTCCGGTCCCCCAGACCAGGTCGGCCGCGGACCCGGCAGACGTGCGCGATCTAGTCCGGGCGCTGCTTTCCGCAGAGCGCCCGGTCATAAACGCCGGCCAGGGAGTGATGAACGCGGGGGCCACCGATGAACTGGTCGCCTTCGCGGAGCTTACCGGCATCCCGGTCCTGACAACCCTTGCGGGAAAGAGCGGGTTTCCCGAGACCCACCCGCTGTCGCTCGGATGCGGCGCGCGGACCGCGGCGGGCATGGCGGCCAAGTTCCTGATGGAGTCCGACTTCGTGCTCGGCATAGGCACCAGCTTCACCATCTCGGTGTTCGGGTCGCCCGTGCCGGACGGCGCGACGCTCGCGCAGGTGACCAACCGTGGTGAGGACCTGCATAAGGACCATCCGGTCGACTTCGGCGCGGTGGGAGACGCAAAGCTCGTGCTGGAGCAGATGATCGCCGAGGCAAGGTCTCAGGACGCGAGGGCTCGGACGGGCGTCGCCGAGGAGATAGCCGCGAGCCGCACCGGGTGGCTTGCCGAGTGGGAGGATCGCTTTAGTTCGGACGAGACGCCAATGAGCCCCTACCGCGTATTCCGCGAGGTCGAGCGGGCGGTTGATGTGGCCAACACCGTGGTCACCCACGATTCCGGCTATCCGCGTGATCAGCTCGTCCCCTTCTGGCGCCCGGTAACCCCCCGGAGCTACATCGGGTGGGGCAAGTCCACCCAGCTCGGTTACGGCCTGGGCCTGGCGCTCGGGGCGAAGATGGCGCGTCCGGAGAGCGACGTGATCAACTTCATGGGCGACGCCGCTTTCGGCATGGCCGGTCTGGATATAGAGACGGCCGCGCGCAACGGGATCGGCATTACCACCATCATCCTGCACAACGGTGTGATGACCGGATATGCGGCAAACTACATGCCCGTCGCCGCCGACGTCTACGGAACCCATGAGCTGGGAGGAAACTACGCGGTCGTCGCCGAAGGGCTAGGAGCACACGCAGAGCGGATCGAGAGCCCCGAGGCTATCGGCGATGCGGTGAGAAGGGCGCTGGGCGCTAACAGGGAGGGCCAGCCCGCGGTCATAGAGATGATGACCAAGGAAGAGCCCAACGTCTCCATGTACTGGTAGGGGCGTCCGGCCGCTCTCTAGGCGACCGCCCCACCCGCGCGGAGCCGGGCGATCTCCCCGGGCGGGTAGCCGATCTCGCCGAGCACCTCAGAGGTGTGCTCCCCGAGTCCCGGGGCCGGCCTGAGCACCGCGGCCGGGGTTCCCGAGAAGCGAAACGGGGGGCCCATCTGCCTTACGGGTCCTATAGGAGTTTCGGCTTCGACGCTTATGCCGCAGGCGACCGCCTGAGGCTCCTGGTGAGCGTCCATTATGTGACGGCTTTCAGCGCACCTAACGCCCACCGAGCGCAGCCTCTCGACGGCCAGCGAGGTACTCAGGCCCGCAATCGCGGACCCTAACGCCCGGGCGATATCCCGGTCGGCGGCCTTGCGCTCTCTCTCGCCCGGGTAACGTCCCGCGAGGTCGGGGAGCCGGAGCGCTTGCGCTGCCGCGGCGAACTGCTCGTCCTCGCTGCACGAAAGGTAGATGTGTCCGTCCCTTGTCTCATACAGCCTTCGGGTCGCCGTAACGCCCATCTGTCCCCACTTTCGCGCGTCTACAGGCGGCTGCGAGCTTTGCACCATCTCCCCCGCCTGAACCGCGACTCCGGCGGCTAGCAGCGACGTCTCGACCCTGGTACCTGTCCCGTCCCGCACCTGGGCCAAGAGACCGGAGACGGCGCCGAAGCAGGCCAGCATGGAAGCCGCGTAGTCGGCTATGGCCACCTTCAGAAAGATGGGACTGCCGTCAGTGCCCTGGGCGGACATGGCACCTGTCAGCGCCTGTATGAGCGGATCGAAGGCGGGCTCTTCCGCAAGCGGTCCCGGGCTCCCGTAGCCGCTCACGGAAAGATAGACGAGCCCGGGTCGCAGAGCCCGAAGGGTCCGCTCGTCCACGCCGAGGCGCGCTGCGGCGCCTGGGCGGAAATTCTCGGCTACCATGTCCGCCCGCCTGACCAGGTCGTACACGACGCCGCGACCCCCTGGCGTCCTCAGGTCCACCACGATTCCCCGCTTTCCGCGATTCCACGCCTGGAAAGAGCCCCCTATTACACGAAACCCGTCCCCTGCGGGCGATTCGACCTTGATGACGTCGGCCCCCATGTCGGCGAGGAGGCTGGTGGCGTATGACCCGGCGATGTACCCGGTGAGGTCGACCACGCGCGTTCCGGCCAGAGGTCCCTGGTTCGCCTTGGAGGAAGGTGCACTCGCCCTGGGCGGACCTGCCGGCTTCGGGGAAACCCTTACCGGGGGCGACATCCACGTAACCGGACCCAGGACTTCGTCGTCGCCGCGCTCGAACACACCGCTCTCGATGGCGTGGGGATGCGCGAAGAACTGGGTGCGGGATCTGACCAGGTCGCACGGGACGTCGTGCTCTGAGAGAATCCTCACCCAGTGGCGGCCGGCTTCGGTGGATATGACGTCCGCGATCAGGCTCCTCAGAACCGGGCGCTGGGCCGGCTCCAGGTTCCAGGGCGCACCCTCGAATCGCGGATCCTCGGTCCATTCGAACCGCTCGAGCGCTATGCACAGCTTGTTCCAGAACGTGTCGGTGCCGCACGTGAACATGAGCCACTCGCCGTCGGAACACTCATATAGCTGGTAGACGGGGTTTACTCCCATCTGATCGGTCGCCTCGCGAACCCACGACCTTACGTTCGGGCCGGTCACCATGGTCCCTGACTGCATCGCCAGCGCGCCGCAATAGAGCGAGGCCTCAACCTGCTGGCCCAGCCCCGAGGCCTCCCGCTCGCACAGGGCGGCCCCGATAGACCCGGCGGCAAGGAACGCAGCGCCGTAGCTGGCTATCGGAAGGTTGACATAGACGGGAGGGCCGTCCCAGCCACCCTGGTCGCCGTAGATACCGGCAAGCGCTGCGACGACCCCCTCGTCGGCCGGTGCGTCGGCGAGGGGGCCCGTCTCCCCGAAGGGAGGAATCGCGCAGTATACGAGGCGCGGGTTCATGGGCCGTAACGACGGGTAAGACAGGCCAGCCCGGCCCGCCTCTGCCCCGGGCATCGTCCGGACCAGGACATCGGCGCCACGCACGAGATCAACCAGAGCCGACCGATCTGCGCTGCCGAGCGGGTCCAGCGAGGCGATCGTCTTTCGCCGGTTCCAGAGCCGAAAGCGCTCATCGCCCGCGAATCTGCCGCTATCGACCCTCACGGTCTCCGCACCCAGCTCGGCCATCAGCATCGTCGCGTAGGCGCCAGCCACGTCGGAGTCCAAGTCGAGAACGACGACACCCGAGTAGGGCCCGGCTGAGAGCATCGATCCCCCGTTGTGCAGCATGTGGGTACCCATGCGGGAAACCCGAGCGCAGGCCAGTATACGTCGGCCGGATGCCAGCGGGGGTGGCGGCCGGTGTGCGCCGGCCGATTGCCGGTGATGGAGACGGTCTGCTATATTGGGCCGTGCGGGCCTTGTTACCCGCGTTCCCGGGCAATCGTGGGGCTGTAGCTCATCTGGGAGAGCGCTTCAATGGCATTGAAGAGGTAGGGGGTTCGAGTCCCCCCAGCTCCACCAGCTTATAGCTAAGAATAGAGGGGGGGGCTCGAATCCTCACCCTGCGTGGGACGGAGGTGGAGTCGTAATGCAGACGATGCTCGGGAACCTCGGTTTCGCTCTGACAGTGGCAGTTGCGCTGATGCTTCTGGCCGCAGCATGCAGCACCGACGGCAGAACCTGGGGCGATGCGCGCTACACAGCCGAGATGCGGAACGCGGAGGGCGACTCCATAGGCACTGTAGTCATGCAGCGAGGCTCAGGGGGATTCCTGGTGACCGTCATGGTGGAGGGCATCGAACCCGGCCCGCACGGCATCCACATCCACTCAGCCGGGACGTGCATGCCCGATTTTGGGGCGTCAGGCGGACACATCAACGTGGACAACCGCCAGCACGGGCTGCTCAACCTCGACGGCCCGGACAACGGCGACCTGCCCAATATCT
>DAOUKM010000005.1:0-56794 GCA_034421295.1 Dehalococcoidia bacterium
AGGAGACGGACTGCTCTCCCGCCTTGGCCCGGGGGAAAACGGGAGCGATCACGACTCGATACCTGGGGCGCGTTCCGATTCGTTCACCTATGACCCCATGTTCCCCGTGCCGACCCGCGGTGGCGGGAACTGCTGCGACCCGCACCTGGTGCCGTGGGGTGCCTATGACCAGCGGGAGATCGAGGCCAGATCAGACGTGCTCGTCTATACCACCGAGCCCCTTGAGCACGATCTCGAGGTGACCGGACCGGTGGTCCTAACGCTGTTTGCCTCGACGGACTGCCGTGACACCGACTTTACGGCCAAGCTAGTCGACGTGTTCCCTGACGGGCGCGCGATCAACCTGACCGACGGCATCCTGCGCGGTCGATACCGCAATGGGACCGACCGCCAGGACCTTCTGGTGCCGGGCCAGGTATACGAGTTCACCGTGGACCTGTGGGTGACCAGCAACGTGTTTCGGGCGGGTCACCGCATCCGACTCGAAGTTTCCAGCTCAAACTTCCCGCGCTTTGACCGAAACCCGAACACGGGAAATCCGTTCGGCCTCGACGCGGAGCTAAGGACCGCGCACCAGACCGTCTACCACGACGGCGCACGCCCGTCCCGGCTCATCCTTCCGCTGATCCCGCCAGGTCCCTAGGGGTTGTATATCTCCGGCAGGTTGCTGAGCTCGCGTCGGTCGCCGTCCTGTGCCTGACCGCCCACCATCATCACCCGGCCGTCGGCCATGGTGGTTGCGGTGTGCTGGTGGCGACCCTGAATCATCGTGGGGCCGTCGGTCCACTGCCCGGTGGCGGGATCGTATATCTCGGACAGGGCTATCGAGCTGACCCCGCCCGCGATGAGCACGCGGCCATCGGGGAGCAGGCTGGCGGTGTGATCGGTGCGACCCTCCGTCAGTCCGGCGGCGGCGGTCCACGTGTCAGCCTCCGGATCGTAGATCTCGGCTGTTGCGAGCCGGCCCCGGCCGCCCACCACGAGCACCGTTCCGTCGTTCAGGAGCGTGGCGGAATGGGAGGCGCGTTCCTCGCTCATGGGTGCCGCCGCCGACCATTCCCCGGTCCCCGGGTCCCAGATCTCGACGCTGGCAATGTACGGGCCCTCGTCCTTGCCGCCTCCTGCGGCGAGCACGCGGCCGTCCGGGAGCTCGGTCAGCGTAAACCGCGCGCGTCCCTCGGCCATGTCGCCGGTGGCCTCGATCTCCCCGGTGGAAGGATCGTAGATGTCCACCTCCTCCTGGAAACCGATGTCGCTTCCCGAGGCGATCATGACGCGACCGTCACTGAGCAGCAGGCACGAGTGCTTCCACCTGCCCTTGGACATCTTAGGTCCCTTCGTCCACTCGCCGGTCGACGGATCGAGGATCTCGGTGGTTTTGAGCGCCTCCCTGCGTTCGTCCGCGCCCCCGAATATCATCGCCCGGCCGTCGCCGAGGGCGACCCCGCAGAACACCTCGCGCTTGGCGGACATCTCGCCCACCGCGGTCCACTCGCCCGTCGCCGGATCGTAGAGCTCAGCCCTCTCCAGCCTGGGGGGGCGGATCGTCGCACCGCGCCCGCGGCCGCCGGCGGTGAGAACGCGGCCATCACCGAGAAGAATGGTGACGTGGTCCATGCGGGCGTCGGTCATGCGGCCGGCCTCGGTGAACGAGCCTACGGAAGCTGAGGGCTCGGGCTCTTCGGCGGCCTCGGCGGGGGAATCATCACCGGAGGGCGCCGCTGCGGCCTCCTCCGCCGGGGCGGCTGGTGCGGCGGGCTCATCCCCGGCGCAGCTAACCAGCAACGCGGCGAGCCCAAGGATTGCGGCCAGGATAAATAGACGCCTCACGATAGCCTCCATCTCGCCCCAAAAGCGCTTCCCCCTGGACCTATCCGCGCCGCCACTCGCTGGCGAGCACCGCATAGATTACAAGATCGACGTAGCGTCCGTTAAGGAGCATGTCCTGTCGCGCCGTACCCTCAAGCCTAAAGCCGAGCCGCTCGGCGATCGCCCGGCTGGAGACGTTGTCGACCCCGCACCTGATCTCAACACGGTTAAGCTCAAGGTCATGGATCGCAAAATCGACCAGCGCCCGAGCGCCGGCGGTCATCACTCCCCTGCCCCGCGCGCGTTCGGCTAGCCAGTAGCCTATCGATGTACGGCGGTTCGCCCAGTCGACGCTATGCAGGCCGACCATGCCGACGAAGCCGGAGTCCGTCCAGATGCCCAGCTGCACTGCGACCCCGCTGTCCTGCTCCTCCATCGACCTGCGTATGAAGTCCCGGATATCTGGCAGGCCCTTCACCCCATCCACCCAGGGCAGCCACCGGGCCAGCGAGTCCCGACTGTCCACTACGGCCGCATAGATCTCCTCACCGTGATAGAGCCTGACTGCCCGAAGCACCATTCCGTCTCCTACGTCCAGTCGTTTGAGCTCAGAGATCTTTCGGCTTCCGCAAGACACAGTTTTGCTAGGATACGCTCCAGCTTCGGAAAGCAGAGTTCAGGGGGGACCGAGCGAGTCGGTTGCGCCCGAGCAGAGGACTTGTGAGCGAGCAACTTCATGTCGTTCTGGGGGGCAGCGGATCGGTCGGCAGAGCCCTCGTGGAAGAGCTACTCAAGCGCGACCGGCGCGTGCGTGCGGTCACCAGATCGCAGTTCCACGACCCTCCCGAGGGCATTGAGATGGTCATCGCCGACGTGTCGGTCTCGGCTGGCGCGACCGTCGCCTGCGCCGGGGCTTCGGTGGTCTACAACTGCGTATTCCCACCGACCAACCACGCGGTGACGTCCGCCTGCGCGAGCGCGGACGCAAAGCTGGTCCTGGCCGACAGCCTGGCAATGTACGAGTGCTCGTCGGGGCCCATGTCCGAGAGGACCCGCTACGAGTTTTCAGACCGAGAGTCCGGGCGCACGAGAGCCGAGCTTGAGCAGCGGCTGATGACCACCCATCGAAAGGGGGAGGTCCGCGCGGCGATCGGCAGGTCGTCGGATGTGTTCGGCCCCTGGGTGATCGTTTCTGTGATGGGCTCTACGGTGTTTCGGGCGGCACTGGAGGGGCGACCGGCCACCGTTCTGGGAGACCCCGACATGCCCCACACCTATACGTTCAGCAGGGACTTCGCCCGCGCGCTAGCGACTCTCGGGGATAGCGATGAAGCGGACGGGAAGGCCTGGCACGTTCCCAGTGCCGAGACGATCACGACCAGGGAGTTTTTGTCGATGGCCTACGGGGAGGCGGGCCACGACCTGAGGTTGAGGGCGCTGGGCCCGACCTCCCTTCGGCTCATGGGGATCCTGAGCGGGCAGGTTCGTCGGGCCCGTCGGGAGAAGCTGTACCAGTTCCAGAGTCCGTTCATATCGGACCATTCGATGTACGAAGCCACGTTCGGGGCCACAACGACACCGCACGCGGCGGCCATCAGCGAGACCCTGGAGTGGTTCCGCAGCTACTAGGGATAACGAGTCACCCGGTCAGGGTGGATTGGAGAAAACATGCAGTACGCTTTCGGTGCGCTGGCCCAGGGGGTCTTTGCGAACCCGGAGAACCTGTCCCTCCTTGCTACGACGGGAGAGAAGCTGGGGTTCGAGGTGATGTGGGTGAACGACCACGTCGTGATGCCCCTTTCCATAGATTCTCAATATCCCTATACGGACACGGGCCAGTTCAACGAATTCGGGGACACGGGCGAATACCTGGAGCAGCTGACCGTGCTCAGCTTCCTCGCAGCCAGGACGTCGACCGTAAAGCTGCTCACCTCGGTGATGGTCGTACCCTACCGCGACCCCGTGCACACCGCGAAGATACTGGCGACCGCGGACGTCCTGTCCGAAGGCCGCGTGATAGTGGGCTGCGGGGCCGGCTGGATGCGCGAGGAGTTCGAGGCGCTGGGCAGGCCGCCGTACGAGAAGAGGGGCTCGGTGACCGAGGAGTACATACGCATCTTTAAGAACCTGTGGACGGAGGATCAGCCCTCCTATGCCGGACGATTTGCGTCCTACTCGGATATCGCATTCGAGCCCAAGCCGCTCCAGAGCCCTCACCCTCCAATCTGGGTGGGCGGCGAGAGCCTTCCCGCACTGCGCAGGACGGCGAGGGTCGGCGACGCCTGGTTCCCCATAATCGACAACCCCCGCAATCCGCTCGATACCGCAGAACGTTTCGCAGGCGGGGTGGCCCAGATGAGGCATGTCGCAGAGGGCGAGGGGCGCGACCCGGACACGATCGATGTGGCATTCGCGATCAACATCTACGACGACTCAAGGGAGCACGTGGGAAGGGACGGCGGAAGGCGGGTGTTCACCGGCAATGCAGAGCAGATCGCATCCGACATCCGGGCCTACAGGGCAAATGGGGTAAAGTGCGTGATGTTCGGCTTCGAGGTCGACAGGGCCTCCCCGAACGCCACCCTCGAGCAGATGCAGCGGTTCACCGAGAATGTCCGGCCCCTGGTGGGAGAATAGTGGCCGCGGGCTGATCCCCGGGGGGACCGCGCACGTTGGGCAAACAACTAACAGGAAATATAGGGGGGACAGATTGAGGTATCGGAATTTTGGCAAATCGGATCTGCGCGTTTCTGCGCTGGGCTTCGGCGGCTGGCCGATGGGAGGTACCCAGTACGGCACCACCGATGACTCGGAGACCGTACGCGCCGTGGAGCGGGCGGTAGAACTGGGGATCACGTGCTTTGACAACGCGGCCGGATACGGCCTCGGGCGCTCTGAGGAGTTGATGGGAAGGGCCCTGGCTCCTCACCGCCAGGATGTAGTCATCGTCACAAAATGCGGGCTGAGCTGGGACCCGGTCGATAAGATGCTGTATCGCGACGGCAGCCGGGAGGCCGTCGTGACCGGATGCGAGGAGAGCCTGCGCAGGCTGGGCACGGACTATATCGACCTGATGCTGGTTCACTGGCCCGATCCGGAGACGCCGTTCTCAGAGACCATGGAGGCCCTCTCCGATCTGCGAGACCAGGGCAAGATCCGCTTCGCGGGCGTGTCCAACTTCATGCCGGCGATGATGAGCGAATGCCTGAACCACCTTGACATCGTTGCTGACCAGGCCGGCTACTCGATATTCGAGCGGCGCATAGAGCGCGACGTGCTCGAGTTTTGCAGGGACAACGGCATCGGCCTGATGGCCTACGGTTCCCTGGCGCACGGGCTGCTGACCGGGACGATGACAGAGGAGACGGTCTTCCAGGACTGGGATTGGCGAGCCTCCCAGAACGCGTTCGGGCTGCCACTGTTCACGGCCGGCTACTTCGAAGACAACGTTCGGACCGCGCGGCGGCTGGCCGAGATCGCGGCCGGGGCGGACATGACGCTCCCGGACCTTGCGGTGGGCTGGGTGCTGAGCCGGCCGGAGGTGACGACGGCGCTGGTGGGATTTCGCACGCCGGCCGAAGTTGAGTCGGCGGCGCGGTCGGCTAACGACGACCTTCCCGGCGACATCCTGGATCAGGTGAACGCGATCTCCGACGAGGCGCACCAGCGCAACGTCTCGGGCGAGGAGATCGCTCCCAAGGTGGGGACATGGAACCCCTGGGACCCCAACCCGAAGAAGTTCGGCACGACCAGCCGGTAGGGGCCGGGAGGGTCGGCGCTCCCGGGCGACCGGACATACCCGGGACGGAACGAAGATGAAATTCGGATTCCCCCTGCCGACGCGCGGTCCACTGGCCGGACCGGAGCCCATGGGACTGATCGCGCGCCGGGGAGAGAAGCTCGGCTTCGAGTTCGTGTCCGTCAGCGATCACGTGGTCATACCGAGGTCGATCAGGTCGGACTATCCTTACAACGACAGGGGACGGTACCCGGGGACGCTGTTCGGCTCGACTGACGTCGAGTACCTTGACCAGCTCACGGTGATGGCGTTCGTCGCCTCCCGCACCCGGACCATCAGGCTGCTTACCTCGGTCATGGTGGTGCCGTACCGTCCCGCCGTGCACACGGCGAAAGCCCTGGCCTCTATAGACGTCCTGTCAGGGGGCCGGCTGACGCTGGGAGCCGGGGCGGGGTGGATGAGGGAGGAGTTCGAGGCGCTCGGCGCACCTTCGTTCGAGCGGCGCGGGGCTGTTACCGACGAATACATCCGCGCATTCGTCGAGCTCTGGACCAAGGACCATCCCGAGTTCGCCGGAAAGTGGGTCAGGTTCTCAGGCATCTCCTTTAAGCCCAGGCCGGTCCAGAGGCCGCACCCACCCATCTGGATGGGCGGTGAGAGCGGTCCCGCCCTGCGCCGCACCGCGAGGCTGGCAGACGGCTGGTATCCGTTCGCCCATCACAGGCCTCCGGCGATCGGATCGGTCGAGGGTCTAAGCAAGTCGCTCTCGCGCCTGCACGAGCTCATGGAGGCCGAGGGGCGCGACCCGGATGGCATGGACGTGATCCTGGACGCCGAGATGATGTTCGACCCGGGCCGGGAGGTGGCGACGGCCGACGGCTCGCGTCAGATGTTCACCGGCAGCGCCGATGCCGTAGCCTCGGATATCGGCCGATTCGAGGAGGCCGGAGTGGGGCAGATACAGGTGCTCTTCAGGGGAGAGTCCGTATCGGAGGTCACGGAGGGCATGGAGCGCTTCTGTGAAGAGCAGATGGCCGGCGGGAGGTCCCGGCCCGATACCGCAAGTCGTAGTAACCTTGGCCACAGCCCGGCGGTGCGTGCGTCGGACGATCAGGGCCGCAGCCCTTAGCGAGGAGGGAACCGAGACCCATGCTAGACCTTTTGATCGAGAATGGAATGATCGTGGACGGTACCGGCAGCGCGGGCTTTTTCGGCGCCATAGGCGTCAAGGACAACACAGTCTCGGTGCTGCGCGGCGACGTGTCGCAGGTGGCTGCGAGCAAGAGGATCGATGCGACCGGGCGAGTGGTCAGCCCCGGCTTCATCGACGTTCACGCGCACTCCGCCCTGATGATCCTGGCGGACCCTGACCACCTGCCCAAGGTGCACCAGGGGATAACCACCGAGCTGCTGGGGATAGACGGCAACTCCTATGCCCCGTTCGCAGACCTCGAGGACCTTAAGCGCATGATCCAGATCAACTCCGGCCTCGAGGGATCGCCCGACCTGCCGGGCTACTGGTCGACCATACCCGAATACCTGGACATGTACGACCGCAAGGTCTCGGTGAACGTGGCCTACATCGTGGGCAACTCGCCCCTGCGCGTCGGCGCGATGGGCTGGGGGAACCGCAGACCGAGCGCCGGGGAGATGGACCGCCAGAAGGGCCTGCTCAGAGAGAGCATGGAGGAGGGCGCTTTCGGCATGTCGACCGGCCTTGACTACCCGCCGGGCAGCTACGCCGACACAGACGAGCTGGTCGAGCTCTCAGAGATCGTCGCCGAGATGGGCGGGTTCTATCACACGCATGAGCGTTTCCCGCTCGGCGACGGCTACCTGGATCCGAAACGGGAGGCTCTGGAGATCGGCCGGCGCAGCGGTTCCCCGGTCCACATCACGCATCTGCTGCCTGCCGGACAGGGCGACTTCAAGGGTGGTCGACCGATCTTGGACCTTGTCGAGAACGCCAGGTACAAGGAGGGAATGGATGTCACGTTCGACTGCTTTCCCTACTCGCACGGGGGCACCCGGCTGATCTACTTTTTGCCCCAGTGGGCCGCCGACGGGGGGCCGGAGAAGATAATGGAGGCACTGCGCGATCCGGAGACGCGGGCGCTGATGAAGCGAGAGATGCACTCCGGGTTTGCAAGGCATCGTGGCGGCTGGGATTCGCTGATGATCACCTACTTCAAAAAGCCGCACAACCAGCGCTTCGAGGGCAAGACGCTCACCGAGGCCGGTGAGATGATGGGAACCGATCCGATAGAGGCGCTTTTCGATCTGTGCCTGGACGAGGACCTGCAGGTCTCCTTCCACGCAGAGGCAATTGACGCCGAGACACTGCCTCAGTTCGTGCAGCACCCGCTTCAGATGATCGGGAGCGACGCCCTGCTTCTGGGGGACTACCCTCCGGCCATGGCCTACGGGACGTTCCCCGTCATCATCGCCAAGTACGTCCGCCAGGAGGGCCGCATCTCCCTGCCCGAGGCGATCCGCAAGATGAGCTCATATGCGGCCCAAAGGCTGGACATCCCCGACCGGGGCCTGCTGCGTGACGGCTTCAGGGCGGATATCGTGGTATTCGACTACGAGGGCATATCGGCCCCTGCGACTCGCTTCGATCCGAAGCAGTTCTCCCTTGGAGTCGACTACGTGATCGTCAACGGGGAGGTCGTCGTCGACCACGGCAAGCACACGGGCGCCCACCCCGGACGGGCGCTTAAGAGGGGCAAGGCGAGCCCGTAGCAGCCACCCGCTCCAGGCCTGCCTAGGCCGTCTTCGGCCCGAGCTCTCGCGTCACCCGCCCCAGATCCTCGAGGCGGGGGAGCAGGAGAGGGTGGGTGGCGCCGGCGCTCCTGTACTCATCGAGCCGTCTTCGGCATTCGCCTGCGCTTCCCATGACATACAGGCGGCCGACCAGTTCGTCCGGAACCAGGGCGGCTGCCTCCGCCGATTCGCCGCCGGGATCCAGCGCGGCTATCGAATCGGCGACTCCGGTATCCATGCCGGCGCGGCCCAAGAGCAGCTTGGCCATCCCCGGCTCGGCCAGTAGTCTTGCAACCCGTCTCCTGAGCCCGGGCATGAGGGGTTCCGGGTCGTCGGTGAGTCGCACGACGATCATGCAGGCGATCTCCAGTTCATCCGGATCCCGGCCCGCCCGCTCGGCGGCCAGGCGGATCTGGCGGACGGCCCACTCTACGTACCCTACTGGGCTGTAGGCGTTTAGGATCACCCCGTCGGCGACCGTCCCCGCCAGGCGCAGTGCCCTGGGCCCTATGGCGGCCAGATATATCTTCGGAGGACGCTGGACCGGCGGCACCGCCAGCCGCACAGGGTCGGTGCCATCACCGAGGCGTACAGATTGTCCCGACAGAAGGGCCCTCACCGTCACCGTCGCCCGCTTCAGTTCGCCCAGGGATCTCTCGTAAGAAAGCCCGAGCCGGTCCCTTATCAACCATTCATCGCTGCGCCCGAGCCCCAGCAACATGCGCCCCCCGCTGAGCCGGTCGACTGTGGCCGCGGCCATTGCAAGGAGCGCCGGATGGCGGGTAAACGGGTTAACGACGCCCACGCCCAGCGCCATCCGATCGGTCGATGCGGCGAGGTGTCCGAGCAGGGAGAAGGTCTCCTCGTGGAAGTACCGCTCCGTGACCCAGATCGAATCGAAGCCCGACTGCTCGGCAGCCCGAGCGTATCCGGCAAGCTCTGCACCCGAGTCGATCCCGTGGTAGAGGACCAGGCCGGTCAGCACGTCTCCTCCAGCTTCAGGGGAGGCACCGGTGCGTCCCGCTCCAGCAGGGAGAGCGTGGCCCGCAGAACGCGCATCTGCTGAGACCGGTCGTTCGGCGCGCCGAGCATGCTTCCCGTCTTCAGCCGCGTGAACGTGGCACGTGGGGGCGCCGTGCGCCGGGTCATGCCCGGGACGGCGCTAGTCAGGGTGGTTGCGATTCCCTCCTGCTCAAGGAGCCTTGCGACCAGCCCGACGGACTGGCAGCAGATCGGTCAGGCGGGAACCAGCAGGGCGGCGTCCGCCTTCTCCTCCCTGGCGGCAGCCAGCACCCCGGGCGCGATCAGGTCGACCACGGCCCTTGCGTCCGGCTGGTAGCCGCTGAAGCTCACCACGTTCCTGGCCAGCCCTCCTATCAGTCCATCTGCCACCATCTGCTCCAGGTGGCGGAGCGGAAGCTGCACCTGCGGGTCCTCCGAGACCGCACGGTGGTCGTAGTGAGTGTGATCAAACCTGACATCGGACAGGGGCGCCGCCGTCGGGATGAGGCGAAGGGTCGGATCGCCGAGCACGTTCTCGGCATCGAAAGGCTCGCCGCGCGAGCCCAGGGAGGCACCGGCGGATGAGATCAGGATCAACCGGGAACCTGACAGACGCACGGCGCGGCCGGAGGGCGCGGTCCGGTTCCGCGGGCCCTTGTAAAGACTCCAGTCCGGTTCGGCGCCCGGGGTCCCGAGCACCTCCCTTCTCACATGGTCGAGCCAGCCACCCTCGAAGCGCTCCGCCCACTCTTCCATGTCCTCGACCACCGGCAGTCTTGGCTCTGAGTGCGTCAACCGGACACCCCAATTCCAATCAGCTTACCTATGCCAAAGGTCACAGCGGCCGCAGCGCCGCCAATCAGCAGCATCCTGAGCCCGCCCCACATCACGCCCCGGTCCGAGGCGACGGCCACCGCTCCGCCCACGAACAGCAGGCCCACGGCGCTGACGATGGCGCTCAGACTGAACGCCAGGCCGCCGGCACCGAGCAGGTACGGAATTATGGGCAGCACCGCCCCGGCGGCGAAGGCGACGAAGGAGCTGGCGGCCGCCCCCCAGGGTGAGCCCAGGTTGTCCGGGTTCAGGCCGAGCTGTTCCCGCGCGATGGTATCGAGGGCCAGCCGGGTGTTGCCCATTATATGGCCGGCCACGCTGCTTGCCTCAGCGCGCGGCAGGCCCTTGGCCTCGTATATCGAGGCTATCTCCCCGGCGCTTTCGCCCGGTCGCTCAGCCAGCCTGCGCTCGGCCAGGCGTATCTTGTTCTCATATATCTCGCGCTGAGAGCGCATGGAGACATACTCGCCGGTTGCCATCGAGAAGGCGCCCGCAAGCAGGCCGGCCACCCCGGCGATGACGACGAAGTCCGCGTTGTCGACCCCCCCGGCGACCCCCATTACAAGGCTGAAGTTGGACACCAGCCCGTCGTTGGCCCCCAGCACCGCAGCGCGGATGACGCCGCCGTCCTGGGCACCCCCCATAGGGGCGTCCGACGCGGGATGGGGGCTATCCGGGCTCATCGCCGGGTTTGCCCGCCCCGGCCGGGCGGCGATTGAGCGGTCACCGGCCTGGGCATCAGCCCGAGGCCCCTTCCCTTATGGACTTTAGGACATCCACGTTGATCCTGTCGGGCCCGCCCCCCTCGATGCCCGGAACCTCCAGCAGGAAGGGGACGCCCGCGAAGGCCGGGTGGGACATGATGTTGGCAAAGCCCCGCTCTCCTATGTGGCCGTGCCCGATGTTCTCGTGACGGTCCACCCCGGAGCCCAGTTCGGTCTTGGAGTCGTTGGCATGGACGGCCACCAGCCTGTCGAGGCCCATCGCCCCGTCGAGCTCATCGAGCGCCGCGCTGAGGCCGTCTCGGTCCGTGATGCGGTATCCGGCGGCGAACGCGTGCTGGGTGTCGAGGCATACCTTAAGGCGGTCGCTGCCGATCGCCGCTATCATGCGGCCGATCTCGCCGAAGGTGGCACCGATGTGGTTGCCGGCTCCCGCGCTGTTCTCGATGATCAGCCAGGTCTCCTCGGCCGTCTCATCCAGCACCCGGGACAGGCACCCGGCGGCCTGGTCCAGGACACTGTCGAATCCCCTCCCCTTGTGGCTGCCGGCATGAAAGATCACGCCCCTGGCTCCCAGACCTGTGGCGGCGTTCATATGGCTGGTCAGGGACGCGACAGACTTTTCGGCCAGCTCGGGATTGCCGCCCAGATTGACCAGGTAGCTCCCGTGAAGGAACGCGGGGCCGACACCCGTCTGCCGCGCCTTTTCCCTGAACGCTGCGATCGCGCCCGGTTTCTGGGCCCTGAAGGACCAGGTCCGGGGCGATGACGCGAATATCTGTATGCTCTCCGCGCCGATCTCCAGCGCTTTGTCGATAGCCTTGTCGGCCCCTCCCGCAGCGGAGACGTGCGCCCCTATCTTCATTGGCACGGCTTTGATTATACGGACATGCAGGCTAATCTAGGCCCCAAAAGACGCCAGAACACGAAGGAGGCCGACCGTGCCGCAGACCATAGCGATTCTCAGCCCGGGAGACATGGGCCACGCGGTGGGAAGGGAGCTCGGCGCGGCGGGACACCGGGTCATAACCTGTCTTTCCGGCCGCAGCGAGCGGACCCGTCGGCTGAGCGAGTCGGCGGACATCATCAACGTCGCCAGCCTCGCGGACCTCGCGGTCCAGGCCGATCTGGTGCTGTCGATCCTGGTGCCATCGGAGGCCGAGGCGCTTGCCAGCAGGGTCGCGGCGGCCGCTCGCGGCGCCGACACAGAGCTGACGTTCGCCGACTGCAATGCGGTGGCCCCGGCCACCAGCGGCAGGATCGAATCGGAGATCACGGGAGCGGGGAGCCGGTACATCGACGCATCGATAATCGGGCCTCCGCCCGGCAAGGGCTCACCCCCGCGCTTTTACACCTGCGGCACCTTTGCCCACATCATGGACGAGCTGGACGGCCAGGGAATACTCGTGAGGAACATGGGCGCACCCACGGGGGCCGCCTCGGCGATAAAGATGTGCTATGCGGGATTCACCAAGGGAACCAGCGCGCTATCGGTCGGCGTGCTGGTGATGGCCACTCGACTGGGGGTGGCCGACCAGCTGGACCGGGAACTGTCCGAGAGCCAGGCGGCCGGGCTTGAGCGAATGCGCCGCGAGATACCGGGCCTGCCGGTCAAGGCCCGGCGCTGGGTCGGGGAGATGGAGGAGATAGCATCGACCTTCGAGTCGGCGGCCCTGCCGCCCGGCTTTCACGACGCGGCGGCGGACGTGTACAGGCTGGTCGGACATAGCGCCTTTGCGGACGAGACCCCGGAGACACTCGACGACTCCAGGGACCTGAGGACGACGGTGGAGGGCATCGCCGCCCTGCTGAAGGACTGTTAGGCGCGACCCCTAAGGCGCCTGTACAGCCTGGGGATGTCCCTTTGCTCCCAGACCGCCAGGGTCTGTGTGGCGACGGCTATAGAGCTGTAGGTGCCGACCAGGACGCCGATAAGCAGAACCAGCAGGAAGGCCCGCAGGGTGGGCCCGCCGAAGAGCATCAGCGCCAGCAGCGTGAACAGCAGCGTCAGGCTCGTGTTGACGGACCGGCCAAGGGTTTCCGAGATGGACAGGTTGATGCTGGCCGTAAGGCTCCTGGTCGGTGCGGCGACTATGTTCTCCCTGAGCCTGTCGAACACGACGATGGTGTCGTTTACGCTGAACCCGATCACCGTCAGCAGCGCGATCAGGAACATCGTGTTCACCTCGACATCGGCCACGACGCCGAGGATGGCGAATATGCCCAGTATCACGCCCGCGTCGTGGATGAGGGCCACGATCGCCGCGGCGCCGTACCGGAACGGGCTCGGGACGTTGCGGAAGGCCCACCAGACGTAGAGGAATATCCCGATCGCCGCGGCGAACACCGCCCAGAAAGCCGCTATCACGGTCTCCTGGGCAACGACCGGAGAGACCAGGTCGAACGCCAGGACGTTTGAGCCACCCGGTGAGATGGCGGCCTCAAGGCTGCTGGTCAGCTCCTCCTTCTCCTGCTCTGAGAGCTCCTTGGTGCGGATGAAGTAGACGTTGTCTCCAAAGTTCTGGACCGTGGCGTCGTCGACCTCGAGGTCGGAAAGCGCATCGCGCAGCTCCTGCTGCTCAACCGGATCTACGAACTCTATGGTGATCGTGCTGCCACCCGTAAAGTCGATGCCCGGCCGCAGCCCCGGGGCGATGATCAGAAACACTATCCCCGGGACGAGCAGTATCGCCGATATGAGAAAGAGCCAGCCCCTTTTGCCAACGATATCCAAGATGACCCCTCGTCCCTAGCGGCTTCCCTCGGGCAAAAACCTCTTGCCCACCGGTGTAAACCAGCTCGCCCGATCCGATATGCCGGTGGTCGCAAGCAGGCGCAGCAGCGTCCTGCTGACGACTATCGCCGAGAACATGCTTATCAGCACGCCGATGGCCAGCGTGGCTGCGAATCCCTGCACCACCGAGGCGCCCAGCGTGTCGGCAAACCAGAACAGGATTGCGCAGGTGATGAGCGTCGATACGTTGCCGTCTCGGATCGCAGGCCAGGCGCGGTTAAAGCCTATGTTTATGGAAGTGAGCAGCGTCCGCCCGGCGCGCAGCTCGTCCTTCATGCGTTCGAATATCAGGATGTTCGCGTCCACCGCCATGCCCACCGAGAGGATCGCCGCCGCGACGCCGGACAGGGTCAAGGTGACCGGGATCAGCTTGAATACGGCGAGCACGATCGCACCGTAGATGATCAGGGCCACCGCGGCCACGAGGCCGGGCACCCTGTAGTAGGCGGCCATGAAGCCCAGCACCAGCGCGAGGCCGACAAGGCCTGCGACCACGCTCTTTCTGAGCGAGTCGGCCCCAAGTATCGCGTCAACGTCGCGCTCCTGCACCAGCTCGATGGGAATGGGCAGGCGTCCCGCCTCGAGAAGCTGAGCTATGTCCTGGGCTCTCTCGGGTGTGAAGTCGCCCCGGATGAAGGCCGCGCCGCCGGTAATCACCTGGTCCACCGCCGGGGCGATCAACTCCTCATCGTCCAGGAATATGGCGATACGATCGTCGGTGTTGATTATCAGCTGCGTCAGCTCGCCAAAGCTGCGGGCACCGCGCGCGTTGAACTCGATATTAACGATGGGCTGGCCGGTCGTCTGGTGGGTTCCCGCATAGGCCCTGGCAAGGTCGTCCCCTGTCAGCCCGATCTCCTCGTCGAACGCCCCGTAGACCTCGACGAAACTTACCCGCGGGCTCTCGCCGAAGATGGCCCTGCTCTCCTCGATCGTGGGTGCCAGTGGCTGGCCGGTCGTATTGAGCAGCGCGAACGCAAAGACGTTCGTTTCCTCGATCCTGGTGACCGCACCGGCCTGGAGGGTTAGCGTTCGGAACTCGTCTCCGTCTATATCGACCTGGATCCGGTTCGGCTGCGCGCCGCCGCCCGCGAAGAAGTTGATGGCCGACTGCAGCATGCGCTCGACTATCTGATCGAAGACCTCGGCTCCCGCGTCGGTGAACTCGACCAGCAGGAATGCGGATTCTGGGGTTGCGTCCTCTTCCTCGGCCTCGCCTGAATCGGCGACCTCACCGGTCTCCTCGGTCCCGGCCATCGCCTCGGCCTCACCTGAATCGGCGACCTCACTGGTCTCCTCGGACCCGGCCATCGCCTCGGCCTCGCCTGAATCAGCGACCTCACCGGTCTCCTCGGTCCCGGCCATCGCCTCGGCCTCACCTGAATCGGCGACCTCACCGGTCTCCTCGGTCCCGACCATCGCCTCGGCCTCGCCCGAATCGGTGACCTCACCGGTCTCCCCGGACCCGGCCATCGCCTCGGCCTCGCCTGAATCGGTGGCCTCACCGGTCTCCTCGGCCGCGGCGGGTTCGGGGTATGCGTCGACGATCACCGAGACGATGCTCTGTTCGTCGAGCTCCACCGGGACCGGGACGTCGAGCTGCCTGTGCTTGAACTCCAGTCGCGCGGTCTCTCCTATGATCGCCTTGGCCCTTGCGGGATCGCCCACGCCCGGCAGCTGCACGAGAAGCCGGTCATCGCCGAGCGTCTGGATGACCGGCTCACCCAGGCCGGTCTGGTTCACCCTCCGCTCGATGATCTGCCTTAGGGAACTCATCTGTTCGGCAGTCGGCTGGATGCGTTCGCCGGCCGCATTAGTGAGCGCCGCCTCGTACACGAGGTGGCTCCCGCCCTGAAGATCGAGTCCGAGCTTCAGGCCCAGCGGATTGTCGCCGGTGCGCTGAAAACCCCTTATCTCGATCGTCTGGAATCCCAGGGTCAGCCCGGCGATCAGCACCAGGACCGCGATCACCAGAAGGGTCTTTGAATACCTGCGCAACTATCTCTCCGCCAGTGCCTAACGACCCGATCTATTCCGGCCGCCGCGCCTTGACTCCAGGGCGCCGCGTACCAGGTTGAGGGCATCCACCCGGCTATCGATCCCGCCGGTGGCCCTCGCCTCCTCGACCATCTCGAGCAGCTCCCCGACTATGGGTCCGGGCTCGAGCGAAAGCTCGGCCATAATATCGTTACCGTCCAATAGCGCGGCGCCCGACCGGGCCCCGGATCTCTGGCCATCATCCCCCTCGAGCAGGGACGTGACCACCTCGCAGTGCCGTTCCCAGTCCGAGAGGTCGTAGCCCGGCGCCTGCATCGGGGGTCCCTTGGCGGCGATGTAGTCGGCCATGTTCAGGTAGAGAACGTCGACCGCAAGGTCGCCCAGGTCGCGGCGGTAGCGGTATATCGCCTTCGCCGAGGGCAGCTCCCCGGGCGGGGCGACCTGGCCGGGCCGCAGGTGGTGCTCGACCGCGGTGGTCACGTACCTTATCGACCTGCGGCTGAACCTCAGGCGCTCCATCAGGTCCCTGCAGATAGCGGCTCCCTGAGGTCCATGGCCGAGAAACCGGATTCGGCCGCTCGACTCAACGGTCCTGGTGGCCGCCTTGGCGATATCGTGCAGAAGGCAGGTCAGCCGCAAGATCGTCGCCCTGTCCGCACCGTCGGCAAACTGACGTCCGAAATAGTCCCCCATGCGTGCAAATCTAGGGACGCGGCCGGCGACGGCTCCGTCGCGCGGCCCATCGAGGATGAGCTCAAGTGCTCCCGGGGTCTCGATGCAGTGACCGAGGACGTCGAAGTGGTGCTCCGGGGGCTGGCTGACCCCCCTTGCCTGCTCCAGCTCGGGTATTACGGTCGTAAGCAGGCCCAGGTCATCGAGGCTCCGAAGCGAGTCCGTCACGCCGGGGGCGGAAAGCAGCTTAAGGAACTCATCGCGCACCCTCTCAGGCGCGACCCGCGACAGCAGGCCAGCTCGATCGCGTATCCACTCAGACGTGCCCGGGTCCAGGGCAAGGCCCCCGGTCGCCGCAAGGCGCGGCCCCCGCAGCAGCCTTATCGGATCATCCTCAAGTGCCGAGGGCGACAGGGCCCGCACGAGCCCTGACCGCAGATCCAGCATACCGCCGACCGGGTCGATCACGGCGGCCCTTCCGAGGGCCAATTCGTCGAGGCGGACCGCCATCGCATCGATGGTGTAGTCCCTCGCTCTCAGGTGCCGTTCGATCTCTTCCGCCGTAAGGCCTCCGGTCAGGTCGACGGTAAGTGCCCCGGGTCCGGCGACGGTCACCCGGCCGATCCCGCGAACCGGGTCCAGGTCGAAATAGCTGCCGCCGAGCAGATCGGCCAGCTCCCTGCCGACCCGATCGGCCGGAGCGGACACCGACATGTCAAGGTCGCATGTGGCCCTTCCCGCCAAGGCGTCGCGCACGGCTCCGCCGAATACGTAGGCCTCTACGCCGCGGGCACACAGGTGGGTCGCGATCAGCTCCAGCCGGGGATCAAACCGGTCGAGCGTAACCGGCGAGCCCTGCCCCGGTGTGGCCCCGCGACAGCCGCTGTCGCGAGGCCCCGCCTCAGCCGGATCGCAATCCGTGGATGCGATGGGTGTCATCAAACCGTTAGTCAGCCGCCAGCACCTCGCTAGCGGCCCCGTGGGAGATTCGAAGAGCTCCGGAGGCCGGGTGCACAAGCTCGCCGGCCGGCTCGGCATCTTCCTTCGCCTCCTCGACGGGCCTGAGGGTCTCGTGGGCCGCCAGGTGGTCCATGTAGAGAATGCCGTTGAGGTGATCGACCTCGTGCTCGAGCACCTGGGCGAGAAGTGTATCGGCCCTGAGGCGCACCAGCTTTGAGTCCAGGTCGAGCCCACGGAACCTGATCCAGATTGCCCGCGTCACGGTCCCGACCAGGCCCGGTACGCTCAGGCATCCCTCTTCCACCAGCCTCTCCCCCTCCCGGTGGACGATCTCCGGGTTTACGTAGATCCGGGCCTCCTCATCCTCCGGAAGCCTGACCACGATGACCCGTCTGAGCACCCCGACCTGGTTGGCGGCAAGGCCGACCCCGTCGGCATTGTCCATGGTCTCGACCATGTCACTGGCGAGGCGAACTATGGAGCGGTCGATCGTCTTGACCTTGCGCGCGCGCTGACGGAGGGTCTTGTCCGGGAACTTGATGATGGGAAGGACAGCCACTGCGGGCCTTTACACGTGCTTGAGTATGGAGGGGCGGCCAATCGACCTCCCCGGGCTGGGCCGATCGCATGCGGCTCCAGCCAAGCAAGGGAAATTATATCAGCGACTGCGCCCTACTGTGGCCGCCGGGGCTGTAGAATACTCTGCTTGATGATAACGGCCGCGGTAATCTTCGGGCTCGCCTATCTAGCTATCGCGGTCGGTAGAATCCCCCACGCCGTCATCGCGGTGGTGGGCGCCGCGGTGATGGTCTTCGCCCGGGTCCTTACGCCCGAGCAGGCCTTCCACCACATCGATCTGGAGGTGATCGTCCTTCTGGCCGGGATGATGGTCCTGGCCAGCATCATCTCCCGGACGGGAAGCTTTAACTGGGCGGCGAGGCGTGGCGCCCAGCTGGTCAACTGCAACGGATTCGGCCTGATGGTGCTGCTGGTCATGATCACCGCAGTGGGGTCGGCGCTCCTGGACAACGTGACGACGGTCGTGATCATGGTGCCCATCACCATGAACCTGTGCCGCAGCCTTGACCTCGATCCCGTGCCCTTCCTGCTCGGCGAGGTGTTCGCATCCAACATAGGGGGCACCGCCACCATAGTGGGCGATCCCCCGAACATCATCGTCGCAAGCGCCGCGGACATAGGCTTTCTTGAGTTCACGCTGAACATGATCCCCGTGTCGGCCCTGTCGATGGTGGCGCTGGTCGCCCTGCTCTACCTGTTCTTCAGAAATGACCTGCGGGTGCCCGAAGACAGGAGGAAGGAGGTGATGGCAGCATCGTCCAACGGGGCGATCACGGACAGGACCCTGCTGGTAAAGAGCTTGGGCGTGTTCGGGCTCACGGTGCTTGCCTTCTTCACCCATGAGCTGATCGGGGTGAGCCCGGCCTTCGTGGCCCTCGCCGGAGCGGGCCTCCTGCTGATGATCTCCGGCCTCGAGCCGGGAGAGATCCTGAGGGATGTCGAGTGGAACACCTTCGCCTTCTTCACAGGGCTCTTCATCCTGGTGGGGGGAATGGTGGAGGCCGGGGTCATAGATACGCTCCAGGAGTGGATGGTCGAGCTTGCCGGAGGAGAGGAGCGCACGCTGTCGCTCCTGATGCTGTACATCGGTGGCGGGGTGTCGGCGATCATCGACAACATACCGTTCACCGCCACGATGATCCACGTGGTGGGGCAGATAGTGGGAGACAGCTCGACAGGGGAGGTCAGTCCCCTGTGGTGGGCCCTTACCCTGGGCGCTGATCTGGGGGGGAACCTGACCATCGTGGGCGCGTCCGCAAACGTCGTCGTAGTGACGATGGCGCGCACGCTCGATCACCCGATCAGCTTTTTCCGGTTCCTGCGGTACGGGATCGTGATCGGGATAGTGACCCTGATAATCTCCGGCCTGTACGTCTGGCTGCGCTACTACTAGCCTCGCGGCCCGTCCCGACGTGACCGGGCACATCCTCTAGGAATAGGTACGGCCGAATTCGCGCTCCAGCCTGGCCTCGCTGAGATGTATCGTGGTCGGCCGCCCGTGCGGACAGGAGTGGGGATTGGCGCACGCCTCCAGCATGCGGATAAGCTCCTCCATCTCCTCCCTTGCCATCTTCATCCCCGCCCTGACGGCCCCGTGGCAGGCGACGCGGCGCACGAGGCTCTCTCGCCGGTCGGCCGCGTCCACCGACCGCCCCATATCCCGCAGAGCCTCGATGAGCCCGCCTGCCGGATCGGCGACCCCCATGGCAGCCGGCAGAGCCATCAGCCGAAAGGCCATGGGGCCGAACGGCTCGATTTCGAACCCCGTCTCGGCCAGGATATCCCGGCCCGATGAGAGTGCGTCCCCGACCGCGGGCTCAAGGTCCGAGAGGTCGATCTCTACCGGCACCAGCAGGGCCTGGGAGGCCCCCGCTCCGGACTGGGCGCCTATCCTCTCGTATAGCACACGCTCGTGCGCGGCGTGCTGGTCGAACAGATACAGCCCGTCAGGCCCCTCGGCGACGATGTATGTAAGCTGCGACTGGCCCAGCACGCGCATCGCCGGCAGGACCGAGGCCATCGGCGCGGCGGGCGCCGGCTCCCGGGCCCCGGTCGCGGCGGCCAGGGCCGCGTGATCGGACGGTCCCCCGGTCCTGGTAAGGGTGGAGGTCCACATCGCTCCGGAGCGCTCCCTGATCGCCGGGTCGGTGCCCCCGGCACCCCCCATGCGGGGCACGGGTGCATGACGCGTCAGGGCCTCTCGCACCGCTCGCTGCACCTCGCCGTAGATGTCTCTCGCGCCGCGAAATCTCACCTCTATCTTGGCAGGGTGGACATTCACGTCAAGGTCCGAGGGGTCGACCTCGATGCCCAGCACCGCCACGGGATGACGCCGGTCGCCCAGAAAGCCGTGATAGGCCTGCTCGACCGCATGTCCGAGACTGCCCGGACTTATCCAGCGGCCGTTGACAAACAGGTTGATGTGCCCCCGGGTCGACCGGCTGACGGTAGGTGCCCCGGCCAGCCCGGTGACGGAGACGACGCCGGGACGGACTCCGTCGATCGGGATCATCTCGGCAGCAACGCCGGGAGTGTAGACCTCCGCCACCGCGTCAAGCAGGGCGCCCGACCCGGAGGTGGAAACGACCTTCCTGCCGTCGACCCTGAGCTCGAAGGCTACGCCCGGGTAGGCCAGGGCGTAGCGCTGCACCAGCGTCCTTACGCGGGCTGACTCCGCCGAGGCCGATGACAGGAACTTTCGCCTTGCCGGAAAGCTCTCGAACAGTCCCCTGACCGTCACCGAGGTCCCGTCGGCCGCCCCCATCGGCGCTACCTTGGTGATCTCGCCCTCTGAAACCTCGATCACGGTGGCGGCCTTCTCTGCGCCCATCTTGGTGACCAGCTCAACCCGCGAGACGGCGGCTATGGAGGCAAGGGCCTCGCCCCTGAATCCCAGGGACCGTATCGCCTCCAGGTCCGCCAGGATCGTCACCTTGCTGGTTGCGAAGCGGCGGAACGCAAGCTCTACCTCGCTCCCGGGGATGCCGCACCCGTCGTCGAGCACGCGGATGGTCTCCGCACCGCCCCCGGCGATATCCACGGAGATCCTCCCGGCCCCGGCGTCAAGGGAGTTTTCGATCAGCTCCTTAACCGCGGACGCCGGCCGCTCGATCACCTCGCCGGCCGCTATCTTGGCTGCTACGTCGGGCCTGAGGACACGGATCGGCATGGGCCTTGGATTATACTCAGTGGGCCCTGCGGCATACCCCGCGCCGGGCGGGGAGCCGCTGTGGCAAACCCTCTTGACTGGCGGCGCTAACTTGCTCAGAAGACCCACTCTTGCCGACATCCGCGACGCGCACGAGCGCATCCTTCCCTACATCACGCGCACTCCACTACACAGGTACCTCGCCCTGGACGCTCTGGTGGGCGGGGCCGAGGTGTACGTAAAGCACGAGAATCACCAGCGCCTCGGCGCCTTCAAGATGAGGGGCGGGATCAACTTCATGCTCAAGCTGCCCGCCGAGCAGCGTCTCCGCGGAGTGGTGACGGCCTCGACCGGCAACCACGGCCAGTCGATCGCCTATGCGGCCGGCCTGCTAGGAGTCCACGCCGTCATCGTCGTACCGGAGGGTGCGAACCCGGGCAAGGTGGCCTCGATGAGGGCTCTGGGAGGAGACGTCCGCTTCCACGGACGCGACTTCGACGGTTCGCGGGAGGAGGTGGAGCGCCTGTCCAGAGAGGAGGGCTTCCTGTACATCCACTCGGCGAACGAGCCGGACCTCGTGGAGGGCGTCGGCACCTATGGCCTGGAGATCATGGACGATCTGCCCGGCGTCGATGCGATCCTCGTGCCCGTCGGAGCGGGCAGCGGGGTCTGCGGGACGGCCATCGCGGCAAAGTCCATAAACCCCGACGTCAGGGTGATCGGCGTACAGTCCTCCGATGCCCGGGCGGCCCACGAGTCCTGGCGCACCGGCGAGATGGCGACGCTGGAGATGGGCACGATCGCAGAGGGACTGGCCACCGGCGTCGGCTTCGAGTACACGGTTGAGATCATGCGCGACCTGCTGGACGACTTCGTTCTGGTCAGTGACGACGAGATCGAGCGCGCCGTCGTTTTGTGGATCGAGCACACCCGCAATCTGGCCGAACACGCCGGCGCGGCGGCCCTCGCCGGGGCGATCAGCATCAGGGACGGCCTCTCCGGAAAGACGGTCGTGCTCGTTCAGAGCGGAGGCAACCTCTCGCTCGAGCACCTTCGCCGCGCCCTGTCCCGAAACTAGCTGGCCCCTTATCCTCCGGCGGTACTACGGCCGCTCGGAAAGGGAGGCAGCGTCCTCGACCCCGGCCGCATCCATCGCCGCCAGCATCTCCCGCTTGATCGCCCCGACCGCGGCCGGGCCCCGGTACACAAGGGCCGTGTATATCTGAACGGTGCTCGCTCCCGCCAATAGGGCCTGGAGGGCGTGCCCGCCGTCGAATATCCCGCCGCACGCGTTGATCGCCATGCCGGCCCCGAGCTCGGAGCGAACCTCCCTTACCATGCGGAGCGTGTCGGCGATAAGTGGCCCGCCGCTAAGCCCCCCCGATCCCACGGCGAGCCGGTCGTCCCTTACGGGCCGTGAGTTCGCCAGCGTAAGCCCGTCGACCCCGGCATCCGCGCAGGCTCCGGCCAGTGCCATTGCGGCGCGGCGGCCTTCCGCAGAGTCCGGATAGGGCGGGAGCTTTACGAACAGGGGCCCATCCCCACCTCGCCCGAGCGCCGAGAGGAGCTCGGCGAGCGCTGCGGGATCGTGGAACACCCGCAGGCCGGAGGTGTTCGGCGAGCTGATGTTGATCTCGACCGCCGCCGCGTGCGGTGCGAGCCTGCGGTGACAGGCCACTACATCCTCCACCGCGGTGCCGGCAATGCTGGCGACCAGCGGCGGCGGCGCGGCGTACCTCCTGAGCCGCCGGACGGCCCGCTCGGCCCCGGGGTTGGGAAAGCCCATCGAGTTGATAAGCGCCCTGGCGCCGGGGTCCCGGACAAGCCTGGTCCCGGGGTTGCCATCGCGCGGCTCGAGGGTGACCGTGCCGGCCGAAAGGTAGCCGAACCCCAGGTGGGCCAGCGCCTCCGAAGACGAGAAGTTCTTATCGAACCCCGCCGCGAGGCCTATGGGAGACGACAGCTCGAGGCCGCAGAGGGCGGTGCGAAGCCGCAGGGAGTCCCGGCTGAGCACGGGCGCGGCCATGCGCCACAAAGGTGTGACCCCCAGGGCGGTCTCGACTACGGCGTGAGCCGTTTCGGCCGGCAGCGCGAACAATAGCGGCCGTGCGAGCGCACGGTAAAGCATCCGTCCGATTATAGGCCAGCAGCCCGCAGCGCCTTGCGAACCGGGGCCCGCCGTGGCCTACTTATACATGGAGCCTTACATGGACCTTATCTTCGAGAGGGGCGACGTCGCCAACCCCAAGGGACACGCCCTCGTTTACTTCACCTCCTCGGGCGTTCCCGAAGAGGTCTGGGCAACCTACCTCATAGTCCTACCGATCAAGGTGGATGTGACCAAGTATGTCCCTCCCTTCCTCATGAACCAGATGGGCGAACTCGGTCCCAAGGATCTGTCGGCATTCGCGTTTCCCCCGTCGCCCGAGAAGATCCCGGACCGGCGCTTCCTCGATCAGCTGGCGGACCAGCGCGACGACGACATCCTCTACGGTGGCCCCGTGGGCGCGGACGATGTCTCCTCTGCGATGTTCACGGTGAACGACCTACTGCAGAGCTACGCGCAGGTGTACTCGGAGTCGAGCTCGGCCGGCGTCGAGGCTGAAGGAAGTGACGAGGGACGAGCGGCGGAAGTCGGCATCAACGAGGTCCTGTACGGCCTGATGAGCGAGAGCGACAGGCTCGGGGAGCTCACCAAGCTGATCGGCCGGCTCAGGTACGCCGTCGACGGTAACGAGGAGAGCCTGGTCCGCGAGACCGAGGACGAGATCGACCTGCTCTCGCGCCACCTGCCGGACGATCTGCATGTGCCGAAGATGGTGGCGGCGGTGAAGGCGGCGGACGATCGCGGCGCCCGGCTGGCCGACCTGTACCTTCAGCGCTCTTTCCATCTCGTTCGTGAGGCGTTCGCCGAGATGGGAACGATCGACCGCCAGATCGAGATGCTGGAGGCCGAGCGCAGCGCGGAGGCCTAGCGCAGGGCCCCGAAGGGGTGACCTCCGTGGACGGCTCCTAGCTGCCCAGGGTGGCTGCAAGCCGCTCCACTTCCCCCCGGAAGGGCATGGCGGCCTGGGCCCCTGGCCTGGTCACCGCAAGGGCGCCCGCGGCACATCCAAGCTGAACGGACTGGCGCAGGGTGCGTCCCTCGGCGAGCGACACCGCCAGCGCCCCGCCGAAGGCGTCGCCCGCCGCAACCGAGTCGACGACCTCGACCTGGGGCGCTGGCACGAGACCGGACTCGGCCCCCGTCGCATAGTAGGCTCCCATCTCCGCCATCTTGATCACCGCCGCCGGCACCCCGCGATCAAGTAGAATCCGGGCCGCAGCCTCAGCCGACTCCGGCCCGGCTACCTCGATCCCCGTAAGGAACTGCGCCTCGTTCTGGTTGGGCGTTATAACGTCCACCGAGCCGATCGCCCGGTCGATGTCAGGGCTCGGCGGCGCCGGATCCCAAAAGACCTGGACGCCTTCGCTGCGCGCTGCGCGCGCGGCGCCGAGCGATACATCGAACGGAAGCTCCAGCTGCAGCATCAGGGCGTCGGCCGATCTCAGGGCATCTGCTATCGCCGTCACCTCCGGCTCCCCGGCCATCAGGTTTGCGCCCCTCACCTGGACGATGTAGTTCTGGCGCTCTCCGTCAAGCAGGATCACCGCAACCCCTGAGGCCGCATCGGCCTGCTCAGCAACGGCCGACACGTCGATGCCCTCCGTCCGCAGGTCCTCGATGAGGCCGGGCCCGAAGGGGTCCCTGCCCACCCTGCCGACCATCTGAACCCTCGCCCCCATGCGCGCTGCGGCCACGGCCTGGTTGGCGCCCTTGCCGCCGGGCGTCGTGTAGAACAGGTCTCCTGTCACCGTCTCGCCGGGCAGCGGTATCCTGTCCGCCGTGGCGATCAGGTTGATGTTGATGCCGCCGAGCACCAGTATGTGTGCCGAGGATTGCTCCGGCATGGGCCAGCCGCCGTCAGGGGTCCCGGGAGGGCATCACCCGATCAGGCCGTCCGACATCAGGTCTTCAAGTACCTGGGCCGGGCCCTGCTGCTCGACCGGGGGACAGATCATGTCGGCCGCCCGGGCCGCCGGCGCGACCGCTCCCTTAACCGCGACCCCGAGACCCGCCCATCTGAGCATGTGCACGTCGTTGTACCCGTTGCCGAATGCCAGCGTGTCCTCGCGCGCCACGCCCAGCCTGGCGCAGAGCGCCTCGAGGGCCCGGTGCTTGCCCCCGGCCGGGTGGAGTATCTCGCAGAAATATGGCAGCGAGCGCGTTACGTGAAGCTCCTCCCGGAACCGGCCTATAAGGTCCGACTCCAGGCGCTCGATGCGGTCCTCTTCCCCGACGACCACCAGGCGCGTCGGGCACATGTCAGCCACGCGCTCAAGGCATCCCACCTCGCGGACGCGGACATCCTGCCTGTCACCGTAGGCAGCGGACCAGTCGGTGAGATGGCTCACGTACACCTCCTCGCCGATGAAGGCCATCACGCCCCCGTCCCATCCGTTAAGGCTGTCGAGCGCGCGCATCGTCAGCCCTTCCGTCAGCGGGCGGTGCCAGAGCACGCGGCCCGTCCTGGGGTCGGCTAGGTGCGCTCCCTGGAACGACGCGATCGGGGCCTCGAGATCCAGCTCGCTCGTCGCCTCGACCGCCGAGCGGAACGAGCGGCCGGTCGCGATCGTGACCACGGCACCCAGATCGCGCACGCGGCCCAATGCCCGGGTGGTCCGTTCAGCGATCGGGTGCTCGGATCCCCTGATCGTTCCGTCTATGTCGAGCGCTATCAGCTTGAATGTCATGGAACACCGACCTCGGCCGTAAGCGGCGTTGGCCCGGCACCTTGCATATAATGATGGCTCCCGCTATGAAGCTCAATCCTAGGCGGATCCTCTGGATGATCGTAATACCGGCGGTCGCGATAGTGCTGGTGATCGCCCTCAGGTCCGCATAGATCACGCACCGAGGCCAGTAACATGACTTCCAAGAGCAACATCGTGCTGTCCACGAAGGAATACAAGGTGGTGGGCAAACGGCCGGTCAGACCGGACGGTACGGACAAGGTGACCGGGCGGGCCCGCTACGGGGCTGACGTCATGATGGGCGGGATGCTCCACGGGAAGATACTGCGCAGCCCTCATCCGCACGCCCTCGTACTGTCTATCGATACTTCCCGGGCCGAGGCGCACCCGGAGGTCAGGGCCGTGGCCGTAAGCTCCGATCTGGCCCCGGCCGAGAACCGGATACGGGCGGACGTCGACGGCATCCAGAGCAACTTCGGATACCTGAGCAACAACGTGCTGGCGGGCGAGAAGGTCCTCTACGTGGGCCACCCGGTCGCAGCTCTCGCGGCCACCAGTCCGCACGCCGCGCAGGAGGCCCTCTCGCTGATCAGAGTGGAGTACGAGGTGCTCGATTCCGTCATGGACATCGACGCGGCCCTTGCGGACGGAGCGCCCGTCCTCCATGAGCGGCCCGTCACCCCGGTAGAGCGGGGCGGCGAGTTCGCCGGCACCAACATCGTTTCCCACACCCACTTCGCCCACGGCGACATCGAGGAGGGATTCGCCGCGGCCGACGTGATCATCGAGCGCGAGTACCGCACCCAGACCGTGCACCAGGGCTACATCGAGCCCCAGAACGTGACCGCGATCTGGTCGGAGGACGGGCACCTTACGATCTGGTGCAGCAACCAGGGCCACTTCGGAGTAAGGCATGACGTCGCCGAGCTTACGGGCCTGTCCGTCTCGGATGTGACGGTCATACCCATGGAGATAGGGGGCGGATTCGGCGGCAAGATAACGGCCCACCTGGAGCCTATCGCGGCGGTCCTCTCGCAAAAGACGGACAGGCCGGTGAAGATGACGCTGGATCGCACCGAGGTGCTGGAGGCGACCGGGCCGACCTGCGGGGGGATCGTTCGGGCCAGGGTGGGTGCGACCAGGGAGGGCAGGATCACGGCCGGCCACGTGTACCTGGCGTTCGAGGCGGGCGCGTACCCTGGCTCATTCGTTGAGAACGCCTGCAACACGGTCTTCGCCTCCTATGACATCGAGAACATCCTGATCGACGGCTACGACGTCGTCGACAACAAGCCCAAGACCGGCGCCTATCGCGCCCCGGGTACCCCGAACGCCGCTCTCGCGGCAGAGACCGCGATAGACGACCTTGCAAGGGAACTCGGGATCGACCCTGTCGACCTGCGGCTGCTCAACGCCGCCCGCGAGGGCACTAGGCGCCCCGACGGGACCGTCTACCCGGCGATCGGCATGGTCGAGGTCGCAGAGGCGCTCAGGGACCACGACCACTACAGGTCGCCCCTGCCGTCGCCCTCAGAACCCCACCGAAGGGTCGGAAGGGGCTTTGCCATGGGATACAGCGGAAACATCTCAGGAGAGGCGACGGTGCTCGCGAGCCTGGCGGCGGACGGGAAGGTAAAGCTCGTTACCGGATCGGTGGACATCGGCGGGACCCGGGCATCGATCGCCCAGCAGTTCGGAGAGGTCCTGGGCATAGGACTGGACGTGATAGACCCGATCGTCGCGGACACCGACACGGCGGGTTACACGGGACCGAGCGCGGGCAGCAGCGCCTCCCACAAGAGCGGCTGGGCGGCGCACGAGGCGGGCCTTGACGTGAGGCGCCAGCTTATCGACAGGGCCGCCCGGATATGGGGCGTTCCCGAGTCCGAGGTCGATTTTCAGGACGGTGCGGCCTTTCACAGGACGGACACCGAGCTAAGGATGTCGCTGCCGGAACTATCGGCGATGCTCAACTCCACCGGAGGTCCGATCACCGGCAGGGGCAACATACACCCCGGAGGCTGGGCGGGCTCTTTCACGGCGAACCTGGTGGACCTGGAGGTTGACGAGGAGACCGGCAAGACGGAGATCCTCAGGTATACCGTCGTCCAGGACGCCGGCAAGGCCATCCACCCCAGCTACGTCGAGGGACAGATGCAGGGCGGTACGGTGCAGGGGGTCGGATGGGCGCTCCACGAGGAGTACGTCTACGGTGACGACGGCAGGCTGCAGAACCCCTCCCTGCTGGACTACCGCATGCCCACGTCCTGGGATGTGCCGATGATAGACACGGTGATAGTGGAGGTCCCGAACCCCGGCCATCCCTACGGGGCGAGGGGCGTCGGGGAGGCGTCTATAGTTCCTCCCCTGCCCGCCATCTCAAACGCCATATTCGACGCGGTGGGCGTCAGGGTGCCTGTACTACCCATGTCACCCGGGAATATCGTTAAAGCACTGGACGAAGCCTAGTGCCCGATCGATCTGAGCAAAGATAGTATTGGCTGTTAGCAATATCTTGGAGGATTAGTGAATGG
Source organism: Dehalococcoidia bacterium (assembly GCA_034421295.1). Taxonomy (GTDB): domain Bacteria; phylum Chloroflexota; class Dehalococcoidia; order Lucifugimonadales; family UBA2962; genus CAUZIR01. The sequence goes on from DAOUKM010000005.1 coordinate 28,352, forward strand.
CGGCGAAGCAGTTTCAATTCCGTGAGGATGCCCGCGAGCACCTTGTGAAGGGAATCGACACGCTTGCTAAGACGGTCGGTGTCACCCTGGGACCGGCGGGGCGAAACGTCGTCCTTGACCGGGGATTCGGCGCGCCCCGCGTCTACAGCGACGGGGTGTCGATCGCAAGGGAGATAGAGTTGCCCGACGCGTTCGAGAACATGGGGGCAAGGCTCCTCCAGGACGCGGCACGCAAGACCAATGACGTGGCGGGGGACGGCACGACCACCGCGACCGTACTGGCGCAGGCGATGGTCCACGAGGGCTTTCGGAACGTGGCCGCGGGCGCCGACCCCATGGCGATCAAGCGCGGGATGGACCGGGCGGTGACCGAGATCAAGAAGAGGCTGGACGAGGTGGCCACCCCCGTCAGGGGACGTGATCAGATCGCGCAGATAGCCACCCTGTCGGCGCATGAGGAGGAGATGGGATCGCTGCTCGCAGACGTCGTCGACGAGGTCGGCGAGGACGGGATCATCACCGTTGAGGAGGGAAAGGGCGTCGGCTACGAGGTCGAGCACGTGGAGGGTATGCGCGTGGACCGCGGCTACATCTCCCCTTACTTCGTCACGGACGCCGAGGGAATGCGGGCCGAGATCGCAAGTCCCTACATACTCCTTACCACCGAGAAGATCTCGACCGCGGCGGAACTGATCCCCCTGCTGGAAAAGCTCACCCCGGTCAGCAAAAGCCTGGTCGTAATCGCAGAGGACGTGGACAAGGAGGCCCTTGCGACACTGGTGGTAAACAAGCTCAGGGGCAACCTTAACTGCCTTGCGGTAAAGGCCCCGGCGTTCGGGGACAGGCGAAAGGCCATACTCGAGGACCTTTCGATACTGTTCGGGGCCACGCTCATAAGCAAGGAGAGCGGCCGCGAGATCCAGTCGGCCACTGTTGAAGACCTGGGCCGCGCCCGCAGGGCGGTGGCGGTCAAGGAAGACACCACATTCGTCGAGGGCGCGGGCGATCCGGCGGCGATCAGGGGCCGGATCGAGCAGATAAAGAAGCAGGCCGAGGAGACCACCTCGGACTACGACCGCGAAAAGCTTCAGGAGCGCGCTGCCAAGCTAAGCGGCGGGGTCGCCGTGATCAACGTGGGCGCCTCTACCGAGGTCGAGCTCAAGGAACGCAAGCAGCGCATGGAGGATGCGCTCGCCGCGACCAGGGCGGCCAGCGAGGAGGGGATCGTCGCCGGCGGCGGCGCGACTCTGATCCGCCTGGCGGACGGCGTCCTGGGCTCGACGGACGCCACCGGGGACGAACTGACCGGCGTGAAGGTGGTCGCCCGGGCCGTGGAAAGGCCGGTCACGCTCATAGCGGACAATGCCGGGCTTTCCGGCGAGGTCATCCTGGCGGCCATCAAGGACGGCGAGGGGAACTACGGGTTCGATGCCGAGACCAACACCTTCGGAGACCTCATCGAGATGGGGATCGTGGACCCGGTCAAGGTCACCAAGACGGCCCTTGAGAACGGGGCCAGCGTCGCCTCCATGATCCTTACGACCGAGTCCCTGATCTCAGACCTGCCAGAGCCCAAGGCGCCGGCCCCTCCGGGGATGCCCGGGGGCATGCCGGGCGGGATGCCAGGGGGGATGCCGGGAGGCATGCCCGGTGGGATGCCGCCGGGGGCCGACATGGGCGGGATGGGCTTCTGAGCGCCCAGGGCAGCGGCCTTCGCAGATCCACTTGCCCATCCGCCGAGGACGGGCCAACGGGACCCTGAGCCGCCGGCTTCCGGGGCACGGATGACAGGACATGGCCACTAGAAAGCGAACCGGCAAGGCCGACGACAAACCGACGATCGAGGTCGAGCACGCCACCAAGATATTCGGTAGCCGAAAGGCTGTCGACGACGTGTCCTTCCAGATAGGGCGCGGCGAGGTGGTGGGCTTCCTGGGGCCCAACGGCGCCGGGAAGACGACGACCATGCGGATGCTCGCCTCCTATTACACCCCGGACGCGGGCATCGTGCGGATCACGGGCATCGATACCCAGGATTCCGACATAGAGACGCGTAAGCGAATCGGCTATCTCCCGGAGAACAACCCGCTCTACGGCGACCTCCTGGTGCACGAGTACCTGAACTTCGTCGCCGACCTGCGCGGCCTCTCGGCAGCAGAGCGCGGGCGGAACATAGATACCACGGTCGACGAGGTGGGCCTCAAGGAGGTCTACTACCTGCCGGTCAGCTTCCTTTCGAAGGGCTACCGCCAGCGCACGGGTCTGGCCGCCGCCATCCTCCACCGCCCGGAGATCCTGATCATGGACGAGCCCACCGAGGGCCTGGACCCCAACCAGCGCCTGTCCATGCGCGAGCTGATCCGCTCACTGGGATCGGAAAGAACCGTGCTCCTGAGCACGCACGTGCTCGGCGAGATCGAGGGCACCTGCGACCGGCTTCTGGTGATAGACCGCGGAAAGCTCATCGCCGACGACCCGGTCGCATCCATTTCCCAACGCGTGCGCGGCACGTGGGCGATCGTCGTCGAGGTCCAGGGCCGGGACGTTCAGCGGCACCTTGAGCGGCTCCCTGAGCTCGCGGACCTCGAGCGCGAGGAGGACGTCGGGGAGCGAAAGCGCTTCAGCCTCTCGTTTACAGGGGAGGACGACCCCAGGCCGGAGGTCTTCAGGCTGGCCAAGCGCCGCGACTGGGTGCTGTGGGAGCTGAGAGAATCGGAGGCCAAGCTGCAGGACGTGTTCCACGCCCTGACCAAGGGCCGCGAAGAGGGCGGAGACGGCCCCGGCGGTGAGCGGGACGGAGCCTCTAAGGGCGAATGACGGCCGCCATCGCCTTTTTGCGCGACTACACCAGAACCTTTACGGCCCTGATCCGAAAGGACCTGAAGGGTTACTTCGACCAGCCCACCGGCTACGTGCTGCTGGTGATCTTCGTTGCTGTCGTTTCGTGGTTCCATTTCCGCGCGGCGTTCTCAAGCGGCGAGGCGTCCCTGAGGGGCCTTTTCGACGTGATGCCCTTCGTCCTTGCGGTATTCGTACCGGCGGCGACCATGAGGCTGCTGGCAGAGGAACTGCGGGACGGGACGCTCGAGTTGCTCCTGACCCAGCCGCTTCGCACATGGACGGTGCTTGGCGCAAAGTTCACGGCGGGCCTGGCGTTCGTTACGGTCGGCATCGTCCTTACCATCGGCATTCCGATCCTGGTCGAGACCGCGGGAGATTTGGACGGCGGGGCGGCGGCGGCCCAGTACATTGGCGCCATCTTTTTCTCGGCGGCGCTGGTCGCCATAGGCCTGTTCACGTCGAGCCTGACGCGCAACCAGATCGTCGCGTTCATAGTCGCCCTTTTCATAAACGTCGTGCTGATCGTCATCGGCCTTTCGTTCGTGACGCTCACCCTGCCCTCTTCGGCGGCGGTGCTGCTGCAGGACCTGAGCCCGATAACCCACTTCGGAAACATCGCCCGCGGCGTGATCGACCTGCGGGACATCATCTACTTCGTGGCCCTGACGGTGCTGTTTTTGTCCTGCAGCTACCTGATGCTCAGGGGCCGCACCCTCAGCCACCAGACCCAGCTCTACAAGAACCTCCGCCTGGGCGTGGCCGGGCTCATCCTAGGCTGCATCCTCGCCGGCTGGTTCGGGTCGTCGATAGGCGGGCGCTGGGATCTGACCGATGACAAGCTGTTCACCCTCAGCCCGGCGACCAAAGAACTCGTCGAGGGGCTGGATGACCTGCTGACCATAAACTTCTATGCCTCGAGCGATCCGCCGGTGCAGCTCGCAGGCGCTAGCCGCGACATCGAGGGGTTCCTGGGCGACCTGGACCGCCAGTCGGACCTGGTCAGGGTGGTCAGGCACACGCCGGACAAGGACGACGAGTCGGAGGAGGAGGCGCGCACCGCCGGGGTGCCCCCGGTGCAGTTCAACATCCAGGGGCAGGACGAGCTTCAGGTCAAGGTCGGCTTCCTGGGCATGACCCTGAGCTACACGGACAGGCGCGAGGTCATCCGGTTCGTCGACTCGGTGGACGGCCTCGAGTACAGAGTGGCCACGCTGGCCAACAAGATGGTGCGCCGCGACAAGAAGACGGTTGGCTTCCTCACCGGGCACGGGGAGAAGGCGCGCGACGCCGAGCTGCGCTTTTTGAACGCCCAGCTCGTCGAGCAGTACGATGTCGTCGACGTCCGGGCGGACGCCGAGGGCATGCTGGACCTTGAGGAGGTCGACGTGCTCGTGGTGGCCGGCCCCACCGATCCGATCCCCCAGGCGGAGCGCGACCAGCTGGACGAGTTCTTTGCGCGGGGCGGCAAGGCTCTCTTCCTGGTCGACACCACCGTGGCTGATCCCAACCGCTTCCTCGCCCTGCCCAACCCCGACACCCTCAACGACTTCATCCTCAGGTACGGCGTTTTCGTGCACGAGAACATCGTCATAGACCTTGAGTCGAACGAGACACTCTCGTTTACGACCCAGGTGGGCAACGTGCTGCTGCAGTACCCGTTCTGGATAAAGGCCCCCACCGTCGAGTCGAAGATATCCGGCAACACCGAGACCGTACTACTTCCGTGGGCGGCCTCGGTAGAGCTCGTCGATAGACCGGAGGTACGTGAGGTCGACCGCTTCATCCACCTGGTTGAGACGACCGAGTTCGGCGTCCTTCGCTGGCAGTACCAGGATATCAATCCCCAGCCCGACCTGTCTGGCTACGGGGTCGAGAGCGAAGAGTTCGGTAAGCATCTGCTCGCCGTAGGCCTGACGGGCACTGCGACGAGACCGGCGGCGGGCGAGAGCAATTTCCGCATGGTCGTGGTCGGCGATTCAGACTGGATCACCGACTCGATCGCAAGCAGGACCCCCGAGAACATCGTGCTCGCCCTTAACTGGGTCGACTGGCTGGCCCAGGAGGAGTCGCTCGCGAGCATCCGCTCCAAGGTGGTCACATCGCGCGACCTGCTGTTTACCTCCAGCGCCCACAAGAACGCCGTCCAGTACGTGAACATCGTCGGCGTGCCGGTCCTTCTGGTGCTGGTGGGAGCGGTGCTGTTCCTGCGCAGGCGCCAGCTCACCCTGAGACGCTACGAGGAAGGGGGCGATTCGGAGTGAAGAGCGGGCAGGTAGGCTACGTTCTACTGGCGCTGATCGCCCTGGCCGTAGCGGGCGTCATAGTGCGCCTGGTCTCGGGGGTCGGCGGGGATGAGACCCTCTCGGGCCTCTTGCCGGTGCAGCGGGACGTTATCGACCGCGTGACGATCCGGACCACCACATCCGAGGCGATCCTGGTCAGGAGGGGCGATGCATGGACCGTGGGGACCCACCCGGCCTTTGAGCCCAAGCTCGACCAGATGTGGAGCGTCGTCGGCGAGTTCGAGGGGGCCCAGCTGGTCTCGAGCAATCCGGCCAACCACGAGCGCATGGGCGTAGACCCGCGGCAGGGCACAGAGATCATCTTCTTCCTCGGGCAGGCCGTGCAGGAGAAATTCACGATCGGCCGCTGGTCGCCGGACGTTCGCCAGTGCTTCCTTCGTAGGGGCGACGGGGACCTTGTTTACGCGGTGAACTGCCAGTTCGAGGACCTGTTCGACCCGGACCCGGACGGGTGGAGGAATCCGGTGATCATCAGCGTGGCCCTCGAGGTGCTCGACCGGGTGACCATACGCTTCCCGAGCCAGAGCGACGACTTCTTCGAGATCGATGCTTCGGGCCAGTTCCCCATGGTGCTGCTGCCCGAGGGGCCCCAGCCGGCGAACCCGTTCACCGCCGAGGCGCTCGTAAGGGCCCTTCAGGTGCTGGTTGCCACGGGATTCGCATCCGAGGAGGAGGCCGAGGAATTCAACTTTGACGTCCCGGACGCATCGCTGCTCGTCAAGGCCAGGGAGGGCTCACAGATACCGACACAGCGGATCCTGTTCATCCGCCGCGAGGACGGCAACTACTACGCCAAGAACACCGCGCGAGCCGACGTGTTCATCATAGAAGGTGCGGTCGTCGACAGCTTCATGCTCCCGCTGAACAGCTACCTGATCCCCGAGGAGGCCCTGCCCGCCACCCCATAGGGCCGGGACCTTCGGCCCTAGTGCGAGTCGGCGTAGTGCTCGGCCAGGAGGTCCTGGCCGAAGTCCCCCTCGATGTCTCGCCACACCGAATGTATGTGGTTCGCGTTGTCCTGCGTGTTGTCGTACTCAACGAAGAATGCCGGCCCCTGCAGGCGGTAATAGTGGGGCTGGAACCGAAAGACGCTTCCGGCCCACCCGAACACTATGTTCTCAATGCCCTCTGACTCGATCTTCCTGAGCGCCTGGGCGGCAATATCGGGCGGCTTTCGCTCGGTGTAGACGCGGACCAGCCGCATCAGCCGGTCTCGCTGGTCGGCGGTCATCAGTGAGGCGGGCACGCCCAGAGGCGTGGCAATCTCCACCCGGCGGCTGGCCCGGGTGAAGAACTCCCTGGGCGTCACCGGGTATATGACGGCGCTCCGGCGCTGCCGCTCATCGAGCGAGACAAGGAGCGCCCTTCCCATCTCCTCCTCGTCCGGGAGGATGCGCTGCCCTTTGTGTGGTCCGTGCAGCACCTCGGCGCGATTGCAGCCCAGGAAGGAGGGCGTAACGGCGACAAGCTCATCGCCGAAGACCGAGTAGTTGAGGGAAACGTGGTGGCCCTCCACCCGCCATCCCCAGGGGCCATCTCCTGCCGGGTCCCCGAACACGGTGAAAAAGTACAGGCCCGGGTCGCGATCGTGCCAGAGCTGTCCGACAGAGGATTCAATCTCGCCGAGAACGGCCTCGTTCTCCATTATCGCCAGCGCCTTTGCCGCACCCGACTCGCTTGCGCTCGCCCTTATCAGCGCCTCCGAGGCCTCCAGCTGCGCCCCGTCCATCTCGCGCCTGGGCAGGCCGTTTCGGGCCTTTGGGATGTAGTGCCAGTTCCCGCGCTCATGGGCGCTGAACGCGTAGACGGCGCGCTCGCGCCTGGCGGGATCCAGCGTCGCCAGGAAGGCCGCAGCCGCGTCCGCCATTTCAGAGATCGTTTCGGGCGCCCTTATGCGCGTCTTTTCCGCCGTGGTCATTGCATCAACTCCTCCGGGAGGTCCTGGCTAGTCGGCGGCCTCAGTCCGCCACCCTCACCAGCTTTCGCAGGCTGAAGATCTCTGTGGCCTCATCTATCCAGCCCCTGCTCGCCGTTGCGGCCACCTCACCCAGGTAGACATCGCCGCGCCCGTCGACCGCAAGGGCGTGAGGCGCGGTCATCTGGCCGGGATCCGGGCCGAAGCCGAGGTGACCTACCTTTGCGACCCTCTCTCCGGACCTGGTCAGCACGCTCATGCGCGGGCCTATGTTCGGCACCTCACGGTTTACGGTCATCCCGAAGCCCAGCTCGCCCACGTACAAAAGGCCGTCGCTGCCTATCCGAATGGTGCACGGGCGGTGGACGTTGTTGTACTGGGTCTGGAAGTTGCCCCGCCCGTCGAACACCTGTATCCGGTGGTTCTCGCGGTCGGCGACGTAGACATATCCGTCCTCGTCCACGGCGATGTTGTGCGGGATCGAGAACTCGCCCGGGTCCACGCCCGGACCGCCCCAGCTCAGGATGTGCTCTCCCTCGGCCGAAAAGCGGTGGACCGCCGAGTTCTTGTAGCCGTCACTTATGAGCAGGTCCCCGGTCTTCGGGTCAATTGCCACATCGGTAGGCATGTTAAAGGGCGTCCCGGAGTGCGGTGCGGAAGCGACGCCGGGCTCCCCTATGGTCATCAGCACCTTTCCGTCGGCGGTCACCTGCCTGATTGCGTGCCCGAAGTGGTCGGTCGTGTAGAAGGTGTTGTCTGGGCCCGCGGTGATCGCATGTGGATTGGCGAACATCCCCTGGCCCCAGCTCGTGACGAAGGTGCCGTCGCTCTCGAACACGATGACCGGGTGGTCGCCCCTGGCAAATACGTAGACGCGCCCGTCTGCGCCGATGGCAACGCCGGCGATCTCCCTCCACCCGACGCCGACCGGGGGCCTCGCCCACTCGGTGTCGTTCAGGTACGTATGTGCTCCCTGTCCAAGCTTTACCGCGGTAGTCATGGCACGCCCCCTGCGAGGATCGGGCTAATGATAAGCGCAGCGGGGCCGCTTTGGGAGGGCCGGCGCTTGTGGCGACGCCGGCGGTGCCGTAATCTAGCGGCTCAGCCGTCTATAGTCGCCCGCGGAGGTGCAGGAATGGTCGATTCAAGCGGTACCGTCTCTCAGGTGCAGGTCTCCCCGGTCAGGCGACAGCCGATGACCGTGCTCGATCAGGCCCAATTCCGGGCCGGGCACGGCATAGATGGCGACCGTCACGCGGGCCGAACGGGCACCCGGCAGGTGCTGATCATGGACTCTGAGACCCAGAGCGAGTTCGGGATCGGCCCCGCCGTTACCCGGGAGAACGTGACGACCACCGGACTTGACCTGTCGAGCCTGCGGCGCGGCATGCGAGTTCGGCTGGGCGAGTCTGCGGTGGTGGAGATCACCGGGGACTGCGACCCGTGCTCGCAGATGGACGAGGCGAAGCCCGGGCTCCGTGAGGAGATCGCGGGCCGGCGCGGCGTGCTCGGAAGGATCGTCGCCGACGGTGCGGTGCGTCCGGGTGACGCGATAGTAGTCGACGGATAGGAGCCTGGCGAAAGACCCGATGGGCCCGACCTACGAGATCTGGCTTAACGGAGAGTACTACCCCCGCGACCGGGCGCAGATATCGATGCTCGATCGGGGATTCAAGCTCGGCGACGTCGTCTACGACACCCTCAGGACGTTCGACGGGCGCCTCTACAAGCTGAGCGAGCACCTGGAGCGCTTCGAGCGGACGCTCAGGTACGTCCGCATAGATCCGGGCCTTTCGATGACGAGCCTCGGAAGGCTCATACAGGAGGTCGTCGATCGCAACGAGCCGGTGAGGCGCGAGTTCGGCGACGACTATATGATCTCGCCGATAGTCACCCGCGGGACCGGATACAGGATCAAGGACGCTGGAGCTCCCAGCGTCTCGGTCTTCATAGACCCCATCGACTTTACGTCCTACGGGCCCATGTACTCGCGCGGAGCGCGCGGCGTGATCACCCGGTCGCGCAGTCTTTCCCCCCAGCAACTGGATCCGAAGGTAAAGCACTTTTCCCGCCTCAGCTACGTCATGGCCGACCTTGAGGCCTCCGACGCCGATCCGCAGGCCTTTCCCATCATGCTCGACATGGACGGCAACGTAACCGAGAGCGTAGGGTCCAATTTCGCCATCGTGAGCGGCGGTGCGATACGCACCCCCCGAGACACGGCGATCCTTCAGGGCGTGTCCAGGCTCGCGATCGGAGAGCTCGCCGCGACCCTCGACATACCCGTCATCGAGGAAGATCTTCAGCCCTACGACGTGTACACCGCCGACGAGGCCTTCCTGTGCTCGACGCCGTTTTGCCTGCTTCCCGTCGGCAGCGTCGATAACCGCGGCATAGCAGGCGGCAACGTGCCGGGGCCGGTGACCTCGCGGCTCCTTGCCGCCTGGTCCGAGCAGGTCGGGCTCGACATCGTGGACCAGGCGATTCGACTGGGCAGGGCCGCCACGGCATGGAGTGGCGCGGGGCCTTAGCGCAGGCGTCGTCCGATCGGCCAGAGCGCAGCCTTTATCGACCCGTCCGACGCCCGGGCGCGGCTTGACGCTCGGATTTGGCGATTGCTAGCCTTGGCGCGCCGGTCCCGCCCCTGAGCGCGGCCGGGGAGTAGACGAGGAGGACATCCATTGGCCAAATCCGAGATCTCAGGCCTGGTCCAGACGGTGACCGGGGCCGTGGACCCGGCGACCCTCGGCCCAACGATGACCCATGAGCACCTGCTCATCGAGTTCACGACGATGTTCGTTGAGCCCGAGGAGGCCTCTCGAAAGTTCCTTGCGCACCAGAAGCTCTCCCTGGAGAACCTCGGATGGGTCCGATACAACTGGACCTCCAACTACGACAACCTGCTGCTGATCGACGAGAAGGCCGCGGTGGAAGAGGCGATGTACTACCGGCTCGAGGGGGGAGGCACCATAGTGGATGCCACGACCCTGGGGATAGGACGCGACCCGCTGGCCCTTGCTCGCATCTCACGGGCGACCGACCTCAACGTTGTGATGGGTGCCGGCTGGTACATCGACAAGGTCCACCCCGAGGAGATGGGCGAGCGGACCGAGTCAGATCTGGCCGACCAGATGGTGACCGAACTGACCGATGGCGTGGGCGACACGGGCGTCCGGGCCGGCATCATAGGTGAGATCGGCTGTTCGTGGCCCCTTACGGACAACGAGAGAAAGGTGCTTCGCGCCGCGGCAACCGCCCAGCAGGAAACAGGGGCCCCGGTCCTGATACATCCCGGCCGCGACCCCTCGGCGCCCCGGGAGATCCTCGATGTCCTCGCCGAGGCGGGAGGGGACATAGAGCGGGTCATCATGGGGCACCTTGACCGCACGGTGTTCGACGACGCCGAGACGCTCGAACTTGCCAGGAGTGGCTGCTACATGGAGTACGACCTATTCGGCAGCGAGTCCTCACACTATCCCCTGCCCGGCGCCTACATGCCGAACGACGTCCAGCGGATGGATAAGCTCCAGCTACTGGTCGAGAACGGCTTCGGAAGGAAGCTGCTGGTGGCCCAGGACATATGCACCAAGCACAGGCTGGTAAGGTACGGCGGCCACGGCTACCAGCACATTCTCGAGAACATAGTCCCGCGGATGAAGCAGAGAGGCTTTTCGGCCGAGGAGGTCGCCGACATAACGACCGGAAATCCAGCGGCCATACTGGCCTTCGAGTGACCGAGCAGACACCATTAACGCCATCCAGATAGGAACGACATAACCGGAGGTCCCCAATTGGGAAAGATAGACGACCGTATAGCAGAACTCGGGATCACCCTGCCCGACCCCCAGGCGCCGGTGGCCAACTACGTACCCAGCGTACGCACCGGCAACCTGATCTACCTTTCAGGGCTGGGCCCCGCGGCGGCCGAAGACGGCAGCACCCCCAACGGTAAGCTGGGGCAAGACCTGGGGACGGAGGAGGGCTATAAGGCCGCGCGCCTGGTGGGCGTCAACATGCTCGCTCGTATGAAGCAGGCCGTGGACGGTGACCTTGACCGCGTAAAGCGTGTCGTAAAGCTGCTGTCGATGGTCAACTCGACGGGCGACTTCACAGAGCATCCCCAGGTCGCCAACGGCTGCTCCGACCTGATGGTTGAGGTATTCGGAGACAAGGGTCGCCACGCGCGCTCGGCGGTCGGCATGGCAAACCTGCCGGGCAACATACCAGTCGAGATAGAGGTGATCCTGGAGGTCGAGGACTGAGGGCGGGTCCGCCCACGCGGATCGACTCCGGATAGTTCCGCCAGTTACAGGCCTCCGAGGACATCGACCCCGGGAAGGGCGTCATCCTTGACTGCGAGTGGCCCGCCAGTCTCTGGGCGCACTTCACCGAGGGCCGGCATGCCGTGAGCACTCTTGGGGGAGTGTACGGCCCAGCTCAGATGCCTCCACCCTATCTAGCCGCGCCGGTTCCTCTAGCCCGCGCGGGCGATTACGGCCGGTCCAGGGCCGCCCCGAGTGCCTGGTCGATGATGTCAACGCCCACCAGCTCGCTCCATGCGCCAAGCAGCCGGGCCGTGATGGGCCCCGGACGCCCCGAACCGACGCGCCTGCCGTTAAAGCGGGTGACCGGGAGCATGCTGTAGGGGGTGCTGGTCAGGAACGCCTCGTCGGCGACCAGCACATGGTAGGGCTGTAGCACCTCCTGGCTGTGGGGTATGCCCAGCCGGGCGCACAGCTCGAGCACGGTTGCCCTGCTCACCCCTTCCAGGATGCTGCGGTCGGTGGGAGTCGTGACGCTGCCGTCCCTGACCAGGAAGAAGTTCCCGCCCGTGTTCTCGGTCAGGTTTCCGTCGCGGTCCAAGAGCACCGCCATCGCGTCGGGGTCCGTACGCGCCACCTCAAGGTCCGCCAGCTGGCCGGCCATTCGGCTGCGGTGCTTTATCTTGGGGTCGAGCGACTCAGGCGGTATCTGCCTCGCCGACGGCGTGATCGCGTGCACTCCCTCGGTGTAGAAGCGCGCGAACGACGGGAAGTCTATGGGGAAACAGTGAATGACGACCGTGGCGGGGCCGGGCCTCGACCCCGGCGAACTGCGGTAGCTGTACACGCCTCGCGATATGTTGTGAACGATCCACGCGTCCTCCCCCGGGCCGAACATGGCGCGGTTCATTTCGAGCATCTGGAGGGTTGCCTCCTCCATCTCGGACTTGCTCATGCCCGCGTCGATCTCGGTGGCCTTCATCGAGTAGTAGAGCCGGTCCATGTGTTCTGAGAGCTTGAACGGACGCATGTCGAACGTCCGGGTCGACTCGGTGACCAGGTCGGCAAACATGTAGCCGCGGTCGTAAATTGACACCCCCGCCCGCGACTCCGGCACGTACTCCCCGCTTATGTACACCATCAATTCGGACATGAGCCCCTCCCTCCGGTCTACTCCCCCTAAACCCAGGGGCTAGGCCTCGTATGCGAGCGTTCCGTCGACGTAGGTCTGCTCAACCGATATGTCCCCTATGTGGTCGGGATGAGAGCCCGTAGGATCGTGGCTGAGCACCACCATGTCGGCGCGCTTACCCACCTCGAGCGATCCCACCTCGCTATCGCGGAACACGGCGTATGACGACCCGTTGGTGTAGTGCCTTATGCACTCTTCGGCTGAGATCGCCTGGTCCGGGGCGATCTGCCGTCCCGTGATGTGCCTGCGGCTCACCGCCGCGGCAATCCCGTCCAGCGGCGCGATCGATGCGCACGGAAAGTCCGATCCGGCGGCTATCGTCGCACCTGCCTCGACCATGGCGGCTATGGGCTCGGCCTCGGCGTCGATGTTGTACTCGCGCACCCCTTCCTCAAACATGTGGCCTATGTTGTAAAGGAAGGCCGGCTGCTGGGAGATCACGATGGGCATGTCTGCCGCCCTCTTGATCTGGTCCATCGTGGGGAACATGAAGTGGTCGATCCTCAGGCGAAGATCCTCCGCGCCGGGCACCTCCCTGATGGCCCGCTCGAACGAGTTGAGTCCCTGCTCGATGGCCCTGTTGGCTATACAGTGGATGGCCACCTGCAGGCCGTTGCGCACGGCCGAGAGGACCAGCTCGTCGGCCTCCTCCTGACCGTAGTACACCTCACCCTCTGGAGTGACCGCCCCGTCCGAGTGGCACCGGAAGAACCCGAAGTTGGGATAGACCGGATCCATGAACAGCTTCACCGCTCCTCCGCGCAGTCGGTCCGATACGTTGTCCTCCATGAACTCGCCGGCGGCCGGCCTGCTCGGTGCGCCGAAGAAGGTGTCCCCTCCCCTGATCTGGCGGACGCAGATGGGGAGCTTCCCCTGGGCGTCGGCTATCCGGTACATCTGCGCGCTCTCGGGCATCGTCTGGGCATCGCCTAGGCTGGTGACCCCGTGGGACAGGTGGCGCCGGGCATTGTGCTGGACCAGGTCGCCGACGGCGTCCTCCCCGTACACCTCGATGAACGAGCGCATCGTGGTGCGGTGCACGATATCCATCGCGCGCTCCTGGAGGAATCCAGTAGGCTCGCCCGCGTCATCCCGGACGATCACGCCCCCGACGGGGTCCGGCGTGTCACGATCGATTCCCGCCAGGGCCAAGGCTGCCGAGTTCGCGTACAGGGCGTGGTAGGAATCGTCCATGACGCACACGGGATGGTCACCTCCCGCCTCGTCGAGCTCGTACCTTGTCAGGGGACCGGTGCCCTCCAGGCTCCGTGCGTTGTAGGCCTGTCCCCAGATCCACTGGCCGGTGGGCGTCGTTGCGGCCGTGGCCTCGATGGCCCAGAGCGCCTCGCTCTTTGAGCGCAGCGGCGGGGTGCGGAGATCGCAGGACACCGGCTCGAACGTCGTCATGGAAAAGTGGTTATGGGGGTCTATGAATCCCGGCGTGACCGCCCTGCCGTTTAGCCGGACGACCCTTGTGCCATCGCCGGCCATGCGGCCTATCTCCTCGCTTGAGCCCACCGCCGAGATCTTCCCGCCGCTGACGGCCAGGGCCTCAGGCCTGCTCCCGGAGGGGTCCATCGTAAGGATTCGTCCGCCCAACATCACTAGATCTGCCATAGCGCTGCCCTTAACTCGCTTCCCTAAGGGTACGTCCCGCACCCACTCCGCTGTCGCCGGGTGGAGATTTTCGTAACGGCGGACAGCATACCGTCGGGCAGGACCCGCGGCTAGGCCAGCACCCTCAGCGGATAGCTGGAGCCGAGCAGGTCGCCCTCCGCGAATCGACCGAGCCTGAGGCGGCGTACGTCGATGGTCTGAGTGCTTCCGGCGATGATCTCGGCCATGGCGCGCCCGACCGCAGGCGCCATCTTGAAACCGTGCCCGGAAAAGCCCACCGCACAGTACAGGCCGTCGATCCCTTCCACCCGGTCGATGACCGGATGCCAGTCCTCGGTGACCGTGAACAGGCCCGACCAGCCCCGCACGTAGCCGGCACCTTCCATGCCGGCAACCCTTTCCGCCATGGCCCTCAGGCCGGCCTCGATGTAGGACTGGTCGACGCCGCGGTTGTAGTGGTCGGGACCTGCGAGATCATGCTCTTCTCCGAGCGCGACCAGCGAGAGACCGGGCGCGTCCATACGCCCCGAAAAGTCCCCCACCACGTCACCGATGGCGGGATGGGTAAGGTCCCTGTCCCGCGTGACCGCCAGCACCTGGTGCCGGACGGTCGACAGGCTTATGTCCACGCCCAGCCCGGCGAGCAGCTGCCCGGACCAGGGACCCGCCGCAACGAGTGCGGCCCCGGTCGGGATGATCTCGCCGTGGACCCGGACGCCGACGACCCTTGCGCCTTCAACGATCACCCCATCCATCGGGGTCCCCACCCGGACGGTCGCGCCGAGCTCTTCTGCGCGCCGGGCGTACCCGCTCGTAACCAGGTGGGCGTCCGCATAGCCGGAAAGAGGCTCAAAGGCATAGGCCTCGCCGTCTCTGGTCCTTACCGAGGGCGCAAGGTCGGACAGGCGGTCGGCATCGACCTCGGCAGTGTCGATCCCCAGAGCCGTCTGCATCGCAAGGTTGCGGCGAAGCGCCCCGCCGTACTCGGCCGGCACCGCGAGAAGATACCCGGTCTGCACATAACCGGACGGCGAGCCGACGCTCTGGTCGAACTGCCGATATGCCGCAAGGCTCTCCCACGCCATCAGGGCCGTGACCTCGTTCGAATAGTGCATGCGGAGCACGCCCTGGGTGCGCGAGGTCGAGCCCGACGCCAGGGAGTCCCTCTCGACCAGGAGCGTATCGGTGACGCCGAGTTCGGCAAGGTGATAGAGGGTCGAGCACCCCATCACGCCGCCACCCACGATGACTATGGAGGGCGCTCTTTTCCCGAGGGTATTCACAACTGCCGTCACCTAGCGCAAAAGGTAAAGCGCGCCCGCCGCCAGCACAACGGCGAACAGCACCGCGGCTCCTCCGTAGAACATGTGCGGTGAGAATCCGGACCTCACGCTCTTGGGCCAGGACCTTATCTGACGGACCCTCACCCGTCCCCTGGTGTCCACGTATATGTCCTCTTCCCCGTGGTCCCACGAGGGGGCGGAGGCCTTGCGGAATCGAAGCGTTATCAGAAAGTAGCCGTCGACCTCGGTGGCCTTCTTGAACTCCCAGACAATGGGCGCCCTGCCCAGACGCGATGCATACGGCGAAGCGTCGTTCTCTACGACCGTAAGGGCGCTTATCTCGGCGTCCGCGATCGTCACGACCTTGGCGGAGGCGGGAGGATCACCGGCGAGCGCGGGCTCCGCCTCAGGCGGAACGGTCGGGGCGTACTCGGAGCGTACGGTGACGGCCGGAAGGAGGCTGCCGGAACCCTCGACCCCCCTGCCGGCGCCGCCCCGGGCGGTCTCGCCGCCGGGAAGATGTTCGCCGAGGAAGGTCTTACTGAAGGACTCGACCAGGTGGCGGTGCACCTGTCGCAGGAAACGGATCGCGACGTAGACCATCGCGGCCACGACCATGAAGGGCAGCGGAACCTCCAGGGGGCCCAGTGAGAGAAGGTGTGCGACGAAGGGGATCACCCACATGCCGACAGCGAAGATGACCAGGATCATCACAGAGTCGCGGACCAGGTTCTTTGCGACGGCCTGTATGCGCATCCTGGGAGCCCTGTCGCGGAGGATCAGGTACGTTGCGGCCTGCTCGGTGAGCCGCTCAAGACCGCGCCAGATCGCAACGGAAGACGGGAAGCTGAGCGCAAGCGCCGCGAAAGCGAGGGTCTTTGCCACCACTCCCTCGGAGATGCCCAGCGGGCGGGCGATATCGGGTGACAGGCCGACCACCAGGGCGCCCAGCGCCATGAGCACCACGACGATCAGGAAGTTGACCAGCACCGACAGGGCCGGTCCCCTGACCCGCTGCCTCAGTCCCGGGCTCAGAGTGCCCCGGAGATCCATGGCGCCGATCGTGAACCCGGACAGCGACCTTTGGAGTCCCTCCGGGGACCGGCTCCGCAGCAGGTCCGCGACGCGGTCGGCGGACCTGACTATGTACGGGTAAAACAGGGACGTGATCGCGGTGACGGCCGCCAGCACCTGGTACATGAAGGCACCTATCGTCTGGCTCTCTACCCCTACCTTGACCATAGCGAGCGAGAACTCACCGACCTGAGGGGTCCGCATACCGAACTGGATCGGCACCCTGCCGGGCTGACCCGCCATGAACGCCCCGAACGTGTTGACGACGACCTTCCCGACGATGAACACGCCGGCGATCACGATCGCCGGCACGATGTGGTCGCCAATCACGTGAACGTTGATCAGCATGCCTATCGACACGAAGAACAGGGCCCCGAACATGTCCCTTATGGGCGAGATCGTGCGCGTCATCTGCTCCGCCTGAGGGGTGTCGCCTATCACAGCACCGATCAGGAACGCACCGGCCGCCGCCGAGAGGCCGAGCTCCTCCCCGATGAGGGCCAGGGCAAAGCAGAGGGCCAGGGCCGCCAGGACCAGGGTCTCCGGGGACTCGAACCTGTGGATGTACGAGAGCAGGCGCGGCACGAAGACCGCGCCGAGCGCCACCGAGGCCACGGTGAACAGCACCAGCTTCAGCACCAGCGGGCCGACGTCTCCGAAACCCGTTGCGCCCGAGGTCGCAAGACCCGAGAGCAGGGTGAGAAGGATGACTGCGACGAAGTCCTCAACGACCAACAGCCCGACGATAAGCTTGCCGGCCCGGGTCGTCAGCTTGCCGGAGTCGCGGAGTACCTTGATCAGTATCGCCGAACTCGAGATCGCCATCGCCGAGCCCAGGTATATGGCCTCCACCGGGGTCCAGCCCAGCAGCCGGCCGAGCTGGTAGCCGATCGAGACCATCACAAGCATCTCGATGCTGCCGATCAGCAGCACCCCCAAGCCGACATGGCGGATCCGCCGCCACCCGAACTCCATGCCGACCGCGAACAACAGCAGCACGAGGCCGAGATCGGCAAGGAGCCTGACGATCTCTATGTTGGTGACGGGGGGATTGGGGAAGGTGAAGGGGCCGACGAGGATCCCGGCGATCAGATAACCGAGGATCGAGGGCTGCCGGAGGCGCTTGAAGACGACCACGGCACCCCCTGCTACGGCCATTATGATCGCGAAGTCGCGGATGAGTGTGAGTTGCTCAGAGGCGCCTATGGCTCGGATCCTTTCTAACCCGCGATCTGACCATCCAAAAATTTTCTAACTTGTCTAAGAAAGAGTTCAATGAATTTTGGGATATCATTACCCCGTTTACCGGGCCGCGGCCGCATGGACAGCCCGTCGAGGGCGAGCTTTCGGCGACCCGCAGATCGGCGCCTTTGGCGCCCGCCCGACGGGAGTTGTGGCCGATGGATAAAAGGCTCAGCGGAAGGACCGCGATCATCACCGGCGGGGCCTCCGGCATCGGCCGGGCCACCTCCCTACTGTTCGGCCGCCACGGAGCCAGCGTCCTCGTAGCCGACCTGGACCTGGATGATGCTGTCCGGACTGCCGAGGAGGTAAGGGCCCAGGGAGGTCGGGCCGAGGGGCTTTCCGTGGACGTCACCTCCTCGGATGCCGTGGCCGCCGCGGTTCAGTTCGCCGAGGAGCGCTTCGGCGGTCTCGACATCCTGGTCAACAGCGCCGGGCTGAACCCTCGGATAGGCTCCCTTGCCGGAAAGTCGGACGAGGAGGTCTGGGACGCGGTCATAGAGGTGAACCTCAAGGGCACCTACCTTGCGTGTCGCCACGCGATTGCGGCCTTGGAGAGGCGCGGGGGCGGATCGATAATCAACCTGTCGTCGGTCATGGGCCTCGTGGGATACGCCCGGGGCGTCGGCGCCGGTCTGTCGCCGTACAACCCGTCCAAGGGCGGTGTCCTTCAGCTGACCAGGAACCTCGCGGTCGAGCTTGCGCCAAGGGGAATCCGGGTGAACTGCATCAATCCGGGCTTTGTCGACACCCCGTTCACCGAAAAGCTCACCTCGGATCCGGAGGTCCTTTCAGCACTGATCGACCTCCATCCCATCGGCCGGCTCGCAAGGCCTGAGGAGATCGCCAGCTGTGCCCTTTTCCTGGCCAGCGACGAGTCAACGTTCGTCACCGGCGCGCCCCTCATAGTCGACGGCGGTTACACCGCCCAGTAGAGGCCAGGAGGCAGGCCTACCGGCTCACACTCTCCAGAAACAGCAGGGCGCTGGAGTAGACCTGCCTTCCTATCGACTGCATCGCCTTGTGACCAGGCCGGTTGACATCGAGAAGCCGGGACAGGGACACAGGCCCGGCCAGTCCGGGAAGGTCGCATCTGTCCCGGAACCCGCGAACGGTGCCCTTCTCCCCGCCGTACATGACGAACTCTATGTCCCCCGCCGAACCGGTCCTGTCGATGAGGTCGCCGGCTGCATTGCAAACGTGGTCGTAGAACTCTCGCACCAGCCTCTCCCTGCTTCGCTCAAAGCGGCGCTGTGAAGACCCGCCGGCCCGGTGCCGGCTCTTTACGTACCGGGTCCCGGACTTTGAGGCGACGACGCTGTCCCCCTTAAGCACGCCGACCGAGTAGTGGCCAAGCCGTATCAGGATGACGAGCACGGTGCGGTCGCGCTCCAGCATCTCCAGCAGCGGTCCCGGCGCAAAGCCGGCATGTTCCTGGTCCCGCTCCACCCGGAAGGGCGGCAGGACCGCGAGCGCGGACTCCGGCCCGGAAAAGAGGCAAAGGCCGGTTTCCCCGGGACGCGATGCGCGGAGGATTTCGATCAGGTCTTTCCGGGCGGTCGGCGGTTGGGCGGGATGGTCGTCGTCCAGAATCGCCCCGCACGTATCGGATGTCAGGTAGAGGGAGCCGGTGTACCTTCCGGAATCGCTCATCTCATCGATTAGACGGCATATGCTGTGCCGGTCCCTCCGGGAACGGCCGACGACCTTGAGCATGGACACATCATAGTGGCCGGGGATGCGAAGGTTCCCGGCCGGGATCGGGGTTTGCCCGGATGGGGGGTCACCGATACACTCGGACGATGCGAGTGACGATCGGTGCCGACCACGGGGGCTTTCCCCTCAAGGCCGAGCTGGCTGCCCACATCGAGGGGCTCGGCCACGAGCTCGTAGACGTAGGCGCCCACAGCCTGGACCCGCTGGACGATTACCCGGACTTTGCCGAGGCCGTCGCCCGGAATGTCGCCGCGGGCAGAGCCGAGCGGGGCGTAATGATCTGTGGCAGCGGCGTGGGAGCCGCGATTACCGCCAACAAGTTAAGGGGTATACGGGCGTCGGTGTGCCACGACACCTACTCGGCCCACCAGGGTGTGGAGCACGACGAGATGAACGTGCTTTGCCTTGGCGCCCGGATCGTCGGCGGCGAAATTGCGCGCGAGATCGTCGCAGCGTTCCTTGCCGCTCGCTTCATACCCGAGGAAAAGTACGTTCGTCGCCTCAACAAGATCAAGGCCCTGGATGCCCGCTAAGGCGCTCGCCTTCAGGTAAAGTCGGCCCTGTATCGCTCGGCGTCCTCCGTGGGCCGGTAGCCGATCTCCCGCTCCCCTCCGGCAAGATCCCAGAAGCGCCAGGTGTTTTTCGACACGCCGTAGTAGATGCCGAAGGCCACCTCGGCGGGGGCGTCAACGCAGCGTTCCACCAGCTGGACGAGGTCCTTGTGGAACAGGAACGTGGCCAGGTTCCTCACCGTAAGGGGGCGGTCCTGGCTATTGACCGTGCCGATCCGAAGGCAGAGTACGGAAAGGCCGTGCACATCCGAGTAGTAGCGCCCCACTGCCTCACCGAGCGCCTTGCCGATGCCGTAGGGACCGTCCGGACGGATCGGGACGTCGGTCCCCACCAGGGGGAACCGGCCCGGCGAGAGACCCTCGTAGTTACCCGCCACTATCTGGCGGTAGGGAGTATCCAGTTCGAAGTTGCCAACGGCATGATTCGAACTGGCGAAGATGAGCCGGCGTGCACCGACCCTGTGGGCCGCTTCCAGCGCATTCCTGGTGGCGGCAAAATTGTTGCGGTATGCGTCCTCCCAGCTGGCGAACTGGTCTGCGTTGGCCGCAAGATCGATCACCACATCCGCCCCCGCAAACGCCGCGGTCACCGCCTCGAGGTCAACCATGTCGGCGAGCGTCGTCTCCACCGTCTCCGAGGGGCGAGCATCGACTCCCCGAACGCGGTATCGGTCGGCCAGCGCCGGCCCAATCACGCTGCCGATCGTACCTGAGCTGCCGGTGATCACTATAGTTTCCATCGACTTGCTTTGCCTCCGTTCCGGGGTTCTTGGTGGGTCGCCTTTAGCCTACAGCCTACGCCGCATGCCCTCCGGACTGCGGCCGGCAAGGGACTGTATGGGTGCGGGGTCTGCCCATCGCGCGCCGGCGTGAGGTGAGCTTATCCAGGGTTATGCAAACTGCGTCGACCCACGGCTCGCAGGTGAGGAACGCTCCACGGCCAGCACCGGCTATCGCGCGAATTGCCTTCGCATCTACCCCAGTGCCGTTTGACCTGAGTTCGGGTCTGCCTCAGCGTCGCGTATCCACTCACAACACCTTCCTCCCGAACCCGCTCTTGACCCGACTGTAGAGCGATTCTCCCATCACGATAGCCCCATACGCCGCGCGGCCCACTTCCGTGCTACGACACCCTGCGCGCCCTGGAATGCCCGCACCGTGGGCAAGCCAGGGGGAGGCGGCTGAACGGCCTTTTGCGTAAAGTAGCCGGCCAGAGCCACCACGGCCGCGGTTATGGCTGCATCATCGGCGGCAAGACACGCTGAGTGCATGGAGATCACCTCCTCGGGCGGCGGGCCTCCCTGCATCGTCACACTTGGAGCGAATGCTACAACGTCGAGCCACGCAGGCCCGATACAGGCATGCGGCCAGTCAATGAACCAGACCCGCTCGGGCGTGAGCAGAATGTTGTCAGCCCGGATGTCGAGGTTCAGGAGCGTGTCGCCCTCCATCATCTCGCTGGCGGTGTCCTCGATCGACACCAGGGCCTCCAGGTGCCGGCGGGACCACCCATCCACCAGGTCGAGGCGAGACGGGCGTTCGCCTCGTAGTCGGCGCCAGCCACGAAACCCCCTCGCGAACACATCGCTCGCCCTGCCGACGCTGGCGACCGGCACCGGCGAGGGCGTCAGGAGCCGGCCCAAGTCCTCCATGGCTGCGACCACACGCTGGAGTTCGTCCGTCCGCCATGGTCGTATCGGGTGGCGCCCCTCCACGTCCTCAAAGACCATCGCAACCCAGCCGCCCTCGCCCTCGTCATAGGACCAAATGAGCCGCGGGACAGGTGCAAGGGCCGGAAGGGCAGGCACTATCCTGGACTCTCGTCGATGCATCGCGGGTGTGTCGGGATTCGGCCCGGGTCCGACCGCCTTTAGGAATACCCGGCGGCCGTCATGTGCCTTCAGCCGTGCCGCGACGCCGGGCGAAAAGCCCGTGGGCTGCGAAGCAGCGCTGACCACTGCTCCACCCAGCCACCCTTCGATTTCGTCACGCACTTGCCCGGGAACATCTGCCCAGCCGAGCCTCACGCCGCGGTCCGGCGGTGGCTGTCCGTTCACCTGTTCATGCGCCGATTCCCTTTCCTCAGTCAATGGACACACCCGGCCGGCGCCAGCCAACGGTTCGACTGGAGGTCAGCCCACCTCGCCAATTCAGGACGGGGTGCGCCCTCTCAGGTCGTTCACCCGGAACCGCCGCGCTCAATGTCCGAAACTTCGTCTTCGCCTCCAAACCTGCCGGCCATGGCGGACCGGACCGCATCATCTGCGCTCTCACCTGCCTGCGCTGCCGCATCCATGGCGCCCCTGGCAACAGCCCTTTGTAGTCTCACGGGATCTATAGATGACTCCACACGTGCCTCAAGCGCCGCCTCGGCCAGCCCCGTGGCCAGAGACCCAAGGTCTCTAAACCCCGTCCTGGCAGCATTGGCGACCAGCTCATAGGCGCTCCGCCGGGCCGTGGCAAGTACGTCATCCCCGGCGGTTCCAGCACCCGCAACAACGCCCTTTATGGTCGCCTTGCCGGCTTCGATGAGCTCCTCCTCGCTGTCCCTCAGGGCATCCACGGTAGCCCTGGAGATCTCGGTCACCGCCTGGCCGGCTGGAATGCCCACGGAGGCTGCGACCTCCATTGTGCCCTCCGCAGCGCCCTGCAGCGTCGCACTCTGTGTGTCCCCGCCTCTCCCGGCCTGTATCGCTCCTGCAAACGCATCGTGAAGAACCCTGGTGGTCATCCCGGTGGCTTCTCCCACTCCCAGGACCACCCCTTTTGTCGCATCCCTCACACGGTCTGTCGAATGCTGTCCAGCTTCGTTTACAGCCTGCATGGCGCCTATCATGGCATCGCGCGCGACCGATCCGGAGCGGTGTTCCGCATCTCGTAATGCCTTGGCCGAGGATCTCCTCAGCCTTGCGATGGAGAACCTGGTGGCGCTTATCGCGGCGGCTGAGACGCTCTTGCCAACCGCTGTCGTTACGGCCTTCGCAGGCTGATCCGCCTGCCGCAACTGCCTTTCGACCTCCGCGACGTCTATCTTCCTGGTCCTGATAGTCCTGGGCGAGACGATGCCTCCTGAGAATATGAGCTGCATTGCGTCCGGGACCGTCAGGTCCGTGTCCAGGACGTCCTTAGGGGGCATGAGCACGACGAACCCGGAGTTCGGGAGCGGAGCGGTGGGGACGTAGGTCATGATCAGCCTGTCGACACCATCGGCGTCGGTGATCCCCGTGAGAAATCCCAGGCTCCACGAGTCGGCCCTGGGGAACTGGACCAGCACCACTCTCTTAAAGCCGGTTACGCTGGTTCCGGAAAAGGACTCGACCAGCTGGCGGTTCGCCGAATAGACCGTTCCGACGAACGGTATCCGCAAAAGGTACGCGCGGGCCCGGTCCACCGCCATCCTGCCCAGCCTGAACGAAACAAGGGCTCCGATCACGTACACCACGATCACCGCCGCGACGATTCCAGGCCCCGGCAGCGTCAGGTCGACGCCGAATTGACTTACAACCCACTCGATCCAGGGACGGAGCACCCCGTCCGTCAGGTCGAACACGAAGCGGATGATCAGATAGGTCAGGGCGACCGGAAGAAGGAGCAACAGCCCGCTGACAAGGGACCTGCGGATATGCCCTCCAAGAGAGTTACGAATGCTATTGAGCGTCATATCCAGCACCTCATGACGGATTTACCGTGAGGGTGGGGATTCGGACTGCGGAGCGCTACTTCCTGCCCTAGGAGCTCACCGCACCGACCCGCCAATCTGTTGATCGACAGTATGGCCCGCCGCCTCCCTCATCTAGCAATCGCTTTGAAGCTCCCGTATTGGCGGATCTGCGCGGCGAACCGCCCCGGCAGGGTTCAGGAATACAGGGGAGACCTCGCCGGTAGCGCTGCGCTTGAGGGAGCATTCGATCTCGCTCCCGGTCAATCCCCCGCAGGTGCGGCGGCCCGTCCAGGGTCCGCTTCGCGGATCGCGACTGATTCCTACCGGGCCGCTGAGCCGCGGTGCCGCACCGACCCTGGGATCACTTCAGCGGCCCGGCCGGTGCTGGTCGGCTCCAGCTAGTTCTGCACCATCTGAATCAGGTTGCCGCAGGTGTCGTCAAAGACGGCCACGGTCACGTCGCCGGCCTCTGTCGGCTCCATCGTAAATGTCACGCCGAGCGACTTGAGCCGCTCATATTCGGCATGGATGTCCTCAACGGCGAATAGCGTCGCAGGGATGCTCTGACCATAGATGCCCTTCTGATACTCCTGCGATACGGGATTGTCGTTTGGTTCAAGCACAAGTTCGGTCCCGTCCGGATCTTCAGGTGAGACAACGGTAATCCACCTGAATTTCCCGATGGGAACGTCATGCTTTTTCAAAAAGCCGAGGATCTCCGTATAGAAACTGAGAGCCCTGTCCTGATCGCTCACGAACACGCTGGTGTGTGTAATGCGCATATCCGGCCTTCCGTCCTCTTATGCCGATGGCTAGTGCCATCGGTCCATGGCAGTATTCAGGGGTTCATCGCCAAACACAAGCGCCGGTGCCCGCAGGCGGGCCTCGTTCGATGCGGCTAGAAATGACACCCTGCCCCGCCCCTCGACCGGTAAGCATCCAGATCGACTCCGCAAAGTGCCACGACGTAATGAGACCGGGGCACTGTAAACTCTCTGCCGATGATCGAAAGTATCGCGGTCTGCGAGCCGATAGACCTATCGATCCCGTCGAACCGTTCGACAAGATGCCGCCGGTCCAGACTCGGCAGGAAGGACTCGGGCCTGTAGCCGCGGATCGCCGCTCGCTCGCCCTCTCACACCAAGGAAAATGCTTCCCGAATTCAGTCTGGCTGGAAAGACGGCCCTCGTAACCGGTGGCGGAAGGGGCATTGGCCGCGCCATAGCGCTCGTTTTCGCTGAGGCCGGGGCCAACGTAGTCGTCACAGCCAGGTCCGCGCACCAGGTAGAGGCCGTCGCCGACGAGATCGAGGCCGGCGGCGGTACCGCGCTTGCCCTGGTCTGCGACGTCGCCGATTCCGCTCAGGTCGACGGCACCGTCATGGAGGCGACGGACCGCCTGGGCAGGATCGACGTACTCGTAAACAACGCAGGTGAAGTCACCGTGGGCCCGGTCGTGCCCGTTCCCGATCCGCCGGAGAACGTCGACTGGCGCTGGTCACCGGACGAGCGCATGAGCGACTCGGACTTTCGACGCATCATCAATACGAACCTGGAGGGCGCGTTCTACATGGCCCGCGCGGTGGCCCCGCAGATGATCGAGCGCAGGTCGGGCAAGGTGATCAACGTCGCCAGCACCAGTGCCAATCTGGCCTTTCCGTACGAGGCCGCCTATGGGCCCAGCAAGGCGGCGGTGCAGATGCTGACCAAGGTTCTGGCCCTGGAGTGGGGGCCCTACAACGTTAACGTCAACGCCATCAGCCCTGGCTGGTTCAGGACGGAGATGACCGAACCGGGATTCAGGGACCCTGTGATCGCCGAGTCACGCGTGGCATCACTGCCACTGGGACGGCTTACCGACGTACGTGACCTGGGCCTGCTGGCCCTCTACCTGGCGAGCCCCGCCTCCGATTGGATGACCGGTCAGGTCATCGTGCTCGACGGCGGCGAGTCCGCCATCGCCTACGCCAACTAGCCTGAACCCGATTGCGTGGCTGCGGTCCGTCTGCTGCCTCAGGGCAGGCGCCACCGGGGCAGGTCCCGCCAGGGCTGGTTCCGGCGCCCGATCGCGGCTGCTTTAGGCCGTCTCTGCCTCAGCCGCCGCCTCCCGGCGTCCGGCTACATCCAGGCTGCCGGACCTCATTTCTCGGTTAATGGACAGGTCTGACCCAACCTATTCGCCGGTCGGGACCGGGGTCAGCCCTGTTCGTCACACCAGGATATAGCCCGCCTCTCCAGATCATTCACCCAGGGACCCTTTGCATTCATGTACGCAATTCGGTCTCCCGGAAATGACGCCGCCGCCTCAGCCTTGATAGATCCGTACCTGCGGGCTTCCTCCGGGTGGGCTGCCAGGTAGTCACGCACGGCCAGGTGGCGCCGTTCGTGAACGCTGCCCGCCTCACACACGTGCACGTGGTAACGGCGCGGTCGCTGCCGTGGCCTGCCAAAGAAATGAAAGTCGGGATACTCCGCATCGTAGGTGAATGCATAACCGATCCGCTCGAGGGGTACCCGGTATGTGGATAGGGCGGCTATGTCCCCGACGGTGACGAGGATGTCCACGATGGGCTTGGACCGAAGTCCCTGCACAGCGGTAGATCCTACATGGTGAAGGTCGATCGCGACGTCGCCCAGGGCGCCCCGGATCTTCGCCGCCTCCGATGAGAAGAGCCGCGGCCATTTCGCATCGTAGGCGACGATACGGATCGCAGGATCCAGCTCCGGCTCCCGTGCTATATCAGCCCCGGCGTAGGCGACGTACTCCGGAATCTCGGGTACCGCCCTCACGCGCTCCCGAAGAAAGGCCGGAAAGAGGCTGGCCTGCTCAATCTCATCCAGCCGTATCCACTGGAACGTCGTGCCCGGCTCGTTCCCTGAGAACGGACCCTACCGCCGAAGTACCTCCGCGCCGGAGGCGAATTCGATCAGGAAGTAAAAGCCGACCTCCTGGTACCGTTCGCCGTCCAGCTCGAACATGTTGTCCGCGGCGACGACGAGGCGTCCTACCGTAACCTCTTCGCCGAGTTCTTCCCGGACCTCCCTTTCCAGCGTCTCGAGGGCGTTCTCACCGTATTCCACGCGACCGCCGGGAACGAAGCAGAATCCGTGCTCGAGATTCTTCTCGACGAGCAGGCGATCCTCGTGCACTGCGACGCCGCCGACGCGATACATGAACGTGATTCCCCTCCCCGACGACATGACCATGTCGGCAGAAGTCATTGCTTTTGCTATCCACCCTCCAGGGAAAGACCGTTACTCATAACCCTGCGGCGACCTTGGGCGGGCCACGCTCGAGCACGGGTATCTTATTGTGGTCAGCGGGTGCATCGAACGTCTGATCTGGCAGAGTCGTTGAGTCCAGAAGACATAGGCGCTACCTGGATCGATCTTTCTGTCAAAGCCGCTTCGGCAACGGCCTAGTGCGGCTGAACCAGACTCATCCACAGGCACGTTTTCAGTCTTGTTCGAGGCGCTTTCCCATGCTCACGACATCATCCACCGAGTATCCAACGCGCTTGTAGAAGTTAACCACGTCGACGTTCGAGCTTCTGACCTGCAGATTGATCTTGGGACAGCCCATATCCTTCAGAAGGCCTTCCGCTTCGTCCAGCAGCCGGCGAGCGAAGCCTCTCTTTCGATATTCGGTGGCGACCGCCAGATAGTTGACCCAACCACGATGGCCCTCGTAACCGGCCATCACGGTCGCAACCAGCCTGGAATGCAGCGATCCAACGAGAAACAAGTGTCGCTGGACGTGCAGCTTTCGGGTGATGTCCTTGACCGGATCGTTCCAGGGCACCACCAGGCCGCACTCATGCCACAAGGCTACGACGTCCTCCTGGTCAGATTCGCGGTAGCCCCGAATCTCCAGTTCCGCCCCGCCTGCTCTGGCCATGTAATCGTGTCCTCCCCAAACTTCTGCTGGCTTCCACTCCGCCACCGAAGACTATTCGAGCGCAATTCGTCCTGACGACGGCTCCTGACTCAGGGTCGCGAGCACCCTGCGGCGATAGTATCTATGACCCGAAAGGAGTGCGATGCGTGCATCGCGGGTTACACAGTCCAACGGGCGAGGGCCTTTGAGCCATGATCGCCTGTTTCAGCGCCGAACGCTCTAGGGCAGAAGCGGATTGCTTCAGAGTATCGTCTTGGGGCGCTCCTTGGACGGATCGACGAATGGGACACGGACCACCTCGGCCTCTACGATTCTGTCTTCTGGCAGCAGCACCTTGGCCCGCGTGCCCCGACTCCAGTGAGAGCGGGGCATGACCGCGAGGGCGATATTCGATTCCAAGTTTGGTGACCAGAATGCGCTGGTGACGTAGCCGACATCGTCGCCGGTTTGGTCGTCCCTGACCGGGTAAAAGCCCTCGTTGTACCAGACGATTGGCTCTCCTCCCATCTTCAGGCCAACGAGGCGCTGCCCCACTCCCTCCGCCTTGATCCTGGTCAGCGCGTCCTTTCCGATGAAGCTGCGCTTGCCCAGGTCGACCTGCCAGCCGAGCCTGACCTCGTAGGGGTTGTTCTCAATGTCCATGTCCTGGCCGTAGGAGAGGATGCCGGCTTCCAGTCGACGGATGTGGCTGGGGGCGATCACCCGCAGGCCGAATTCGCCGCCCTGCTCAAGGATGTACGGCCAGATGTCGTCAGCGTAGAGCGTGGCATCGTGCAGGTAGATCTCGAAGCCGACCTCGGCCGAGAACCCCGTGCGTGAGATCGTCACAGCGCGCCCGTTCAGGTTCTCATGGATCAGGCCGTAGTAT
>DAOUKM010000006.1:0-51651 GCA_034421295.1 Dehalococcoidia bacterium
AATCGTCAGACGTGATCGGCTTGCATAAGGCTTTCACAGAAGGTCCGTTAGCGTTCGACAATGACATCTTTGGAAATGATCATGTCCTCGGGCAAAGGAATCACGTTCATGTATCGTGCCGCGGGTGTCTCCGTACATGAAGGGCGCCTGCTTGTAGAGCACAACATCAGGCACGACTTCTGCTTCGTGCCGGGTGGCCGCGTTGAATACGGCGAGAACGCTATCGAGGCTCTGACGAGGGAATTCCGCGAGGAGCTTGGCGAAGATGTTAGGGTAGGGCGTCTCGTCGTTGTCGCGGACATCCTTTACGAGTTGGACGGCGACAAGTACCAGGAGATCTGCCTGTACTTTCTGATCGAATTCGCCCCCGAGTCGGATGTATTGCACCGACAGGGTCCATTTGTGGGGAACGAGTCGGATATCACGTTTCAGTGGATACCCCTGAACGAGGTGGAGGAGGCCAACCTGTTTCCGGCCTCTCTCCGAGATCGCGTGAGGACAAGTCCCTGGACCGCCGAGTACGTCTCCCTCACCGAAGTCATACGTTCCTCTGCCGGTTGAGTCAAGACCGCTGGCAAGTCTCGGGCAACTCAGTCGGTGGCCTTCTCACCCTCGACGCTCTCGACAATTGAGTGTATGGCCATGGAGGGCACCGTCAGCACGATAAACGATGGAAGTCCCAGCCTTTTCCAAAGGCCGACCGGCCGGATGTCGGCGACACTTGCCACGTAGAGCGCGATGACTGTCCCGTGGGTGACCACGATGCTGTCCGCCTGGTCCGCCTTGATTACCCTCTCGATCGAGGCGGCCATCCTGTCGCGTGCTTGATCTGCCGTCTCTGCACCGAACACAAGCTGGCCAGGATTGCACAAGAGCCGCTCGACCATCTCCTCGAAGTCTTCTTCCGGCAGGAATGGAACGTTTTCCCTGTGATGTTCTTCCAATCCATCCGCTACCCTGACGGGGACACCGAGTGCTCCGGCCACTAGGTCTGCCGTTTCGACAGCCTTCGGTTCCCTGCTTGACCAGATCACCTCTGGGCTGAAGTCGCCAAGCCCGACAGCCAGCGCCTCACAGCGACGGCGTCCCACCGCCCCAAGTCTCCAGGCAGATGCAGGCTTGCCGGGCTCTATCTCGGGCAATGAGTGTTTCACCAGTACAAGCCTATGCAAGAGACATCCTCAGGTTTCTCCGGGGATCGACATCGGCCTTCTGCCTGTGCACGAGACCCATGCTTGGGCGAACATCCCGTTCGGCGAGCCCGCCCAATTCCTAAGCGTGGTGGCGTGACGTGTCTCGCCGGCGTTATCCAACTGGAGGGCAAGGTATTCCCCGATGAATAGCCGTGACTCGTACACCTCGTACCTTGCCTGCATGGCTACGTCCTCGAATCCTGCCTTTTCGAGCAGGTGCGCCAACTTGCGTCCGACATAGGGATCGCCGCCGTTATCGATCGAGAGTCTTTCATAACGGGCGATAGCGGCTGACAGTTCGGCAGAGGGTGGGGCAAGCAGGAAACCTCCCCAGTCAGGGCTGCAGAGACCCACGTTCCCCCCGGGCCTGAGAACGCGCCGAAACTCGCTGATGGCCCTGTCAGGATCTCCAAGGTGCTCGAACAGCGCATGAGAGAAGACCGCGTCAAAGGACTCTTTCGGGAAGGGCAGGTCGTATGCGCTTGCCCGGCGAAACTCCACGTTCTGTAGCCCTCTGGCACATGCGGTTTCGGCAGCCAGGCCGACCTGTGTTGAGTCGCTGTCGACGCCGATAACCCGGCCCCTAGGGATGCGCTGCGCAATGTCGCGGGTGATGGTCCCGGGTCCCGAGCCGCAATCAAGGACCGCGATTCCATCTGTCAGCAATGGAATAAAGAAGGCGCCATGCGATTGCAGCGTCCGCTTGGACATGAAATCCACGGCGTTGGGCGTATGACCCGGTGTGTACCGCTCCCGCATAACCTCTATACCTAGACCTGGTGACTTCGCATCAAGCAGCCGTTGCTGATGAGCCGCAATCACAAGAGGAAGCGGCCGTGGAGACTCAGGGATATCGGGCCGTGCTCAAGGCCCTAAGGACTAAGATATCAGGCAAGATTCGATATACGCGCAGTCCTCGGTGCCGGTTGGCTATGCCAAAGCCAGCGCAAGAAGCTAATAGGCATCAAAGGGAACTCTGCTGTCATGTCTTTCAGTTGTCGAAACAGCTTCTTCAAGGGACACGCACTGGGCAACGACTACATCGTCGTCGACCCGCGGAATCTGGGCTTTCGACTCAGCCCCGGCGCCATCCGGCTGATATGCGACCGTAATCGAGGGCTCGGGGCTGATGGCGTAATCGCTCTGGGAAGCTCGGGCGTCGCAGACTTTGGAATATCAATCTACAACGCCGACGGAAGCGAGGCCGAGATCTCCGGAAATGGATTGCGCATATTCGGCCTGTACGCTCATACAGCATGAGGGACGACCGGAATCGAGGTACGCGTAGAGACCAAAGCGGGCATCTCCCGAGTGAGGCTGCACCTTGACGGAACGGGAGAACCGATAGCCGCATCAACGGACATGGGCCGGGCCAGTTTCAGGCCACCGGATCTTCCGTGCACGCTCGACGTACCCGAACTAATCGAACAGCCGATCGAGGTCCAGGGGAGGTCGCTTTACTTCACCGGGGTGAGCGTTGGCAATCCACATTGCGTGATCTTCAGCGAGCAGGGACAGGATTGGACGCGGGACGACCTTACCGAACTGGGTCCCGCACTTGAGTGTCACCCTCTGTTTCCGAATCGTGTCAATGTCCAACTGGCCTCAGCCGAGGGTGACCGAGTCATCAGAATCATGATCTGGGAGCGTGGCTCGGGAGTCACTCTGGCCTCCGGGTCTTCATCCTGTGCCGCAGCCAGCGCCGCGGTTCGGTTGGGACTGGCCGAAAGTCCGGTCAAGGTGAATTCGGCAGGAGGGAGCGTGTCAGTGGAGGTGGATGACGAGTTCAGCCTCGAACTGACGGGCGCCGTATCCTCGATCTGCCAGGGATTCTTCACTCCACCGTTTGTTGAGGCCGCTGGCACTCTGGATGGGACTGCCGGATAGTAGGAACTGTCTTCAAAGGTAGGGTGACTGGGCGGGGCGGCCGTAAGCCCATTTGCCCTGCCTGCCGGCTCCACACCCGGAGTCGCGCCGCAGGCGAGAACTAATGTGATCGCAATCAGAAGGGGTATCGATTGGTTCTATCTTCAGTCACCTAAAGCCGAAAAAGCCGAAAAGGTGGGGCATTGGTGACTGTGTGGGCTGTGGGTGACTGTAGATAGAACCTTTCAATACGTCGTATCAATCTAGTCCTAGACGCCACGGACAGGGTGGTGAACTGGTGGAGAGCAACTGATGGGCGGGCGTTGCATGAGGAGCGCCTCGTTCTCTTCCCTAAGTCGTCTGCTTCCACAGATCTTCTTGAGATCGCAAGCTCACAGTCCAGCGGACTGTTTCTCCCAGTTGGACTGGGACTTGGGGCTAGATCAGAGCCTAGTAGACCTTCTAGTCCGCCTTAGCGTCATCACCACGGCCAGCGTCGCAGCAACAACAAGCCCTACACCAAGGGCAAGCACGATCAGCGGCACTACCGGAGTGCCACTCTCTGCATCTTGGTCGCCAGGCACGAGGGCTGGCGTTTCGACAACGGGTTTCTCATCCTCTTCAGTCGCCGAACGGTCACCGGCTGCAGTTGGTGTCTGGTCGATGCGCCTTACGGTGATCTCAACCCTAGCGGTCGCATTATCCTCACCATCGGTGACAGTGTAGGTGAAACCCCCGATGGCCGCTTCCGACCCGTCGTGCGAGTAGGTAATGGAGGTCTCATCAACCGTTACCGTTCCGTAGACGACCTCGCCCACTGCGGAAATCGTCAACGTATCCCCCTCCGCATCGCTGTCGTTGATCAGAAGGTCAGACTCTTCGATCGATAGCGCCTCCCCCTCATTCACCACTGCACTGTCGCTGCCGGCGACTGGAGGATCGTTCACCGGCCTAACGGTAATCGTCACCAGGCCGATCGAAGTGGATACGCCGTCGCTGACCGTGTATGTGAAGCCGCCCGCGGTCGTCTCCGATCCATCGTGCACATAGGTAATCGTGGTTCCGGCCAGCTCTAAGGTGCCGTTGACGGCATCGCCGACGGCCAAGATCTCAAGTGCATCATCCTCTGCGTCAGAGTCGTTGGCGAGCAGGTCCGCAGCGTTGACCAGGAGCGTCTCCCCTTCATTGACCGCGGCACTGTCGCTGCCGGCGACTGGAGGATCGTTCACCGGTCTGACAGTAATCGTCACCAGACCGATCGAAGTGGATACGCTGTCGCCTAGAACATACGTGAAGCCACCCGTGGCGGTCTCCGACCCATCATGAACGTAGGTGATCGTATTCTCGACCAGCCTTACTGTTCCGTTTGACGCGTCGCGTACCTCCAAGACACTCAGTGAATCTCCCTCCGCATCGCTGTCGTTGATCAGAAGGTCAGACTCTTCGATCGATAGCGCCTCCCCCTCACTCACCACTGCACTGTCGCTGCCGGCGACTGGAGGATCGTTCACCGGCCTAACAGAGATGGTCACCGTGCCAGAAGAGGCGCTTGCGCCATCGCGAGACGTATAAGTGAAGCCCCCCGTGGTAGTTTCCGACCCATCGTGCACATAGGTGATCGTGGTCCCCTCAAGACTGACTGTACCGTTAACCGCGTTGCCGACCGAAGAAATCTCAAACGCTTCTCCCTCCGCATGCTCCCCGACCGCAAGGGATACTGATGCATCGATCAGGAGTGTCTCTCCCTCGCCAACAGTCAACAAAGCAGAGTAGGTGGTCCCGGCCTCTTCGTGCTCCAGGCAGAAACTGAGCCCCGTATTGTCGAGAATAAGTCTGTGCACGCGGCTCAAGGACAGGGGCACGCAACCGGTCAGATCGTTATCTGCAACCGAGAATGCCTCTAGATTCGTCAAATCGGCCAGGGTCGCCGGTAGCTCGCCAGCGAACAGGTTCGCGTTGAGGTACAGGAGCCGTAGGTTGGCTAGCTCGCCAAGCCATGACGGTATTTGACCCTCGAGCCGGTTGTTCCCCAGAAACAGAGTTTCCAGATAATGTAGGCTCGCCAGGTCCTCCGGCAATCTCCCCGTCAGCCGGTTGTGGCCAAGGCTGAGAGTTCGGAGCCCGGAGAGTTCTCCCAGCCAGGCCGGGATGGTCCCGGTCAACTGGTTACCGCTCAGAGACAGTCTCCGTAGATTGGCGAGTTTTCGGAGCCCAATTGGTATGGATCCTGTTAAACGGTTACCGCCTAGGTCCAGAAAAAACAGCTCGGTCAGATCACCCAATCCTGCTGGTATCTCTCCAGTGAAATTATTCACGCTTAAATCCAGCCATTCTAGATTCGATAGAGCTGCCAGCGAGGTCGGTATGTCTCCGGTGAATTGGTTCTCACTGAGCAGTAGCTGTTTGAGTTTGGAAAGTTCGCCCAACTCCAAAGGAATTCTCCCGGTCAATTCGTTTCCACGTAAATTCAGATATTCCAGATTTGTGAGTCGGCTGAGCCCCCTGGCTATGATTCCTTCCAGATTGTTGTACTCAAGGTATAGGTATCGCAGCTCTGAGAGATTGTAAAGTTCTGTGGGTATTACGCCTGTCAATTCGTTCCCAGAAAGCTGCAGAGCGGACAATTCTGCCAGGTTGCCAAGCCAGGACGGTACGGCTCCGACCAGATCGTTGTAGGACAGATCCAGTCGCGTTAGTTTCGTTAGGCTTGCCAGTTCGTCCGGTGTCGGGCCGGTCAGATCATTCTCTCCGAGGTGCAGTACCTGTAGTTCCGACAGTGAGCCTAGTTCGCCGGGGATTCCTCCAGTGAGGTCGTTTCCGACCAAGTACAGCTCCATTAGTCTTGAAAGATGCCCTAGTTCCGACGGTACCTCTCCCGTCAGTTCCCTATAGGCAAGGTCTAGTTGAGTAACCCGCAGGGGCGATTCGTCCAACGTGAGGCCATCCCACTGCTCAATAGGATTGCTCACCGACCAGTTCAGAGTTGCATCCCCAGCCAGCTTGTCTCGCGCTGCCAGCAGCGCCGTGCAGTCTGATAGCAATCCTGGGTTCATCGCAGCATTCTCGACTGCGCCCGCGGTGGCACAAGCCTCCGTTTGGCTCTTAGCGACGGACGGATGCAGGAGGGAGGCTATTGCTACCGCTAAGATGAGGGTGACAGTACAGACGCGAATGGATAAGCATGTGGTCACGTATCTCATGGCGTCACGAATCTACTCTTGCCGCTGTATATTGCGATGTCACCTGAGCACGTTGGATACTAACTTTGGGCGGTGCTCGTCGGTCGCAAGTTAGCTCTTCATCTATGTCTGAAAGGCGATGATAGACAGATCTGGTCTAGCATCCCGCTGGATCGGCTCAACGGGGAAATCCCCATCCGGACGGACGTGATAGGGATCTCCCCGAACTGGCCTGCTTCGCGCCGGCTGGTGGGAGCGTTGCTGGCAGGGCAACATGACGAGTGAGCCCTTCACGGTGTAAGTCTGGGTTGTAATTTCGTCTTCGGCCGCTACCTTCACGGTGCTTACGTTGCTTCCGACGCTCAGTGAAGCTGTGCCGTTGGAGTCTTCCACATCCCCGAGCTCTATTGCATAGCTCGCCCCCGAGTGGCTCACGGTCGGCGTGACGGTGGTTTCCCTCACTCGGTTGGTGACGCTGGCCGTGTGGGAAGCCTTACCGGATGTGAACGTCCCGATGTCCACGTAGCTGAGGGAGGCGTCGCTGCTCTGGCTCTGGGCCGAAACGAAGAGCCTACCGTCGAGTGCGAATAGTCCGATGGGTCCCAATGGGACTCCGGTCAAAAGGGCCCACAGGAAGCTAGATCGGACAATACCCGCACCTTTCGTCATATGTTCGCGCTCTCTGTCATGCCTGCACCCGCCGCCCATAGTAACGTCCCAGCACGTGGTGTATTAAGGAGATCTACATAAAGAGAGACCACCGCGTCATCCTTAGAGAACAAAGAACACGACTCAAGGAGGGCGACGCTGGTCAAGGAAAGGATGGACCGTGCGCCGCGTGACGCTGTCAACGCGGCACAGGATACCCGACTCAATCGGGAGGAACTCGGAGAAAGTTCTTGGGTCAACCGACCTACCTTGCGGTGAAAGCCAATGGGGAAAGCAGCATGTCGGTAAAGCGGCTACGGCCTGAAAGCGTTGTAGGGCTGGTTCCGCAAGACCCGCGCGATATGGTGAAAGCCGGATTGCCTGAACCCCAGTTCCCGGAAGGTGATCCTTTCACCCGCCGGTAGAACGCTTGTAACCCGGCGTCGCTCGTTGCACCGGTAACAGGTCCAGACCGATGCATCTCCGACGAACGGACGATGGCCAATGTGGCCATACAAGGGAATGAACGGGGCACCTACAGTCGCGCTCGGACGTCCTGTGTCACCGTAACGCGGGATGGCCTAAGGGGCGAGAGTCCTATGGTCACGGAGTCCTCGCAGTAGTCCGAGCCGGGGAGAGCCCGGCACTTGGCGAAGGGGGGCAGGCGGCACCGGTGCAGAGAGTGGGGAGGTGCGCGGTATGCGTAACGCCGAAACCACTTTCTGTGCCATCCGGGTTGAGAGCCTGGACGAGTGTCACTGGAGAGCCGTGTGAGACCGAAAGGCTCATGCACGGTTCGGAGGGGGGCCGACGGAAAAGTGCTTCGGGCAACCGGAGTAACTCGCCGGCGGCCTACCCTACTGCTGGGGATATTGCGCAAGCGTGGAGCTGATGGAGACGTGGATTTCCTTCGCGAGGCGCTGATAGTCCTGGTAGAGGGGATCATGGATGCCGAGGTGTCAGCCAGGACCGGAGCCGGCTACAGGGAGAGAAGTACAGAGCGTGTGGCCCGGCGCAACGGTTACAGGCCCAGACAGTGGGATACACGTGTGGGGACTATGGACCTTAGGATCCCCAGGCTGAGGTAGGGGAGCTACTTCCCGAGCATGCTGGAGCCGCGGCGGCGAAGCGAGCGAGCCCTGCTCGGTGTTATCCAGCAGGCATACGTGGAGGGTGTGTCTACCAGGCGAGTGGACGACCTGGTGAAGGCGTTGGGATGCGATGGCATATCCAAGAGCCAGGTCTCGCGCATCTGCTCAGAGCTCGACGAGGTGGTCGACAGCTTCCTCGGCCGGCCTCTGGATGGAGGTCCTTACCGGTACGTGTGGCTTGATGCGCTGACGCAGAAGGTGAGGGAGTCAGGCAGGATAGTGAACGTAAGCGTGGTGGTGGCGACTGCGGTCAACGCCGAGGGCAAGCGAGAGATCGTGGGCATGGACGTGGGAACCAGTGAGGACGGTGCCTTCTGGCTCCAGTTTCTGCGCTCGGTGGCCGACCGAGGCCTGAGTGGTGTGGAGCTGGTGATATCCGATGCTCACCGCGGCCTCAGGGATGCGATCGCGTCGGTCTTCGCGGGAGCGAGCTGGCAGCGCTGCCGCACCCACTTCATGACCAACCTGCTTACCCGTGTGCCCAGGCGTGCCCAGCCGGCGGTGGCGACGATGGTGCGCACCGTCTACCAGCAGCCGTCTGCAGAGGAGGTTCATGCGCAGCTGCACAGGGTGATCGACCAGCTCTAGGAC
Source organism: Dehalococcoidia bacterium (assembly GCA_034421295.1). Classification (GTDB taxonomy): domain Bacteria; phylum Chloroflexota; class Dehalococcoidia; order Lucifugimonadales; family UBA2962; genus CAUZIR01. The sequence continues at coordinate 8,629 of DAOUKM010000006.1, forward strand.
CGGTTCCCGCAGGCCGCATCGATGCTGGCCGAGGCTGGACCGGACGTCCTGGCCTTTACGGCGTTCCCGGTGGCGCACTGGAGGCAGATCTGGTCTAACAACCCGCTGGAACGGCTCAACAAGGAGATCCGCAGAAGGACCGACGTGGTGGGGATCTTCCCTAACCGGTCGGCTGCCCGCCGGCTGGTGGGCGCGGTGCTGGCAGAGCAGCACGACGAGTGGGGTGCGCCAAGAGGCGCGAAGGTTGAACGTTCCCGATGGGGAACCCGGCCAGGAGTGGGCCGGTGGCCAGGGAAGCAGGCATGGGGGCCAGAGGCAGAGCCGTGTCTGAAGCCTTCCCGACAATGTGGTGGCGGCTACCCTGCTGTGCCGCGCACTGCTAGCCAGAGTGTCGTTACGGTCACGAAAGGAACTGCTGTTTGAAGCGTCGCACGTGCGACCACCCGCTCACGGTAGGGCGAGGGTGGAGTCATCGGACTCTCTGTCTCCCATTCACAGAGATAGCCCGATCAGGGCAGGGATGCCGTACTCCCTTTGACCGGCATCCTCCGATGACGAGCGCGGCAGAGAGCCAAGCTAGGCGTAGAGGCAGGACCTAAGACGATATGAAGACGCAACCTTTGCGAACTTGGGAAGCTCGTTCGGCTACCCGGTGACGGAGCAGGCCAGCCTTCGGCCAATGCTGGACGGGTGACAGAGCCCTCGTAGTAGTCCGAGGACGGGAAAGCCGTCCACATGGCGAAGGAGGGCAGTCGGATGGGTGTGGAACGAAGCGAACTATGCCGGAGGAGGGATGTATGCACCCGACGGCGATGGCGGAAAAGTCGATGTTCCCGACCAACAGGTCTGCCCCATCTGATGGAGAGCCGGATGCGGTGAAAGCCGCACGTCCGGTTCGGTAGGGGGGACGGCGCAGACCAGCCGGAGCAATCCGGCCATCGGCGGCGCCGTCCCTACCTAATCTATCGGGCGCCGCTACCTGACGCTTGTATCTCCAGAGATTGACCAGGAACTGGAAGCATCGCCGAAGGCGATGCTTCCACAACCAACTGCTGCGTGAACAACATCAACAGGATGACGCCTTAATACACCACTTGTATGTTGCCGCAGCCCCGCAATTAGGCCAATTTGTGGGGTGGGCGAGAGGGGCGCGTCGTTAATCACTGGGTGAGTCAGGGGGTAATCCCTGACTGCACCGGCGTCAAGTTTGACACCCCTCCCGCCGTGCTTGTCGCTCCGAACGGATACAGGGGCTAAAGGCCCGCATCTACAAGTGTGGAGGACGAGACAACATTACATGCGGGAGGTTGCTAATGGTATTGGTAGCTGGCATCGACGTCGGTAAGGCCAATCTGGACGTCTCGGTGGCGGAAGGTCCCGTAGTCCGGTTCAACAACACGGCGGTGGGACTGACCAAGCTGTTGAAACATCTGAGGGCACTGGACGTCACCATGGCCGTGTGTGAATCGACCGGCGGGTACGAACGACCGTTTGCGAAAGACCGAGATCGCCATGTACGTGGCCCATCCGAACCGGGTGCGTGCATTCGCTCGGGCCTGCGGGTACGAGGCCAAGACCGATCCGAGGGATGCCCAGGTCCTCTCGCGCTACGGCTAGGTGTTCCCGGATGCGGAGACACCGGCCCGGGAGCTGGAGCCGGAACGCGAGGAGCTGCAGGATCTGTTGCGACGCCGCCGGCAGCTGTTGGAACAGAGAGTCCGGGAATTGGGACGCATCGATAAGCGCGTCACACCCTATGCGGCAAGGTCCAGCAGACGCCACATCTCATGGCTTGAGAAGGAGATAGCTCGTCTGGACAAGGAATATCAGGCCGCCTTGCAAAGGAGCGCTCCCATGGCGCAGCGGGCCGCGCTGTACCGCACCGTACCTGGAATAGGTCCGCTGACTGCGGCGGTCCTGGTCGCGCATCTGCCCGAACTGGGAAAGTGGGACAGCAAGTCCCTGACCTCCCTGGTGGGCCTGGCTCCCTGGTCGAGGGACAGTGGAGGTAAGCGGGGCAGGCGCGCAATCAGGGGCGGCCGTGGCCTGGTGCGGCGGTCACTCTACATATGTGCGTGGGCGGTGATCCGCCACGACAGCGAGATGCGACGCTTCTACCGGCGTCTGCGTGAGCGTGGCAAGCCTGGCAACGTCTCAGTAGTGGCTGTTATGCGCAAGCTGCTATTGCAACTCAACGCCATCGCTCGCCGAGGCAGGCCTTGGATGCCGATGACAGCCTAGAACCAGTGATCTAGCCCATGGGCTAGATCACTGCCCTTGACACTCAACACGGATACTTGACGGGACGTGACCCTCCTGTGACCCACGCGTCCGGCCAGTCGAGAATTGACTCCGAAGTCAACTTGACCGGAGTTGTGACTGCATGGCCCTATTCTCTGAACAACGGCCGACTTGTCTCCAACGCAACCAGCGCTCTTATCGTTGAACTTGTTATCGCCCCTCTCCACCTGCGCAATAGAGCAATACCGCAGCAGTCCCGTTCCTCCCGGACCTCTCAGCCTGCACCCGGCCGACGAGTGAATAACACTACGCCACAATCAGGACCAGCGCCGGGAGCCACAATCTCTTCGATCTGAGGATCGTGCACCTCGGCCTTTGACCGAGCGCTGAGGATTTCCGGAAATGCAACGTAGCGAGACTGGCATCCGTCACACTGCAGATCTGAGCAGGACTTCCGGCGAGAGGCCTGGCTTCCCTTGAGGCATATCGCTACTTCGCTTATCGGTGATCCGTCTTACTTCCACTGGGGCCGTCCGGGTACGAATGGAGCACTTTAGTCGCCGTAGTAATGGCGCCTTATGATCGGCCCGGCTATCGCTGCAGCCTCTTCATCTGCCTCCCTGACAAATGCAATGCTCACGTAGCATGCTCCTCTCTCCACCCCTCCACACTCTCCTTCATGCGTGTCGTTGTGCAGCGCCGTATAGAGTCGACCGAATCCGGCGCTGCTGGCTGACTCTCCAAGGCTTTCATGCAGGTCGAGGAACAGCGCGCTGCCCAGAACGTAAGGACAGGAAGACCAGCCGGGCGGCGGAGGCGGGGGCTTGGCTTGCCTTTGTTCCCTGCTGAGGAGATCCAGCTCGTAGAGGTTTTCCACGGCTCCGCAGTCTAGAGAGGACGAGAGTGTCTCGCCTGCCGATATAGCCGCGCGGAACTCGGCTCCTCCCTCGGCGATCCATCTAGGGCTAAAGGGCCAGTACGTGTGGGCCAGCTCATGAGCAATAAGGGCCTCGTCTTCCTCATAGGCCGGGTCGACGATGAAGCCGAAGCCGCCCGGGCCTCCGCCTCCCCTGTGGGGCGTCGTGTCCGCCACCAGCAGACCGACGTGAGTCCTCGGGAAGGGAATCCTCATGAACCCCTCCTGGCTACGCAGGATCCGCTCGAATATATCCATCGTGCGGAAGGTCGCCCCGGACATAAGGTGGATTACCGACGCGACGACTTGCCCCGAATGAGGAAGCTCCAATGGGCGATTCTCAACCGTCACTTCCTCGCGGTTCAAGAGCACTTCCAAAAGGTCGGGACGACTTGGAATCACTTCCTGCAGGGCCGCCACGATCACCGAATCTTCGTCGGTGATTCCATCGCTCAGGGTCGGATGTGACAGGGTCGCGTAGAGAAACTCCTCGCCATCCAACCTCGACAGCGAAGTCATCGCGGCCGCATCCACACCATCGACCGTCTCCAGGAAAGGCATTTCGATTATCTGGATGATCGTGTCTTCACGATTCTGGCGTGAAGACATCCTCAGTAGGTCGGTTACCACGGATAGCTCGTCCGGATTGAGGCCGTCCTGCAGCCATGACTTCTGCGCGACTGTCTGCAAGATCCTGTGCGATCCGGACCCCAACTTCCTCGACTCCCAGGAATCCCAGAGTCGATGTACAGCAAACTGCTCGGATTCTGATATGCCGTCCCGCACCCAGTCCAGGGAGTCCACCACTTCGGCCGCAACCGGATCCAGTATCCTGAGCCCAAGGAGCGCAACATTTCCCAGATCTCCATCGGCGATGTCGCCGCCGAGCATGGGATCGTCCACAATCCTGCCCAGATGGCCTCCGTCCCTGTACAACTCCAACGTCTGAATGATGTACACGTCGACGGAATCCACCGCATCAAGGAAGGACAGGTCCACCAAACGCGCCACGATCTTCGGGTCAGAGTGGGCGACGACGCCTATGCTGAGCACGACATGGTAGTCCCAGACGTTTATGCCGTCCTGCACCCATGGCTTCCTAGCCAGACCGACGAAAGCCTCGGGTGAGAGTACGTAGATTTCGAATAGATCCATCAGGGCCCTGTGCTCCAGGCCATCCTCTAACCCAATGCGTAGATGCGGGTCAGTTTCGCTGGCTGACCCTACCAGGTCGAGAATCCACGGCATGCCCTCTATCGCCGCAACTATCGCCGGGCCCTGAGATTCCAGGTATAGCAGGGCGACCTGCGCAGGTTGAACGGCTTCAGGTAGCGCTCTGTCCGAGAGGAGCCGGTGAACATCGTCAGGGGCCGAGCGCATCAGGCTTCCGAACATCGAAAGGATGAGCCAATCGCCCCTTCTTTCCACCGTGTCGAGAAATTGCAGGGCCACGATGCAAGCGGTCGCAGTGCCGTCCCGTCGGGATAGGTTCTCAATACTGCGGAGAATGGACACCGTGTCATTGCCTAATTCTCCGTCCCGTCCCTGAATCCAATCCCTGTCCATCAACGCCCAGAATACCTGTGGGGACCGCTCCGAAAGCCCTTCGAGCCTTGCGACGTCCTCCGGATCTCCATCTTCAGTCCATGGCAGTGCCTCTATCGCCGCCAACGCATCGGCCGATCCTCTGTCAAAAGCCGTGTGTGGGGGAGTACACATTGGTGTTGGCCGTCTGATCTGGATCTGCGCCTGCGATAAATGCAGGCCAATGAGCTTGAAGACATCGTCCCGAGTGAGCTCGCCGTCTAAGTAGTCGACGATGGCGGCCAACACTTCGTCGCGATCGATGTAGTTGCTGCCATTGGAGTCATAGCGTCGGCCCAGGTCTTCCTCGGCGTGCACTGGCTCCGGGTCGTAGGCCTGCCATGCGGCCGCTGCCAACACGAGCAGCAAGAATGGAAGGCAGACTTCCTTCCATCTATGCGGGCCCATTCGACTCACCATTCAATGCCAAGTGGATGCCCCCTGGCCATCTGGCAAGGGCTGTGCGAGTGCTTATTACGCCGATAGGTATGAGGTCAGGGTGAGAAATGGTGACGATGCCTCATGTAAGTCTGTGATCTGTCCTCGCGCCCCGACCTGAACCCCAAAATCTGGTCCTACCGAGACGTTAATGCGCTGGACTGATGAACTGGGAATAGGTACTAAGACACAAGCACAGTTGGGTGCTTGTGATAGACAATTTGAAGCAGGGGGCTATGCCATTTCGTACCGTCGCACGGTTTCGCGGAGCCGTTCAGCGTATCGATATATGCCGTCGACTGACTCGATGGGCAAGCGCTCGATTGATCTGTCCTCACCGATCAGGCCCAGGTAATACTGTTTGCTGTTGAAAAAGAGCCTGCAGATGGGCTTTCGGTTGCTGTCGTCCAGCAGCACACCACAGTATGACTTCGTGTCGCGGATAGCGACTCGGGCGGCGGATATGTCCTGGCTTACAATCGCCTTTACTACGAAGTACCCCTGCAGTTCATCCTCGGTGGTCACGATGCCAGAGGTGTCCTTCCCCTCAGGCTCGGCTTCTTCTTCGCTCTTCTCCGGCACCTCTTCCTGATCCGCTCCGCTCTGTAGAGCTGACTTAAGGCGGTCGTCGACGCGGTCGGCGAGGAATTGCTGGCACGCTTTCTTTGTGACACGCAAGAACTGTTCGATCACCGGCCTCGTTCTAGTGCCGTCGTACACTTGTCCGGCAACGTAGCGGGCGAAATCCTCGGAAGGATCGGCCCATTCTCTGGCCAGCAGCTTCTTTGTCTCACGTATGTACTTGAGGTCCTTCGCAGTGCTGAGGATCTGGTCGAGATCAAAGGAAGTCTTCGTGAAACGGCGTAGCTCCTCAACCTCGGCCTCGCTGAAGTTGAGGAGATCGAGTTCGAAGAACGGCCTGCTGACCATCTTGTTGGGCTCTTCCAGATCTGCAAAGAATCGATAGGCTATGCCGTCCGTGAGTACGCCGAACCGCGCCTGGGTGACGCTGAAATAGCGGTACAGCTGTGATGCATGGTCCTTGTCAAGCTCCGTGCCGTACTTCTTGCATTCGAAGATGATGACGGGCGCGTCATCTTGCAGGATGGCATAGTCGACCTTCTCGCCCTTCTTGGTGCCCACATCGGCCGTGAACTCGGGCACCACTTCCGCAGGATCGAAGACGTTGTACCCGAGCACATGGCTTATGAACGGCATTACGAGGGCCGTCTTGGTGGCCTCTTCCGTTTCGATCTTGTCCAGCCGCTTTTGCGCACGTAGTGAGACCTCCCGCACCCGGTCGATAAGGTCCATTCCCTCCATTGATTGAACCAATTCGCTCTCCTTTCGAAACCGCCTAGCGAAGATGGAATGATCGGCCGGGCGTGCCTCAAGATGGCCCGTGTCAACGCGCTATCCGCATGGCCAACCCTGATTTCAAGTGTAAAGGCGTTAAGACTATAGCGCCGGAAGTTGCTGTGTTTCTACTCGATACCATCGAGATGATCCAGGACGTCTTGCAGCACCGCATCGAGGTCAAGGCTCTCGCTATTGCGCAGGCCGGCCTCTGCAAATAGCGACAAGCGCTCCCCCAACGCCACCTTCTCACGCTCCAGTTCGTCGATACGACTGATCTTCCGACCTCGGCAGGACCTCTGATCCCCTCAGAACGCATGTGCTCGGGCGATCCCGGCACGGTACCGGACTCTCGATGCGCTGCCGTGCAGCCGGAGTATCCCACCGAATCTACCCGGATCTCACAAATACTAACTGTATATATGAGCTAATTCTGACCATTAGCTAATATCGATGTGGTAACGTGCCCTGCGGCGAGTATCGAATGCGTTTGAGATTCCGATCAAACACTTGCATTTGAAGGGGTCAAGGAGACAAGGGCGGAGCGACGGACTGCCCCTGGCAATTGTGCGGAGGGCCGTTACGGCAATCCTGCCCGGAGCCTCCGGGACACGCAGGTAGGGAAAGCATGAAACCCAGCACCGATTTAGAGCCGATTCCGGCGATGGCCGGGAATACTGCGCCTGGAGGGCGTCTAGGTGCCTGGTAGCGTGCGAAGCCGAGACGTTCGACGTTCGGTTCCGATGGCACTGGCGCTCTGTTTGCTGGTCGGTCTGGGTATGGTCGTTCTGTTGCTGATGCTATCCGCAGGACCGATTGCGGCTCAAGAAGGGGAGCAGGAAGGCACCGACGAAACCCCCGCCGCCACTCCGACTGTCGAACCGGATGACACCGAGTCGATCAAGGTGACGGTCGAGACATGCATCGAAGACCCGGAGACCGGTGAGTGGACATGCACGGAGACCGCCGAGCCCGCGGGCGAGATTTTCGAGAGAGATCTTGCGAGAGACGACAGGGAGGGCAAGCTGCCGCGCGCATGTTTCTTCGCCGGCGGGCAGTACATATGTAACGAGGAGATAGAGATCAATGGCTTGGTCTCGACGATGGATGCGGGATCAAGCGACGGCTTTACCGTCAAGGGCAAGTTCCTGACCGGGGGCCACGACAACAAGCTGCGCGTGAGTCGCGATGACGACGATGCCGACATTGGGTTCAATGCGGCGTGCTCTGCGGTGCAGGTCACCGTTACCGTCCCCACATCCACCGCGATCGGGTTCGACTACAGCCACGCCTTCACGCTCTACGGCTGCAGCAGCGACGGCGGCACGGTTACGGCGGAGGTACTACGTGGCACCACCTTGAGGGTCAGTACCACCCAGGACGTTACCGTCAGGCAGAATAATCCCCCCGTCATCTCGGGCACTTCCTTCAGGAGGTACGACGAGAACGGCACGGAGGCGGTCGGAACATACACGGCCACCGACCCCGATGGCGACACAGTCACATTGTCGTTGACCGGCACCGATGCGGGGCGCTTCACCCTGGACAGTGACGGCGACCTGAAGTTCAGGAGTGCTCCCGACTACGAGAATCCGGTCGATTCCGGCACGAACAACATATACAACGTAACCGTGAGGGCCACGGACAACGGCTCCCCGGTCGCGACCTCCGAACTCAACGTGACTATCGTCGTCTCCAACGTCAATGAGCCGCCGGTGATTCGCGGTTCAACGTCGGAGAGACAACCTGAGAATTCGCCGGCTACCGATGTGTTGGCTACCTACACTGTCTCCGATCCAGAAGGCGACAGCGCCGCGTTCTCGTTGGCCGGTATCGACGGCGGCAATTTCGTCTTCAGCATCAACGACGATGACGGTATCGAGCTCAGGTTCAGTTCTTCGCCCGACTACGAAAGCCCGGTGGACTCAGATGGCAATAACCGGTACGTAGTGACCCTGAGGGCTACCGACAACGGGTCCCCGGCCGCCACCGGCCAGCTCGATGTGATCGTCGTGGTCACCAACGTCAATGAACCGCCGGTGGTTCACGGCCCCTCGTCGGAGAGTCACCCTGAGAATTCCGACGTCGACGAGGTGATCGCCAGCTACAGGGCCTCCGATCCCGATCTCGGCGACACGGTCACATGGTCGCTGATCAATTCCGTCTTCGGCAGAGACTCGGTCAAATTCCGTATCAACTCCGATGGTGAGCTCACGTTCAGAAAGTCGCCGAACTTCGAGATGGCGGACGACTTCGGCGAAAACAACATATACAACGTGACGGTCAGGACAAGGGACAGAGGCGGCCTGTTCGACGACCACAACGTCACCATCACCGTCACCGATGAGAACGATAAGCCGAAGGTCGCCTCGCAGATCGGTGATCTGACGCTTCAACTGGAGGCCGATCCCGTCATCAGCGGTGCCACTAGGGTGGAGCATTTAGAAAACGACGATTCCGACGTGGCTCTATACACGGTCAGCGACGAAGATGACGACAACGTGACGCTGACCCTGACCGGGACGGACTCCGGGGACTTCATCCTGGACAGTGATGGATACCTCAAGTTCATGAACACTCCGAACTATGAGATGCCGGACGACTCCGGTCGCAACAACACCTACGACATAAGGCTGATCGCCAGGGACGACGGCTCTCCGCGCAGAACGTCACAGCTCAATGTGACCATAGTGGTCGGAAACGTCAACGACAAGCCGAAGGTCGCCTCGCAGATCGGTGATCTGACGCTTCAACTGGAGGCCGATCCCGTCACCATCGGCCTGACCGGCAAGTTCAGTGACGAGGACAGTGGCAACACCTTCACGTATGGCGCCGACTCGTCGGATCCCGGGGTTGCGGACGCCAGCGTGAGCGGCAGCGACCTGACGATCACGGCAGTAGGTTCCGGCTCGACGACGGTGACGGTGACCGCTTACGACAAAGGGGGCCTTACCGCAGAGCAGGAATTCGATGTGACGGTGCCGAACGCCCACGATCCCGTCATCAGCGGTGCCACTAGGGTGGAGCATTTAGAAAACGACGATTCCGACGTGGCTCTATACACGGTCAGCGACGAAGATGACGACAACGTGACGCTGACCCTGGCCGGGACGGACTCCGGGGACTTCATCCTGGACAGCGATGGACACCTCAAGTTCAAGATCACTCCGAACTATGAGATGCCGGGCGATTTCGGTCGCAACAACACCTACGACATAAGGCTGATCGCCAGGGACGACGGCTCTCCCGCCAGGTCTACACAACTCGATGTCGCAATCACGGTCGTCAACGTCAATGAGCCGCCGCATGTGGCGACCTCCATTGGCGGCCAGACATTGGCCTGGGGTACCGGAACAACGACCATAGGCATTGCAGACAAGTTCACCGACGTTGACGGTGACACTCTGACGTATTCGGCGAGTTCAGCCAATACAGGCGTCGTTACTGCGACTGTAATTGGCAGCACTCTGGCGATAGCGCAGGTCGGACCCGGCGCCACGACGGTAACGGTAACGGCGGAAGATCCGTCCGGTTTGACTGTGTTCCAGTCATTCAGGGTCGACCTGCTCTTCCCTGACGCCACCAGCCCTACGATCACCGTTAACCCGAGGGACAGAACGAAGATCAATGTGCACTATGCGCTGACACCGCATAGCTTCCACCATCAGGCAACCCTCTTCCTAGACGGGAATGCAGTCCAGGGGCAGGACGTAGGCCTGACATCAGCTGAGACCGTGTTTTCGTTCCAGCCGTCGGACCCTGGAGAGTACGCAGTGGGAATTCGACTCTGTCGCACTGCCCAGGCGACCTCCTGTGGCGCCTATGCGATGAGTACCGACGCCCTCACCAAGCCAAGGGCGCCAACTGACCTTGACGTCCAGCCCCTTCGGGGAAGAAAGGCGCTGTTGACCTGGACGGACGATCCCGACGTAAGGGCTACCCGCTACACAATGCGGATCACCACCGATGGACACCCGCAAAACGTTCGAGATGAAAAGCACCCATATGAGATCAATCTCGATCGAGTCATAGGTGTGCACGGTTTCATAGACAGAGACTCCTTTGAGATTCAGGTCAGCGCTTCTGATCCAACCAGTCCAGTACTGGACAGTTCCTTCAGCGAAAAGGTGACGATCAAAGGCGATCTTATCGAATCGGCCAACGGATTCAGCCCCCCGGCCCCCGGGCAGCTGTTCCCGATAAACCACAAGGTGACCGTCTCATGGTCACCGCCCGCCGGTGTCCAGACAGTAATGGTTCGATATAGACGGCTTAGGGAGAGCAGACCTGGTATAAGCCACACCAGTGCAGAATGGCGGTTAAATGATTCCTCATATCCTTCGACATTTGACGGAGAAGTCATTGATCCGACGCCGACCGATGGAAGCATCACTGTTAGCGGTCTCCAGAGACAGGAACTCTATGCCCTACAGCTTATGTACGATGCTGGCGATGGTTGGGTGTATTCGACGCGTGATGCATTCGCATGGCCATCGGGACATTTTCCGGACAATTCATCTCGGGTCGGCACGTTCCCATTCTTCGGACACTGGGAGGGCGGGGACTACGAGTACACAGTATGTGACGATACATTTACCCCGGCAGACGAACGGGGCGACTGGGTAAGTCTCATCGAGAGTGCCTTCGGCCAGTGGCAGACGGCCGCGCCCGATATATTGACGATTACTCATGATGATAAGCCCTGTCTTTATGGAAGTGATCCCATAAGCAACGATAGACCTATGACAATGCTCAAGGCGCTGTACAACGAGAGCAATGAAGTCTATATGGTCGACACTTCCGAATGGATGTATCCGGCGGTCCAGATAATTCTTAATAACTCTCTTTTCTTCTGCATTACCGGCGGCGGGTATAGTGCGCCCGCGGGCGCGTGTGTAATCTCTCCCAGGTACAGAGACCCCAACAAGGGGGCTGGCCTGGAGCTGGAAGGTGGCAGTGTTGACGTCCTGGTGAATGTTTCTCGTGCTGATAAATCGGTAGATTCCGTTGCAGATGTCAGCCTTAACATCTGCCTTGACGATTCAGGGGATCCTGTCGTCTTAGATGACAGAAAGAACTATGAGACCATGGTCCATGAGGCCGGACACGCGCTGGGATTATCAGACTACGAGGAAGGCAGTTGGTGGAACCTATATGCCGTTGATGAACTCGTAGCCCACTCGGCGGTAATCGAATCGACGATGTACCACAGCTTTTTGGAGACGCCTGAACATGAATGCTCGCCACTGCCGCTTGACATCATGGCGATTTACGCCCTCTATCAAACCCTGGGTCCGTAAGGGATTGCGATAGTGACACCTGAGTGGAAACCTTCCTGTGTGACGAGGATCGCATCCTGGGTGTTCCTCCTCACCCTGATGGCGACAGCTTTGGTTTCGTCTGCTTCTTCGGCCTCCTGTGGGGAAAATCCGGATTTTGGACTCGTCAATGCGTTGAGTGCGGAGCGCCCTCGAACTAGTCCTCAATGGTCGCCGGAGGGCGATGTCATTGCGTTCATGTTCGACGGTGGCATCTATATGTCGGCGGCCGATGGTTCGCATCTGTGGTTGCTTGACGGTGCATTCGCGAAGCCCGACGGCCACTATGGGCTGTCGCCCAGCTTCTCTCCGGATGGGAAGCGGGTCGTGTATGCCGCGTTCGATGACAGCGCAAAGATAGTCGTGTCGGCGCCAAACGGCTCCGGCAGGCGAACCCTGATCAGTCCTGAGCCCAGGAGCAGGATCTTTAGGAATCCGACGTGGTCGCCGGATGGCAAGCGCATCGCCTTCGTCGCCCCCTCTGTACATGAGTATGAGGATGGCTTCAAGAAATTGAGGGACCTCGCAGTCTACACGATGGCGGCGGATGGTTCCGACGTGCGCAGCGTTGCCCCGTCCATTCGCGCAATGGGCAGCGCCCCGGTCTGGTCTCCGGATAGCCGGAGCCTAGCATTCATTGCGTACGAGCATGATCCCGATCTCGATCGCCGCCCTACGCCGCAAACTCTATACACGGTCGGAGCAGACGGCACCGACCTTACAAGGATTGGCTGGACGACCATGCTTCCCACATGGTCGCCCGATGGCAGCCGAATTGCATTCATGAGCGCCGAAGAGTTCTACGACTCGATGAAGATCTACACGGTGGCCCCGGACGGGTCCGATCTCACGATGCTGTTCGACACGGAAGTCGAGGACTTATTCGACGTCCATAACCTGCTCTGGTCACCGGACGGCACGGCGATTCTCTACTCACAGTCGTGGTACGGCTACGAGATCGTGTCGGTCAAGGCGGACGGATCGGAAGCAAGGCGGCTCGTCGAATTCGAGGACCGCCCCCGGGTGATCCGGGCTTCGTGGTCGCCTGACGGCTCCCGGATTGCCGTACACGTGTCGCGCACCGAGGACGAAGGTCTCGTCAGTCCGGCCAGCGGCGTAATGCTGTTCGTGATGGATGCCGATGGGTTGAACAGACGAATCCTGGCCAGGTCCGTGCCCGGCCTCAGCGAAGTCAGGGGCGAAAAGCTGGAGTCGGCCGGGGGAGAGCTTTGGCCTACCAGATTCCAGCATGCGGCGGTCCCGACATCGACGCTGCTTCCGCAGGGCCAGACGCCAGCGTCGAAGCTCTCCATATCGCCGGGAACTCGGGAGCCTTCACGGTCCACGTCCGCCCGGATGCCGACAAATGGTCAGCTGGGGCCTCAACCGAAGAAACCCTGCACCGGCGGATCGAGCACATCTTGCAGCACCAGGAATGTCAATCATTTCAGCGTAGTTGGAGGAAGCGCCGGGGCTGCATCCCCCGGTGAAGGCGGAGTCTACAGCCTCGAGGAGGTGCTTGAGAAGGGTCTCTTTGCCTCCGAGGCGTCTCCCGTGCAGGTCGCATTCAGGGGAACCGAGCAGGAGGGCTCGATACGTTGCGATTGGCGGGGCTTCGCCATGACTGCCGGGCAAAGAGAGGACACGATTCGCTTTTGGCTGGCCAAAGAAGACGACGATCCCCTGCCAACGGCGACCCAGGTGGAAGCTGAGTTCAGAACGCACATCAACGACCTTGCTTCTCGCTACAGGGACTACGTTTCGGCGGTATTCGTTCCCCTTGCCAGAGGTGGGCTATCGACCGACCTGGTGGTCCTGACGTGTTATGCAAGCTACCGGGTTCACGAGTACTTGGTTGGATCGGGCATTTCGAACCTCACCGTGGCCTATGATCACTTGGGGGAGGCCCGTTCTTACGATCAATACAGCAGAGCGCACGCGGCGGGTGAATTTGGCGATCCGGCCAGTACGCCTCTTCTCACGGAAGCGGAGTACGGAGAGATGCTGGAGCAGGTCGTCTCGAGAGCGGAGGGAGAGCTTGACGACGCCATCGGGGGTCGGGAGGGAGTGCTGTTCCTGGCCCCGATGGGAGCTCACGGGGCGATAGCAGTGGAGGTATGGCAGGTGGTGGCGCAGTGGGACCTTCAGACGGACGACCAGGGCACGGTGAACGCCGTGCGCTATGGCGTTTCGTCGGGCGACCCGGAGCAGACACAGACCTTGGCGAACCTGAAGAGCAGGGTGACGACGGCGGCCGCTAGCGATGCGTTCGCTGATGACCGTACGTCGAATCTGAATCAGTACTACCGTGACATAGGAGCATACGGCGACATAACGCCGGACGACGGGAGCACGGCTACGTTCACGCCGTCGCAGCCTCCGCCGGTGTACGCGCCCGCGCCGACTGGGCTTTCGGCAACGGCGTCGGGCATTCACGGAGCGAATCTGACGTGGAACCCGGTGGCGAACAAGTCGGGCTTCCACGTTCAGCACCGCATCAGCGGAGATGAGGACTGGACGACTCTGGCCGATGTCACGAGCGGTGAGAGCCATGCGGCGAGTCTTCTGCTGTGCGACATGACGCACGAGTTCAGGGTCGGTACGTACGGTGACGGCGCAACGTACAACTCCAGGGTAGGTCTGTGGACGGATGTCGCCACGCTGACGACGGCGGCGTGCGGACCGCAGGCTCCGGTGTTCGTCGATACCCCGTACTCATTCGAGGTGTCAGAGGACGCGCAGGTGGGAGAGCCGGTAGGTTCCGTGTCGGCGATCGACGTAAACGCCGACACGGTCACATACACGATAACCGCGGGCAACACCGGGAACGCGTTCGTTATCGACGGCGGCGGCGCGATCACGGTGGCCGGCGCCCTGGACCACGAGACGACGGCCGGCTACACGCTGACGCTGACGGCCTCGGACGGGAAGGGCGGCACGGCGACGGCCACTGTGACCGTCGCCGTCACCGACGTCGCCGAGGACCCGCCTCCGGCGCCCTCCGGCCTGACGGTGACTCTGGACGATGGCGTGTTCACGATCTCCTGGACAGCAGTGGACGGTGCCGACCGCTACGAGGTCCAGCACAGGACGGATGCGGCCGGTTCCGGGTGGACGGCCCTGCCGCAGGCCGCCGGCGCAAACGTCACCTATGCGCCGGTGGGAGGTCCTGCCTGCGGGACCGAGTACCGGTTCAGGGTTCGTGCTTACGGCGACGGCGAGAACTACACGCAGATGTGGAGCGCTCAGTCCCCGGCAGCCACGCATGAGACGGAGTCGTGCAACCAGGCGCCGGCGTTCGACCGGGACTCCTACAACTTCGAGGTGGCCGAGGACACCGAGGTGGGTAGTCCCGTGGGAACGGTATCGGCGACGGACGGCGACCAGGACGACCTGAGTTACGAGATCACCGCCGGGAACACCGGGGACGTGTTCGCCATCGACGATGAGGGCGGGGCGATCACGGTGGCGGTTGATCTGGACCACGAGACTGTGGCGAGCTACACGCTGACCGTGGAGGCTTCTGACGGCCAGGGAGGGACCGACACGGCCACGGTCACGGTCACGGTGACCGATGTTGCCGAGGACCCGCCTCCGGCGCCTTCCGGGCTGGCGGTGAGGTTGGCCGACGGGGCGTTCACGGTCTCCTGGACCGCACTGGAGGGGGCGGTCAGGTACGAGGTGCAGCAGAGGACGGATGCGTCCGGCTCCGGGTGGACGGCGCTGCCGGAGACGACCGGCCTCAGCGCCACCTACACACCTGGGGACGGGCCGACCTGCAGCACCGAGTACCGGTTCCGCGTCCGTGCGTACGGCGACGGCGAGACCTACACCCGGATGTGGAGCATCGAATCCGGCGTGGAGTCCGTGGACACGGCCACCTGCGATCCCGAGTTCGGGCAGGCCGTCTACCACTTCTACATCCTGGACACGACGGCGGTGGATGGCGCCGTGAGTACGGTGGCAGCGACGGACCCCGACGCGGACGACACGGTGAGTTACTCGATCACCGCCGGGAACGAAGACGGTAAGTTCTCGATCAGCGGCACCACGGGTCAGTTGACCGTGGCAGGTGCCCTCGACATATCGGCAACGCCGTACTACACGCTTACGGTGGAGGCATCCGACGGTAACGGAGGATCAGACACCGCCACGGTGACGGTCGCGCTGACGATCGCCGAGTGTTACAACGGCACCGTGGTGTGGAGGGCGGACGAACGTCCCCGACTGGTCCGGGACTGCTCGGTACTGCTCACCGCCAAAGATACACTCAGGGGCACCGCAAGCCTCGACTGGAGCCCCGATCTTTCCATATACAGGTGGCAGGGCATATTCGGGGGCTTTGTGGGCGGCCGGACCTCACTGGATGGAACCCTCAGGCATGTCAAGGACGTGATCGTGTCCCGCCTGGGCCTTAACGGCACCATCCCGACCGTGCTGTCCGGACTCGCTGACCTGCGCAGGCTGGATCTCGACGAGAACAGGCTCACGGGCGGGATTCCCGCGGAGCTCGGGCAGCTGGAATCCCTGGAGATGCTGCACCTGTTCGGCAACCGGCTGTCGGGGGCGATACCCGCCGAGCTCGGTAATCTGTCGAACCTGCGGGTCCTCTCGATTTGGGCCAATGACCTGACCGGCAACATTCCACCGGAGCTGGGCGACCTCACGAAACTCGAGCGGCTCCTTCTGGACGATAACGACTTCACGGGCCAGTTGCCGAGCGAGCTCGGCAATATCACCGGGCTTGAGCGCCTGTACGTGCGGGACAACCGGCTGTCGGGCGAAATCCCCTCATGGCTGGCGTCGCTGGGTGATCTGGAACACCTGTACCTGGAGGGGAATGACTTCACCGGGTGCATACCTGATGGGTTGAGGGACGTGGCGAACAACGACCTGGACAGGATAGGGCTTGCGGACTGCTCTGCGTCGGATGCCGCCGGCGCTCCGACGGTAAGCGGCACCGCGCAGGTGGGCCAGACTTTGACGGCTGACACGACGGGCATCACCGACGCCGACGGCCTGACCAACGTGACCTACGGCTACCAGTGGGTGAGGGTGGACGGTGACACGGCCACGGACATAGCTGGAGCGACAGGAGCAATGTACACGCTGGTGGATGCCGACGAGGGCAAGACGATCAGGGTGCGTGTGAGCTTCACGGACGACCGTGACCATGCGGAGGAACTGACCAGCGCCGAGACGGCTACGGTGGGGGCTAGGCCCAACTCGGCTGCGGGTGGAGCGCCGATGATCGGCGGCACGGCGCAGGTGGGCCAGGCGCTGACTGCTGTCACGACGGGGATCACCGACGCCGACGGACTGGGCGACGTGACCTACAGCTACCAGTGGGTGAGGGTGGACGGTGACACGGATTCGGACATAGCCGGGGCGACAGGATCGATGTACACGCTGGTGGATGCCGACGAGGGCAAGACGATCAGGGTGCGTGTGAGCTTCACGGATGACCGTGACCATGCGGAGGAACTGACCAGCGCCGCAACGGCTACGGTGGCCGCCAGACCAAACAGGGCTGCGGGCGGGGTGCCGACGATCAGCGGCACGGCGCAGGTGGGCCAGAAGATGACGGCCGACACGACGGGGATCACCGACGCCGACGGGCTGAGCGACGTGACCTACAGCTACCAGTGGGTGAGGGTGGACGGTGACACCGACACCGATATAGCTGGAGCGACAGGAGCAACGTACACGCTGGTGGATGCCGACGAGGGCAAGACGATCAGGGTGCGTGTGAGCTTCACGGACGACCGTGACCATGCGGAGGAACTGACCAGCGCCGCGACGGCTGCGGTGGCGGCCGCCCCGGTCTGGTCGGTGGAAATGACGGTGGCTGATTACGGCGGAGGCGACGTGGGCGCGATCAGCGCCAATCTGTTCTCGAACGAAACGGGCAGCTTGCACATACAGTCGCTCTGGTATAGCGGGTCGTTAAGGCGCCTGTACCTATCGTTCAGGGAGGCCGTTACCGAAGCTGAGGCGTTGACACTGCAGATCGGCGATCTCTCGCTCGCCTTCCCGGAGGACAGTTCCGGGGATGCCGGCTTTACCTTTAGAGATGTCGACATCTCCTGGACGGCAGGCCAGACGGTAGCCGTGAGCATCGTTCGGTAATCTCCGAACTCCGGCGCGCCATGACCTAAGCGCGGCTCCTGCCTCACGAGTTGGACAAGCTGACGAACCCTGGGCTGCTGTTTGACGACAGCGACCTGACGAGAGTTAGTTTCAAGTACGATCGGCGACCTCGCCGGTCTTGAGTACCTAGTTGTGTCGATTCTCAGGAACTATGTACCAGTCGTCGCCAGAGTCATTGAGCCACCCCGGGACCGGTAGGCGGATTAGATATCAGCCAATGGTAGTGGGGTCAAGTCCCGCCTTTCAGTCGAGCAGGATTTTGTGGGGTGAGAGCCGCTCACGGTAGCTGTCACCCTCTATGACTATCTGGTAGCTGGCGTTGGCGAGGCGGTCCAGGGCGCTGTTGCCGAGGATGGGATCGTCGAACAGTCCCAGCCATTCGTCGACGGCCCTGTTGGAAGTGATCACGAAGCTGGACCTTCTGTGCCTGCCGATGATCAGTTCGTACAGGTCTGTGGACTGCTGTCCGGTGAGTCTGTGCAGGCCGAGATCGTCGATTATGAGCAGGTCCGGTGCGAGGAAGGACCGGAAGGTCTTTTCCCCTGAGTGGCCCACCCTAAAAGAAACAGAAGGACCCCCGGACGATATCTGCTGTGTGTTCAATCATTTTCTTGAGCGTTGGCATCGCATCGTACTTTTCAGTCAGCAGGAAGACCGGCCTACCTTTGGGTTTCGCGAACACCGCATGTCCCTTTTCCATCGGATAAACAAAACAATCCCGATAATCTTCCCGTTTAGTGATCTCGGCAAAGTAGATGTCCAATCCCGTGGTGTCTCGTAGAGACAGTAGGCGTCTATGCTTACCCTGGATAGCTAATTCTCCCAAGAGGGCTAACACTCCATTGCCACGGTAGGGTTGCAGTTCTTCAACGAATCTCCTTTGTTCAGGGATCAGATAACGCAGTCTGGTCTTCGCTTGACGCTCGAACTCCTCTTTGTTGTCTGCGATAACAAATTGGGGCACCCGTTCGTTCAGCTCAGGTTCATTCAGCAACGACAACTCGAAGACCAGATAGTCGAGCGCGGTGCGCAGGTTTTCCGCGATTTGCGAAACCAAGACGACAGGTCTGCCTCTTACAGTGCTCTCCCTCGGATGCCTCAGCTGCATATGGAAGTCGCCAGTCTCGCGGCTATAGCCCTTCACCATTCCCTTCACGTAGTTGTAGAGGAAGTCCTCTATTTCACCAGCAAGGGAGACATAGTTTTCCTTAGCCTGGCCTACCCGCGCCAAGGCGTCGTCCAGTTGCGGTGGCGTCTCGTGTACTTGCGGAGACGTGTTCATCGTCTAGCGCAGCCCTTTGCCATGTTGTCGAATGGCGAGTTGATGAAGTGGGGCACATTCATAAAGCGTCGTCTTACTCGCCACTCGCCCCCGGCGTGGCGGCAGCCTGAAGCCGCAGACCCAGGGCGCGCACTACCTTGAGCACAGTGGCGAACTCCGGGTTGCCGTCTGATGACAGCGACTTGTACAGGCTCTCTCTACCCAGCCCCGTCTCCTGCGCCACGACAGCCATTCTCCGGGCGCGGGCGATGTCCCCAAGCGTCGCCATGATCAGGCTCAGATCTCCCTCCTCCAGGGCAACGTTGAGGTAGGCCGCCATGTCTTCTTCCGTCTCTAGATGCTCCGCCGGATCCCACGGCTTGGTCTGCGTCTTTTCCATGTCTGCTTCCTCCTATAGTCCCCGTGCCAACTCCTGCGCCCGTCGTATGTCCCGCTCCTGACTGTCCTTGTCGCCTCCGGCCAGAAGGACGACCAGGGCTTTGCCACTCTGCGCGAAGTACACCCGGCAGCTTGGCCCATAGTCGATGCGAATCTCGGATACTCCTTCGCCCACCGGCCTAACGTCTCCGGGATTGCCCAGGCTCAATCGCCTAATGCGGTTGTCGATCCGCACCCTCGCCTGTCTGTCTCGAAGCCTGCCGAACCACCGGGCGTAGAGCTCGGTCTGGCGAATCTCGACCATCACCCTATTGTATGTCGCAGGATACTTGGGCGCTAGGAGGGAATGTATTGGGGCCCGGGAAGTGGGGCTTCGGGCTGGAGGGAACGTCGGTGGGTTGTTGACGTTGCACCCTACGTAAGCAATCGCCACGTGAGCAGACCGCAGGCGACGAACAGCACGAAGGCGATAACGCGTGAGATGTTGAATGCAAGGTTCGTTACCTCGTGCTCGTCGACCTCCTTCCGGTATTTCCGCTCTATCTCCAGGTGCGGCAGTCTGCTGGCGGATGCGGCTTCCCTGGCCTCGTCCCGCTCCTGATCCATCTCAGACGCTCTGTGCTTCCAATCGGATGCGCTCAGTTCCAACTCGGGCACGGTCCGCTCAAGCTCGTCCACCTTGTCGATGGCGCGGCGCAGCAGTTCTAGGAGATGCTGCACGAGGCCAGGAGGCCGAACGCGCCGTTCCGGGTGATCTTGGTCTGGAAGTTCTCCCGGTTCACGCGAAACAGGGAGCACTCGGTGGCGCTCAAGGCGATGCTGCGCAGAAAGGGTGTGAGGGTGGTCTCCATCACCGAACATGCTGACGACACGCCGTATGGGAGGTTGATGGAGGGGATGATCGAGACGTTCGACGAGTTCTACTCGGCGAACCTTGGGCAGGAGGTCCTGCGGGGTATGAAGGAGGCGGCCAGGCGCGGCTTCTGGGTATCGCCCAACGCCCCTTACGGTTACAGGAAGGTGAAGGTGGAGGACGGGGCGAAGATGCGCCCCAGGCTTGTGCTGAAACCGACGGCCGCGGGAGTGGTGGAGCGCATATTCGGGATGGTGGAGTCGGGCAAGACGCTGCTTGAGGTCACAAGGACCCTCAACGGCGAGGGAATCGCCAGCCCGAAGGGGAAGCGCTGGACCAAGAACGTCGTGCACAAGATGCTCGGCAACGAGGCTTACGTGGGGACTTTCGTATGGGGCAGGGATTCGAAGCACCAGGCCGAGCCTCTGCGCGTCGAGGGCGCCTGTCCTGCCATAGTCACGAAGAGTCGCTTCCGCAGGGTGGCCAAGCTGCTGAAATCCCGATCGCGCAAGGTCTCCAATCCCCGCCGAATGGCCAGCTCGTATCTGCTTAGTGGCCTTGTGAAATGCCGGCGTTGCAAGAGGGCCTTGACGGGACAGGCTGCGAAGAGCGGGAAGTTCTCGTACTACGTTTGCCAGTCGGTGCTCAAGCAGGGACGCGGAACATGCGGCACCCCGCGTCTGAACGCCAGGCGATTCGAGGGAATGATCATCGAGCAGGTGCGGGAGAACATCCTCACTGAGAGCAACATGAGGTCGCTGGTGCGGATGATCGACGAGGAGATGGATGGAGTTGCCGCCGAGCACCGGAAGAAACTGGAGGCTATCGACCGGGATCTGGCTGATGTGCGGCGCCGCCTGGAACGCCTGTACCAGATGGTGGAGACGACGGATCTGGACCTCGCGGAGATTGCGCCCAGGATCAGGGAGCACAGGGAGCGTCAGGGTCGGTTGGAAGCTGCGGCCGAAGAGGAGCGGCTCCGGCTGTCGGAGCGGCGTGCGGTGCTCGACAACGTGGAGACCATCGCCAGGTATGCCACGGATATGGGGCAGTTTCTGCGTGAGAGTGAGTTGACCGAGGCGCGACCGTTCTTAAGGTCGCTGGTAAAGGAGATCGTGGTCGAGCCGGGCGAGGCTGCGATTCGCTACACGATTCCGATGCCCGAGGACTCACCAATTGGGCGTAGCGATGCTGAGCATGTGGCCTTGGGGAACCCGGTTCTGTCTACAGTCACCGATGGTGGGCGGTGGAGGATTTGAACCTCCGACCTCTTGCGTGTGAAGCAAGCGCTCTAACCGCTGAGCTAACCGCCCAAACGTCCCGGTGGAGCCGTCACAATCGAGTTGGACAGGCTCCGGTTCCGCAGAAGTGCGCGCTTGGTGGGACTCGAACCCACGGCCTCAGCCTCCGCAGGGCTGCGCTCTATCCGCTGAGCTACAAGCGCGTGAAACCCGCTCCCGACTGCCTAGGGCGAAAAACCTGTGATCGATTGCCGGGATGGTGGTGCCGAAGGAGGGATTTGAACCCACACGCCCTTTCGGGCACTGCGTCCTGAACGCAGCGCGTCTGCCGTTCCGCCACTTCGGCGCTCAATGAACCCCGACCGGCAAGCCGGCGGCCTTAGGGAGCTGTGGGCAGCACAGTCTTGTGTTGACTGGCCCATTGTAGAGTCCGGGCGGCGGCGGCGACAAGCACGCAGACCCATCTCGTCGCCTGGCACGGCTGGCGGATCCGTCGCCAAGCAAGCGTCGATGCAGGACGACAGATTTGGATCTTCAGGCCGTACCGAAGGGAGTAGGTGCATGTCTGGCTCTGAGAACCATCTGAGCAGTGTCATCTTGCATCAAAAGCGCGCCCATTGTCTGTTCATTACTTCGCCCCGGCCCACCTCGCGAGAGCCTTCTCGGGTGCGGAAATCTCGTCGATCGAGGTGTAGTAATAGTTTCGCCAGCCCTCCTCTGGCAAGCCGGTAAACAGCATCAGGTTGAGTGGATACTGTTCGCTTTCGACCACGCGGCGCAGGTCGTCGCGGAACAAGAAAGTGGGCTTACCAAAGGCGATCGCCATGCCCAACTCGACCATGACTCCTTCGTCGGGTGGAACGCCATTGACCACAGCGAAAATGGCGTCGGCAGCAACGACATCGCGAAGGTCACTCCGGCCGACCTGGTAGGCCCAACCTTCCTTCAGAAAGTCCACCTGGTTGTTCCTGGCAAACGGCTCCCAAACCTGCAGCCCCAGGTTCCGCAGGGCATCCACCAGCTGCGGCAGAAGCAGTTCCCTCTGCTGACTGGAAAAGCCGTAGGGGTTTGCTAGGTAGATGGTCTTTTTCATGCGAGGTCATCCTGTCTGTATTTGGGGACTTATGGGATCTTACGCCCTGCCAGCGTCTCTCGGATGGCCCCCTGGGCGACCCTAAAATATACTCAGCTACAGTCGACAGCAGCAACGATGCGTCGGCAAGGAGGCATTCCCATGGAACCCAACATCGAGTTCAGCCCCAGCTTCAGCATGCTCACCCTGCAGCTTTCTCCAGGCGAATCGGTGAAGGCTGAGCCCGGCGCCATGGCGGCCCAGCAGGACGTCGACATGAAGACGGGCATGAGCGGCGGGCTGTTTGGCGGGTTCAAGAGGATGCTCACCAGCGAATCGTTCTTCCTGAACACGTTCACCGCAGGGCCCGCCGGAGGGTGGGTAAGCCTCGCGCCGCCGACGCCAGGAGACATCCTGTCCCACGATGTCAGGCCCGGCCAGGAACTGTTCATTCAATCCAGCTCGTTCCTGACATGTTCAGAGAACGTGCAGACGGACGCCAAGTTTCAGGGACTCAAGGGTCTATTCAGCGGCGAAAGCCTGTTCTTCCTGAGGATATACACCGAGGGCGGTGGGTCGGGAACCGTCTATTTCAACTCCTACGGGGCAATCAAGCAGTTGACCGTCACCGTGGGCAAGGAGTTGGTGGTCGACACCGGGCACGTCGTTGCCTTTACGAACGACGTTGAGTACTCAATCGGAAAAGTCGGCGGCCTCGGTTCGCTCATCGCCGGTGGCGAGGGCCTTGTAATGAAGTTCAAGGGAAACGGCCACGTCTGGGTTCAGACGCGCACGCTATCCGCACTCGCTGACAAGATAGTTCCGTTCCTGCCGTCTCCGAAGGGCGAATAAGGCGATCCTCCGGATATGCCCGGGCCACCGGCCAGGCAGGCGACAGATGAGCGACGGCGCAGCTGTGCGAAGTCCCGGCTTAGTCCTACCGAACTTAGCAGGGTGCTGAAGGTAAGGGGGTGTGACGGTCTGGCCGCGAGCCCTCAGGCCTAAGTTGGCCGTCTGACATCACCTCTCGCAGACGACACCGTCCCCGTCTCCGTCCCGGGCGCCGGGTACCATCGGCTTTGGAAATCCGCGTCCCGACCCCTTGCCCCCCTGCACACGCTGCTCGCCGGCCCTCTCCGCCTCATCGCACGTAGGGTAGCGTCTGTCCCCGCCAACGGTTGGCGCGGGACTCACCTGCCGGGAGGACCGATCCGCCTCCACTACCGTTACATCCGGTGGGTCGTCGCACGTCAGCAGCATCTCGCCGAGAGCTCTGGCCTCAGCCCGGGTTGCGGTAAGCTGCCAGGTCGACTTGATCCTCGTCCAGTCGGTCGCATAGTCGCACCAGTAGGACTCGTCGGATGGCCGCCACTGGTCCGGGCTTTTCGCACCCTTGGATCTATTGGCGCCTGACGTTACGGCGATCAGGTGTCCCGGGTCGCTGAGGCTGTTGGCAAACAACTGCTTGCGGCCCGGCGTCCATTCCCATCCCCCGGATCTATGTGCGTTCGCCAGCGGAACGAGGTGATCGATGTCCAGTTCACTCGCCTCCGTCACCGTCGCACCTGTGAATTTGCCGAGCCACAGACCGGTCTTGACCTGGCACTGCCGGTCGTTCTTGTATGTAACGGCGGAACGGCTCTCGTCTATCAGCACCTCATGTCGTGTGTTCTGACAGTCGTCGTCCTCGTCGATCCAGTGAAGCCAGTCGTCGCGGTCGTAAGCCGGGAGATCATCTGGAAATTCCGCAACCGTTATCGTCAATTCGTGCACCGTCCCGGCAGCTACTTCTGACTCGTCCGGCTGCGATGTCGACGTCGCGCCATGGATAGGCGTGCTGGCGGGTTGTGGTGTGGCTCCGGTGCTCGGTTCGAGATAACACCCCGAGAAGGACGATAATGCCAGAAGGCATGACAGGCCGAGCTCAGGCAGATATCTGCCTGTCCCCCTGGCCCTTCGGACGCTGTGCTCGGCAAGCTCTATTGGATGACCTCAAGACCTGCGACCATGCCGGGGCCACCGCTACGTCGTCGACACCCGGTCTGAGGGCGATGTGGTGCGGCCGCGCCCTTGTCTCCCGCCACCGAAGGCCCTCCGACGGGATGGCCTACGTGCTGCTGCATTCGCCAGCCGGACACTCGCTGCAATTTCCTGGCCTTGTCATAGAGGCCTGTTGTCACCGGCAGGCACCTAGCGCTCTACGGCATCTATCGAGATGAAAGAGATGCTCCCTGCGCCGGCTATCGGCTCCTAAGATTCCGAGACGCGGTCGCCGTTCCACATGTGGCCGCCGACGGCCAGGGCGATAGCTACGTACAGGGCGTCGACTATCGGGAAATAGATGACGTGGGAGGTTACTGCATCTCCGGTTTCGCTGTCGGGGTTAAGGGACCAGAACCACTCCCAGAAAAAGAGCATGGCCAGGGCGATAGACAGGTAGAAAGCCGCGCTCGTTGATACGTGCTCGAGTGTGCTGGCCTCGCCCGATGCGAGATCGCGGCGTCGCAGAGAACTCACGACCAGGCAGATGAGAACGCCGGCCGCCATGAACCAGTTGAGGATGCGCCATACTGGGTACTCTGGAGAGCCGTCGTGGTATACGGGGGTCAGTATCAGGTTGAGACCTACGGCTGCGGCCGTCAGGACCAGAAAGACCGCGATAGCCCGGATTGCCGTGTCCAACATCGTAGAATGCCTCCTTGGCCTCGGGTGGATGGATGCATAGCCTAGCCCCAACCTGCTGAATCGCCAATGGCGCCAACACGTCTCTCCAGTGTCAGGGTCCTGGCGCGCCGGGTCCGCAAGCGCTAAGCCACCCGATCCGAAAGCAATTCGCAGTTGTCCTGGAGCAGGCCGTGTTCACCTTCCCTTGAGGACAACCATCCGATTGCTTACACGGAAAGCCGCTTAGGCCTTTAGGTGCACCAGCTGGGCCGGTTCGACGGCCCTTCTTCGCCCCGGGTCGCTGAAAGTGCCCGAACGTTGGCGGATCAGGTCAGTTCACCTGCGAACTCGCGTACCAGCGCCAGGAACTTTTGCTGCTCTTCGGCGAAGATCATGTGTGCGCTGCGCTCGAACAACACGAGCTTTGATCCTGGAATACCCCAGTGGATGCGGGCCGAGCCCTGCTCGTAGGGAGTGACGAAGTCGTCGTTCCCGCACAGCACCAGGGTCGGCACAGCAATCTCACCGAGCCTGTCGACCACGTTGTGCTGGGCGTGGATGTCCAGAAATCCCCTGTTGTACGCCGCGGCGGAGTAGCGTGCATCGGTGTTGACGTGCCTTGCCGCCTCGCTGTCGCGGTCGTGGAAATACAGACCGCCGATTTCCGCGGCCAGCTCTTCCATGTCCTCGTCGTTCGCCACGTGGCTGAAGAAGCGTGCTTCGATCGCGGCCACCTCCTCGGGCGTTCCTATTTCCCGGGCCTTCTCGAGGATCACATCTGTGTAATCCCATGCCGGGTAGGTGGTGGCTAGGATCAGGCCGGCCAGGTGCTGCTGGTGACGGATGGCGTAGTGCTGGGCGATGGTGCCCCCGTATGAGTGACCGAGCAGGGTCATGCGATCGATGCCGAGGTGCTGCCTGAGCGCTTCGGCGTCGTCGGCCCAGGTGGTGTGGGATACGTCGTCGAGATCGGGCGGGCGCTCCGAGCGTCCGTTGCCCCTGTGGTCGTAGAGGATCAGCGTGAAGTCTTCGGCGAGGGGGTCGACCCAGGGCCGAAAGTACGTGTGGTCGAAGCCGAGCCCGCCGTGCATGAACATCAGCGGTGGTCCGTCGCCGAGCAGTTCGTAGTAGAGCGTGGTGCCGTTGACGTTAGCGAGCATCTGGGTTTTCTCCCTGCGAGCGGCCGCCGGGTGGTCGTGCGGCATGAAGGATGTGACAATCCTAGCAGCAGGCCAAGGGCTGGGGTTCTCCCGGCCCCAACTGGGGCAGGGCGCGCCAGGGTTGCGGCCCTGTGCATTGTCCGATTGGGCCGCATTACGTAGAACTGACCACACGGTCGTCGGCGCTGCATTTGAGGACGTCTTTGGATTCCCGGAGCGCCTCCGCGGATGCCGACCAGCCATAGTCGCAACGGAGGAAAGAGCGGTTCATGCACCGAGAGCAACGCCTGATACCCCGGAAGACACTGTTCGGCAATCCCGAACGCACCGACGTCAGGACAAGCTGCGACGGCGCACGGATCTCGTATCTTGCGCCCGTGGAAGGCGTGCTGAACGTCTGGGTCGCCAAGGCGGATGCCATTGGGGACGCCCGCCCGGTCACCCGGGACTCCCACAGGGGCATCAGGCTCTATTTCTGGACGTATAGACCCGACCACATCATGTACCTTCAGGACCGGGACGGCGATGAGAACTGGCACGTGTACGTCGTCAACGTCGAGACCTCGGAAACCAGGGACCTGACACCTTTCGACGGCGTACAGGCCCTGCCGCAGCCCCCGAGCAGGTTCTTCCCGGACGAGGTGTTAATCGGAATCAATCGCCGAGATCCCCGGCTATCCGACCTGTATCGCGTGAACATCCTGACCGGCGAAGCGCAGCTAGTGGTCAGCAATGAATTCGGCGCGGTCCAATTCGTATCCGATGCCAGACTGACGCCGAGGCTGGCCATAGTGCCCACGCCGCAGGGTGGAGCCCATGTGCTGTCGCCGTCTGAATCCGGGCGATGGGAGATGGCAATGGCGATAGAACCGGAGGATGAGCAGACCACGCATCTGCTCAACTTTGACGTGGAGGGAACCACCCTTTATATGTTCGATAGCCGCGGGCGCGACACCTCCGCGCTCGTGGCGGTTGACTCCGAGACCGGCTGCGTTCGGGAACTGGCCGCAGATCCACGGGCCGATGCAGCCGGTGTGATGGTCGATCCGATGACGGGACGGCCTCAGGCGGCGGCTTTCGCTTACGACCGCATCGCCTGGCAGATTCTTGACGATTCGATTGCCGCCGATTTCGAAAGACTTGCCTCTGAGAAACGGGGCGAGTTCCATGTGGTCTCTCGAACGATGGACGATCGCACGTGGATCGTCGAATACGAAAGGGACGATGGCCCGAGGGCATACTGCCTGTACACGAGGGAGACGGGAGAGGCCAGGTACCTTTTCTCAGACCGTCCCGACCTTGAGCGGACGAAACTGGCCCGGATGCGCACAGCCATCGTCAAGTCGAGAGACGGACTCGACATGGTCGTCTACTACACGATGCCCCCGGGAGCGACGGACGAAGCAGCCGATCTGCCGACGGTCTTGTACGTGCATGGAGGACCGTGGGCCAGGGACATCTGGGGCTACAACCCGGTCCACCAGTTCCTGGCAAACCGCGGATACGTGGTCATAAGCGTGAACTTTAGAGGCTCGACAGGCTTCGGGAAACGGTTCGTAAACGCCGGTGACCTCGAGTGGGCGGGCGCAATGCACGACGATCTCCTGGACGTTGTCGAGTGGGCGGTCGGGCAGGGGATTTCCGACCGCGAGAAGGTGGCAATCATGGGCGGGAGCTACGGTGGCTATGCGGCACTGGTTGGCCTTACCTTTACCCCGGATGTGTTCAACTGCGCGGTGGACATCGTGGGCCCGTCCAACCTCAATACGCTGCTGGATTCCGTGCCCCCCTACTGGGAGCCGATGATTGCGCTCTTTCGGACCCGGGTCGGCGACAACACGACCGAGGAGGGCAGGCGCCTCCTGGCGGATAGATCGCCACTGACCAGGGTCGATAGCATCATCAGGCCACTGCTGATAGCCCAGGGCGCCAACGACCCGCGCGTAAAGCAGGCCGAGTCGGATCAGATCGTCAGGGCCATGGAACGACGCAAGATTCCCGTGACCTACGTGCTCTACCCCGACGAGGGCCATGGCTTTGCGCGGCCAGAGAACAACCTGTCGTTCATGGCCGTGGTCGAAGCTTTTCTGGCCCGCTGCCTTGGCGGCAGCTTTGAGGCGATCGGAGACGAATTCAACGATTCGTCGATCCGGGTGATTGCCGGAGTGTCGGACGTCCCCGGACTGGCGGCGGCCCTTACCCGCGCACAGGCGAATCCATCGTCGGCTGACTGAACCGGCCACCTGCCCTTGATGGGCATGTCCGCCGCTCGGCGCGTGGTTAGGGTCTCAGTCCCGCGGTAAGCGCTCCCGCCGCGGGGACCTTCGGAACTCCGATTGAGTCCCTTCGCATCGGTCCTGGCGGGTCAACGGCACCTGACTCGGATTCTTGACGCCGCCTGACCCACCGACCCCTCGCCGGAATCGTCTTGCGGGTGCCTGAGCGCGGAGCCGGTGGAGCCGTAGGCCTTTGTCTTCCTGCGGGTCCCTGAGTCGGCTCGTCGTACCCGGACCCACCTGGCCCAGAGGCACGTCTACAGCGATAGAAGGGATAGGAGAAAAAACAGAGCCGCCGGCAGTCGACTGACTGCCGGCGGCTCGTCTGGGCCTTATGGTGCGGGCCGCTACTCTTCGATTACCGTCGTGCCCTCTTCCGTTCTTATCGGAGCGGAGAACTCGTTGAACGTGAGCGTAGCGGTGGTAACCGCGTCCACCCTGTTCTCGCCCTCAGGCAGCGCGTTGGCTTCTACCGTTATTGAGAAGCTGAAGCTGGCAGCTGCGGCGAGCGGATCGCTCCTGTCGAAGGTGACTGTGCTGCCGTCCTCGCTTATGACCGCCTGGTCGCTCGACGTCGAGGTCACGGTCATCGCATCCGAGATCGCCACGGTGACGCTGACACCGGTCATGGCGGATCTACTCTGGTCGCCCTGGTTCGTGACCATTACCGTGTATTCGACGACCTCGCCTACCCTCACCGGGTCACTGGAGTCGGTGATCTGGATGTGGGCACCAGTAGCAGGCAGGACCAGGATGTCGATGCTCGAAGAGTCACTGACGTCCTCGGAGGCGCTAGCGCTGGCCGTGTTGGTTACCGTGCCCTCTTCGTCCGCCTGCAGCGTGACGGAGACGGAGGACGCACCCTCAAGGGCCAGGGTACCGATATCCCAGACAACCTGCCTGCCATCCGCCGAGACGGTCCCCTCAGGAGTCGATGAGACGTAGCTCATGCCGTCCGGGATGTCCTCGGTAATCGTGACGTCCGTCAGCGGGGCCTCGCCCGTGTTGCTGACAGTCAGCGTGAAGGTCGCCTCGTTACCCACGAACATCGCGGAGCGGCCGGCCTTCTCGAGGGATATGTCCGGCACCAGGATTGTGGTGGTCGCCCGCGCCTCAGGCGCTATTGTGCTCCCCTCTGTCGATGCAGAGGCCACGTTCTCCTGATCGCCGCCTGCCACGCCCCTGACTCTGAGGACTATGGTCTCGGACGCGCCCGCGTCGATCGTGCCGATGTCCCACCTTACGGTCGAGCCGACGATCCTACCGTCGTCGCGACTGCTGCTGACCGGCTCAAGGCCGGAATCCAGGGTGTCGACCACAGAGGTGCCGGTCGCCTCGCCGTCACCAACGTTGGTGACCGTGATGGTGTAGTTGAATTCCGTGTTGAGCAGGGCGGTCGCCGGTCCCTCCTTGGTGATCTCAAGCATCGGCTGCACAACCGTGGTTGTGGCCTCCGAGGAGTCCGTTGCGCCCTCAGCGGAGGTTGCGGTTGCCTGGTTCACCCTTACTCCGGGCTCATCAGCCGTTACGACAATCTCCACAGTCATCTGCTCGTCCGGGTTGAGCGTGCCAAGCTCGACACTGATCTCGTTGCCGTCCTGCGTGGCGGCCATGTTCGAAGACACGAAGCTCACGCCGTCCGGCAGCGTGTCGACAACCTCGACCTCAGTATTCGCGCCTGTGCCCGTGCTCAGCACCTGGATGTAGTAGGTGATTTGGCTGCCGACGGCCACCTCAGCATCTCCGGTCTTGGTTACCGTGAGGGCGCCGGCTATGACCGTCGTCCCTACGGTGGTCCGGTCGCTCAGCCCTTCAGCGGAGACGACCTCGAGCGCGCTGGTCTGCAGGCCTATTTCTACGCCCTCGGCAGTCACGCTGACCGCCACCGAATCGCCCACCTCGACCGTGCCGAGATCCCAGGTCACAACTCCGTCGGCTTCCGTGCCGCCGTCCGTTGCTGAAACGAAGTTCATGCCATCCGGCAACGCCATCGTTAGCATGGATTCCGTGGCCGGCGAATCGCCTTCGTTTTCGACCGTAATGTCATAGGTCGCCTCACTCAGCAGGCCGATGGTGTCAGGTCCGGTTGCGCTGACCGTGAGAAGCGGAGCCCTCCACTGCTTGACCATGGTGTGAGAGAACATCGTTCTCCCGTCCCGGGTAAGGACCTCGATTAGAACGGAGTTGTGGCCTACGTTCTCAGTCACCTGTTCGAGGCTGACCGAGGACAAGCCCGAAGCGTCGGTGGAGACGGTTATGGTGTTGCCGTCGCCGGTCGCGTCCGCGAATCGGGCGTCCGGGTCGTCGTCGATGATCGTCCAGCGGACCGGAACGCCCTGCACCGCACCGCCGTCGGAAACGCGAAGTACGCTTACTGACATCGGGTGGGGAGTGCCGGCAGGGTTGTCCGCATCACCCGGGAACTCGGGACATCCGTCCACCCAGTGCACCACGCCGAACACCTTGTGTGCACTGGCGTCTGCGATCCCGGGTGCGAAAACGGTTACGTCGGTGTCGCCAGGGCGGGTGGCAACGAGCGTTGCGCTCGCCTGCCCGTCGGGTCCCGTGTTCACCGTCGCATAGGTGTTGGTCAACTTGCTTGCGCCGTTGCCCCCGAGTTCGACGATGTCCCCGACGGCGGCCGGGAAGCGATTGAGGATGAACTCGATTTGCCCATTGGAGACCGCGCTCCCGCCGTCCATCAGGATAGCGGTGAGTTCGTGCTGGTCCCTGATGCAGCTCCAAGACTCGGACGGGGTGACCGACACTTCCATGCCAGAGGGAGCTGGCCCATCATCCGCAGGGTCCTGAGCAGAGGCAGTACTGACCAGACCAAACGCCATAACTGCCAAAAGGATCAGTCCTATGGCGGGCACTACCACTCGCATCGCACTGGGCATCGAATCACCTCGATCGTCGTCTTCGTCGATGGCCGATTCAAAATCGGCACACGTCAACTCAATTATCCGCCCAATGCTACCATAGACAAACTCAAATCAGGACACCTGATGGCCTGTGTTTCTGGCCGCGTTGCTCGCTATGTCGCGCTACATGCCGCAAAGCGCGCCCCTCGGGTTTCCGTACGATCGTCACTGGCCAAAATGCCCGGACACATGAGATCAAGTCTCTGCGCGTATCCGGTCCCCGCTGACTGCTCAGAGCGGCCTGCCTGTTCCTCGTGACCGGGACACCACCGGTCGCACTGCTCGAACGGTCCGGGGCCGCGATCGCGGTCAACTGCGCAGTCACATTCACCTGCATGTAGCCTGAACCGGGTCTAGGCACCGGTTCAGCCTACATGCAGGCCAGGGCGTCGCTGGTGGCAGAATCCCATCAGCCGTTTGAGGAAGAGTAGTCCATCTGTGGGCCCCAGTCCCCCGGGCCGTCCGCCAGCAGATCGAAGAGGTGCCAGACACCGCAGTAAGGGTCGCCGGGACCGAATGCATCCTTAGAAACACGGACAACCGCACCGTCTTTGCCCTTGTGGAAGACGGAGACCCCCGGTTTGTATCCGGACGCTTGATCCCCATCGCTCCGCTGGAAACCCATGTCCCTGAAAAAGGTAGTGCCCTCCGCGGAGTACATGTCGAAGTTCCAGCCTCGCTTCATGGCGAGGCTTTGCTGGACTCGCGGACTGTCTGGCGATACCACCACGAAGGCGGCTCTGCTCTCCAGGTGCCTGAGGGCGCCGTTGAACTCGTCAGCCCACATCGTGCAGAACGGGCAACCCGCTCCCATATTGTGTATGAGGATGAGGTCGTCCCTGTCACGGAAAATCTCGGAGATCCGAACGGGGCCGACCGGCCCCTCTAGCTCATAGTCCCTGACCGGCTCGGGCGGCACTTGCCTACGGAGGCCGGCAAGCCTTTGCTGCGCACTCTTGAGTTCTTCCTGTGCAAGGGCAATCTCACTTTCCAGCCGGGCGTCGTTCTCGGTCACGTCTTCCTCCTGATATGAACATACGGAGCTGGCCGTGGACTTTGATTATCGGCCGAGGGATTGGGCGATGGGGCTCTTCCGCGCGGCACATGACGATCTTGATGACCTAGAATTGGCGAGCCGCGCTGGCCTTGATCTTCAGCGGCAGCCCGGCCGCCATGAAGAAGACTTCGTCCGATTCGGCGGCCACGGTCTGGTTCACGCGGCCAAGCTCGTCGGCGTAGACGCGGCCCAGCTCCGTTGCCGGCACAACGCCGAGCCCTACCTCGTTGCTTACGACCACCCAGGAGGCGTCGCCGCTCCGGTACAGGTCGAGCAGCCTCCGCGTCTCCGAGGCGATGTCGATCGATGCGGAAGGCGCTCTGCGCTCCAATAGCAGCAGGTTGCTGACCCACAGCGTCAGGCAGTCGAGGACGATCGTGTCATAGGCATTCAGGCGACCAGTCATCGCCTCGGCGATGGCGATGGGTTCTTCAAGGGTGTCCCAGTGACCCGGTCTCTGTTCCCGATGCGCTTGGATGCGCCTTTCCATGTCCTGGTCGCCCGCCTGAGCGGTGGCCACAAAAAGGACTCGCCCGACCCCGGCCGCCAGGTCCTGCGCATATCTGCTCTTTCCCGAGCGGGCTCCCCCCAGGACCAGCGTGAGCCGCTTTTTCATCCGTTCTCCGCCCGATGCGCCGGTGCCAGGTGGCTGGTGTCATTCCAGAGTTCTAGGACGCGACCCCCGGGGTGGTTGCTGATCGCAGACAGGCTTGAGGGATCGACGCCGAATCGCCAGAAGTCCTTCTTTTCGAGCTCCAGAAGACACAGAACCAGGGCCCGAATGGACCCGGCGTGGGCCACTATCAACAGGTCTTCCCCGGGGTCGTGGCGGCGCGACACTCGCTCGCAGAAACGCCCAACCCTCTCCAACAGTTGACCGGTGTCCTCTCCCCCCGGGGCGGCGAATCCCCTGTCACCCGAGTGGATCAGCTCTTCGAAGACCCGGGGATTCTCCTCCTCGGCCTCCTTGACAGTGAGCCCCTCCCACCTTCCGTAGTCGAACTCGCGGAGGCCTGCATCCGTGTGGATGGGGACCCCGCGGCAGCCGATCAGGACCCGCGCGCTTTCCCCCGCGCGCGACAGGTCACTGGCGTAGACGGCGGAAAAGCTGCGCCCGGACAGCCTCTTTGCGAGCAGGGAGATCTGTCGCCTTCCGCGGTCGTTTAGCGGGACGTCGGAGTGGCCCTGGATCCTGCCCTGGTCGTTCCACTTCGTTTCGCCGTGCCTTACCAGGTACCACTTGCCCATCGACTGCACCTATCGGCCCGCGGCCATTGCGTTCCGACTAGAAACGCCCACCGCATACAGGCGCGGCGTCCGGGCACGATCAACGGACGAGAGGTGCGTCGGCGAGTCCGCGCAGCGAGACCCGGATGCAGACGTGTTGAGTTCCATTACCCGGCCAGCTCCGTTCTCCTCTTAACTCGACGGCCCATCCCCGCGGCGGTTGCTACCAGAACGGCGCCTGGAACAGGCCCGTGCTCTCGCGCAGCAGCGCGAAACCGGCCAGTAAGACGGACACCTCCGCCACCTCGTTCACGGTCCCGTAGGCGTCTCCCGTCAGTCCGCCCAGGAGCCCCGCAAGCGACCAGCCCAGCCCCAGCGCCACGCCGATGGCGGCTCCTGCCAGAATAAGCCCACCTATGCCGCCCAGCAGTGCCCCCGCAGCCAGTGCCGTGGCGAGGGCAAACCCTACCTGCCACCGACTGCGCCCAACCTGAAAAGAGCTGCCGGTCCCCTCCCTGCGTACATACGTGAAGGCATCCATAGCAAAGACCATGGCGAGGCGCGACATGCAGGGGAACAGTACCAGCAGGCCGATGCGCCCCGCGTCGGGCACGCTCGTCAGGAGGGCCCATTTGAGCAGCAGCAGGCTCGTCCCGCCGATGACCGCGAACGCCCCGACATGCGTGTCCCTTAATATCCTCAGCCGTTCCGAAGGGCGATAGCCTCCGAGAAGCCCATCGCATACGTCAAGGAAGCCCTCCGTGTGCAGCGCGCGCGTCAAAATGAGCATGGCGATCAGCAATACTGCGCCCACCACCATAGGAGGGAACGCCTGCCTGAGAGCTATGTCCAGTCCCGCCAGCGCGCCTCCCAGAACCAGGCCCACAAGGGGAAAGTAGGACCGCGCCGGCCCCGTTGGCGGCGCACCCCCAAGGCCTGCGGGAACGATCGTCAGAAACCCGATGGCCAGCCGCAGGCTCTGCATATTGCGAGGCCTCCTCCACCCTACGCCTGCGGGGCGGAGACCCCAGCCTCGGCGAACGTGGCCATATCCGCAAGGCAGGCCGAGGCCGCCTCGACCAGTCCGATTGCCAGAACGGCGCCCGTCCCCTCCCCCAGCTTCATGCCCAGGTCCAGTAAGGGAACAATGTCCAGGTGGTAAAGGGCCAGCCGGTGGCCGACCTCGGCCGAAAGATGGGAGGCGATCAGGTAGTCCCTGACGTCGGGGCAAAGGCTGTGGGCTATCAGGCACGCTGCACCCGAAATGAAACCGTCGATCACCACGGCCCGCCGCGCAATCGCACCGCCGAGGGCCACGCCGGCCAAAAATCCGATCTCGTATCCTCCGACCTTGGCAAGGACATCCAGTCCGTCGCTTGGATCGGGTCGGTTTGCGCCGAGGGCACGCTCCACCACGGCGATCTTGTGCCGAAGCTGTGCGTCGTCCCGTCCGGTTCCCCGGCCCGTCGTCTTACTTGGCGGCAGGCCGGTCAGGGCTGAGGTGATGGCGCTCGAGGCGGTCGTGTTGCCGATGCCCATGTCGCCCGTGCCTATGATGTCGATGCCACTCTGGGCGACCTCCAGGGCCAGGTCGATCCCGCCCATTACGGCTGTCTCCGCCTGTCGTCGGGTCATGGCCGGACCCTGGGTGATGTCGGCGGTGCATCGTCCGGCGGCGGCGATGCGAAGGCCGGGGTGTTCGGGCAGTGGGGAAGCGATCCCGGCGTCGACAACAACCAGGTTCACACCGGCCGTGCGCGCCATGACGCTTACGGCGGCTCCGCCCGACAGAAAGTTCCTGAGCATCTGCGCAGTAACGTCCTGGGGGTATCCGGTGACACCCTGCGAGACCACTCCGTGGTCGCCAGCGGCCACGATGACAGTCTTGCCCCGCGGGGCCGGACGGTCGGTGCCGAAAATACCGGCGATCTGCACCGACAGGTCCTCGAGCCGGCCCAGACTTCCGGGCGGCTTTGTGAGGCGCTGCTGCCGCAGCTCGGCCGAGCGTTTTGCCTGCGGATCGGCGGGCCCGACGCGGGAGACGGCTTCTCGGAGATTCAAGCCTAGAACTCTAGGCCCTTCTGGGCCCTAATTCCCTGCTCGGCAAATGGATGCTTGATAGGTTTCATTTCGGTAACGAGGTCAGCGTAGTCAATCAGTTGCTGCGGTGCATACCGACCGGTGATGATCACGTGCATGGAGTCAGGCCTCTGCCTGAGCGTATCGATGACTTGGCCGACAGGTATCCACCCGTAGTGCATGGCGTAGGTGAACTCGTCCAGCACTATGATGTCTTCCGCACCGGCCAGAATGACCTCCTTGCAGCGGTTCCACTGCTCCACTGCGAGAGCCGCGGTCCGGTCCAGATCCTTTGAGAGCCACGTGAAACCATCGCCCATGGGCTCAATTGGTATCTCAAGCCTTTTTGCGGCCCGATGTTCTCCGAATCTGGCTCCGGTGTGCTTAATGAACTGGAACATCCTGATGTCGAAGTCTCTGCCCCAGGCGCGAAAGATCACTCCCAGCGCGGCGGTGGTCTTGCCCTTGCCCTCCCCCGTATTGACTATTACAAGGCCGTGGCGCACGCGGCCGCGCTTAGCTCGTTCTGCGGACCTTTTGCTGCTATCTGCCTGACTCATAGGTCGCAGGGTCGTTAGGCGAGCCGGTCCGCGCTCGCCGAGGTCTGACCTCCCGCAGTGAGCACGGTCTCGGCGACTGAGGTCAAGCCTTGTTCGTCGACTGCCTGCTCGTCGGCCGGACCTATCAGGCTGATCGCCAGAGAGCCGGTCCGCTCATCCCTGTAGACCGCTGATCTAACGCCAAAGGCTGACTCGATATTCTCTGGAGACAGGACCTGCTCGGGAGTTCCGGTGGCGGCGACCCGACCTCCGCTCAATAGCACTAGGAGGTCGCAATAGCGCGCCGCCAAGTGCAGGTCGTGAATGGCGGCGATGGCCGTAAGCCCAGTGTCCACCAGTCGTCGAACCAGTCCGAGCACCTTCAACTGGTGAAGTATGTCCAGGTTCGACGTCGGCTCATCGAGCAGCAGCACGCGTGGCTTCTGGGCCAGTGCCCGCGACACGAAGACGCGCTGGCGCTCTCCTCCGGACAGGGTGTCGAGCGTCCTGTCTGACAGTTTCTCCGTCTCCGTAAGGGCCATTGCGCTCCTGGCGATGTCCCTGTCGCTCTCGGATTCGATCTGAAATCGTCCGAGGTGCGGATACCTCCCCATCAGCACCAGCTCCAGGGAGGTAAAGCTGTGCGTGTAAGGTGCGATCTGGGGCACCAGGGCCAGGTTTGAGGCGATGTCTTTCGGCGACATGGATCCCATCTCGGCGCCATCCAGCAGGACGGTGCCGTGGTCGTGTCCCAGAATGCCCGCTATGGCCCTGAGGAGGGTGGACTTACCCGCCCCGTTGGGTCCTATGAGACCGATCAACTGCGCCCTGTCCGCCGCGAGGCTCACCCTGTCCAGCAGGAGGGTGGCCCCGACCTCGCACGAAACGTCTCTGGCGGCGATCACCGGCGGTCCGTGGGTATCCATGCTGCTCTACTCCGGCGCGCTGAAGGGGGTGGTAATGGGCTCGGTGAATACGCTCGGCCACAGGATCCGCGCGAGCTCCTCGGCGCCAAGAATGTTCCAGTGAGACAGCGTGGTGAAGAGCTTGCTCTCCACCACGTATATTCGGCCGGTCTTGATGGCCGGGACCTCGGCGAGGGCCTCGTTGGCCATCAGGCTCTGTCGAAACTCCTCGGCACCGTACTCCACCGGTTGCGCAATGACGATTACCTCGGGGTCCATGGCTATGACGCCTTCGAGGCTGGTGGTCTGGTTTCCTTCTATGCCGGCCTGTTCGGCCGCATTGATGCCGCCGGCGGCATCAATCACGCCGCCTTCGGTCGAGTTACCTCCCGCCACCCAGAGGGTGTCGGAGTACTGCGTTAGCGCAAGGACGCTGGGACCGGTCCCGGCGATGCTGGTTACCGCTACCAGGGACTCGTATCGCTCGCGAATCTCCGTCGCGAACTCCAGCGCGCGCTCTTCCTCACCGTAGATGTAGCCCATCAGCAGTATGTTGTTTACCCGCGCCTCCAGGTCGTGTTTCAGCTCTGTCTGAACCACTGGAATTCCGGTACGCGCGAGCGCGTCCACCCCTTCTGCGGGAAAGAATGGGCTTGTGACAACGACGTCCGGCGCCTGGGCGATGATCGTCTCGGGGTCGCGCGAGATCTCCACCTTGTCTGCCACCCGCGAGGCGACGTTGGAGAAGATCGCGTCCTTCGTAGCGCTTCCCACGGCGATCAGTCGGTCTCCTGGCACCAGCGCGAGGGTGATCTCGTCGTGTCCCACGGAGGCGGTGATGATCCGCTGCGGCTTGGCGGATATGCTCACGCGCCCGTTCAGTCCCTCGACCTCGCGGGGCCAGCCCGTGTTCGTGGGATCGACAATTCCCCGGACTCCTCTGAGCGGGTTGGGAGCCGGCTCTTCGGTCGGCGTTGGCTGCGGAATCTCGGTGGGCGCCGCCGTCGGCACGGCGGTCGCGACGGCCGTTGGCACAGGTGTGGGTGAAGCCGGCGCGGATGTTTCCGATGAGCAGGCCGCAAGGGCCAGCCAGAGCGTCGCGATCGCCAGCAAAGCCATTGCCCAGAGTTTAAGAATCGACAAGATTACCCCTTTCGTTCGCCCGCCACTCACAGCGAGTGCACGCGGCGTCTGTTGTTGATCAGCAAAAAGATGAAGAATGGAGCGCCCACGAATGCGGTCAGGACGCCGACCGGAAACTCGGCGGGCTGGACGATGGTCCTGGCGACGGTGTCGGCCAGGATGACGAACACGGCGCCCCCCGCCGCGCTCATTGGAATCAGCACCCGGTGGTCCGGCCCGAGCATGAGCCGCAGGATGTGGGGCATTACAAGGCCTACAAAGGCGATCGTTCCACTGACGGCGACCGCAGCGCCGGTTGCCAGTGCCGCCGCTCCCAGCAGAGTAAGTCGGGTTATGCCCACCCTGACTCCCATCGAGCGGGCCTCGTCATCGCCCAGCATCAGCAGGTTAAGGTCCCGGGACAACAGCACGATAAGTACGGTGCCGCCGAGGATCAACGGCGTGGCGATGCGGAAGTGCTCCCAGGAGCGCGACTCCAAACCCCCTGCCAGCCAGAACAGGATCTCCCTGAGAGCTCCGTTATCGGGAACCAGGATGATGATGGCCGATACGACGGCGCCGAGAAAAGCGTTTACGGCCACCCCGGCCAGAAGCAGGGTGGCCATGGAAAAGCGCCCTCCGAATGCGGCAATTCCGTAGACCAGGAGCGAGGCTATGATTGCGCCGACGAAGGCGAAGGTCGGTAAGGCGATGAAGAACAGGCCGGCTGCGCCCGTCGCGATGGCCACAACCGCACCGACCGCTCCACCCGCCGAGACCCCAATGATGCCGGGGTCTGCCATCGGGTTGCGAAACAGCCCCTGCATGGTTGCACCCGATACCCCCAGAGCCATGCCCACCATGGCGCCAACCAATATTCTCGGAAGCCTGATCTGCTCTATTACCAGCTGCTCGGTGCGGCCGAATTCGGCGAGGTCGAATCCAAGAGGAGCCAGCAGGATCGATGCGACTCCGGCGACAGATATTTCGACGGGACCAAGGCTCAGGGAGGTCAGGACGGCCGCGATGATGAGCACCAGAAGGGCGAGAAAGCCGATCGCCAAACGGGTGGTCACGCCCGCCTGGCGATATCTTGGCAGCTTGGCAATGCCACTGGCCGTCAGCAAAAAAAGACCTCCAGCATCTCTCCGCTGGAGGTCATGATTTCGCTCTGACCGGGATGTCTACCCGAAGTCCGAGGGACCCTCTCTGCTTGCGGAGAACGGTCACCTACCGTTCAGGCAGGTCTCCTGGCTCGCGGGTGGATTCTGGCTGCGAAGCCCTTCCCATCGAATGATCGACAGTGGCCTCCGGCTCCATATCCCGCTTACAGTGGCGCAACCGCGGCGGATTCTCACCGCCTTCCCTATTCTCCCTGGGTGGGCACCTGAACGGGCAGTAGTCGTATGTTCGTGCTTGAGCGCATCATATGGACCGCCCCAAGGTCGGTCAAGTGCCCGCTGCGGCAAGCCAGACGGCGTCCCGGCGGACAATGACGCCGCCGCCTATGAGCCGGCGCTCCCGAATCGACACAAGGTGCGGTACGCGCTTCCATGCCCGTCGCCTTGCCCAGGATACTCGCTCGGCGTCATCCGGGAACAGCAGACCCAGCACGGTGCCGCTGTGAGCGGCGTTGACGCCCGAGGCCCCCGCGTCTCTGCCGAGCGCCAGGACGCCCGGCAGCTGGGGCTTGGGCAATACCGACTGGTGGGCCACAGTGCTCAGGCTCGCTCCCCGCCCGATGAGCTGCGGATCACCCCCCTTGAGGCCCGCCCTGATAAGCTCGACCGCCTCCCTAAAGCGCGCTGCTTGCGGCTCGATCAATTTCCTTCGATCCACGGAATTGAAGGGCTGCGTGTGGACCGTGCCGGCGAATTCCAGGATGAGAACCCTCATACGTGGCGGTTGACCGAGGGACTCCGCAATCTGGCCGTGCCTGTGGTCGAACAGCGCCACACCGGGAATCATGACCCCGTCGCTCGGTTCAACGCCCAGCGCCAGGTCAGCCTGTTCTCGGGCCGAGAGCCGGGCACCCAGCGCCGCCGCGACCGCGTTGACCGCCGCCACTATGTCAGCCGTGCTGCTGGCCATGCCCTTCCCGCGGGGGAACGGGCTCTCGATGCCCACGCGTGCGTCTAGGTCTCCGCGTCCCAGGTACGAGAGTGAGAGCCTTACCGCCCGTGCGGTCTTCGGTGAGCCTGGCGGTGCGACCACCCGCCCCATGCCATGCGACAGCTCCACGGCCGCTGTGGCGAAAAGATCGACGGGGCAGGTCACCATCAGCAACCTGTCGTCCAACAGTCCCTGGGCCAGTTCACCGCATGTGCCTGGAGTTGCGGCGGCGCCTCTGGCCACCACGTGGCCAGCCAGATCCGTGTCACGTCCGGCGCGCATTACCCAAGCCCGACGACGCGGTAGACCAGCTCCATGTCGATGTGCTCCCTTACCAGTGCAGCGAGCTTGTCGTATTCGGCACCTGGATCGAGATCGCCTTCGCCGGACGAGAACTTCACACCCTTGCGTTCGGCGACGAACCGGAGGATCGAGCTTCGCAACGCGGAGTTGTGAAACAGCCCGTGCAGATACGTACCGATCGTGAGTCCCTCAACGTCCGTGGCACCTTCCGGCATCTCAACGCACCGTCCCGAACGCAGGCTCACCAGGAATGGACTGGTCAGGCCCGTCGCCGATGTGACGCCCATGTGTATCTCGTAGGCGCTCAGATCCGCGCCCAGGCAGGCCCTGAGCAGACCTCGTCCCTCGATCACATGGGCCTTGACCTGGTGGGTGGCTTTGTCCGCAGAGAAGGTTGTGGATAGTGGCAGCAGGCCCAGGCCGCGGGCCGCGGGCCTGGTCGACTCCACGCCGCCGGGGTCAAGCAGGTGCTCGCCGAGCATCTGGTAGCCGGCGCATATGCCCACCACCGGGGTGCCGTTCCGGCGCGCGGCGACGATGCATTCGGCGAGGCCCTGAGCCCTGAGCCAGTCAAGGTCCGCCGAAGTGGTCTTGCTGCCCGGAATTATGACCAGATCGGGATGGCCGAACTCCCTGTCGCCTGACACGTATCTCAAATGAACGTCCGGCTCGCGCACCAGGGGGTCGAAGTCGTCGAAATTGGCTATGTGCGGCAGTCGCATGACCGCGACATCCAGTGAGGCCGATCCACCGTCCACGGGTCCGGTTTCGAGACCCAGAGAGTCCTCCTCGGGAATATGTATGTCGGAAAAGTATGGCAGTACACCGGCTACCGGAACGCCGGTCCTCTCGCGCAGAAAATCGAGGCCCGGGGCCAGCAGCAACTGGTCGCCCCTGAATTTGTTGATTACATAACCTTTTACGAGCGCCCTTTCATGTGGCTCCAGCAGTGCCATGGTGCCGATGATCTGGGCGAATACACCGCCGCGGTCTATGTCGCCCACCAGAAGAACAGGCGCGTCGGCGTGCACGGCCACGCGCATATTGACGATGTCGTGCTGCCGCAGGTTCACTTCGGCCGGGCTTCCGGCTCCCTCGATCACCACGACTTCGTAGTCGGCACGCAGACGCTTTAGGGCCCCCGTCACCGCCTCCCATAGCCCGGACTTCAGATCGTAGTATTCGCGTGCCGACGTCACGGCCCGGGGGCGCCCCATAACCACTACCTGCGAGCGGCGGGTGTCCTCGGGTTTGAGAAGGACGGGGTTCATCTCGACCCTCGGGGCTGCCATCGCAGCTGCGGCCTGGACGGCCTGTGAACGTCCTATCTCTCCACCATCCGGAGTGGCGTAGGAGTTCAGCGACATGTTCTGAGCCTTGAACGGTGCGACCTCAAAGCCGTCGCGTGCGAAGATCCGGCACAGGGCTGTAGCCAGCACGGACTTTCCGGCATGGGAGGAGGTCCCCTGGACCATGATGACCCTGGCACCGGAGTGGTCAACCACCGAAGAGCACCTCACCGAGCACCCGCACGAGATTCCTGCACTCTGCGGGCTGGCGGACAGAGATACGGATCCATTGAGGCATACCGAAGGAGGAGCAGTCCCTGACCGCAAGGCCTCTCTTCATCAATGTGCTCCTAACCCCGCCGGCATCGCCAACCCGGACGAGCATGAAGTTGGCGGCCGAGGAAATGAACGGGACTCCTAACCGACCGAGCGCCCGGTAAAGGTACTGCTTGGCTTCATGGATGGTCTTTCTGGCCTCGATGAGGTGGTGTTCATCGTCCAGGGCGGCTAGGCCGGCGCACTGCGCTGCGGAGTTGA
>DAOUKM010000007.1:0-61040 GCA_034421295.1 Dehalococcoidia bacterium
GGGCCGACTCCACTATGGTCCCGAGGGCCTCCATGGTGGATATGGTGTCCTGGTCGACCACCACAAGGCAGGTCTCCTCCTCCTGCGCCTCGTAGAGCACGTACTCGATCGGCTCGATGCCGCTCGTGAGCACGAGCGCCTTTGTCGGGGTGGAAAGCGCCGACATCTGAAGGTCGGGCCTGTCGCCGCGGATCACCACCGCCTTGTCCGTGTGGGTCTCAAAGTAGCGTGAGCCCTCGTCCATCATCCAGCCGCCCACCAGGAAGTGCTCGACCAGCGCGTCCGAGCCCTCCTCCTCCCCCAGCAGGAAGCGCCCGCCAAGGTGCTCTGCGATCTGTCTCACGGCCGCGCCAAGGAGCCTGCGGTCCTCCGGTATCGCGCCGAGCACGCGTATGCCGGCTGCCTCGACCTCCTCGGTGAGGGCGGCCGTCTCGGTCCCCATGTAGGTGCCCCGGCAGTTAAGGAGGGCAGCGGCCAGCCGGTCGCCGTAGCGCCCGGCGCGCTCAAGGACGTCGGCCGCGCTCATACCGTGACGGTGGCGGGCCACCACGAGGATGGCGGCGTCCAGTGCATCGGCAAGCCTTGCGCAGTCCCCGGGGTTTATCTCGGAGGAGGCCTCCACCACGACCGAGTCAGACCCGAGAGAGGCGACCGCCTCCGCGGCGGCGTCCAGCTCGCTCTCGGGAAGCTCGCCTTCCGGCAGGGCCGCCGGCCGCCCGTCAGCCCCGGTGCCCACGAGCCGCTCGAAGATGACGCCGTCGGACCCGGGTCCCACCTCGTCTCCCGCTCCAAAAGGCTTGATCGCCGCTGCGCTCCGGCCGGCGGCGGCGGCCCTGTGGGCGAGCGTTGCGGCGACGGAGGTCTTACCCTCGCCGCGCTCGGTGGATACGATAAGCAGATTCCCCATGTGGCCCAAAGTATAGCGGCTGGCCGCCGATTTGACGCGACCTGATGCGACCCGTGACGCCGTACGTCATATCGATCGCCCGGGCCGCCCCCGCCGGCTCCCGGTGGGCTGTTAAGATCGCGAAAGCTCGCCTCGAGGAGGACTACCGATGACCGAAGAGATGTTGGGCAAGACGGCGCTGGTCACCGGCGCGGGCTCTGGCATCGGCAGGGCGACGGCTCTTGAGTTCGCATTCAGGGGCGCCGCCGTCGTGGTCTCGGACATCAGTGCCGATGCCGCCGAGGAGACGGCAGGGCAGATCCGGGCCTCGGGCGGCCAGGCGGCATCGGTGCGCGCCGATGTTTCGGTCGATGCCGAGGTGGAGGCAATGGTCGACTTCGCGGTCGGGGCTTTCGGCGGCCTGGACTACGCGTTCAACAACGCGGGGATCGCCGGTCCCCTTGCGACCACCGTCGGCTTCGAGGAGGAGGATTGGGACCGGGTCATCGCGGTGAACCTCAAGGGCGTCTGGCTGTGCATGAGGCACGAGATACCCCGGATGCTCGAGAGGGGAGGGGGCTCGATCGTCAACACAGCCTCGAT
Source organism: Dehalococcoidia bacterium (assembly GCA_034421295.1). Lineage (GTDB taxonomy): Bacteria > Chloroflexota > Dehalococcoidia > Lucifugimonadales > UBA2962 > CAUZIR01. Next base: position 1,490 of record DAOUKM010000007.1, read on the forward strand.
AGCCGGGCTCGTCGGGGGAGCCTCGAGCGCCTACAACGCCTCAAAGCACGGCGTCATAGGAATGACCAAGCAGGCAGCCATCGAGTACTCGTCGCAGGGCGTCAGGGTGAACGCGGTCTGCCCGAGCATCATCCTTACGCCGATGATCGAAGGGGTGTTCGACGTCCATCCGGAGCTCGAGCGCCGGTGGTTGGAGAGGGAGCCTATCGGCCGCTTCGCACCCCCCGAGGAGGTGGCCACCGCCGTGGTGTGGCTATGCTCGCCGGGAGCCTCGTACGTGACCGGGCACGCGCTGCCGGTGGACGGAGGCTGGATGGCCTGCTAGCGGGCAGGGCGGGGCTGAGAGCTCATCAGAAGGTCTCAGCATCCTCGCCGAACCACTTTCTGATCAGGGTGTTGAGGGATCCGTCCTGCTTCATGGCGCCTATGGCCTCATCCAGCCTGTCCTTCAGCCACCTGTCCTCCTCCCGGATGCCGACCCCGATGCCGGAGTCGAGCGGCACCTCGGGACCGACGACGATCAATTCGTCCCCGCTCTCGGCAATGGCGTCTAGGGCGAACCCACGGTCGACCAGGGCGGCGTCCACCTCGCCGCCGAGGACGGCCTTGGCGAGCTCTTCGGCCAGCTCGTATTCGATCAGCGTCACGCCTGTTCCGGCCAGGTACTCGGCGTGGATGGTGGCCACCTGGGCGGCCACCCGGCCCTCGGTAGCCTCCGCGCCGGAGCCGGCCAGGGCGATGTAGACCGAAGGAGTAGGCGGAAAGTAAGGCTCCGTGAAGTCTATGACCTCGTCCCGCTCCGCGGTGATGCTCATTCCGGCCATGATGGTGTCGTAGTTGTCGTCGACCAGGCTGGGTATGATCGAGTCCCACTCGTTGGTGACCCACCTGCACTCGAGCTCCGCCCTCCGGCAAAGCTCATCGCCCAGCTCCCGCTCGAACCCGTCCACCTCTCCGTCGTCCCCTATGAAGTTGTAGGGCGGGTAGGCGCCCTCCGTACCCATCCTCACGGTGTCGGGGCTTTCGCCGCACGCAAGGGCGGCGACGATGAGCAGGGCGGCTAAGAGGACCAATCTGACCATGTTCGCGCTCACCTCGATTGACCGCCGGCGTTCCTGATCCCCGGTATCAGGTGACGTGTCGATGCGGTCCGTGTTGCGGTTGATTCTACAGGCAGGACGGTCTCCCTAGCCGAAGCCGCGAAATTGTGCGTCCGGATCCGGCTGCATGTCCGCCCGCAGGGTCTGCTTTTTTACCCCTGGCAAGCGTCCCCGGCGACCTTGGAGGGCTCCGGGCAGGCAGGTCCCGGGAGGCGGCCCCGGAATCGATCCGATAGTGAGGCGCTATTGGGCTACAGCCTCATTCCAGCCGCGTACGAATTCCTTCTGGGCGGGCGTCTCCGGGGAATCCCAATCCCAGTAGAGGACGGCCTTTTCCATACTTCGCCACCACCGGTCCACCTGCCTGAGGGCGTCTTCTCCTGAACTGCCGTGGCGCACCAGCCAGCAGCCGATGACGGTCCCCGTCCGTCCGATCCCGCCCCAGCAGTGAACGTAGACTCCCTTGCCGCTGCCCAGAGCCGCGTCGATCTCATCGAGTATGGCGGTCATCTGCGCCCCGCTCCGGGGAATATCCCGGTCGCGGATCGGGTGTCGCGTCCAGCCAGCGCTAAGCCCCAGGCCACCGGCCAGCGCTTCGGCCATTTGAGCGTAGGGCTCCAGTCCATCCCGTGGCTCGGTCAGATCGACAAAGTGGTCTATCCCCTGGCTGAGCAGCCCCTGCAGAACCCCCGCCGTCCCGGCGCCGTACCTGTCGCCGGGATACTCTCCGGCGGCGAAGCGGCCCTCGATTACCCAGTAGCTGTTGGCGGATGGGCGCGGAGGATTCTCTTGCTCGCTGGTATTCATCGGCAGACCTGTGCCTTCTTGCAGTTTGGAGTCATGTCATCGCCACATCGCGGCGATCATACTTTTATCTTCGCAACAGGTCACTACGTCGGCCTAGCGTCCCATGCATGAAACGCGCGGGTCATCGCGGCGAAAGCAGGCGGGCTGAGGCTCGCTGGAACCCTGTTCAGGACAGGGTGGCGTCTCGCCGCACTCACGGACAGGCACTCGTCCCGGGCCCCTGGCCTCCGCCAGAGGAGCCTCCCGCCGCCCGGCGTCCTTCTCCTCCGAGACGCTCACTCAGACGCTGCCATCGACCCGGACCGTGACGATATCCACCCCGTGGAACTTCTGATGGCGCACGGCGGCGGCGTGGTGCCTCAGCAGCCGCAGGGACAGTTCATCGACGGATGGTAAGGGGGCCTCGTCGGACAGATACGCCAGCTGGTCCTCGACGTTCTCCTGTCGCGTCGTGGCGACGAACTCCAGTTCCACCATCGTCCCCTGCGGCCGCGCGCCGATTATCAGACGCGTGTGCCCGGTGCCATCGGCATCGTTTCCCCGGGCCTGGAGGCTGGCCAGCGTTTCCTCGCCGGCGGCGCGCAGTCGCAGCGTCGAGACCTCGCTCCAGCCGAGCCTGCCCGCCAGCCGGGTGAGAAACCCATCGATCGCGGGGAGCGAGGCCATGTCCAGCGTGACCTCGAGGCGCGATCGGCGCGTGTCGATCGCTTCGAGCAGTAGCGTCATGCCGATCGCGACCACGGCGCCGATCGTGACTCCATTGCCGAGCAGTCCGCCCAGCTCGTCACCGAGGAGATCCCGAATGATGGAGTGATCGTGCAGACCCAGCCCAAGGGTGCTGGCGAGCGCGACCACCAGAACGCGTCTCGGGTCCAGGCCCTCGCGCAGGATCGTCTGCCAGCCGCTGACAAAGAGCATGCCCATGGCGAGCATCAGGTAGGCGCCCAGCACCGGTCCCGGGATCGTCAGCAGGAGGGCCGAGACCTTTGAGAAGAACGCCAGCACCACCGTGACGATCGCCACGCCGATTCCGACCCTGCGGGCGGCGACGCCGGTAAGGTTGATCAGCGAGAGGCTGAACGATGAATACGACATCGGGGGCAGCGTGCCCGCGATGCCGGAAAGCAGCATGCCGATGCCGTTGACGCTCACCATGCCCTGGATACGGCGGAAATCGATCGCCCTCGGCTTGCGCCTCGATCCCTGCTGGACCGCGACGCCGTCGCTGATCGTCTTGATTCCGAGCACCAGGGTGAGAATCGCGAACGAGGGCAGAAGCGCCCAGAACTCCTTTCCTGGCGTGAGATCGAAGCCGATCGCCGGCAGATCGGGGATGCCGAACCAGCCGGCCTCGGCGATCCTGTCCCCGTCCATGACGCCGAATGCGGCGGCGACCCCGCATCCGGCAAGGATGCTGATGAACGGGCCGACGATCCGCCATCGCCCGCTGGCTCGAAGCGTCACGATCACCGAGACCAGGAGCGTGACTGCGGCGATCGCCGGGCCGGAGACCGCAGGCGCGCCGGCGGGCAGGTCCTGGACGCTGTCGAAGGCGATAGGCAGCACGCTGACGGCGATCAGCATGGTCACCGTCCCGGTGACTACCGGCGTGAAGATTCGCCGCAGCGCCGGCAGCCACCAGGCGAGTGCGACCTGGATCACGCAGCACACGACCAGCAGGCTCACGAACGTGGCCGGTCCGGCCTCCGAGATCGTCGTCACCATGATCGCGATGAACAGCGCCGCGGGACACGAGAGCACGATGTGGCCGGCGCCGAACCGCCAGACCCGGAAGGCCTGAAGGGCCGTTATCGCCGCGCTGATCAGCAGCGCGGCAAAGACGCTCCAGGTCAGGAAGGTGTCATCAAGCCCGGAAGAGCGGACCGCGACAGCAACGTTCAGCGCCGTCGGCGCGAGCATTAGCGCGGCGCCCTGGAAGCCGACCACCAGCGCGATCGACGGAGAACAGTTCTCCTCAGGCTCGAATCGGATGGGCTGGTCGGTGCTCCCGGCAGTCAATTGGTTAGCCAATCTTCCACGTCTCGGGCTGACACTCAGGGAGACCCTATCACAAGCGTTTGAGCTGCCCGTCGGGGCTATCGGCCGACTCCTCCGACGCCCTTCGGTATTGGCCGGTCGCGCCCATGCCCTCCTTCAGCCAGCGTCGGTGAATCGCGGCATCACCTTCGTTGCGAAGTTCTCCAGGTTCCTGAGGGACTTGCGCAGGGGGATGCCCATGTGGGTGAACTCGACGAGAAGATGATCCAGATTGCAGACCTCGCGCAGTTCCTGGATCTTCTCCACCACGTTCTCCGCGGACCCTACCAGCAGGGTGCGCGGTTCCAGGAAGTCCCAGTCGAGTCTTACGTCGGGCTCAAGGACCTCGTCCGGGTTCGTGAACACCTGTCTGCCGCGAAACGGGTCATTGAAGACGAACGAGGACATTATCCCCTCCTCCGCATCCCGGCGGGCCTCCTCCATCGAAGAGGCCACGTATGTTGAGCGCATCACCGCCTGGTCCTCACCCACGGCGAAGGCTCTGCCCTCCATCTCGGACCGGGCGCGGGCGTAGATCTCCATTCTCTGCCTGATCCTCAGGGCGGGAGGCTGCCAGTAGCATGCCTTCAGCCCCAGCTCCGCCGCCGTCGTTACCGAGCGGTCGGTGGAGACGGTCATCCACAGCGGCGGATGCGGCTGCTGGTAGGGCCTTGGCGTCACCCTGAGCCTGGTCACCTTATCTCCGTCCTGCCACGCGGGATTCGACGGATACAGGGGATGGGAGAACACGGTGTTCTCGACTGGAAAGCGGTAGTTGATCCCCTCGTATGAGAAGTACTCGCTCGCCCAGATTCCCCTGACGATCTCTCTGAACAGATCCCTGTTCTCCTTGTCCCTGCGCGGGTCAGCTTTGGGATGGAACTGGGGACCCTCGTACGGCCATATTCCCCTGCCGAACCCGGCCTCGACGCGTCCCCGGGTCATGATGTCCAGGGTCGCAAGGTCCTCGGCCAGCCGTATCGGGTGCCACCACGGGGCTATGTTGGCCATCTGGCCGATGCGAATCCTGGATGTACGGGCCGCCAGGTCGGCGCCGAGCAGGATCGGATTCGGCAGGTCGCCCACCCCGTAGGGACCGAAGTGGTGCTCGCCGAGCCACATGGCCTCAAAGCCTAGCTCCTCGGCAAGGATCGTCTGCTGCCTGAGGTTGTCCATAAGGCCGACGGCGCTGGTGGACTCCCCGGCAGAGGCCGCAACGGTTGTAAAGACGTCGAATCTCATTTCCTATAACCTCCACCTCCAGATAGCAGGGGATTGACCGGGGTCCATCCGATCGGCCGCCGGCCCTAGGGACGGCGGAGAGGGTCGCTGGATCCTGAACCTCACCGCTGACCTACAGAGAGATTACAACGCCCGACTCCCTCCATACCCCTTCAGGCTACCCTCTAGCGGCAGGACGAACTCGATGGCATCAGGACAGAACCGCGGTCTCATCCAGACCGTGCTCGGACCCGTCCAAAGATCGGAGCTCGGGCCCACCACGACCCATGAACACATCTATTCCGACTTTTCATTCATGCTTCGCCCCGCCCGGGACACGCCGTGCCAGGAACTGGCGGATGCTCCCATAACGCCTGGAAACCTGGGATGGATACGGCGCAACTACTACAGCAACCGCTCCAATCTCCAGTTGACGAACCTGGAGAGCATCATCAGGGAGGTAAGGGCGTACGGGAAAGTCCACGGCGGGGCGATCGTAGATGCGACCACCGACGGCATCGGGCGCAGGCCGGATGCACTGGCCCGGATCTCCGCTGAGACCGGAGTGCACATCGTCATGGGAGCCGGATTCTACGTGGATGCGGTCCATCCGGCCGATATGGACGAGCGGAGCGTTGGGGACCTGGCGGAGGAGATCGCCTCCGACATTGCGGAAGGCGTCGGCGGGACCGTCATCAGGGCGGGCATCATCGGGGAGGTGGGCTGCAGCTGGCCCCTGACCCAAAACGAGCGCAAATCCCTTGCGGCAGCGGCGATCGCCCAGCGCGAGACGGGCGCTGCGATACTGGTTCACCCGGGGCGTCATCCGGTCGCCCCCGCCGAGATACTCCAACTCCTTGAAAGCGGCGGTGCGGACATATCCCGGGTGATCATGGGACACCTGGACCGAACCGTGTTCGAGCTGGGCGCCCTCCTGTCCATTGCCGGGTCCGGCTGCTACCTGGAGTGGGACCTGTTCGGAAACGAGGGGCCCTACTATCCGCTCGCCGAGATAGACCTGCCCAGTGACGCCCGTCGGCTGGACCTGATAAGGGGCGTCGCCGATGCGGGCTATGTCGACAGGGTTGTCATCGGCCAGGACATCTTCACAAAGCACCGGCTGAGGGAATACGGCGGCCACGGCTACGGCCATATCCTTGAGAACGTCGTGCCCAGGATGCGTCGAAAGGGCTTTTCGGAGGATGAGATTCGGGCGATCACCGTCGACAACCCGGCCGCCATACTCGCCCTGGCATGACAATCCCCGGAGCGCCCGGCCCCGTCCCGGACGCGACAGCGGGTCCATGGATAGGGAGGCACGGACAGATCCGTCATCCGGCCGGACTCGCAGACGACTACCCGGGCGGCGGCCGGCCTTCCGCTCTGCGCGGCCCGCTCAGCCCCAGTGCCGGGATCAGCCCGGCCAGCAGCAGCACGGCCGAGATGCGGAAAAAGTCCTGGAACAGCGCAACGCTCGCGTCCGAGACACTGCTCTGGTAGATATCCAGCTGCGCCTCGTACTCGGCGCCGGACAGCTCCGTCGAGGGCAGCGGCAGCGCCAGGCCCATCGTCGCGGTCTGAAACTCGCCCACGCCCCAGGCCGCCAGCGCCGCCATGCCGAAGGTCATGCCCAGCATGCGCGCGGTCGTCACCAGCGAGGCGGAGGTCGCCTGGTATTCTGCGGATGCCGCGTCCATCGCCGTGACGAAGACCGGCGCGATCACCAGCCCGAAGCCAAGGCCGGCCAGCATAAGGTGCAGCGTCATGCCCGGGTCCGCTATGTCGATGGTCCACCCGCTCATCAGGAACAGGCCCAGGCCGCCGATGCCCAGGCCAAGCACGGTGACCCCCCGTTCGCCGAGCCTGTAGGTCAGCAGCCCGCCCACCAGCGCGCCGATGGGCATGGCACCGGTCATGCGCATCAGGCGCAGTCCGCCCTCCAGCGGGCTCTGGCCCAGCACCGTGTTGGCCATAAGCGGAACGGTGACCATCGCCATGATGAGCGACGCCCCCACGAGCAGCTTTACCACGAACGCCGCCATGGCCTGCCGGGAGCGGAAAAACTCCGGCGGCAGCAGCGGGCTCGGCGTCCTACCCTGCACCCAGATGAGCAGGCCGACGATGACGGCGCCCGCGCCCCCCAGGGCGTACGGCAGCGGTGAGGATGCGTCGAAGGTCTCTTCCTGCGCCGTGGCGAACACCAGGAGCGAGAGGCCGGCCACGAGCAGCGCACCGCCCATGTAGTCCATTCGGAGGTTGGGCATGCGAACGACGGGAAAGCCCCGCAGCAGCCAGATCAGGATGATGGCCTGCGGGACGTCCAGCCAGAACACCCAGCGCCAGCCCAGAATGTTCGTGATGACGCCGCCGTAGAGCGGGCCCAGCACCATTCCGGCCTCGGCGCATGCCCCGATGATGCCGACGGCGATGGCCCGCCGCTTGCCGGGGAATGCCTGCACGGCCATCGCCATGCCGACCGGAATCGTCGCCCCGCCTCCGATCGCCTGCACGGTCCGGGCGATGATGAGCCACTCCAGGTTCGGCGCGAGCGCGGCCGCGAGCGATCCGACGCCGAAGATGACCAGCGAGATCTGGTAGAGACGGCCGTGGCCGTGGACGTCGGCAAGGCGCGCGGTAACGGGGATGGCGGCCGTGAACCCCAGAAGGTACGCGGTGATGATCCACGCCGCCCGGTCCAGCTCCGTCGGCGGGACCTTCAGGTCCGGCATGACCTCCGGGAGCACCGTGACCACCACCGTGTGGTCCAGCGCGGCCGTCAGCACCGCCCCGCTGACGATGACTATCGGAAGCCAGGCCCGCAGACCGGAGGCCGAGTTGCCTCCCATAGCCGTCTAGCTTACGGGACCCGGGCGGAGTCGAAATTGCGGAAGGAGAGCACGCGGATCACCGGCTCCTCGTCGCTTGCGAGGATCTTGCCGGTGATGCGCACCTTCCGCGTCAGGTCATCCGCTCCTACCCACACCTCGATGTCCTGTGTAAGACCGGCGTCCGCACCCGGGATGAGAGGCTGGATGGCGGCCCCAGAAATCGACCCCGAGATCACGTCGCTGTCCACCCCGTCCACGGTTTCGTCGCCGGCGTGCGTCGGCCCCTCGATGGCCTTGAGGATGCCGGAGAGGGTGGTCCCGAGATCGTGCAGGTTGAACGGCAGCTCGCTGGTCGCGACGGGGACCGGGTTGCCGGAGAGCGGGTCCGACATCGTTGCGCTATCCCCCTCTATCACGATGCTCATTTCGATGTAGGCATTTACCAGGGCGACCAAGGCCTCCACTTCCACCGTGGCCCGGTCCGGGCCCTCCACCGTGCCCTCGGCCTGCTGGAGGACTATCCCGGAGACCAGCGGGGTATCTCCCTCGTCGTGGCTGAGCGTAAAGTCCAGGGAAGTCACCCGCCCGATGCGTGCGGCGGCCTCATCCAGCCGATCCTGCGGGCTGGACTGTTCCTGCTCGGCAGACGTTCCGCACGACGCCACCGCGCCAAGCATCAGGGCCGGCAAAGCCAGCCCCAGAAGCCACATATATCCTCGCCGTCGGCCCATACGCACGATCGCCCCTTCCTACGCGCCGGGAAATGCGCCGCAAGCGCGGCCAGCGGAGTTTACCAAACGGCCCCACGCCGCCATAGGTTCATCTCGATGCCGGCGCGACCGCGGCTGCTGGCCGCAGGACCGGCCATGCCCGTCGGACGCAAGCGGAAGTTACGGACCGCGGCATACTCGAGCGGCCGCTGACGCCGCAGGGGAATGGAGTAAGAGAGCCGGCTGACGCAGGACGCCTGACCGCAGGGCAGCCTGCCCGGCCATCGCACTCAGGCGCTGGCCGTACAGGCCTGTCCGTGTATGCGGGCCCGTCCTGCGTCCGGCCCAACCTGCACGCCCGCCCTCTGCAGGGAGGGGTCTGTTGTTGTCGTGTCTGGGGACCGCCGCTCAGCCCGGAGCCGGGGAAGGCTCCACGCTCAGGCGGGATCTACGACGGCTAAAGAGCGTACGTCTTTACCACCTGCCGCCGCGGCCGCCGCCGCCGCCGCCACCACCGAAGCCCCTGCTCTCGGTCCTGGGGCGGGCCTCGTTGACCTTTACCTGGCGGCCCTTGATCTCCCTGCCGTCCAGTTCCCGGATGGCCTTCTGCGCGCTTTCGTTGTCGCGGATCTCGACGAAGCCGAAGCCTCTGGACTGGCCGGTGTAGCGGTCCATTATCACGTCCGCAGAAGCGACCTCTCCGTAGGCGGAGAAAGCCCCCCTGAGGTCATCCCCTGTGACGTCGTTTGCAAGATTTCCAACATAGATTCTCATACCGATCTCCCTCGGCGTGGTTTTCCTACAAGCAAAGCGGGAGTCGGCAAGAGGCCTGTCAAAGCGAAGACTGGTGAGGTCAGCAGTTGACCCGCGTAACTGGAAGGTATCCCCCATGTTAGCAGGTCAGCGCGGATCGCACCTGCTGCGACCATGTTCCCGGCCATGTCAGGCAGGCTCGATCCCGGGTTGACCACCGCAGAGCCGGCTGCTGCGGTTGCTGTGACCCGATGCGAGGCCTGCGCTGGAGTCGCGCTGCAGTTTCTCCGTATCCGATGGGCTGATGGTCGGCCTGCGCGACCTCTGAGGCAGGGGAGAACCAGGCAGGGGCCAAGGCGATCAGGCGGCCCGCGCCGACCGATGCTCGTTTACCCGATCCATGAAGGACGATCCCCCCGGTCCTGCCGGAGCCCGGGGTGAGGTTGCCGCATTGACCGACCCTTCAGGCGGCATCGTCCCGGGTGGCACCTACCGGATCCTGGCCGAAGAACTGTCTGGGGGCCGGGGGAGGGTACCGGCGAGCGGTCCGGGCGGTGGACCGGCGGCAACGGGTTTGCGCCGTCGACCAGGTCAACCGTCCGCCGCGTACGGACCGCCTGATGCAAGGGTGAGCGATCGACCATGGCGAGGATGATTCGGTCCCGGATTAGCGGTGTTGCAGCCAGTCGTCCGACGGCTGTGGTGGCACGCACAAAACCAAACCAGTAGAATGCCGTCGTTAGCTGGCCCAGAGCGCCTGCCGTACCGAGTTAGGAAGCTGTATTTAAGAAGCTGATTATCGTTCGGAGGGAGGATTGACATGATTAGGCGGTTGACGGACCCGAGACCCCTGTTCGCCACTATTGCCGTGCTGCTGCTGTCCCTGGTCGGGGCCATGGCGTGCGGTGCCGGTGAGACGGAGGTGGTGGAGGTGCCGGGAGAGACGGTGGTCGTTGAGAAGGTGGTGGAGGTGGAGGTGCCCGGTGAGACCGTGGTGGTGGAGAAGGAGGTCGTCAGGGAGGTCGAAGTAGCGGGCGAGACGGTGGTTGTCGAGAAGGTGGTGGAGGTCGAGGTACCTGGCGAGACGGTGGTGGTTGAGAAGGTGGTGGAGGTCGAGGTACCCGGTGAGACGGTCGTCGTTGAGGTGGAGAAGGTGCAGGTGGAGGAGAAGATCATCAAGGAGAGGGAGATCATCACCACGGAGCCCAAGTACGGCGGCACCCTGCGCGTGGTGGCCCAGGGCAGCTTCTCCTCTCTGGATCCGCTCCCACTGCCGGCGGTCATCAGCGTGCACACCTCCGTACACGTCTATGAGCACCTGTTCGCCTGGGACTTTAACCTGAATCCTCAGCCCCAGCTGGTGGACACGTGGAGCATCAGCGACGACAACATGACCTACACGTTCACGCTGCGGGATGGGATCACCTTCCACAACGGTGACCCCGTGACCTCGGACGACGTGATAGCGTCCATCAACCGCTGGCTGCCTGCGCCGTCGGTCAAGAACACCGCGGGCTTTATCAGCGAGGCGGTCAAGGTGGATGACCTTACCTTCGTGATAAACCTGAACGAACCGTTCGGCGGCCTGGTGATCGGACTGGGCACGTCCCCGCACCTGTCGCCTCAGATCTGGCCCGAGGACATCGCCAACAGCGCCCCCTTCTCGGAGCCGATAACCGAGTGGATAGGCACGGGACCATACGAGTTCGAAACCTGGGAGCCGGGAAACAAGCTGTCCATCGTGCGCTACGACGGGTTTATCTCCCGGCCCGAGCCGGAGAACTTCCTGGCCGGGGGCAAGCGCGCCTACCTTGATCGAATCGAATGGGTTGAGATTCCCAACGACGAGACCAAGTACGCCGGTCTTGAGACGGGCCAGTGGGACATAGTTGACGGCATAAGCCTCGACTTCGCCTCGCGCATAAGGGACAACGACGACATAGGCCTCGTAGTCACCAAGCCGGGCAACCAGTCGGAGGTGTGGGCGAAGGGCAGCTTCGCCCCCACGGACAACAAGCTCGTCAGGCAGGCCATCCTGGCCGCCGTCGACGCCGAGTCCATGATGGCCTCGCTGGGCGACCCCGAACTCTGGATACTCTGCTCTTCGGTCTTCTTCTGCGGAACCCCGTGGGAGAGCACCGTGTCCGAAGAGCTGTACAACCAGAACAACCCGGAGAGGGCGGCGGAGCTGCTGGATCAGGCGGGCTACGCCGGCGAGACGATCGTGATCCTGAACTCCTCCGACCATCCGCAGCTCAACCCCCTCGGCATCGTCCTGAAGCCATCGCTTGAGGCGGCCGGGATGACCGTCGAGATGCCGGGCATGGACCTGGCAACCGTCATCTCGAGGCTGGGCGCCAACGATTGGAACCTGTTCACCAACTTCTGCCCGGCCTCGACCTGCGCACAGCCGGACATCAGCCCGGTCAACAACCTGAGCGAGACGCTCTGGGGCTGGCCCGGATACCCGGACCTTGTAGCCGAGTTCATCAGGGCCCCGAACCTGGATGCCAAGAAGGCCGTAGTGGACAGGATGCAGGCCGCCGCCTACGAGGATGCGTACAACATCGTCCTCGGGCAGTTCTTCCCGATGCTTCCGCATCAGACACGGGTCGCAAACCTGAAGCCGACGGCCTTCCCCACGTATTACAACGTGTGGCTGGACTAGAAGAGATCAGAGACGCTTAGAGGCTATACACGCAGACGATACGCTGCCGGTCCCGGCAGCCCGGGCCAGGCCGCGAGGGAGGTGCGAGCCGCCTCCTTTGTGGCCTGGCTCGCTGATGACATCCGCCGCCCAGGTGGACTCGCGTCGGTGGACCGATACGCCTTTAGCTGAACGAGAAGCGGGCTCACCTAAGGTGACCCCCGTCGGACGTACCGACGGTAGCGGTGGGACCGCGGCAACCTGATGGACCGTTAGCGCACCTGCGGGGAGCGGCGAACAGATGCAGGCATACATCCTTCGGCGTGTTCTTGCGGCGATACCGGTCATCTTCGTGGTGCTGCTGTTCACCTTCCTGCTTCTGCGCGTTACCCCTGGGGACCCGGCGCGGATCATGGCGGGGCCGCTGGCCCCTGAAGAGCAGATCCAGGCCATTCGGGAGTCGCTCGGGCTGGACAGACCGATGATCGTCCAGTTGGGGATCTTCCTGAAGGATATCTTCCAGGGCGACTTCGGAGAGTCCATCGCATCCAAACACCGGGTGACCGATCTGCTCGGGGCCAGGATCCTGCCCTCGGTGTCACTGACAATCCTCACGGAGTTGATCGCCGTCGGGCTTGGCGTCCCGCTGGGAGTGCTGGCCGCATGGAAAGCCAATAGCTGGCTCGACCGTGGGGCGATGCTGTTCTCGACGCTGGGATACTCGATGCCCCTGTTCTTCCTGGGGTTCTTGCTCATTCTCGGCCTGGCGGTCAGGCTGCCCCTGTTCCCCGTGGCCGGGTTCGTCCATCCCGGCGACGGTGTGGACGACTTTTTGCGCTCGATCTTCCTGCCGTCTCTGGCCACGGGCCTGGTGCTCATGGCCCTGATCACCAGGATGACGCGGGCCAGCATGCTGGAGGTGCTGGGTGAGGACTACGTCCGGACGGCCAGGGCCAAGGGTCTGCCGGAAACGAACGTCCTCCTTCGGCACGCCCTGAGGAACTCGGCGCTGCCCATTCTGACCGTCATCGGGCTGGGGTTTGCGGGCCTGCTGGCGGGGGTGGTCGTAACCGAGGTCGTCTTCGCCATCCCGGGCATCGGCCGGTTGACCGTGACCGCCATGCTGCAGAGGGACTACCCGGTCATCCAGGCCGCGATCATACTGGTGTCGGGAATCTATCTGCTCGTCAACCTGCTGGTCGACCTGTCCTACGCCTTCTTCGATCCGAGGATCAGGTACTGATGCAGAATCAAGCCCCGACGCGCGCCGCACCGGCCCTGCACATCGCTCCCAGGAAGGTGAGCCTCCTCGACGGCGCGGCGCGGCTCGCCCGCAGAAAGCCGACCATGGTCGCGGGGATGGTGGTCGTCGTCCTGATAGCGCTGATTGCGGTCCTGGCGAATTTCCTCTTTACCATCGACCCGAATAAGCTCGCCGTCGTCGACCGCCTGCAGTCCCCCTCCTCCGAATACTGGTTCGGCACGGACCTTGTGGGGCGTGATGTGTACAGCCGGACGATATTCGGATCGAGGGTCTCGCTCATGGTGGGTTTCTCGGTGGCCCTTATCAGCTCGGCTCTGGGGGCGGTCATAGGGCTGCTGGCCGGCTACTACCGGCGGGTGGACGCCATCGTCATGCGTGTGATGGACGGGATCATGGCCATTCCCGTCATCATCCTGGCCCTGGCCCTGGTGGCTCTCATAGGCGGAAGCGTGAAGATCGTCATCATGGTGCTGCCGGTGGCGTATACCCCGGCCGTTACCCGTGTGGTCAGGGCGTCGGTCCTCAGTCTGCGAAACGAGGTCTACGTCGATGCGGCCCTCGCCCTGGGTGCATCGCCTCTCCGGATAATATCCGCCCACATCCTTCCAAACACGCTGGTGCCACTCATCGTACTGGCCAGCCTGGTGGCCGCCGACGCGGTGCTGGTGGAGGCGGTGCTGAGCTTCCTGGGGGCCGGCGCTCCGCCTGACACACCCAGCTGGGGCGGAATCATGGCCGAAGGGAGCAAGAACATAAAGGGCGCGGCGTGGGTGATACTGTTCCCGGGCGCCTTTCTCACACTGACGGTCCTTGGCATCAACCTGGCCGGAGACGGCCTGCGGGACATACTGGACCCGAAGCTGAGGCGCACGATCTAGCCGAAGGCGGCGGCCGCAGCCCCTTCCCCTTCCCGGAGACCCCCTTCCTTTCAACCCTTCCGCAGGGCGGGCATGGGGCTTGCGCGGTAACCTGACCGGCTACGATGGATGGCGTGTTGCACCGGCCGGGGCACTGGATTGTCCGCTGGCAGCGTCCGGCTGAGACCCCGCATGTGCCGCTATCCCGCCTGAGAAGTCACCGCTTCACCCCGGTCCCATCGGTGAGGGTAATGATCTTCACGTGCCGGGCCGCGAAGTCACGAGGGCACAGGTAACCGTTGGCCGACCATCGTGATATGGCTAATATGGGCTTATGAAGACGACGCCTGAGATCCAGGACGAATTGCTGGAACGCGCCAGGCGGCACGCAAAGCGGACAGGGCGCCCTTTGCGCGCCGTATTTGAGGAGGGGCTCAGGCAGGTGCTGTCCGGCTCCGTCCCTCGCGACCCGTACAGTCTGCCCGACCACAGCGTCGGTAAGGAGGGAGGCAGGGACCCGCTGGAGACCTACTCCTGGCAGGACCTCAGGGAGGTGATCTACGGAGAGCCGGGTTCCCGGTGATCGCCGTCGACACGAACCTGCTGGTGTATGCCCATCGTCGCGAATCTAGACATCACCGGGAGGCCGCCTAAATCGTGCGGGGACTGGCGGAAGGCAGCAGCGTCTGGGGATTCCCTGGCCGTGCTGCTACGAGTTCAACAGCGTCGTGACCAACCCTCGCATCTGGAGGGAGGACGCCACTAGCCCGGAGCAGTCCTGGCGTCAGCTCTCGGCCTGGATCGCCTCCCCTTAGCTGCGGCTGATAGGGGCGACCGAGGACTTCCCCGAGGTACTGGAGAGCTTCGTCAGGCGCCCCCGGGTCTTCGGAGGGCTCGTCCATGATGCGAGGATAGCGGCGATCTGTGTGGCCCATGGAGTCGAAGCGCTCCTTACCCGGGATCGGGACTTCTCGCTGTTCCCGGAACTGAGGACTAAAGACCCGACCGCCGCAGCGTCCTGATAGCTCGCGGGCGGCAGCCGGGACGCGGAAAGACCGCGAAGGCGCGGCCACAGTCCGAGTCGGGCGGCAAGCTCGTCCAGCCACAGGTTTGACGCTCCGGCCCATGCCCGGGCTGACGTGCACCTGGCTCCGGTTCCGGCACATGCAGGGTCAGGCCACCTGGGTTTGCTCCAGGCGGACGCTCTCAGGAGCTAGTTGACCTTCAGCACCCAGATCTGATGTTGCACCTCCGGCTCGCCGATGGGCATTGCGCGCCGGGGATTTGTCGCCTCTACCACCGCCGCCTTGCCTGCCGCTTTGAGGTCTGCGTGCATCTTGCGGAAGCCATTGGCCTCTTAGATGTCGGGGCGCAGGGAATAGACGATGTAGCCGCCCGCTCTGACAACCCGAACCAGTTCACATAGGCCTTTGGCCGGGGCGTGTCCGACAGTGAATACCCCCACGCTCACAGCAGCGTGGAAGCTGCTTGTCGCGTATGCCAGGGGCTCCCCCAGAACCATCTGGTCATAGCTCTCATACGCACCGGTCTTCCTTGCCTCGGCCAGCATGCCTTCGGAAAGGTCCATCGCGACTATGGAGCCGTAGCCTCTCGCCTTAAGCGCCCTGCCGACGAGGCCCGTACCGGCGCCCGCGTCAAGGACACGGGCGCACGTGGGTACGTATCTGGCGAAGACTTCGGCAGCCAGCTGTGGTGCCGACCAGCCGAAGGCCTTTTCCAGGTCTTGGTCGTAGGCCGGTGCCCACTGGTCGTACCTTTCCTGCAGCTCGCCGATGTCCTTGGAGGAATAGACCCACTGGACTACGTTCTGTCTGGTCATGGCGCGCCTCCCTCAACAGTTCCACGTCTGTGTCTCCTCAGGAGCCTAACGGTCTGGTCGCGGGAAAGTCATCGTAAGATGGCCGGCCGCCTTCCATTGTCCTCCGTGCGGATCGCTCTACGGCACTGGGCTCGTGGACCCCGCGTCCGCGGCGTCGCCTTTTCCCGAGAGGGCCGTGTAGGGATGGCAGAGAAGGGCACCGCTGACAGGAGAGACGCTGATGTGCGCCCGGACGCTAAAGACCGAAGCGAGCATGTCCTCCCGAATGACCGCCTTGGGCGGGCCTTCCTCGACAATGCGGCCACCGTCCAGGACCACCAGTCGCTCGGCGTACTGGGACGCCTGGTTCAGGTCATGGAGCACCATGATCACGGTAAGGCCTTGCTCCCGGTTCAACGCCGCGATGAGGTTGAGCACCTGGATCTGATGGTTGAGGTCCAGGAAGGTCGTGGGCTCGTCCAGGAGGAGGATGCGAGGCTCCTGCGCCAGGGCAAGTGCGATCCATACCCGCTGGCGCTCACCCCCTGAGAGGCTCTCAAGGAGGCGGTGCCGGAAGGGGCTGGAGGACGTGAGCTCCAGCGCCCGCTCAACCGCCGCGTGGTCCCTGTCCGTGCGCATCCGGAGCGGGCCGGTGTGGGGATACCGGCCCTGTTCGACCAGCTCCTGCACCGTCATCCCGGGAACGGCGCCGGGCGACTGCGGTAGCGTCGCGATCTGCCGCGCCACCTGGCCCGGGGACATCCTGGCGATGGCTGCGCCGTCCAGCAGCACGGAACCGGTCTCGGGGCGCAGCAGGCGGGCCAGCGTGCGAAGCAGGGTGGTCTTCCCGGACCCGTTCGGGCCGATGATGGCGGTCACGGTCCCCCGTGGAATGGAGAGCGTCACCTCGCTTAGCACCGGGCTCTTGCCCAGGCGCACTGAGATGGCCTGAGCGTCCAGTACGACCGTGTCTCGCGTCATCGCCCCGCCCCTCTGCGAAGGATATACAGGAAGAACGGCACCCCGATGAACGCCATGACCGCCCCCACCGGCAGCCCCGGCCGCTGAACCGAGGCCGGGAAGGGTGGGCGTATGGTGAGCCCCTGGGAAACTATGTCCGCACTAAGGAGCAGCAGCGCACCGGCCACCGCGGCCACCGGCAGCAGGCGGCGGGCATCCTCCCCGGTCAGCCACCGCGCGATGTGCGGAGCCACGAGGCCGAGGAACCCGACCGCTCCCACCACCGAGACCGCCGCCGCGGTGAGTAGGGCGGCGAGGCAGAAGAGCGCTGTGCGCGTCAGGTTGACCCGCAGCCCCCTGGCGGCGGCCACGCTGTCCCCGAGCTGCAGAACGTTCAGGGACCGGGCGGACAGCAGCGCCAGCGGCAGTGCCGCGACCGCCCACGGCCACAGCTGTTCCCAGTGGACCCAGACGCGGCCATTCAGCGATCCGATGATCCAGGGGAGGATGCCTCCCACGCCGGCCTGGGCGCGCAGCATGATGAACGCGGTCACCGACGAGAGGATGGCGGTGACCAGCACCCCGCTGAGCACCATCCGCAGCGGATGGACTCCACCGCGCCAGCTCAGGGCGAAGACCACCACGCCCGCTCCCAGACACCCCAGCAACACGACCAGGGGCATGAAACGCCCGGGGTGCGGAAGCCCTCCGATACCCACGGTCCACACGACGGCGAAGAGGATTCCCCCCGCCGTCACGCCGGTGATGCCCGGCTCCGCCAGGTTGTTCCGCATGACGACCTGGAGAACCGCCCCGGCTGTCCCCAGCAGCGCTCCGGCGACGATGGCGATGACCGACCTGGGAAATCGCAGGTCCCAGACCACGGTCCGATGCAGGTCCTCGGTCTGCCATCCCAGGAGCGACGCCAGCACCTCGCCCGGTCCCAGGCGAACCGTGCCCGTGCTTATATGCACGACGAACAGCACGCCGATGAGCACCAGGCCCCCGGCAAGCAGCACGGGGAATCTCCTGGCCCCCCAGGCGCGCCCGTCCGCGGCGCCCGCCCGCTCGTCAGTCGATCCCACTAATGGTCTCCCCTGAGAATCCTGTTCCGGAGCAGCAGGAGCAAGATGGGCCCGCCCACCACCGCTGTCCATAGCCCCACGGGCGTTTCCGCGGGGGCGAGGGCGAGTTTTGCCCCAACGTCCGCCATCGTCAGGAGCGCAGCACCCGTGAGCGCGGAGAAGGCAAGCACCTTGCGCGGGTCCTCACTGCTCAGGAATCGCCGGGATAGATGCGGGGCGAGGAGCCCTATCCATCCGATAGGGCCGGTGACGGCCACCACCCCGGCCACAAGCCCGGCGCCGAGCAGGAGGACCAGCGACCGCACGCGCCCGACGCGCATCCCCAGCGACTGCGCCGCATGGTCGCCCAGGCGCAGCGTGTTCAGCGGTCGCGCCAGCAACAGGCCCAGGGGGAGGCAGACCGCCACCCAGGGCGCGACGATCCAGACATGCTCCCACGTTCTGTTCGCAAGGCTCCCCAGCAGGAAGAAGAAAAGGACCAGGACCGACCCGCTGGTCCCCGCCAGGCTTATGAGGGCGATGATGCACGCATTGATGAAGGCCGCCACCGCCGCCCCGACGAGGATGACCTGCAGAGGGCTCCGTGCCCCTTTCGCCGCGATGATCACCACGGCCCCCGCGAGCAGGCCGCCCGTGAGAGCCACCCAGGGATACAGCACCAGGAGCAGCGGGACCTGGAAGAGGGTGACTACCGCCACGGCAAGGGAGGCCCCGGAGGCCACGCCCAGCAATTCCGGTCCCGCCAGCGGATTTCTCAGGCCGTCCTGCATCATCGCCCCCGCCAATCCCAGCGCCGCCCCGCTGAGGATGGAGAGCACCACCCTGGGAGCGCGCAGCTCGCGGACGGCCAGCTGCGCCAGCCGCTCCGCCTCCTCCCCCCAGAGGATGCCCCATGCCTCCGCCATCGAGAGCTTTGGTATGCCGTTGGCAAGGGAGAGGGAGGCTGCCAGGGCGATGCACAGGAGCAGACCCGTGGCAATCAGTAGAAGCTTGACGGGCTCCCACCGCGTGCTCACGGGCCTGCTGACGCTGCCTGGCCGCTCGTGAATGAGGCGCCCTAGTTGCCGAACACGCCCGGGTAGAGCAGTGGCATCGCCTCATCCAGCACCAGCCCCAGGGACCGGGTCCCGCGCCCGGTGCTCCAGAGGCTGAAGCTGACCTCGTGGACCTCGCCGTTCCGGACCGCTATGAGCTCGCCCCACAGGGGGTTTGCCTCGAGCTGTTCGGCCAGAGGAGGCGGCTCGAATCCCGGGAAGGAGATGGTCTGAACGAAGATCACGTCGGGGTCTACGCTGAGGACGCCCTCCAGTGAGAACTGGATGCCGCCCGATGCGTGTCCGCCCTGGTCCAGAGGCGGGTTCGGCCAGGGATAGCCAGTCACCTCCGCCAGGAGCCCGCCGACCAGTGATCCCTCGGTGTCGATGCCGAAGTTGACGTCAGAGCCCCACATCACCAGGGCTGTGCGGTCCATGGGGGAGCGCGCCCTGTAGTCTTCCAGCTTGCTGAGGAACCGCTGCGCGGCCTGATCGGCCTCGTCCGGGCGCCCCATGGCCGCCCCGATCTCCCTCAGGTAGTGGATGGAGTCCTCGTAGGTTATGGGGTTGACGATGTAGAGCGGGGCGATGGGGGTAAGCGCGTCCCTCAGGCCCTCGTGCACGCCCACGAGGCCGATGACGAGGTCGGGCTGAGCGGCGGCGATGTCCTCGAGGTTGGGCTCGAAGAACGACCCTCCGATGACCCGGAAGTCGTCGGCCCTGCTGCCGAAGAAGCGCGGGTCCGATGAGAGGGGGTCGTTGACGGCCACAGGCTCGAGTCCCAGCTCGGCCATGATGTCCGGGCAGATCTCCGTGAGGCACGCGACGCGGACGGGCCTCGTCTCAAAGGTCAGGAGCTCGCCGGTGGCGTCCGTCAGCGAGATGGTGGGGGCCGCCGCCGTGGGGGTCGCCACCGCAGCTGCGGGCGTCGCCGTCGGGGACACCTCGGTGGCAGCGGGGGTCGCCGTGGGGGGCATCGATGCGTCTTCGGGCGTTTGGGTGGCCTCGGGCTGGGCGGTCGCGGTCGGCGTCGCCGCCGTGCTGTCCGTCACCGAGACGGTCGAGGGAGTCGCCGTGGGGGGCACCTCGGTGGCGGCGGGCGCCGCCGTGGGGGGTACCGATGTGGCGGCGGGCGTCGGGGTGGCCTCCGGCTGCGAGCACGCCGCCAGCAGCAGCAGCAGAACCAGGCCTACGATTGAATACTTCATTACACCTCTCACTTTCGTGTGCTTGTTTGGTCGGTCGGCTGCGGGGCCGGCTGCTTTGCGTTCCGGCCCCGCAGCGCAGTCACTTTTCGGTCACTGTTGGTCACGTGGGAATGGCCCGCCGCTGGAAGGCGACCAGGTCCGCGTACACGCCCCCGGCGGCGAGCAGGGAGTCATGCGGTCCGGCCTCCACCGTGCGCCCTTTCTCCAGGACGACGATGCGGTCGGCGCTGCGGATGGTGGACAGCCGGTGCGCGATGACGAGGGAGGTACGGCCGGCGCGGACGCGGGCCATCGCCTCCCGGAGAAGACGCTCGTTCTCGGCATCCAGGCTTGAGACGGCCTCGTCCATCACCAGAATGGGTGCGTCCCTGAGGACCGCCCGCGCGATGGCGATACGCTGCCGCTGGCCCCCGGACATCTGGACTCCCCGCTCACCTGCGTTGGTCTCATACCCCCGGGGCATCCGCACGATGAACTCGTGCGCAAGAGCGACCCTTGCGGCCTCTTCCACCTCGGCGTCCAGGGCATCCGGGCGCGCCAGGCGGATGTTCTCGCGGATGGTCATGTTGAACAGGTAGATGTCCTGCGGCACCCAGGCGATGAGCTCGCGCAGGGCGCTCTGTGGGAACGCCCGGACGTCGTGCCCGCCGATGGTGATGGCCCCGTTGGTGACATCCCAGAACCGCATGAGCAGATGGATGCAGGTGGACTTGCCGGCGCCGGAGCGCCCGACGAGGGCCACGGTCTCGCCCGGTTCTACGGTGAAGCTCGCCGCGTTGAGCGCCGGGGGCAGGTCCGCACCGTATTGGAATGTCACGGCCCCGAACTCGACGCGGGGCTCCACCGGGCCCTGGGGCGGGGGAGCCTGCGTGTCCCGCACGGCGGCGGGCGCGTTCAGCACGTCGAACACGCGGTCAGCCGCCGCGAAGACCACGCCGAGGCTCTCGGCGGTGCTGGTGATGTTGGTCAGTGGCCCGAAGATGAATATCGCGAGGATGATGACGACCGGATAGAGCGCGGGCGAGAGGGAGCCGGAGGACACCAGATAGGCCGCGACGATGACAATGCTCACCATCCCCAGCGTGATGAGCGCGGACGTGACCGCATGCTCTCCACCTGCCCTGCGCCCGTGGTCGACCTGTGCGCTCACCAGGCTTCGGCTGCTCCGGAGCATCCCCTCCAGGAAGCGCTGTCCCTGTCCGAAGGCCACGACCTCGCGGAGCCCCTGGACGCAGTCCACCATCTCGGCGTTCAGCGAACCCAGTGTCTGTCGCAGCCTCCGGCCCTGGGCTGCAGCCCGCCTGCGCAACCAGAAGGGAACGGTCGCCACCGCCAGGGTCGCCGGGAGCAGCGCCAGGGGAAGCAGCCAGTGCATCGCCGCAAGAGTCAGGAGCGCCCCCAGCGGCACCACGACCGCAACGATGAACGTCCCCACCGTGTGAGCGTAGAACCACTCGATGGTGTCCACGTCGGCCATCGCCGCGGTGGACAGGTCGCCGGAGCGCCGGTCAACAAGATTGCCTGGCGCCAGCCGGTCCAGCGCCTGATAGAGCCAGATGCGGATCTCGGCAAGGATGCGGTAGGCGAGGTCGTGGGCCAGCCACATCTCCGCCCAGGCCGCCACCGCCCTGGCGGCCACGACGCCGCCGAGCACGAAGGCGCTGGTGTAGAGTGCGTCGGCCGCCGCCCCCGTCGCTACCCTTCCCACCATGAACGCGCCGATCCCGGCGGCGGCGATCATCAGGCCCTGGTTCAGGATGCCCGTGAGCACGGTGATTCCCATGAGCCAGTAGTACGGGCGCAGGATGCGGAGCAGCTGCCAGAACCCGGACCCCCATCTGTCGCCGACTGAAGCGAACTCCCATTCGCCGGGTCGATTGCTCGCCAGGGTGCTCACATGGCCTCCAGCTGGGCGAGGACGAGGCCGGCATACGCGCCGCGCCGTTCCATCAGCTCCTGGTGGCGGCCGGTCTCAACCACCCGCCCCTCGTCCAGGACCACGATGCGGTCGGCGTGGACGACGGAGGAGAACCGGTGGGCGATGGTGATGGTCGTCCGCCCCCGGGCCAGGCGCCTCAGCGCGTCGCGGATGGCGCCCTCGTTGACGCCGTCCAGGCTGGAGGTCGCCTCGTCCAGGATGAGGACGGGGGCATCCTTCAGCAGCGCACGCGCGATGGCGATGCGCTGGCGCTCACCCCCGGAGAGCCTGGCTCCCCGTTCTCCGACCACGGTCTGATACCCCTCCGGGAGCGCGGTGATGAAACCGTGGGCGTTGGCCGCCCGCGCCGCCTCTTCCACCTCCCCCGGGGAGGCTCCGGGCCTGCCGAGCCGGAGGTTGTCCTCTACCGTCCCGTGAAAAAGGTAGGTGTCCTGCGACACCACGGCGGTCAGGCCACGCAGCGTCTCCAGGGGGTAGTCGCGGATGTCGACGCCCCCGATCTCAACGCGCCCCTGCTGGGGGTCGAAGAACCGCAGCAGGAGCGCGGCAGCGGTGCTCTTCCCAGACCCCGACTGGCCAACGAGGCCAAGACTCTGGCCCGCCTCCGCGCTGAACGAAAGGCCGTCGAGCGCCGGAGCGTTGTCCGGATGGTAGGCAAAGGTGACGCCGACGAAGCCGATGGACTTCGGCGTGCCCGAGGGATCGGGGTGCGCCGGGGTGGACTCAGGGTCGGTCACCTCGGGTTTTGCGTCCAGGAGCGCGAAGATCCCCGTGGAGGCGGACACGCCCATGTAGCCCTTGTGCCAGTAGGAGTCCAGCTCCACCAACGGACGGAAGCACTCCCCCGCGAGGAACAGCACCACGATTAGTCCCGTCAGGTTGAGCGCTCCGTCCGCCACCTGGAACGCACCCACCGCGACGGCCATCGCCACACCCGCGCTCATCGCCAGGCCCACGACGCCGTTGCGGATCATGGAGATGGACAGCTGCGCCATCGTCGCCCGGTAGAGCGCGAGCGCTGCGTCCTGGAGGACCCGCCCCCGTCGCTCGCTCGCGTTGAGCGCCTTGAGCGTGACCATTCCCTGCATGCTGTCAACGAACTGGGCGTTAAGGTCCGTGTACGCCCGCCAGTGCCGCTGGCCGTACTGGCCCAGTAGACCGTCCCACAGGCGCGGCACCAGGGGAACGGCCAGCACGCAAACGAGTACGACCGCGCCCACCAGGGGGCTGAGGACGAAGATGTACGCCACCACGGCCAGGGGAACGGCCACCGCGACAATGGACTGCGGCAGGTAGTAGCCCATGTAGGCCTCCAGGGCTTCCACGCCGTCAACGAGGGTGGACTGCACCGTTCCCGTCCGCGTCCGTTCCATGTACCCGGGGCCAAGGGCAAGGAGCACGCGGTAGAGCCGCTGGCGAAGGGCCATCTTCACCTCGGCGGCGGTG
The DNA here is from genome assembly GCA_034421295.1 of Dehalococcoidia bacterium. GTDB lineage: Bacteria > Chloroflexota > Dehalococcoidia > Lucifugimonadales > UBA2962 > CAUZIR01. Next base: position 25,205 of record DAOUKM010000007.1, read on the forward strand.
AGCATGGAACTCATCTCCCGCCACCGGAGAAGTATCGCGCGAAGCGCCGCCAGCAGAGCGACAACGCCTACGAGGGCGAGCACCCCCGTCCACGGCTCTCCGGCCAGTATGCGGCTGACCACAAGGGCCACGATCACGCCCTGCGCGACGTATGTACCGGAGATCGCCAGGCCCAGCGCCACGGTGAAGGCGATTCGACCACGCGCGCCCTCCGTCAGCGCGAGCATCCTGCGGTGGACCATCATCGCCGGCGTCGTCTTCCCGTGGGTTTACTCTGGCTCATCTATCGGACGCTTCTATCGTTCCCGGGAATGCGTAAGCCACGAGAACCCGGCGGTGCTACCAGAGCCTGGTCCCATTACATGGACTATCTGAAACTCAGTATCTGTATTGGATTGATTGTCAGTTGGCCTGCTTGTGTCCGAAACAGCAACAGTCGGTGTCTGGAAAGGCGGCTAAACGGGCCTGTACGGACGGCTACTCGTCTTCGATACGGCTGCGTTAAGAGCCGCTGAATTCGGCCGGTGGTCGTTCATTGATCAATGGATTTTGAGACAACATATCATGGCGTCGCCCAGTGTAAGCAACCGGGGGTGAGATTCCAAGACGGAAGATGAACCGCCGGTGAACGGGCCGGGTCGAGAGGGAGACCTCCGGGCGCAACCGGGGGCGACGGGCCTGATGGAAGTTCGCATTATTGGCCGTCCCCGGCCGTCACCGGGGGAAAGTCCCTGCCGAGACGGCAGGTGCCCGGAGACCTCGTCCCCCGTGGGGTCGGCACTGCGACCGGTTACCTCGCTTAAGTGAACCCGATTGCGGGAGTTCGCGATTTCGCCGGGCCTGGCTGGCCATTGGTGACCTCGGGCGGGGCCTCTTCGCATCTGGTCTCAGTCCGGGCGATGATGCCAGAATCCAGCCGCAAGCGTGATCTGCTCGTCCGGGGCCTTTTGAGAACCCCGCGGCTGGCGTCGGACCCGGCCCAGGACCCCGGGGTCGTCGGTCGAGTCGATCTGTTCGCAAGACCCAGCGTCAACTCTGGGCCACGTCCCGTCTACCACCGCCGCCTGAGCGCCCACCGCGCCGATGATTCGCCCCCGCTCCTCATTTGGATGCGGGTCCTTCAGAGCCTCAGGGAGGGGGTCGTCAAACGCGAAGGCTGCGGCCCCGGGCCCGGGTGGTCAGGGTTGCCCCGCGCCGTCCTCCTCCTGGACGGGGCTCCCCGCCGCGTCTGCGTGAGCGAGGCCTTCCGCCCGCCGGCCTATGGCCTCAGTCAGTCCCTTGAAGATCCAGGCATGGAAGGGGTACAGCGCGTACCAGTAGAGAAGGCCGGCAAGGCCCCGGGGCTGGAACGCCGCCGTCTGCACCATATGGACGGCGCCGTCTTCGGACCCTTCAATTTCAAACTGGAGCCACGCGCTACCGGGAAGCTTCATCTCCGCTCTCAGGCGGACCAGGCGGTCGGTCTCCAGCGCCTCCACCCGCCAGAAATCCACTGCGTCGCCCACGCGAAGGTCATCGGGATGGCGCCGCCCCCTGCGAAGGCCCGCACCCCCGAGGAGCCTGTCCAGCAAGCCGCGCAGCCTCCAGGACCAGTTCGCAAAGTACCATCCGCGGCCTCCACCTATGCCCGCCAGCACCCGGTAGACGTCCTGCGGGGCAGCACCGACTGCGCGCCGGCGCCGCTCGATGATCATCCCCTCGCGGGCAGCCACTCGAACCGTCTCTGGAGGCGACCCGGCGCTGCGCGCGGCATCGCTCCAGGAAGTGTCTATCCGTCCCCGCGCGAGGTCTGCCATGACGGAGCCGATGGCCGATCCGTAGTCCTTCGGCCTTATGCCGGGGAAGAGGGCATGGGCGAGATTGCCGGTCACGGTGACCTCGCTGCGGAGCCCTTCGACGAGAGGCGCAGCGATCCCGGCGGGGATGGGCGTCACCCAATGGACCCAGTAGGAGGAGAGGCGGGGGGTGAGGACAGGGACCGGGATCATCAGGCGCCGAAGGCCCCTGGCCGCCGCATAGCCGAGCATCAGCCCGCGGTAGGTGGTGATCTCGCTCCCCCCGATCTCGATGACCCTGCCGCTGCTTGCGGGCGTATCCAAGGCGGAGACCAGGTAGTCCAGAAGATCGTCGACTGCGATTGGCTGGATGCGGGAGTATATCCACCGCGGGCAGATCATCAGCGGAAGGCGCTCGACCAGGTGCCGGATCATCTCGAAGGAGATGCTGCCGGATCCGACGATCACGGCGGCCCGGAACTCGGTCACGGGAACCCCGCCCTCCCTGAGAGCCCTTCCCGACTCCTGTCTCGAGCGCAGATGAGGGGAGAGTTCGGAGCCCGGGTCCCCGAGCCCGCCCAGGTATATGATCCGCCGGACGCCGGCCTGGCGGGCGGCCCTTCCGAAGGCCCGGGCGAGCCGGATGTCCGTTTCTCGGAATCCGGCGCCTGCGGACATGCTGTGGATCAGGTAGTAGGCGACGCCGACGCCGCTAAGCGCCCCGGAAAGGGTATCCGGGTCCAGGGCATCGCCGACGACCACCTCGACGTTACCCGCCCACCGGCGTGAGAGCGCCCGGGAGCGACTGCGGACCAGGACGCGGACGCGGCGTCCGTCGTCGATCAACCTGGGCACCAGCCGCCCGCCGATGTACCCGGTGGCCCCGGTGACCAGGATCGTCTCGGGCTCGGCCCGTGGATCGCCCTCCTCTTGAGGCGGGGCTGGCCCGCTGGCGTGCGCAGCCTGATCGTTCATCTCAAAGACCTCCACCTTGCCTGATGTAACGCTCTCAGATCACGGTCGGTCAGGCAGATGCCCGGGCAGCGTTAGAATGACGGACCGGCCCTCGATGGTGCGGACCACGTTCGAGAGCACGAGATCAGCCCTCGCTCCGCGGTGGATAGAGGCGTTTGAAAGCTCTCGCCCGCAGATTTCATGCGCGCCGGAGATGACAGCCATGAGAGGTTCTCAGGGCCGGTCAACCTACCAGACGAGTTGAACGATCTGGCCGAGGATACGGTCAATGCGATCTGGCGAGGCGACCAGGCACTGTGGGCGAGTCCGTCCATCTGGAGCTTGCCGCCATACCCACTCTTCGCAATCCCACGTTTGATCCCGGCCTCGGCGAAGGTGCAGCCAGAGTTGCTCGCATCGTCAGCCAGATCGCGGCGCAGCACATTTACACAGATGCGTATCGGACCCGGGTAGGCGGAGCTGTCCCGGCCCCCGACTCGCTCTAGCGACATTTCGCGAGCCGCCGCCGTCCCTCGACCCGAGGACGGACGGCGGCAAGTCACGGACTCAGTCTATCGCCACAGGTCCGGATCTGGTCGGTTCATCAGTCCGAAGCCCAGATATCCATACCAGATGACCAACAGCACGTAGAATCCCCGGGCCAGAGTGATGAAGGTGTCGCGGCCGCCGTTGTCGAGTATGGCTACGATGAAAAAGACCATTACCGCCAGGCTGACAAGTGCAGCCAGCAGGGAGATTATGCGGTTGAAGTCGTCTCTCGTGGATAGGCCCAAAGCGAAAATGAAGCCGCCAAACCCAAGCGTAATCCCGCCGGCGTAGAGGAGGGCGGAGCCCGCGTAGTAGACGGGAACGCTTCCCATAATCTCGTCGCTGGTCTGGGCGTCGGCCAGTATGAAGTCCATGCCGCCGGCTAGAATCCAACCGGCCAGTCCGACGAAGATCATGAAAAAGCCCATCTGAGAAAACGCCTTGCCGTTGCCCTGCAAGGTTACGTTCCGCATCAGCGCATAGAGACCCGAGAGGATTACGACCAGGCCGAGGATTATCCCGATGTTGGTTACATTGGTCAGCACGGCGTTGGAACCCTTGGCCGTTATGGAGCCAACAGCATCTGACACGTCGGCGCTGTCTATTAACAGCCCGCCCGGCTCAATGAGAAAGAAAACGAAGGCGATTACCGGGCCGAAAATGAGGGACAGACCTGCTAGCCGGTTCACGGATATCGTGCCCATGTTTGAACCCCCTATAAGTGATGTCGTGAGAAGGATACATCGGGTTCAATCCCTCCTCGCATACATCGCTTACATCCTGACGCCAGCGCTGTGGCATCGCAATAGGCAGGTGAACTTTCCCCTACGGTTGAACCACCCTTATTTTCGCGTCACCAGGCCCGTCCTCTCCTTGACCGCCGTAACCCTTCCTCTTTGGGCCATTGCGTCTGCCCTTAGGGCACGACAAGGCGGCCTCCATCTATGCGGTGCCCTCTAGTGCACCGCATCACTGGAAGTTTCCCCGCGAGGCCGTCATGGCCGGTGTGGGTTCGCAGGTGGGGATGCCGGCGTCTATCCGAGCACCGTCGGTAGGAATGCTCCGTTTGGCTCGGTGTACGGGCCGAGGGTCATAAGGTTCGTCGGGTGCACGATTCGAAAGCCCTTGGACAGGCACCAGACCATCATCTCGTCGCTTCTTGTGGGAACCAGGAAGCCGGGCCGACCGACGGTGGCTGAGCCGGCGATAAGGTCCTTTACATCGATCCAGCTCTTTCCCACGGTGTGACCCTCGTATCCTATGCCCGTGGTGTAGCCGGTGAGCTGGCCCTCTCGCTCGACCACCCTGGCTATGCCTTTTGAGACGGCCTCGCGGATCTCCGCGCTCCGATCGTAGTCGAGCACGTTCCTGCACAGCGCTACGCACGCGTCGACGTCGGCGTCGGTGCCCGGCCGCCCCGTCTCCCCGCAAAGAGGTGGTCCGCCCATAACAGCCAGCGGCTCCCTTACGACAAAGCCCATCTTCGCGTAAAGGGCCAGCGACACGACGTTGTAGCCGTCCTGGACCAGCCGGATGCCCAGGGCGCCCTCTTCCATCGCATGCGTGAGCGCCACCTTCATGAGTCTTGTGCCCAGCCCGCGATTCTGGCTGGCCGGACTGATCGCCACAGGCCCGAGGCCGTAAAGCTTCGTTCGCTCGTCGAGGAAATTGCACCCGACCAGCCTCCCTCCACTTTCTTTGGCCATCCAGGAACTGAAGGAAGGGTGGCCGAGGATTTCGGCGACCCACGACGCAGCTTCCTGCGCCGATCCGAATTCGCGCTCAAAGCCATGGGTGTCTGAGAGATGGCCGAACGTCTCGTAGAGGAGTTGGCCGCAGGCGGCCGCATCATCAGGTATTCCCTGCCGTATCTCTACCTTTGAATCAGTCATCAAATCGCGTCAGCCTTGCTCACCGGGAAATGTAGTTTATTCTCGACTGCGAGACCGTCCGAATCGGTGAGGCACTCAAGTGCCCCACCACCCTCAGCGCTCAGTGCGGTCGGGCCGCCCATCCGACATCCGGATCCGATGATGCGGAAGCCTGTCTCTGCGGTCCGCCAGCCTCCTTTCCCACCGCCGATCTCGCAGATGCAAATATGCCTCATATCTAGGCTCTGCGAGTACCACATGGGCATCGGGACGCAGGATGCTCATGCGCGGACCGACCGCACTGGCGCTGCATCCCTGTCCCTATGAGCCGTTCTCCGGCTCTTCCGACGGCTCATAGACCAAGTGCCGGACGCCCTCTAGGGCGACAGGGTCCGGCGAGCCAGCGGCAAGAGGTGAGCCCGTAAGCTCGATTTGAGAAGCCCATGGAGCCCGGTGGCCCGGCGCTGGCGTCGCTACCGATGGCCATGGTTCGTTACCCGTCTTGGGTGGAGCGGGAGACCGGGATCGAACCGGCGACAGCCTGCTTGGAAGGCAGGGACTCTACCACTGAGCTACTCCCGCTTGGTACCTATCTTATCCCACCCCCTTACAGGTGCAGGGCGCTGGTGTACTCGGACCCGTTGAGCCTGACGACCACTCCCTAGCGGGTCGGTCACTCAACGACTGCGGCAACGGCGTCTCCCACCTGGGCGGTGGTCGCGCTTCCACCGAGATCGGGCGTGAGGGTTGTCCCGTCTGAGAGGACGCTCAGCGTGGCCGCCTCGACCGCGCCCGCAGCCGAGTCCTCGCCGAGGTGCCGCAGCATCATCGCGCCCGAGAGGATAGCCGCTATAGGGTTGGCAATGCCCTTGCCGGCGATGTCGGGCGCGCTACCGTGCACGGGCTCGAACATCGATGGGAAGCGGCGCTCAGGGTCGATGTTGCCGCTCGCCGAAAGGCCGATGCTGCCGGTGATGGCACCCGCTACGTCCGTGAGGATGTCCCCGAACAGGTTGGACCCGACGACCACGTCGAAGCTCTCCGGCCGGCGAATGAACTCCATGCAGGCAGCGTCGATGAGCAGCGACTCTGTTTCGATGCCGGGATACCCGGCGGCGACGGCCTCGAATGCATCGTCCCATACGACCATGCCGTAGCCCTGGGCGTTGGATTTGGTGATCGAGGTCACCCGCCTCCTGCCGTTCCTCCGCCCGGCCAGTTCGAAGGCATAGCGAATGACCCGCTCGCAGCCCTGCCTTGTGAACACCGCAGTCTGGATGCCGACCTCCTCAGGAAACCCCCGGTACTGAAAGCCCCCAACGTTGGCATACTCGCCCTCCGTGTTTTCGCGTATGACGATCATGTCGATGTCGCCCGGAGCATATCCGGCGAGGGGCGAGCTGGTTCCGGGATGAAGGACTGCCGGACGCAGACACACGTACTGGTCGAAGGCCCGGCGTATGGGAAGCAGCAGGCCGTTGAGCGTGATGTGGTCCTGAAGGTCTGGGTGACCGACTGCCCCCAGGTAGATCGCATCGAAGTCGGCAAGGGTGGCGAGAGCATCGTCCGGCATCATGGCGCCGTTGCGAAAATACCAGTCGCTTCCCCAGGGAAGCTCCGTGTAAGACAGCCTGGCCCCGTGACTCCTGCTCGCGGCGTCAAGAACCTTGATTCCCTCGGCCACCACGTCGACCCCGATGCCGTCGCCAGGGATGACGGCGATCCTGTGCGTTTCCAACTGCGCGACCTCCGTGCACTCTGTTCGCTCTATGATGACGCGCCGTCCCGCGCTTCGCCACGCCCCGACCCACAGGCGGGGCCCGCAATCAGACCGAAGGCCCTCCGGGTGGGGAAGACATGGCGACGAGAAGCCTCTACCTTCTGACCAGCCGGTAGACCTTCTCGTCGAAGGACAGGATGTAGAGCTCGCCCGACTCGTCGAGCCCGAAGGAGGATATTCGCAGCTCGGAGTCGACGATCTCAAGGTGCTCGGTGACGGCGGACCCGCTAAAGCGCAGGGCCCAGATCCGCCCGCTGCAAAAGTCCCCGTAAACGTAGGCGCCTCTGAGGGAGGGCAGGCGAGTGCCCCGGTAGACATATCCGCCCGTGATCGAACAACCGCCCTCGCGCCCGTACTGGACCACCGGCCGCATGAGCCCCTCGGCGCTGCATCCGGTGCGGGGCGAAAAGCAGGAATCTCCCTCCATGACGTTCCAGCCGTAGTTGCCTCCCGGCTCGATCAGGTCGACCTCCTCATACTGGTTCTGGCCCACGTCCGCGGCCCAGAGGTCGCCGGTCTCAGGGTCGAATGAAAAGCGCCACGGGTTGCGTAGCCCGTATGCCCATATCTCCGGCCGCGACCCGTCCCTCGCCGCGCGGAAGGGATTGTCGGGGGGAATCGCGTATCCCCCGGTCTCGTCGACGGCTCCAACGTCTATGCGCAGGATCGAACCGAGAAGGGTCGACCTGTCCTGCCCGTTCCCGAATGGGTCGCCGGCCCTTCCGCCGTCGCCGACCCCGACGTAGAGGTAACCGTCGGGGCCGAAGGCAATCTGGCCCCCGTTGTGGTTGCTGAAGGGCTGGGCTATCTCGAGCAGCACCAACTCGCTTTCCGGGTCAGCGACATCCGAGTCGGGCGGTACAGAAAAGCGGGAGAGCACCGACCTTCGGGGATTCGCGGCCGAGTAGTACACGTACAGCAGTCCGTTCTCAGGGTACCTGGGATCGAAGGCGAGCCCCAGCAGCCCCTCCTCGTTACCCCTGTCACTGACGCGCCCTTGGATGTCCAGGAAGGTGTCGGCGCTGGCCGGATCGGGATCGTTCGGGAAGACTATGACCACACCCGGCTGAAGCGTCACAAACAGCCTGCCACTGCCGTCGCCGGCGTGCGTGAGGTTGGTCATGCGGGCAAAAGCAAGGGAGGGGAAGACACGCTCCACCTCCATGATCTCCAGGGACTGGACGGTCTGTGGTGCCACCGTTGCCTCAGGGGAGGGTGGAGCGGTGGTGGGTTCGGCGGGCGCCCCGCCCGCGCAGGCCGCCGCGGTCAGGAGCGCAATGAGACAGACGACGAGCCCCACCGCGGAAGCGCGCAGCGAGTCAGGGGCGGTCACCGCATCTCCATGGGTCCCGGGATGCGTCCGGGCCAAGGGTTGGTACCATGTGGCATCGTCAACTGGAGCATGATGGCTTGTGTGCGGTCATCTGGCCGTGCACGCGGAGAGTTTATAGGCATGCGGCGGCCGGGTGGCTGAAGGCACGAGGCAATGGATAGGGCAATCAAGCTCAAGGGGAGGTAAGCGATGAAGGCAGCAGCTCTGCACGAGTACGGACAGCCCATGACGGTCGAGGAGATCGAGCTGGACGATCCGAATGACACCGAGGTGATGGTAAGGGTCGCCGCATCCGGCGTCTGCCACTCCGACTACGTCTTCGTCGCCGGTAAGCCTTTCTTTGAGTCGCCGCGGCCCATCGTCCTCGGGCACGAGGGCGCCGGGACCGTCGTTAAGGTCGGCGAGAAGGTCACCGCGGTCGAGACCGGAGACCAGGTGGTGCTGTCGTGGATCTACGCGTGCGGGGCGTGCCGCTACTGCGTCGTCGGCCGCCCGAACATCTGTGACTTCGGACGCGGGCCCGTCATCGGCCAGGGTTACCTCTCGGACGGCACCACTCGCATGCGAAAGGGCGATACGACCTACCATCACTTCCTGGGCATCTCAACCATGGCCGAGTACACGGTTTGCGATGAAAAGAGCGTGGTCAAGGTGCCCGGCGAGGTACCCCTCGACAAGGCCGCGCTGGTCGGCTGCGCGGTGATGACCGGCGTGGGCGCGGTCATCAACACGGCCAAGCCCTCCCCGGGGGAGAGCGTAGCGGTTTTTGGCGCCGGGGGCGTCGGCATAAGCGTCATCCAGGGAGCGGTGCTGTCGGGCGCAAATCCGATCATCGCCGTCGACAACCGCAAAGAAAAGCTCGAGGGCGCACTAAAGTTCGGTGCCACCCACACGGTGGACGCCTCCGAGGTCGATCCCATCGAGGCGATTCAGGACATCACCTGCATTGGAGCGGACTACACGTTCGAGGCGATCGGGAATGTCGACGTGATGCGCCAGGCCTGGGACGCGACTGCCAAGGGGGGCACCGAGGTCGTCATTGGCGGGGCGGGCATGGGTGACGAGGTTTCGCTACCTGCTCTCGACTTCCCGTTCACCGAGAAGGTGATCAGGGGAACCGGGTACGGCGGAGCACGCATGAGCGTGGACATCCCGAGGCTCCTGGAACTCTACATGGCGGGCCGGCTGAACCTGGACGACATGGTGACGTCCACCTATAGCCTCGATGGCGTAAACGATGCCTTCTCAGACCTTCGGGCCGGCAAGAACCTGCGCGGCGTCCTGATCATGTAGCCTGCGGTCGCATGACCGCCTGTGACGACCCAAGCACCTGGACGGTGGGGCAAGGGGTACTTTCCGCCGGGCCATCTTTCGGTTGCCAAACCCGGCGCCGCAGCGCACTGTATCCCCATCAGCGCCTTGCATCCGCTGGAGTCCAGCGAACTTGTCCCTGAGCCGGCAAAGCAGCCTGGACTCCGGCGTAGATGTCGGCAGGCCTGGACTGGCGATTCAGTCCGGAGCTTTCAAAGAGCGCGTTGCCCACGCCGCCTGCACTATGCGTCAGCGACCGGTGCGGAGATCAGCAAATCGGCGGGTCGTCCCCGGATTCCCAGGCGAGGCGGCTGATATAACCGACAGGTACGACCTCGCGGACGAATCGCGGTCGCCTACAGATCGAAGCTTGCGCGGGCCTGATCGACTATGTAGCGGCTGATAGTAAGCGAGGAGGTGGCCCCGGGCGAGGGCGCACTCAGGACATGTATGGCGCGTGGTCCCCTGACTATCGAAAAATCCTGGAGCAGCTGGCCCGAGCGGTCGACCGCTTGGGCCCTCACGCCCGAGCCCGGCTCTGTCAGGTCGTCCATCTCGATGTCCGGAACGAGCCGCTGAAGCGACCTTAGGAACACGGACTTAAGGAGCGAGCGGTACTGCTCTGAGACGCCGGTCTTCCAGTGGGTCGCCGACATGCGCCAAAAGCCCGCAAACCCCAGCGTCCCCAGCGCATCTCTCACGTTGAACGAGAGCTTCGAGTAGCCCTCCCGGGACAGGGCGAGTACGGCGTTCGGTCCGGCCTCCACACCGCCCCCGATCCGGCGGGTGAAGTGGACCCCCAGGAACGGCATCGCAGGGTCCGGAACCGGGTAAATGAGCCCCCTCACAATGTCCTGCCGATCCGCCCGCAGCGAGAAGTACTCACCTCTGAAGGGCACTATGCGCACCCCTGCGTCGGTGGACATGAGCCCTGCGACCCTGTCTGCGTGAAGACCCGCGCAGTTGATAACGTGCCTTGCGCCGATGTCGCCCTTGCTCGTGAGCAGCCTTACCGATCCGTTGTCGAAGGCCGCGCCGGTCACGGCGGCCCCGAGCGCGATTTCTCCCCCCGCTTCTGCGTAGTCATCTGCGTAGGCCCGCGACACCTGCGAAAAGTCGATTATGCCGGTGTTCGGAGAGAAGATCGCGCCGACCCCCGCCGCGTGCGGCTCTATCTCCCTTAGCCGCTCCGGGCCGACCAGCTCCAGGCCCTCAGCACCGTTGGCGGTGCCGCGGCGGTGAAGCTCGCCGAGGCGCGGCACCTCGTTCTCGTCAACGGCAACGACCAGCTTTCCGCACATGCTGTAGGGGATGCTGCGCTCATCGCAGTAGCGCCTGAGCTCGCGGCCCCCCGCGGCACAGAAATTGGCCTTCTGGGAGCCGGGCGCGTAGTAGATCCCCGCGTGGATCACGCCGCTGTTGTGGCCGGTCTGGTGAAGGGCGATGGACGTCTCCTTCTCGAGCACGACCGTTCGAAGCTTCGGCATGTCGGTGGCCAGCCGCATCGCCGTGGCAAGTCCGATTATCCCGGCACCGATTACCGCAATGTCGTAGCTGTCCCTTTCCATCCCGGCGCGTTTCTCCTTAGTGGCAGGTCACTATGCTAACCTTCGTCCGCCATGGCTGACAGGTTCGATGCGGTCATAGTGGGTGCGGGCCACAACGGCCTGGTAACGGCCGGGTATCTTGCCGGCGCCGGGCTCTCGGTGCTCGTGCTCGAGCGAAGGGACGTGGTCGGCGGGGCGTGCGTCACCGAGGAGCTCTTCCCGGGGTTCCGGGTCTCTTCGTGCTCGTACATATGCCACCTGCTCCAGAGGAAGGTGGTCGACGACCTGGAACTCTCCGGCCACGGCCTTCGCATCCACACCGTCGACCCCTACCGCTTTCAGCCGTTTCCCGATGGCCGGTACATGCTCACCTGGCAGGACCCGGAGCGCACGAGGGAGGAGGTCAGCCGCATCGACCGCGCGGACGGGAGGGCCTACCCGGCCTTCTACGAGTTCTGGCGCCGGGCCGCGGGCATAATCCACCGGCACTTCCTGTCGTCCCCCCCGACACTGGAGGAGCTGATCGCTGAATGCGAGGGAACCGGTGACGAGCCTGTGCTGGGCAGGATGCTCACGGGCAACCTGGTCGACCTGGTCACCGAGCACTTCCGCTCCGACCTTGTGAGGGCGACATTCCTGGATGCAGAGGATGCCGGGAACCCCAGGGCGCCCGGGAGCGTTCTCGCTCAGGCCTACAACATGGTCGATCTGCTCACCGAGCCCGACCTCCTGGGCATACCGCACGGAGGCATGGGTGGCATAACGCAGGCCATGGCGGCGTCCGCCGGGGCGCGCGGCGCGGAGATCCGGACCGGCGTTGAGGTCGACAGGATCGTCGTAAGGGACGGGAGGGCAGCCGGGGTGGCCCTTGCGGACGGGACGGTAATCGAGTGCGGGCTGGTCATCTCTAACGCCGATCCCAAGCGAACCTTCGGGACCCTGGTAGATCGGCACGGTAGGCTTGAGGATTACGGACGTTCACTCTCCGCCATGTCGACCCGCGCGGGTTACCTCAAGTTTCACTGCGCGCTATCCGCACTGCCGGACTTTTCCCGCTACATCGGCGGGCGAGCCGACCTTGACGATACGGCGCTCGCCCAGGTCAGGCTCAGCCCGTCGATCGAGAGCTTCGAGCTGTCCTGGATGCAGGCCCGCTCCGGCGTGCCCGCCGACGAACCCGTGATGCATATACAGATACCCTCGGTGTACGACGCATCGCTCGTTGCGGAAAGGGGACAGCACGTGATGTCTGTCTGGGCTCTTTATGCGCCCGTGCGGCCGAGCAGAGGCACCTGGGACGAGCTGCGCGAGCCGGTGGGCGAGAGCATGATCGACGTGATAGGTCGCTATGCCCCGGGCTTCAGGGACCTGGTGATCGACTGGAGCCTGTTTACGCCCTCGGACCTGGAGGAGCGCATGTACCTTACCGACGGGAACATCCGTCACCTTGACATGGTCGCCGGGCAGATGTTCTCAGACAGGCTCGGTTACCAGACCCCGATCGAGGGCCTGTACCTGTGCGGGGCGGGAACGCACCCGGGCGGTGAGGTAACGGGCGCACCGGGCCACAACGCTGCCTCGGCGGTGCTTGCCGCCCTTGATGGGGCGGGCCCGGCCTGAGTGATCCGGCCCTGCCGGGCGGAGGCTAGTCGCCCGAGGCGAAGCCGAGCAGGTTGAGGATGATCAGGAACGTGTTCAGCACGTTCAGGTACAGGCCTATGCTGCCCATCACGGCCACCTGGGAGGCGGCCCGCTCGTCCCCCTGCATCGCCGCCTGCTGGGCCAGCTGCTTCATCTGCCTTGTCTCCCACACCGTGAGCGCAAGGAACAGCGGGAGCAAAAGCAGGTTGATCAGCAGGAACAGCCCGCTCGACTGGATGAGCAGGACGTTTACAAGGCTGATCACGATCATGCCGATCAGGCCGAACATAAGCATCGGCCCAAGGCGCGATAGATCCCTCTTGGTGGTAAGGCCGATCAGGCTCATGGCCACGAAGAGCCCGCCGGTCAGTAGGAACGCGACCCCGATCGACTTGGCCGTAAAGGCGATCAGGATAGGCGAGAGAAACAGGCCCTCAAACGCGGTGAAGGCCAGGTACAGCACGGTCCCAAGGGCCAGGTTCCCGCTCTGTACGGCCCTGCTCGCACCTATCAGCGTCCCGAATATGACGGCGATGGAGGCGAGCATGCCGATCCAGCCGAACCCGAAGATGACCTCGCCTATGCCGACCAGGTCGCCTATCCATATGGCCGCTGCGGTCGTTACGACCCCGAGCGCGACGAGCCCGAACATGCGGGTGATCGCGTCGGTGTAGATCGCGTTCGCCCGGTCCCTGCCGTAAGAGATGGTGTACTGCTGGGTCGCCATCTAAGAGATTCTCCTGTGCTCTGTGTGCATCCCTATCAGTTTAAGTTAAGCAAAAATCCGCGGCAAAATGCACCCCTCGCCCGGTCGACCTGTCGCAATCGCCGGCGCAGTGGCGCCCGCATTCGGGATGAGCCTGCGATGGTTAGCGGGCGAGATAGGCGGTTACAATGCGCACCCTGCGAATCCCCGCACCCCGAAATCCTTGAGAATAGATGATATGCAGATGGGAAACACCGAGTCGATGACAGGCGGAGCGGGTACTTGACCGAAATCGTTACGCACGCCGATGCGTACCTGCGGGAGCTCGATTCGGTGGTCCAGGCCGTTCGGGCCGAGGGTGTGGTCCTTGACAGGACGGTCTTCTACCCGGGCGGCGGGGGCCAGCCCCCGGATACGGGCGTCCTCACCTCGGGCGATGCAGAATTCCGGGTGGAGGGCATCCGGCGCATCGACGGGGCGCTGGTCCACCTGATCGAAGCGGAGGGCCCGGCTGAGGGTCGGACCGTGCGCGGCGCGGTCGACTGGGTGCGGCGCTACGAGCTGATGCGCACGCACACGGCCCTTCACATCCTGTGCGGGGTGATCTGGCGGGACTTCGGCGTGCAGGTGACCGGCGGAAACATGACGCCGCTGAGGGCCCGCATGGACTTTGAGCTGCCGCAGATGTCATCGGACTTTGCGGCCCGGGTCGAGGAGTCGATCAACGAGGAGGTCACCGCAGCGCGCGACATCGCGATCGGGCAGCTTCCCCGCGAGGAGGCGATGCGGATTCCGGACCTTATTCGAACCAAGATCAACCTTCTTCCGCCCCAGATAAAGGTGGTGCGGACGGTAGAGATCGTCGGCCTGGACATGCAGGCAGATGGTGGCACCCACGTGGCCAACACCCGCGAGGTGGGCCGCATAACGGTGGTCGGACACGAGAGCAAGGGCAGGGGAAACAAGCGGCTGCGAATTGCCCTTGACCCCTAGCGCCGGCCGATAGGAGAGCGGACCTTGAGCGATCTGGACTTTGAGCGACTGCTGGCGAGCGACGCGCCCCCATCCCGTCCCCGGGATGAAGCGGCAAGGGGCAAGTACGACTTCGCCATCGCATACCCGGACCCCGGCTCCCTGCCGCTTTCCGGCCTGCTGGACTCCCTGCGCGACGCGCTTGAAGAGGAGGGTGCGGGGCTGGCGCTCTACCCGGACGTACAGGGCTATGAGCCGCTTCGACGATATGTCGCCGAAAAGCTGGGGCGCGATCGGGGCATGACGGTCGACCCGGAGGCCATCGTTCTCGGGGACGGCTCCAGCCAGCACATCAGCCAGGTCATCGGCATGCTCGTTTCCCCCGGCGAGGTGGTCGTAACGGAGGACTTTTTCTATACCGGGACGCTTACGACCATGAGGATGAACGGGGCGGATGTCCGCGGCGTAGCGTGCGACGGCGGCGGGATGCTCCCGGGGGCCTTGGACGAGGTGCTAACGCGGGCCGGCGAAGAGGGCAGGGGGGCCAAGCTCATCTACACCATCCCGACGTTCCAGAACCCGCAGGGCTGGACGATGCCGATCGAGCGGCGCAGGGCGCTGCTGGAGGTCTCGCGGGCGCACGGCGTCCCGGTCTTCGAGGATGACTGCTATGTCGACCTGCGCTTTGAGGGCGAGAATGTTCCGGCGATCCACTCCCTCGATCCAACTGGCCAGGTCATGTACGTAGCCTCGTTCTCAAAGACGATCGCGCCCGGAGTGCGGATGGGCTACTTCGTCGGTCCCGAGGAGATCGTCGGGCGCATGAGGATGCTTCGCAAGACGGGCGGGAGCGGCGTGAACCAGCTTGCCGCCCTTGCGATCGAGCGCTACGCGCGCCGCGGCCTTGACGGGCATATCGAGGAGATCAACTCCATTCAGCGAAAGAGGCGCGACGCGATGATCGCGGCCCTTGGCGAGAACTTCGGGGACCGCGCCGAATGGAGCAGTCCCGCCGGCGGTCTGTACCTGTGGCTGAGGATGCCGGAGGGATCGGACATAGCATCGCTCAGCGGTGAGGCCCTGGCCGCTGGCGTCGGCTACCAGGCGGGCCCGATGTTCGCCCCCGACGGCATCTCCGGCAGGAACTGCGCGAGGCTATGCTTCGGTTACAACACGCCGGATGAGATCCACGAGGGAATAGCCCGCATGGCGAAGGTCTTTGCCGCTGGAGGGTGCCTGCCCGACTAGCGGCTCGGCCCCGGCGCCTTCTAGTTGGCGCTGAACCGTCCCCTGAGCTCGGTCGAGACCCTGGACTTGAGGGCATCGATCTGCGTTTCCAGGAGATCGGCCTCGGCGCTGAGTCGTTCGCTGGTCGTCTGCGCCTCCAGCAGGCTCTGCCTGCCCGCAAGGTCGATCCGCAGCAGCTTGGGAACGTAATAGGACAGGCGCTCGGGGGTGTCCGGCAGCGTACGGCGCCCGGCCCATCCGCCCCCCAGGCCCATGACAAGGTTGAGGAACTCGCTCGCCCTCTCCCCGACCGTACCGGCGAGCGTCCCAAGGTCGCCGTCCCCGGGCTCATCCTTGATCGGCTCAACCTCCCCGCTCGGGTAGGGGTCGTCCTCGTGCCTTGCAACCAGCCTGAAGCGCTCCTCTCCCCGGGCAGACACGAAGAAGCGGCCCTGGCCGATCTCGTTAACCTGTATGATCCTGGCGACCGTCCCCACAGCGTGGGTGAGGGCCCTGCCCCCGACCTCGGCACCGGCCTTGATCAGCACCACTCCGAACCGGCGGTCCCCGTCCATGCAGTCCTTCAGCATTCGCTGGTAGCGCGGCTCGAAGATCTGAAGGGGCATGGCGTTTCCCGGGAACAGGACGGTGTTGAGGGGAAAGAGCGGGAGCTGTCTGTGTGTGGCCATGGGGCTAGCGACGGGGAGAAGGGTTGCCCTACAAGTTTAACGTGCCCCGATCAGTGGCCCCCGGGTCGATTGACACTCCGGATCGGCCGTTGCTAGGATCGTGTGGGTCGCGGGCCAGTCTACGCCCGCGATTTATCATGTTAGCGGCCCTTGAAAGAAGCGTTCGTTGCCATTCGTAGAGTCCCTGTTCTGTAGAGAGTGCGGCCGCCACTACCCGGTTGAGCCCGAGCACGTGTGCGAGTTTTGCTTCGGGCCGCTGGAGGTCGGGTACGACTACGAGGCGATCGCGGGGATCATCTCAAGGGAGCGCATCGAGGCCGGACCCCTCTCTATCTGGCGATACCAGGACCTTCTTCCAACCTCCCGCGAGTCCGGCATAGACATGGGCACGGGCTTTACCCCGCTCACCAGGGCCGACAACCTGGGCCGGGCGCTCGGCCTGAGCAACCTGTACATAAAAAACGACAGCACCAACCCCACCTTCTCGTTCAAGGACCGGGTGGTGTCGGTCGCCACCAACAAGGCGCTCGAGTTCGAGTTCGAGACGCTTGCCTGCGCCTCCACCGGCAACCTGGCCGGGGCGGTCTCGGCCCACGGGGCAAAGTCGGGCATGGACACCATGGTGTTCTTCCCCTCCGACCTCGAGAAGGGAAAGATCCTGGGGGCCGCCATCTACGGGGCGACCCTGGTCGCGGTGGACGGGACGTACGACCAGGTCAACCGGCTGTGCAGCGAACTTGCCGACAACCACAGGTGGGCGTTCGTCAACGTGAACATGCGCCCCTTCTACTCTGAGGGTAGCAAGACCCTGGGCTACGAGGTCGCAGAGCAGCTCGGCTGGCGCGCGCCCGACCGCTGCGTGGTGCCGGCGGCCTCCGGCTCGCTGTTCACCAAGATCTGGAAGGGCCTTAAGGAACTGTCCGATCTCGGCCTGATAGGCAAGGTGAGCACCAGGATGCACCTTGCCCAGGCCGAGGGATGCGCACCGATCGTCGAAGCCTACGAGCAGGACAGCTTTCACGTAAAGCCGGTCCGGCCCGACACGGTTGCAAAGTCCCTGGCCATAGGCAACCCGGCCGACGGCTACTACTCGCTGAGGACCGTCGCCGACTCCGCGGGCTCTGCGGTGATGGCCCCGGAGGACGAGATCGTCGAGTCGATACAGCTCCTTGCAGAGACCGAGGGCATCTTCACCGAGACCGCGGGCGGCGTCGTCATCTCCGGACTAAGGACCGTCGCCCGCGCAGGTATAATCGATCCCGACGAGGTGGTGGTCGCGTTCATTACCGGGAACGGCCTCAAGACCCAGGAGGCGGTGGAGCGGGTCGTGGACCCCGTCTGCACCGAGCCTGACTATGAGGCCTTCCAGACCGCGCTGGCCGCCAGGGAGTCGAGGTCCTGAAATGGGGATGACACGGGTCAAGTTCACCTACGAGCAGGAGATGATCAAGCGGCCGATCATCTATGATCTGGGCCGGAGGTTCGAGATCGTCACCAACATCCGCCGAGCCGACGTGCGCGAGGACATGGGATGGGTGGTACTCGAGCTGGAGGGCGACGAAGAGGAGATTAGGAAGGGCCTTGAGTGGGTCGTTGAGAGCGGCGTCCGCGTGGACCCGATCGCAGGCGACGTGGTCGAGGGCTGAGAGAGAGGAAGCTAGACGATGAGCGTGGACGTACGGATACCCGCACCGCTGAGGCGGGTCACCAACGGTGTCGACAAGGTCTCGGTGGAGGGAAACAGCGTGGCCTCGGTCATCGATGCGCTCGATGCCGAGTTCCCCGGGATAAAGGGCCGTCTCTGTGACGATTCCGGTCAGCTGCGAAACTTCGTTAACGTCTACGTGAATGGCGAGGACGTGCGCTTTGAGGACGGCCTCGACACGGCGACCAAGGCAGGCGACGAGGTATCCATAGTGCCCGCGGTGGCCGGGGGAAGCTGACAGGGTCTTCCCTCCTCAGGAGTCATCAAGAGCTCCGAACGCGGGCTCTCCCTAGCGGGCCAGACCCTGGGACGCTCGCCAGCGCTCCTTCTGATCGCGCCTTACGCGCTCGTCGGTGGGCACGTAGCGCGCCATGAACTCATCCCGGAAGAGGGCGGCATCGCCCCTGAAGATAGCCGCCCGCATGTCCTCCATCAGCCGCAGCACGAATCGAAGGTTGTGGATCGACGCGAGCCGAAGGCCCAGTAGCTCCCTTGCGCGGATCAGGTGGCTGAGGTATGCGGCCGTGAAGTTACAGCAGGTGTAGCAGTCGCAGTCGGCCTGGAGCGGGACCGCCATGGACCGGTAGCGCTGCCCCTCGATGTTCACCCTCCCCTCGGGCGTGTAGAGCGAGCCGTTTCGGGCGACCCGCGTCGGCAGCACGCAGTCGAACATGTCGATGCCGCGGAAAACGCACTCGACAAGATCCTCGGGTGAGCCGACGCCCATCAGGTACCTCGGCCTGCCTGCCGGGAGGTGCGTAGCGGTCTCCTGCGTTGCTCTGTACATGTCCGCCTTGGGCTCCCCGACGCTCAGGCCGCCGATGGCGTATCCGTCAAAGCCGATCTCCCTGATTTCCGCTGCGCTGCGGCGGCGAAGATCCGGGTCGGTCCCGCCCTGGACGATGCCGAACAGCGCCTGGTCGGATCTTGTCCTCGAGCGGGCCGAGCGGGCGGCCCAGAGGGTGGTCAGCTCGACGGCCTCTGAGAGGGTGCCGCGGTCTGCCGGAAGGGCGGCGCACCAGTCAAGGACCATGGCGACGTCCGATCCCAGCCTCTCCTGGTGCCGTACGACTCCCTCCGGCGTGAAGGTGTGGAGCGAACCGTCGATGTGCGAGGTGAAGACGATGCCGTCCTCGGTGATCTTTCGCAGCCGCTCGAGGCTGAAGCCCTGAAAGCCTCCCGAATCGGTGAGGATGGGCCCGTCCCAGGCCATCAGGCCGTGAAGGCCCCCGTGCTCCTCGACGACCTCTAGGCCAGGTCTCAGGTAGAGATGGTAGGTGTTGCCCAGGATGATGCCAGCCCCGACCGCCCTGAGGTCTGCGGGGTCCAGCGCCTTGACGGTTCCCTGCGTGCCGACCGGCATGAAGGCCGGGGTTGCTACCTCCCCGTGCGGGGTGATCAGGCGTCCCGCCCGGGCGGTTCCATCGGTCGCCTCGACGGCGAAACCTGCAGGGCCTTCCCGCAAGGGTCCTACGGCGAGGTGACGGCGCGTATGGCGTCGTCGACGCAGGTGTCGGCTACGTCGGTACGGACCATGGCCCTGCCGATCCCGTTGAGCAGCACCCAGCGGATCCGGCCGCGTCTGACCTTCTTGTCGGACAGCATCGCAGACCTGAGGGCGCCGGCATCGACCCCCGGGGCGGTCGTGGGAAGCCCGTATGACGTGAGCAGCCTGCGCTGGCGTTCCAGATCGCCCGGGGGGAGCATGCCCAGGTCGGCGGCTATATGGCCGGCCGCCATCATGCCGACGCTCACCGCCTCTCCGTGCAGGAACCGGTCGTAGCCGGTGACCGACTCGAGGGCGTGGCCCAGGGTGTGGCCGTAGTTAAGCAGGATGCGCTCCCCGAGCGTCTCGTGCTCGTCTCGCGAGACGACGTTGGCCTTTATAGCAACGCTCTCCCTTATCGCATCGGTCGCCCGCTCCGGCTCCAGCTCGAGCAGGGCCGCAGAGTGGGTCTCGAGGTCCGTAAGCAGGTCACCCTCAAAGGCAAGGGCGTGCTTTATGATCTCCGCCCATCCCTCGGTACGCGTTCGCTCCGGAAGGGTCCTGAGGGTCGCGACGTCGGACAGGACGAAGCGGGGCTGGTGGAATGCCCCGACCAGGTTCTTACCCTGGGGGAGATCGACTCCGGTCTTTCCACCGACGGAGGCGTCCACCATCGCCAGCAGCGTGGTGGGTACCTGGGCGAAGGGCAGGCCGCGCAGGTAGGTGGCCGCAGCGTATCCCGCAAGGTCCCCGACGACCCCGCCCCCCACGGCGACGATCAGGTGCCTTCGCTCAGCGCGCCTGCCCGCAAGCCAGCGGTAGACCAGCTCGACGGTCTTGAGGGACTTGTGGGCCTCGCCCATCTGGAACGTGAATATGTGCGCGGCGATCCCGGAGGACTCGAGCGATGCCTGCACCCGTCGCGCGTGGCTGCTCGAGCCCTCGTCGGCGATCACATAGGCGACATCGGACCCCACTATCCGGCCGGCGATCTTACCGATGGAGGCTAGCATGTCCCAGCCCACCCACACCGGGTAGCTTCCTGAGGACGTTCGGACCACCGCGGCCAGATTGGATTCATCCTCTCCCACAGGCGGGTCGGCTCCGGGGCTGAGCATCCTGAACGCCCTGACCACCTCGTCGGCGGCGGCCTGCGGGGTGAGGCTGTCGGTATGCACGGTCCAGTCCGAGAGGGCGTAGAGCGGCTGGCGCTCCGACTTGAGGGCGCTCACGGCGTGAGCCTTGTGCCCGGGGTCGATCATGGGCCGGACGGGACCTTCGTCCTGGGATGAGACCCTTCTGCCTATGGTTTCGGGCCTTGCCTCAAGGCACACGACGATCCCCGAATCCGACATGAGCCGTCGGTTTCGCTCGGCCGTTACGATGCCCCCGCCGGTGGAGACCACCTGTCGTTCGCCGCCGGCCACCTGGGCAAGCGCCGCGTGCTCTGCGTCCCGGAAGCCCTCCTCACCGGCCTCTGCGAAGATGGAATCGATCGCAGCGCCCGCGGTGCTCACGATCACCTCGTCGGTGTCGACGAAGGTCCAGCCCAGCGCGCGCGCTGTGAGCTGGCCCACCGTGCTCTTCCCGGTGCCGGAAAAGCCGACCAGGTAGAGGTTGCGCTTCAACGGTGCACCGCCAGCGCGCGCTCGCCTGCCGCAAGCATCACCTTGACCGGCGGCTCCCGGCCGGTCCACAGCTCAAAGGCGGCTGCCCCCTGGTAGATGAGCATCGGAAGCCCCCCGAGGAGGCGGGCCCCGCGTGCCCGCGCGGCCCGCATGAGCGGGGTCTCGGGCGGGCTGTAGACGATGTCATTTACCAGCGCCCCGGCGGGGATGAGGTTGGGTGGAATCGGGCAGTCGCCCGCCCGCTCGCCGCTGCTCATCCCGACGGAGGTCGAGTTGACGATCAGGTCGGCTCCCGCCGCCGCAGCCGCAAGTTCCGATGGGTCCAGCGAGGCGGCGACCGCGCACCCCGAAAGATCGGCTGCGAGAGACTCCGCCCTGGCCCGTGTGCGGTTGGCAATGGTGAGCGAGGACACGCCCTCACCAAGCAGTGCGTGGCCTATGGCCTTGGCCGCCCCGCCGGCCCCTATGAGCAGGACGCTGCGTCCCGTCGCGGTAAAGCCAGCGCACTCTTGCAGGGCGGTGATGAAGCCGCCGCCGTCGGTGTTGTGACCGACGAGGCTGCCGCCGGCGTTTGCGATGCAGTTGACCGCCCCGATCGCCGCGGCCGCCGGGCTCAGCTCGTCCATCATCGGGGCCACCGTCTCCTTGTGGGGGATGGTCACAGATGCGCCCATGAACCCGGGGCTTCGCATGCGGTCGAGAAGCCCCGGCAGGTAGGACGGCAGTGTCTCCCATACCTCATACCGGGCGTCGATGCCCAGGTGGTCGAGGGCCGCCTGGTGAACGGGCGGAGATATCGAGTGCGAGAGGGGGTATCCGATCACCCCTAGCCTTCGTGTCACTTTCCGAGTCTACAGGTTCGGGCTGCCCGTCGGCTTTCGGAAGCGATGCCGCCTGGAATTCAGCCTGTCCAGGAAGCGCTGAAGGATGATCGCGGCTGCAGCCGAATCGACCGCCGCCTTGTCCCTTGAGGGCCTTTTCCCGGCCGCGCGGAGCATCGCCTCTGCCTCGACGGAGGACATGCGCTCATCCTGCGTGCGCACCGGCACGTGCGCCTGTACCGAGAGCGAGGTTACGAAGTCGGCGGTGAGCTGCGCCTGCGGGCCGCTCTCCCCGGACATGGACGTGGGCATGCCTACCACTATCTCGAGCGCCCCGGACTCGGAGGCGAACCTCAGGATGGAGTCGACGTCCTCCGAGTGGCCCTTCCGCCTGAGCGTCTTTGCCGGGGAGGCAAGCAGTCCCAGGGGGTCGCTCTTGGCCAGCCCGATCCTCTTTTCTCCCAGATCGACCCCAACGTATATGCGGCTGACCGTGGCCATGGGAGCCTAGCGTCGGCCCTAGCCCGACAGCGCCTTGCGGACCAGTCCCGCGACCTCGGCGAGGGCATCGTCGAGCCTGTCCGCCAGCTTGCCGCCGGCCTGGGCCACGTCCGGCCTGCCGCCTCCGCCTCCCTGCATCACCCTGGCCGCGCCCTTTGCGATGGCCGAGGCGTCGACACCCCGTTCCACAAGGTCCGAGGTGACCATGGCGACCAGCTGGGGCCGGTCCTTAACCACGGCGCCGAGTACGACGACCCCGCTGCCGAGCTTGCCCCGCAGCCAGTCACCGACCTCGCGCAGCCCGTCCATGTCCGCGGCGTTTACCCGTTCGGCTATGACCGCGACACCGTCGACGTCCGCACGTTCATCGAGCAGGCTTTCGGCCGCCTGGAGGGCGCTGCGACGCTCGGCCGCCTCGGCCTGGCGGCGCAGCCGCTCGTTCTCCTCCATCAGCCTGCGCACGCGCTCCTCGATTTCGCCCGCCCCGACCTGCAGGGCATGGGCGAGCCTGTCCTCGCGGCCGAATCGGTCCCAGACGGTGCGCTCTGCGGCCCTGCCGCTGACGGCCTCGAGCCTGCGGATCCCCGAGCCGATGCTCTGCTCGGACAGGACGTAGACGGTCCCTATCTCCCCGGTCGCCTTCACGTGCGTGCCGCCGCACACCTCGAAGCTGAAGGTCGCCCCGTTGGCGATCTCGACCAGGCGCACCTTCTGTTCGTACTTGTCGCCGAAGAACGCGAGCGCGCCCCGTTCGATCGCATGCGTGTAATCGTCCTCGCTGGACTGGACGCGGGCGTTGGACCGGACTTTCTCGTTGACCAGCCGCTGGACCAGCTCCATCTCATCGCGGTCGACCGCCCTGGGGTGTGTAAAGTCAAAGCGCAGCCGGTCCGGGGCAACCAGCGAGCCGGCCTGGCGCACGTGGGTGCCCAGGACCTGCCTGAGCGCGGCATGGACCAGGTGCGTAGCGGTATGGTTGCGGGCGGTGTCCTCGCGGCGAACCGGGTGAACGTAGGCGCTGACCGTCTGTCCCAGCGAGACGGTGCCCTCGGTGACCTCTCCGAAGTGGACGATGAGACCTGGCATCACAGTCTGCGTATCGTGTATCCGCATTTCCCCGTCCGGTCCGGACACCTCTCCGGCGTCTCCTATCTGGCCGCCACCCTCCGGATAGAACGGGGTTTCACGAAGTACGACCTCGATCTGCTGGCCCTTCTGGACGGTGTCTGCGACATCATCCTCTGCGATCAGCCCTACCACCACGGTCTCAGCGGCCAGCTGTCTGTAGCCCAAAAAATCTGTCGATCCGACGGCCAGGCTCTCGTACAGCCTGATCCTGGACCTGTCGCCTCCGAACTTACCCGCGGCCCGGCCCCGCTCTCGCTGCGCCTCCATCTCCGCTTCGAATCCGTCAATGTCCACGTCAGCCCCCCTCTCTCGCGCTATCTCGGATGTTATCTCCAGGGGAAAGCCGTAGGTGTCCCACAGCTTGAAGGCGAGCTCGCCCGGAAGGAGCGCCCCGCTCTCCTCGAGGCCGTCGTCCAGGATCGCATAGCCCTGCTGGAAGACCTGCTGGAAGCGTTCCTCCTCGAGGCCCAGCACGGTCTTGATGAAGTTTTCGTGCAGGTTGAGCTCGGGGTACGCCGGTCCCATCTTGTGAATCACGACATCGGCGATCTCACCCAGGAAGCTCTGGTCGAGTCCGAGCCGGCGACCGAACCTGATCGCCCTGCGAACGATCCTTCGCAGCACGTAGCCGCGTCCCTCGTTGCCTGGCACGACGCCGTCGGCTATCAGGAAAGTCGCGCTGCGGGCGTGCTCTGCGACGATCCGCATCGCCACATCGTTCCGGGAGGGGCCGCCGCCGTCACCGTCCGCCCCGTATCGAAGGTCCGACAGATCCTCGACCCTCCCTACCAGTGGCCTGAACAGGTCGGTATCGTAGATGTCCCTGGCCCCCTGCAGGACGACCGTCAGACGCTCAAGGCCCATGCCGGTGTCCACGCTGGGGGCGGGCAGGGGAGTGCGGCTTCCGTCCAGGTGGTGGTAGAACTGCATGAACACCAGGTTCCACAGTTCCACATAGCGGGTGCATGTCTCGCCCGTCTCGGCCAGGATATATGCGCAGTTGGGTCCACAATCCGGCTGGTGGCAGCCGGCCTGCGGCCCGGAGTCGTAGTGAAGCTCGCTGCACGGCCCGCACGGTCCCTCGTCGCCGGCGGGTCCCCACCAGTTGTCCTGGTCGCCGAAGCGGTAGATCCTCTCGCGGGGTATGCCGGCGGCAACCCACAGCTCTTCCGCCTCGTCGTCGGTCGTGTGGATGGTGATGGCGAACCTTTCCTTGGGCAGGCCCATCTTCCTGTCCAGGCACTCGAGCCCGAACTCGATTGCGCCCTCCTTGAAATAGTCGCCGATGCTGAAGTTTCCCAGCATCTCGAACAGTGTCAGGTGGGTTGAGTCGCCCACCTCGTCCACGTCGACGGCCCGGAAGGACTTCTGTGACGATGCCAGGCGCCTGTTCGGAGGCTCCGTCTCACCCGCGAAGTAGGGCTTGAACTGGACCATGCCGGCGGTGGTCAACAGCAGCGTCGGGTCGCCGACCGGTATCAGGGACGAACTGGCCACGCGAAGGTGGCCTTTCTCTTCAAAGTAAGCGAGAAACGACTCCCGTATCTCATCGCTCGTGGGTCTGCTCACTGTCGATTCCATGGACTCGAATTTCACCATTCTACGGTCGAACCCGCCGGGACGCGGAGGCTGGGTATCGTTTTGCAAGTGGAAAGGACGATAGGACTTCGGGCTCCGGCCGCTGTCGGTCGATCCAGCAAGGCACAACCCGCGCGGGCCCCCGGGTTCTCGGCGGCGCGGCGGTTAAGCGCTCTTCCGACCGGTCTCGTCCGCGGCGATATGTACGGGTAACTTGACTAAGCTAAGTCCGGCGAGTGCGGGTCGTCAACGTGACTGACGCGCATCTAGGGGCCAAGTGCGGGCCATCCGGTGGAGTCTAGCCCGCAGGTCGACCTCCCTCAAGCTGCTCCCGGCCGTCGGGTAGTGACCATCCTCTTGCCGCTTACGGGGTTGCCCGGCAGCCGCGTCGAGTTCCGAGGAGACCGGAAGGATACCTTTGGAGGCATCGGCATCAGCCAGTTGCCATTGGCCCGACCGTCCAGACCCCGGAGGTGCGGGTGAGTGATCGACGGCCAGATACAATTGGCACGACAGTGACCGACGTTCACCCCGAAATCGCATACGAACCTGGCGTTGTACCCGTACCGTTGGATGAGCCAGCCAAGCAGATCCAGTTTCTCCGTTTGCTGGGCGACAACCAACTGTCCGTGTTCAGCCGTGAATCATTCGTCAGCGACTTCAACGAAGGGCGGCTTTTCTTTCAGAACTTTGTTCTCGTCAACGAACCCGCTTTCATTGAGCACATCCTCGTCACTAACCACCAGAACTATGTCAAGGGTCGGCTTGCCCGTCAGGTCCTCAGACCGGTTCTAGGTAACGGCCTGCTGATTTCCGAGGGCGAGTTTTGGCGCCGCCAGCGCCGGATCATGGCCCCGGCCTTTCATCGCCAGCGGGTCGCGCAAGTAGCTAGTGTGATGGTAGGTCGCACACGGCAACGCGTCGGACAGTGGCAGTCCGCGTGTGAGTCGGGAGAGTGCCTCGACATCAGCCACGAGATGATGTCGCTCACGATGGAGATCGTCGCCGAGGCGTTGTTCTCAAGCGAGATCGCCGACTCAATCGACGACTTGGGTCGGGCGGTGGCGACACTCATCGAGTCCTTGGGCACCCCGAATCCGCTGGATATGCTCGGCTTCCCCGAGTGGTTCCCTCGATGGCGCTCGCATCGGGTCCGTTCGGCGCTCACTCGGCTCGACAGGACGATTTACGACATCATCGCCACGAGACGCGCCACCCGGGAAGAGACGGGAGACCTGCTGAGTCTGCTACTTTCCGCACGTGACGAGGACACGGGCGAAGGGATGACCGATACGCAGCTCCGAGACGAAGTAATCACGTTCTTCGCCGCCGGGCATGAGACGACGGCGCTGGCCCTAACGTGGACCCTGTACCTGTTGTCGCGACATCCCGGGATCGAACGCAGGCTGCATGGTGAGGTGGATCGTGTGCTGGCGGGGCGAGAGGCGACGTTTGACGACCTAGAATCGCTGCCCTACACACGCATGGTCATCCAAGAGGCGATGCGTCTATTTCCGCCGGTGTTCTCTTTCAGTCGCAGGGCACTCACGGACGATCAGGTCGGCCAGCACAAGATTCGTGGTGGCAGCGTGGTCACGATCAGCCCCTACGTCACCCACCGCAATCCTCGGCTGTGGAAGGACCCATTGCGCTTCGTTCCCGAGCGATTCACCCCTGATCGGATCAAGACGCGCCATCGTTTCGCGTACCTGCCTTTCGGCGGCGGCCCGCGCATCTGCATCGGCAGGGGCTTTGCCATGGCGGAGGCGTGTCTGGTGCTCGCCACCATCGCAAGCACTTACCACCTGCGTATGGCGTCGGGACACCGGGTCGAAGCGCACGGAAGGATCACCCTTCGCCCGCGCTACGGTCTCCACATGACGCTGGAGCGGCGCTGATCGGATTCCGTACCACCGGGGAGTGCCTCTGGGTCGATTACGTGTTCCTAAATCGCAGGTCCGGCAGCCCAAAATGCAAGCACTCGTGGGTGGTGAGGCGGGACGGCCCTTTCTCCGGGTGGGGGTGGCACCAGGTCCTGCCCGCGTTCGCGGGGTAAGACTCTAACCCGCCCACCGAGAGTTGACACGAGCTCAGTCTTCGGGGAACAGACTCCCGATCTTTGGATCCTCTTGCGCCTGTTGCGTGGGGTCGTCCTTGCTCCCACGGTGCTGTAGTTACGCGAGGGAGGGGCGCGTGGGGAGCGTCCTCCAGTGGACTGGACTCTCGACGCCTGTACTGGAACGTTATCTGTGATCTCTTCCGCCGCCGCCGCCGGGCTGGGCACCGGGTCCGGGAGTTCCTTCACTTTCCTTAGGAGGAAATGGATTAGATGAGGAAGCTAGATTTCCACGCGTTTCCCGCTGTCCATCCATTCTGCGTAGGAGCCGTCGTAGAGGCGCACGTTGTACCCTGCCTGCTTCATCGACAGGTAGGCTAGTGAGGCCCGGACACCGCTGCGGCAGTAGGCCACCACCGGGTCGCTCGGCGCGATGCCAGCGGCCGCCAGCCGCTGGCGCAGCAGGTCTGGCTCGATGAGCAGTTCCCCTTCGGCCCCGGCCAATTCCAGGTGGGGCAGATTCACGGCTCCGGGAATGTGCCCGGGGCGATGGTCCATTTCCGTCTGGCCTCGAAACTCCTCCGTAGAGCGGGCATCCAGGAGTCTCGCGGTACCGGGAATGGCCACATCGTCGATGGTGGCCCGTACGGATGGGTCGAGCACCACCGTAAAGTGTTTCGGCTCGGTTGGGACGGGCCGGTACAGAACCTCCCGGCCCTGCTCCTTCCAGGCGTCCAGGAGCAGGTCCATCAGGTGAACGTCGCCGCGGCCAAGGTATTCCAGGACCCAGGCCGCCATGGCGGCGCTTCGGCCATCGCGATGGTCGTATAGAACGGGGGTAACGTCGTCGCCCAGCCCCGCCTCGCCCAGGGCGGCCGCAAGCTGCTCCGGCTGGCCTAAACGTCCGTCCGGGGCCTGCAGTTTCTTAAGGGGAACGCTGACCGCCCCCCTCAGGTGGCCCATCAGGTATTGCATGGTCGACCGCGGGTCGATTATCAGGTACCCCTGCCGGCCGATATGCTCGGCGACCCAGTCCGCCGAAACGAATTTGGCCATCAACCGACCATTTCAAAGTCGGTCTCCACCGAGGTCGGGTTGGCCACCGATTGGGTGACCGGGGACCCTTCCACCGCCAGACGCCAGATTCCCCGCAGGGTTTCCTCGTCGGCGTCGGCGCGCACGAAGCACTTGGCTGAGATTTTGCCGTAACCCGGGTTTCCCTCATCCTCAACCCCGGCCCACTTGCGGATGTTGTCGAAATACCCTTCGACGGCCACCTCAAGGTCATGGACACGGACTCCCTGCCTGGTGGCGTTGACAACGAAGCCCACGGTCATGCAGCTTCCGATGGCCGAAAGCAACTGCTCGTGCGCGCTTGCGGCGACGTCGGTGGCGGTCAGGTCGCCCGGCTCGTCCATGTCGACCTGGTGGTTTCGCATGTAGGCGCGGGCGCGCATCCCGTCCTGCCAGACCACCCGCGATTTCCAGGGCCCGGTTACCGCGCTGAAGACCTCCGGGTCCCGGAATGAATCCAGGACCTCGACGAGTTTCTCCCGGGGCAATCCGTTAAGGTCTCTTTCTTCTGCCATTTCAGCTCCTTAGATGTCGATTGGCCATATCCGGTGCAGTCGCGAACTGTGCCGTTAACGATATTCCGCCCGGAGCTGCTCGGCTGCCCGGGCGATCGCCCGCATTTTCCTTGAGGCGATCTCGTGGGTGTTTACGTTTCTTTCGGCGAAGGTTCCGAAGCCGCAATCGGGGTTCAGGTAGATCTTGTCCGGGGTGAAGTACTGGAGGGCCTCCCTGACCCTGGCGACTATCTGCTCCTGTGGTTCGATGTCGTCGGTCCGGGGATTGACCACTCCGAAGCCGATCTCCTGCTCATTGTCGTATTCCTTAAAGACCTCCATCTCCCCGGCCCGGGGAGTGGCACATTCCAGCACCAGCTGGTCGATGTTCATCTGGGTTATGTAGGGCAGCATAGGACCGTAGTTGCCGGCGAGAAGCACGTCCTCCCTCCGACTCCAGTTGCCGCGGCCGACGTGGACCCCGGTCTTGATTCCGCTTATTCCTTCCGTGGTCTGGTTCATCAGGCGCACCGCCAGCTCCAGTTCGTCGGTCGGATCGCGGCGGCTGGGCAGGGCGGCGCACATGAAGGTCTCGGTGTTCTCCTCGCCGAATACCACCTGGCTGAGGATGGGCTCATCCAGCTGAACGAAGTCGCAGCCCCCGTCCCGCAGGGCGACTATCTCCTCCCGGAGGATGGCCACCACGTCGGCAGCCAGGTCTTCGGGGCTAGGGTATACCCGATCGGAGAGACCTTCGAACCAGCTGGAGCGGGTCAGCATATAGGGGCCGGGAAGGGGAATCTTGATCTGCCGGTCCGTGTGATCCCGCATGAAGGCCAATTCATCTAGAGCCAGGCCCTCCCGTTTCCCAATGCGGTCAACTACGATGGGGCTCTTGATGGCAAACGACGGCACGTCCAGAGCCCGCAGCATCTCTTCCATCCGGGCCCGGTCCCGTGAATAGTCCAGCAGCTCTGAAACCTTCATGAGCCGCATACCTGTCAGCTTGTCAACGGCGAAGGAGTAGAAGTTGTCCCGGCGCTGCTCCCCGTCGCTGATGATGTCCACCCCGGCCTCTTCCTGCGCCCGGATGCAGGCCAACACCTCGCCGTCGGCTACGGTGTTGAAACCATCCAGGGAGATTTCGCCGGCTTCTTTGCGACGGAGGGCCCGGACCAGCTCGGTGGAGCGGGGCCAGCTTCCAACGACCGTAACGGGGAACAAGGGATTTTCCGACATTCGACTTCCTCCCGGATCTGGGCTTGCTGGAGGTTTGCGGCCTAGGCAGGCCGCCGCAGTGTATCCCACGCGGCAGGATGCGAGGTGTCGTGCCCCACTGCTTGCAGGGTAGCAAGTACCGGGGTCAACATCGTGTTCGCTATCACAAAGCAGGGTCTAGCTAGAGCAGATCGGGTGCGTCCCGAGTGCTCGAAATCATCTCGCCCTCCCAGCCCTCTCCATTGCCGACATGCAGATCGTATGGGCCCGCGTGAGTGCCGCCGTCATCCCGGCCAGAGACGCGCCAGTCAGCTCTCTGTCGCTTCAGTCCCCGGCACATATACAGTGCCCGGGTGCTTCGAGAATCTCCAGGCAGAACCAGATCGCATCAGCTGGGGAATTCGCTCCGACGTTGAGCTCCGGAAATGGGAACAGCTCTGGTAGTTGGGTCTCATCAACGACCGGGGAGGCCGTTCTTCAGAGGAAGGTGTCTCGAGCCGTGGCTGCAGGCGTTCCCTAGAAATACTTGTCGATGCCTCCATAGCCGATCTGCTTGCCCTTCTCGGTGGCCCTCAGGAAGTTCATCAGCCGGCCTTCGTACACCTCCGGGCGTTTCCTGGCGACATCGATATATGCCACGCGGATACGCTGGTAAGCCGGGGAGAAACCCTGAAAGTTCTTCCAGGCCCGTTCGTTCGTCTGGATGGCCTGCAGAATATCCGGTGGGAACACGAACTCTTCGTTGAGGATGTCGCTTACCGACTCCCTGACCGACGGGTGCAAGAGTCCCTCGCCGGCCAGCCAGCTAAGCCTCTCCTTGTTCTGCTGGGAGTAGCCGCTCTTGGGCCTTCTTGGGGAGAAGCGCTGGACGGCGTGCAGGTCATCGAGCTTTTTGATGATGCTGTCTATCCAGCCAAAGCACAGGGCCTCTTCCACGGCGTCGTTGTAGACGATTCGAGGTTTGCCGGACGCCTTGTTGGGATAGACCAGCCAGATCTCTTTGGCCGTTTCGAAGTTGGCCTCCAGCCACCGGCGCCATGGCTCTCTGTGGTAGACGTAGAGCGTCTCTCCGATCTCCATTGGAGCCTCACCTGCTATGTGTCGCTATGCGGAGGCACAGGTTACTAGATCTGAAGCGGTGGACGGGCTGTCGCTCTGCCGCCAAAGTCGTTCGGTGGGACTCCGCGTTATTCGGACGACGCCAGCTTCTAGCTGGACGAGCCGGTGCTTTTGAATGTGACCGGCGGCCTCAAGGAGTTTGCGAGCGCGGGGATTGCCGCTATTGACGCATCGCCTCCCTGGAGAGGTCCTGGCAAATCAGGCGGACTATGGCGGTCGCCGTTCCGTCGTCCTCGAAGATGCTGAGTGACTGATCCACCATCTCCAGCGACGGCCGTTCTCCCACGATCGCCTCGTGCTCTTCATAGCAGGCCACCAGCGTTGCCACCGCAGCGGCCCGTTCGGCGGAGGGAGTCCCTATGTCTCTCGGCCCCACTCCCGCCGTTCCGCAGGCCATATAGGTCATCATCACCAGTTCCGCGTCGTTCTCCGTGCGCTCCGCGTTGAGCCGGTAGTTCTCGAGGATCAGTTCCTGCATCTGCTCAGGCATGCCCTGGTCCCTTAAGGCCAGACAATCGATACCGGCCTCAACGACTGTCCTTTGCTCGAGGCTGGCGCCCTCCACCTCAAAGCGCGGTTCTATCTGCAGCAACCTTTCACGTTCCATGCCCACATCCTGCATGATTTGCTCGTCCGTGGGCCTCATGCCGACCGAATTGCTGTCGCCGGACAAAGCGTTGAGCAGGGACGTCACAAGGGAGCGAGTCTCCGCATTGAGATCCTCATTGGCATCGCTCTCGGCTTCAAGGCGCTTGAGCGTCTCGTCCAGGTCAGCGAGCCGTCCGGCGATCTCCGCTCGCTCGGCGGCAGCGGCCTCCCGGCCCTCTTGCTCCTGCACCTCGGCGCGGCTAAGGCGTTCCTCAAGGGCGGCGATCCGACCTTCGTCTCCGCCGCTGCAGCCCGCCAGAGCCACGATGGCAATAGCAAATAGCGCCACCGCAAGGGTTCTCACCGGGTTCTTCATATCAACTCCCTTAATCTGGATGGATTTCTCTAGATGCCGATACCCATTATCCGCTGTTTCCAAATCGATTGATTCCCAAGCTATCGACCGCTAGTCCCGCGTTCTCCTCAGGTTTGGAACGTTTCAGCTCATTTGAGGTTGGGGATTTGGAGCGCGCTCTGAGCGGCGGCTGGTAGTTCGTCCCATCCCGATTCCTGTGGAGGCCGCTCGTGGTGCCGGCGGCCGCTGTCCAAACCACCACGTCCCCCCTACGTCGAGAGCCAGGTTCTAGGACCCATCGCCGTGCCGCGTCGGGAGCAGAGGGCATCCGGCCTGAGCACCCGGGCCAATCAAGCCGGATCACTCGGGTCCGCTTGCCCCTGAGCCGACGGTCCCAGCAAACCGGTCTGTGGTCGAGCAGCCCCCAGCCTGCAGCGGCCAGGAGGGGCCCGTAGAGCACCCGTCCGCCATAGCTTGTATCATGCGGGGCCACCTCGTGGTCTGAGCCGGCGGAGGCATGCAAGATGCCTGTCGATACGCTTCCGAGACACGCCAGGGCCGTAGTAATCGGCGCGGGGATCGTCGGCTGCAGCGTGGCGTACCACCTCGCGGAACTTGGCTGGGGCGACGTCGTGGTCATCGAGCAGGGCGACCTGTATGAGACCGGCGGATCCACGTCGCACGCCCCGGGCCTCGTCTTTCAGGTCAACCCTTCCAGGACCATGACGAGGTTTGCACGTTACACCGTCGACCTGTTTTCGCGGCTGGAGCTAAACGGTACTCCATGTGCCAAACCCGTGGGCAGCATGGAGGTGGCATGGACCCCCGAGCGGCTCGCCGATCTGAAGAGGAAGGCCGGGCTCGGCCTCAGCTGGGGCGTTGAGGCCCGTGTCCTCGATGCCACCGAGACCCGTGACCTGTTCCCCATGCTCTCCGAGCGCATTCTGGGTTCCCTCTACGTCCCCTCGGATGTCCACACCAGGGCGGTAAGACCGGCCGAGGCGATGGCGCGGGGCGCCGAGCGAAGCGGCGCGAGGTTCTACGGCAACGTCGAGGTCACCGGCTTCGGGGTCGCAAACGGGCACATCAGCACGGTTCGCACCACCGCCGGGGATATAGAAACGGACCTTGTGGTGTCCGCCGCGGGCATCTGGGCGCCCAGGCTGTGCGGCCTGGCCGGTGTTCCCATTCCCCTGGCGCCGATGCAGCACATCTACGCTGTGACCACTCCCCTCGCCGACCTGTCGGGTGCGCCCGGGGAGATATCCAAGCCGTTCCTTCGGCACCAGGACAGGTCCATGTACTTTCGACAGGAGGGTGATGCCATCGGCATAGGCTCATACCGCCACGAACCCCTGCTCGTTGAGTCCGAAGAGATCCCCGCCCACGGACGGGGCTCCGGCCCTCCGGCCGAGATGCCCTTTACGCCGGGTCATTTCGAAAACGCGATGAGGTCGGCCCGGGAGGTGATCCCCGGCCTCTCCGGTGCGGGGCTGACGCGCAGGTTCAATGGCCTGTTCTCCTTCACCGTCGACGGCTTTCCAGTGCTTGGCGAATCGCCCAGTGTGCGGGGATTCTGGTCGGCGCAGGCCGTGTGGATAACGCACGCCGGAGGGGTCGGCAGGGCCGTCGCCGAGTGGATCGTGGGGGGCGAGCCGAACGTAGATCTTCGAGAGTGCGACATCGCGCGTTTCTACCCGCACGCCCTGAGCCGACCGTATGTCCGTGCCCGCGCCTCCCAGCAGTACCGCGAGGTGTACGACATCGTCCATCCCCGCCAGCAGACGGGTGAGCCGCGGAACATAAGGCTCACGCCCTTCTTTCCCAGGGAGAAAGAACTCGGCGCCGACTTCTCCGAGGATGCGGGCTGGGAGCGTCCCCGCTGGTACGAGGAGAATCGGTCGCTCCTCGACCGCGTCGGCGTCGCCGGTGAATCTCGCTCGGGCTGGGAGGCGCGTGAGTGGTCACCGACGGTCGCCGCAGAGCATGTCGCCACCAGGGAACGTGTCGCCCTCTTCGACCTGACTCCATTCGCAAAGTTCGAGGTGAGCGGCCCCGGAGCGCTCGGCTCGCTGCAGTACCTGGCCTCGAACCAGATCGACAGGCCCGTCGGGTCGATCACGTACACGTCGATGCTCACGCCAGGGGGCGGAATAAAGTGCGACCTGACGGTTACCCGGCTGGCCCCGGAGCGATTCATGGTGGTCACCGGAGGGGCGATGGGGCTGCACGATCTGGAGTGGATCAGGTCGCACCTGCCGAAGGATCACTCGGTAAGCCTGGTCGATGTCTCCTCCGAGTTCTGCTGCCTGGGCCTGTGGGGGCCCAGGGCCCGTGACCTGCTCAGCACCGTCTGCGAGGACGACCTGAGCAATGGTGCGATCCCGTATCTGACTGCAGGAACCATAACCGTGGGAGAGGTCCCGGCACTGGCCCTTCGCATCTCCTATGTCGGAGAGCTGGGATGGGAGATCTACGCGCCGGCAGAGCAGGGGCTGCGCCTCTGGGATACGCTCTGGGAGGCGGGCAGGCCCCTTGGGCTCATCGCCGCCGGCAGCGGCGCCTTCGACTCTCTGCGCCTGGAGAAGGGATACCGGCTGTGGGGAAGTGACATCCACACCGAGTACGACCCGTTTGAGGCGGGCATAGGATTCGCGGTGAAGATGGGGAAGGGCGACTTCATTGGCAGGGACGCCCTGAGCGAATCGCTCAAGCGAGGCCCTGCGCGCAGGCTGCGGTGCATGACCCTTGACGACCGGCGCTCCGTGATAGTCGGCAGCGAGCCCATCCTGGACGGCGACCGGGTGCTCGGCTACGTGACCAGTGCCGGCTACGGTCACTCCGTGGGCCGCGGCATCGCCTATGGCTACCTGCCGCCGGACCGCGCGGAGCCGGGAACGAAGGTCGAGATCCTCTACTTTGGCGATCGCCTTCGGGCGACCGTGGCGAATGAACCCCTGTATGACCCGGAGGGTATGCGGATGAGGGTCTAGACAGCCTCTCTTTGACCCTCCGGCACGGTGCGGAATCGTTTTTGCAAGCCCATTCGACAGGAGGTATCCAGATGGCGGCCAGCCTGACAATCGACGGCCTCAAACAACGCAGGGTTCCGATCAATCTCCGCCAGAGCGGGGGCAGCGATGCCCGGATGCTGATATCCGCCCGCATCAGGAAGTCCCCGTGGTGGCACCTGTCAAAGGAGGCAGGATGCTGGGCGTACACGACCTACAACCACATGTACCACCCTCGCGCTTACTTCAGCCCCGAGGATGGAGGACTTCTGGCCGAGTACAGCTACCTCACCGAGCACGTCAGCATGTGGGATGTCGCGGTAGAGCGCCAGATACAGATCAAGGGTCCGGACGCCGCCGATTTTGTAGACCTGCTCATCACCCGTGACGTACACACCCTTGTGCCGCCGATGCAGGCGCGCTACGTGATCCTCTGCAACCAGTACGGAGGCGTCATCAACGATCCGGTGCTGCTGCGCGTCGCCGCCGATGAGTTCTGGTTGAGCATCTCCGATTCAGACGTCCTCTTCTGGGCGCAGGGCGTCAACTCCTTTGCCCGGTACAACGTCGAGATCAACGAGATCGATGTCTCGCCCCTTCAGATTCAGGGACCCAAGTCGGCATCGCTGATGGAGAAGATGTTCGGCCCCCATTTGAGGAAGATCCCATACTACGGCCTGGTCCACGAGACCCTCAACGGCCATGCCGTTACGATCTCC
>DAOUKM010000008.1:0-153416 GCA_034421295.1 Dehalococcoidia bacterium
GGGAATCTCCGAGGCCGCTGTGAAGAAGAGGCTGCACGACGCCAGACGAAGGCTGGGAGGGTACGTGATCGACATGGCAAGGACGATTTCGGATGAGGCCACGCCGGACGAGACAGTGTCTGCAAGGGTAATCGCAGATCTGGTGAGCCGTCCTCAACCCCTGCTAATGGCGGGACACCCCGTTCGTGTGATAGTTGATCGGATCAAGGCTGCCCTCCCAGAATTCGAATCGATAGAGACCAGAGAGATTGAAGAGGCCGATATCTACCCGTCTCTTCGTGAGGCCTACGCCTCGGTGTCGGCTGACGCCTACTGGCTCGACGATAAGACGGTGCTCCGAACGCAAACCACCTGGTCCGCGCTACGGGCCATAAAGGGTCGAGTGACTCCGGTCCGGTTGATAACGGCCGGTCGCGTGTTCAGGCACTGCGAAGAGGAAGACGACCTGAAACGGAGAGTCTTTCATCAACTCGATCTCGCGTGCGTGGCACGAGGCGTCTCGGCATGCGACCTGAAGGTGATCGTCGAGCGCGTTCTGGCGACGGCGCTGAATGCAGTCGAGGTCAGATACCGCAAATGCGAATACGGATGGGTCGATGCCGGTATGTCATTCGACGTCAGATCCGGCCCAGACTGGATCGCTCTCGGCGGATGCGGAATGCTCAAGCCGGCGATGCTCGCCGAGGCTGGATGCGACCCAGGCGAGGCAGATGGCTACGTACTCGGTCTCGGTCTTGAGAGACTGGCGCAGGTCGAACTCGGGCTGGGGAGTCTCCGAGAATTGTGGCTGCCGCCCTACCTGCAGACCGGATAGAAGCGGGATGCGGAGGGGACCACGAATACCTGGCCGGTTACGCTTCTCAGATTGAATCGCACGCCCGACAATTGCTCTCGACCAGTTCACCACCGGGTCCGTGGCGCTATGAGCTAAAGTGATACAACGTATTGAAAGGTTCTGCGTTCAGTCACCCACAGCCCGCATAAGGGGATTCGAACTCCATCTCATTTCACCAACAGTTGGATACATCTAGATTCGGTACCACCAGCTGATCGTTCATCAGTGAAGGCCCTTATGGGACCTTCTCTACGGGTGCCTCCTCCGGCACACTGCCAAAGTGAGAACGGTCGTCTGAGCTGTGCAAGCAATCAACTCCGAGCAGTGCTGGCTGCTAGCTAAGGATAGGGAAACATCCCAGGTGCGTCGGAGCGAAGCGATGGTCCAACACGTTTGGACCTCCCTTCAGAAATAGGGAGGGCCACGTCGACTACCTCTAACAAATTGCACGCGGCAGGAACGGATGTCTGCCTGGATGCGACGCCGAGTCGGGAGGTACCAGACATATGTATAGATTCGAAGATGACAGATACTACCGGACGAGTGACCCGGAACTGCTCGTGATCGCCACACCCGGAACGATGGCCAAGTGGCGGTGTATGGGTGTCGGCCCACCATTCATGAAATTCGGCGGCCGCATTCTCTACTTGGGCAAGGATCTCAACGAATGGCTCGATCGTCATCGGGTCGACACTCAGGTTGACGTCTGGCCTATGCACCCTGCTGACCCAGAAAGGATCTCGCAACGTCTCGGCGACGCCGCGACTAAGTGGCCACCCAAGGGATCGCGCCGCACGACCGGTCGTGCAGCAGTGAGGCATACCTAGGTCGGCGACCCACCTTGGCTGTATTGTCCAGACAACTCGCCGCTTAGAGTCGTCGCCATTTCAAACCGTCCAGAACGGACCGGGGCAGAAAGTCGGCGGATGTATTTGTCTGCCTGTGCAGCGGACCGGTGGCCCAGCATGTCGCGAAGTGTGTGCACGCCTATCCCACTCATGGCCGCCCTTGTTAGGTACGTCCTCCTGAGATCGTGGATCCTCAGGTTTTCGATTCCGGCATCTCGGGCGCAGCCGGCAAAGACTTCGCGGGTTGTTCTGTAGGTGACACGCGCGCGTCCCGTATTCGAAAAGATCCATTCGCAGACCCTCGGTTGAGTTTGGATTACATCCAAGAGCTCTGGAGGAAGATCGTGCAGTCGCCTGCCGGTCTTCGATGCCGGCACCGTCAATATGCCACGCTCGGTATCGATGTCTTCCCAGCGCATAGCCAAGACCTCATTGATTCTGAGTCCGGATAGAGCCGCTACCCGTAGCGCCCCGACCGTTGCGGGATGACGCACTTCGGCCTTGGTGAACGCCCTTCCAAGTGCGGCCATCTCTGAAGGCGACAGCGTGCGGTCTCTGGGCTCCTCCCTTGACCTATCGATGTGGATGGTCGGGTTGGAATGGAGGGGACGCCACTCCCATCGCTCGACTAGGTTGAACAGGCGTGAGGCGAAGGCCAGCGTCCTGTTTCGTGCAACGGGCTTTAGGACGCCCACGGCTCGCTCGACATCATGCCTCGTGATTTCCGCGACCTTCTTTCTACCGAGCTTGGGCAGAAGATAAGATTTTGCCTGTAGACGGTACTCCCGCTCGGTCCGCAGTGCCATGCGGCCCTGCCTGATTCGTTCGGGGGCGTAGTCGCCGAAGAACCTGTTCACCGCATCCTCAAACGTCGGTGCCTCCCGACGCATCTGGCGCTCGACCAGGGGGTCGCGACCTCGGTACCGAACGGAGTCCGTCAGTTCGGCAGCCCTCAGGCGTGCCTCCTTGAGACTGAGTTCACCCACCCGTCCAATGGTGACACGACGCTCTCGTCCATCCACCCTGTAGTTGACGATGTACGATTTGACAGATCGAGATACCTTCACCCCAAATCCCTTGAGCCTGTCATCCCAGATCACGTACTGCCTACTCCGTGGTTTCGCGTCCCTGATAATCCTTGCTGTGAGCAGTTTCAGAACCTCCGTGAGCTCGAGTAAGTCAGCAATTAGTCAGTACTTTCGCCAGAATATTGAGACATCTCCAGCCAACTATCGAAATTATAACAAACCCCCTTTATCCCTGTATACAGGGCTTAAAGGAAAAAACAGGAAACCATATGCATACAGAACATACGTGCGGCTAAACAGACTCTTAATCAGTAGGTTCTCGGTTCGAGTCCGAGGCGGGTCACCGTCTATAGACTGCCAAACAGCCCATGATTGACGTGGGCAGAATCGAACAAATCAGTAAATCCGACCTTTTTCTACATGAAGTTGAACCTGGAAGAAACTGGATTGGGCGGCGAATTTCGATTGGAGGGAGGACGGTCCTGCCGAAACCGGAGCCGAGCGGATCGTAGTGCCGGTGAGCGACTGACCCAGTCCTAGTCCGGCTTTCGAACTGGAGAAGGAACCCCGGTCCTCTCGGACGGGCCACTGGGGACCCGCAGATTTCGACATCCATGGGGAAGATTGGCCAAAGCCGTTTCTTCCCCAACAGGCGACGGGGCTGCCTCACCCTACGCCGCACACGTATCCACCAACACCACCCAGATCAAGGATTGGCCCTGAGGCGAACAAGGAGTTCCAATGGAGTCTCCGCACGTTTCGACCGGGACCTGACTCAGCCGTCGGAGCTGGCGACCAGCGTTATGGGAATCGAGACGCGTTTCGCCAATGCAATCCCGCCCAAGACGGCGGGGCCGGCATCGAGGCCCCTGCGGGAACGGCCTTCAAGCTTATCGAACACGTGCCACAGATGTGAATGCTCCTACTCGGCCAGTTTGCTCATGATATGTGAGTACCAGAGTGCCCAGCGTCGGCCGTGCACGCCTGGGTACCCGGGCCAGCACGTTGGTCATGAAGCGGGTGTGCCAACGTTCCCAGTTCCCTCCTGCGACAACATTGACGGCCGCGTCCCCGTGACCGTGGTGCGTGTCGGACTTCGGTTGCCGCCAATTCGTATTGCTAAAGGGTGACAAGAGCAACTATACTCGTCCAATAGCACATATGTTTCTCTCGCGAGTGGTCAAGAAAGCGCGGATAGCGCGATCTGACTTAAAAGGGGCACGCTGTAGTTTCGACCATCAAGCCAGTGAACCCACGACATCGATAGTAGCGTCAGCGCACGTTATGGATTTCGATTTGCAGTCGACTCGGCAGCAACTTCCGAAGAGGCTGTCGTTAGGAGGGGTGAACTGCCGGTGTCCGAGTCTGCTTCGGAACACTTGGAGACTAAGGTCCCGATATGTCCTGGCATCCTGTTGATTCTCCAGTTGCATAACGACATGTACCATTGGTTCGGCGAGCGGAAGTTCGTGCCGTCTACTTTCAGCAATTTCCTCTCCGGCTGCATCGCTGCTTCTCCTGAGATCGATCCACGTACATCTGGAAAAAGCAATTCTTGCTCTCTACTGCACTGGCTATCAAGCGATTCCACGACAAGAGCACATTCCATCGAGGATTAACGGGCAATGCCAATTCAAGAACGCAAGTGGACTAACCCTTCCGTTATAGCCTTCGCAAAAGGAGTGGACCCTGTTAGCGCGATTCAAATTAAGGCCAGACACACGGTGGTGGATGCTGCCGAAAGAGGCTGGAAGGGTCCTCCGTTTGATCCTTTTCAGTTGGCGGAGCTACTCGAGATCCACGTTCTCCCAAATGAAGCGGTGATCGATGCACGCATCGTGCCAGTCGGTAAAGGTCTCCGCATCGAGTTCAACCCGAACATGCCGCGAGGCAGGACTCGATACTCTGTAGCCCACGAACTCGCTCATACTCTATTTCCTGACTGTGCCGACATGGTGAGAAATAGAACGCCTTCAATCGAATTGCGAGACGATGCTTGGGAGCTCGAACTGCTTTGCAATATTGGCGCGGCTGAACTTCTGATGCCCACAGGTTATACGGATCTCGAGAATGCGGGGCTCGATATCGACCAACTACTTAGGCTGAGAGTAGAATTTGATGTTTCTACCGAGGCAATATTGCTAAGGATCGCTAAATTGACCAGTATCCCATGTGCAGTTTTTGCGGCCGCCAGAGTAAGTATCGGCGGAGGTGACCCTAGTTTCAGAATTGACTACAGTGTACCGTCACGGACATGGGACGTCGGTATTCCATCACATTTTCGAATCGGCTCTGACAGTGTACTAGCCGAGTGTACCGCTATAGGTTTCACGGCTAAGCGAACAGAAAGCTGGGGCAGGCAGCTCCCTGTGTTTGACGTTCAGTGCGTCGGAATCCCTCCGTTTCCCGGAGACAGGTTCCCTCGTATAGCAGGTGTCCTTACGTCCGAAAATGCCCTGCAGCCCGATGTACTCCAAATCGCCTATCTGTTTGGCGACGCTAGGCAACCAAGAGGAGATGACAATCGAATCATCGCACATGTCGTCAATGACGGTACACCAAACTGGGGAAAGGGATTTGGCTTGGAAGTCGCCAAGAAGTGGAGCTTTGTACAAGAAGATTTCCGTGATTGGGTGGCGCGGGATCCAAGCAATTTGTCTTTGGGCAAAATCCACAGGACACAGATCGACGACGATTTAAGCATCGTCCATATGGTCGCTCAGCGAGGGTACGGCCAATCGGGCAAGCCTCGTATCCGATACGCTGCCTTGAGGGATACCCTTAACCAACTCCAAGAAGTCGCCTCACAGCTTGGATCCAGTGTACATATGCCAAGGATTGGAACCGGACAGGCTGGAGGAAACTGGGAATTGATAAGGGAATTGATTGACGAAAGCCTTATAAGAAAGGGAACTCCGGTCTTTGTATATGCCTTGCCAAACATGGTGCCTCGTCACGTTCAAGGTATGCTTGGCTTCTGATCGCCCCATAGCCATGTCAATCGCTGGAATTAATGTATGGACAGACGAATCTTACTGCTTTCGGGCTCAGTAGCCTCTGGTAAGACTACCCTAGCTCGTAAGCTAGCAGACCGATTCGGTCTAGATCTGCTCAGAACCAGGGACTGGTTGAAAACTAATGCTTGTGACGGCTCCGGCGAAGGTAGATCGGAACTCCAAACATTAGGGGAACGTCTCGACCAAGAGACTGGTGGTACGTGGGTACTTGAGGGCCTAGATCGAGCCTTGCGGGATCGAAGCAACCAACAAAGCGTCGTTGTAGATTCTGTTAGGACAGTAAAACAGATTGACGCGATCAGAAGGGCCTATGGAGCAGCCGTTACGCATATACATATGACAGCTCCATTGTCAGTGCTCGTCGACAGGTACGACAACAGAGAGGCCGAATCAGCTGATTCCGATTCCTTGACTTATGAGGATGTCCGAAGCAACAGAACCGAGTCTTACGTCAACACACTTGAAGACGTTGCAGATGTCGTCGTCCACTCAGCTCGGTGTACTGAAGAAGATATGTTCGTGAGAGTTGCAAGCCGTTTAGGACTCTATGGTCTAGCCAGCAGCGGCTATGTCGACGTTGTTGTTGGAGGCCAATATGGCAGTGAAGGCAAGGGACAAATTGCCGCCTTTCTGGCGAGGGAATACGATCTTCTGATCCGCGTTGGAGGCCCCAACGCAGGTCATACGGTCTTCGAACTCCCTAAACCCTATACGCATCATCAACTTCCATCAGGGACGCGGAGGACCGAAGATGCAAGATTGCTGATCGGTCCTGGCGCAGTCCTGAACGTTGATAAGCTGCTGGTCGAAATAGCTGAGTGTAAGGTTGACGTTGGTCGGCTTGGCATTGACGGTGCAGCCATGGTCATTTCTGAGAAGGACATAAGGGATGAAATCGCACTGGTAACTGGGATCGGCTCTACTGGACAGGGGGCTGGAGCGGCGCTAGCTAGGAGAATCTCGAGTCGAGGATCCGAAATTAAGCT
Organism: Dehalococcoidia bacterium; assembly: GCA_034421295.1. Lineage (GTDB taxonomy): Bacteria > Chloroflexota > Dehalococcoidia > Lucifugimonadales > UBA2962 > CAUZIR01. The sequence continues at coordinate 6,715 of DAOUKM010000008.1, forward strand.
TGCCAAGGACGTTCCGGAACTCGACCCATTCATATGCAGCTCATTAGACGTTATCCAGCAAACCCTTGCAGACAATGGCCGAATATGCCTCGAAGGAACACAAGGTACGGGCCTAAGCCTATACCATGGCTATTACCCTTACGTCACCTCACGTGATACCACCGTGTCCGGCTGTCTTGCCGAAGCCGGCATTCCACCTGGCAAGGTGAGACGTGTGGTGATGGTCTGTCGAACCTATCCTATTAGAGTTCAGAGCCCCGACCACGGCACCTCGGGACCTATGTCGCAAGAAATCTCTTTGGAAACCATAGCCGAGCGGTCGGGGATAGCGCTAGAAGAGTTGGAACTTACCGAGAGAACGTCCACAACCAATCGAGAAAGACGGATTGCCGAATTCGACTGGCATTTACTTTACAAAGCTTCCTTACTGAACCAACCGACTGATATTGCCCTTACCTTTACAGACTATTTGACAGTGGAGAATCGTGCCGCCAAGCGTTTTGAACAACTTCACCCCGATACTATCAACCTCATCGAAGAAATCGAAGGCGTATCAAGAGCTCGCGTGTCTCTAATCGGGACGGGGTTTAATCCCAGAAGCATTATTGATCGACGTTCGTGGTGACGACAGATGACGACCACGCAGCAAATCATCGCCAAGTACCCTGTGCTATTTCACATGGCCGAACTGAACAGCTGGTCCAATATCCAGCTTTACGGCCTTCGAAGCACATCAGCACTTCTAGACCTCTTTGACATTGCTGGTACCTCTCGTTTCCCCATTGAATCTCAGTGGCGCCCCGACAGCGTTCGTCTCACTCATCCGAGATATGGCACGGCCGTTGTTAGAGATCAAAAGCCTATGCCAGAGCGCAGGCTGCGTGACTGCCTCCTAGACATGACAACACAGCAGTGGTATGAGTTGATTAACCGAAAGACCTTCTTCTGGCCAAGCGAAACTCCACTTGGATGGATGCTAAATGCGCCGCCGTACAGGACCCGAGAACACGCGGTGATCATTGTACCTACACAGGAACTACTTTCTCACCACGCAGAGAGTGTAACGCTCTCTGAAATCAACTCCGGCAGCGTAAATCCCTCTAAGGCTACTGGAAAACCGCGCACCAGAGGTCAAGAGACTTTCCGATCTATACAAGACTTCTCGGGCCCGTGGATTTCAGAACTGGCTGTTGAGTACAGTGTGCCAAACATAGCAGAGCTGGCGTCTCGCGTCGAAGCGAGGCGGGGCACACACTCAATTCGAGTCATTTGGAGCAGGGAAACCGATCAATGAAGAACCAATACTTTGGCGATCTTTACGACTATATCAAGTATGGCCTACTTCGTCAGCTAAGCAACGGAGGCCAATTCAGCACTGCTGTATGTTGGATGCTGACCCAAAATGATAACAAAGGGGATGGGCAACGAGTAAATTACTTGCATCAACCTGTAGAATGGAGGATCTTTGATCCCCTCGTGTTCGACTGCCTCCGTACGGCCTTACTAGAGCGAAATGAACGTGACATTAGTGTAATGGAGAACAGTGGCCTTCTGGCGAGTACCAAATTCTATTCTCAGATACTGACAGATGGAGCTGGTGAACGCCGAAAGTATTTCCATGACTTTCTTGAGTTTTCACGCGGGAGCGAGTTGATATTCTTTGATCCCGACAATGGCTTTGAAATCAAGTCAGTAAAGTATGGTCGGAAAGGCGCCTCACGCTATCTCTTCTTTCACGAAGCTTCGCAGGCATTTTCGCAAGGCCATTCCCTGCTTGTTTATCAGCACATGCCTCCTAAGCCACGAGACCCTTTTATAAGTGAATTGGCAAATAGCTTGATAGACCAAACCCGCTCTGAAACAGTATACGTATTTCGTACTCAACGCGTTGCTTTTTTCCTAGTGCCACAGGCCACACAACTAGGACAATTTATGCACATTGCATCTAGAGTTCAGGCGAATTGGCGTGGCCTGTTGAATACGCGACGATATCAGGCAAAGCACGGCACCTTGACGAACAGGAATGTCACGGAGGTGGTCGCTTAGAGGTCGAATTGCAAGGTCAGTGTGGATTGATATGACGAGAATGGTATATCCCTTGGGCCATTCGCCTTGCTGTTCCTGTTAGTTGTAGCCTCGCCTGAATCTCTTTACCGTTGCCATCCTCTCTCGAGCCAAGGTAAAGAAGTGCGCCGCCTTCAGTCCGCCATCAAAGACGATAGGCACGGTGGGACACATCTCATTATCATTAGCGAACTGCCTTGCCGAGTAGTCGCGAAGGTACGGAGCGACTCATAACTTCACTGTAACCTGCCGCACCCCCCGGTGCTCCCACTCGAACAAGGCTACCAGGGCGATCTGATGATCGTGGTGGTGGACGATGACAGCGAGGACGGCACCGCCAATGTTGCCCACGGCCTCGGTGCGGCAGCGGCGCGAGGGGACCTTCTAACGGTCGTCGCCGGGCGCCCGCTCCCTCCCAACTGGGGCGGCAAGCTGTGGACTCTTCAGACCGCGCTGGAGGCCGCAGGGCACTCGGCCTGCGAGTTCGTGCTCCTGACCGACGCGGACATCGCCCATCCGCCAGACAGCGTAGGCGGGCTGGTCAACAGGGCCATTTCGACCGGCTTGCCGGTCATGTTGCCTTTCTCCCGCCTCGAACTCAGTGATAATCCGCTATTTCAGCCAGATAGGCGTCCCCTCCGTCCCAGACAAAGCAGATTCCCCACTGATCGTTGATGCGGGTGCTGAGCTGTCCAACCCTATCTCATGAAAGCGCTTCCCGGCGGCATCCGCAGATCATCCAGGCCGGTGGCGCTATCGAGGATCATCAGTTTGCACTCTGGCCTGTTGGCAGGCAGATGCCTAGAATTCCTCCGCACCACAGTCGCTGATCGCACCTGCCAAGAAGGAAGCCAGCCGTGACAGGACCTCTAGCAGCCATATGGGAGATTCCCGAACCTCTATCCGTTCACGGTGTCGAAATGGACGATGGCGAAGTCATCCTCCTGCGACGCCACGGGAACCCGAAAGGCCCTAGGCTCGTCCTTAGCCATGGCAACGGTCTCGCCGCCGACCTCTACTACCCATTCTGGTCTCTCCTTTGCACCGGCTTCGATCTTGTTGTGCATGACCTCAGGAATCACGGCTGGAACGAACTGGGTGCCTTGAAGGACCACGGTGTCGATGCCTTTGCCCGTGACCACGACCGCATACTCAACTCGACCCATGATCTCTTCGGAAAGAAACCCACCGTCGGCGTCTTCCACTCCATCTCCGCCCTTGCGGCCCTGCATACGCCTTCAAGGGGAGGCCACTACTCCGCTCTGGCGCTGTTCGCCCCGCCCATCTGCAATGCCGGCTCCGGGTACAGAGAGTTTGAACTGCGGGCGAGGCGCACGGCAGACATGCTCAGGCGAAGGGCGCAGTGGTTCCGGTCAAGGGAGGAGCTTGCGGACCTTCATACCTATCTTCCTTATCTTCAGCGGGCCGTACCAGGCGTGTATGAGCTGGTGGCCAGGACGACCCTCAGGGAGTCGCAGACCGGCCATGGCTATGAGCTCAGATGCCCGTCCGAGTACGAAGCGCACATCTGGGACAACGTCTCTGTGTTTGCGGCATCAGCCGACTTTGACGCCCTGAGATGCCCGACAATAGTGGTTACACAGGACCCTGCAACGCTGGTCCCTGATGACCCGGTGTACGACTACGGTGACGCAGATGTAGAGCGTGAGTGCATTCCTGGAACCACGCACTTCCTTCAGCTCGAAAGGCCGGACCTGTGCACGGCGGTCCTTCTGAGGTTCCTGTCACAGCTAGGAATCTCGGGGAACCAACCGCTCCATGGTGGGCCTGCACCGTGACCCTCGATAAGGGTTGACGGACAGTGGACTACTGGCAGCTTGCCCCGGCCGGGACGATCCGGAAACAGGGTCTCGATACGTGGAGAGACAGGTCGCCAGTCCCGGACGGGTCACAGAATGACCTCACCGGCCGATTCATTTCCGCCGTACAGGCCGTGAACAGCTGACCGGCACATGTCGGCCACTGCCATCTGGGTCCTCCTGGCCCTGTCCCTTGCCTCCCTCACCGCCTGGCTCTGGCTGGCGCTCCTGAGAGGCATGTTCTGGTGCACCGACGTCAGGCTGCCCGACCCTTCGGGCGCCGACGGAGGCGGGCGGAAATGGCCGTCGGTTGCCGTCCTCGTGCCGGCCCGCAACGAGGCCCAAGTCCTGCCCGAGACACTGCCGACGCTTCTCGCCCAGGATTACCCGGGCGATCTGACGATCGTGGTGGTGGACGATGACAGCGAGGACGGCACCGCCGATGTGGCCCGTGGCCTGGGTGCGGCTGCTGCGCGAGGGGATATTCTGACGGTCGTCGCCGGACGCCCGCTCCCCCCGGGCTGGAGCGGCAAGCTGTGGGCTCTTCAGACCGCACTGGAGGCCGTAAAGCACTCGGCCTGCGACTTCCTGCTCCTGACCGACGCGGACATCGCCCATCCGCCAGACAGCATAAGCAGGCTGGTCGCCGCTGCCATTTCTACCGGCTCCGACATGGTCTCGCTGATGGCCCGTCTGAGGACGGAGACGGTGTCCGACCGTCTACTCCTGCCAGCCTTCGTCTACTTTTTCGCCAAGCTGTACCCGTTCCGCTGGTCGAATCACGCCGGGCGGGCGACCGCCGCTGCTGCCGGTGGCTGCATCCTGCTGAGGCGTACGGCGCTCGAAGACGCCGGTGGCATTGCACCGATCTCGGATGCTGTCATAGACGACTGCTCGCTCGCCGCGCTTATCAAGCGCTCCGGTAACAGGATCTGGCTGGGGCTTTCTCAGCAGGTGTACAGCGTGAGGTCCTACGGATCGATAGGCCCGGTCTGGGACATGGTTGCCAGGACCGCCTACACCCAGCTGGGCCACAGCCCGATCGCGCTCGCGGGGACGGTGGCCGGAATGGCCCTCTTGTACGCGATCCCACCCCTGGCCACCGCTGCGGCCCTGTACCTGATCGCGGCAGGCGGCACAGCCGTCCCTGTCGGGATCGCGGCAGGCGCCTGGGTGCTCATGGCGGCCACGTTCGCTCCTATGCTGCGCCTGTATGGGGTTAGCGCAGCGATGGCACCTGCCCTGCCCGTGGCCGGAGCACTCTACACGCTCTTTACCGTCGCATCCGCTGTGCGCCACATGCGGGGTGGGGCGGGCAGCTGGAGAGGAAGGAAACTGACCGTTCCCCACCGCTCTGGATCGTGAGAGTCGACCGGCCTTCGGTCAGGGCCGCGATCCCTGCACCCGGAGGTCGCGAGTCGCGGCGACGCGGCGACTAGGAGAGCCGGAACTCCTCAAAGCTGACCCTGCCCTTTCGAACAAGGGCCCTTATGCGACGCTGGGTTGGCGACAGCCTGCTTTCGGCCGTCTTGAACTCCATCAGGATGACCCGGTCTTCTTCGAACTGCACGCCGTCTATGGGCGAGCCCAGAAATCGGAAGCCGGATGGGTCATAGGGGTAGTTCACGGCCCAGGGCATGAACTGCTCTGTGATCTGCCCGTAGCGCGTGCTGCGACTCCGGCCGCTGGAGCGCTCGGCCTCAAGGTCCCGGCGAAGCGAGACGGCAAGGCGCACGGTGGCCACCAGCAGGATGACCAGGACCGCGGCGGCGGCGGACAGAACCGTGATTGCCAGCTCCATCGCTCACGGCCGCGGCCGCTCTAGTACTCCAGGTCGGACAGCAGGGGCATCACCTCCTCCTGCATCAGACGCATCGACTTTTTCCAGCGCTCGTCGTCGCCCTTGTGGTCGACGACCATCCCGAGCAGCACCCCGAAGCCCCCGGCCCACTCATAGAGCTCCCGTATCTTGTCGGCCACGGTCTGAGGCGAGCCGACCAGCCACATGTGCTCCATTATGTACTCGGCCGTCACCGCCTCATCGGGAAGCGAGGGATCGTGCTTCATGTTGCGGGTGATGGGGTACTCGCCGAAGGCGAACAGCGGCTGCAGGTACTCGCGCCAGGCCCTTCCAAGGCCTCCATTCCAGGCCGTATCGCGCGCCTCTTCGTCGGTGTCCGCAACCCAGAAGTCGCGGACGACGCGCCACTCCGACCGCGATGGCGGCTCCCTGCCAGACTCTGCGGCCCCTTCGAGGACGGCGTCCCAGTGGCCGGGCATGTACTGGGCATTGAGGCCCAGGCTCATGGGGAGAAAGCCCCGCTCTCCCGCCATCCGAAGTGTCGTTGAGTTCGGGCTCGCAGCGGAGATCCCGATGGGGGGATAGGGCTTTGTGAGAGGCTTGCGGAATGACCCGAGGGTGCCGTAGCTGAATTCCTCCAGTTCGGGCAGGTTGACCGACCAGTACTTGCCGTCATAGCGCCACGGCGGGTTATCCATGTTGTCCCAGATGCCCAGGATGATCTCCAGCGCCTCCCTTGTCATATCCCGGTGCTGGTTCGCGGCCATGTCTACCTGGAACAGCTCCATGTCAGTCGCCAGGCCGCCGGCCCCCACCCCGAACATGAACCTGCCCTGCGCGATATGGTCAAGGTAGGCTATCCGCTGGGCGAGTTCGGCCGGGTGGTGGAAAGGCAGGAGGAACGAGCCCACGCCGAGACGGATCTGGCTGGTCTGCAGCAGAGCCTGGGCGACCATCAGGTCCGGTGCGGGCACCGGCTCCCAGATCGCCGTGAAGTGCTCGCCGATCCATACTTCGGCGTAGCCGAGCTGGTCTGCGTACGAGATCGTGTCAAGGTCCCACTGCAGCGCCTCGTAAGTGTCTCTCTCAGGCGGGTGAGACGGCATCAAGAACAGTCCTGCCTTCATCAAGTTCCTCCCTTTTTGAAATCGCCCATCCCCAAGGACCGGGGGTCGTCACCGAGACAGCCGGAAACCTCCCCGCCCTGGCGATACCTTACCGGAAACCCGGCCATTTCAACCACCGAGGGACGCGATACCGGCCCCGTCCGGACCGGCCCATCCCCGGGATTTCAGGCACCGGCCGGGGGCTTATGATAGACACAGGGCTGGCGGCCGCACCTCCCGGCGCAAGGGCCCGATGGAAGAGCCCGGTGAAATCCCCAGACAAGGACCCGGCGCAGAGCAAGGCTTCGGCGCCTCCAGAGAACTACTTCAGGGTCAGGCTGCGGCGGTGGCCCACCGCCCATCCGTGGAGGAGCCTTCGCGGCCTGGGCCTGCTCACGCTGCTGTTCGGAGTGCTGGTCGGGGTGGCGATCGGGGTGGCCATAGAGCGAGTCAACGTCAACGAGACCGCCACCGGTCCGACCTACGACGAGGCGGCTGTAACCGCCCTGTTCGAGCGCATCGCGCCCTCGGTAGTCGAGTTGACCGTCCACCGGATCGACGGCACGCTCGACTCGGGGGCCGGCTTTTTCGTCGACTCAGACGGGCACGTGGTTACCAACAGCCACGTGGTCGACGGAGCGGAGAGCATAGACGTGTCTCTGTCGGACGGAAGGGTCATGCCCGGGAGCCTGCTGGGCTCCAGCCCGTCGGACGACCTTGCGATGCTGTCGGTCGACCCGGACCAGGTCAGGGACGTCCGGCCGCTCAAACTGGCTGACTCCAGCGGGCTCCGGACCGGCCAGCTCGCCCTGGCGATCGGCAGCCCGCTGAGGATGCGCAACTTCCTTTCGGTGGGCGTCGTAGCCGGCATCGGCGATAGTCCCCCGCTTCTCCGGGACCGACAGGCGGCGCCAGCGCTACAGCGACCCATACCCAACATGGTATGGACCGACGCGTCACTGCTGCCGGGCAATTCGGGAGGGCCGCTGATCAACTCAGAAGGCGAGGTGATCGGCGTCACTTCGGCGGTCCAGGTATCGGCGCAGGGCGACATCGGCATAGGGTTCGCCGTTCCGAGCAACATCCTCGCCAGCCTTCTCCCACGGCTCAAGGAGCCCCGGTTGATCTCGCGCCCCTGGCTCGGCATAAGCGGCACATCGATAACGCCCGAGATCGGGGCGGCGCTCGGGGTGTCCGCCGAGTATGGCGTGTACGTCCGTGACGTCAGGCCCAACACCGGCGCCGCCCGGGCCAGGCTACGCGGTGACCCCTTCCAGGTACCCAGCGGGCGCGGCGACGTGATCATCGCCGTCGACGGACGCAGCGTGGCGTCCGTCTCGGAGATGATCGACTACTTCAACTCGCTCGACCCGGGCGACACGGTCGCCCTGACGGTTCTTCGTGGAGACGCCGCGCAGACCATAATGGCCACCCTCGGCGCCTGGCCCGAGACCCGCGGACCCTAGTCCAGCCCTTCCTCCAGCTGTGAGATCACGTTTTCGGTCTGGCCGACGACGAAGTCGACCTCGTCCCTTGTGATCGACAGCGGCGGGGAGAAGAACATGGTCTGGTTCATCCCCCGGCCCAGAAGCTGGTTGGCCTCCATGAGCTCGCCGAGTCTGGCATCGAACTTCGCCTCCGGCGGGAACGGCTCGAAAGTGTCCCTGTCCTTGGCGAACTCGACCGCCGCGATCAGGCCCATCCCGCCGCGCACGTCGGCGACTATCGGATGCTCCTTCAGGGTCTGGAGCTGCTCGAACAGATAGGTGCCCATGTTCGCCGAGTTCTCGACGAGGCCCTCCCGCTCGATGATGTCCAGATTCGCAAGACCCGCCGCGCAGGCCGGTGGATTTCCGCCGAAAGTTATCAGGTGCCGGAAGGTCTGTTCACCCTCGCCCTCCATGACCTCGCCCACCTTCTTTGAGGCGATGGCGGCGCCGATCGGCAGGTATCCGCTGGTCAGAGCCTTCGCCACGGTCATGATGTCCGGCTTGATGTCCCAGTGCTCGACCGCGAACATCTTGCCCGTCCGGCCGAATCCGTTTATCACCTCGTCGGCGATGAGTATCACGCCGTACCTGTCACAGATCTCCCGGACGGTCGGCCAGTATTCCGGGTGGGGAATGTGCACTCCGGAGGCTGCCGAGACGGGCTCGCCTATGAATGCGGCCACCGAGTCCGGCCCCTCCTCGAGGATCGCCTGCTCCAGATCCTTGGCGTACTGCATGTCCCAGTCGCCAGGCATGTTGCGGTAGTCGACGCCCGGGTTGGATATGCGCACGTTCCCGGGCACCAGGGGTCCGAAATCGTTGGGCCTGTTGATCATGTTGAAGCCAAGCGCCATGCAAAGGTGCGTGGCTCCGTGGTACGAGCCCTGCCTTGAGATGACCTTCCAGCGGCCCCGCTCTCCGATGTTGTACTGGTATTTCTTGGCCATCTTGATGGCGGTCTCGACCGCCTCGGATCCCCCGGACACGAAATACACCCTGCTTTCCGGGTCCGGCGTCAGGCTGGCCACCTTGGCCGCCAGCCTGATGGCGGATGGGGCCACCGTGCCGCCCGGCGAATAGCTGATGTCCTGCATCTGCGCATAGACCGCATCGGCGATCTCCCTGCGCCCGTGGCCGATGTTCTTGAGCCACATGCCGGCGATCAGGTCGACATGTCGCTCGCCGGATGGACCCTCCACCCAGATGCCGTCCGAGTGGGTGACGAGCTTGATGCCGGTATCATCCGACAGGTCGCCCGTCGGCCTCGAGTGAGGCCAGAAGTGGTTCTCGCCCAGTCCCTTTAGTTCTTCGATCTCTTCGCCGGTAAGTGGCTTTGCGACCATAGTTAGTCCCTCCTCAAAGTCGATGGAGGCTCAGCGCCTTAAGCTCGGCCATGCCACCATGAACGGCGGCATGGTATCACCGATCCAAAGGGGCGCACTAGCCCGGATGGACAGTTGATCCGGACCGGCCTACTCCAGAAATCTTGCCGCCACGTGGCGGCGCTGAATCTTGCCGGTCGAGGTGCGGGGGAGATCGCCTACCAGGTATACGGTTTCGGGCACCTTGAACGCGGCGAGCCTGTCGGCGCAAAAGGCCCTTATCTCCTCGGCGGTGGTCTCGGACGCAAGGACCACAGCAGCACGCACCGACTCGCCGTACTTGGCGTCCGGCGCGCCGAAAGTGACGGCCTCGGCGACGGCGGGATGGCCGAGGAGAGCCTGGTCCACCTCGACCGGGGATATCTTCTCGCCTCCCCTGTTGATCAACTCCTTGAGGCGGCCGGTCAGCGTCAGGTAGCCGTCCTCGGACAGCGTGCCCTGGTCGCCCGTTCGAAACCACCCGTCCCAGAATGCGGTGGCGTTGGCCTCAGGGTTGCTGGCGTAGCCACCCATCACGTTAGGGCCGCGCACGCAGACCTCGCCCCGGCAGCCGACCCCTACCTCGCCTCCCTCATCGTCACGCACGGACACCTGTACACCCGTACCCGTACCGACGCTGCCGGGGCGCCGCTGCCCGGGGGGCAGCGGGTTCGACGACATCTGGTGCGAGGCCTCCGTCATGCCGTAGGCCTCGACCACCGGCGCCCCGAACCTGCTCTCCATACCCTCTATCAACCCGGGGGAGAGGGGCGCAGAGCACGAGCGGATAAAGCGAAAGCTCGCCGAGGGCGCACCGTCTGCGTCCGCACGGTCGAGCAGTATCTTGTGGATCGTCGGCACCGCCGAGTACCAGGTCGCCCCGGTCGCCTCCCTGACCGGCCAGAAGGCCCCGGCCGAAAAGCGAGGGGGCAGGACCATCGCCCCGCCGGTCGCCAGCGTCGAAAGGGCGACGCCGATGAGCCCGTGGACATGGAACAGCGGCATGACGACCATGGCGACGTCATCGCCCGCAAGGCGGTAGGTCTCAGAGATGTTGCGCACCGACTCCAGGATGTTCCCGTGGCTCAGGGGCACTCCCTTGGGCCGGCTGGTGGTCCCCGAGGTGTGAAGGAAAAGGGCGGTCGAACCGGCCGAGGGCGGCGTCGGTTCAATGGCGGCGGACAGCACGTCACCGCGGTGGGAAATCGCCGGCTTCCCCCCTATGAGCGACACCTCAAGGGTGGGGACGCCAAGCGAGTCGGCTGCCTCCCTCGCCGGGTGGGCGCCGGGCGGCACCACGGCCATCTGGCTCGCTGCATCCCCGACGTAGAAGGCGAATTCCTCGGCGGTGTACGCGGGGTTCAGGGGGGCGGCGACCGCGCCCGCCCGGGCGACCGCCAGGAAGGCGATCAGGAACTCAAGGCCGTTGCCAAGTGCTATTGAAACCGGCCTATCCGGCTCAAGGCCCGCCCCGGTGAGCAGCCCCGCGGCCCTGTCCACGCCGCTGCGCAGCTCCCCGTAGGTCACCGTCGGGCCGTCCGGCACGATCACCGCAACCGCGCCGTCCGGCTTATCTTCCAGTATCGAGCTAAGCATCCTTGCCCACTATCATATCCGCAGTCAGGTGACGGCGGCCGCACGCCTGATGCGGCCGCTCGCTACCGCGAGACCACCGCATCGGCCTCGATCTCTACGACCATACCCGGGTCCATGAGCCCCTTTATCTCGATCATGGCGGCTGCAGGGGGGTTGTCCGCAAAATGCTCCCTGTGGGCCCGGGCATACTCTTCCCAGCGCGATATGTCCGTGACGAAGATGCGCGTCCTTACTATGTTGTCCATCGGAACGGACAGATCTTCCAGCGCCCTTTTGATGATCCCGAGGCAGTGGACGGTCTGCTCGTATGCCTCTCCCGGTGCGTGCACGCCGCCGCCCTCCTCCACCGCCGCCGTGCCGCTTACAAACACCAGGTCGCCGGCCCTCACCGCCCGGCAAAATCCGATCTCCCTCTCCCAGCTTGAACCGCTGAAGGTCTTTTCTAGCTCCATCGACCAGGCTCCTTTGTCCGGCGGGCCCGCTGAGGCGGCCCCCTTGTATAGGTTGGTGGAGCATACAGCCTCCTGGCTGCCGGCGGCGGGACCGCCGGATACCGGGTGCCCTCGCGGCCCGCGGTTGACACCCCGCGGACGCATCGTTTAGCATCGGGCGACCGCCAAAACCAAATAGCACTGCTCTTATCAAGAGAGGCGGAGGGAACGGCCCTTCGAAGCCCGGCAACCATTCGGCCATAACGGCCGGAACGGTGCCAATTCCGACGAACTCCCCCGACACCTGCGGGGGTTCGAGAGATGAGAGTAGCGTCGTGCAGACGTTACGGACTCCTCTCGCGCTCGGGTGGGGTCTTTTTTTGGGCCGTTTCCGGGGAAAGAACGGAGATGGCAACTACAAGGCAAGCTGTGGCCGACGCGACCGGGTCCATCGAGTGGACCGGCCGCGGCATAAGGGCTCTCGAGAACCTGCCGGGCGCGACGGCCGTCGACGAGCTGACGAGCCACGGCGACGTGACGGAGGCGATACGGTCGGCGGTTCTGACCGGACGGCAGGTGCCCGCTGCCGGCGCCTACGCATGCCTCCTTGCGGCGCGCGCCATACTCGATGGAGACCCGCACGATTGCTACACACGGCTCCTCTACGCCGCCCGTGCCGTGCGGGAAGCGGCCCCCGACGATCCCGAGCTGGCCGAGGCCGTAAAGCGCATGCTGGCCGCAGGTGACCGGGCGAACGGACCGGTGAACGGGACCGGCCGCGTCATAGCGGAGATGGAGGCCGAGGCCGCGCGGGTCCACGGGGAGCTCAGGTCCCGTTGATTCGTCTGCATCGCCAGGCCGGAAGGTGCGGCCCCGGTGGCTGAGGCGACGGCCGCGTTCATCGGGGGGACCGGCCTGTACCAGATCGACGGCCTCGAGCACGCCCGCGAGGTCCGGATCGACACCCCTTACGGCGACCCGAGCGACGCCGTCGTCGTCGGCAGGCTGGCCGGTAGAACGGTGGCCTTTCTGCCCAGGCACGGCAGGGGGCACGTCCATCTGCCCTCCAACCTGCCGTCGCGCGCCAACATATACGCGCTGAAGATCCTCGGGGTCGAGCGGATCGTATCGGTCAATGCCGTCGGTGGCCTCGCCGACGGCGTCGAGCCCAGGGACGCCGTGGTTCCCGACCAGCTGATCGACAGGACCCGCGGCCGCCCAAGCACATTCTTCGACGTGGGGCCCGTGGGACATATCGCGTTCGCCGACCCCTTCTGCCCGGAGCTATCGTCGCTCCTGGCCCAGGCGGCCGAGCCGCACTTCCGGCTGCACAGGACGGGAACGATGGTGGTGATCGAGGGGCCCGCCTTCTCAACCCGCGCCGAATCCAGGATGTACCGCTCCTGGGGGGGCACCATAATAGGCATGACCGCCCTGCCGGAGGCCAAGCTCGCCAGGGAGCTGGAGATGTGCTACGTGTCCCTCTCGCTGGTGACGGACCGCGACTCGTGGGATGCGGGCGAGGAGGTCTCGGTGGAGGTTGTATCTGCGAACCTGCGCTCCAACGCGGAGGCGGCCAAAAGGACGATAGCAGACCTGGTTAAGGGCCTTCCCGCCGGGCGGGAGTGCGGGTGCGGCAGTGCCTTGGCCAACGCTATAATTACGAGCCCCGACCTGCTCTCGCAGGACGATCGGGCCCGTCTGGCCCCGGTGATCGGAAAGTATTTCTAGGACACTATTTGAGAGGCTTCCAACCATGCCCAGAATGGACCCGGGCGAGCCCTACTACAGGCTCGACCTGACAGAAGCAAGACAGATGTACGACGAGGACGACACCACGGTGGTCGACGTCAGGCGTCCGGACGAATACGCCGAAGGACACGTCAGGGGAGCTATCCCGATCCCCGTCGACGACATCCTGGCCAGGTTCGACGATCTGCCCAGCACAGGGCGGATGCTGTTCATATGCGCCCAGGGCGTCAGGAGCGGTCTGGCCTGCGAGATGGCCGCAGCGCTGGGTGTCGACTCCGAGAGGCTCTACAACATCGAGGCGGGAACCGCCGACTGGATAGCTGCCGGCCATCCGGCCAGCTACGGGAACGAAGCGTAGGTCGCGCCCTGCCGGATGGCCTCCGAGACGACAAGCCTGCTGGTCGTGGGCTCGGTGGCCTACGACTCGGTCCGCACGCCGGCCGGCAGCCGCAGCGACGCGCTGGGGGGGTCGGCAATGTACTTCTCCCTGTCCTCGAGCCGGTTCTCCCCGGTCGGCGTCGTTGCGGTCGTGGGCGACGACTTCCGCGATGAGGACGTCGAGCTGCTGAGGGCGCACGGCGTAGACCTGGCGGGCCTTGAGCGCAGGGCCGGCAAGACCTTCCGGTGGGCCGGGGTCTATGACGCCGAGGACTCGAACACGCGCGAAACGCTCGATACTCAGCTAAACGTGTTTGCAGATTTCAGCCCCGAGCTCACGGCCGAACAGGCCGGCGCCGATTACCTGTTTCTCGCCAACATCCACCCGCAGCTCCAGATGCGGGTACTTGAGCAGATGCGCGCCAGGCCGCGGCTCGTGGCCCTGGACTCGATGAACTTCTGGATCGAGGCGAGCAGGGCCGATCTGTCACGGGTCGTCGAGCGTACCGACGTGCTGATCGTCGACGAGAACGAGGTCCGCCAGTTCGCCGGGGAGACCAACCTGGTCTCGGCGGCCCGGGCCGTTCTGCGGATGGGCCCCCGGGCTTTGGTGATGAAGAGGGGCGAGCACGGTGTTCTGATGTACCTGCGGGCGCCGGACGGCTCGGACTCGGCATTTGCTTGCCCGGCCCTTCCCCTGGACCGCGTGGTCGACCCGACGGGCGCCGGAGACAGTTTTGCCGGCGGATTTGTGGGATACCTTGCAGCGCTGAACGCCTCTGCCGATTCCCTGTCTGCGCAAACGCTCAGGCGGGCCGTCGCCGTGGGCACGGTGATGGGCTCGATCACCGTCCAGGGCTTCAGCGCCGAGAGTCTCGCGGCGGCGACAAGGGCCAGCATTCAGGCCCGCTATGACGAGTTCCACGAACTGATCAGGCTCGAGCAGCCACCGGCGGGCAACGGCCTGCCGTGGCGGGAGGCAAGATGACTACCACCGTTCAATCAGACGTAAAGGACCTGTCCCTGGCTCCCCAGGGAAGGCGTCGAATCGAGTGGGCCGCCCGGGAGATGCCGGTGCTCGGGCAGATCCGGGATCGCTTCGCCTCAGAGCAGCCCCTCAGTGGTGTGAGGATCGCCGCATGCCTTCACGTCACCAGCGAGACCGCCAACCTGGCGCTGGCGCTCAGCGCCGGAGGCGCCGAGGTGCACCTGTGCGCCTCCAACCCCCTGAGCACCCAGGACGACGTGGCCGCCTCGCTCGTAGGCGATTACGGGATCTCCGTGTACGCGATAAGGGGCGAGGACAGGGACACCTACTACGCTCACATCGACTCGAGTCTCGACGCCCGGCCGCATGTCACCATGGACGACGGGGCCGACACGGTCACCAGGGCACTGACCGAGCGCACCGATGTGATCGACGGCATCGTCGGCGGGTGCGAGGAGACCACGACCGGGGTGATACGGCTCACCAGCCTTGCCGAGGAGGGCCGACTCAGGTACCCGATTATCGCCGTCAACGATGCGGACACAAAGCACTTTTTCGACAACCGCTACGGTACGGGACAGAGCACTCTGGACGGCATCACCAGGGCGACCAACATGCTGTGGGCCGGCAAGACCGTCGTGGTCGCCGGCTACGGCTGGTGCGGCAGGGGCATCGCCGGCAGGGCCAGGGGAATGGGATCCCGGGTCGTCGTGACCGAGGTCGACCCGATAAGGGCGCTCGAGGCGGCCATGGACGGCCATCAGGTGCTTCCCATGGCGGACGCGGCGCGCATCGCCGACGTGATCGTCACGGTGACAGGCGGGCTCAAGGCGGTCGACGTCTCGCATTTCGAGGACATGAAGGACGGCGCGATAGTCGCCAACAGCGGACACTTCGACGTCGAACTCGATCTCCCCGGCCTCGAATCGCTCAGCGAATCGAGGCGCGAGGTGAGGCCGTACGTCACCGAGCATTCGCTCAGGAACGGACGCAGGGTCTACGTGCTCGGCGAGGGCAGGCTCATCAACCTGGCGGCCGCCGAGGGACATCCCTCCGCGGTGATGGACATGAGCTTTGCCAATCAGGCCCTGTCCTCCGAGTACATCATCGGGGCTGCGGAGGGGCTGGAGAACAGGGTCTACCCGGTGCCCAGGGAGATCGACCGGCAGGTCGGCAGGCTCAAGCTGAGGGCCATGGGGATAGAGATAGACTCGCTCACCGAGCAGCAGGACCAGTACCTGAACTCCTGGAGCTTCGGCACCTAGCGGCGCCGGGGCCGAACGCGCCCGGACTGACCAAGACTAGCGCAGCGCGGGGCGCTGCATGTACAGATCGGAGATAGCCATGGCGTCAAGCCTAACCACCTCGCCCAACTACCTTTTCACCTCCGAGTCGGTGACCGAGGGTCACCCCGACAAGCTCTGCGACCAGATATCGGATGCGGTGCTCGACGACATCATTCGCCACGACCCGGCGGCCCGGGTCGCCTGCGAGACGGCTACGACCACGGGCCTCGTGCTGGTGTTCGGGGAGATCACCACCGATCACTACGTGGACATACCCCGGCTCGTGCGGCACACCATCAGGGACGTCGGCTACATCGATTCCACCTACGGTTTCGACTACCAGTCGTGCGGCGTCGCCGTATCCATCAAGGAGCAGTCCCATGACATATCGGGCGGGGTCAGCCGCGCGGTGGAGGTCAGGGACGGTGCGGTGGACGACGGTGAGGACGAGGCCGAGAGTCTGGGCGCCGGAGACCAGGGGATGATGGTCGGCTTCGCATGTTCCGAGACACCCGAACTGATGCCGCTCTCGATCTCTCTGGCGCACCGGCTCTGCCGCAAGATGGCGGAGGTGCGCAAGGAAGGACTGATCCCCTACCTGCGTCCCGACGGAAAATCCCAGGTCACAGTCGAGTACGAGTATGGGATGCCGAGGCGCATAGACACGGTGGTGCTGGCCGCTCAGCACAACCCGGAGGTCAGCCAGTCAGTGATCGAGCGCGACCTGGTCGAAGAGGTTGCAAAGACCGTCATACCCGAGCACTACCGCGACCGCCGGACCAAGTACATCGTCAATCCGTCAGGACGATTCGTAACCGGCGGGCCGGTCGGTGACGCCGGCCTCACCGGGAGAAAGATCCTGGTCGACACCTACGGGGGCCAGGCGCGGCACGGAGGCGGAGCGTTCTCGGGCAAGGACCCCACCAAGGTGGACCGTTCGGCCCACTACGCAGCGCGCTACGTGGCCAAGAACCTGGTGGCCGCCGGGCTCGCCGACAGGCTCGAGCTGCAGGTCTCGTACGCGATCGGCATGGCCAACCCGGTCTCCATTGCCGTGGAGACGTTCGGAACGAACCACGTGGCGGACGAGAGGATCGTCCGCGCCGTAAACGAGCACTTCGACCTGCGTCCGGGCGCCATAATCCGCGACCTGGACCTCAGGAGGCCGATCTACACGCAGACGGCTGCCTACGGCCACTTCGGCCGTGACGACATCGACCTCCCCTGGGAGCGGACTGACAGGGCCGCCGAGATCAGGCGGGACGTCTTCGTCGTCGACGCCACGGAGGCCGTCTAGCAGTACCGCGCGGCGGAAGGGACCACCGGTCAGCATGACGATAAGGTTCGGCACCGACGGCTGGCGAGCCATCATCGCCGACGAGTTCACCTTCGAGAACGTGCGCATCTGCGCGCAGGCCACCGCCGACCTTCTCAGGGCCGCGGGGATGGCCGACCGGGGCCTTGTGGTCGGCTATGACACGCGCTTTGCCTCCGACCGCTTCGCCGGGGCGGTCGCCGACGTCGCGGCCGCAAGCGGCGTGCCCGTCGCCATCAGCCAGGGGCCGGTGCCCACGCCGGTGCTCAGCCACGGGGTCGTGGACCGTCGGGCCGGCGGCGGGGTGGCGATAACCGCCAGCCACAACCCCGGCCGATACAACGGCTACAAGTTCAAACCGGAGACCGGGGGCAGCGCAACGGACGAGACGGTGGCGGAGCTGGAGCGGCTGATCGCCCGGCTGCAGGCCGAGGGGGTCACGACCCGCCCCCCGGTGTCGAGGCCTGCGTCCGTTGAGCGTGTCGACCTTGTGCCGCGCTACCTTGGCCAGATCGCAGGCCTGGTCGACCTGGACGCGCTTCGATCGGCCGGCCTGAAGGTGGTCGTCGATCCGATGTTCGGCGCCGGCGGAGGCATGTTCCCACGGCTGCTGGGCGGCGGCGCAACCTCCGTCACCGAGATCCACGGCGAGCCGAACCCGGCCTTCCCGGGAATCGAGCACCCCGAGCCCATCGGACCCAACCTGGGCGAACTTTCCCGGCGGGTGGTGGCGGAAGGGGCGGATGCGGGGATCGCCAACGACGGAGACGCCGACCGCGTGGGCCTGGTGGACGAGACGGGCCGCTTCGTAACGACCCTGGAGTCGTTCTCCCTGATCTGCCTTCACCAGCTGGATCTGCTCTCCCGGCGAGGGCCGCTCATCAGGTCGCTCACGCAGAGCTCGATGATCGACAGGCTCGGAGAGATCTACGGTGTACCCGTTACGGAGACGAAGGTCGGTTTCAAGTACATAGCGCCCCTGTTCGAGTCGCAGGACGCTCTAGCCGCCGGCGAGGAGAGCGGAGGGTACACGATCAGGGGCCATGTCCCCGACCGCGACGGCATCCTCTGCGGGCTGCTGGTCCTGGAACTGATGGCGAGGACCGGCAGGCGGCTAAGCGAGCTCGTCGACTGGCTGTTCGAGCTGGTGGGCCCCCACTTCTACGACCGCGTCGACCTTCAGTTCGACCCCCGGCTGCGCGATGTGATCGCGGCCCGCATAACGTCCGCGGCCCCGGCCGAACTGGCCGGGCTGAAGGTGGTGGGAACACGTACCGACGACGGATACAAGTTCAACCTCGCGGGCGGATGCTGGATGCTGGTGCGCTTCTCGGGCACAGAGCCTCTGCTGCGCACGTACGCTGAGGCCGACTCGCCAGAGCGCGTGGCGCTGCTCCTTGAGGAGACGCGTCACCTGGCAATCCCTTAAACTTGCGGCCATGACGGCCCAGGGTCCCCTGCTGCTGGTCGACGGTCACGCGCTCGTCTTCGTCGCCTACAACGCTCTCAAAGAACCCATGACGGTGCGCTCGACGGGCGAGCCGATCGGAGCGGTCTACGGATTCGCAAACTCGCTCCTCAAGACCCTCTCGGACTTTCAACCCACCCACTGCGCCGTGGCATTCGACCCGCCCGGCCCCACGTTCAGGCACGATCACTATCCCGACTACAAGGCTCACAGGCCCCCTACTCCCCCGGACCTGCCGCCGCAGGTCGAGAAGGTAAAGCAGCTGGTTGGCGCGTTCGGCATGCCCATCTACGAGCTGGAGGGCTATGAGGCCGACGACGTGATCGGCACGCTTTCCCGCCAAGCGGACGAGCGCGGGATCGACACGATCATTCTCACCGTGGACACCGATGCGCTGCAGCTGGTGTCGGAGAGGACGCGGGTCTACGTGTCGACCGCCTTTAACAGGCGGGTCTTTGATGTCGACGCCGTTCGGGACCGGTATGAGGGCCTTGGACCCGATCGGGTGGCCGACATAAAGGGCCTTGAGGGCGACAAGTCGGACAACGTCCCCGGCGTCCCCGGCGTGGGCAGAAAGACGGCGATCAAGCTGCTGACCGAATTCGGCAGCGTAGAGGGCATATACGAGCGCATCGAGGACGTGAGGCCCGACGGACTTCGAAAGAGGATGAAGGACAACGAGAGCGAGGCCCGGGAGAGCAAGTACCTTACAACCATCGTGCGGGACGTCCCGGTGGAGCTGGACCTTGCGGCGGCGGACATGTCGGGTTACGACCGGGATGCGGTGGCAGAGTTCATGCGCGGGCTCGAGTTCCGTTCCATCATCGACCGCCTGCCCGCCTCCAGCGCGGACCCGGGACCGGAGAGCGGCGAGCCGAGGGCGCCCGAGGACCGGAGCCCCACCGAATACACGATCGTCGACACCCGGGAAAAGCTCGCAGAGATGATCGCCGAGCTGGAAGGGTCGGAGGCCTTTGCGTTCGACACGGAGACCACGTCCGAGCACGCGATGGAGGCCGACCTCGTGGGCCTGTCGTTCTCCAACGCCGAGGGCAGGGCATGGTATGTGCCCGTCGGCCACAGGGTTCCCCCCAGGCTGGAGCTTGGAGAGGAGCCGAGGCAGATCGTGCAGGTGCCCGTGGCGGAGGCGCTCGACGCGGTGCGCTCTCTGTTTGAGAGCGAGTCGATCGGGAAGATAGCCCACAACGCCAACTTCGACGTGACGGTGCTGGCGAACAGCGGCGTTGCGGTGCGCAACCTCAGTTTCGACACGATGCTGGCCGCCCACCTGGTCGGCCGCCGGGGCATCGGCCTCAAGGCCCTTGCCTCAAACGTGCTCGGCGAGGAGATGACTCCCATCACGGACCTGATAGGCACCGGCAGAAGCCGGATAACCATGGCCGAGGTCCCCGTCGAGAGGGCGGGCCCGTACGCCGCGGCTGACGCCGACTTCACCTTCCGGCTTAGCGGCGTGTTCGCCGATGACCTTGCGCGGATGTCGCTGACAGAGCCCTTCGAGACACTGGAGATGCCCCTGGTCGACGTGCTCGTCCGCATGGAGCGCGGAGGCGTCGCCCTGGATGCCGCGCTGCTTCGAGATATGTCCGGAGAGCTGGGCGAGCGCCTGGCCGGGGTCAGGGGATCGATCTACGAGACGGTGGGCCACGAGTTCAACGTCGGCTCCTCCCAGCAGCTGGCCGGCGTGCTCTTCGACGAGCTGCGTCTCCCTCCCGTAAAGAAGACCAAGAGCGGCTACTCGACCGATGCAGCATCCCTGGACGCTCTCAAGGAGAGGCTAAACCAGGGCGCGCTCGAGAGCGTCGACCCCCGGGCTTCCGAGGTGATCGACAGGGTCGTCGAGTTCAGAGAGATCTCCAAGCTCAAGTCCACCTACGTGGACGCACTTCCGGAGCTGGTCCATCCGGTGACCGGGCGCATCCACACCAGCTACAACCAGACGGGTTCTGCGACCGGCCGCGTCTCGAGCAACGATCCCAACGTGCAGAACATACCCATCCGCACCGAGCTCGGGCGCAGGGTGCGAAAGGCTTTCGTCGCCGAGGGGTCCCCCGACTGGATAATGGTGGGGGCGGACTACTCCCAGATAGAGCTGCGCATCCTGGCGCACATGTCGGAGGACCCCGGACTGCTGGAGGCCTTCCGTGAGGGCATGGACATTCACGCGATCACCTCGTCACTGGTGTACGAGGTCTCCATCGAGGAGGTCACCGCCGACATGCGCCGGGTGGCCAAGGTGCTCAACTTCGGAGTCCTCTACGGCCTGACGCCCTACGGCATAATGCAGCAGACCGACCTGACCCCCGAGCAGGGGCGCCGCTTCATAGACGCGTACTTTTCGAGCTACCCGGGCATTAGGGACTACGTCGACAGCACCATAGAGCGGTGCAGGCAGGCAGGCTACGTGGCCTCCCTGATGGGCCGGCGCAGATATCTTCCCGAGATCAACTCTTCCAACCGCTCCGCCCGGCAGGCCGCCGAGCGGGCCGCGGTCAACATGCCGGTCCAGGGCACGGCGGCGGACATCATCAAGCTCGCCATGCTCAGCGTGCAGGCACGGCTGGACGATATGGACATGAAGACCAGGATGATCCTGCAGGTGCACGATGAACTGGTGTTCGAGGCGCCGGACGAGGAGGTCGACTCCCTGGCGGCCATGCTCCGGCTGGAGATGCCGGCCGCAATGGACCTACTGGTGCCCCTCCAGATCGAACTGAAGGCCGGCCCCAACTGGGGTGAGATGGATCCGCTTTCCTGAGGGGCGGCTACCCGTTGGCCCGCGTCGTTGACACCCTTATACCACCCACATAACATTGGAATGACCACCCCCATCTTCCTACCCCGGGAGGCATCAGCTTGAAGGAATCAGGTGGGCCCTCTGTCATCGAGGCCATAAGCCTGTATCTGAACAACCCCAAGACCAAGACCGACGGGCCACTCACCGACCGCGAACTGCACAGGTTCGCCCAGTGGTGTGGGGCGGATCGAGTGCTCGGCGAGATAAACCCCTCCGACGTCGGGGCCTACTCCGACAGGATGGGAGAGGGTGGTGCGGTCCCACAGGCGGCCGAAAGGCTCCAGGTGGTACGCAGCTTCCTGTCCTACATGAAAAAGAGCGGGCAGATCAACGTCAATCTCGCCCAGCACGTCCGCATCCGCAAGAGTCGAACACGGGTCCATCAGGGAGGCGACGCCAGCGCGAGGGACGTAATCGAGCTGACACCGGAAGGACACAAGGCGCTCACCGACACCCTTGCCAAGCTCAAGGATGAGCGCATCTCCCTGGCCGAGGACATCCACAAGGCGGCAGCGGACAAGGACGTGCGTGAGAACGCCCCGCTGGAGGCCGCCCGCGAGCAGCTCGGACTGGTCGAGTCACGCGTGCGTGACATCGAGCTCCAGCTCAAGAACGCGGTGGTGATAGACCCCAAGAAGCGCAAGAAAGATGCCATCGTAAGGGTGGGCGCGAAGATCACCATCAAGGATCTCGGCTCCGGCAAAGTGCACGGCTACACGGTTGTCAGCGCCTCGGAGGCCAACCCCCTCGAGGGCAAGATCTCGGACGTGTCGCCGGTGGGAAAGGCCGTGATGCGCCGAACGGCCGGCCAGCAGGTAGAGGTGGAAACCCCGCGCGGCAGGCAGGCCTTCGAGATAGTGAAGGTCACCGCCTGACCCTCGCCCGACGACCCGGCAGCCAGCCCAGGGCACCGGTTCTGTCCGAAACCCCCGCTTTTCCCCCTTAGCCCGACGACCCGGCAGCCAGCCGATCCATGCCCACCAGGTCCTCCGAAGCGACCGAACTCCCGCGAGTGCAGCCCGGCCCCGACACCATCGACCTGGCCAGGGAGCTGGAGGGCGAGGTAGACGGCGAGGTCCGCTTCGATAAGGTCTCCCGCCTCCTTTACAGCACCGACGCTTCCATCTACCAGATCCTGCCTCTGGGCGTAGTCCTTCCCCGCTCCGAGGAGGACGTCGTGGCCACCGTGGAGGTCGCCCGCCGCCGGGGAGTGCCGGTGTTGCCCAGAGGGGGAGGCACCAGTCTGGCCGGCCAGACCGTGGGACCCGCCGTCGTAATCGACTATTCCAAGTACATGAGGGCGCTGCTGGAGGTGGACACCGAGCGGATGTCCGCGCGAGTGCAGCCCGGCATCGTTCTAGACGAGCTCAACCGCAGGCTGGCCGTCCAGGGCCTGATGTTCGCGCCGGACCCGAGCACTTCCAACCGTGGCAACGTCGGCGGGGCGCTGGGCAACAACTCGTGCGGCGCCCACTCGATCGTGTGGGGAAAGACCTCGGAAAACGTCCTGGGGCTGCGCGCGGTCCTCTCGGACGGCACGACGGCCGATCTGGGCCGGCTCAAGGGGGGCGAGATCACCTCTATGGCCGGCCGCGACGGCCTGCTCGCATCGATCGTGCGGGAGCTGTCCGCCGTGGGGATCGAGTACCGGCGGGAGGTCGACGCCCGATACCCCAGGGTCTCGCGCCGCGTGTCAGGGTACAACCTGGACAGGCTGCCGGCGGCCGCCGGGGGCGAGCTCGACCTCGCCGAGTTCGTGGTCGGATCGGAAGGAACCCTGGTCAACGTCACCGAGGCGACGCTCAGGCTGGTCCCCGTGCCACGCAGAAGGGCCCTGGCAGCCCTGCACTTCTCCGACCTGATCGAGTCGATGGAGGCGACCGTCGCGGCGCTGGAGCTCGGGCCGGCGGCGATCGAGCACGTCGGGGCGATGATTCTGCGGCAGGCACGGGACAACCTCGAGTACTCACGCATGATGGACTGGGCGCAGGGAGAGCCGGAGGCCGTCCTCCTCGTCGAGTTCATGGGGGACTCGGAGGCCGAGCTCTGCGACAGGCTGAGCAGGCTCGAGAGCAGGATGAAAAGGGCCGGGCTCGGCTATGCGACGACGCGCCTCATGGACGCCGCGGACCAGGCGAGGGTATGGGCGGTGCGCAGGGCTGGCCTCGGGCTGATGATGAACGCCCCGGGCGCCGAAAAGCCGCTGCCCTTCGTGGAGGACACCGCCGTCGACCCGGAGAGCCTGCCCGAATTCGTAAGGCGCTTTGACGAGATCGTCAGGGAGGCCGGCACCGAGGCCGGCTATTACGGGCACGCGAGCGTCGGCTGCCTACACATCCGGCCACTGATCGACCTCAAGCGCCAAGCCGGCGTCGATCGCATGGTCGCGATCGCCGATGCGGTCAGCGACCTCGTATTGGAGTTCGGCGGCGCACTGAGCGGTGAGCACGGGGACGGCCTCGTGAGAAGCCCGTTCATCGAAAAGATGTTCGGCCCGTCGATCCTGGAGGCCTTCGGGCGCGTCAAGATGGCATTCGATCCGGATGGCATCATGAATCCGGGGAAGATCGTCGACCCGCCCGACTTCGTCGACAACCTGCGCATAGACCCCGACTACCGGACCGTCGACATACAGACCGCCATCTCCTTCAGGGCGGAGGGAGGGCTGGCGGCGGCGATCGAGATGTGCAACGGGCAGGGGGCGTGCCGTAAGCCGGCGGGGGGGACGATGTGTCCCTCCTTCATGGCCACAAGGGACGAGGAGCACTCGACGCGCGGCAGGGCGAACGCGCTCAGGTCGGCGATATCCGGTGCGATTCCCCTCGAGGCGATGACCGGAGAGAGAGTCGGCCAGGTAATGGACCTCTGCCTGGGATGCAAGGCCTGCAAGGCGGAGTGCCCATCGAACGTTGACATGGCCAAGCTCAAGTATGAGGTGGCGGCGCGCTGCCGCGGTGAGCGCGGGCCGACCCTGAGGGAGCGCGCCTTCGGGAACATAGACCGCCTGGGGTCTCTGGGATCGCTGCTGGCGCCGGTATCGAACTGGGTGGTCGGCTCCGAGGCGATCGGGGAACTGCTGGAGAAGGTGGCTGGCATCGACCGCCGCCGCACGCTCCCTCCGTATGCGGGGCAGACCTTTCGCCAGTGGATGCGCGCGCGAGAACCCCGAGTGGATCGCTCCGCGCCGCTGGGCCGCGTCGTTCTGTTCGCCGACACCTTCACCAACTACCACCACCCGGAGATCGGCAGGGCCGCTGTCATGGTGCTCGAGGCGCTGGGATACCGGGTCGAGGTGCCCGCGTTCCGCTGCTGCGGCCGGCCCCAGCTGTCGGTGGGAGACGTCGAGCGTGCCAGGCGCAACGCGGCGGCCAACGTCGAGATGGCCTCGGCCGCCATGGCAGACGGTGCAAGACTTGTGGGCCTTGAGCCATCGTGCGTGCTCGCATTCGGGGACGAGTATCTCTACCTGCTGGAGGAAGACGAGACCGCGCGGCGCGTTGCCTCGGGCACCGTCCTGATCGACGAGCTGTTGAGCGAGGCCCTGGGCAGCCGGGAGATCGAGTTTGCGACCGGGCGATCGGCCCGCACGCTCTTTCACGGGCACTGCCAGCAGAGGGCGCTGGTGGGTACGGGCCACTCCCTTAAGGTCCTGGGCATGCTGCCCGGCGCCGCGCCGGCCGAGATCGCCTCGGGATGCTGCGGCATGGCGGGCTCCTTCGGCTTCGAGTCCGAGCACTACGACGTGTCGATGGCAATCGGCGAGCTATCGCTGTTCCCCGAGATCAGGGAGCAGACCGGGGAGTTCGAGGTGGTCAGCCTCGGGTTCTCATGCCGCCAGCAGATCGTGGACGGAACCGGAGCGAGGGCGAGGCACCTTGTCGAGGTGGTCGCCGAATCGCTGCCGTCAGAGGGGTGACTAGGCTATGATTTCCTTGGAGAAGCCATGAAGATAGGGGTGCCGACAGAGACAAAGAGCGGGGAGCGCCGCGTTGCGCTGACCCCTGACAAGGCCGACATCCTGGTGCGGGCCGGCCACGAGGTGGCCGTCCAGAGCGGCGCCGGTGCGAAGGCGTCGTGCCCGGACGAGGAGTATGTGGCGGCAGGCGCATCGATCGTCGCCACGGCGGACGAGCTCTGGGGGCGATCGGAGATGGTGGTCAAGGTCAAGGAACCCCAGCCCGAGGAGTTCGAGCGCTTTCGCGACGGGCTGATCGTGTTCACCTATCTGCACCTGGCCCCCGAGCCGGAGCTGACGAGGCGGCTGTGCACCTCGAAGGTCGCCGGCGTCGCCTATGAGACGGTGCAGGAACTCGACGGCTCGCTGCCGCTGCTGACGCCGATGAGCGAGATAGCGGGGCGACTCTCGCCGCAGATTGCGGCCAGGCTGCTGCAGACCGACTTCGACGGTCCCGGTCGGCTGATGGGCGGAGTGCCCGGCGCCGAGTCCTGCAGGATGGTGGTCGTCGGGGGCGGAAACGTCGGCATGGCCGCCGCGCTGATCGGCACCGCGCTGGGAGCCCGCGTGGTGGTGTTCGATAACAACCTTGAGCGCCTCAGGTACATCGAGCACATCTCCCGCAGCACGGTCAAGACGATGATGTCCACACCCCTCACGCTGGCCGAGTTCCTGGGCAGGGCGGACGTTGCGATCGGCGCGGTGCTGGTGCCCGGGGCGAGGTCCCCCAGGGTGATCACCAGGGACATGCTCGCCGGCATGAAGGACGGTTCCCTGGTCATGGACGTTGCGATAGACCAGGGAGGCTCAGTCGAGGGAATCCGGCCGACCACGCAGGCCGATCCCACCTATATCGACCAGGGGGTGACGCATTTTGCGGTCACCAACATCCCCGGCATGGTCGCGACCACCGCGAGCGTGGCCCTGTCCAATGCAACCTGGCGGTACATTCTCAAGCTGGCCGATGACGGAATCGAAAAGACGGTGGCTGAGGCCGGCCCCCTGTCGCTGGGGATAAACACCCTCGGTGGACACGTGGTCCATCCGGCCGTCGCAGAGTCGCTGGACCTGGAGTACGTTCCGGTGGAAGAGGCGGTCAGGCTGGCGTAGAGGCCGAATCGCGACGGCAACCGGCGAAGCCGTGCCGATCACTCATTGGACCAGATGCCCGTCTCGTCCCCTACGAACCGATCCAGATTGATCGCTCGCATGCGCCTGGTATAGCGCACCTTTATCGTCTCGCCGAGCCCCAGCTGGCGGTAGATGACCCCGTCGACCTCCACCGAGTCCGAGCCGAGCTCCAGGTAGAACTTTCCCGCCTCGCTGCGCTTCCCCCAGTCGTGGCCCTGGTAGATGTGGTAGGGGGGCAAAAGGTCCGTCTGCTCGTTGAACCAGCGCGAGACCAGCCTGCGCACCTTCCAGAGCGGCTGGAGAACAAAGCTGCCGGATATGCCCGATTGACCCAATCGCAGACCCTTGTCAGACCGTCGTCAGGGTTGCCACCCGATCCTTCAAAAGAGCCTGGTCAATTCACGTTCGATCTCCGAGAAGGTGGCGAAGGCCTCAAAGCGCGCCGACACCCTGCCCTCCCCATCTATCACGAACGTCCACTCGTTGCTCGGCAGGTTCCAGTCCCAGACCGCCTGGGAAATCACCGCCTGATCAAGGTCGCCCTGAATCTCGTGGGGATTATCGTACAGGTCGACGTGAACGAAGTTGGCCCTTTCGCCGTACGTCTCCTGCAGTTCGCTGAGCACCTCGACCTGCGGACCGCAGACCGCATTTATACAGAAGGCCGGGCTCGCGAACACTACGACCACGGGCCGATCGTCGTCGATCGCATCGGCCAGCGAGACCCGGTAAAGGTCCGGGTTGTAAAGCGAGCCCGTGGTCAGCTCGGCCGGGCTTGCCACGTCCGCCGCGATCCTGGTCACACTCCGAACCGCCCTCTCACCCACCCCGGGCGCGGAGGTGTCCCCGGCCACATCGAAGGTAAGCTCGACGATCTCCACGCCTCCGTCCCCGGCGGGGGCCTCTATCGCCAGTCGATGGGTTCCCGACGCCTGAAACTCCACGAAGGTCGTATACAGGCCGCGAGACCCCACCGGCCAGGGCTGGTAGGCGGCGTCCAGGGGCCCGGCGACCTCCCGCTCTGCGCCGGGCCCGCCGGCATACAGCGTCACCCGCACGATGGGCTCACTGACAACCCCGCGCGGAGAGATCAGCACGAATCCCAGCCGATGGCGTCCGGGACTCAGATCGTCGGTGCCCAGTATGGCCTGAAATCCTCCCTCCGTCGTGGGGCCCTCGATCAGCTGGTGATCGTCGGGACGGGGACGGTCGGCGGCCGGCGAGCCGCCACCGCAGGAGACGACCAGGCCCACGGCGGCAGCGACGAGCAGCCCCGTTGCGACGGCACGGACCGAGGATATGGAGGTGCCGGCCCCGGACCCGGGTGTTCTACAGGTTCTTGAAGACACCGAATGTGAACGCGAAGAACTCGAAGTGGTCCGAGTTTGACGCCAGCTTGAGTTCGTATCCACCGTACTCAGGGGTCCTGGCGACGCGGTACATCCGGTCCTCGTTCACGAGCAGGTAGCTGTTGCCCTCATCGTCCCACATCACGTCCTCGCCGGCGTGGTCTGCGGGTATGGGGCCACCATCGATCGTAACGCGTACCTCGTAGAAATCCCCGGACTCCGGCAGGCCCAGGACTATGTTGGCGCTGGTTCCATAGAACTTGATGGCCACATAGTCCTCGTAGGCCTCGGTCGTTCTGGCGTGCCTGAGGCTCTCGGGTCCGTTGAGCCACAGGCCGTTCAGATAGATGAAGTGGTTCTCGTGCACCCCGGGGTCCGCGTACTCGAGCGCCATATCCTGCCTAGCGTAGTACTGCTCGTGACGCACGTAGGGGGGTTGGCCGCCGAAGCGCAGGGCGCTGTAGTTGCGCTCGGTGCCGGCGTAAAGCTCCCTTGTGACCGACATCTGGGGATCATCTATGCGAAGCGCCGCCTCCTCGTAGTCCCTGGTCGGCAGGATCTCAGAGTCGTCCATGCTGACCTGCCCGCCGTTCTCGGCGAGAAGTTCCCTGATCTTCAGCTCCGTCTCCTCGTAGGCCCCCTCCCCGAAGTGCGCGTATCGAATGTAGCCGTCACGATCGATCAGGTACTTCGCAGGCCAGTAGCGGTTGTTGTAGTTGCGCCATGTCCCGAAGTCGTTGTCCTGGACGATGCGGTACTCAAGGCCGAACTCTGCGGCCGCCTGCTCGACATTGGCCCGCTCCTTCTCAAAGGCGAACTCGGGCGAGTGCACACCGACTATCGCAAGGCCGTCGGCGGCGTACTTTGCGTGCCAGTCCTTCAGGTAAGGAAGGGTGCGAATGCAGTTGATGCAGGTGTAGGTCCAAAAGTCGATCAGAATCACCTGGCCGTCCAGGTCTTCCAGCGTGAACGGCTCGGCGTTGATGAAGCCGGAAGGATTCTTGATGTCGGGCCGGAACAGCTCGTTCCCCAGCCTGTTGAGGGCTGCCAGATTGTCCGGGTTGGCATCCGCCGGGGCCAGGGTGTCCTCTGCGGCCTGGTCGTCGCCATCGGCCACCTCGCCCGATCCCGTGGTCCCGTCCCCCAGGGCCTCGTCGATGAATCCCTCCAGCGTGTTAGTTGCAGTCCTGTCGGCGGGCGGTGATTCGTCTCCGCCGCAGGAGGCCGCCCCCGCGAGCAGGAGGGCCGCCAGCACGGTGACAACGGCCGCAAGAATCCCGCCTGGCAGGTGCGACCCGCCCAGGCCCTCAGCGCGAACGATCCCCCGAACGATCCTAGGTGACGATTGGTGTGTCCTCACGGTTCCCCCACTCTCGGAATGAGCCATCGTAGTTCCTGACCTTGTCGTAGCCCAGAAGGGTAAGGGTGAACATGCCGTGCGCCGCACGGATGCCGCCCTGTCAGTACGTTGTGATCCTCTTGTCCGGGGCGGCTCCCACAGCCTCGAGCTTGCTGCGAAGCTCGGAGGCATGCCTGAACTCCTTGACATCGTCGTCGGTAACGAACTCCAGCCATTCCAGGTGCTTGGCTCCCGGCATGCGGCCGGCGCGGGCGTTGCCTCTGTCGTTCTCCCCGGTGTACTCCCCTACTGACCTTACGTCCAGCAGGACTTCGCCGGATTCGCCGCCGGCACCCGTGCCCTCCCCTATGCACTCGCGCATGATCTGATCGGCGGTGGCTATGAGTGATGGATTCGGATCAGGGCTGAACTCTGCGGGCGTGATCTCGGGCCTGGCGTCGGCGATCGGCCGCCTCTCTCGCAGCCACTTGCGCCAGCCGCCGTCCAGCACCTTCACCCGATCATGGCCGTAGTAGGTCAGCGCCCACCAGAGCCTGGTCGCCCACAGGCTTCCGAAGTCGTCGTAGGCCACGACAAGCGTGTCATTGCCGATCCCCAGCTCGCTCATCTCCTTAGCGAACTGCTCGGGCGTATCGATGAAGGTACGGTCGCTCGTCGGGTCCTTGAAGTAGTGGTCGCGCCGGACGCCGACGGCGCCCGGGATGTGTGCACGCGTGTAAGACTCCCAGAACCCCGTGTCGACTATGCGTATGCCCGGCTCCAGCAGGTGGCGCTCGAGCCAGTCGGTGTCGGCCAACAGCTCGGGCCTGGAGTATCCCTTTTCTGTGACGCCCATGTTTGCATCCCCCCGTGCCGTCATTTTCTGCTAACGGGCGCTCTGCGCCAGCTCTGAGCGACGGCCCTACAGTGGATGTTAGCACCGGTATAATGGCCGTCGTCATGGGCGGAGAACTGGCCGGCCGCGTCGCCATCGTCACGGGAGCCAGCCGTGGCATAGGCCGTGCCATCGCCCTGTCTTACGCCGAGAGGGGAGCCGACGTCGCGCTCGCGGCCCGCGCATCATCCGATCTGGAATCCGCCGCCGAGGCCGTGCGTGCAGCCGGTCGCCGGCCCCTTGCGGTGCCTACCGACGTGGCCGACTCCGCGCAGGTCGACGAGATGGTCTCCCGGACGATCGCCGATCTGGGCGGCGCCGACATACTCGTCAACAACGCCGGCTCCTTCAAGGAGCTTGCCACCGTCCCTTTCCCCGACAGGGTTCTTAAGCCGCCGTCGGTCATGCGCGATAGCTCGGTGCGCATGACCGATGAGGAGTTCAGGCAGATCATCGACACCAACATCGGAGGGGTCTTCTACGGCTGCAGGGCGGTGGCGCCCCACATGATGGAGCGGGGGTACGGCAAGATCATCAACATCAGCTCGGTGGCCGCAACCAGGGCGTTTAGGCTCGAGGCCGTTTACGATGCCTCCAAGGCGGCGGTGAGCATGCTCACGCGCTGCCTGGCCCTTGAGTGGGCCCCGTACGGCATCCGCGTAAACGCCCTGGCCCCCGGCGACTACAACACCGCGATGACCGCTGAGGCGTGGGCAGACCCGGTGCGCAGGCAGGCCTACCTAGAGACCATACCCCTCGGCGCAGAGGGAGACATGGACGGCCTGACCGCCCTGGCCACGTTCCTGGCGAGTTCGGACTCCGACTACATCACGGGCCAGACCATAAACATCGACGGCGGCCTGTCGGCCCAGTAACGAGCCGGTCACCCCGATCCGGGACCACGATCGGCGATCCCCGGCCACCGGGCCCGGCTGACCCTCCCGGGAGCCATGTAGTACCATTCCGCGCCAGTACCTACACCGGAGGGGCTGCTTGGGACCGGGCACACGCCCTTCACCGCACGGGCATCCCGACTATTGAGGCTCCAGGGTGAGGCACGTTCCACGGAATGGTCGCAACAGCAGGCCTGAAGCGGCATCAGTGCAGCGGGGCTGAAGGGGCTGAATTGACGGCGGCGGAGCAACAGCTCGAAACGGTCGCCTTTATGGGAGGGGCAAGATGGAATCCGACAGTCTAGACGGCCAGGCTAATGCTGAGGTGAAGGGGCTGGCCATTCAGGCTGAGCAGGCGGACGGTGTATTGATTGCAAGGCTCGACGGGCGCATTGACGGCCAGAACGCCCAGGATTTTCAGAGAGCCCTGGAAGGCTTGCTGGCCGACAAGGAGGTCAATCTGCTGCTGGACCTGGCGCAGGTTTCCTTCCTGAGTAGCGCCGGCCTGGGGGTTCTCCTGTCCATTGCGCGACAGCTGCACAAAAGGGCCGGGAAGATTGCCGTGTGCTCACTGTCAGACTCGATCCGCGGGGTCTTCCTCATCAGCGGCTTTCACAAGATCATTCCCACCCACGCCGACCAGCGCGACGCTATCGCAGCGATCAGCCAGTAGGCATATCTGTCACAGTTGGCCCGGCCTCAAGTTCCTACGGCGCGGCTGAATATCCACCGCGGGCTCAAGCCCAGAGCCGGCCCGGGAGACGCACGCTCCGGACCGGACTGAGTGCAGCGGGTTCCGGCTGCAGCGCATTTCGGCGAGACGACTACATTGAATGCAGGGCCAGCACATCGCCTGAACCGCGTGAGTCCTGAAGGTGTGCCGGGCCACCCTGCTGAGCTGCTTCCATGGTGAGAAACAAGGGCGGGATCGCCGGCCAGGGCGGGGTTATTCCCAGGCGAATCGCCATAGTTGGCGGAGGAATTTCAGGTCTGGGCGCCGCGTGGGCGCTGCATCATCACCCGGACCGTTTTGACTTTCGCCTCTTCGAGGCACACGAACAGGTCGGCGGCAATGCGATCACAGCCGACATGCCTCAGGATGACGGGAGCTCGATTCCCTTCGACATCTCCGTAACGGCCTGCATCCCGTCCGTTTACCATCACATCCTGCTGCTGATGAACAGATTCGGCATCGAACTGGTCGACACCAGATTCAGCTACAGCGTCAAGTACGGCGGACAGGTCTACGCCCACGATTTCGATTCCGAAATCGCCGACCAGCTGCAATCTGAGATCGCCAGGTTCCAGCGGATCCTGAGGCGGCTGCGCCGGTTTGGCTGGCTCACGCGCTCACGCTCCAGGCTCCTTAACGCCCTCAACCCCTTCAACTACATCAGCATGGGGACGGTCCTGAATGCAGGTGGGTTCTCCGGGGAGTTCAGGTACAAGGTCCTTAAGCCGATGTTCGTCAATTTCCTGATGGCAACGAACGTTTTCGACATGCCCGCAGCTCTCTTCGCCAGGTATCTGGAGTTCTTCGATATCGAGACCGCCACCCCCATGCAGACGTGGGACCAGGGAACGCGGCGCATCTACGAGAACCTGACGGCCAACTTTCGGGACAGGATCTACCTCAACCGGCCCGTCCGAAAGGTGTACAGGAGGGCGTCCTGCGTTGTGGTCGAGGATGAGGAGGGCGTACAGGAGACGTTCGACGACGTCATCTTCGCATGCAATGCGAACCAGACCCTGATGATCCTCGATAGGCCGACGCTCCTTGAGAGATATATCCTCTCATCGATCCGCTACGAGAGCGAACTCCACAGCCACACGGTCGTCCACTCCGACTCGTCCGTCCTTCCGGACAACGAGGCAAAGCCCCTTGCAACGCGGAGCAATCATATCGAGCAGTACGGTCCGAGGCCGGACAACTACGAGATCACGTACATCATGCACAACCAGCAGCCATGGGTTAACCGGTCCGACAAGCCGTGCCTTGTGACCTACAACCCGAACAGTCCCATCGACGAACAGAAGATAGTCAAAAGGTGGTGGTTTCAGCACATCGTCCATGACGTGCGCCACGTCACCTTGCTCGTCAGCCTGTTTCGCTTCATCCAGGGCAAGAGAAGAACGTGGCACTGCGGCGCCCACACGCTGATCAACAGCCAGGAGACCTGCTTTGTTACCGGGCTCGCCGCAGCAAGGCAGCTGGGCGCAGACTATCCCTTCGACGATCAGGCGGCCAGAAGGTGGTTCAACTACTACGGGAGCATCTTGTACGGCCTGAGATTCAGGAAGGCGTAATCCCGGCTGAGATCGGGGCTCCCTGCGGACCGGCCTTCGCAGGTCCACTCCGCTTGCGGGAGCCAGCGCCGACGCGGCCCGACCGCTCCCACCACGATGGCCTGACGGCAGTGCGGGCCCTCGCCCTGCGGCCGGGTCCCCCAGCTAGTCGAGCCCTGCTGCGATCTTCTCGGCCACCATGAGGGTCGGCAGGTTGGTGTTGGCCCTGGGTACCGCCGGCATGATCGATGCGTCCGCAACGTAGAGTCCCTCTGCTCCATAGACCCTGCCTGACGAATCGACGACGGCGCCGGCATCGGAGCCGGGACCCATCTTGCAGGTGCCGACAGGGTGGTAGTAGTGGAGACCGAAGCGACCGACTTCCTCCGCCGACACGATGCCGGCCGTATCGTCCAGCTCCTCCCCTATCAGCCCGGCAAGGGCCGGTTGCCTTGCGATCTCCCTGCCGATCGCCACCCCGTCCATGAGCTCGGCGAGGTCGTCGCCGTCCGCATCGGTAAAGTAGCCGGTGTCGATCACGGGGCTGCTCGACGGATCGATGTCGCGCAGGGCCAGACGGCCCCGGGACCGCGGAGCCATGTGCGCAACGAACATCGTGCACTCCCACCTTCCCGACCCGTCAGGAGCTACCGTTGAGACGGGCGCTATGTGAAGGTCGAAAGCCTCGCTGCACCGGCTACTGCGAACCTTGGCCAGGCTCTGCTCGGCGAAGACGGTCCTGCCGGCGGCGACGAAATCCTCCATCAGGGAGTCAAATGACTGCGTGCCGTAGTACCTCATGCTGAAGCTGGGATGATCATGGAGATTGCGCCCGACGCCGGGGAGATCGATTCGGGTTGAGATCCCCAGGGGTGAGAGCTCCTCAGGCGGGCCGATGCCGGAGCGGAGCAGGACGGCGGGTGACCCGTATGCGCCGGCGCACAGCACTATCCGCCCCGCCTCGACCGTGGCCGTCTCGCCCGCCCGGACAAAGTCGACCGAGACCGCTCTGGAGCGGCGCAGATTGATCCTGTCCACCAGGGCGTCCCCGACCACGGTCACATGCCCCCGATCACGCACCGGATCGAGATATGCAAAGTGTGTGCCCCACCGCATGCCCTTCCATATGTTGACCGGGGAAGGAGCCGCTCCGACATCTTCGTCCATGTCATTCAGGTCCGCCGTCGGACCGATCCCGGCAGCGATCATCGCCTCAAGACATGCCCTGTGGTACGGAGTTATCTCCTCCGGCTCAAAGCTGCGGACCCGCAACCGCCTAGCCGCACTTCGGAAGTGGGGAAGAACCTCCTCCGTCGACCATCCATCGCTGCCCGCCGCCGCCCAGCCGTCGTAATCGACGCGGCTGCCCCACAGAGCGATGCAGCCGTTATGCGCTGAGCATCCGCCGATCACCCTGGCCCGCTGAAGGCCGTGGCCGGGCTGGCCCCTTGACGCCGCGCTCGTGTATGACCAGTCATGGGTATCACCTATGACATTGCCCCTGAGCAGCTCGGTCGGCCAGCGCCCCTCCGAGAGGTGGCCGTAATCCGGCCCGGCCTCCAGCAGCAGGACCGACCCGCGACCACGCTCGGCCACGAGGCCCGCCACGGCGGCGCCCCCGGTCCCGCCGCCAATTACCACCGTATCCGCGTAACGGGGAAGCTGCGAGTTGGTCATATCTTCAGTCCATCCTTGCACTTGTCACCCGGCCCGCAGAGCCGCGGACAGGGAATTGCCGAATTCTTAAAGGGGAGCTTCCGCTCCGGTCATCGCACCTGTCGAACTTCACTGGCCGCCATCTCTTCCCGGCCCACCTATCAGCCACGTCATCCGGGTCCCCTAGTAACCCTCCGCATGGGCCGCGTGGAAGGTGTCGACCCCAGCTGTGATATCGCCGGTCGCCGGCCTGATGACGGCCACCGGGCTGCCGAAGCTGGCGAATCCGGTTACGGCGTACTCGGGGCCCATCACGGTCAGCCGGTGGCCGCGTTCCTCAAGGCGGTTGCGCACGTTCTCATCCAGTTCGGCCGGCACGCTTGTGCGCGGCGTTGAGCAGTCGACCCTGGGTGCATCGATCGCCTGCTGGGGGCCCATTCCGAAGTCGACCATGTTAGAGATCAGCTGGCTGACCGCATTGGTTATTCGCCGCCCACCGGTGACACCCGCTGCGATGCATGTCCCGTCCCTTCCGAGCACCAGGGCGGGCGCTGCGTTGTTGAGAGGCCAGCGACCCGGGAGGATCGAGTTGACCCTGCCGGGAATCGGATCGAACCACATCATCCCGTTGTTCATGAGCACGCCGGTGCCGCGAGGCACCACCCCTGATCCGAAGCCTCCGCCCACCGTGTTCGTAAAGGAGACGGCGTTGCCCTCTTCGTCGATCACACACAGGTGGGTCGTTCCGTCGTCCAGCGCCGGTGCCGAGGGCGCAAACACCCGCTCAGGCCTCCTCCCCTCCTCCACCCAGGGATCGCCCGCCGACCAGACCTGCGGAGCCACCGCCCCGATCTCGGCGCGGCGCCGGTCCGAATACGCGTCCGACAGCAGCCCTTTCCAGGGAACGTCCACCGTCGCGGGATCAGCCAGATACACGTAGCGGTCCGCGTAGGCCATGCGCGCCGAGCTTATGAAGGCGTGAAGGGACTCGACGGAGTTGTGCCCCATGGCAGGCAGGTCGAAGCCTGCCAGGAGCTTGAGGGTCATCGCCGTGGTGACGCCTGCCGTCGCGTGCGGGGGCACACGCACCGTCAGGCCGCGATAGTCGATCTCCATGCCTCTGTTCCACACGAACGGCCGATATGCGGCGAGATCCTCCGCGGTCAGGATCCCACCCTCTGCACGAATGCCCTCGACGATCGCCTTTGCCAGATCTCCCCTGTAGAACGCGTCGGCACCCTCCCGGCCAATGGCCTCCATCGTGTCCGCAAGGTCCGGCTGGCACAGGTTCCCGGGGCGGAAGTTGTCGCCGGCGGGCATCTTTCCGCCGGGCATGAAGATGCGGGAGAGCTCTGCGTGGCGAAATAGCATGTCCGAGAGCAGCCCGAACGCGTAAAGGTTGTGCCAGCCCGGGGTGAATCCGTCGCGTGCAAGTCGCACGGCCGGGGCCACGACCTCAGGAAGAGGAACCCTCCCGAAGAGCCGGTGTGCCTCGCACATCGCGGCCACAACGCCCGGGACGCCGATTGACATGGCGCCCTGCAGATTGGCATCTCCCTCCACCTCGGCCCACCCGAACGGTCCGGTCGCGGACCCGCCGGTGAGGGTGAACATGGTGGGCTCGGCCGATAACGGCGCGGGCATGTGCCCGCCCACTACACCGCCCTCGTCCCCCATCTGGTAGACGATGTAACCGCCGCCGCCTATGGTCGCCGAGTTGGGCTCTACCACCCCGCTCGCAAAGCAGGCGGCGACCGCGGCATCGACGGCGTTCCCGCCCGCCCGCAGCAGCTCCAGCCCCGCCCTGGTCGCGTGGGGATCCTTCGTGGCAACCATGGCGCGCTCCGCCCGGGCCTCTAACTTGCTGATCGTGGTGACGGTGGGCTGGCTCATTTCGTCCTCCATGCGGCGGCCCCGGTGCCTGCCCGGGGCCGCTATATGGATGGTGGTCTGTTTCAGCAGACCCGTCAACGCCGCAACCGGCACGCAGCCATTAGCCTGAGGGGCGGCGGGGCCTGCCCCGTCAGGCCCACGCGAGAGCGCGTCCATCGAATCGTCCGCTGTATACTCCCGACGGTGAGGTGGACGACATGACCTGCATGAAGGGCAAGGTGCAAACGGTACTGGGACCGATAGATCCATCCGAGCTGGGTCCAACGGTTACGCATGAGCACCTGCTGATCGACCTTCGGCCCTATTTCCAGATGCCAGAGGAGGCGACCGCCCGCGGGGACGTGGAGAGGGAACTCACGTTCGACATGGTCGGCCGCAGCCGCATCGTGTTCATGTACAACTTCGACCAGATGACCCTGCTCGATGAGCAGGTCGCCCTGCGGGAGATCACCCGCTACAGGCTGTGGGGCGGAGGCTCGCTGGTCGACGCCACATCCATCGGCATAGCCAGGGACCCACTTGCCCTTGCACGCATCTCAAGGGCCACGGGCCTGAACATAGTCATGGGGTCCAGCTACTACGTGCCCCTTTCTCACCCGCCCGACATGGACGAGCGGACGGAGGACGAGATCGCCTCCGAGATAGTTCGGGACCTGACCGTGGGCGTCGGCGAAACGGGGATAAGGAGCGGCATCATCGGGGAGATAGGCTGCTGGAACCCGATGTCCGACAACGTCGAAAAGGTGCTCAGGGCGTCGGTGGCCGCCCAGCAGGAGACCGGCGCGGCCATCCTCATACACCCGCCCTTCCTTTCCGACGGGCCCGGATGGATCGTCGAGATCCTGCAGCAGGCCGGAGCAGACCTCGGGCGGGTGATAGTGGGCCACCTCGACTACATCCTCACGGAGCCCGAGCAGCTGCTCAGGCTTGCCGCCTCAGGCTGCTACATGGAGTGGGACCTGCTCGGGAACGAGGACACCTCGGGCAATCCTATCGCGCCGCTGGACCGCGTAAATGACGACAGGCGGCTGGACAACATCCGGGCGATGATCGACGCCGGTTACGGCGAACGCATCGTCGTCGCGCACGACGTGTGCACCAAGGGACAGCTGATCGAGCGCGGCGGCAAGGGCTATGCCCATCTACTGGAGAACGTCGTCCCGCGAATGAGGCTCAAGGGCTTTACCGACGTTGAGATCGACGACATAGTCACCAACAACCCGGCCCGAATCCTCGCCTGGGCCTGACCCCCCTCCCGGCGGGTCCGTGCCCCCGGTGCTAGGCGAACTCTTCCGGGGCGCGGCTGTTCTCGAACCTGGTCTTGGCGTCGATGAGCACCGTTCTGCCCTCGGCGTTCAGCCGGCGCGCCCTGACCAGCGCCGGGCCCAGCTCGCCAGGCCCTGTCACGCGAATCCCCTCCGCGCCCATCGCGGTCGCCAGACCCGCGTAGTCGCCCTGCATGATCGACACCCCAAAGTTCTCACGCGCGGTCGGAAAGCCGCCCGGGTAGGTGGCCATGCCACCGTTGTTCAGTACAACCGTGGTGATCGGTATGCCGGCCCTCGCGGACGTCTCAATGTCGAGGCCGGACATGCCGAAGGCGGCATCGCCCATCAGGTTCAGACAGAACCTGTTCGGCATCGCCTGCTTGGCTCCTATCATCAGCGGGATGCTAAATCCCAGGTGCGTCGTCTTTCCCCAGCCGACGTAACTGTGGGGGCTGGTCGCAGTAAAGAACGGGACCATCTGGTCGCGCGGCGCCCCGGCGTCATGCGTGACTATGCTGCCCGCAAGGTCCAGGTTCCTGTTGAGCTCGTGGATCACCCGGTATGGGTTGATGGGCTCGTCATCGTCCTCAAGGTAGCGGTGCCACCGGGCAAGCCACTCGCCCCTCACCGCAGCGATCCGATCACGGACGCCGGTTTCCCTGGGCTCTTCGGCGACCTCGCCCTTTGCCGCGTCGATCAGGTCGAGCAGCGTCAGCTTCGTATCGCCGATCAGCCCGATCGAAGAGGCGACGTCCTTGTTTATCTCCTCGGGGTTGAGCACGTTGTGAATCACGGTCTTGCCCGCGGGTATGGCCTGGCCGTAGGGCGTTTCGGTCAGCGAGGTGCCGAGCGCCAGCAGCACGTCGCAATCGTCGAGCCACCGCCGCGCGGCCAGGGTGGTGTTCATACTCCCGGCGCCGACCGAAAGGGGATGACGCTCGTCGAAGGCCGACTTTCCCGGCATGGTCGTATAGACCGGCACATCCAGAAGTTCGGCGAACTCCCTGAGCTCGTCGGTGGCACCTGCCGAGAGCACGCCGGCCCCGGCCCAGATAAGGGGGCTCCTCCCGGAGGCGACCGCCCTTACCGCATCCCGCACATCGGAGCTCGACGGCCTGCATGTCGAGACCGGCGGGGAGGTGTAGGTAGCCGACGACTCCGGGACGGCCCCATCGCAGACGTCAAGCGGCATCTCCACCACGACCGGGGCTCCCCGTCCGTTGCGAAGGGCGTGGAACGCCCGGCGCATGACATCGGCTATCTGGTCCGTCCTTGTGACCAGCTGTGCGCTCTTTACCACCGTCTCCCAGCTGCGGGCGGCCACGAAGTTCGGCCGCACTAGGATGCGGTCCAGTGGATTGCCGCCGGGCAGCACCAGGATCGGAACATTGTCGGCGTTGGCCTGGGCCAGCCCGCCGACGGAGTTCTCCGCGCCTGCCTGGGCCTGCACGGCCACCACTCCGAACCTGCGCCTGTCGCTGACCCGCGAATATCCGTCGGCCGCCATCACCGCCCCCCGTTCGTGCCTGAAGGCCACGGGACGGATGCCCTCCTTAGCCACCTCCTCGATGATCGGGTTCGAAAGGTAGCAGGGTAGCCAGTCGGTGCCCTCCCGCCTGAGTATTCGGGCTATGTACTCAAAGCCGTTCAATAGGATTTCCTTCCAAGCGCGGCCGATCGCCGGGCCATAGTCGATTTGTAGTCCCCGGACCGCGTCCGGGGCAGAGAATGATACCGATTTCCCTCCCCAGGGCCGATCACCCGCCGGCCGGGGTCAGGGGACCTGCGCCAGGTTCTCGACCGAGGGCGTCAGCTCTCCTGACTCGACTCGATTTGCGAGAGACCGGATGGCATCGTTAACGGGAGTGGCGATGCCGACCTCGGCGCCCATGCGGGACACGTATCCGTTGAGGTGGTCGACCTCGATGCGGCGGCCCTTCATCAGATCCTGCGCCAGTGAGGGGCGACCGACGCCCACCTCGCGGGCACCGGAAACCAGGACCCCCTCAATCTCCTCCATGACCGCCCCGTCGACAAGGGCGCGCGGGTAGAGTTCCGCCCTGACGCCGGTGATCGGCTCAATCGACACCCCGTGAGCCGTGCCGACGGTAACCACCTCGGCCGCTATGCGGATCGAGACACGGCGGCTCGCCTCGACCTCCCGCAGCTCCGCAGACTTCAGCCCCGTGGCCCCGGCCACCGCATTGGCCATGGAGTTGACGCACAGCTTCGACCAGCGCTCGCCCCACAGGTTGGTCGTGGTTGAAACGTTCCCTCCGGAAACACTGTCCAGTATGTCCACCACCTCGCGCACCCGCGGCGTCACAAGGCCGCTGGGCTCACCGACCGTAAAGGGCTTGCGCTCGGCGGGGCTGGTGTAGGTTATGTGGCCGGGGTCGTACATGCCGGCCCCGAAGGTGACCACCGCGCCGACCACCCGGGTCCAACCGACGACCGAAGCGATGGTCCCGTCGTTGATCGAGTTCTGCGCCGAGACGATGTAGCCGCCGGGCGCAAGGTGCGGCCTGATGAAATGGCACGCCCACTCGGTGTCGTAGGACTTGAGCGCGAGGAAGACGACGTCGAACAGTCCGCCCGAGATCGACACGTCAGCCAGGTGCAGCGCGGCCGCCGGGCGTGCGACAAACTCATCCTCCAGGGTCGTGACCCTGATCCCATCGGCCCGGATCGCCTCGACGTTGTCGGGCCAGATGTCGATCACCGTAACCTCCACCCCGGCCCTGGCCAGGAAGGCGGCAATGCTCCCGCCGATCGCTCCCGCCCCCAATACGGCGATTCGCTTTTCCGTCATGCTCTGTCTCCTGGTTCAGTAGGTATCGGCGGCAAGGGCTCGTCCGAGACGAACCTCCTCATGACGTTGCCGGTGATGCGCGACACGTTGTTGTCGTAGTCGTTGTACGACAGAACGCCGCACCAGTCTATGGAGCCGACCGAGAAGACCCCGCCGCCCCTGGGTCCCTCAAAGTAGGTCATGTCCGACCGCACGAACGGGTTGACCTCCCCATGCTGCAGCGAGTCGGTGATCGCGACCTCCTCTATCACATGATGGTAGACCTTCGAGTGGCGTCCCGCCGAGGTCGCAAGGAGCAGGGTGTGCCGGGGCGTTCCAAGCTCGAAGTCCAGGCGGTCGATCTCGTCTCCGGCAGCCCCGTGCGCCAGCATGAGCGAAGGGTAATCGCCGATCAATTCATCCTCGCCGATCCCCTCGAAGATGAACGCAGCCCGCGGATCGAACGAGCCCGGCAAGCGCTCGTAGGGGGAGTTAAAGTCGAATCCCTGGGCGGTGAAACCCACCCCGAACATCTTCTGCGGCGGTCGGGCGCGCTTTCGCCATATCCCCCCGAGTTCGCCTGTGGTCGAGTGGTAGTACTCACCGGGCTCCGCCTCCCAGACGTCGGTGCCGCCCCAGCGACGGATCTCGATCACGTGCGGTCTTTCAGGATCGAACGAGGTCACCCAGTAAAAGCCGTTGCCTCCGAGATACATCGCCCGGCCGCCGCCGGCAAGGTAGGTCTCAACCGCCTCCAGCATCTGGCGAGACCAGTACTCCGGGTGACTGCCTATCACCAGCACCCTGTAGGGTGCCAGCAGCGCCGCCCCGTCGAAGTGAAGGTCCTCTGAACAGAACACGTCGAAGGCAAAGCCCTGCTGCTCCATCCAGTCGGCGATGATCAGGTCCGCCCCCATCGCGTGGGGACCCCCACGGGCCGGGTATATGAAGTCGGGGCGCATGTTCAGTATGGGTACCCTGCGGGTCTGGTAGGGCACCCCGCTGCCGTCCCTCTTGTGGTCGTACATCGAGTGCAGGCCGTTCTGCAGGATGTAGTCGATCTCCTCCAGGTGGATGTCCTTTCTCCAGTTCGGCAGCAGCTCGGCAGGGATCACATCCTCTCCCTCCGGGTTGAGCACGTGCTCGTTGCCGTAGGCCAGGTAGGTGTTGGTCTCCAGCAGGAAGGCGATCTTGGACTGGGGCACACCGACGTGCGGGCGTATGAAGAAGGGTATGTGGTCGGTCGCATCGCCGGCCGATGTCCGCAGGGCGTAGATCCCGCTGCGCGCATCCTCGGGCACCGGGTACTCTACGCTGACATCCCAGCCGGCATCGTCTATGTCCTCTTCATGGAAGTGGATCGCCCCGTATTCGCCCGGTCTGAGCGCGGGGTTGTACTCCTCGCCGCTCCAGTTTCGGCCGATGACCGCCCGGTGCGGCAGGTTGACAACAGTCCCGTGAAGCCCGTTGGACGACGTATCGGTGGCGACCTGCGTGGACATGCCGATCGAAAAGTCCCATGCGGCGACGAGGGAGGAGCCGGCGACGTCGACCGGATCGGCCCCTCCGCACAGGGCGTCGATCTCATCGGCAGCGAGCGGGCGGTCGAAGATGCGTGGAGAATCGATCTTCCCGTTGAATACCTTGTGGTGACGGCCGTCCCCGCCGGGCGAAGCGGCGATCATCAGTGGCCCGCCCGATGGCGCGACGGCGCCTACCGGTACGCGCTTTTCCACCGTGGCGACCTCGCCCCCCGAGGTCCAGCCAAGCGGCCTCTGGCTCATGCGGACGATCCCCGCACCGCCCTCGAAGCTGACGGCGACGAAGTACCACTCGGGACTTTGCAGCCTGCGGCCGGTGACGACGCACTCGCTCGCCGATCCATCTCCGACCCACAGGGCCAGATCGCCGTTTCTCGAGACGAACAGGCCGTAGCCGCTGTCACCGTCCCGAGAGAGCTTGGTCACCAGGGCCTGCGGGCTCTTTTTTTCCGGCCAGGTGGGCCATATCCAGGCGGTGATGGTAAAGCCGCCTGAAAGATCCAGGAGCGGGCTGTCCGGGACGGTCACGTGAGATCCACCGTGAAGGAACTGCTCGTTGCCCTCGTATTCGCCCTCGATGGAGGATTCGACCGGTTCGGTCTTGAGGCCCGGTCCACGCGGGTTGGGGTCGCCGTGGACGAGCCGGACGACCTGCGCCCGATATCTGGGCGCCCTTGAAGAAATGTGAAAGCCGACGGTCTCGCCAGGGCGGACGCTGAACCTGTCGGGGTAGCCGGTTAGCTGCATTGTGCCCCCTGATACCAAGTGTTGTGAAAGCTGCCGGAATTATAGGCGCGGCAGCAGGGCGCGTCGACCGAGCATCCCCGGCCACGCGCCGGGCGTCCAGCCGACCGTTGACCGGCCCATCGGCCGCTGATACTCTGGCCGCCAATAGTGCGGCGTCGCCGTGCAGCACAGCAACGGAGGAAAGCCTTGCCCGAGCGCGGAAGAGCGGCAGTACTCGTCGACGACTACACATTCGAGATCCGGGAGCTACCCACACCGGAGGTGGAGCCGGAGGGCATCCTCGTGAGGGTGACCGGCTGCGGGGTCTGCGGCTCCGACCTTCACATCTGGCGCGGGGACATCAAGCTGCACGGCTTCATCAACGGCCACGAGCTGGTGGGCCGGGTCCACTCGATGGGATCGAACGTGTCAACCGACTACCTGCAGCAGCCGCTGAAGGAGGGAGATCGGGTGATCTTCACGTACTTCACACCGTGCCACCGCTGCTACATCTGCATAAGGGGCGAATACACCGATTGCGCCTTCAACTTTCAGATGTTCAAGTCAGTCGAGGAATACCCCTTCTGCCACGGCGGCTTCGCCGACTACTACTACCTGAGGCCCGGGACCTTCGTATTCAGGGTCGACTCCGATCTTTCCGACGAGGCGCTGACCTCCGTTAACTGCGCGGCGGGCACGGTCATGGAGGGCATCGAGCGCTCGAACCTGCAGGCGGGCCACGCGATCGTGTTCCAGGGAGCGGGCGGCCTGGGCCTCTACGGGATTGCGTACGCCCGCGAGCGGGGCGCCGGACCGATCATAGCGATAGACGGCCAGGAGCCGCGCCTTGAGCTAGCCAGGCAGTGCGGGGCCGACTACACCATAGACATCAACGAGATCACCGACCCGCAGGACCGGATAGAACGCGTCAAGGAGCTGGTCGGCGGAGGCCGGTTAGGCGCCGACACCGTGGTCGAGGTTGTGGGCTTTCCCGGCGTCGTGCCCGAGGGCCTGGAGATGCTGAGGCCGGGAGGTCGCTACATAGAGATCGGGAACATATCGGCAAAGTCCATGGTCGAGGTAGACATAAACAGGGTGCTGCACGGCATAAAGTACATAGTCCCGGTCTCCTTCTACAGCCCCCGGCTGCTCCCGGCCGCCCTGGAGATGCTGGAGCGGACCAAGGATCGATACCCGCTCGTCAACCTGATGTCCCATTCGTTTGGACTGGAGGATATCAACGAGGCCTTTGAGACCGCCGAGTGGTTCGGCAAGGACCGAAAGACCCCGG
This sequence comes from Dehalococcoidia bacterium, assembly GCA_034421295.1. Taxonomy (GTDB): domain Bacteria; phylum Chloroflexota; class Dehalococcoidia; order Lucifugimonadales; family UBA2962; genus CAUZIR01. The sequence goes on from DAOUKM010000008.1 coordinate 51,400, forward strand.
TGACCAGGGCGGTGGTAAAGCCATAGAAGACGCAGAGCCAAAACGGAATGGGCCTGTGTCGACCCGGCACAGGCCCTTTTTCTTACACCGGTGAAAGTGCCCAGCGATTCACAGCCAATAGTCAGGGGATCCGCACTCGTAAAGAACTACGGGGATCTCGTGGCGGTAGACGGCATCGACTTCAGGGTGGAGAAGGGGGAGTGCTTTGGCTTCCTCGGCCCCAACGGTGCCGGCAAGACCACGACCCTGAGGATGGTGACGTGCGTGTCGCCGGTAACCTCCGGGGCACTGACCGTCGCCGGCCTAGACGTGCGCACCTCTTCCCGCGCCATAAAGGCGAGGCTCGGCGTCGTCTCGCAGGCCGACAGCCTCGATCCGGACCTGAGCGTGATCCAGAACCTGATCGCCTTCTCGCGCTACTTTGACCTTCCCGGAGATGTCGCCCGCAGGCGTTCCCTAGAGGCACTGGACCTGTTCCAGCTGCGCGAGAAGGCCGACCGCAAGCCGGACGAACTTTCGGGCGGCATGAGACGGCGCCTGCTGATCGCCCGCGCACTCCTGCACGAGCCCGAGGTGCTGGTGCTCGACGAGCCAACCACCGGTCTGGATCCTCAAACGCGGCTGCTGGTGTGGGACAAGCTGACCAGCCTGAAGTCCGAGGGCATAACGATGCTGCTGACCACCCACTACATGGAGGAGGCGGCATATCTGTGCGACCGGCTCGTAGTGATCGACCACGGCCGCATACTGGTCGAGGGGACCCCGGCTGACCTGATCAGGCAACAGGTGGGCGGCGAGGTCCTCGAGGTGCGCGTCAGCTTTGGCGATAAGCCGTCCATCCTCGAGCGGCTGAGCGGCTGCGGCGCCAGGGTCGAGGACCGCGGCGAGTCGCTGGTGGTATACGGCTCGGCCAACGGGGCGCTCGAGGCCGGGGCCCTCGACGGCCTCGAGGTCACCTCCCGGCCCGCCAACCTGGAGGACGTGTTCCTTCGACTCACCGGCAGGGGGCTGAGGGACGAATGACAACCGCCGCCCTCGCCCTGAGGCGGACCGTGATGTGGGGCGGGTTTCGGGTCTGGCAGCGCAACCGCGACGTATTCCTCCGCGCGTGGATGCTCGACACCGGCGGCCTGGTCGTAGAGCCTTTCTTCATAGTCCTGGCCATGGGTTTCGGCCTTGGACTCTATATCGACAACATACACGGCCTCCCGTACGGAGACTTCGTCGCACCGGGCATCCTCGCGGGCTATGCGATGTACCACGCCTCCTTCGACCAGACCTTCGGCGCCTACCTGCGGCTGGAAACGCACCACATCTATGACGCCATCCTGTACACGCCGCTCGGGCCGTCCGACATCGTCCTCGGTGAGGTGATGTGGGGTAGCACACGGTCCTTGATGACCGGGACCGCCGTGCTCTGTGTGGCCGCAATCTTCGGTCTGGTGAACTCGCCGTTCGCCGTCCTCGCCCTGCCGGCGGCCTGGCTGGTCGGGGTCGCGTTCGCATGCATAGGCATGACCATCACCGCATCGGTGAGGTCGCTTGGCGCGATCGAGAACTATTTCACCGTCATCCTCACCCCGATGTTCATGTTCAGCGGCATATTCTTTCCGCTCGACGACCTGCCGGCAGGTGTGCAGGTGTTCTCCTGGCTGATGCCCCTGACGCCGGGCGTAGAGCTGATCCGGGGCCTGTTCACGGGCGAACTGTCCGGATGGATGGCGCTGTGGACCCTGGAGCTGGTGGGATTCTCGGCCGTGTTCTACCTGCTGGCGACCCGGCTGATGACCAGGCGCCTCATAAAATAGGTCTATTCAAAGCTGAGCGCCCGGGCCGGATTGTCCACGAAGATGCGGCGCAGATCCTCATCGCCGAAGCCGAGCCGCCTCATGCGGGGCACGATGCTCTCCAGGTGGTGCGCATACCCCTTGCCCCCCCTGCCCACGTACTGCCAGGGCTGGCAGACGTCCTGGGCGACCAGAACATGGTCGATGAATCCCATGTCGGCTATGTTGGCGATGCTCCGGAGGCGCTCTGCGTCATTGGTGAACCGGAAGCCGGGCAGGATGCTCTCTACCGAGGTGTCCTCCCAGCCGAACACGTCGAGCTGTATATAGCATCCGGCTTCGGCAAGCGCCCGCAGGTCGTCGGGGTCAAGGTACCCGTCTGAGTGGCCGAAGATCACCTTGCGGGGGTTTGCGCCGCCTTCGAGCAGGGCGTCCAGGATCTCATCCTTGGCCTCCCTGGGTCCGCCGGTGTGAAGCGTAAGGGGCGCCCCGGTCTCTCTCTGCGCCATGCCGGAGGCGACCACGGACTTGCGCTCATCGGGATGCAGGGGAACCGAGCACCCTACCTCGCCGATTATGCCGCTCCTTATCCCCGTTTCGCCGACGCCGACCGTCAGGTCGCGGACGATCTCCTCTGCGATCGAGTCCACGGTCCGCTCCCCCATATCAGGCGGATGGGAGACGGAGACGTAGTAGCCGGAGCCCATGACAACGTTAAGGCCGGTGGCCCTAGATATGCGGGCGTAGGCCAGCGGGTCGCGCCCGATCGTTGCGCTGGTGGTCTCGACGACGGAGTCACCACCCGCGTGGCGAAAGCGAAGCACCTCCTGCGTGGCCGTCCGCTCGTCGAGCAGCCTCATGTTCTCGAGGCTGTGGAGAAAACGTGAGGGCAGGTCGCCGAGCAGGTCGATCGTGACCGGGGCATCGCGCAGGGCGCGCCCGGTCGCGTGCTCTGCCTCCACCGTGTAGCAGGTTATGTCAAGCAGCAGGTGCTCGTGGGCGACTGTGACGCCCAGCTCCGACGGCTCTATGGGCCCGAGCACGGTCTGCACCCTGCCGGATATCTCGGTCATGCGGCTGTGTGGTCAGGTGTCAGAGCTGGCCGACTCTTTCGCTCCCGGGCGGCGGGGGCGGCTACCGTAGTGCCAGATCGCCGCCCGTGGTGACCTTCGTTCGGCTGTCGAGGAGTATGCTTCCGTCCTCGTCCAGGTCGAGGTTGCCCTTAGTGTCCTCGTACTGGTCCTCGCCCCGGTACGGGGTGCCGCGTATCTCCCTGGTCACCGCCTGGGTGACCTTGCGGATCTGGTCGAACGGCTCGAACTCGCCTCCGAGCCAGGCCTTCCAGCTACCCTCGGTCAGGTCGAACTCCCAGTAGAAGTAGACCGCGGCCTTCCAGGGCTGTGCCGGCGCGTAGCGCTCGTCCACGCCTTCCGTGAACCTCACCCATGGCCGCTCGTCGGAGTCATACCACTCCGTGGTCTCCACTATTCGCCTGAAGGGGATCTCCATCTCGGTGAACGCCGCTGAGAACTCAGGCGCCAGCTCACCCAGCTGGGCCACCGCGTACTTGTTGATCGTTCCGGAGTCGCCTTCATACAGGGTGCCGTAGTCCTTCGCACCTGAGGCCGACCAGCCCGCAGGAGCCGCGACAAGGTGGACGGAGCAGTCGGCAATGCCCGAGGCGGCGTCGGCGAGAGACATGGACCTGACCCGCGTCGGATAGCTGAAGCCGAACTCGGCCAGGTACTCGATCACGTGAGCGGTCGTCGACCCGTGCTCGGCCTCCTCCGTTATCTGGGCAACCACCACGGTACCGCCGCCCTGGTTGGCGCAGGCACCGGTTTCCAGCGCGGCCAGCCCATCCCTGGCTCCACCGCCGTCACCACCACCCCCGCACGCAACCGCGGCCAGTCCGATGAGTAGTAGAAAGGTCAGTGCCACCCATCGCAGGCGCGCGCTAAGCCTCGTCATTGTGCCAAGGTCCCCCGTCCGAAGATGGCGCTAATGATAACACCACGCCGCCGCATATCGGCGGCTCTACCCGGCCGGACCGCGCCTATGGAATGGGAACCCTGGCGGCCGGACTCAGGGCGGTCCGGCCGCGGTCTGCCGAATACGATTCCAGGAGCGTTTCTGCCGTCCGGACAGCGGTCGACAGGTTGGTCGCCATGTAATCGCCAAGCATGATTTCCGCCTCCCGGCCGCGCTGACTGGAGAGCAGGCGGGCCGCCTCGGCGGCGAGCGGGTAAGCCGTCTCAAGGAGCTGCGACTGGAGCCCCGCCCAGCGCGCCCTGACCTCGGCCGCGCGGCGCCCGGGATCCTCGGACACCGCGCCGGCCAGGCGCCGAAAGGTCCACCAGACGCTGTCCGAGGTGGGCTCTGCGCCCCCCAGAGACAGGGAGGCGGGTAGCTCGCCCTGCAGGAAGACCGGGAGGAAGACGCCCAGACAGGGCGAGTACATGCTGGTCCAGAATATCGGGAGACGGCTGCCGTCGTCGCACAGGTCGGCCACCAAGCTGGCGGCAGTGTTGCCACCGGCTCCATCGCCCCCGACCGAGTGCATGCAGATGCCGCGCCCCGGGTCGATGTCGGTGACGAAGCCTCCCGGTTCGGAGTCTCCGTCCGCATGATCCGAGAGCAGGGCCATCATCACCCCGACGTCGATGCGTCCCTCATGCCGGGCGAGCACCCCGCACGACCGCGTGCGCCTGAGGAATCCGCTGCCGGAAAGGTGATCGCCCTCCGCGAAGGCCTGCGCGAAAGACAGCCGCCCGCCGCTCCGCCCGGTCTCGGCGGCGGTCTCTTCGGCGCCCGGTGAGATCCGGTCCCAGTCACCGGTGATCGAGTAAACGTTGCTGATCGCCGCGTGCGTCGCGACGCTGCGCACCGCCCACTCGTGTCCCGCCGTCTCGATCACATAGGCCTCGCCGGGGTCGGCGACGATAAAGCCGTTGTCGTAGGTGCGGTGACCACCCGGATGCTCGAATTCCCCCTGCCCGTGCTCGGCGACCGCAGCGGTGATGACCTCCACCGCCTCTGCGGCCGTGGCTCCACGCTCAAGTCCCAGACGCACCAGGTCCATCCCCACCAGGGTCGGTCCCGACGGCCGCAGCCTGGACCGGAGGGCCTCGTTGCCGACCACGACCTGGTGCTCGTTAAAACCGTGCTCATAGCCCCAGCACCAGTACGGGCGTGACCCGACGTGCCGATGGGTCACCTCAGCCTGCGGCATGTCGACGAAGGGGGTTCTAAGCCTCGCCCCCGCAGGATGCTCCGCGCGTCCGTGCGGCTCAAGCGGCTGGCACTCATCGGCCGGCCGGTCGGAGTTCTTGGCGAAGATGGCGTGTCCGTCCCGCGTCGCCGGGCCGAGCGCCACGAAGGTGTCGCAGCCGGTCGGCGCTCTAGTCACCGTTCACCTCTCCACGCACGATCCTAGCGCCGGCCGCCAGTGCACGGAGCTTGCCGACGGCCATGTACCGGGGCGACCAGCCGAACCCGCAGTCGGGGTTTACGTAGAGTCGTTCCGCCGGAACGTGCTCGAGTACGGTGCGGATCCGATCCGCCACGTCCCCCGGGCTCTCGGGGTGGAAGGACTTTACATCAACCACGCCGGCGCCCAGCTCACGCCCGTCGGTCCAATCGCCGAATTTCTCCACCTCATACATGCCACGGGCCGCGAATTCGACCACGAACTGGTCCGCCCTGGCATCCAGGACGCCGGGGAAGTAATCGGAGTAGTGAGGCTTGAATCGCCCCCGTCCGAAACGGTTGCCAAAGCAGATGTGGTAGGCGACCTTGGCGTCTACTCCGTCGGTCGCCATGTTGAACAATCGGGCCATCTCCTGACCGGTAACGTTTCCACGGGCCGGCTCGTCGATCTGCAGAAACGTTGCGCCAGCGCTGACCAGCGCCTTGAGCTCGGCGTTGATCACGTGGGCAAAGCGCTCGGCCACCGCGACGGGGCTCTCATACACTGTTCCCGGGCGAATGCGGGAACCGAAGGTGAGCGGCCCGGCGCAGGTCACCTTGGTCGGCAGCGCCGTGTGGTCGCGAAGGTACTCGAATTCCGAGACGATGCCGAGACCCTCCGGCGCGACGATACTCGAGACCGCCTCATATCGAGTCTGCTGATCGTAGCCCCACGGCCCTCCCCTGCGTCCTGCGGGCAGTGCGCGAATGCCGTCGATGATCGCGTAGTACCCGTCGACATAGCCGTCGAGACGTCGCGACTCTCCGTCGGTGATTATGTCAAGGCCGGCCCGCTCCTGATCCAGGATGGCTACGTCCACCGCGTCGGTCAACATCTCTTCCAGGTCCGACGGGCCCCACCGTCCCGACTCGGTGAGCTCCTTGCATTCGTGCCACCAGGCCGGCTTTGCGTGAGAGCCTACAACGGTGGTCGGTATGATCGGCAGGTCGGTCATATGGCTGCCGAACCCATGGGTCGAGGATGGGCACCGGGGAGACGGGGCAAGTCAATCGCCAGTTTCAATGCTCTCGGCTCAAGGATCGTTGATGCTTCATTCGATTCTCCGCTACCGGACTGAATGTTAACCTGCGGACAGAGCCCCTGCCCGGTCGGCCTTCTTACCTCTGGATATGAGCCGTCCTGCGGGTCCACTCAGTTGGTGCGCCCCCCGGCACTGTATCCTCCGACGTACCTGAGCAGGCCTCCGGCCAGCAAGATCTGGCGCTGCCGGTCGCTCAGCGTGACGGTCGCGCGTATGGTCAGGCCCATGGCTGCTTCCGCAATAGTGACCGAGGTCGCGCCCGTTTCCACCGCCGACCTTGCATCCTCCAGGACGAGCCTCTGGCCCTGCTCGAGCGATGCGAAGTCGGACTCGTCCGCAAAGGTCAGCGGCATTATCCCGTAGTTGACCAGATTGTCCCGGTGTATGCGGGCGAACGACTTTGCGAGTATGAATCCCACGCCAAGGTATGCGGGCGAGAGCGCGGCGTGTTCCCTGGAGCTGCCCTGTCCGTAGTTCTCGCCGGCAACTATGACCCCTCCTCCGGCGGACCTGGCCCTCTGTGCAAATCCCTTATCCAGGTAGGCGAACACGTGCTCCGAAATGGCAGGCACGTTCGAGCGCAGAGCAAGTGTCGTCGCTCCCGCGGGGAGGATGTGATCGGTGGAGATGTTGTCCCCGAGCTTGATCAGGACCTGCCCGCCGATCGACTCGGGCATGGGCCTGCCGGCCGGTATGGGCTTTATGTTGGGGCCGCGCCGGATAGCGACCGATTCGGGATCATCGGCCGGTGGGATGATGCCGGAATCGTCCGTCGTGAACCGCTGCGGCATCTCCATGGACCCGGAGCCGCGGGCGTAGTCCCGCGGATCCGCTATGCAGCCCGCCACCGCGGTAGCGGCGCACACGGCGGGAGAGGCCAGGTACACGCTGTTCTCCAGGCCGCCGGAGCGACCCGGGAAATTGCGGTTGAAGGAACGTACCGAGACCGCCCCGTGGCGCGGCACCTGACCGATGCCCGCACACGGCCCGCAGGCGGACTCAAGGAGACGCACTCCCGCCTGGACGATATCGGCCAGCGCTCCGTCCTGTGCTATCAGCTGCAGGACCTGGCGCGACCCCGGGCTCATCACCATGGTCACCCCGGGGTGGACGGTGCGCCCCCTGAGCATCGAGGCGACCTCCGAAAGATCGGCAAACGACGAGTTGGTGCAGCTTCCCACCGCAACCTGGTCTACCGGCGTGCCCTTGAGCTCGGCCACGGGGACCACGGCGTCCGGGCTATCCGGGCAGGCTATGAGCGGCTCGAGGGCCGCAAGGTCTATGGACATCGACTCGTCGTAAGCGGCATTTTCGTCTGCTGAGAGCTCCCTGTAGGCTTCGCCCCTTCCCTGCCTGGTCAGGTAGTCAAGGGACATCGGGTCACTCGGAAAAAGGGAGGTCGTCGCCCCCAGCTCGGCCCCCATGTTGGCAATGGTCGCCCTCTGAGGGACGGTCAGGGTCGCCACGCCCGGCCCGTGGTACTCGAGGATGCGTCCGATTCCGCCCCTGACAGATAACCTTCGCAGGAGCTCAAGGATCACGTCCTTGGCCGACACCCCGGGTGCAAGGGCACCGGTCAGCTCGACCCCCACCACGAGCGGCATGCTCATGTAGTAGGGGCCGCCTGCCATCGCCGTTGCAACATCCAGTCCGCCGCAGCCTATTGCCAGCGAGCCCATGCCTCCGCAGGTCGGCGTATGCGAGTCGGTTCCGATCAGGCTGGCTCCGGGGACCGCGAACCGCTCAAGGTGCACCTGGTGGCAGATGCCGTTGCCCGGCCTCGAGAAGTAGACCCCGTACCTGGCCGCCACGTCCTGCAGATAGGCATGGTCATCGGCGTTGCGATAGTCGGCCTGCAGCATGTTGTGATCGACATAGCTGACGGAAAGGTCCGTCTTTACGCGATCGACCCCGGTGGCCTCCAGCTGCAGGTAGGCCAGCGTGCCGGTGGCATCCTGCGAGAGCGTCTGGTCGACGCGGATCGCGATCTCCTCACCCGGTGTCATGTGCCCGGATACCAGGTGGTCGCCCAGAAGCTTGTGCGTCAGGTTCCGCGGTTCAGACATCGGGGGATCCAGAGGCCCTGAGCTGCGATGGTTGCCTCAGCCTTGACTGCGGGATCAGGACGTTTCCCTCCATGATGCGCCGGGCCGTGCGGTAGGTCGTTACCGTTGGAACTCGCCACCGCTCACCGTCGGGCTCGACCGTGCAGTCGATCTGCATGACCCCCGCGGGGTGGCCGATCCGCAGCGGCCCCGAGGCTGCTCCCATCGCCGCCTCCGAGACCAGTGTACCGTCGATTCTCGCCGCCACGGCTGTCGCCATCGATACGCTCGCCGGGTAGGTCCGATGAAAACGCTCCATTGACACTGCGCGGGCGAGAATATCCATGTCGGCGGCCGTCACGCGCCTTCCGTCGGAGGTCTCATAGCCCGCGGGCGGCGCGATCAGGGCGACCTTGGGCACCGCCCGCAGCCGCGCGTGGGCCTCCTCAGGCGTCTCGCACAATCCCATCCGCACGGCGCCCATGCAGCGGACCTCCTCCAGGCACCTCCCCAGGCCGGTCTCGTCGTCGAGTTCGGCAGCGGTTGCCCGCGGGTCCGCCCCGACGTCGGAGGCGCGAACGAACACCGAGGGGATGGCGACGTCAACGATGGAGATCGCCAGGCTCCTCCCGGACGGCAGATCCACGCATTCGCGGGAGGCACCCGTCGGTAGCGCCCCCCCGCCCTGGGATCCGGCGGGGTCGATATATTCGAGGTCGATTCGGGCGCCGGTGCCCGGCACCCCGTCTATGGCGAACTCGCCCTCCGAGACCGACCGACCGCTCCTCACCGGCACGCGGGTGATAAAGCGCCTGTCCGAGTTGACCGCCAGTACACGCACCTCCGTCACCGGCTCCATTGCGCTGACCAGTCCCTCGTCAATCGCGAACGGTCCGACGGCGGACGAAATGTTGCCGCAGGTTCCCGACCAGTCTACGAACGGGCGCTCTACATCGACCTGCGCGAATTCGAACTCTACATCAACGTCCGGCAGGTTCGAGGGCGATATGATCGCCGCCTTGCTGAGCGAAGAGGTGCCGCCACCGAGTCCGTCGACCTCGCGCCCGTTCGGGTCGGGACTGCCGAGGGCCGTCAGGATGACGGCATCTCGCTCGGCAGCGCCGAATCCGGCCAGGTCGCGGCCGTGGAATAGCACCGCGCGGCTGGTGCCGCCACGAACGAAGACGGCGGGGATCCTCAGGTCCGCAGTCAATCGCCACCATCTAGTCTTCTATCCCGATCACCTACGTAGAGGGCCCTCGGGCGTATCAGGCGGTTGTTGGCGTACTGCTCGGCGATGTGCGCCGACCAGCCGGCCACCCTTGCAGAGGCCACCACATTGGTCATCAGGTTCATCGGGAAGCCCAGCTGGAACAGCACCGGCGCGGCAAAGTAGTCCACATTCGGGATGATCCCCTTGGTCTCGGCCATCCGTCTCTCCGTCGCGATCGCTATATCGAACCATCTGCGGTCGTCAACCGCGCCCGCCATCTGCAGTGCCATCTCGCGAAGCTCCGCGGCCCTGGGGTCTCCGGTCCTGTACACGCGGTGGCCAAAGCCGGGCAGTTTGCGCCTGGCCGCCAGTGCCTCGTCTACGTAGGCGGCGGCAAGGTCGGGTTGACCGATATCCACCAGCATGTTCATCGCATCGTCGATGGCGCCGCCGTGCAGGGCGCCCTTGATCGCGCCTATCCCCGCGACGACGGCCGAATAGTAGTCGGACATGGTCCCCACCACCACCCGGCAGGCGAACGTGGAGGCATTTGTCTCATGCTCGGCATAGAGCACCAGGGCCGCATCAAACGCCCGCCTGAACGGCTCTGCCGGAGCCTTGCCCGAGACCATGTACAGGTAGTTCTCTGCATGCCCGAGCTCCGGCCCGCGGGGAGCGATGGGCTCGTGGCCGGCCTGGATGCGCACCTGGGCCGCAACGATCGCAGGGAGCTTTGCGATCAGCGCCTTTGAAGTGGCGAGCAGGTGTTCCTGATCCACCATCTCTGCGTCGGGTTCCAGCACGCCCATAAGTGAGACGGCCGTGCGTAGCACCGCCATTGGATGGGCGGTCGGGGGCGCGGAGCGAAGCACGTCCAGAACGGGGCCGGGCAGCTCACGCTCGGCGGCCAGTTCGGCACTGAAGGCTGATAGCTGCCCGGGCGTCGGCACGGTTCCGCTCATGAGCAGGTAGGCCATCTGCTCATAGCCAAGGTTGTGGGCAAGATCGGCGATGTCGTAGCCGCGGACGCTGAACTCTGGAGCGTGTCCGTCTATGTAGGCAACCCTGGACTCGAACGCCAGCACGTCCTCCAGGCCGTAAGAGACCGCCGGGCGTTCGCTAGACTCGCTGCCCGCCAACACTCCCCCCTAGCCTGCCAGCGGCCCCGCCGCGGTCGCCCCCACCTGCGGCCCAGGGCTGGTGCCTCGGACGGTCAGGGCTCCGAAGCGGGCACCGTACATATCAGAAAGCACACCCAGAAGGGCCATTACCTGGGGCGGATACGAGTCGGCGAGCTTGAGCAGGAGACTGGTCTGCAGGACGACGCGATTCTCAGGGCCCAGCGAGATCGTTCGCAGCCCGCCGCGCGCCACCTCCCTCCGGATCGCGCTCCTGGGCAGAAAGGAGATTCCGATTCCCAGCTCCACCATGTGCTTGGTGGCATCGATGCTGTCGAGCCTCATCTCGACCCTGGGCTGAATGCCCTCGCGGCGGCAGTAGGTCTGTATGAGGCGAAAGTAGGCCGAGCCGGGATCGTACAGGATGAAGGGCTCCTGGGCGACCTCTGCCAGACTGGCTGCGCCCAGGGTTGCAAACCGGTGGCCGGGGTGGGTGACCAGGACGACCTCCTCGTCGTAGAGGTGCGTTGTCACCACGTCCTCATGCCTGAGCTCACGCGCAAATCCCAGCTGGACCTGCTCGCCGACCACCATGTGGAGGACGTCCCTCGATCGGCCTACGGTTATGTGCGCCTTTATATCCGAGTGCCGCCGCCGGAGGCGCTCAAGGATCGCCGGGAGCGTGTAGGTGCCTATGTTCCGCGCAGCGGCTATCGTCAGCAGGCCGCCCGAAGCGCCGCGGCCTGTAGCCAGGACTTCGCGGCCCTCGCGCAGGGACTGAAGGGCGCTCTGGGCGTAGGGCAGGAAAGCCTTGCCCATCTCGGTGAGCCGGACGCCCCGACCGGCGCGGTGAAAAAGGGGCACGCCCAGCTCTTCCTCAAGCGTGCGGATCCTCGTGCTCACCGATGGCTGGGAAAGATGAAGCGAGATGGCGGTCTGACGAAAGCTGCCCTTGTCGGCGGCAACCAGGAATGACTCTAGCTGATGCAGTTCCATCTCGTAGTCACCTCGCGCTCGACCATGAGCGAGATATAGAGAACTCTTATATATCCGATAACCTATTGGGCCTGTCAATTATATCCGACGGCGGCTTAACTATGAGCATCGGACACTACTAGGGGCTGGAGTCGGTACATGGAGAACGGACAACGCAACGGGCACGGCAGGGTTTCGTCGGGCCGGCCGATCGGGCAGGCCGAGGAGCTAGAACTGCGGTGGGCCACAGATCCCAGGTACAACGGGATCAGGCGAGACTACATGGCCGGCGACGTGGTGTCGCTGCGCAATTCGCTGAAGGTAGAGCATACCCTGGCGACGCATGGCGCAAGTCGCCTCTGGGAAGCGCTGAACTCCGAAGATTACGTTCACACCTTCGGGGCCCTCACCGGCACCCAGGCGGTTCAGATGGTTGCCGCAGGCCTCCGGGCGATATATGTCAGCGGGTGGCAGGTGGCGGCCGACGCCAACAATGCCGGGCACACCTACCCGGACCAGAGCCTGTACCCGTCCTCCAGCGCGCCCGACCTGGTCAGGCGAATCAACAACGCGCTGCTGCGCCGCGAGCAGGTCGACCTGTTGCAGGGGAAAGCAGGCAAAGAGTGGATCGCACCGATCGTCGCCGATGCAGAGGCCGGTTTTGGCGGGCCTATCCACGCCTTCGAACTGATGAGGTCGATGATCGAGGCCGGCGCGGCCGGCGTCCACTTCGAGGACCAGCTGGCCGCCGAGAAAAAGTGCGGCCACATGGGCGGCAAGGTTGTGGTGCCGACCTCCACATTCGTTCGCACCCTGAAGGCGGCCCGCCTGGCCGCGGACGTTCTGGACGTTCCAACCGTGCTGCTGGCGAGAACCGACGCCCTGGCCGCGAGGTTGCTCACAAGTGACATAGACGAGCGTGACCGCCAGTTCCTGACCGGCGAGCGCACCGAAGAGGGCTATTTCGTAGTGACCGGAGGCATCGAGTCGGCGATAGCGCGCGGTCTCGCCTACGCTCCCTACGCGGATGTGATCTGGTGCGAAACGTCCCTTCCGGATATTGAAGAGGCAAGGGAATTCGCCAGGGGGATCCACGCCAGATACCCGGGGAAGCTCCTGGCCTATAACTGCTCGCCGTCCTTTAACTGGACCAAGGCGATGAGCGGATCCGAAATCGCGAGCTTTCAGCAGGAGCTGGGAGAGATGGGATACCGCTTTCAGTTCATCACCCTGGCCGGGTGGCACTCGCTGAACCTGAACACCTTCGAACTCGCCTCCGCCTACAGGGACGAGGGAATGAGCGCCTACGTTAGGTTGCAGGAGCGCGAGTTCGCCCAGCAGGCCGCTGGCTACACGGCCGTCCGTCACCAGCAGGAAGTGGGTGCCGGTTTCTTCGACCGGGTACTGGCCACCGTGTCCGGCGGAGAGGCCGCGACCGCCGCCCTGGCCGGCTCTACCGAGGCCGCGCAGTTCGAGAGTCGGGTCGCCGTAGCGGACTAGATCCCGGTCGCCCATACCCGGACCCGATCCGCTCGAACTGGCCGGCGCTCGGGCCGAACCGTAGGCCAGTCGGCCTCACACTCCGTGCACCGGTCTTGAGGCCCGCCGCCGTCTCTCGACGGACCTTCCGCCCCACCAGAGCGGACCCCGGCGACGCGGCGACCCCGGGAGGGAGGCAATCTGTCCTCATCGAGATGCACGGCGACGGCGGAACCTGCATGGGCAGGGGCGGACCGCACCAGGTCTCCCTGATCCCGAGAACGGTCACCTCCGGCCGCCCTGGCAGGCGGTAGCGACGCGCCCGCAGGCAGCGCCCCTGCCCATCAACCTTCGTTCCCAGTCTCCCGGCCACGGGCAGGCGGGACCACATCCCGGGTCGCCGGGGGAAGATGCCGACCCGTGCTCAGGAGGCGCGAGTTCCGGCTGAACTGTCCTGTTCGGAGAACATGGGTTAGTGTTACGGGCAAAGCAACCTGGGCGAGTCTTGCGATCAGGCGTCGGGCCGATTTTCAGGGCATAAGACGATTCGCCCATGGTTTCAAACTCATGCGCTCGTCCCACGGTTAGCGCACACGCAAGCTCGTGTCGGGCTAAGATAGCGACCGGCAATCGTCGGGGGCAGGTCATCTACCAACCAACATCCTGCAAAAGTGAAGGCGGGCACCACCGCCGGATTCTCACTTGCTGAGACTGCTAACGCCTTCAATCCGGCAGTATGACCTGCGAACTTTCCGGGGGGACGTCCTCGGCGGCATTACCGCGGCGGTGGTGGCGCTGCCGGTGGCGCTGGCCTTCGGCCTGGCGGCCGGCCTGGGTCCGGCGGCCGGTATCTACGGGGCCATATCAGTAGGCTTCTTCGCCGCCGTTTTCGGCGGCACCCGCTCCCTCATATCCGGTCCCACCGGCTCGATGACCGTGGCCATGGCGGTCATAGTTGCCGCCCACGCCGACAACATCGCCGAGGCCTTCACGATAGTGATCATGGCGGGGCTGATTCAGATAATGCTGGGCCTCCTGAGAATCGGCCGCTTCGTCACATATACCCCGTACTCGGTCATATCCGGCTTCATGACCGGCGTCGGGGTGATCATCATTCTGGTGCAGACCCTGCCATTTCTGGGGGCGCCTGTCGCTGCGGGCGGGACGATCGCAACGCTCCGCAACTTTTCCGGGGTGGTCGATCATTTCGAGGGCAATGCCCTTTCCATAGCCGCGGCCACCCTCGCAGTTGCCATGCTATGGCCCAGGAAGTTCGACAGGTACCTGCCGTCAACCCTGGTGGCGCTTGCGGTCGGGACGCTCATCGGCGTGCTGTGGCTCACGGATGCACCAGTCATCGGAGCGGTGCCCACGGCCCTGCCGTCGTTCCAGCTGCCGGACGTGTCCCCGGGCGTGGTGGTGCGTTCAATTGAGCCGGCGATGGTCATAGCGCTCGTAGGTTCCGTGGACACGCTGCTGACCGCACTCGTCGGCGATTCGATGACGCGAACACGTCACAACCCCAACAAGGAACTGCTGGCCCAGGGGATAGGCAATGTGTTCACCGGATTCATCAGGGGATTGCCCGGGTCCGGCGCCACCCCCAGCACCGTGGCGAATATCCGGGCGGGCGGGGCTACGTTCGGCTCCGGAGTGATCTCCGTGGCGATACTGGTGGTCATGGTGCTGGCGCTGGGCCGTTACGTGGCGGAGATACCCAACGCCGTGCTTGCCGGAATCCTGGTCAAGGTCGCGTTCGACACCGTGGACTGGCGCTTTGTGACCCGAATTCACCGCGTTCAGCGCGAGCACATGGTCGTGATGCTGCTCACCCTTGGACTGACGGTCTTTCTGGATCTGGTTACCGCCGTGGCCGTGGGCATGATAGCCGCCGCGGTGACCAGCGCGCGGCAGTTCGAGCGCCTAGAGCTGGACAGCGTCGTGTCGGTGCCCCTGCTGGACCAGAGCTTCCTGGGCACCGGGCAGGACGAGGAGGACGGAGACGAGTTTTCAGCCAGGGTGGGCCTGGTGGCGCTCAAGGGCAGTTTCACCGTCGCCTCTTCAAGCAAGCTGATCGACACCATAGGGGCGGACATCAGGGACCATGAGGTGGTCATCATAGATTTTTCCGACACGGTGTACGTGGACGATAGCGCCGCGCTGGTGGTCGAGCAGCTGATCGAGACCGCCGAACTGCAGGATACCCATTGTGTCGTGATGGGCCTTTCCGGGATGCCCGCCCGCAACCTTCGAGCTCTTGACGTCCTAAACCGGGTGCCCCGCGAACAGATAGTGGAGGACTGGGAACAGGCGAAACAGACCGCAGCCAGGCTCCTGGCGTAGTAGGCAGGTCCCCGCATCCATCGCGCCATGGGCGGCCAGGGAGTAGAAGACCGGGTGGGAGAGTAGGAGCGACCCCGACCGGATTCGAACCGGCGATCTCCGGCTTGACAGGCCGGTATGTTAAACCGCTACACCACGGGGCCGCGCAAGAGCGCAGTTTATGTCAGTTATTCCGCGCTTCGCCATACATTTAAAGGCCCGGCGCGTTCGGATCCGGGTCGGTGGTGGGCGGTACTGGATTTGAACCAGTGACCTCTGCGATGTCAACGCAGCGCTCTGGGCCTCTGAGCTAACCGCCCTCCTGCTCACCAACGCCCGAGTCTAGCAACCGTCCTCCGGGACGGTCAAGGTGTCCGGGCCTATGTAGACTAGTCTATAGCTGAGGCAGATCCTCCTTGGGAGACTCCGACTCGAAGGGGTTTTCCATCGCATCATCGGAGCCTACGAGAACTCCGACGGGAACCTCGGCACCGAAGTACTCGGGCTCCTCGGCAACATCGCTCAGCTCCGGAAGGCCCAGCTTTTGGCGGCCGTCCTGTGACTGATCCAGGCGGGCCGGTATCAGCCGCCCGATGATCACGTTCTCCTTGAGGCCCCGCAGCTGGTCGACCTCGCCGTTGATGGACGCTTCCGTCAGCACCCGCGTCGTCTCCTGGAAGGATGCCGCAGCAAGGAAGCTCTCCATGTTGAGCGACGCCCGGGTGATGCCCAGGAGTGCCGGACTGGCAACTGCCGGCTCGCCACCCTCGGCCAGCACCGCGGCGTTGATCTCCTCGTAGCTTCTGCGATCGACCAGCTCTCCGGGCAGCAGCTCGGTGTCACCGGGAGAGACGATCCTGACCTTGCGCAACATCTGCGCCGTAATCAGCTCGATGTGCTTGTCATGGATCTTGACGCCCTGGGACCTGTATACGGCCTGCACCTCGTCTATCAGGTACTTCTGGACCGCTTCCCTGCCCTGGACGCGCAGAATCTGCTGCGGATTCTTCGGGCCCTGGGTCAGAGCCTGCCCGGCCGTCACCTGATCGCCTGAACTCACTATTATGTGGGCGGCAGCCGGGATGATGTACTCGCGCTGCTCCTCATCGACCCACGTGATCGTGACAGCGTCGGGGCTCCTCTTGCGTCCGACCAACTTGACCTTGCCCGACACCCGGGCGATCAGATCACTGGGCCTGAGCGCGGCCTCGCTTTCGTCCCCATCGGGCTCGGACACGTTCAGGCGCGAGCCTATCGCCACCTCGTCGCCGTCTTCGACCTGCAGCTTCTGGCCCTTGGCGAGCGGATATTCGTCGACGTACTCCTCCAGGCTGGTCACCCGGATCGTCCTGCCTTCGACGTCCTCGATCACCTCGACCTCGCCGTCGATCTCCGAGAGTACCGCCTCACCCTTTGGCGCCCGTGCCTCGAACAGCTCCTCCACCCTCGGCAGGCCGCTGGTTATGTCGGCCCCGGCTATTCCGCCGGTGTGGAAGGTGCGCATGGTGAGCTGGGTTCCCGGTTCTCCGATGCTCTGGGCGGCAATTATGCCGACCGCCTCGCCGAGCATTGCCTTCTCACCGGTGCCCAGCTGTATGCCGTAGCACATCAGGCACACTCCCCTGGGTGCCTCGCAGGACAGGGGCGAGCGAACCAGGACGCCCGTGACGCCGCACATCCTTATGCGGGAGATGGCCTCGTCATCCAGTTCCTCCCCTGTGTCCAGCAGGATCTCGCCCGTAGCCGGGTCGGCCACGGGCTGGGCGGTAAACCGGCTGCGCAGGCTATCTGCGAAGGCGCTTGCAAGGGCGGCCTCCGGATCTTCCTCGATCCAGACGCCGGACTCGACCCCACATTCTTCGACCGAGATGGTTATCTCCTGCGCCACGTCTATCAGGCGTCGCGTCAGGTAGCCCGAGTCGGCCGTGCGCAGGGCGGTGTCGGCCAGTCCCTTACGTGCACCGTGGGTGGATATGAAGTACTCAAGGACCGACAGTCCCTCCCGGAAGTTGGACTTGATCGGGCGATCGATGATGCGTCCCTTCGGATCCGACATCAATCCGCGCATCCCGGCCATCTGCTTGATCTGGGCTATGTTGCCCTTGGCCCCGGAGGTGGCCATCAGGTAGATGCCGCCATAGTTGCCCAGGTTGGTCTCTATGACCCTGGTAAGCTCGTCGTTGGCCGCCGTCCAGATCTGAACGGTGTTCTGGTACCTCTCCTCCTCGGTCACCAGCCCGTCCATGTACTGCTGGTCCAGAAGGTTAACCTTCTGCTCGGCGGCCGTTATGATGTCCGATTTCTCCTCGGACACCTCGATGTCGTTGATCGCTATCGTCGTCCCCGAACGGGAGGCGTAGTGGAAGCCGAGATCCTTGATGGAATCCAGAACGACCGCCGCACCCTCGTTGCCCAGGTTCTTGTAGGCTGCGGCCGCCAGGTCCCTCAGACCTCCCTTGTCGAGCTCAAAGTTCCAGAAACCGAGCTCCTCCGGTATCACGTCGTTGATGATTATTCTTCCCGGCGTCGTCTCTATGACCCGGCCCGATCCATTCGCGCTCCCGACCGCGACCGCTCCGTCCTCGCCACCGACGACCCGGCCGAATACCCTGACCTTGATGCGGGAACGCAGGCCGATCAGGCCGAGCTCAAGGGCCAGCCGGGCCTCTTCCACGCTGCCGTATACGGTGTTAGAAACCCCGCTATCCTTGCTGGCCATCGTCAGGTAGTAGCAGCCGAGCACCATGTCCAGAGTCGGGGCAACCATGGGCTCACCCGAGCTGGGAGACATCATGTTGAGCGTGCTGAGCATGAGCTTTTTGGCCTCCAGCACGGCCTCCCTCGAGAGGGGAACGTGCACGGCCATCTGGTCTCCGTCAAAGTCCGCGTTAAAGGCCGTACACACCAGCGGATGGACCCGGATGGCACTGCCCTCTATCAGCCTTGGCTGGAAGGCCTGTATCCCCAGGCGGTGAAGTGTCGGGGCCCGGTTCAGGAGCACGGGCCGATCCTTGATCACCTCCTCGAGAATGTCCCAGACCTCGGGGCGGACCCTCTCGGCCATGCGCTTGGCGCTCTTTATGTTGTGGGCGTAGCCCTTGACGACGAGCTTGTTCATCACGAACGGCTTGAACAGCTCCAGGGCCATGCGCCTGGGGAGGCCGCATTCATGCAGCTTCAGGCCGGGGCCGACGATGATGACGGATCGACCGCTGTAGTCGACCCGCTTGCCGAGCAGGTTCTGCCTGAACCTGCCCTGCTTGCCACGGAGAAGGTCCGAAAGGCTCTTGAGCTTGTGGTTGTGACTGCCGGAGACGGCCCGTCCCCGCCGGCCGTTGTCCACCAGAGCGTCTACGGCCTCCTGGAGCATTCTCTTCTCGTTGCGCACGATGATCTCGGGCGCCTGCAGCTCGATGAGGCGCTTTAGCCTGTTATTTCGGTTGATCACCCTGCGGTAAAGGTCGTTGAGGTCACTGGTGGCGAACCTGCCGCCGTCAAGCTGCACCATCGGCCGAAGCTCCGGAGGCAGCACCGGAAGGACGGACCAGACCATCCACTCGGGCCTGTTTCCGCTCTTGCGGAAGGCCTCAACGACCCTGAGGGTCTTGATGGTCTTTTTGCGCCGCTGGCCCGAGGTCCCGCGGATCTCTTCCTGGAGCCGCGCCCGAAGCTCATCAAGGTCGAGCCCCTTGAGCACGCTGAGCACCGCTTCGGCCCCCATGCCGGCCTTGAAGATCTCGGAATGGCGGTCCCTGAGCTCGCGGAACCGCGACTCGGTGAACAGCAGACCGATCCGCAGATCGTCAAGTTCGTCTATCTGTCCCTCTAGTTCGTTTTCGAGATCATCCTTGTCGCGCTGCAGCTGGGCCTTTATCTTGTCGATCTCCGAGGGATCCGGGCCCGACGGGGAATCGGACGACTCCTCGGACTCCGCACCGTCTTCGGCGTCCTTCCCATCTTCCTGGGCGGCCATTTCCAGCTGCTCGATCTTGGCCTGCGCGGTCTCATCAAGCTGGGCCAGGCCCTCGTCGAGTTGACCCTGCAGGGCATCGACCTTCTCTGCCCTCAGCTCCTCGTCCACATCCGTGACCAGGTACTGCGCGAAATAGAGCACCCGCTCAAGGTTCCTCGGCGATAGATCGAGAAGCAGTCCGAGGCGACTCGGGGTCCCCTTCGAGAACCAGATATGGGCAACCGGGGCCGCCAGCGAGATGTGCCCCATTCGCTCTCGCCGGACCTTGGAACGCGCGACCTCGACCCCACAGCGGTCGCAGATGACGCCCTTGTACCTGATCTTCTTGTATTTGCCGCAGTAGCACTCCCAGTCCTTGGTCGGACCGAAGATCCTCTCGCAGAACAGGCCGTCCTTCTCCGGTCTGAGAGTCCGGTAGTTGATCGTCTCCGGCTTGGTCACCTCGCCGTAAGACCAGGTCCTGACCTGCTCCGGTGAGGCTAGTGAGATGCGGATCGCGTTGAACTCGTTACCCGCTTGGGCCATGCGTAAGAACTCCTAACCGCTCAGCATCGGGTCCGGCTCCCAGGGGAGGAGGACCGTCCGATACCTAAGCGCCTTCGTCTTTCCTTCCCGTCTCGTCAGTATCTGAACCCGGAACCTGCTCGGCGTCCTCGTCGTTCGCCGTATGCTCCTGGCGCTCTGCGGATGCCCCATCCTGCACCGTATCCGGCGCCTCGCCCGGGCCGTCGCCGTCTGAATCCGCATCGAGCAACTGACCGGCCGCCACATCAAAGCCGTTGACCCCGCTCGTCCCATCGTCGCCGAGAGATTCAAGTGCCAGATCGAATTGATCGAGAGACAGGGATTCCTCGCTCTCCTGAAACTCGGCAAGAGCCGGCTCTTCGCGAAGCAGCTCCACCGAAAGTCCCAGGCTCTGAAGCTCCTTCAGAAGGACGTGGAACGATTCCGGTATCCCGGGCTGTATCACGTCCTCGCCCTTAACGATGGCCTCGTACGTCTTGACCCTACCGACCACATCGTCGGACTTGACGGTCAGCATTTCCTGCAGGTTGTACGCGGCGCTGTAGGCCTCGAGGGCCCACACCTCCATCTCGCCGAACCGCTGACCGCCGAACTGCGCCTTGCCGCCCAGCGGCTGCTGGGTGATCAGCGAGTACGGCCCCGTCGACCGCGCGTGGATCTTGTCCTCGACCAGGTGTATCAGCTTCATCATGTAGATGTATCCGGTCGTTATCGGCTGGTCGAAGCGCTCGCCGGTGCGGCCGTCGAGCAGGATGGACTTGCCCATGGTGGGTGCCGCCCTGTGCTCCTCGCGGTTCAGCCTCAGGACCTCCGCGTCGATCTCCTCGGCGGACATTCCCGACGCGTCGAGACCGATCTCCTCGGACAGCCAGGCCTGCAGACAGGCGCGGCGGGCCTCACCGTTGACCATCGACACGCCTGGCCGGCTGCCCATTACCCTGTCAAAGTCGTGGCCCCTTTCGGCCAGCCAGTCGGAGACCTTGGCCAGGTCTATTCTGTCCATGCCGTCTTCTCCGGAGGCTTTCGGATCCACCGCGCCGGACCTTCTTATGATCCACGCCTGCGCCAGAGCGTCCTCGATCGAGACGTCGAGCGCCCCGTCAAAGACCGGGGTCTCGGCCCGGAACCCGAGCATCCGCGCGGCCCAGCCGAGGTGCGTCTCCAGCACCTGCCCCAGATTCATCCTGGAGGGCACACCGATGGGGTTCAGAATGATGTCGACCGGCGTCCCGTCAGGGAGGAAGGGCATATCCTCCTCCGGCAGGATCCGGGCAACGACACCCTTGTTGCCGTGCCGTCCGGCCATCTTGTCGCCCTCGGAGATCTTCCGGGTCTGGGCGATCCACAGGCGCACCAGCTTGTTGACCCCTGGCGGCAGCTCGTCACCGTCCGCCCTGCTCAGCACCCGTACGTCGATTACCTTGCCGCGCTCACCGTGCGGTACACGCAGCGACGTATCCTTAACGTCCCGCGCCTTCTCACCGAAAATCGCCCGCAGGAGCTTTTCCTCGGCGCTGAGTTCGGTTTCGCCCTTGGGAGTTATCTTGCCGACCAGGATGTCGCCCGGTCCGATCTCGGCACCGATGCGAATGATCCCATCCTCATCCAGGTCACGCAGGCTCTCCTCTCCAACGTTGGGTATATCGCGCGTGATCTCTTCCGGCCCGAGCTTGGTATCTCGCGCCTCGACCTCGTGCTTGCCAATGTGGATGGAGGTAAAGCGGTCGTCCTTGACCAGCCTCTCGCTCAGGATGATCGCGTCCTCAAAGTTGTAGCCCTCCCAGCTCATGAACGCGACCAGGACGTTCTGCCCCAGGGCCAGCTCTCCCCCGTCGGTAGAGGAGCTGTCGCACAGGATCTCTCCGGCGTTCACGTAGTCGCCACGGTGCACTATGGGCCGCTGGTTTATGCAGGTCCCCTGGTTGGACCTGAGGAACTTGCGCAGCTTGTATTCGTGCTCTGCCCCCTCGCTGTCGACGATCAGAATGCGATCGCCGGTGGCCTCCTGAACTATGCCGTCCGTGGTCGCGATCATCAGCTGGCCGCTGTCCTTGGCGACCCGGCCCTCCATCCCGGTTGCCACCAGAGGGGGCTCCGGCCTGATCAGCGGCACAGCCTGCCTCTGCATGTTGGAGCCCATCAGCGCCCGGTTCGCGTCATCGTGCTCAAGGAAGGGGATCAGGGAGGTCGAAACGCTTACGAGCTGCATGGGCGAAACGTCCATGTAGCGGACATTCTCGGGCGGCTCCATGCCCACGCTTTCGCCTATCCTTGTCTCGACACGATCCTCTTTGAACTGGCCGTTCTCGTCTATCGGCGAGTTCGCCTGAGCGATGTGCACGCTCTCTTCTTCGTCCGCCGACAGGTACACGATCTCGTCCGGGTCGAGCGACACGTAGGGTTTGACCTCGAGGTCATGCTCGTCGAGCGCCTGGATCCTCCTGAGCACCCGCTTGCTGATGACGTTGCCTCCACGCAGGATGGTCTTTCCGTCCAGGCCGACTATGTCGTTCCTGGTGGTCCTGCCCAGGAGGCTCTCGGCCTTGTTGGAAATCCTGGTCTTGATCACCCGGTAGGGGGTCTCTATGAATCCGTACTTATTGGTACGCGCGTAGGTTGCCAGCGATCCGAGCAGGCCGATGTTGGGACCCTCCGGTGTCTCGATCGGGCATATGCGGCCGTAATGCGAATGGTGTACGTCCCTGACATCGAAGCCGGCACGCTCGCGGGACAGGCCGCCCGGGCCCAGTGCCGACAGCCTGCGCTTGTGGGTGAGCTCGGCGAGCGGGTTGGTCTGGTCCATGAACTGAGAGAGCTGGGATCCACCGAAGAACTCGCGCACCGCCGCCACTACGGGCCGGATGTTGATCAGCGCGGCCGGCGTTGTCGTGGCCGGATCCATCTGGGTGGTCATGCGCTCTTTGATCACCCGTTCCATGCGCAGCAGGCCGACCCTTACCTGGTTCTGGATCAGTTCGCCGACGGCCCGGACCCTCCTGTTTCCGAGGTGATCGATATCGTCCGGTTCGCGCTCCCCGTTGTTGATCTCGATCATGGTGCGCAGAAGGCCGTTTATGTCGTCGGGTGACAGGGTGCGCTCGCTCGTCCCCTCGCCCCCGTTAAGCCGCCGGTTGAGCTTGTATCGCCCCACCCTGCCCAGATCGTACCTGCGCGGATTGAAGAACAGGTTCTCCAGCAGGTTCTTGGCGTTCTCGACCGACGGCGGCTCCCCGGGCCTCAGGCGCCGGTAGAACTCCAGGAGCGCTTCGTCCCGGGAGCCAACAGGCGTATCCTTCGCGATGGTCGAATCGACAAAGGGGTGTTCAGGGTCTGAGTCGACCTCCTCGAACTGGCGCCTGATTTCGTCGTCGTCAAAGCCCATCGCCCTGAGGAGCATCGTCACCGGCGTCTTCCTCTTGCGGTCCACCTTGACCGAGATGACGTCGCGGTTGGAGGTGTCAAACTCCATCCAGGCCCCCCTGTAGGGGATCAGCTTCGCCGAGGTAAGGATGCGGCCCGTGTTCGGGTCGGTCTCCGTGGTGAAATAGACACCGGGGGAGCGAACCAGCTGGCTGACCACCACGCGCTCCGCACCGTTGATGATGAAGGTGCCGCTCTTGGTCATCATCGGGATGTCCCCGACGAAGAGGGTTTGCTGCTTGATCTCTCCCTGGCCGGAGCCCTGCGCCTTTATGCGCAGCTGAACCGTTACGTAGAGGGCGGCCGAGAAGGTGATCTCACTCTCGCGGCACTCCTCCTCGCTGTGCTTGGGATCATCGAAGTAGTGGTCAAGGAAGCTTAGCTCGAAGCGGCCTCCCGGAAAGTCCTCGATGGGCGAGATCTCCGAGAGCAGTTCCGAAAGCCCCTCCGTCTTGAACCAGTTGAACGAGTCGATCTGGACCTGGATGAGGTTCGGCACCTGCAGAACCGCAGGTATCCGGGCGTAAGAACTCCTTGGCGTTGCACTCCTCTCGATGGACTTAAGGTTGTTATCAATAGCAGGGACCGTCGGTGCGGAAGAGGTCATGCGATACCACACTCCTCGGAGCGAGAACGTTTAGGCCGGGTGCCGAAAAAAGCGCATAGGTCGCCTAGGGCGACGGAGCAAACGGCACAGTTACAGTCGTGAAGTGTCCAGGTGAAGAAAACGCAAAGCGGCTAAGGACATAATCGACCAATCACGTATTCTATTGCCCACACCCGCCGGACGTCAACCCTCCGGTGCATCCCCCGCGCCCTGGCCGTCACAGCCGTAGGACGTGCCGGACGCAGAGGTCCCGTATCGGACCCCGTCACCGACCTCTATTCCCAGCTCCGCCGTCCTGCCGGCGGCGACCTCAACAACCGAGGCCGCCTCTGCGCCGGGGCGGTAGATGGGCAGTGATTCGTCCGGACCTCCCGGGGCCGGAACGTCCCGGTGCAGGTCCACGACCGTGCAGTCCGAGCCGACCCAGACGAAGTCGAGGCCGAACTGCATGCCCTTCATCCACAGACTGGTCGCCCTGCCCGACTCGAAGTGAAATAGCATGCCGTCGGTTTCCGTAAGGCCCTCCCTACCCGACAGGCCCCTCTGACGCTCGGCCTGGTCATCCGCCACCTCCACCACCAGCTCGGTCTCCCCCACCACTATCGTGATAACGTCCAGTCCGCGCTCGGACACGGGCCGTTCCTGTTCCGGCGGCGGCGTCAGTGCGTCAAGGAAAATCGACGGCGTGCCGGCGGCCTCGCCGCATGCCAGGGCGAACAGGGCCAGCGTTGCGGCCAACGCGGTCGCGAAACGGCGCCATCCGAATTCGCCGACGACTAAACCAGATCTACTCGTGTCGAACCATCCCCGCCGCGCTCGGGTGCCTCGGCCGCAAAGGACCTGACGAGCGGATGTCGGTCGAGCCGCTCGCGGACCACGCGTCTGAGAGCCCCGGTGGCGCGGCCATGCACTATGCGGACCGACGATAGCCCGTCCCTGACGGCCCTGTCCAGAAACAGGTCGACCTCCGCCTCCGCTCCCTCGGCTCGCATCCCCCGCAGATCCAGTTCCCCCGACTCCAGGGCCGGGCCGAGGGCGGCGGCGACGCTGGGCGGGTCGACCTGACGCTGAACCCCCGTCGGAACCAGGCGGGAAGCGTCGATACGCAGCCTCACACTCCCGATCAGCACCTCTGCCTGCCCCGTGTCAGGATAGACGGTCTGCACCGTCCCGGTCGCGCCCAGGCCTCTGACCTCAACCACCGCGCCCTCCGTGACCTGTCGATCTTCGTCCGGGTCGGCCGCAGGCCTGACCTGACCTTCCAGGGCCGACAGGCCCTCCTCTGCAACCGACAGGTCCTCTTTCACGGACTCGATCAAGGACCGGTCGATCGGGACGGACGCCGAGTGGCCGATATTCCACGACAACGCAGCCTCGGCCCTCCTGAGTCGCTTGGTCAGTTCGCCATGTGCGGCGGCCAGTTCTGCATGCATCGCCTCGGCCAACTCGTTCTTCCTTGCGACCATGGCGGCTCGTTCTGCCTCGAGCTCGATTCGGGCCCGCTCCGCCGACACCGCCGAGGCCTCCGCATCGGCCTGCGCCCTTTCTACCGCAGCCCTCGCTCGCCTCAGTTCCTCCATCGACTGCTCGTAACGCGCCGACCTCGGATCAAGGTACGTCTCGGCCGCCCCCAGCACATCGCCGGGCATGCCGAGGCGGGCGGCAACGGCCATCGCGTAGCTGCGGCCGGGCACACCCATGGTCAACCGGTAGGTAGGCGCCAGGGTTTCGGGGTCAAGCTCGACGCTGGCGTTCTCCATGCCAGGGGCGGTCTCGGCGTGAGCCGCCACGGAGCGGTGGTGAGTTGTGGCAACGGCAGGAATGCATCGGCCAGCAAGTCTGTCCAGAACCGCTCGGGCGAGTGCCGCGCCCTCCTCCGGGTCAGTGCTGGACCCTAGCTCGTCCAGCAAGACGAGCGACCTCGGGGACGCCCGTTCCAGGATCCCGATCACCCTCCCCATGTGTGAGCTGAAGGTGGACACGCTTCGCTCGATACTCTGGCGATCGCCCAGGTCCACGTGCAGCGAATCGTACACGGAGAGCACGGACCCTTCCGCGGCGGGAACCTGAAGGCCCGACTGGTTCATCGCCACTAGCAGGCCAACCGTCTTCATCGCCACTGTCTTGCCCCCGGTGTTGGGCCCGGTCACGACCAGCACGGACCATTCCCGCTCGTCGGCCGATCCTGCGCCGAGCTGGATGGAGACCGGTATCGCCCCTTCACCCAGCAGGGGGTGGCGTGCTGCGACCAGTCTCATTCCGGGTCGCCCGCCCGGCTGACCGTCCCCTGCCGACGGGGGCGTGATGCCCGCGGTCCTTTCCCCGTGCCTTGCACGGGCCAGTATCAGGTCGATCTGCGCCGCCAGCTCCGAGCCCAGCGCGAACGCGGCGGCGGAACGGCCAACCATCTCGGAGAGCCGGGACAGAATCCTTGCGACCTCCCGCTCCTCTTCCAGCACCATCTCGCGCCACAGGTTTCCGAGCTCGACTGTGGCCAGCGGCTCGACGAACACGGTCGAGCCGGTCTTTGAGGCATCATGCACGATGCCCGGGATCCGGTGCCTCATCTCCGAACGCACCTGAAGGACAAAGCGCTCCGCTCGAAGCGAGATCACCCGGTCCTGGAGTGCCGACTGAAGATTGGAGTCAATCATCGTCGAAAGTGCGGCGGTGACGCCCTCGTACGCGCTCTTTACCCGCGAGCGTAGACTTCTCAGCTCGGGTGTAGCTCCGTCCCTGACATCCCCCCTGTCGGAAATGGCGCGGCCTATCGCCTCCTCTACATCCGACAGATCGGGAATGCGTCCGGCAATCGACGCCAGGGCAGGGGCCACCGCCGCTGCGCGACCCGCAAGGGCGGCAGCCCTGGAATGAACGGTCATCGCCTCGGCGATGGCGACCAGCTCTTCGCCGGTCGCAACGCCGCCCAGGGCGGCCCTGCCAACCGCGTCGGAAGCATCGACCTCCAGGGTCAGGTCCAGGTCCCCAACTGCCGCCAGGAACCGGCGTCCCTGCACGGTCTCAGCCTGCAGCTCGGCGACCTCATGCGGGTCGAAGGACGGCGTGATCGACGCGGCCCTCGCCCTGGCCGGGCCGAAGCGCACGTGGGTCGCCAGAGCCCTCCTGACGACCGGAAAGTCCAGCATGCCCAGCGCGTCCTCGGCGTCTGCGGGGTACGCGAATCCGTCCGAGCCAGGGGGCGCGGCCCTGGACTTTCCACGGGGCGGCGGGGATGATCGCTGTGGGTCGTTCACAGGCGGGAACGTGGTGCTCATGGCCTCGACGCACCGTCGAGATGGGAAGGCCATGTTATCATAGCCGCCTCAACCTGCTGGCAATTTGGCCGGCCTGCCCAGCCCGCTACGCTCGGATGGATGCCACCGGTTACGCGGGCCGCGAGACCCTTGGAATTGGACAAGATCACCGTAAAGACCGCGGCGACTGCCGCCAACATGGGACCAGGCTTTGACTGCATGGCGATGGCTCTGGACATCTGGAACACCACTACGGTCGAGGTTGTTCCGGAAGGACATCAGCGGCCCATGTATGAAGTGCACGGACACGGCTCCGAGTACCCGGACGACATGTATGCAAGGCTGGTGCACCGCTGCATAGGGTTGCCCTTTGCCAGGGCCGGCATGGAGCCTCCCCCCGTCAGAATCGTCTGCCACAACGAGGTTCCGGCGGGGAAGGGGCTCGGAAGCAGTGCGGCCGCGATCATGGCAGGCCTTGTCGCCGGGGACGCCCTGTCGGGGGCCGGACTCGGGGAACAGGAGCTATTGGACCTGGCCGTGGAGGTCGAGGGCCATCCGGACAACGTCGTTGCGGCCATGTACGGTGGGTGCAGGATCGTGGTGCCGTCCGGAGGGCACTTCGCGACCGCCTCGGTACCGGTGCCCGACGACCTGAGGGCGGTGCTGTACGTGCCCGAGCGGCCGATGCCGACAAAGCAGGCTCGGCAGATACTGCCCGGTCTGGTGGACCGCCAGGACGCCGTCTTCAATCTGGGCCGCGTCGGCCTGCTTGTTCGCGCCCTGACCACCGGGGATCTTTCGATGCTCAGCATCGCCACCGAGGACAGGCTGCACCAACCCTACCGGGTCGATCAGTTCTTCGGACTGAGGAACCTGTTCTCTGCGGCGCTCGCGGCCGGGGCACTGGGAGTCTTTCTTTCCGGGTCCGGGTCAAGCGTCCTCGCCCTTACCTCCGGTCGGGAGCTGACCATCGGATATGAGATGGCCGACGCCGCCGACAAGTCGGGGATCACAGGAGACGTCCGCATCTCTCGCCCCACCTCACAGGCCTACCAGACATCGGCCGGGCCCGCGCGAGCCTGATCTGGTTCGGGAAGCGCTTCGATGGCCGGCTTCGTTGTGCAAAAGTACGGGGGCAGTTCGCTCGTCGACGCCCGCGCCATCAAGGCGGTCGCCGGGCGAATAGCAGCCCGCAGGCGCACCGGGGACAACGTTGTTGCCGTGGTATCGGCAATGGGAGACCACACCGACGAGCTGACCTCCCTGGCCCTGGAGGTCAACGACAGGCCGGACCGGCGGGAACTGGACGTGCTGCTGTCGACCGGCGAGCTGGTCTCCTGCACGCTTACGACAATGGCCCTGAACGCGCTGGGGGAGCCGGCAAAGAGCCTGGCGGGCTGGCAGGCCGGCATCCAGACCACCAGCCGCTTCGGCCGGGCTCAGATCTCCGGCATAGATGTCTCCTCCATCCACCGTGAGCTGGGCAAGGGCAACATAGTGATCATAGCGGGCTTCCAGGGGATCGCACCCGGGCAGGAGATCACCACGCTCGGCCGGGGCGGCTCGGATACGACCGCGGTCGCCGTTGCCGCAGCGCTGGGTGCTGACAGGTGCGAGATATACACCGACGTGGACGGCATCTACACTGCCGACCCGAGGTTCGTGCCGGCCGCAAGCAAGCTTGAGGAGATCGGATTTGAAGAGATGCTGGAGATGGCCAGCCACGGTGCAAAGATGCAGCCGCGGGCCGTGGAGCTGGCCATGGTGTACAACGTCCCCACCTACGTGGCCTCCAGTTTCACCGACGCTCCGGGTACCCTAATACACGAAGGTGCGGACATGACTGACGAGAATCGTGTAGGAGAGGTGCGCAAGCGGGTCCGCGGCATCGTGACGGACACGGGCTTTGCCAAGATAACGATCCTGGGCGTGCCCGACAGGCCGGGGCTGGCGGCCCGGATATTCGAGCCTCTGTCCGCCGCTGATGTCAGCGTCGACGAAATAGTCATGAATGCAGGCCAGGACGCGTTCACCGACTTTACCTTCACCGTGAGGAACTCCGACCTTGAAAGGGCGCTCGAGGTGGTCGAGCCGCTGACCGAGGAGATGAGGGGCCGGGGCACCGTCAGCGCAGGTGGACTGGGAAAGGTGAGCATAGTCGGCACGGGTATGCGCGACGAGCCGGGCTACGCATCCCGGATGTTCGGGGCCCTGGCCGAACATGGCATAAACATCGAGCTGGTAACGACCTCAGAGATCCGCATCACGTGCATCGTCGCCGAGCACCATCTGGGCGACGCGGCCCAGGCGCTCCACGCCGTCTTTGAACTCGGATAGAGCGCCGGACCCGTACCTGTCCATCGTAGTCCCGGCCTACAACGAGCAGGCCAGGATCGAACATTCGCTGGACAGCCTCGTTGCATACCTGGCCCGCCAGGACTATCCCTGGGAGGTGCTGATAGCGGACGACGGCAGCGATGACGACACCGCCTCTCTGATCGGCCCGCATGCTGACGGAGAGAGCGTGAGACTGCTCAAACTCGCTCACCGGGGAAAGGGAGCGGCCGTCCGAGCCGGCATGCTCCAGGCCCGGGGCCGTTACCGCATGATGTGCGACGCCGACCTCGCCATGCCGGTGGAGTGGATCTCCGAGTTCGTGGCGGCCATGGAGCGCGGCCACGACATCGTCATCGGATCTCGTCAGATCAAAG
Organism: Dehalococcoidia bacterium; assembly: GCA_034421295.1. GTDB lineage: Bacteria > Chloroflexota > Dehalococcoidia > Lucifugimonadales > UBA2962 > CAUZIR01. The sequence continues at coordinate 81,340 of DAOUKM010000008.1, forward strand.
GGGCTCGCCGGTTCGACGAGCCGACCGTGCGCCATCTCATGGGCCGCCTGTTCAACTGGTGCGTCCGAGCGGTGACCGTGCGCGGCTTTGAGGACACCCAGTGCGGGTTCAAGTGCTTTACGGACCTGGCCGCCGAGACACTGTTCCCTCTCCAGCGTTCAAATGGATTCGGCTTCGACGTAGAGTTGCTCTACCTGGCCGCCAGAGCGAAGATGAACGTGGTCGAGATACCCATAGACTGGCACCATCAACCCGTGAGCAAGGTCAGACCATTTCTGGACCCGGTACTGATGCTCCGCGACGCCCTGGCCGTGAGACTGAACTCGGCGCTGCGCAGATACTGACGGCGTGATCGAATCGCCCCCGACGCCCTGATTTTGCCGAACGAACCGAGACCACATCCACACGATCAAGGCCCGGCTACTTCCCCCGGGCAACCCGGGCGGCCCAGGGTTACGGTGGTCGTGCCCACCTACAACGAGGCGGGCAACATCCGCGAGCTGGCTCGCCGCCTCTTCGCACTGGACATGATCGATCTGCGCGTCCTGATCGTCGACGACGGTTCGCCGGACGGCACGGCCGGTCTCGCACGCGGACTGTCCGGCGAATACGACGGGCGGATCGACGTTCTGGAACGCCCGGCAAAGCTGGGTCTCGGCACCGCTTACAGGGCCGGCTTCGCCTCCGCCCTTGAGGACGGTCCGGACTTCGTATTTCAGATGGATGCAGACCTGTCGCATCCGGTCGACCAGATACCGAGTATGCTCGCCGCGCTGTCGAATGCCGACGTTGTGGTCGGCTCCCGTTACACGAAGGGGGTCGGCAAGGTGGACGCTGAACGGGGCTGGGGCATTCACAGGCTGCTGATCAGCTCGCTTGGCAACCTGGCCATCCGCACCGTCGCCGGCCTGCGCGTTCGAGATGCCACCTCCGGCTTCAAGGGCTACAGGGCGGAGGCTCTTGCGGGTCTGAGCCTCGAGGATTTTCGCTGCACCGGGTTCGGGTTTCAGTCCGAGGTGGCCTTCGCCTGCCAGAGGAGCGGGTACGTCGTGGTAGAGCATCCCTTCGTATTCTCGAACCGTGCACACGGCAAGTCCAAGATGAGCCTGGCGATCGTGGTGGAGGCGATGTGGAGGCTCACTCTCATGCGCCTCAGAGCCCTGCTGCGACGGCCGGGGCAGCCCTCCCCGAGCGAGGCCGATCAGCCCCGCTAGCCGAATTTTTTTCGTTCCAGGCGAGCGAAAATTTCATTGCGGGGCAAAATCCGATGCGCTAGAATTCGCCGACTTTGGCGGATGCCGAAGGTCCAATGATCTCGATGACGAGGGCTGAACAGGCCATGACTGCGGTCAAGAGCGCACAGAAAGACAAGGGTAAATTGGCGGTCGAACTGGCACTGGCCGGAAGCTGGAACGAGGCCGTCGACATGAACCGCCAGGTCCTGCTGGAACGCCCGGGCGATGCCGAAGCGTACAACCGACTGGGCAAGGCCCTGACGGAACTGGGCTCAATAGAGGAGGCGATCAGCGCCTTTGAGGGCGCATTGCTGTTCTCACCCCACAACGCCATAGCCAGGAGAAACCTCGAGCGGCTGACGAGCCACCGTAACAGCCGCAGCGACGGGTCTCCCGACACCGAGGTGCGCAGGGGACAGGGCGGCAGGAGGCGAGCTCACCTCACAGAGGAGACCGGAAAGTCGGCGGTCGTTCCCCTGGTGAACGTCGCCGATCCGGCAGCCCTGCCGGGGCTTATGCCCGGGGATGCGGTCGAGCTGGTCTGCTCGGGCAACATGATCAGGGTGATCGCAGATGGCGCGCGCATAGGTCAGGTTGAACCCCGCCATGGTGCCCGAATCTCAAAGCTGATGTCGGGGGGCAACAGGTATGAGGCTTCGGTAAAGGAGATCGAGGGAAGCGGCGTGAGCCTGCTGATCAGGGAGGTCTACAAGCACCCGTCCCAGATCGGGATGGTGTCCTTTCCCAGCCAGGAGACCGTGGGACCCAGAAGTCACGGGCCCTCACGATACGCCAACTCGGCCTCACCGGCGTGGGGCGGTCGTGACAAGGGGGCCGCCTTGAGCACGTTCAAGGACTGGTCGAGTGACGACACCGAGCCGGGGGACGACGAGGAGTTCACACCGGAAGTTCACAGGGTCATCAACTCCTCTGACGACCGGGACGAGATCTTCTAGCCGATAGCTCCGCTCAGCCCGGACCCTCGGCCGCGTCTTCCGCCAGGGGCCTGGGCCGGAAATAGATCCCCCACCGCTGCATCGCATCCTTCACGCGTTCGTCGTCCAACTCGGCGAGTTGCTTAAAGAACCCGGCGAGAGCGTGCACGTGTCGAAGTTCGTCCGTGCAGACCCAGCTGGCCTCCGAAGGCACGACGTACAGCAGCCCGTTCTGGTGCTTGCACTCGACCTCGATGCGGTGACCGCCTGAGTCACCCTTGATAGTCAATCCGTACTGGCTCATCGAACGCTCGCGTCCTTGCAGGAGATGCGCGGGGCGCAGTCATGATTATACCAGCGGGCGGCTATCCAATTTTCCTCTAGAATTGGGTGCGCAGCCGCCGGCCGGCAGAGCCGGAAGGGCGTTTAGGAGGGCAAATGACAGTCACAACCGAAGGTCCACCGCATTACTCCGACGGCGAGCTACAGATATACAAGTTCCCCAGCGGTCCCCTGGACAACAACTCCTACCTGATCGTCTGCCCGGACACCAACCGAAGCATCGTCATAGACACGCCGGCGGACGCATCACGGATGGTGGAGGCGGCAAGGCGCACCGATGTGCAGATGGTCCTCATCACCCACGGCCACTTCGATCACATCCTGGGGTACGAGGAGATACTCGCCGAGCTGGATGTCGAAGCCGGCATCGGCAGGCCGGATGCGGGGGATCTGCCGTCCCCACCACAATTCCTGATCGACGACGGAGACGAGTTCACCGCCGGAGGGGTCACGCTCAGGGCTATCGCCACTCCGGGACACACCCCGGGCTCTACCTCGTTCGTCACGGGACGGCACCTGTTCGCGGGAGACACCCTGTTTCCCGGCGGCCCGGGCAAGTCGGATTCGCCCCGGGCCTTCACACAACTGGTCGACAGCATCTCAACGAGGCTTCTCACCCTGGACGGGCGCACAACCATCTACCCGGGCCACGGCGCCGACGGCTCGCTGCAGGACGCAATCGACGAGTACGAGGCCTTCGCGTCCAGACCACACCCAGAAGGCCTGTATGGAGACGTAGTCTGGCTGGAGAACTGAAGGACGTCGACGTCCTGGTAATCGGCGCGGGGATCATCGGGATCTGCAGCGCCTATTACCTCCTGCAACGCGGGCGGCAGGTGACCGTCATCGATCGTACGGGCGTGGCGGCGGGCAGTTCGGCCGGCAACTCCGGGCTCATCGTGCCAAGCCATTCGATACCGCTGGCGGCTCCCGGCGTGATCACCAGGAGCCTGCGATGGCTGCTCGACCCATCAAGTCCATTCTTCGTAAAGCCACGCCCGAGCCGCGAGCTGGCGTCCTGGCTGTGGCGGTTCCTTTCTGCGGCCCGCCACGGGCCGATGGAAAGGTCGGCCGGCATACTCTCCGCCCTGACACTGGCAAGCGCGCGGGAATACGAGGAGCTCATCCCCGGAGAGCAGATCGAATGCCACTACGTGCGGCGGGGACTGCTGGGCCTTTACACAACCCGGGAAGGACTGGCGGAGGGCGCGGCCGAGGCCGAGCTCATGCGCGGGCACGGGATCCGTTCCACCGGTCTTGAGCCGCACGAGATCCTCGAGATAGAGCCCTCCGTTGCGCCGCAGGTAAAGGGAGGCGTGCTCTATGAGACGGACTCGAACCTCGAGCCGACCGAGTTGATGCGCGGGCTCGCCGCAAGGGTCGTGGCCATGGGCGGCGTGATCGAGTCGGGGCGGGAGGTAACTTCGATTTCCACGCGCGGGGGCATGGTTACGGGCGTAACGACGGCCGGGTCGCTGTATCAGCCGAACGAGGTAGTTCTGGCGGCCGGCTCCTGGTCCCCACAGTTAGGCCGATATCTGGGCCTTCGTTTGCCGGTGCAGCCGGCCAAGGGCTACAGCATCACCGTCACCGCCGGCGATTCGGGCTGGCGACCCGAAATTCCCATCATGGCGCACGAGGCCAGGGCCGCACTGGCTCCCATGGGAGCCCGCATTCGCATGGCCGGCACGCTGGAACTCGGGGGGATGAATACGCGCATCGACCGTCGCAGGGTCGGGGCGATCGTCGCCGGCGTCGGCCGTTTTCTGGCTTTGCCGGATGGAATGCGATTCGACCACGGGCAGGTGTGGTGCGGTCTGCGACCTTGCACGCCGGACGGCCTGCCAATCGTCGGAAGACCCGGCTCGCACGAGAACCTGATCATAGCCACCGGCCACGCGATGATCGGCATGACGCTCGGTCCGATCACGGGGCGCCTGGTGTCCCAACTGGCCGCCGGTGATGAGCCCGAGATGGATGTCGCGCCGCTCGCTCCAGACCGGTTCTCCTAGTGGACCCGCCCGTCCCCACCAAGAGGACAGCCACACTCCTGGGCGCTGACGCAGCGCAGGCTGGTCCAGAGCCGTCACAGCTCTGTCGACTCCATCCCGGGAGCCGCTATCAACGGCGGGCCAACGAGATCCCGCGCTGGCTCGCCGAATCTCCTGAAAGTAGAATCGTCCCGTGCAAAACCGTCTAGATCGCACGCTATCCCTGCTGAGGGAGTCAGGCACCGCAGCCCTGGCGCCCTTCGTTACGATCGGCTACCCCGACTTTGATACCTCGCTGCGGCTGGCGAAGGCGACGCTCGCCGAGGGCGGCGACCTCCTCGAGCTGGGGGTGCCGTTCAGCGACCCGCTGGCCGACGGGCCGACGGTGCAGATGACCAGCTCCCGCGCACTCGCCAACGGGGTGAACGTCGCCAGGTGCGTCGAGGCGGTGCGGCTCTTGCGCGGGGATGGAGTGGAGGCTCCCCTGGTGCTGATGGGATACGTCAACCCCTTCCTGCGCTACGGACTGGAGGATTTCGTAGAGCAGGCCGCCGGAGCCGGAACGGACGGACTGATAGTTCCCGACCTGCCTCCGGAAGAGTCCGGACACATGCGGGACCTGTGCTCGGCGGCAGGTTTGCATCTCATCCCGATGCTGGCCCCAACGAGCACCGAGGAGCGCATCGCATCGGCTTGCGCGGGTGCCGGTGGCTTCATATACTGTGTAAGCTTGACCGGTGTTACAGGCGCCCGCGGTCAGATGGCCGCCGGCGTCAGGAGGCTTGTCGAGCGGATCAGGGCTCACTCCGACCTTCCCGTACTAGTCGGCTTTGGCGTCTCCAAGAAAGAGCACGTGGCCGAGATCTCAGAATTCGCCGATGGAGCGGTGTTCGCCAGCGCCATGCTTGACGCGATCGAAAAATCGCGCCCGCGCGACGCCTTAAAGGTGGCGGGGGAGTTCGTTCGCTCGCTGAGGGGCGGGACTGGGGTCACGGCAGCTTGAAGGTCAGAGGCATAAGGGGGGCCACCACCGCCGACTCAAACACGAAAGAGGCGATCGTTGAGGCCACCACAGAGCTCCTGACCGAGCTGGTGGGCCGCAATGACATCGACGCCGACGACGTCGCAGCCGTTACGTTTACGGCCACGACGGACCTGGACGCCGAGTTCCCGGCCGTGGCGGCACGTCTGGGGCTGGGCTGGACCAACGTGGCGCTGATGTGCGCCCAGGAGGTGCAGGTCCCGGACGGTCAACCCGGTACGATAAGGGTGATGATCCTTTTGAATACCGACAAGGACGCCGGCGAGCTTGAGAACGTGTACCTCAGGGACGCGGTAGACCTGCGCCTGCGGGGCTCGGAAAGCGACGGAAGGAGCGCAAATTGATTGTAGTAATGGCCCAGGGAAGCTCGAAGGACCAGATCGAGGCGGTCCAGACGCACCTGAACGTTCGCGGGCTGAGGGCCCACCTCTCGGAGGGGGTCGAGCGGACGGTAATTGGCGTAATAGGACAGATCTACCCCGAGCTCCAGAACGAAGTCGAGGTCATGGACGGGGTCAGCGAGGTCGTGCGGATCTCCAAGCCGTACAAGCTCGCCAGTCGAGAGTTCCATCCCGAGGAAACCGTCATCGACATAGGCGGGGGCAGAGCCAGGGTTGGCGGCGGCGAATTTTGCGTGTTCGCAGGACCCTGCGCCATTGAGAGCGAGGAGCAGGTGGTCGCGACGGCGTGGGCGGTCAAGGCCGCCGGAGCCAGCGTTCTGCGCGGTGGGGCGTTCAAGCCCCGGACCTCGCCATACAGCTTCCGAGGGATGGGCGAGGACGGCCTAAAGCTAATGGACACCGCCAGGGCGGAGACCGGCCTTCCTCTGATCACCGAGGTGATGTCCGAGCACGACGTAGAGCTGGTCGAGCGGTACACCGATGTCATTCAGATCGGGGCGAGGAATATGCAGAATTTTGCCCTGCTCGACCAGGTAAGCCAGACGTCCAAGCCGGTCATGGTCAAAAGGGGCCTGTCCGCCACCTACGAGGACTGGCTGCTTGCGGCCGAGTATGTAATGGCCGGCGGCAACACCGACGTCATCCTGTGCGAGCGGGGCGTTCGAACCTTCGAGTCATTCACGCGAAACACCATGGACATCAATGCAGTCCCCGTCATCAGGCGCCTCAGCCACCTGCCCATAGTCGCCGACCCGAGCCACGCCACGGGCAAGTGGTACCTGGTGAGTCCCGTGGCATGGGCGAGCGTGGCGGCCGGGGCCGACGGGCTGATCATCGAGGTCCATCCCAATCCCGATACGGCCATGTCGGACGGAGCGCAATCGCTGACGTTTGAGAATTTCTCCATTCTGATGAAGCGAGCATCCGCCATTCGCGAAGTAGTCGCACCGCTCGTCGCGGTCACCTAGCACGTACCCGGGTGAAAGAGCGGATCTGAGCGAGGCGACGAGGCCTTGGCTGTAGAGCACGTAGACAGTTGCGGGGAGTCCGTTCTCGGAGGATCGCACTTCCCGGCGGACAGGATCGCTTCGGCGGTTACCCTGGGCGTTTTCGATGGCGTTCACCGCGGACACCGCCGACTTATCGAGGCGCTCAAGGAGCGAGCGCAATCGTCGGGCCTGCGCTCGGTCGTCGTGACGTTCCGCAATCACCCGCTCTCGGTGCTGCGACCGGACTTTGAGCCCGCGTACCTGAGCACCGTCGAGCGGCGACTCGCATTGCTGGAGGACACCGGTGTCGACGAGGTGTCGGCGGTCGATTTCACCTCGGAGACGGCCGCCGTGACAGCCTCCGACTTCGTGAATTTGATGTGCGAGAGACTGGGCATGAAAGCACTGGTTGTGGGCCCAGATTTCGCACTTGGCCGTAACCGGCAGGGCGACATCGACTTTCTCCGGGACACGGGCCGCAGGGTCGGTTTTCGACTCCAGGTGGTAGAGCCTCTCGCGCAGGACGGGCACCGAATCGACAGCACCGGCATACGCGGGGCCCTCTCGGCAGGGGATGTGACGGGCGCTGCGCGTCTGTTGGGACGGAACTACGAGCTCGCGGGCGAGGTCGTGGTCGGCCGCGGCCGGGGAGGTCCGCTCGGCTTTCCGACCGCCAACCTGCGAACCGCCGAGAATCTGTCGGTGCCGGCCAATGGAATATACGCGGCCTGGGCTCATGTCGACCGCGCGCCGGGCGATCGTGGACCGGCCAAGTTGATGTGCGCGACGAGCATCGGCACCAACCCCACGTTCGGCGAGTCAGAACGAACCGTGGAGGCCTTCATACTCGACTTTCAGGGCGACCTATACGGCTCGTCCGTCACCCTGGAGTTCGTCAGGCGGCTGCGCGATGAGGAGCGCTTCACCTCGGTGCAGGCGCTCAAGGAGCAGGTCGGACGAGACGTGGAGATAACTCGCGCGGTGCTCGGCGGGGGGCAGTGACCACTAGACCCGACATGCGAACCCTGCTGGGGCGGGGCGTCGCCGAGGTGATAGTCGAGGAGGAGCTGCGCAACCTGCTCGAAGAAGACGCGCCGCTTCGCGTGAAGATGGGCTTTGATCCCAGCGCCCCCGATATACACATGGGGCACGTCGTTGGCCTGCGCAAGCTACGGCAGTTCCAGGACCTGGGTCACGTGGTGGTCATCATCGTCGGTGACTGGACGGCCCGCATAGGCGACCCCAGCGGTCAGTCGGCAACGCGGCCGGTGCTCACGGCCGAAGAGGTCAAGGCCAATGCTGAAAGCTATCTTGAGCAGTTCTTCAAGGTGGTCGACCCGGCGCGCACGGAGGTCAGATGGCAGAGCGAGTGGTTCGACGACTTTGGCCTGACCGACCTCGTCGAACTCACGAGCAGGTTCACCGTCGCTCAGTTCCTGGCGCGCGAGGATTTTTCGGCGCGCTTTAGGGGCGGACGGCCGATCGCCATCACTGAACTCCTGTACCCGCTGCTACAGGCCTATGACTCCATCGCCGTGAAGGCGGACCTGGAGTTTGGTGGAACGGACCAGAAGTTCAACCTGCTGGTGGGCCGGGACCTGCAGCAGATGCGGGGCCAGCGCCCCCAGCACTGCCTGCTGGTGCCGATACTTCCCGGCACCGACGGTATACGCAAGATGAGCAAGAGCCTGGGGAACTACATCGGCGTCGATGAGCCCCCCGCACAGATGTATGGCAAGACGATGTCCGTGCCGGACGAGCTGATCGCAACGTACTTCGAATTGCTCACCGACCTGCCGGATCACGAGCTTGGCCGCATCTCTGCCGAGATCGAGGGGGGAGTGGTCAACCCAATGGAGTCCAAGAAGCGGCTTGCGCACACCCTGGTCGCCACGTTCCACGGCGAGGCCAGCGCCACGGCGGCACAGGACGATTTCGAGCGCACCGTGCAGGCGCGTGAGGTACCGCGGAAGGTAGCCGACCTGGCCCTTCCCTCAGGTGCCGACCGCAGTCAAACGCGGCTCAGCTCCCTGCTCGTCAATGCCGGCCTTGCCGCCAGCGGGGGCGAGGCCAAGCGCCTGATCGACCAGCGGGCCGTCAGTCTGGACGGAAGGACCCTGGAGACAAATATCATGGCCGATGCCCTCGGAGAGGGGATCCTCAGGGTGGGAAAACGCCATTTCGTGCGGCTGGTAGAGCCACAGGAGGCCTAGACGATTGACCAACCTTCGCATACCCGGCCCCATACCGGTCCCCGGTTCCATCCTCGAGGAGATGGGACGACCTATGATGAATCACCGGGGCCCCGAATTCAGGGACATACTGCTCCGGGTCACCGAGCGTCTGAAGCAGGTCTACGCGACGCAGGGGGACGTGTACGTGCTCACCTCGTCCGGTACTGGGGCGATGGAGGCGTCGATAGTCAACACCCTCTCGCCGGGTGACCGCGTGCTGGCTGTGACCTCGGGAGCGTTCGGCGACCGATTCGCCCGGATCGCCGAGGTGTTCGGCGCCGATGTGACTGTGCTCCGTTACCCGCTCGGACAGCCCGCAGATCCGGGCGGTGTGCGCGACTCGCTCAACGCGGACCCGGCCGTCAAGGCCGTCCTGGTGACCCACAACGAGACCTCCACCGGCGTCACGAACGATCTGGCCTCTATCGCATCGATAGTGAAGGGAGAGTTCGGCAAGCTGCTGCTCGTCGACGGCGTCAGCAGCGTCGGCTCTGTGCCGATGCTCGCCGATGAATGGGGCTGCGACGTGGTTGCCTCAGCGTCCCAGAAGGGCTGGATGGTCCCACCGGGACTGGCCTTCATTAACTTCAGTGCGGCCGCGTGGCGTGCCCACGCGGAGGCCAGCATGCCCCGCTACTACTTCGATGCCGCCGAGTACAAGCGGTACCTGGAGATCGGACAGCCCCCCTGGACGCCTGTCATCTCGGTCCTGTTCGCCCTGGACCGGGCGCTCGGCATGATGCTTGAGGAGGGACTCGCGCAGCTTCACGCAAGGCATGCGCGCGCCGCCGCGAGGGTCCGGCAGGGTGTGGCCGACCTGGGGCTGAGTCTCCTGCCGCACCCGGACCACGCCTCCGACACCACAACCGCCGTGTGGGTACCCGAAGGCATCGACGCCGCGGAGCTGCTTCGGGTGCTGCGGGAGGAACACGACGTCGTACTGGCGGGCGGTCAGCAGTCCCTGGCGGGCAAGATCTTCCGCATCGGCCACCTTGGCATGGTCAGCGACGAGGACATAGACGGCGTATTCGCCGCCCTCCGGGCCACGCTAAGAAAGCTGCGCTCCTAGGGGCGTTCGGCTAGGCGGAGGCGGGCGAGGCGGCGGGAGGACTCTCCGGCTCGGAGGGTGGATCGTCCGGCTCGGCAGGTGGCGTTCCTGACTCAAGCGGCGGGGAGTCCGATTCAAGCAGGGCCTGAAGTGCATCGCCCTCAATCGATTCGTGCTCTATCAGGTACTCGGCGAGCTGGTCCAGCTTGGCGCGGTTTGAATTGATAAGCTGAACGGCCGTCTTATACGCGTTGTCTATGAGGTGATGGACCTCGTTATCGATCGTCTCGGCAACCCGGTCCGAGTAATCGCGCTGCTCGGAGATCTCCTTGCCGAGGAATACCAGCTCCTCGCGCTTGCCGAACGTGCGCGGTCCCAGCTTCTCGCTCATCCCGTAGCGGGTGATCATCGTCCTTGCGATGTTTGTCGCCTGCTCCAGGTCATTGCTGGCGCCGGTGGTGACCTCCCCGAACACGATCTCCTCGGCTGCCCGGCCGCCCATGGCGGCAGCGATGCGGTCCTTGAACTGGGCCTTCGTCCAGAGGCTGCGATCCTCCTCGGGCAGGAACCGCGTGTAGCCTCCCATCCGGCCGCGGGAGATGATCGTGACTTTGAACACCGGGTCGGCGTGAGAAAGGAAATGACCAACCACTGCATGGCCCGCCTCGTGGAATGCGGTGATGCTCTTTTCCCTGGGGCTTATCACCTTGCTCCGCCTCGCCGGGCCGGCGATCACCCGATCTATCGACTCGGCGAACTCATCAAGGCCTATGCTCTCCTTGCTTCGGCGTGCGGCCAGCAGGGCCGATTCGTTGACCAGGTTGGCAAGGTCGGCTCCGGAAAAGCCCGGCGTCTGCTTGGCCACGGTCTCCATGTTCACGTCCTCTGCAAGAGGCTTGCCCTTGGAGTGGACCTCCAGGATCTGCATGCGGCCCCTCACGTCCGGGTTGTCAAGGGTGACCCTGCGGTCGAACCGACCCGGCCTCAGCAGCGCCGGATCGAGGATGTCAGGCCGATTGGTCGCGGCAACGACGATCACGTTGGTCCCCGATTCGAACCCGTCCATCTCCACAAGGATCTGGTTGAGGGTCTGCTCGCGCTCATCGTGGCCTCCGCCCAGGCCCGCACCCCGGTGCCGGCCGACCGCGTCGATCTCGTCGATGAACACGATGCAGGGCGAGTTGCGCTTTGCCTGATCGAACAGGTCGCGGACCCTCGAGGCGCCTACGCCGACGAACATCTCTACGAACTCCGAGCCGCTGATCGAGAAGAAGGGCACTCCCGCCTCCCCCGCGACGGCGCGGGCCATGAGGGTCTTGCCCGTCCCCGGAGGACCGACCAGGAGGACGCCCTTGGGGATCTTGGCTCCCAGCGCCAGGAAGCGCTCGGGGAACTTGAGGAACTCCACGACCTCCTGGAGCTCCTCCTTGGCCTCCTCCACGCCGGCCACGTCGTCAAAGGTGACGGTGGGGCTGTTGCCCATCGTCATGCGCGCCTTGCTGCGGCCAAAACTGAAGGTCTGGTTGGTGTTGCCCTGGGCCTGGCGGACCATGAACAGGAGGATGGCCCCGAAGATTATCAGCGGAAGGAAGTTGAGCAGCAGGCCGAACAGGTTGCTGAGCCCGCTGGAACCCTTCACAGTCACGTTCGTACGCGAAACGAGCGGATCGATGTTTGCGGACTCTAGGAGCTCAACGATGCTTGAGCCCTCCTCCTTGCGGGAGGTGAGGGTTTCACCGTTGTTGGAGACAACGGTCAGGCGATCCCCGTTTACCTCTATGGACTCGAGCTCTCCGCTGCCAGCCATGCGGATCACCTCGGAGATCGGAACCTCGCGAGACCCGCCCAGCGGGTCGGAGAAAAGCGTGAAGAAGATGGCGATAATCGCCACCACTATCAGTAGATAGATGAAGCTGTTACGCATCGACCGGGAACTCGCACCACCTCTCGGGGCCGGCAGGTGAAGGGAGAGAGGAGAGCCGGCCTATCGTACAGAAGACCCCTTAAACTCCGGAGAACTCAGAATCCATAGTACATTAAACGGTGCGGCTCGGCAAAAGGTTTCCCTTGCTATAATCCCGCCTCGATTCATGATCTCAGTACCCTTCGAAAAGCACGTGCTCAACAACGGGCTCGAGGTGATTGTTCACCGAGACAACTCCCTGCCCGTGGCTGCCGTCAATGTCTGGTACCACGTGGGCAGCAAGAACGAAAAGCCGCGCAGGACCGGCTTTGCCCACCTTTTCGAGCACGTCATGTTCGAAGGTTCCAAGCATCACAATCGATCCTTTTTCGAGCCGCTGCAAAAGATCGGAGCCAAGCTGAACGGCTCAACCAACCAGGACCGCACCAACTACTGGGAGAACGTCCCCTCCAACTATCTGGAGCTGGCGCTCTGGCTGGAGGCGGACCGGATGGGATTCCTGCTCGATGCACTCGACCAGAAGCGTTTCGACGTCCAGCGCGACGTGGTCAAGAACGAGCGTCGCCAGAGCTATGAGAACCGGCCCTACGGCATGGCCTATCTCACCCTGCAACCCGAGGTCTTCCCGCTCCCGCACCCGTACAACTGGCCGACCATTGGCTCCCAGCAGGATCTCGATTCCGCCGCGCTGGAAGACATAAAGGACTTCTTCAGGACCTATTACTCCCCGTCAAACGCGAGCATCGCCATAGCCGGAGACATCGATCCGGACCGGACCCTTACCTGGGTGCAAAAGTACTTTGGCGACCTGCCCGCCGCGCCGCGGATCGAGAAGATGGAGCCCATGGACTCGGGCTTATCGGAAACCAGGGTGATGACCATACAGGACGATGTCCACCTGGAGCGGCGGTACTGGGTCTGGCCGACCGCGGCCGCATTTGACGAGCGGGAACAGGTCCTTGACGTTCTGGCCACGATACTCGGAGACGGCAAGGGCTCGCGTCTCCACAGGCGCCTCGTCCACGAAACCGAGCTTGCCAGAGATGTTGCCGCGGTCTCGTACTGTCAGGAACTCTGTGGCGAGTTCCTGATCCAGGTGACCACGGCCCTCGGGCAGGACTCCGACCGGGTGGCCGAAGCGGTGGAGGAAGAGATAGCCGCCATCAAGTCCGTTCCGCCGGACCAGGCAGAGATAGAGAGGGCGAGAAACCTGATTCGGACTCAATTCGTCAGCAGCCTGGAGCGGGTTGGCGGATTCGGCGGGCGGGCCGATCAGCTCAACTACTTCAACGTTCTGGCCGGCGACCCCGGGCTGACGTCCACCCATTACGAACGCTACGAGGATGTCAGCGCCGAGGATGTGTCCGCGGTGGCGACGAGCCTGCTGGGCGATTGCAGGGTGGAGCTGACGGTGGTCCCGGCGGAGGGCACCACCTCGTGACCGTTGACAGGGCGATCATGCCGTCCGCCGGACCCGAGCCCAGATTCGCTCCCCCGAGCCCGCTCCGGGCGACCCTGTCCAACGGACTCTCGGTCCTGACCGTCGAAAAGCCGGAGCTGCCGATGGTCGCCTTCGGCCTGCTGGTGCGTACAGGATCGGTGTCCGATCCCACCGACGGACCGGGCCTGACCAGTTTCACGGCCGCCATGTTGACCGAGGGTACGACCAGCCGGACCAGCCAGCAGATCTCAGATGAGATGGAACGTATCGGCTCTGCCATCCGGACCAAGGTGCACCAGGAGTACACGGTGCTGTCGGCACAGGCGCTGGAGCAGCACTGGAGGGAGGCGCTCGGGGTGCTTGCCGATGTAGCGAGGAACCCCGCATTTCCCACCGCTGACCTTGAGCGAGTGCGCCGCCAGAGGCTCACCGACCTCGCCCGCATCGCCGACGAACCGGCGGCGGTTGCTCAACGCGCCTGCCGCGCCCTCCTGTACGGCCAGCTCTCCGCCTACGGTCACCCGGGTTCCGGAACGGAGGCCTCGGTCGGCTCGTTCTCGGCAGATGACCTGAGGGCGCAGTACGCGCGGGCCTTCGGCCCGCTCGACGGCACACTGGTGGTGGCCGGCCAGGTCGTTTCAGACGATGTGACCGAGATCGCCGAGTCCCTTTTCGGGGGGTGGCGTCCACAGGGCGGTCCACCCGCTTCGGGCCCGGGCCACACGGGCTCGCATGGCCGTCCCGAGGCGGCGATCTACGTCTCGGACAGGCCCGGCGCCGCCCAATCCGTCATCCGGTCCGGGCAGACGCTGGTGAGCCGCAGCAGCCCGGACTTCATGGCCCTGGTGGTACTGAACCAGGTCCTGGGGGGCGAGTTTTCAGCCCGCCTGAACATGAACCTGCGCCAGGATAAGGGGTACAGTTACGGCTACATGTCAACGATCGACTGGCTGCGGGGTCCCTCGGCACTCTACGCCGGCGGCTCAGTGCAGACCTCGGTGACCAAAGAGGCCGTCGAAGAGAGCCTCAGGGAATACTCGGAGATTCGCCGCCACAGGCCTGTCGAGCAGCGGGAGTATGACGATGCCGTTAAGGGTCTGCTCCGCGGCTTTCCGGCAGGCTTTGAGACCCAGGGGCAGATCGCCGGGCAGCTCGTACAGCTTGCCAGTTTCGACCTGCCCGATGACTACCTGTCCCATCTGCCCGACATGCTGCAGGGCGTCACGCTGGACGATGTCAGGGGGGTGGCACTCGAGAGGCTGCGGCCCGAGCCCGACGTGGTCCTGGTGGTCGGGGACCGAGAGGCGATAGAGCCCGGACTCAGCACACTGGGGTTCGAGGTCATACCCGTCGATGCGGAGGGTAGGAAGATTCCTTGAAGGCCGAGGAGACGGGAGCGCCGGCCGCGCTCGGCGGCAAGGTGGCCGTGGTCACCTACGCGGCCAGAGGGGTTGGCCGGGCCATCGCTCAGATGCTGGCAGCCGAGGGCGCTGCGGTCGTCTGCGTTCTCGGAGAGCATGTTGCAAACGAGATTCGAGTCGGCGGCGGCAGGGCCATTTCGTGCGATTACGACGTCTCCGAGATGGACGGCGGCAGCAAGGTGATCGACCTGGCCCGGTCCGAATTCGGTCGACTGGACGTGCTCGTCAACACTGCGGCAGGACTGGACCCGGCGGACGACCTCACTCCGGGAGGCGGCATAATCGACATGTCACCCGAGGACTTTTATGCCTCGGTGCGAAGAGGACTCAAGGCGACATTCACGCCCACTCGCCATGCAGCCGCGGTCTTCCGAAAGCAGCGATCGGGGCGAATCGTGAACATCACTTCGGATGACGGTCTGGGCATTCCCGGGTCCGCCGCGCGGGCAATGGTTTCGGAGGGCATAGTCGGCATGACGCGCAACGTCGGTCGAGACCTGGGCAAGTACGGTGTCACATGTAATGCCGTGGTGGCGGACGACCCGGCCGCCGCCGCCGCGCTTACGGCCTCCCTGTGCACGGACGCTCTGGCTAATGTGAACGGCCGCACGCTCGGTGCGAGGCACGGTTCGATCTTCCTCTATGAGGAGCCGGCGATCGTGGCCGGCGTGCACAGGTGGGGCGGCCTGAGCCTCGACGAACTCGATTCCCTCGTACCCCGACTGCTGGCGCCCGCCCAGGGGCAGGAGCCGGCCTGATGGCGGGACGGCTGGAAGGCAGGGTGGCCATCGTCACCGGCGCGGGCGGCGGCATCGGCCGCACCATCGCCAGGCTGATGGCACAGGAGGGCGCTTCGGTCCTGGTCAACGACGTGGGCAGCGCCGTAGACGGAACAGGAAAATCTTCAGGCGTCGCCGATGCAGTTGTTGCCGAGATAGCCGCAGAGGGCGGCATCGCCAGGGCCAACTACGACTCGGTGGCCGAGTACGAGTCGGCTGCGCGCCTCGTGGAGGCAGCCGTCGGCAGCTTCGGCCGGCTGGACATCGTTTGCCACGCGGCGGGCATACTCCGGGACCGAATGGTATTTAACATGACCGAGGACGAGTGGGATGCCGTCATGGCGGTCCACCTGCAGGGCGCATTCAACGTCGTGAGGAACTCCGTGCCTCACATGGTGGCCCAGAGCTACGGGAGGATAGTCCTGCTGGCTTCCATATCCGGGCTGCGGTCTTCCGGCCAGGCAAACTACGCCGCCGCGAAGGAGGGCATGGTCGGCCTGGCCAGGTCGGCGGCCGTCGACCTGGCAGGGCACGGGATCACCGCAAACGCCGTATACCCCGGTGGACTGACCCGGATGACCGCCTCAATACCGGAGTCCTCCGGCCCTGTCCGACTCGGGGGCGACCCCCGCCTTGCCACCACCGGCAACGTGCTCGGCACGGCCGCACCCGAACAGGCCCTGGGCCCGGAGAACAACGCCGCCAAGATCGTCTACCTGTGCACGGAGGCCGGCGGTGCCATTAGCGGCCAGGTCATTTCCACCACGGGCTGGGATATCTCGCTGTACGCGCGCAGGCGACCCGTCAATTTCGTTCACACCGACGGGGAATGGACCGTGGAGGAGCTTGTCAGGCTTCTGCCGGTCTCCCTCGCGGCCGGCATCGTCAACCCGGCGCCTCCTCAACCCGCCCCCTAGACGCCATCTCGGCGCGCACGAGCCGCTCTTGTCGAGACCCCGGCCAAGAGACCTGCGACCCCTCCCCCGGCCGAAGTGCCCGTCGGCCGGGTCATCGTCGACGGGGGGGTTAACTATCATCGCCGGTCAGGAGAGGCGGTGAACTGGCTCGACTTCGTATTGCTCGTGGTGCTCATCTCCGGGTTCCTGTACGGAGTCAAGGTGGGCCTGATCGGCGCTATGTTCATGACGGCCGGGGTGATCGTCGGATGGCAGATCGCGGGTCACTTCGCCGACGACCTGGGCGCTGCGCTGTCCGGCTCGATCGCCGCGGACACGATATCGACCTTCATCTGGTACGTCATCATCCTTGTGGCGACGGCGGTGGTGTTCAGGCTCCTTCACAAGCTGCTCGCGCCCGTCCTAGCCGTCACAACATCCGGGATGTCGGCCACCGCCGATAAGGTCGGTGGCGTAGTTGTCGGCGCGGTCCTGGCGTTGTTCGTGACCGGTGCGTCCATTCTGGGCCTCGCCCGACTGGCATACGATTTCGACGTGCCCGCCGGCGGCGTTGCGGGGACGGTGTCCAAGACCCTGCGCTTACCTCCCAGGCTGGAGGCTAGGGACGGACTGAGCAGGGCACTGGCCGGCTCCA
The DNA here is from genome assembly GCA_034421295.1 of Dehalococcoidia bacterium. Taxonomy (GTDB): domain Bacteria; phylum Chloroflexota; class Dehalococcoidia; order Lucifugimonadales; family UBA2962; genus CAUZIR01. Next base: position 98,673 of record DAOUKM010000008.1, read on the forward strand.
GCTTTGCGCGCAGCTTCGTGACCGTCGTCGACAACGTCCCCGGCGACGCGATAGGATTCGCCCCAGACGACTTTGAGGTAGCGGTCCTGATCCTCAAACACAAGATCGACTCCGGCCAATACTAGACGGGGAAAGAACTGCCGAAGGGATGGTGATTCACGCTCCGGTCCTGGTGCTGAACCAGAACTACCAGCCGCTCAATGTGTGCAACGTACGGCGCGCCCTGGTTCTGCTGGATCGGGAAAAGGCCGAGCTGATGGAGAACGGCCGCGGTTACGTCCACAGCGTGTCCCGACCCTTCCCCGTTCCCTCGGTGATTCGTCTCTACCACATGGTAAAGAGGCCGCTGGTGCGCAGGCGCCTGTCAAGGCGCGCCGTCTTCATAAGGGATCGCTACACGTGCCAGTACTGCGGTCTCCAGTCAAGGTCCCTCACACTCGACCACATCCTGCCGCGCTCCAAGGGTGGCCGGCACCAGTGGGACAACGTGGTCTCGGCCTGCAAACGGTGCAACCACCGCAAGGCCGGTCAGACGCCGCAGGAAGCCAGTATGAGGCTTATGAAGCAGCCGGCGACCCCCAGGCCCAATCCGTTCTACCTGTTCGAGAACCGGACAGTGCTCGAGGAGTGGCGACCGTTCATCCCCTGGGTCGATCCCTAGCGGCTACGGGAACCGGGCACACCTGCGAGAAGAAATGCTCGCCGCGGGCGGCCTACGGCCGAGCGCCGGTATCGACACAAACCACCTTGCCCTGAGGGGCCGACAGTTGACTGAATAGCAGCTGGCCGGAGTCGACGGCCACGACCGCCTCCTGCAGTTCCCCCGGGGTGGCGCTCAGCTCGACCCGGACATGGTCTCCCACCTTCGCATGGTGGCCGCCATCATCCACGAAGCAGAGCCGCCGGGCCGGCCTGAACCTGACTCCGATCCTGGACATCAGCGCTGCGCCATCTGCGGCATGCTCAGCATCATCTGCTCGATCGCCAGGGAAGCGCCCACGTTCATGTCCAGGCGTCTTGCGGCCTGAATCGATGCCTCCAGCCCGGCGATCGCTCCCCCGGTGCCCACAGCCGCAGCGGAGCTGCGAATGGAACCGGCCCGCGAGACGTGGCCCACGAACTCATCCAGTCCCTTGCAGGCCAGCAGAACGTCCCTCCACCAGTGCCTCCAGTGGACCATCTCGTTCCTGGCGGCCTCGCGGTCCTTGGCAAAGAGCCGGGCGAGAGAGGCCGCGTACTCGAATCTTCCCTCCAGGTCGGCCGCTACGGCGGCCTCGATCCGGTCCAGGCTCTCCTCCAGCCGGGCACCGAACGCCTCGTCGGTCGCCATCCTAAGGGCCAGACCGGGCCGTCCTCCCGAGGTCCGGGCAATCTGCAGGGCACGCTCCGTTGGCAGACCGAGCCTGCGGACCAGTTCCTCGGAGAGCAGGGGCCACGAAACCGGGCGCAGGCCCACCAGGCGGCAACGAGAGACGATGGTAGGCAGCATAGCCTCCTCTCCAGAGGCCACGAGCACGATGGACACCTGGTCGGGAGGCTCCTCCAGGGTCTTGAGGAGGGCGTTTGAGGCCTCCTCGGTGAGCCGATCAGCCTGTTCGAAGACGAAGACCCTGCACCTTCCTTCGAACGGCTGAAGGGCCGCCTCGCGAGACACCGCCCTTACCTGCTCGATCGTGGTCATGGTCCTGGGCCTGCCATCCTCGTGGAGCGATCCCCGGGAATCGACGGGCACGATCGTCACGTCCGCGTGCACTCCCCGACGAATGCGGGCGCACTGCTCGCACGTCCCCGTCGGGTCGTCATCACTGCAGTTCAGCAGCTGGGCTATCACCATGGCCAGCTTCATCCTGCCTACGTGGGCCGGCCCCGTTATCAGATAGGCGTGCGACGGCATGCCTTTCTCGAAGGCCCTGTGCAGCGAGGAGAGCGCCCGCTGGTGGCCGATCACATCGTCGGAGGAACCCGCACCCCGGCAGATCATTGCTGACCGCAGTCTCCATCGAGCTCGACCGCCATCAGATCCTCGTAGGTCTCGCGACGCCTCACCAGTCTCGCCCTCCCGTTTTCGACCATCACGACGGCGGGCCGGGGGTTGAGGTTGTAGTTGCCCGCCATTGAAATCCCGTAGGCGCCCGAGACCGGAACGAGGAGCAGATCGCCGGCCCGGGGCGATGGAAGCTCTACCTGATCGAGCAATATGTCGCCGGTTTCGCAGTACTTGCCCACCACCCGCACGCTCTCCCGGTGACCGTCCGCCGCCCGGTTGGCCAGCAGCGCCTCATACCTTGCCCCGTACAAGGCCGGCCTGATGTTGTCTCCCATTCCGCCGTCGACCGACACGAACTTGCGTAGACCGGGCACATCCTTGACTCCGCCGACCGTGTAAAGCGCCACGCCAGCGCGCGCGACGATCGACCTGCCCGGCTCGATCAGGAGGCGGGGCTCGGGCAGGCCCAGCCCGTTACAGCGCTCTTTAACCGTCCGCGCAATTACGTCCGCATACGCGGAGACGGGCGGCGGAAGCCGGTCCCTCAGGTAACCGACGGCAAACCCTCCGCCCGGGCTAAGATCCCGGATCTGCAGGCCCTCATCACAGAGCGGCGCCAGGAAGGTCAGCAGGGCATCAAGCCCCACGGAGTAGGGCTCGAGTTCGAATATCGGAGAGCCCAGGTGGATGTGTGCCCCGGTCAGATCGAGGTTGCCTGCGGAAAGGGCGCGCCGAACGGCCTCTGCGGCGTCGCCGGTCTCGATGGGAAATCCGAACTTGGTGTCAAGGATGCCCGTCGTCGTCTTCGCGTGCGTGTGAGCGTCTACACCCGGAGACACCCGGAGCATGACGGGCTGCACTACCCCGCGGCTCGCGGCCTGGCGCTCAACCAGCTCCAGCTCGTGGAAGCTGTCGACCACGATCCTCCCGACGCCGTAGTCCAGCGCCTCGGAGATCTCGGCTTCGCTCTTGTTGTTGCCGTGGAAGAATACGTCCTCCGGCGGGAAGTCGACGGCCCTTGCGACGGCCAGCTCACCCCCCGATACCACATCGATTCCAAGGCCTTCATCGGCCACCAGGCGGGCCATCGCCGGGCCGAGATACGCCTTGGAGGCATAGAGCACCCGGGTGTCGGGGTAGCGCGATCCAAATTCGCGGACGAACTCCCGGCACATGGACCTGATCGTGTGAACGTCGTAGGCGTAAAGGGGCGTGCCAAACTCTGCCGCAAGGTCGGTTACATCGCAGCCTCCAATGCGCACATGGCCGTCGGGGCCGACCTCGGTCCCCATTGGCAGGATTTCGTTAAGGGGTTCGTTCATGGACGTTCCAATCTAACAGAGTGTCGATGCGCTGCCCGCTGGCGCCACCGGCCTGGCCGGCACGGACCGTACCAAATGGCGGCGCACAGCCGCGCGGACGGCTACCGGAGGCCGCTAACGGCCTGGTCGATCTGGGCCAGCTCCAGCCAGTTGCCGTCGGGGTCCTGGGCGTAGGTAAGGATCTTGCCGGGTTCAGTCAGCGCCGGGTCGTTATGCCGGGTCCCTCCGTACTCTACAAGCCTGCGGAGAATGGCCTCCACGTCATCTACGAGCAGGGCGAGGTGGGCCGAACCTATGACGTGACGCTCGGATATCTGGCGGGCGGCGGTTCTCGGCTCGACATATTCCAATAGTTCCAGGATCGCGTCGGGTCCCACCTCAAGGAGCGCCCCCTTCACATCCACCCTGTCGTACGCGAGCACCTGCGCCGACGAGGCCGAGCCGGTGCGGAAGCGGCGGATGAGCGTCAGCCCCAGCCCTTCCTGATAGAAGCGCACGGACCTATCGAGATCCGCGACCACGAATCCGCTGTGCCAGTAGCCGGTGACGGAGCCTTTCTCGGACATCTAGTCGACGGGCCGGACGATATATCACGACGCGGTGGTGTCGCAACACGCGTCCCGCCGGCAGCATCAGGGTCGCGGCGGCCGGCGGCCCGCCCACGGCCGCAGCGATCTGTCGGCAGGCGACACCAGCTCCGCCTCCAGACGTCGGCAGTGGGCCCCTTTTTGCCGCGATCCGTCATCGAGGATGCGCGGCGAGCGGTCGGAGTGCGTGACCGGTCACCTGCGGGCGGCGCGGCGTGACCGACTCGTATATCCTCACTGTGAGATGCGGCCGGGTGGGGTCCGTCTGGCTATTCCCTCCTTAACGGAGGAGCCGGACTCGGTGGCCCCTCCCGGATCATCGACCCGTCAGGAGATACCGTCGACCCTTTGAGCGAAAAGATGCTGGCCGCCCGTGCGCACGGAGTCCGCGATATACGGTGCGAGGAGATCGACGCCCCGGTCCCGGAGCCGGGCAAGGTGCTTGTGGAAACCCGACTGGCCTCCATCTGCGGAAGCGACCTCCACGTGGTGTACATGGGCTACACGGGCTATGCATCCGACTTCCCGCTGCCTCACGGCCATCCGGGCCACGAGGGGCTGGGAGAGGTGATAGAGGGCGGCGGCACAGGGTTTGAACCGGGTGAAAGGGTGCTGACGGTACCCAACATCTCGATCGCCAAGACATTTGCCGGCTACCAGTCGCTCGACCCCCGCTACCTGGCCCGCCTGCCAGAGGGAATACCGGAGTCCCATCTGCTGATGGCCCAGCAGCTGGCGACGGTGGTGTTTTCCTGCGAGAGGCTGCCGGACGTAGAGGGAGCGACCGTCGCGGTCATAGGTCAGGGTTCCGCCGGCCTGTTCCACAACTTCATGCTCCGTCGATTGGGCGCAGAGCGCATCATCGCCATAGAACCTGTCAAGGCCAGGCGCGACCTATCGCTGTCGTTCGGGGGCGACGTCACCGTTGATGTGACGGCAGACAGGGCGACTGAGGCCGTGCTCGATCTTACCTCCGGCCTGGGCGCAGACCTTGTCGTTGAGGCCGTGGGGAGCGCCGATACGCTGAACCAGGCTATGTCGATGGCCAAGACCTGGGGTCGGGTTCAGGCCTTTGGCCTGCCTCCAGGCATGGGCCCTGTGCCGTTTGACTGGGACGTGTTCTTTCGCCGCCGGCTCACCCTCAATTCCACCTTCGGTTCCCAGGATGAGCCGGGGCTGCCCGCAGTGCACAGGGCGCTGGAGTACATCGCCAGCGGAGAGATCGACATGGACCCTATAGTGACCCATAGCCTGCCCATATCGCAGGTAGGCGAGGCATTCGAGCTGGCCCACTCGCGGGAGGAGGGAGTGATCAAGGTTTCCCTGACGCTCTAGCGTCCCGGGAAAACCGGCGCCACCTTCAGTCCTGGGGTCGACCGAAGTCCTCGTAGTACTTGCGGTGCCAGTCCGAACCGGACCAGGACAGGATCTGTTTCGGGGCGATACTGACCAGCACCCTGGGGATGGCCCTCGTCTTTTCGTAGTAGGCCTGGCCCGCCTCCTGGCCTATGTAGCGAACCGCCAGAGGCTTCCACTCACCGATCCAGTTCCTGTCCACTATAGAGGCCGTGCCCTTGACCAGCACGCGCGTGTAGGGGGCATCAACGGTATCGATGCAGGCACCCACCCTGGAGTCGGCCTCGATGTGCTTTATCCACTCGTTCTGGCGCCGCGCGGCGACATGGAACCTTTCGGACTCCCACCAGAACCAGACCGGTACCACGTAGGGATGGCCGTCCGGGGCCAGGGTGGAGAGCTTCATTATGTTGGGTCCGATCGTGAAGAATTCCTCCATCTGCGACCGAGTAAGTGGGGGCATTTAACTCCTCCTGGCGTGCATGTATAGTCATTGCCGCCCGAATTCTACACGCGCACGGAGGTGAACCCCCCTGCATGGGACACCTCACCCGCGCACCCTTCGATGCCCAGACAATTCGAACATGAAATGACCGCCTCCCAGGCCGCGGCCGCCATGCGGGCCGGCGACATATCGGCAGTGGAGATGCTCGAGGCGCTGCTGGCCAGGTCGGAGCGGCTTGAGCCGCATCTGGGTGTCTGGGCCACGCTCGATGTCGAGTACGCACTCGATCAGGCACGCTCAAGGGATCGGGCCTTCGCCGCCGCCGGTCCTACGGGGCCGCTGCACGGCGTGCCCGTGGGCATCAAGGACATCTACGATACGGCCGGACTCCGCACGGCACATGGCAGCCGGATCTTCTCCGACAACGTGCCCGCCAGCGACGCGACCTCGGTGGCGCTGCTCAAGGAGGCCGGTGCGGTGATCATGGGCAAGACCGTGACGACCGAGTTCGCCTGCGGAGACCCCCCTGCCACCCTCAATCCCTGGCTGTCCGACCGCACTCCGGGTGGCTCAAGCACCGGGTCGGCCGTCGGTGTTGCCGCTCGGATCTTCCCGCTGGCGATGGGCTCTCAGACGGCCGGATCGGTGCTCAGGCCCGCCGCCTACAACGGCGTGGTCGGGTTCAAGCCGACGATGGGCAGGATCAGCCGCCGGGGCGTAATGCCCGTATCATGGTCCGTAGATACCCTCGGAACCTTCACCCGCACGGTCGGCGACGCCGCGATGGCGCTATCCGTCCTTTCGCGCCACGATCCGGAGGATCCGTTTTCACGGAGACCTGCGGGACGGAACGCCGGGGCCGAACAGGTCACACCGGCCGGCCGGCCCAGGATAGGCCTTCTGCGCACATTCTTTCTTGATCGCTGCGAAGATACGGTGGTTCGCCACGTCGAGGGCGTGGCGGCCAGGCTGGAGGCGGAAGGCGCCCGGGTCGAAGAGCTCAGACCGGACCTGGACATGGACGCCCTCCAGGCGGCACATCGCACGGTGATGAACGTTAACGCCGCGGCGGTACATGAGCGTCTGTTCGCCCGGCGCCCGGAGGACTACTCCCCGGACGTGCGCAGGACCGTCGAGATAGGCCTGCTCACCCCGTCCACCACCTACATCCAGGCCGAGAGGATCCGTCGTGCCTTCAGGAGGAAGCTGATGGCCGCAATCGGACCCTACGACGCGGTGCTGACGGGGACCACCAGGGAGGCTGGCGCGCCCGTGCCGCGCACGACGGGCGATCCCCGCTGGCAGGCACCGTTCACGACCGCCGGGCTGCCGGCGATCAGCCTGCCCTCAGGCCTGAGTCCGGACGGCCTGCCCATGGGTGTGCAGATGATTGCGGGGGAAATGCTCGACGAGAGTCTTTTGAGCACCGCCGAATGGGTTGAGAACGTGATCGGATTTCGCGAAGTTCCACCCCTGGATGGCTCGAGGGACTCCACATAGGCGGTGCGGCGACCCTGAACGGCACCCGCGCCCGCAGGCCGGTTGCGGGCCATGGACGCGCCTTGTGGGGCGGAGCCCATGCTATAATTTACCTGTTTTCGATCGCCCGAACCCAGCCGGCGCGGGCGCGTCCGACACGCCATGGAGCCCTGATTGAAGGTCACACAGCAAGATGAGGCCGCGCGTCAAACGGTCCTCGAGATCGAGCTCGACGATAACGATCTAGAACCCTACCTGAACCACGCATACCGCAGGGTCGTTCAGCGGGCCAACGTCCCCGGTTTCCGAAAGGGCAAGGCGCCTCGCCGCATAATCGAAAGGTACTTCGGCCGCGAATACCTGATCAACGAGGTCATCGAATACATGGTCTCGGATGTAACCTCCAGGGCCATACAGGAATCGGAACTGGACGCCGGAGGCCTGCCACGCATCGACCTGAAGGGGCTGGCCCCCGTGAAGTTCTCGGCCACGGTTCCGCTGTCGCCATCCGTAGAGCTCAACGAGTACGCCGAGATCAGGGTCGAGCGTCAGGTGACGGAGGTGACCGACGAACAGGTGGACGAGACCCTGGAGCGGATGCGGCAGAGTCAGGCCACCTGGGAGCCGGTGGACAGGGCCACCAGGTCCGGTGACATGATCACGGCCGACATTGAGGCGAAGGTGGAGGGGAGCACCCTGATCGACCAGGAAGGCGGCGTCCTCGTCCTCAGCGATGGGCAGGAGAGCGCCCTCCCGGGCCTGTCTGAACAGTTGCTCGAGGCGGTCAAGGGCGAGCCCAGGACCTTCAGCCTGAAGCTGCCGGACGACTACCGAAACAATGAGGGCGATGCGACGCTGGCGGGCAAAGAGGCCCGCTTTGCCGTCACTGTCAGGGAGATCAAGGAGCGGACCGTACCGGAGCTCGACGACGAGTTCGCCAAGGGCGTGGGGCAGGGCTTTGACGATCTGGCGGCACTGCGCACCTCGGCACTGGAGGACCTTGCCGCAGAGGCCGAACGGGCCGACACCGCGGCTTTTCGGGACGCGGCGGTCACCGCCCTGGTGGAGTCGGCAGACCTGACGATCCCCGACCTTCTGGTAGACCAGGAGGTCGACCTCATCTTCGACGACCGCCGGCTGGCGCTGCAGCGAATGAATGTCGAGATGGACGACTACCTGCGCTATACGGGCAAGAGCGCCGAAGAGTTCAGGACCGAGGCGAGGGCGACATCTATCGAGAGGCTGGAGAGGAGCTACGCGCTGCGGGCTCTGGCGGAGGCCGAGGGCATCGAGGTGAACGACGAGGAGCTGGCGGCGCGCCTGGAATCGGTGAGGGCTTCTGTTCCAGCCGAGCGCCAGGGTGAAGTCGACCTTGACTCCGAGGAGACTGTCGCGGCGGTCCGGAGTAACCTGAAACTAGAGAAGATAATAGACCGCTTGGTTGAAATAGTCGGCGGTGTGGACCCCGCCGAGGCGAAAGGTGAGGAAAATGACGGCTGAAGTTATCTCCCCACGGGGCCTGATACCGATGGTCATCGAGACGGGCTCTCGGGGAGAGCGCGCCTTTGATATCTATTCCCTGCTGCTCAAGGAGCGGATCATATTCCTTGGGACGCCGATCAACGATCAGGTGTCCAACACCATAATGGCGCAGCTGCTGTACCTGGACAGGGAGGATCCGGAGCGGGACATCAGCCTGTACATCAACTCTCCCGGCGGTGTCATCCATGCGGGACTCGCGATCTACGACACCATGAACCTGATAAGGCCCGATGTCTCGACCATCTGCGTCGGCCTGGCGGCCAGTATGGCAACCGTCCTGCTGGCGGCCGGTACGGCCGGCAAGCGCTACGCGCTTCCCAATTCCACGATACATATGCACCAGCCGATCTCGGGAGCCCAGGGGCAGGCCTCTGACATAGATATCGCCGCCAGGGAGATCCTGCGCCTTCAGGACAAGATGCGAACGATCATCTCCAGCCACTCCGGACAGCCCTATGACAAGGTCGCAAGGGATACGGACAGGGACTACTACCTGACCTCGGAGCAGGCCCAGCAATACGGACTCATAGACGAGGTGCTCGCCTCCGCGGAAACCGAGCCGCTGGAAAAGAAAAGGTCGGCCTAGAAGGTCCTTCCAATGACTCTGACTGACACCGAAGTTGTTGTAAGCTAACGGGTCTGAGGAATATGGGCACCTCCACTTCGCGCGGCAGTTCCGCCAGCTACCAGTGCTCGTTCTGCGGGAAGGCCCAGGCTCAAGTCAAGCGGCTCATCGCCGGACCTGACCGGGTGTTCATCTGCGATGAGTGCGTCACCCTCTGCGACCAGATAATAACCGAGGAGACCCCGGTCGCGCCCTCGGAGCAGTCCGCGGGCCTGATGTCCAAGGGACTCAACCCCAAGTGGCTGTACCAGCGCCTTGACGAATACGTCGTCGGCCAGCACAGGGCCAAGAAGGTCCTCAGCGTGGCCGTCTACAACCACTACAAGCGCATATGGTCAAACCGACATCAGGAAGACGTTGAGGTTCAAAAGGCCAACATCCTGATGCTCGGTCCGGCCGGTTCGGGAAAGACCCTGCTGGCCCAGACCCTGGCCAAGGTGCTCGACGTGCCCTTTGCGATCGCCGACGCCACCTCCCTGACGGAGGCCGGCTACGTCGGGGAGGACGTTGAGAACATCCTGCTGAGGCTCATCCAAGCCGCCGACTTCGACGTGCCGAAGGCCGAACAGGGCATCATCTACATCGACGAGATCGACAAGATCGCCCGAAAGAGCCCAAACCCGTCGATCACGAGAGACGTATCGGGTGAAGGGGTCCAGCAGGCCCTGCTCAAGATCATCGAGGGCTCTGTCGCCAACGTCCCCCCTCAAGGCGGGAGGAAGCATCCGCACCAAGACTTCCTTCAGATAAAGACCGACGACATTCTGTTCATGTGCGGCGGCGCATTCGAGGGGCTGGAAGAGGTGATCGAGCGTCGGATCTCCAAGGACAAGTTCAGGCTGGGCTTCAGGGCCACAGCAGGTCTGTCCGACGGAGAGGGCGAGCCGGATTTCCTGCTCAACCATGTCAGCTCGGATGACCTGCTCGAATACGGCTTCATTCCCGAGTTCGTCGGCCGCCTGCCGGTTGTGGTCGGACTGGAAAGGCTGGACGCCGAGGCCCTCGTAAGGGTCCTGACCGAGCCCAAGAACGCCTTCGTCCGCCAGTATCGCTGCCTGTTCGACATGGAGGACGTCGAGCTGGAATTCGTTCCGGACGCCCTTCAGACGGCGGCCGAAATGGCGATACACAACAAGACCGGGGCGCGTGGACTGAGGACGATACTCGAGCGAGCCCTGCTCGATGCCATGTATGAACTGCCGAGCATGAGCGGGGTCACCAAGTGCGTCGTCGGGCCGGAGGCGATCAGGGGAGAGTCATCCGTCTCGATGATCAACGAGGCCGGGGAGATCTTCAGGCCCACCCAGCGTCCGATAGACGCAGTCGATCAGCAAAAGTCCGCCTAGCGGCCCGCTTCCCCTCCGCCTGCACTACCCTGCCTGATCAGCCGACAGGCGCGCCTCCACCTCGGCATCCAGACGAAGGCCTTCCCTCAATACGGCGCCGGAGCCGTCGACGACCATCCTGTCCCGCACCGCCAGCGCTCCCACGGCCAGGGATCGCAGGGTTTCGACGAGCAGGGGCCGCTCGCGTCGAAGCCCCTCAGCCCTGATCGCCGCAAATAGCCGCTGATCTTCCCCCTGCGTCCGCATCCGGTCCGTGGACTCTGACTCGACCTCCGTCCAAAGATCGTCAAATCGGGGACCGCGTATCGGATAGGTGCAGTAGGCCAGCACCGGCCCGCCGTCCAGCACCTCGGTGGCCACATGGACCATGACGCCGGTATGGGCGGCATCGGACTCTATCAGCTCCCAGATCACCTGCTGCCAGGTCCCGGTGGGACCGCCCGGAAGTGCCGGGTGCAGGTTGACGAGGATCAGGCGCCGGCACATCTCGTCGCTTGTTATCAGCATGTACCCGGCCAGAACACAGTAGTCCGCGTCAAACCCGGCAATTCGCCCCATCGCCTGGGCGTGGAATGCATCGCGATGTCCCGCCCACGGCCCTCCGCCACGCTCCGCCCGGAACCGCCGGGAAGACAGGTTGACCAGCGGGATGCCCAGATCGCGGACGCGGTCAAAGAACGAGTCGCTGGCATCTCCCTCGCCACGCTCGCGGTTGCTGAACACGTACTCAAAGCGCGCGTCCAGCTGGCCGGACTCGATCGCACCATGCACGGCCTCGAAGAACCCTCGTGAGCCCGGCCCCCGGGCTGTCGTAAACCAGCCTATGCGAATCACGGGACCAGCTATATCAGTCCGGACCGGCGGACCTCCGAGAGCGAGTCTGTGATCGCGCCAACGGCGGTGTCTATGTCCCCGGCCGAGTGTGCGGCACCTATATAGCTGATGTGGGTCGGCCCCATGATCACTCCCCGGTCGAGCAGGTTGACCATGAACATGTTGTCGGCCTCCCTCAAAGACATGTCAATGTCCCTGACCGAATCGATGGCGCCGCCCGGCTGCATGCGGAAATAGAACATCGAGAGAGCGCTGGACACCAGGGCGGGCATCTCCTCGGCGCGGCAGAAGGCGTTGACCTCGTCGGCGAGCCGGGTGCCCTGTTCGGCCAGATGCCTGTAGATCTCAGGGTTGTCGCGCATGTACGTGATCGCGGCGGTACCGGCCGCCATCGTCATGGGATTTCCGCTGAACGTGCCGGCGGTAAAGACGCTCGCCCCGCCGGTGCCGTCGTCATCGTAGATCTCGAACTGGCGCGTGAACACGGACATTACGTCGTCCCTGCCGGCAATGACCCCGAGCGGCATGCCACCGCCGGGCGCCTTCCCGTAGATCGCCATGTCCGGCGTGGCCCCGAAAAATTCCTGGGCCCCGCCGAAGGCCATGCGAAAGCCGGTGATGACCTCGTCGAACAGGCAGAGGACGCCCGCCTCGCGACAGACCTTGACCAGTTCGGCAAGGAAGGGGCCTGCATTGAGGTGCGGATGGGAGCCCTGAACCGGCTCGATCATCACCAGCGCCAGCTCATCCTTGTGTTCCCGAATCAAGTCGAACGCCCGATCACTCATGTAGGGGAGCATCATCAAGGTGCTCCTGGTCTCTGCAGGAATGCCGTCGCCCATCGGGTATGTGAAGGGCGCATCGACGGGACTGGACGTGTCCACCTTGGCGAGGACGTAGTCGTGAGCACCGTGGAAGCCACCCTCGAACATCGCGATCTTCGTCTTCCCGGAGAAGGCCCTGGCGGCGCGGATGGCATACATGGAGGCCTCCGTCCCGCTGTTGCAAAACACCACCTTGTCAGCACATGCCACAGCTTCAACCATGAGTCTGGCCAGAGGCTCCTGGAAGGGATTGTGGAGGCCGAACTGGACTCCTCCGGCGGCGGCCTCCTGCAGGGCCCGCACAACCACGTCCGGGGCATGCCCGAGGACATGTGGCCCGAAGCCGCCCACCAGATCGATGTACTCGTTGCCGTCGACATCGGTCAACCTGGAGCCCTTGGCCGATTGGATGTACACCGGATACGGCATGGTCACCGTGTCGACGATCTCCTGGGCGAGGACTCTGCCGGACTGTTCGTACATCGTCCTCGACCTGGGTGTCTTAGCCTCTATCCTGTCTAGTGCCTGGGTCATTTCCCGCCTCCTGGTAACTGGGTGTCTCTCGGTGTCTGTAGCAAGCCGTGCAGGCTGATCAGGAGCCTTCCACGATCCGGGCCCAGAGCGCTATGGCAGCCTTCCGGGTGTCCTCGTCGGCCAGTCTAACAGCCCGGGCCAGATCCTGAACTGCGCCCTCCGGATCCCCCGAGCTTTCCTTGATCTGCGCCCTGATGTAGTAGGCGCGGCCCAGAGCCGTCTCCGGCCCGAGGCCGGCATCTATGGCCTCGTCTATCTCATCTCGCGCCGAATCGAAATCACCCCTCTCGATCAGGCGCTCGGCGCTGCGAACGTAAGTCGCCGCGTTGGGCGGCATGGTCGAGTTACCGGCCCAGATCCCGAGGACCAGGAGCAGGACCGCCGCCGGGACTACCCACAGGCGCCGCAGCAGCTGGCCTCCCCGCTCGGCAAACCCCATGGGGCGACCCGTCAGGGAAAACACCACCCGGTACTCCGGCGCCAGCGCGTACCCGAGGGCGAACCCGCCTCCAAAGCCTCCTAGGTGAGCCCAGTTATCGATCCCCGGAGTCAGCAGGCCGAAGACCAGGTTGACGGCACCCAGTACGAGCAAGCCATACAGGTTCTGCTGGGCCATCTGACCCAGTACATGTCGCTGGGCCGCGAAGTAGGCTGCCAGCGCCCCTATGATGCCGAACACCGCCCCGCTGGCACCCGCCGCGATGGCAACCGGGTTAAGCAGGTAGGACACGACGCTGCCGCAGAGGCCCGCCAGCACATATATGAGGGCAAAGCGAAGGGGCCCGAACACCCCCTCAACGATGCGCCCGAAGATCCATAGGCCGAACACGTTGAAGGCCAGATGTATGAACCCAACGTGCAGGAACATCGCCGTAAGCAGGCGCCAGTACTCGCCGTCGGCTATCCTGGGCCCGAACATTGCCCCGAACGCCAGCAGCACTTCCGGGTCGGTGGAGCCCCCGGACAGCTGCATCGCGATCAGGACGACCACGTTCACGGCCATCAGGGCATAGGTGAGACGAGCATCCTGCCTGGCACCAGGCACGCCGAGCCCGAAACCGGGGCCCTTCGGCCTTCCGTATGGTTCACGCATATCTGTCTCTAAGTTACAGCAACGAGACGGCGAAAGGCCCGAGGAGCCACCCGATTCCCGGGGGTACGCCGGTCAGGTGCCGTCAGCTCGCGCCGAAGGACCTGCCGGGCTAGGCGGCCAGCCTCTTTCGCAGTTTCGTGGCCGTGGTGACCACGTGGATAAGGGGCGTGATGGGACGTTCGATCAGGCGGGCGCCGGCCAGGGCAATCATCAGACCCTGTGGAGAGACGTGCTCTCCGATCTCCACCTCGGTGTAGGTGCGGCCCACCTCGAACGCCGTGTGAGCATCGGACACGGCCGTGATCGGCAGTCCCGATGCGCTCGCCAGGCGCTTGGCCCTGTCGTTGGCGGAAGAGAAGGTGTTGCGTGCATTGAATCCCTCGACCAGGTCGGCAAGCCCTATCACGTCGGCCAGCGCTTCCGGCTCAATTACGTGTCTGCGAAACACGTCGAACGGATGGGGAATGGACACCAGTCCTCCCTGGTCCTTTATGCGCCTTGCCGTCTCCGTCGCCGTCAGGCCGCGGGGCACCTCATCGGTGAGGAAGAGCCCGGTCAGTTCCCCCTGAGAGGTCGTAATCTCCTCTCCCACTATTACCGGGATCCGGCCCTCCTCACGGGCCCTGAGACCTCCCTCGATGGAGTTATGGTCGGTGACCGCGATCAGGCCCAGTCCAGTCTGCTCGCAGCGTCGCAACAGGGCTCGGACGGTCAGAACCGAGTCCGGAGAGTATTCGGTGTGGATGTGAAAGTCGGCCCGGATCACGAGATGAGGTCAGCTACGCCTCGCCCTCCTCCACATCTTCCGGCTCACCCTCATCGATGAAGCGCATCTGCTCGCCGTAGGCGGTCTTTATCTGCGTTATCTTCAGCTCGGCCAGGGCAATGCGCTCACTGCAAAAGCGAGCGAGCCTTATTCCTCGCTCATAGAGTTCGGTAGATTCATCAAGGGTGAGCCCGCCGGATTCCATTCGGCGCACCGTATCCTCCAAGACCTTGAGAGCCTCTTCAAAGGAGTGCGGCGTACCGTCGGTAGATTTCTGTCGGGAGGGTTTGTCGCCCACCGCACTAGGCCTCCATCACCGCAACCACCTCGGCATCGAACGCGCCTCTGGCGAGCGTCACCGAGGCCGTGTCGCCGGGTTCAAATGCGCCGGAGTCGCTGACCACCGCTCCATCAGGACCTGCCTGAACGATCGCATATCCCCTGGACAGTGTACCGACCGGACTGACCGCCCCGAGACGCGCCCCGAGCGCCTCAACGTGGACGGAAGAAGACCTTACGTGAGAGCGCAGGTGCGCAGCCGAGGTGTTCAGCAGTTCGTCAACACGCATTCGCATCGAGTCCAGATCCGGCACCGACGTGGTCATCCTGCTCTCCATGCCAGCCACGCTGAGCCTCAGGCCCCTGAGGGAGGCCGCCACGAGCCCTTCGGCGTTGCGCACCATAGAGTCGATCGAGACAGCGATCTCACCTACGTCCGGCACCGCCATCTCGGCCGCAGCAGAAGGGGTCGGAGCCCTGACGTCGGCCACCCAGTCCGCGATCGAAACATCGGTCTCGTGGCCCACCGCACTTATCACAGGCACCCTCGATGAGAACAGGGCACGGGCCACCTCCTCTTCGCTGAACGGCCAGAGGTCCTCGGCGGAGCCTCCGCCACGGGCAAGGATGATCAGGTCCAGGCCATCGCACTCGTTCAGTGCCCCGAGCGCCTCGACGATCCCGGCGGCGGCGGCATCGCCCTGCACCGGCGTCGGCGCGAGCAGCAGTTCGACAAGCGGATAGCGACGCGCGATCACGTTCTGAATATCATGCCAGACGGCGCCCGAGGGCGAGGTGGCAATGCCTATCCTCCTGGGGAAGCGCGGAATGGGCCGCTTGCGGGCCGGCTCGAACAGGCCCTCCCTCTCCAGCCGTGCGCGGAGCTCTTCGAACCGGAGCTGTCTTTCCCCGACTCCCTCGGGTTGAACGAGGTCGGCGACCAGCTGTAGCTCGCCCCGTGCCGGATATATTGAGACCCTGCCGTGCACGATCACCGCGGCTCCGTTCTCCAGGAGATCGGCACCGGTACCCGAATACTTGAACATCGCGCACCGAAGCGTGGCGTCGGCGTCCCTGAGGCTGAAATAGGCGTGTCCGGATCCGGGCCTGGCCAGGTTGACCACCTCGCCGCTGACCCATATGTCATTGACCCTGGGGTCGGCCGCTATTGCCTCGCGCAGGTAACCGATGACATCTGAGACCGAATTTATCCTGGTGGCTGTCACCGGTTCAGACCCTGGACAGATAATCCCCGCTGCGGGTGTCCACACGCACCGTCTCCCCGGTTCCGACGAACACAGGCACGTTGATGGTCAGACCCGTCTCGAGTGTGGCGGGCTTGGTCCCGCCCTGGGCGGTGTCGCCCTTGAAGGCGGGCCCGGTCTCTGAAATCTCCAGGTCGACGGTGATGGGAAGCTCGATCGCTATGGGGTTTCCCTCGTACAGGACCAACTCCACCTCCGTCTGGTCCACAAGGTAGTTGGTTGCCTCTCCGATCTGCTCGACGCTGAGCGGGAACTGCTCGAACGACTCGGTGTCCATGAAGTAATACAGGTCGTCCTCTCGGTAGATGTACTGGGCGGTTCTGTGCTCTACCTCGGCGGTGGTCAGCCTAACGTCATACCCGCTGAACGATCTGTCTACGATTCGCCCCGTACGCAGGGATCGAAAGCGGATACGCATGGTCGGGGCCCGTTGCTGCATCTTGGAGCGCTCGTACTCGACCACTATGTGCGGCTGACCATCAAGCTCTATGGCCATGCCCTTCCTCAGGTCTCCGTATCCGATCGTCATGGAACCACTCCAGTTAGAACTCCAGCTTGGCTGCCTTGCTCAGCACCCTCACCCTGCCTCCCTCCATGACCACCATATCCTCTATGCGAACGCCCCCCCAGCCGGACAGGTAGATGCCGGGCTCGACCGTGAACACCATGCCGTCCCGCAGGACGCTCGGGGACCGCGGACTGACCCAGGGCTGCTCATGCACCTGCAGACCCACGCCGTGACCAAGGCTGTGACCGAAGTGCTCTCCGTGACCGGCTTTTCTGATCACGGCGCGCGCCAGTTCGTCCGCCTCCTCCCCCGTCATGTCCGCCCTGATATCTCGCTCGGCCCGGAGCTGGGCGAGAAGGACGGTATTGTACACGCGGCGGAACCGATCATCGGGTTCCCCCATGAAGATCGTGCGGGTCAGGTCGCTGCAGTACCCCTCGTAGATGCAACCCATGTCTATGACCACCGGGTCTCCCCTCCGAATCGGCCTTTCGCCGGCCCTGTGGTGCGGCAGGGCGCCGTTCTCACCGGCACCAACGATGATGTCGAACGATAGCGATTCCGCACCCATGTCGCGCATCGCCTTCTCCAGTTCCCAGGCGACCATCGCCTCGGTCATTCCGGGCTCCATGGAGGACGCGACGGCTTCAAACGACCTGTCTGCGATATGAGACGCTCTCTCCAGCAGCCGCAGTTCTTCAGGCTCCTTGTACTGCCTCAGACCCAACACCAGATCGGAAGTGGCAACCAGCTCGGGCGCCGGCGAATGTCCCGTATCCTCGTGCAGAGCCGCCTTTATCGCCTCAAGCGTAGCCACCGACACGTCATCGGACTCGAAGCCAACCCTCCTGACTCCCAGATCATTCAGCAGGCCGGCAAGCCAGTCGAACCTTCCGCCTATTCGGTGGACCGCAAAGTCGGGGGCCTGAGATCCCGCCTGGTCCACGTAGCGAAAATCGGTGGCCAGCACGGCATCCGCCCCGGTGACGAACAGGTAGCCAGAAGATCCTGTGAACCCCGACAGGTAACGTCTGTTATGTGCGTCGGAGACCATAAGGCAGTCGATTTGACGGTCTTCCAGGAGGCGCCGAACGGACCGCAACCTTGCCGATGCCTCAGCCACGGGCATGCTCCACCAGAGCCTTCAGGGCCATCACGTAGCCGTCGCCTCGATGCCCGGCGATCTGCACCAGCGCCAGGTCCTCTAGGACGGAGTGTCGCCTGAACTCCTCCCGACTGTGGATATCCGAAAGGTGCACCTCAACAAACGGGAGTCCCGCGTCGGAGACAGCATCCCTGAGAGATAGACCATAGTGGGTGAGGGCACCGGGATTTATCACCAGGCCGTCTGCGCCGCGCGCGGACTGCTGCAAAAAATCGATGATCGAGCCCTCGTGGTTGGACTGGAAGAACTCTAGCTCGACTCCCAGTTCGGTCGCTCTCGCCCTCACCCGCCCGCAGATCTCATCCAGGGTCTCAGAGCCGTACTGCCCCGGGTCGCGCACGCCGAGCATGTTGAGATTCGGGCCATTTACCACCAGCACCTTCAAGGTGCCGATTCCACGGCAGCCGGATCCTTGGCGGCGCGGCGGGAGCGGGGGTGGGCCGACAGGTAGACCTGCCGCGCCTTGGCACCCGTTACGTGCGTATACACCTGGGTCGTCGCCGGGCTGGAGTGGCCCAGCAGCTCCTGCACCACCCTGAGGTCGGCACCACCGTCCAGAAGATGCGTGGCGAAGGAATGTCGCAGCGTGTGCGTGTGAACGCCATCAAGACCGGCCGTGCCCGCATAACGTCTCACGCGATCCTGAATGGTTCGCTGCGAAAGTCGTCCTCCCTTCAGGTTAACGAACAGCGCCGGCTCGTCCGCCGCGGCGACCAGCCTGGGACGGACTACCTGCAGATACCGGGAAAGGGCGTCTACGGCGGGTCGGCCCAGCAGGGCTACTCGCTGCTTGGAGCCCTTTCCGGTCACCCGCAGCTCCCTGGCACCCACGTTGACGTCCGACAGATCCAGACCGTGAGCCTCGCTGACGCGCAGCCCCGCGGCATAGATGACCTCAAGCAACGCTCGGTCTCTCGTCCCGGCGGGGGTCGAATCATCTATCCCGTCGATAAGGTTGGCCGTGTCCTGCGCCGACAGGAACTTCGGGAGGCGTCTGTCCTTCTTGACGACACCACGCCTGGGCAGGGGGTCGGACGGAATGAGACCCTGACGTAACAGCCAGCGAAGGAAGTTGCGCAGGGTGCTGAGCTTTCGCACAACGCTCGAACGGACGTACCCCAGCTCCATCAGCCAGGCCAGGTAATCGCGCAGGCTATGTCGGTCGATCTGTTCCATGCTGGGGATGCCTACGACCTGCATGAAGTCAAAGAGCGGCTGCAGGTCGCTGCGGTAGTTGCGGATCGTCAGATCGGCAAGACCCTTCTCCGCCCTGAGATGACGCTCAAAACCGTCCATCAGCCGCGCCCACTTGTCCTCGGTACCCACGTCAGCCGACGGCCCGGCAGCGGGCGAACCCGTCCTCTCGTTCATCCAGCACCCCCGGGGGTGGACACCCGGTGTAAAGGAGTCCTCAATCCCTTGACCGTTCCTGCGCGCAAGCTATCGATCCTCCTACGCGGAAACCTCGACCGCCTCGGGCACAGACCCCGAATACTTGCAGCCCAGACAGCGCACCTGATCGCGGCCAGCGGCCACGAGGACGCCGACGCATTCGGGGCATGGCGTCGGCAGTGGGCGCCTGTTGGTGGCGAATTCACAGGCCGGGTAGTTAGAGCAGCCGTAAAAGCGTCTCCCGCTCTTGCCTCGCTGTCGCCTCTGGACAATGTCGTGGCCGCAATCAGGGCAGGCGACTCCCACCTTTTCGACGAGTTGCTTTGAGTGCTTGCATTCCGGAAAGCCGCTGCACGAAAGGAAGCGGCCGAAGCGGCCGGACTTGATGACCATGGGCCGTTCGCAGATCTCGCAAACCTCGTCGGATTCTTCGTCTATTTCGCTCCGCGGGACCCGCTCGGCCTCCCGGTCAGCTCGCTCAACGGTGCTGTGAAACGGCCTGTAGAACTCACGAAGGACAGGCACCCAATCCCGGTCGCCGCTGGCGATTTCGTCGAGTTCCTCTTCGATGCGCGCGGTGAAGCCGACGTCCACGGTGTCGGGGAAGTGGCGGATCAGCAGTCCGTTGACAGCCACTCCCAGCTTGGTCGGCGCGAATCTCCCCTTGTCCTTGCGCACGTAGTCACGGGCCTGTATGACTCCCAGGGTGGGTGCATACGTGCTGGGGCGGCCTATGCCTTCCTCCTCGAGGGCACGTATCAGGGTCGCCTCCGTGTAGCGGGCCGGCGGTTCGGTAAAGTGCTGCTCTTTATCAAGGCCCGTGCAGTTCAGTGCCTCACCCTTGGACAGGTGCGGAAGTGAGACTTCCCCGTTCTCGTCATCCTTGGCGTCGTCGCGGCCCTCCAGGTAGATGGCCCGGTGACCGGGAAACTTCATCACCGAACCCGAAGCCCTGAACATGTAGATCCCGGATGCTCCTGCGTCGGCCGCGACATCAACCGTCGTGTTATCGAATATCGCATCGGGCATCTGGCTGGCCACCATGCGGTTCCATATGAGCCTGTAGAGTCGATTCTGATCGTTGTTGAGGTACTTGCGGACTCGGTCGGGCGTGTTGAACACCGACGTCGGGCGGATGGCCTCGTGAGCCTCCTGGGCTCCCTTGACCCTGCGCCTGTAGGTGCGCGGGGCCGCGGTCGCGTACTCCTCGCCGAACTGCTTTTTTATGAGCTGGGCGGTTTCATCCAGCGCGCTCTTTGCCAGATTGGTAGAGTCGGTTCGCATGTACGTAATCAGGCCCTGGGATCCCTGGCTTCCTATGGACAGGCCCTCGTAGAGCTGCTGCGCGACGCTCATCGTTCGTGCCGCGCTGAAACGCAGCTTCCGTGACGCTTCCTGCTGCATCGTGGACGTTATAAAAGGGGGAGAGGGTTTGCGGCGGCTCTCCTTGGTCGTCACCGATTCCACCGAGTAGGAGGCGCCGGCTAACGAGGCTTCAATTTCAGCTGCGGCGCCTGCGTCGCCGACCTCCAGGTCGCCCTTTTTGCCCTTCAGACCCCTCAGCCTGGCCTTGAACGCGGCGGAGGGATCGCTCTGTCTCAGCAGCCGCGCCCTGATGGTCCAGTACTCCCTGGGAACGAACGCGTCTCGTTCGGCCTCGCGCTCTACCACCAGCCGCACTGCGACCGACTGAACGCGCCCTGCCGATAGACCCCGCCTCACCTTCTTCCACAGCACCGGGCTGAGCTCGTAACCCACGAGACGATCAAGGACGCGGCGGGCCTGCTGAGCGTCAATCAGGTCATGGTCCAGCTCACGTGGAGCGTCGAACGCCTCGCGCACGGCCGATGCGGTGATCTCGTGGAAGACCACCCTCCTGGTCTTTGAGGGATCGATCTTGGCCGCCTGGATCAGGTGCCACGAGATAGCCTCACCCTCGCGGTCGGGGTCGGTCGCCAGATACACCGTGTCCGCCTCCCTGGCGGCCTTGACGATCTCATTCAGGACCTTTCGCCGGTCCCCTATGAGCGTGTAGTTGGGCTCGAAGGACAGGTCTTCCACCTTGACTCCGAGCTTTCCCTTGGGCAGATCGCGCACATGGCCCATGGACGCCATGGCCGCGTAGTCGCTTCCCAGGAAGCGACCCACGGTGCGGGCCTTTGCAGGTGACTCGACTATCACGAGATTCTTCGTCATCAGTTTCTCACTGCAATAGCTTTTTTAGCCTTCCCCGTGGGGGTCCAAAAGGCCCCGGAGGGTCGTTTTTCGGGCGCATTAAGCCGCCGATCTGTGACAAGGGGACGACCGTTTGAGTCTAACATAGTTCCCAGCGGCCACATCCCGGCGCGGCCAGCGGGTCCGGGTGGGACGCGGGTCGGCGAGCCGCAAACCTGAGATCAGCGCTGCGGGTCGTTGCTATATCACCGGCACGGTCTTGTGACGACCGAAGGGACGCCGCCGGACTCGGGTGGGCCCGAAATGGCCATCCAGCAAACCGCAGGCTATGGCGAGGTGTTTTCCGGGCAGCCTTCCAGATCCCGGTGCAGGCTCCGGGCGGGACGGTCCGTCGAGGAAATGGCGGGCGTCACGGCCAGGGACCGGGAAAACGGCCGCGGCGCCACGGTGACGGCGAAACTCGAACGTGTCGCCTCAGCGGCGGCCTTCGCCCGGGACCTCAGCCCGCCCGCGCGCTGAGGGCGGCCGCCTGCGGGTATCCCGGCTGCCCAGCGAGCCTCAACGTGCTCCCGTCCCAGTCTGGACAGCCGGGCGCTGGTCCAACCGGTGACGGCTTGGCCGCGGTCGATGACCACTCCGGCCTTCGTTAACGCGCATGTCCTTCGCGCCGGCGGCGCGTTCCCGTAAGGGGGTTTTGGTTCCCTAGTTCGCTGTTGCCAGCGCAGGATCCTTCACCGGTCTGGTGGCGTGTGACCTGCGGGGCTGAATGTCGAACGCTCGCCATATGCGGCTGACGGTGGTACGGCTGAAGCCGGAGCGCTCGGCCATGGCGCGCGTGCTCCAGTGCGCGCCTTCACCCGGACTTGTATGCAGGGTAAGCGTCACGACCCTGGCGATGTCCGCATCCGTGATCGTGCGTGGCCTTCCCGTCCTCGGGTTGTCAGCCAGACCATCGAGCCGCTGCTCTAGGAATCGGGACCTCCATTTTCCGACCGTCGCCACGGACACGCCCAGCTCTTCGGCCACCTCGGTGTTGGTACCGCCGTCGGCGCACCTGAGGATTATCCGGGCGCGGCGGGCCAGGGTACCGGCCCTGCCCCTGCGGCGCCCCCAGTCCTTAAGCGTCTTTCGCTCCGAGTCGGTCAGCGCCAGTGGCGCGGTCGGTCTGCCAATGCGCATGATCAGCTCCTAACGGCAGATTCGCGGGGCGAACGACCTTCGCGTGAACACGAGGACAGAACCCTAGGGGATCGCCCCGACCTGTCTGAGCAATGCCTCCGTGCCAACCAGATCATCAAGAAGCGAAAACTCGATGTCCGGAGAGTTGAGGCTCTCGATGTCAGGCAGCAGGTGATGGGTCTTGACACCCTCTACCAGGGGGTATTCATAGACCGAAGCCGAGAAGTACTGCTGCGCCACCTTGGACAGCAGGAACCTGACGAACCGCTCGGCCTCGTCCGGATTCGGGCTGGTCTGCAGGATGCCTGCCCCGGCGACCATTATCAGGCTCCCGGGACCGCCGTCATCGAGGAACAGATTCCTGGCACCGAAATCGTCCCCATGCTCGGCAAGGAACCTGTGCAGGTAGTAGTGGTTGACCAATCCCAGATCGACCTCACCCTTGCCTGCCGCATCAACGATGGGAGTGTTCTTGGGGTAGATCTGTACGTCGTTGGCGAGCATCCCCTCGAGCCATGCCCGGGTCTTTTCTTCACCCCACAGATGGCGCATGGCCGTAACCATGATCCTGAAGGAGGCGTTGGTAGGCGGCCATCCGATCCGGCCCTTCCACTTCGGGTCGGTCAGTTCCTCAAGAGAGGTGGGCAAATCGTCCTCAGCAATGTCGGTGTTGTAGACGAGGACCCGCGCCCGGCCGGTTACGCCAACCCAGCGTCCATCCTCTGCCCTGGCCCATTCCGGCACGGCCAGAATCACATCCGATGGCAGGGGCTCAAACATCGACGAGAGCGCACCGAGCGCGCCGGGGTCCTGGGCCCAGAACACGTCGGCCGGCGAGTTCTCGCCTTCCTCCAGAAGCGTCGCGGCAATTGCTGAGGTGCCACCGTACTTGACCTGAACATCGATCCCCGTGGCCTGCCTGAACTGATCGATGATCGGGCCCACCAGGGACTCGCTCCGGCCCGAGTACACCACCAGCTTTCCGGTCCCTTCCGCATCGGCCAGGCTGGCGGTAAAGGTCTCTACAGCCGCCTGGGCCGCATCGGCCGCCCTCTTGGCATCTTCACTCACGGCGGCAGCCTTCTGCGCCGCATCGGCCGCGGCCTGGGCGGCGGTTGCGGCGTCCGAAGCTCCCGCCGATGAGGCATCGGATTCGGACGCCTGCTCGGCTGCGGCGGTTGCGGCCGCTTCGGCGACTTCGCTCGCCTTGGCAGCGGCCTCGGCCGCAGACTCAGCCGCTGAAGCAGCCGTCCTGGCAGCATCTGCGGCCACGCTGGAGTTCTCCGTACTGGACTCACCAGCCATCACAGCGTTCTGAGCGGCCGCGCTGGCTTGCTGAGCGGCACTGCTTGCTTCGGATGCAGCATTCGCAGCCGCCTGCGCTGCGGTAGCAGCATCTTGAGCCGCCGCTGCTGCCTGTCTACTCGCGGAATCATCCGATGTGTCTGACGTACATGAAACAGCAACCAGACTAATCAGTACGAGCGCCATCAGACCGATACGCGGCACCGTGATGACGGCTCCCCCCAGAATGGCTTGCATACTCTCTTCTAGCCTCCACAGGAAAAGTAACGTATATCCTAAACGCCGCACTTATTATAGCAATACTAATTTACTATCGCTACTCGCACTAATAACATTCATGGCATCTAAGTATTCTTATTAGTGCCTTATGCAGGTGTAGGTGCTGACTCCATCCAGAGGGTTGGCCCTGCCTGTAAGACCCGCCGCACGCCGCAGCGACAAGCCTGCAGCGGAAATGAAATCGTGCGTTTAAACAGTTACCCCGGCGGCAGCGACACGCCGTGAGGCCGGCTGGGCGACCGGCGAGCCCCCAGTTACGTTGAGTGCCTCTCGCACCAGGGGTCGACCCGGACGCCCCCTGCGAACCACCCGGGGCGGAGCCGGGCGAAGGGACGGCATGCCGAGGTTGTGTCCTCTATCGGTTCTGGCTCGCCAAATCGCCCTGGCCGCGGCCCATCTGCCTGACCGTGCTGACGGTCGCTACCGAGTGATCATTTTCGCCCGTATCGAAGGGCAAGCCAGAACGCCAGACCCAGGGCGACTGCGCCCGTACCGACAGCCAGGGCGGGCAGGAGCGCGTTCCAGGCCAACATCCGTTCCCCGCCGGGCTGCCGCCGCCCTGGTGGTGGCGCATCGTCGGCGGGGCCTACGGCCCGCTGATCGGTCGACCGTTCGTCCTCAACTCCCCCGTCCCCGACACCGAATTCCCGATCCGTCAGTGACTGCCCGGTCGCGGGTGCCACCTCGCCGTTGAACGTCCCCTGAACGTCCGGAACAATCATCTGGGCTCGAATGACGCTCGACCCATGGCGGCTGTCAACCTCTATCCTGAAGGACACCAACTCTCTTGCGATCTCGGGAAGATTGAATGCCACTTCGTAGGTTGGCGGATGATCCAGGCTATTGCTCGCCTCCAGGGGACCGACCGAATCGGGTGATCCATCCGCTGACGCCAGTACCCTGACATCGGCATCGATAACGGGGCTGCCCTCCACCATTAGAGTTACCGCGACGAATAGATCCGTGCGTAGAGGGCTGAACGGGCCAACCCCGACCTCGTAGTCATAGGGACCCGAGGAGCCGGCGGCGATGGGGAATGTCACTCCATTGGCACCTGCCGGGCCCGCAAGAGACAGGAGGGCGAAGACGACCGCGGCCAGGGCCGCATATCCTCGCCTAGCAAACCCGGACAGATCCATCTCTCCTCAGTAGCAGACGGCAGGCCCTCCGCACAGCCACACCGGCAAACCCGACCGGGACCCCACAGGTCACGGACCGCGCATTCCTGGCCAGTACCGCTGCCTTCCGCGGCGCAATGCGCACCCGCACGCAGCGGCCGTAGGATCCATTGAGCGTCGCGTCAACCAGCCGACCTGGTCACATCACGGTTCAGGCCATCCCGGCAGCGACGCTTCTACCTGACAGGGTTCACCGGGGCCCGGCGGGCATTGGAGCTCGCCCGCCTACGGCACCATCATTCAATGCAGCCGGGACGGCGGAGAGGGCGGGATTCGAACCCGCGGTACCCCGTCAAGGGTACACACGCTTTCCAGGCGTGCCTATTCGTCCACTCTAGCACCTCTCCGCGCTGCGCCCGCCAGAACCTAGGCCCTCCCGCCCCGGAAAACGGCAAATCATATGGGACGGCCAAGCGGCGGAGAGGGCGGGATTCGAACCCGCGATGCGATTGCTCGCATACTAGTTTTCGAGACTAGCGCCTTAAGCCGCTCGGCCACCTCTCCGCGAGCCGCCAGAATGCTTGTTGATAAACGCTCTGCGGCAACGGAATTATAGCATGTGCGGCGCTGCGGCAAGGGGCCTGCGTCGCATTATGGACCGGTCCGCGGACCCAAGAGAGATGGTCGGACCGGTCACCTGTATCTGTGCGCTGCGCGTCGAGCCCCGGAGTCTTACAGCAGTCGAATGTTCAGCTCGCGCAGGTGAATATCTTCCACCGGTCCAGGGGCGCCGAACAGTGGGTCCACCGCGCTTTGCGTCTTGGGGAAGGCGATGGTGTCCCGGATGCTGTCCAGACCGGCGAGGACCATGACCAGCCTATCGATACCGGGCGCTATTCCCCCGTGTGGGGGCGTGCCGTACTCGAAGGCCCCCAGCAGCTGTCCGAAGCGCTCGTCTATCTGTTCATCCGAGTATCCGAGCACCCGAAGGATCCGTTCCTGGAGGGCACGGTCATGCACCCTGATGCTACCGCTCGCCATCTCATAACCATTGGCAACCAGGTCATACGAGTCTGCCAGGACAGAACCCGGGTCGTCTTCCAAGGCCTCCGAGTGTCCGGGCTTGGGCATGGTGAATGCGTGGTGTGTGGCTGTCCAACCGCCCGTTTTCTCGTCCCAATCGAAGAGCGGAAAGTCGAACACGAATCCGAAGGCCACGGTTTCCGGGTCTGCCAGTTCCAGTCGACGCCCCATCTCAGCTCGCAATTGGCCCAGGGCAGCGTTTGTTGTCCTCTCCGGGCCTGCGACAATCAGGACGAGGTCACCGGCTTCAGCCCCCGTCGCCCTGACCAACGTCCCGAGCTCTGGCCCGGAGAGGAATCTCGCGGCAGGCGACTTGATCTGTTCAGGCGTCGGCTCGGAGACGTCCACACCCTCGGGCAGGGCTACCCAGACCAAGCCGTCGGCACCCCGCTCGCGGACGAACTCTACCAGTTCATCCAGACGCCGCCTGGGCATCCCGGCCTGGCCCGGCACCGCCAGGCCTTTCACCACCCCACCGGACTCGACGGCCCGGCTGAATACTCTGAACCCGCTTCCCGCGAGGGCTGCGGACAGGTCCGTCAGCCTCAGGTCGAACCTCAGGTCGGGCTTGTCGGTGCCATACGCCTTCATCGCCTCTTCGTACGTCAGGCGGGGGAAGGGCGATATCACCCTCTTGTCCGGAGTCACCTCTTTCACCAGCGAGGTGAACAGCTCCTCGATCAGGTCCAGGACGTCGTCGCGCTCGACGAAGCTCATTTCGAGGTCGAGCTGCGTGTGCTCGGGCTGGCGGTCCGCCCTCAGGTCCTCATCCCTGAAGCATCGGGCGATCTGGAAATAGCGCTCCACCCCGGCCGCCATTAGAAGCTGCTTGAGCTGCTGGGGGGACTGGGGCAGCGCGTAAAAGTTTCCGGGGTGAACCCTGCTGGGAACGATGTAGTCTCGCGCGCCCTCCGGCGTGCTCTTAATGAGAATCGGAGTCTCCACCTCCAGAAACCCCCGCTCATCCAGAAAGTCGCGGATGAACTTGACGACCCTGTGGCGCAGGGAGAGCACCTCAGCCATCTGCGGGCGGCGCAGGTCTATGTAGCGGTAGCGCAGGCGCAGCAGCTCGTCGATCTCGGCATCTTCGTTAACGTAGAACGGAGGCGTCTTGGACTCGGCCATGACACGCAAATCGTCCGCCTCGACCTCGACGTCGCCCGTCCGTAGATCGGGATTGCGACTTCCCTGCGGCCTGAGACACACCCTGCCGGTTATCTGCACCACCCACTCGTTGCGCACCCTCTCGGCGGCTGCGTGTGCTTCCGGGGCCAGCTCCGGGTTGACTACGACCTGAACGATGCCGTCCCTGTCACGCAGGTCGATGAATATGAGACTGCCGTGGTCACGGCGGCGATGGACCCAGCCGGCGAGGACAACCTCACGTCCGGCATCTTCCGCACGCAACTCTCCGCAGTTGACCGTCTTTAGCAGGTTGGCCCTCCGGAGTGACGGGAACCGGCGCACCTACAATGCGGCGCGCTCCGGACCCGGCTTACATGCGCGCCGCCAGCTGCGGGTGGCTCACGATCACCTGGAGCGGTCGATTCAGACGCTCGCGCCGTGACCACGCCTCTTGGCCGTCAGGCTTACGAACGTCTCGGATCTGCGAACACCGCGGATGGACCCGAGCTCAGCGCGCAGAAAGATGCCCAGCGCCTCCGCCGACTCAAGGGTCACCCATGCAAACAGGTCGTACGGGCCCGTGGTGACGGCCACCCAGCCGACGCCCCTGAGACCGGCCAGTTCGTCCGCCACCTCGTCCACCCTGTCCGAATCGACCTGGACGCCGACCAGGGCCTCGGAGTTAAGGCCCATCTTGACCGGATCGGGCAGGGCGACGACCTGTATGTACTGTTCATCTATAAGGCGCTTGAGGCGTCGCCTTACCGTCCCCTCGCTAACACCCACCTGGCGGGCGATTCCCGCATTTGAGGCCCTGCCGTCGCCCCGAAGTATCTCGATAATGCTGGAGTCCAGCCCATCCATTCTCACGCCTCCCGCGCGACCTGCAGTTCTTGTGAAAGAAATTACAAAGCGGCGCGTTTCAGCCTAGTACGGAGGGGCATTACTGTCAATAGCCGGCCGAAGGCAGTCGCATTCCGAATTCCGATCAACGGCTCACCGAACGCGGCTGGTTCCCACCACGATAGCCATCACGGCTCCCAAGAGCGTCCACACGCTGAAACCTCGCCCGAACAGCAGGATCATGACCATGCAGGCCAGTATCCCGACCACCGCAGCGTACTGCATGATTCGTCCCCTTTTCCTGTCGGCGGCCGCGGTGGCAGCCTCGGCCACCAGGTAGCCGATGCCGACGAGGGCTATCAACCCCAGCCAGGGCACTGCAGAAAGAACCAGCGCATAGACGAAGCCGGCAGCCACTCCTGTCGCAACGGCCGCGGCGACCGCGCGCACCAGGTACAGGCCCGAAACCTGGTAGGTGGGCAGTGTTACCGCCTTACCGCAGTCGGGACAGCGAACGCCAACGTGCCCATGCACCATGCACCTGGGGCAGATTGCATCGCCGCAGCTGCCGCACTTGAGCCTGGTGGCGGATTCGGGGTGGCGCTTGCAGGGGACCTCAGTAGCCATGGACGCCCGATCCGCCCGCGTGAACCGGCCGGCGCGGGTTCCGTTCTCCCTTCTCCATATGGCCTCTAGCGCGCGTCACGGGGCGGACCGGACTACAGGTTCCTGTCCATCCACGTCCTTCGGTCCGGGATGTCCCGGTCCCACAGGATTCGGCAGGCCATCGCCACATGCAGCGGGTGAGGGCCGACCGGACGCTCGAAATTGCCCGTCAGGCGCTTTAGCAACAGGAGGGTGCTCATGCCGGTACAGGCATAGACGACCTGGGGGGGCTGACCGAATACCAGGGCCAGCACCGGCAAAAGGATCATTGCGATCAGGGTCAACAGGCTCATGTCGTCCACCAGCAGGCGACCCATGCCCCCCATTACCACCGCCAGGATCAGGAACTCCTTCCACATGAACAGCCCGAGAACCACGCCAATGGTCGTGGCCACTCCCCTGCCACCGGTAAGGCGCAGGTAGGGCGCCCAGTTGTGGCCGGCGACAAGGGCGATGCCCATGACCATCTGAGTCCACAGGTCCAGTCCCGCCAGCTTGGCGAGAAGGATCGGGGCCATTCCCTTGCCGAGCGAATCGAACGCTCCAATCAGCGAGCCCATCTTCCAGCCGGACGTCTTCATCAGGTTCGACGAACCGACGTTGCCCGAACCGACCTTCCTGATGTCTATGCCATGCTGAACACGAGCCACCAGATAGGACGTTGGGATTCCGCCCCACAGGTACGACCCGGAGACCGCCACGAAATCCCAGAGATCCCAGCTCACACAGCCGCTTCCGCGTGATCCCTGACGCGCTTTACGCGCCTGAGCGCCTCGACGGACTCCAGCGGAGGTCCCACGGAACCCGGCAGCGGCTCGCCCGGTGTGTCGGTCTTGTGAAAATCGCTGCCGCCGCAGGGGACCAGGTCAAACCGCTGTGCGATCACCTCGAGCCGCCGAACCTGAACGGGAGTGTAGTCTCCGTAGTAGACCTCGAGGCCGGCCAGTCCGGCCGACTTGAGCTCTGACACCGTCTGCTCAAGCCTGCTGATCTCTCGCCTGCCGGACTTGACCGCAGACTCCAGCGGGTGGGCCAGGACCGGCAGGGCGCGGTTTCTAACGAGCAACTCGACCGCTCCAGCGGGGGTGAGCTTGCTCTGGGCAACGTGCCCGGCACCGCCCTTGCCGAGAAACCTATCGAACGCCTGCTTGGTGTCGCGCGCGTAGCCGGCCTCGACCATGGCCCGTGCCACGTGGGGCCTGCCGACTGCGCCTCCGTCGGCGATCTCCAGCACGCGCTCAAAGCTCAGGTCCACCCCGGACGCGGCCAGACGCTCCACGATCTGCCTGCCCCTCGCCGTTCGACCGCGGCGAGTGCGCTCCAGGAATGCCTGCAGTTCTTCAGCCTCGACATCGACGAACAGCCCCAGGATATGCACCTCACCGAGTGAAGAGTCACAGCTCAGTTCGACCCCGGAGATGACCTCGATGCCGCCTATGCGGGTCGCGGCTCCCCGGGCCTCTTGGATGCCCTCGGTGGAGTCATGATCGGTGAGGGCGACGACCTTGAGTCCGCTGTCTGAGCAGAGCCGGATCAGCTCGGTGGGCGAGAGCTTTCCGTCGGACCGGCTGCTGTGTAGGTGGAGGTCGACCTGAGCCATTTCATCCGAGCAATGTCGACCATGCCCGTCGACTTCTAGCGTGCGTACTCCACCTTGCGACTCTCCCTGATCACCGTGACCTTGATCTGGCCCGGGTATGCCAGGGTCTCCTCAACCCTCTTGGCGATGTCCCTGGCCATCTTGGACGCCATCAGGTCATCGACCTTCTCCGGCCTTACCATGACACGGACCTCCCGACCGGCCTGGATCGCGTAGCACTTTTCCACGCCGTCAAATGATCCCGCTACCCCTTCGAGCGCCTCAAGGCGCTTTATGTAGTGCTCCACCGTATCGCGTCGAGCGCCGGGCCTTGCGGCGCTGATGGCGTCGGCGGCGGCGACGATAAAGCCCTCGGCCGAACTGGGATGGTCATCGTGATGCTCACCGATGCAGGCACAGACCGCCCTTGAGACGTTGTACTTGGCCGCCTGCGCGGCACCTATCTCGGCGTGCGGACCCTCCACCTCATGGCTGAGGGCCTTGCCGATGTCATGGAGCAGTCCCCCCATCTTGGCGACCTTGACGTTCGCCCCTATCTCGGCGGCCAGCATGCCCGCCAGGTTGCCGACCTCTATGCTGTGAAGCAGGACGTTCTCTCCGTAGCTGAACCTGTACTTGAGCCGTCCGAGGAGCTTGACCACCTCCGGATGCAGCCCCCTCACACCGGTCTGGAAGACCGCCTCTTCGCCACTCTTCCAGATCGTGTCCCACACCTCTTTCTCCGACCTGTTGACGGTCTCCTCGATGCGGGCCGGGTGGATGCGACCGTCGGATATCAGCCGGGTCAGCGCCACCCGTGCTATCTCTCTCCGAACGGGGTCAAAGCAGGATAGAGTCACGGCCTCGGGCGTATCGTCGATTATCAGATCGACGCCGGTGGCCCTTTCAATGGCCCGAATATTCCGACCTTCTCGACCTATGAGACGACCCTTCATGTCGTCGCTGGGCAGGGGCACGGTGGTGACGGTTATCTCGGACACCACCTCGGAGGCCAGGCGCTGGACGGCCTGGGCAACTAGGTTGCGGGCCTTTTCCTCGGCCTCCTTCTTGGCATGTTCTTCGTAGTCTCGATAGCGGATCAGGATCTCATGCTGGATGTCTTCTTCGGCACGCTGCAACAGGCGGGCCTCGGCCTCTTCCATCGAGAGGTTCGACAGGTTCTCCAGCCGTTCGATCTCTTTGCTCTTGAAGTCCTCTAGCTCAGTCTCCCGGAGCCTGTTGGCCGACTCATGCTCGACCGCCTGGCGCTCTCTCCTGTCCAGGTTGCCGCCGCGTCGATCTAGCTTCTCTTCCCTCTTGGAGAGCCTGCGCTCCAGGCGCTTTAGCTCGGAGCGTCTCTCCCTGAGCTCCGCCTCGGAGGCGGACCTGATACCCAGGGCCTCCTCCTTGGCCTCGATGATGATCGACCGCTTCTGCTCCCCGGCCTCCTCCAGTACTCGCGACGCATCTGCCTGCGCCGCCTCGTAACGCTTTCGAGACAGGAATCTTCGGACGAAGAATCCCAACGCTGCCCCTGCTGCCAGGCCGATGAGGACGGCGACAATCGCGACTATTACGCTAGTCACGCGACGCACCTCCTAGTTTGGTTTTCGACCTCCCAAAGTCTCCGGGGCTAGTGGAAACCCAGGTTTTTCAATGGCTTGATCTTACCTTCCGGGACACGTCCAGTCAAGAAGTTGATTGGTCATTTACCGCAGTATTGACGGGTGCGTGGACCTACGGTCCTTTTTCGTCAGATGGCCTGCGGGGAGGCCGCGGCCGGCCTTCCCTGTACGATACGCGCCGTGTTCCGGCCACGCCTCCAAACCCGCCTGGCAACAGAAGGCGGTGGCTCTGCGTCAGGCCGACGCAGGACCCGGCCTGAGAGGCGCGCGCGCAGGGCTCCCACCACCTTCAGGGCCCTGGGCAATCCTCACTTCAGGCTCATGTGGCCTTCCAGCCTGCTCTTTTACGTGGCGCGGTGGATGCAGCTCACGCTCCTTGGCTGGATGGTCCTGGAACGGACGGACTCCGCCCTGCTGGTGGCCCTTGTCGGTTTTGCGCTCATGTCGCCTCTGCTCGCGTTCGGCCTCGCAGGAGGCGTTGTCGCGGACTCGCCGAGCAGACTGGCAGTCAACCGGTCGCTCCACGCAGTCAACCTCGCGGCGACCGTTGCGCTGACCACCGCGCTGGCACTTGACGTGGCGTCGGCCTGGAACGCCTATCCGGTGGCCCTGGCAACGGGCACAGCGTGGGCCTTTGACCAGCCGTTCAAGCGAAGGGCGGTAAGGGACATGCTGGGCGTGGCCGGGGTGACCAACGGCATCGCTCTCGAGTCGGTGGCAATGACCGCCAGTCGCCTGCTGGGACCCGCACTGGGAGGGGTGTTGATCGCGACCGTGGGCGTCCGTGCCGGCTACCCGGTCGTCGTCGGCCTTTCGGCGGCCGCTCTCGTCCTGATAGCAGTCGCCAAGGTGCCCCCGCCCTCGGGCGTCAGGCAGACGGCGCACGGCTCAAGGAGAATGTCGACCATGCTGGACGGACTGAGGCACGTTCTGTCCAACCGGCTTCTCCTCGGAACCGTGGCCGTAACGTTCGCGGTAAACCTGTTCATATTTCCCTACATGCAGGTCATCCTGGTGATCGCCCGCGACGTGATAGAGGTGGAATCGGGCCTGGGTCTCCTCCTGGCCGCCGAAGGACTGGGGTCACTCGGGGCGGCCCTTGTGATTGCGACGGTCTACTCGAGGACGGGTCGCCTGGGACTGCCGTATGTGTTCGGCTCGACACTGGCTGGAGCGGGACTGCTGCTGCTATCGTTCCAGACCGGCTATGTGGGGGCCCTGCTATCACTTCTGCTGATGGGTGTGGGGCTGGCGGGCTTTTCCACCATGCAGGCCGCGATAGTGGTGGTCAACACCGGGGACGATGTGAGGGGTAAGGCCCTCGGCGTCGTCACCCTTGCCATAGGGGCCGGTCCTCTCGGGGCAGCGCTCGTCGGGGTGCTCGCCAGCCATCTCGGTCCACAGGTCGCCATCAGGATCGACGCGGTGGCGGCCCTGACCGCCGTGGCGGCCCTGTGGCTGCTGGTGCCCGAGTTCAGGACCCGAATGGGGGGCCGGGTCCGGCCCGCGGCTCGTTGACCCCCACAAGGGTCGGAAATATAATTCGAGTCGGGCAAGCCCCGGCAATCGGGTCAGCCATTACGCATGACACTTAAACGCCCGCATCGCGATCTACGTCGCTGCCTGGGGACCCTCCTCAGCCCTCTCCAATGAGCCATCGGGGCGATCCACGAGATGACCTTGAGCTGGACACCGAGGTCCGCGAAGAGTGCGGAATCATCGGGGTCTACGCTCCAGGCGAAGAGGTCGCCCGGATCGCCTTCTTCGGCATCTACGCCCTCCAGCACAGGGGTCAGGAGAGTGCGGGGTTCGCCTCTGCCCACCGGGGCAGCCTCAGGATAAAGACCGCAATGGGCCTCGTCTCGCAGGGACTGGACGAGGACGATATCGGACTCCTTCCGGGGCACGCGGCAATCGGACATACGCGCTACTCGACGACCGGCAGCAGTCGATTCAGAAATGCTCAGCCCATACGGTCCGTGGGGCCGAACGGCGAGATAGCCCTGGCCCACAACGGCAACGTAGTCAATGCCGTCGAGCTGCGCCAGGAGCTCAAGGAATGGGGCTGTCGCTTCGAGACCTCCAGCGACTCGGAGATCATTGCCCACCTGCTCACCAACACGGCGGGCGGTGATTGGGGCGAGAGGATAGCCGGCGTGATGAGGCGCCTGAGGGGCGCTTATTCCCTGGCGGTATTGACCGAGGATGCGGTGATCGGCATACGGGACCCCCTGGGCGTGCGGCCGCTGTGCATAGGTAAGCTGGATTCAGGCTGGGTGCTGGCCTCCGAGACATGCGCACTCGACCACATAGGAGCCACGTTCCTGCGTGAGGTGAACCCGGGCGAGGCCGTGGTGATCGACTCCGGCGGCCCTCGCACCGTGTACATGCGCGAACCTCAGAACGGGTGCTCTTCCTGCGTATTCGAGCACATCTATTTCGCCCGACCTGACAGCGTGATAGACGGCAAGCTGATCTACAGCCAGAGGGTCGAGATGGGCGCCGAACTCGCCAGGGAGCACCCGGTCGATGCGGACATGGTCATCGGTATTCCGGACAGCGCCATCGCGGCCGCCGTGGGCTATTCGCGCGAGTCGGGCATCCCCTACGGCGAGGGACTGGTCAAGAACCGCTATGTGGGCAGGACCTTCATACTTCCGGATCAGCGCCTGCGCGAGCTCGGCGTTCGACGAAAGCTGAATCCCCTGCCGGGAGTCATAAGCGGCAAGAGGCTGGTGGTCGTTGACGACTCGATAGTGAGGGGGACCACGACTCCCCACGTGGTGAGCCTTCTCCGACGCGGCGGCGCGAGCGAGGTCCACCTGCGGATCTGCGCCCCGCCCATCAAGCATCCCTGTCACCTCGGTGTCGACCTGGCCACGCGACGCGAGTTGATTGCGGCGAACAAGTCGGTCGAGGAGATCCGTGAGTTCGTGGGCGCGGATTCTCTCGGCTATCTCAGCATCGACGGCCTGCTGAGTGCGGTGGGCCTGCCGAGAAATCGAGTTTGTCTGGGATGCTTTACCGGGGACCACCCGATTCCCGTTCAACTCGAGATGGACAAGCTGGCCCTAGAGGTATAGGCCGACTTTGCGGTCCTCACGCCTGGCGGGTACCGAGCGGCGCGGCCCGCCTGCCGGTCTCGACTACGCGGCGGACGCATACAGGGCGGCCGGAGTGGACAGGGAAGCCGCCGAGCGCCTCAAGGGGAGCCTCGGACGGATCGCCTCCTCCTCTTCCGATCCCCGGGTGCTGGGCGGCATAGGGGGATTCGGCGGGCAGTTCAGGCTGGACGGCTACAAGAGGCCGGTCATCGTATCGAGCACCGACGGGATCGGGACCAAGCTGCTGCTGGGCAGGTGGACGGGCCGCTTTCACCCACTGGGGATCGATCTGGTCAACGCATGTCTGAACGACGTGATCGTAACGGGGGCGGACCCACTGTTTTTTCTCGACTACCTGGCGGCGGGCGCGATTCGGCCCGAGGTGATCGAGGCCCTGGTCGGCGGCATGGCCGATGCCTGTGCTGAGGCGGGCTGCGTTCTGATCGGAGGCGAGACGGCGGAGATGCCGGGCGTGTACGGAGAGGGTGAGTTCGACATGGCCGGATTCGCGGTGGGGGCGGCCGAGGAGGACAGCCTCCTTAGTCCGTCCGGGGTGGATGTCGGAGACCTGCTGGTGGGCATTCCCTCAAGCGGCATACATACCAATGGCTTCTCACTGGTCAGGAGGGTCTTTGGATTGGACTCGGACCCTGCCGTCCTGGACGGGACTCCAGCGGAGCTGGGACGACCCCTGGGCGAGGAACTGAGCGAGCCGCACCGCTCCTACGTCCGGGAGGCAGCGTCGATCAGAGACAGGGTGAAGGTCCTGGCGCACATTACCGGAGGCGGGCTGGTGGAGAACGTTCCGCGAGTCCTTCCCGACGGTGTGGGAGCGCAGTTTGACCCTGGCAGTTGGGATACGCCGCCGATCTTCTCCCTGATTCAGAGCCGGGGGGAGCTTTCGGATGGGGAGATGTATCGCGTGTTCAACATGGGCCTGGGAATGATCGCCGTCTGCGATCCGGCGATGACTAGCAGCGTGATGTCCGCGGTACCCGGCGCGCAGGTCGTGGGGGCAACGCTGAAGGTGCCCCGGGGTTCCGCAGCCACCGACAGGGTCTTCTTTGCATGACGGTCCTGGCCCGCGCGCAAAGGACGATCCGTCAGCCGGGATATGAGCGATGAGAGCGATACTTAGCGTTTACGACAAGGCCGGGATAGTCGAATTCGGCCGCGTGCTCTCTGGGGCGGGCCTTGAGCTAGTCAGCACCGGGGGCACCCGCCGGGAGCTGGAGCTGGCGGGCCTTGCGGTCACTTCCATTTCGGACGTCACCGGATTTCCCGAGATCATGGACGGCCGCCTAAAGACACTTCACCCGGCGGTTCACGGCGGCATCCTGGCCCGCAGGGCAGTGGCCGGCGACATGAACCAGCTAAGCAAGCACGGTATAGGCACGGTCGACATAGTCGCCGTTAATCTCTATCCGTTCGCGGCGACCATCGCCCGGGAAGGGGTCGGGCTGCCGGAGGCTCTGGAGAACATTGACATCGGCGGCCCCACGATGCTGAGGGCAGCGGCGAAGAATTTCCCCGACGTCATAGTCGCGGTCGATCCGGCCGACTATGGCTGGCTGTCGGAGCGCATCTCAAAGGGCGGCCCCGCGGCCGTAAGCATGGCCGAGCGGCGCGCGCTGGCCGCAAAGGCATTCAGGCATGTCTCCGGATACGACTCCACCATCGCCGGTTACCTCGACGAAGACGAGCGGGGCGAGGGCCGGCTGCCGGGGACGATCTCGCTGTCCATGGGGCGCGTGGCCGATCTGCGCTACGGTGAGAATCCACATCAGGCCGGTGCGCTCTACTCGGACGGCGGCGGGGGAGGCGTCGCGCACGCAGAGCAGCTGCATGGCAAGGAACTGTCGTTTAACAACCTCCTCGATGCCGATGCCGCCTGGCGAGTGGTATCCGACTTCGGGCAGGGAACCGCAGTCGTCATAAAGCACAACAATCCCTGCGGACTGTGCTCTGCCGACGACCAGACACTGGCCTACGCGAATGCATTCGACGGAGATCCGGTATCGGCGTACGGTGGCATCCTGGGATTCAACCGCAGGGTCACGGCGGACACCGCACGGGCCATGAAGGGCGTGTTCTACGAAGTCGTGGTGGCCCCGGACTACGAGGAGGAGGCCCTTCAGATACTCTCGTCCCGCAAGAACCTGCGCGTCCTCAAGGTTACGCCGGAGCGGGCGGCGAAGGGGCCGGAGATCAAGCGCATAACGGGCGGCCTCCTCGCCCAGGATCCGGACGACCTGGATGAGGACCCCGATGGATGGAAGGTGGTGACCGATAGCCGTCCGACGCCGGAGCAGATGAAGGACCTTGCGTTCGCTTGGATGGCGGCCAAGCACGTAAAGTCAAACGCCATAGTGCTGGCCCGAGACCTGGCCATCACCGGCATGGGGGCCGGCCAGCCCAATCGGGTGAACAGCATCCACCTGGCAGTCCGGGCCGCGGCGAAACGTGCGGCCGGGAGCGTGCTTGCCTCGGACGCATTCTTTCCCTTTGCCGACAATGTAGAGATCGCGGCCGAGGCGGGAGTGGCGGCTGTGGTGCAGCCGGGCGGATCGATCCGGGACGAAGAGGTCATAGCGTCCGCCAACCGGCTGGGTCTTGCCATGATGTTTACGGGCGCCCGCCATTTTCGGCACTGAATTCCCAGGGAACTGACCGGAACCTTGAACAAGTCTCTTGAGATCGTGGTACCCGTCCTTAACGAGGAGAGGGTGCTCGCCGCGTCGGTGGGAGCGGTCCACCATTTCCTCAGTGGTCATCTGGACAGCTACGAGTGGCGCATCACGATAGCCGACAACGGGTCCACCGACCAGACGCCGGAGGTGGCGCGCAGGCTGATCGACTTCTACGACCACGTTGGATACACGGTGCTGGACCAACGCGGAAGGGGCAGGGCGCTCAAGAAGGCCTGGCTGGATTCGAAGGCCGACATGGTTGCCTACATGGATGTCGACCTGTCCACAAACCTGAACGATCTAATCCCCCTGGTCGGGGCCATAGCCGATGAGGGCTACGATCTGGCCATTGGCTCTCGCCTGCTCGATGAGTCCCTGGTTGAGGGAAGGTCGCGCGGCCGCGAATTCACATCCCGCGCCTACAACATGGTGATACAGGCCAGCTTCTTCGTAGGCTTCCGGGACGCCCAGTGCGGGTTTAAGGCCGTGAGCCGCCGTGCGGCCGATCTTCTGCTGCCGCTGATCAAGGACACCGGCTGGTTCTTCGACACCGAGCTTCTCATCGTCGCCGAGAAAAATGGATTCCGGATAAAGGAGATCCCCGTGCGCTGGCACGACGACCCGGACACGAGGGTGAGGGTCTTCAGTACCGCCATGCACGATCTGGCGGGGCTGGCCAGGCTCAGGCTGGGAGGTCTGAGAGGGGCCTCGGCAAGACTGAGGAGATCACTTCGCCAGGACGTTCACAAGGGGTGATTCTCGTACTACCGCGGCTCAATCGAGCCGTCTAAAGACCGGCCCAAGGGGTAAGGCACTATTGCTTGATGTTTCCCGGACCCCAAGTTACCATGCGGCTTCGTACGTCTCTGAAAGGGCCGTGCCACAGGGCCTAGGGAGGCACTCTCGGGCACGGAAGCAGACGGGGGTATACACAGGACATGGCCAATGCTGTTCTCGTAGTGGACACGCTGGTCGGCTTTCTAGAGGAGGGCCACAACCTCTATTGCGGAGACGACGCCAGGAAGATAATTCCGCGCATCCGGAGCCTGGTGGAGGAGGAACTGCGGCTGGGCTCGACGGTGTTCTTCATCTGCGACAATCACGACCCCGACGACCTTGAATTCAAGATGTTCCCGGTACATTGCGTCCGGGGCACGGAGGAAACCAGAGTCGTAGGGGAGTTAGCCGACCTGCCGGGCACGGTGATCCCGAAGAGGCGCTACAGCGCGTTCTTCGACACCGACCTGGGTGATCGGCTACACGCGCTCAAGCCGGACAAGCTGATAGTGGTCGGGGTCTGCACCGATATCTGTGTCATGCATACCACTGCCGACGCTCGAAACCGCGACTACGAGGTGGAAATCCCGGTAGACTGCGTAGCCTCGTTCGATCCAGGAGCCCACGAGGTTGCCCTTGGGCATATGGAGAAGATACTGGGAGCAAGGCTGCAGCGCAGCGCGACCCCGATCGACGAGTAGTCTCCTGAGCCTGAGGTGCACGACCCTACAGGGAGAGCTTGATAGCTGATGGTCAACCCAGAGTTCGACATTCGCCGCCCGATACTGGTCGGGGACACGGCCGACGTTCACTTGCAGCGAACCCTTCATATACTGCGCAGCGAGGGCATCAATCCGATCGTCACGATGGAGTTCGCTCCCACGAGGGCGGGCCTGTTCTGCGGCATATCGGAGGTGCGAGTCCTCCTTGAGCGGATTCTCCCCCAGTCGGGCATCGAGGTTTGGTCGCTGGAGGAGGGAACCAAAGTAGAGGCCAGGGAGGTGGCACTCAGGGTCCAGGCACCCTACGGGGCCATAGGTCTGTATGAGACGGCGATCTCCGGCACCCTTTCCTCCTGCACGGGCTGGGCAACCGCCGCGCGGGAGTGCGTCGACGCGGCCCAGGGCGTCCAG
Source organism: Dehalococcoidia bacterium (assembly GCA_034421295.1). Lineage (GTDB taxonomy): Bacteria > Chloroflexota > Dehalococcoidia > Lucifugimonadales > UBA2962 > CAUZIR01. The sequence continues at coordinate 138,703 of DAOUKM010000008.1, forward strand.
GTATTCGCCACAGGCGCGCGAAGGGCGCACCCAAACGTCGCCGGCCACATGGATTACGCCTCGGTGGTCGGAGGTTGCTTCTCCTGCTCGACGACCCTTGGAGCCAGACTCGCCGGGGTCACTCCGACGGGAAGCATGACCCACGCGATCTCGTTGATCTTCGGGGACACCATCAAGGCACTGCAGGCCTTCGATCGCCACACACCCCAGGACGTGCCACGCATAGCCCTGGTCGACACCCACCGGGACGAAGCGGAGGAGGCGATCGCCGTTTCAGAGACCCTGCGTGACAGACTCCGCGGGGTGCTGATGAATACCGCGCCAGAGCGCGGAGGGGTCACACCGGAGCTGGTCAAAGAGGTGAGGGCGCGACTGGATATAGCCGGCTTTCGACACGTAGATATAACCGTCATGGGAGGCCTCAACCCCGAGCGCATCAGGTCCTTCCTGGACTCCGGTGCCCCAGTGCAGCGCTTCGGCGTAGGAACATACATCGCCTCAGCTCCGCCCAACTGCTACACCGCCGACATACACGAAGTAGATGGCAGGCCGATGGCCAGGCGGGGACGAACACCCGGCATCACCATTAGCCCGCGCCTGAACCGGGTAATGTAAGGCCCGTCTACGGGTCGCGTTCCACCCGGACCCGCAGCCAGCTATCGGCGTCCCGGGGCACTTTCGCCCACTCCGCTATCCTGTAGCCGGCGACCCAGGCTATCCCGCGTCCGCACACCAGCAGTGGCACTGAATGCCTGTCCTCTCTGGGCACCTTCTCATCAACGAATAGGTCCTGGAGCTTTCTCGTACCTGACATGCCCAGGGGATTGATGCGGTCCCCGGTCAACCAGCCGCGGATCCACAGTGGAATGCTCGAGAGTGAGGGGTCGAGACAGGCAACGAATGCGCTGTCCGCCTCGGGAGCTTCCCCTTCGGCACGCCCTACGAGTGCAGCCGAGATCGTCCATCCTGACCAGTTCACGCGACCCGGGACCGGAAAGGGCTGAGGCGCGGCTATCGTCGGAGCCGGGACCTCGCTGCGGCGCCTGATGACCACCGCGTCGCCAGCAGCCCGCGCCTCGAGTCCCCCACCCAGGCTGACGGATCGGCCACGACCGCCGGAGAGCAATTCGCGCACCTGGTCCACCTGACTTTGCCGCACGTCTCTCAGGTCGCCTTTCATCCTGGCGACGGCACGCCTCAGGAGGACGGAGACGACAGCCTCAGGTAGCGACCCGATCTCCCTGCTCACCGTCACCTGGCCCTCCTTCGCACCGATGTGGTGAGACCCTCGCCGGTCGGCTTCGGACTCGACGAATTCGGCGGCCTGCGCGGCATTCTCTGCCAGCCGGACCAGGGAATCCTCCACCGCCGGATTAAAGGTGCACAGAAGGGGCAAAAGAGAACGGCGAACGCGGTTCCGAGTGTAGATTTCAGATTCGTTCGTCGGGTCAGTGCGGACACGCAGTCCGGCGCTTTGGCAGTATTCGGAAATGAGCGGCCGTGAGACCGACAGAAGCGGCCTGACCAATCGCAGGCTCCATCCATCGACCGCCAACACCGAGTCTTCCCGCATGGCCGCCAGGCCCGCCAGCCCCGTGCCTCGAATCAGGTTCAGGAGAACGGTTTCGGCCTGATCGGTAGCGCTGTGGCCCAGAACGACCGCGTCACCACCGACCCTGACCAGCACATCATGCAGGAACCTGTACCTGGCCTCGCGGGCGGCACCCTCGCTGCGGAAACGCTGTCCAACCTCCGCCCTGCCAACAACGCATTGCAGTCCTATCGAACTGCAGTATCCCCGCACGAATTCGGCATCATCCCTGGACTCGGCGCCCCGGATGCGATGGTCGAAATGGGCGCACGTGAGATCCAGCCTGTAGGGCTCGGCAAGCGAATGGAGGGCATCCAGGAGCGCCATCGAGTCCTGGCCCCCCGACACGGCCACAACGAGTCGAGATTCCCCAAGCTCCGACCGTATCAGCGCGGCCTCAGCGGCCCTGCGGATCTGGCCGACGACCCTGGGACCGTGATCCGGCCGCGTGTCCTCTCGGGGCGCCGAGGTATTCATCCCTTATCGTCTGCTTCTCCCTCAACGGTCAGACTGCCGTCGAGCTTGGTAAGCCGCACCGTCTCTATCTTCAGGTTCTTCATTTCAAGAACCTCGAGCCTGAGGCCAGCGTAATCGAACTGCTCACCCCCCGCCGGGATATGGCCCAGGACATCAAGTACAAAGCCGGCGACAGTCTCAAAGTCCCCCTCCGGCAGTTGAAGGCCCAGCTCCTCGTTCGCCTGGTCCAGGGCCATCGCGCCGTCGACCAGGAAGGTAAACTCGTCTATGGAGGAATACTCTTCCTCCGGAGCCTCTCCCTCCTCACCCACCGGTCCAGCCAACTCCTCCAGGAGGCGCTTTAGCGTCACCAGGCCGGCTAGGCCTCCGAACTCATCAACAACGATCGCCATCTGGCTGCCCGACGCGCGAAGCTCCTCGAACAGCTCGGCAGCCCGCTTGGTCTCCGGCACGAAGTGCGCCCGGCGGACTACCTCAGTGACCGACTCTCGCTCCGGCCTCGAGTCGAAAGACAGGGCCTTTAGGACGTCCTTGGCCGAGACGATTCCGACGACGTTCTCGGTTTCACCTTCGTACACCGGAAACCTGGTGTGACTGTGCTCTGCGTAGACCCGCAGAAAAGCCCCCAGGCTCGTCCCCTTCTCGACAAAGACCATCTCCGTCCTCGGCGTCATCACCTCGCGGACCTGTCGGTCACCGAATCGGAAGACGTTCTCAAGCAGCTCAGCCTCCTCGGGGTCAAAGGCACCCTCGGCCTCCCCGATATCGATCAACGCCCGAATCTCTCCCTCGGTTATCGACGGTGCATCCCCTTCCCCCGGGCTGCGCCCTGGAAGCACGCTTTTGCTTACAAACTGCAGGACGGCGACTATGGGCCACATAAGAACCTCGGCCGCCTGGAGCGGCCGAGCGTAAAGGAACGCGACCCGCTCCGGGTATCGAACCGCAAAGGCCTTGGGGATGATCTCGCCGAACACCAGGAGGATGGCGGTGCCGGCTGCCGTGGCCACGATCACTCCGACCGCCTCGTTGTCGACTATGGACAGGGTGACAATGGTGACCAGGGTGGCGAACAGGATGTTCACCAGATTGTTGCCCAGCAGGATAGTTGATAGCAGCCTCTCGGGCTGCTCCAGCATGGCGGCCGCCCGCCGAGCACCTGGATGACCTATGCTCACAAGGTGCTGGAGCCTGGGAGAGTTCTGCAGGGACAGGAACGCGGCCTCAGAACTTGAGAAGAAGGCCGAAAGGCCCACTGAGACCAAGATTAAAATTATGTTCGCGGTCTGGCCTTCCACCGGAGCCGGGGTAGCCGAGCGCCTCTATTACATCAACGCGCTCGACTGATTGGTCGGACCATTCTACAGGCTGGAGACAACGGCCCGTTGGAAGAGGCGATCAAGGCCTCCGCCCACGCCTCCTCCAGCAGGGCCTGCACCACGCTGTCAGAGTATCCCCGTCGAGCCATGCGGCCCGACAAGCGGCGTGCGAAATGCTCGAAATCGTCAGCCGGAATAGAGCGGGCCACTCTCCGGGCTAGGGCCCGGGCGTTGGCCTCATCATCCACGGAGGCGAGCGCGAGCGCGATGACGTCTGGGGCCAGACCCTTTTTCTTCAGTTCGGCCGAGATCATCGCAGCGGACATGGGCCTGGATCCGGTCCGCGAACTGGTCCACCACCGGGCGAAGGCCTCATCGTCCAACAGCGACGTTTCCAGCAACGATGAGACCGTGGCCTCCACAACGTGGTCGGGAAAGCGCTGCGTAAGCCGGTCCCTCAGCTCTTTTACCGATCGGGGGCGGTGAGAAAGCAATCTCAGGGCAGCCAGCTTGGCCCGGTCTGACAACTCGTACTGGCTCAAGGCTGACCCGGGGCCTAGGAATTGACTACGGCGGCGCCCTTGGCGGGGCGGGAGCCGTTGGGGGACGGTGCAACTGACGGCTCATGAGCCGCACTCGCACGTATCTTCTGCTCTATCTCATCGGCGATCTCGGGATTCTGATTCAGAAATGCCTTGGCGGCTTCCCGGCCCCGGCCGAGCTTGGTCTCACCATAGGAGTAGAAAGCTCCGCTCTTGCGGATGATCTCCATATCGTCGCCCAACTCAATCAGGTCGCCCTCCCTGCTGATGCCCTGGTTGAACATGATGTCGAACTCGGCCACACGAAACGGGGGGGCCACTTTGTTCTTGACAACCCGCGCACGCACACGGTTACCGACCACCTCGGTGCCTATCTTGATGGACTCCACACGTCGCAGGTCTATACGCACCGAGGAGTAGAACTTGAGGGCGCGCCCACCCGGGGTGACCTCCGGGCTTCCCCATATGACGCCGACCTTCTCTCGAATCTGATTGATAAACAGGACGGCGGTGTTGGAGCGACTGATGGCCGCGGTGAGCTTTCGCAGTGCCTGTGACATGATCCTTGCCTGAAGCCCTACGTGCGTATCACCCATCTCGCCCTCGATCTCCGCCTTGGGAACGAGTGCCGCCACGCTGTCTATGACAACAACGCCCACCGCGTTGCTGCGCACCAGATACTCACAGATCTCCAGGGCCTGCTCTGCCGAGTCGGGCTGTGAGACAAGGAGACTTTCAATGTCGATACCACACCTGCCGGCATAGCCCGGGTCTAGTGCGTGCTCCGCATCTATGTAGGCGACCATGCTCCCCTGACGCTGAGCGCTGGCCATGACGTGGTAGGCCACGGTCGACTTGCCTGAGGATTCAGCACCGTATAGCTCGGTGACCCTGCCCTGTGGGATACCACCCACCCCGAGAGCTATGTCCAGTGCGATCGAGCCAGTGGGGATAGCGTGCACCGCTCCCCGATCCTTGACATCTCCCAGGCGGATGACGGCACCCTTGCCGAACTGCCTGTCGATCTGTTCGATAGCCACATCAAGGGCCCTGGCTTTGTCGTCACTCATGGTGTTCTCCCATTTGCCTTCTCATGCCCGTTCCGCCTAGGAACAGGGGCAGGCAGAAGGGCGCGTCATGCCCTCTCCACCGCCTGTGGGGATACTAGCACGGCGACTGCAGATTGTAAACACATTTGTTCTAATCCTTTGTGGCAGGCCTGATCGACCGGGCAGGATCTGACATTCTCCAACTCGCCCCTGATACCGAGGACTTGGGGCCTCCTCCAGCGCTCGATTCAGCTATGGAGTGAAGCAGGATCGCAACTACCCTTGCAGAATGCGAGTTCTCCGTCTTCCAATCAACAGAAAAAGGTGCGGTTCTCCTGGGCGGTCGATTTGGACGCAAGCACGTGCTGAATCAACGCTGCATGCAGTTTCGGCATTTAGTGTTCGACAATCCTGGCGTCGAGTTCAGACACGAACTGCTTTTACCCACTTGCGGAACCGTTGCCCTAGAGGCCTAAGCCCCTTGCACTTGGTCAGATACAATAGTAATTGTCTGACATAACAGCAGAAGATGGATTCTATGCCAAGTCTTGCGCATCGCATAGTGAGCCTCGCCACCCAATTACCGGAGGGCACGTTGCTGTGCCCAAGCGCCCTGTTACACCTGGGCAGCAGAGCGGCGGTCGACCAGGCGTTGTCTCGGCTCTCCCGGAAGGGGGAGATCATGCGAGTCTGCCAGGGCGTCTACGTCCGGCCTATCCAGACTCGCTTCGGCTTACGCCCCCCCGCTCTCGACAAAGTGATCGCATCGCTGTCCGAACTCTGGGGCGAGACGATTGTGCCCTGCGGCGGTGCAGCCGCGAACGCACTTGGCCTGACGACACAGGTGCCGGTGCGGTCGGTCTACCTGACCTCCGGACCCAATCGCAGGTTGATGCTGGGTGAGTTGAAAGTGGAATTGCGCCATGCCCCTCGTTGGCAGTTGACGGTGCCGCACCGGCCGGCAGGTCAGGTAGTTCGCGCGCTTTCGTGGCTGGGTCCCGAGGAGGTAGCGGCTGGCCTGGAAGTGATTGAGCGAAAGCTCTCCCCGAAAGACTTTCAGGATCTGGCCGCAAAGCGTGCAGTGATGCCTGCGTGGATGGCTGAATCTGTGAGTGCGATGATGACCCATGGCTAGCACGCCGTTTCAATCACTCTCCCCTGAGGACCGACGAGATGCCTTAGAAGTGGTCGCGAGCCGCAGTGGCCACCGTTCTCACCTCTTGGAGAAGGACATCTGGGTTGTCCATACCTTGCGCGCCTTAATGGAAAGCCCCTTCAGTAGAGACCTGACCTTCAAGGGAGGCACCTCTCTTTCGAAGGCGTACCGCGCCATCCGCCGATTCTCAGAAGACCTTGACATCACCTATGACATCAGAGCTATTGCTGAGGATCTGATGGAGGGCCACGGAGAGGAAGCACTGCCATCCACGCGCAGCCAGGAGCGGAACTGGACGCGGGAGATAAGGAGGCGTCTGGCGGAGTGGGTGGAGGACCATGCAAAGCAGGCCATCAAGACTGAGCTGTCGGAATCTGGCTTATCCGAACCAGTGAGGGCTGACGGAGACCGGATAATCGTCGGATATGAGACGCTTTTCCCAGACTTTGGTTCCGTGAGGCCGGAGGTTATTGTGGAGTTTGGAGCGCGTTCGACCGGAGAGCCTCGCCAGGAGCATCCTATAGAGTGCGACGCTGCACCCTACCTGCCGGATGTGACATTTCCATCGACTCGTACTTTCGTCATGTTGGCGGAACGGACCTTTTGGGAGAAGGCTACGGCCGTGCACGTTTTCTGCCGCCAGCAGCGAAGCAGGGGTGAACGGCTCTCCCGACACTGGTATGACCTGGTGCGCCTTGACGACGCGGGCTTCGCCGAAAGATCTCTCTCCGACCGCATTCTGGCTTTATCGGTGGCCCGACATAAGGCGATGTTCTTCCGAGAGAAGGACTCCGCCGGGAGTTGGATCGATTATGAGGCTGCGGTGTCCGGCGATCTGCAGCTGGTGCCGCACGGCGCCGCATATGAGGCTCTGGCTGACGACTTCGGTAGGATGCTCAGCGATGGGATGTTGCCCGATGGTGAAGAGCGTTTCGAGGCTCTTATGGAGAGATGCGCGGACCTTGAGGCGAGGGCTAACCGAGGTTAAGAGTAGGGAATGGTCAAACTGCAAAGACAGGGCATGATTGAAGCTACGGCACGACTGAAGATCAACCGGCTCTTGTAGAAAGCGGACTGGCGCTTCTCCCCGGAGGGGACCAGGCCCGAAGTTACGCTCGCTCCGTGTGCCGTCTGAATGTACAGAGTCGAGTTCCCACCCCCGGGTGGCTGTCTCCGCCTGACGCGTCATCTATCAGACGAAGGGCGTGGTCGGAGACGGGGGCTGGTCTTTCTCAGGGGCATTCGACCACTAGTACCGCATGTAGGGCTTCAGCCGTCTCATAACGCCCCTCGGGTAGCGGGTGCGCAGCTCGCACACGAGGCAAAGCGTCACCTTGAGGGTTTCGCAGTCAACACGCGGCGGTTGAGCACCGTGGAGCCGGACACCAAGGGACTCCCGGTCCACTCTCGGGCGACTCGCTGTTTCATCGCCCGGGCAAGGACTGTCCTCCGGCGCGCGAGTGAAGCCAGCCCAGTCCGGGCCGAGGACAGGCTGTTCGAATCCAGTACGGACCCGATATCTCACCCTTTCTCCATTCGCCTGCTCGTGCAGAGCGGTCGCATGTTCCTCAGCCAAAACCGAGGCACCACCAGGCCGGGTGGACCTTTGGATATACTTCTATTCGGGGATTGCGGATGCGTTGACCGACCCACATACGAGTCCTGTGCATGCCGGTCCAATAGGTCCGGAAATCAGTGCAGATTTGCGTTTTACCTTTCTTTTATTTCATATAGCCCATGTCTAAGCCTTTGATAGGTATCACCGAGAGTGAGGCCGAGTTCATGGCGCCCTTCATCGACGTCATCGAGAGGGCCGGAGGCGAGCCCTGGCCCATATATCCCGACCACGACATTCCAACCCGCGAAACGATAGCGCGGATGGATGGCTTCATAGCGGGAGGCGGGCCGGATATACAGCCATCGGAGTACGGACGCGCGGTGGACCCCAAGGCGAACGTAGAGACCGAGCCAATAAGGGACGCGATGGAGTTGCCACTGCTGCGGGCCGCCCTGGAGGCTGACATGCCCGTGCTCTGCATCTGCCGCGGCATGCAGGCGCTAAACGTCGTCTGCGGGGGTTCTCTCATACAGGACCTGACCCACGCACGTCCGGGCCACGGCTCGAGGCTGGACGAAGGGGGAGAAGAGAAGACCTCCAGGCACCGTATCTTCATCACGCCCGGATCCCGACTGGCCTCATGTGTCGGGTCGGGCGGACTGGTGATGGTAAACAGCTGGCACCACCAGGGAGTTGCCGAGGCGAACAAGTCGCCGAAGCTGCTGGCCTCGGCTTACGCGGTCGATGACGGACTGATAGAGGCGCTTGAGAGCCCGGGGCACAGGTGGGTGGTTGGCGTTCAGTTCCACCCCGAGTTCAGGGGGGAGATGCCGCCGCAATTCGACCGCCTGTTCGACGGCCTGGTGGCCAGGGCTGAGGCCTGGAAGGACGCTCCAAGGCCTTAGCCTCCTAAGGCCCGTAGAGGGAAGATTCCACAGACCTTCAGCTGGATTCCGCACCGGCCAGAGGTCTAGTACAAACATTCCGGCAACTTTTGTGATTCGGCCGGGAAAAATTTGGCTTTACGTCTCAGTCTTGGTACAATTCACCGAGGCCTATGCACTGGAGAAAACCGGGGTTTCAACGGTCCGATAAAGGGCCTGACCACGCGAGTCGATCACTCGCCCCCATCGACCTCTCATCCCCTTCTTGGCCCTTCCTACCAACAGGCCTCGTTTCGCGGTCTTCCCGCGGTCTGACGATTGGAGAAATACATGGTTAGCAGGACCGAACATGGACTGATCAAGCCGACCCAGTTGACCGAGGAGATGCGCACGTCATACCTCGACTACGCCATGAGCGTGATCGTGTCCAGGGCCCTGCCAGATGTGCGTGACGGCCTCAAGCCGGTACAGAGACGCATCCTTTACGGCATGCACGAACTGGGGATGCGTCCGAACACCGCCTACAAGAAAAGCGCCCGCCTCGTGGGCGAGGTCCTGGGTAAATATCACCCCCACGGAAACGATCCGATCTACGACGCCATGGTCCGCATGGCCCAGGACTTCTCGATGCGCCTGCAGCTCGTGGACGGACAGGGAAACTTCGGCAGCATCGACGATGATCCGCCGGCCGCCATGCGCTACACGGAGGCGCGCCTGTCCAGGGTCGCCGAGGAGATGCTCGCCAATCTCGACCAGGAGACGGTCGATTTCGCCGACAACTTCGACAATACCCTCCAGGAGCCCACCGTGCTTCCGGCCAGGCTTCCCAACCTGCTGGTGAACGGCGCCGCCGGAATTGCCGTGGGCATGGCTACGAACATCCCTCCCCACAACCCGGGTGAGATCTGCTCGGCGGTGGCGCGCCTCATCGACAATCCCGACCTTTCGATACCCGAGCTGATGAGATCGGTGAAGGGGCCGGACTTTCCCACCGGTGCATCGATCAAAGGCCGCCAGGGCACGATCAATGCCTATTCGACCGGCAAGGGACAGATCGTCGTCAGGGCGAAGGCGGAGGTCGAGGAGACCAAGCGGGGCGGGCGGCTCCGCATCGTCGTAAGCGAACTGCCATACCAGGTCAACAAGGCCGCGCTGATCGAGAAGATAGCCGGCATGACCAAGTCCAAGAGGTTTGAGGGCATCACCGAGATCCGGGACGAGTCCGACCGCACCGGCATGCGGATCGTCATGGAACTGCGAGCGGGCGCTCAGCCCCTGGTGATACTCAACAACCTTTACAAGTACACGGCGATGCAGTCGAGCTTTTCGGCCAACATGCTCGCCCTGGTCGACGGCACACCCAGGGTGCTGGACCTGAAGACCGCCCTGGTGGAGTTCATCAAGTTCAGAAGATCCGTGGTGCGGAGGCGCTCGGAGTTCGAGCTCAAGAAGGCAAGGGCGCGTGCGCACATACTTGAAGGGCTCAGGCTTGCCATCAACGACCTGGACGCGGTGATCGCGCTCATCCGTGGCTCGGAGAGTGCGGAGGCCGCCAAGCGAGGTCTGATGCAGAGGTTCTCGCTCAGCGATGTCCAGGCCCAGGCGATCCTCGACATGCAGCTGAGGCGGATCGCCGCCCTGGAGCGCCAGAAGATCGAGGACGAATACGCCGAGCTGACCAGACGCATAGCCGATCTTGAGGAACTGCTGGCCAATCCCGCAAGGGTCGACGCAGTCGTCAAGGACGAGACCCTGGAGGTTAAGAAGAAATACGGCGACAGGCGTCGGACCCAGATCGAGGCGGCGGTCGGCGATCTCAGCCGCGACGACCTTGAACCGCACGAGAGCGTGGTCGTCACCCTGAGCCAGGGAGGCTACATAAAGCGCATACCCGCCACCACCTACAGGAACCAGCACCGCGGAGGAAAAGGTGTGCTCAGCATGAAGACCAAGGAGGACGATCCCGTCCGAAACATCCTGGTCTGCGACACCCACGACACTCTGCTGTTTTTCACCGACCAGGGCCGGGTGCTGTCAATAAAGACCTACGAGCTGAGGCCGGACACCAGTCGCAATACCCGAGGCGTGCCGGTCGTCAACGTGATCGCTCTGGCAGGCGACGAGAAGGTCAACTCCGTGGTCGCCGTCAGCGACTTCGATGTTGAGGATCGATACCTCGTCATGTCCACCAGACATGGCCAGATCAAGCGCGTTCCCCTGTCTGCGGTGTCCAACATCCGGAGGGCGGGCCTCAAGATCATGATCCTGCGAGGACCGGACGAACTGGTAACCGCGCGGCTGGCCAGGGAGACTGACGATATCGTGATGGTGAGCCAGCGTGGCATGTCGATACGGTTCGCCCTATCGGACGTTACGCCCAGGGGCCGGGTTGCCGGCGGCGTGAGAGGCATAGACATACGGCCGAAACGCGAAAAGGGCAAGAGGCCCGTGCGGGACCTGATCGTAGGAATGAGCGTGGTGGAGCCGGACAGCCAGAACAAGCTGTTCGTGATCAGCAAGAAAGGGTTCGGCAAACTTACTGCGCTCAAGCACTACCGACGCCAGAGCCGCGGCGGCAGAGGCCTTAAGACCTTCAATATCACCTCGCGCACGGGACAGGTCGCAGCAGCCGAGGTCGTGACCGATAGCCTGGAAGTCTACGTGGTCTCAGAGCAGGCCCAGGTACTGCGCACAAACCTGTCGGAGATTTCGAGCCTGGGCAGGATCACCCAGGGCGTCACGATCTTTAAGCTGCCAAAGGGCGACGCAGTCTCTTCCATAGCCTGCTGCGGGTCCCTTTCGGACACGCCGATCATCGATGTGGCGGACCTGAACCTGAAGCTGGGGGGTAATGGCAAACAGCCGGGCAGGTAGGTCACACCGCTGACCCCACAGCGGGCGGCAACCCTCTCTGCGAGGTCCCTGCTTATAGCCGCAGAGTGCGGCGAGCGCCGAGGTAACCACAGGCCAACCCAGGCGTTTTAGTAGATAAGCTGGCAAGAGACCTCCCGCCAGCTGCGCGGGCGAGGGTCACTCCCTCGCCCGCGCGATCATATGGCCCCCTGAGATTCGCCTAGAAACTCCGATGCCACGGGTCCCGCACAGGCTGCTGGCCGCACTGTTACTTCTAGTGTCGTCGTGCGTGGGGGGATCCGTACCATCCACCTCCCCCACACCTGCGTCCGCCAAACCCACCCCGACGATACCGGCGGCGCTTGCGCCACCCACCGGCGACCGGTTGGCCCCGTCGGCCGGCGAACTCGGCAGGGAGGGATTCGAAACACTCTCCGAGCTCACGCAGGCGCACAGCCCCAGAGCCAGTGCGAGCGGGGAAGAGAGGGCCGCGGCGATATACATCGCCGCGCAACTTGAGGCGCTCGGGTATTCGGTCGAAATCGATCCCTTCACCGTGGAGCTACCCCGGACCGATCCGCCGGTCCTTAAGGTGGATCACCCACTCGCACAGCCCGTCGGTTCACTGGACGCCTGGGCGCTTCCACTGGAAAACTCCGGCCGGGGAGAGGCCACCGGTGCGCTGATAGCCGTGGGCAAGGGTCTTTCGCACGAGGTGGCCCCCACCTCCCTGGCGGGTCGCATAGCACTGATCGAGAGGGGGACCATCACATTCCAGGAGAAGGTGAGCCGCGTGGCCGATGCAGGGGGCGTCGCGGCCGTCATCTACAACAACAGAGATGGGGCCTTTAACGGAAGGCTGACCGGACCGTCGAAAATACCCGCGGTGGCGATCAGCCGAGAGAGGGGCAAGGCGCTGCTGGGACTGCTTTCCTCAGGGAGCGTAGAGGCCACGGTGTCCGTCATCTTCGAGACGCGTGAGTCAGCGAACGTCGTGGCCGAACTGGCGGGCGCCGATCCGGAAGGCGGCGTGGTGGTGCTCGGCGGACACTACGACACGGTACCCGGCGTGCCTGGCGCCAACGACAACGGCTCGGGTATAGCGGCCTTGCTGACCATAGCCAGGCAGGCGAGTCAAAGGACCTACCCCTTTTCGCTGCGCTTCATAGCCTTTGGCAGCGAGGAGATAGGGCTGCTCGGTAGCCAGAGATACGTTGATTCGCTGAGCCAGGGTGAACTGGCGGATATCGTCGCGATGTTCAATTTCGACGCACTGGGTACCGGTGACACTCTGGTCATGGTCGCGACGCCATGGCTTGGAGACCTGTTTGAGAGCGCTGCCGGCAAGGGGGATTCGAGAGTCCGACTGGAGCGAAGGGACGACCTGCGCGGAGGGTCGAGCGACCACGCTCCTTTCGAGGCTGCCGGGGTATCATTCGCCTTCATCTTCGCCGGCGACCTCTCGCGCATCCATACTCCCGAGGATGTGCTGGAACACATTGATCCTCTGAGGATCGGCGAGGCGGCGGCCCTGGCGATCGCGACCCTCGATGCCCTGGCCGCCCCACCATGATCGTTGGGCCGGCGGCGATCATGAGCATAAGAGGGCACTCTGTCCGCGGCGAGGACCGGGAGATGGAGCGAGTCAGTGGCGGGCTTTCCTGCCCGAGGCAGGCCGTCTCCCGGGGAAGCCAGGGGGCTATGGGGCATCACCGCGAGGTCCGTACACGTCCCGGTGTGGCGCAGATCCTATAGGCCACTGATCGCGCAGTCGCACCGGGGCTTTGAGTCTGGTCACTGACTGCGCGGCCCGGGAGCCCGGGCGAGTCGGTCCAATCAGCGTGCGCGTGCTCACCGAGGGCGAACTCGCCCTGGCCTCCTGGGGATACCACCGAGACCAAGGCCTCTGCCGGCGGCAGCGGGAGGCGCCATAGCACGCCGGGCGCTGGCCGCTCCGGGGCATGTTAACCTCAGAGCCGGAATGTTCGATTCGCTCTCCACCAAGCTGACAGAGGTCCTGGGGCGTCTGAACAACAAGGGGCGCCTCGGCGAAAAGGATGTCGACGCCGCCCTCCGAGAGATCCGGATGGCGCTGCTCGAGGCAGACGTCAACTTTCGGGTGGCGAGGGATCTCGTGGCTGCCATCAGGGTCCGGGCGCTCGAGGCAGACGTGCTAAGGAGCGTGGCGCCGGGCCAGCAGGTCATCAAGATCACCCAGGAGGAGCTGACCCGGATACTGGGCGGAGGAAGCAAGGGCCTGGAGCCGGCCCGCACAACACCGGGGAAGGTTCTGGTGGTCGGCCTGAACGGCTCCGGCAAGACCACGACCGCAGCAAAGCTCGCAAGAAGCCTCAGGCGTTCCGGACAGCACCCCCTGCTGGTGGCCTGCGACCTGGCTCGACCCGCCGCCATAGACCAGCTCGAGATACTCGGCGGTCAGATCAACGTGCCCGTGTACGTGGACCGCGCCGGCGCCTCGCCGGTAAATGTTGCGCGCGACGGGGTCGGGGAAGCGGCCAGGCTCGGGGCCACCTGGGCCGTCGTGGACACCGCCGGACGGCTGCAGGTCGACGATCAGCTGATGGACGAGCTTGGCCGGGTCAGCGACGCGGTCAAGCCGGACGAAACGCTACTGGTATTGGACGCTATGACCGGCCAGGAGTCGGTCAACGTAGCCGAAGCTTTTGCCGAGCGCATCCAGGTGACGGGGCTTGCCCTCACCAAGCTCGATGGCGACGCCAGGGGCGGTGCGGCGCTATCGATCACCTCCGTTACCGGCATACCCGTCAAGTACGTGGGCACGGGGGAGGGCACAGACGCCCTCGAGCAATTCCACCCGGATCGACTGGCATCCCGCATCCTGGGCATGGGGGACGTGGTTTCCCTGGTCGAGCGGGCACAGCAGAGCTTCGATGCAGAGCAGGCCCGAAACATGGAGCGCAAGATGCGCCGGGCCACTTTCGACCTCGAGGACTTCCTGGGCCAGCTGCAGAGCCTGCGCAACATGGGGTCTCTTACGCAGATGATGGACATGTTGCCGGGCATGGGGGCCATGAAGGGGCGGCTGGCCGGTGCGGAGATTGACGATTCGCACCTGACCAGAATAGAGGCGATCATCCGGTCGATGACACCGGGCGAGCGCCGGAGGCCTGAGACGATCAACGGTAGTCGGCGGCGGCGCATCGCCGCCGGCAGCGGCACAACCCCGCAGGACGTCAATCAGCTACTCAACCAGTTCCGCCAGACGCGCAAGATCATGAAGCAGATGTCTTCCGGGAAGGGTCT
>DAOUKM010000009.1:0-28067 GCA_034421295.1 Dehalococcoidia bacterium
CTGCGCTGCGGAGTTGACGCTCCAGGCCGGTTGGAGCCGCTCTGTCGCACGGACCACGGGCGGGTCGGCAAGCAGGTAGCCCAACCTCAGGCCGGCAATGGCATGGTCCTTGGTCATGGACCGAAGGATGGCAATGCCGCCAGCCCGCAGCAGCGGGCCGAAGTCCCAGGTCTTATCGGCGAGCGCCCCGTACGAGTTGTCCAGGACAAGCAGCCCCTCACCGGCCAGGGCCGATTGGAGCCGTCTCACCTCGTCCGGGGAAGAGTAGGAGCCCGTAGGATTGTTGGGGTTGCAAAGGAATGCCACTCTCGGGCGAGACCTGCGCAGGAGGTTGACCGCGGCGTCGGCCGACCACACAAAGCCATCCTCCTCGGCGGCGCTCACGACCTGAACCTTCGCGCCCGCTCTAGCAGCGGCGACCTCGTACTCCCCGAAGGTGGGTGCGAATATCAGGCACCTGTCACCGGGTCCGAGCGACGCCTGCGCGAGCAGGTGGATGAGTTCCGTGCAGCCATTGCCGATCATCACCCGGTCCATCTGGAGGTCCAGGCGTGCTGCGAGCGACTCCCTGAGCAACAGACACTCCGGGTCCGGATACGCGGAAACATCGAGATCGGCGATGGCACTCTTGACTCGCTCGGAGGTTCCCAGGGGGTTGATGCTGGAGCTAAAGTCCAGGACCTGCTCGGTAATCAGGCCCAGCGACCTCAGTTCGGCCACCCTCAGTCCGCCATGCACCACGCTCAAGTTCGCATCAGCCTCCTCACAGGCCGGCGACGACGTGCCGCGCCGCAAGGAACGCCAGTGTCACTGCCGCCGCCATGACGCCCGTTATCTCTGCGAGTCGCACAGCTCGCCGAATGTCGCTCGTCTCCGGCTGCCTCATGCACCCTCCCAGACAGTAGCTCCCCGGCTTTTCCAGGCGCGCTCCAAGCAGCCCTGACATCGCACTGATCGTTACTCCGGCATTGGGGCTCTCTGTCTTACCCCGGTCCTGCCGCATGATTCGCCACGCTCTGCGCGTGGGCAGTCGACACACCCCTCCACTCGCCAGCAAGAACAGGGCGCTGAGGCGCGCCGGTACCAGATTCACTACGTCGTCGAGGATCGCCGAGGCCTTCCCGAGATACTCGTACCGCCCGCGATAGCCGAGCATGCTGTCCAGCGTGTTGATGGCCCTGTATGCCACCGCCCCAGGAACACCTAAAGCGGCGAACGCCAGCCAGGGCCCGACATAGCTGTCCGTCGTGTTCTCGGCGACGGACTCTATCGCCGAGGCAGCCACCAGCGGCTCACTTAGATTCGCGGTGTCTCTGCTGACCAGGCTCTTCAGTTTCTCCCGTGCCGCATCGAGCCTGCCACGAGCGAGTGCGTGGCGGGTCTGGTCCGCTGCACTTGAGAGTCCCCTGACGGTAAAGGACGTTCTGAGTACCAGAGCGCCGCCCACCACGTAGGGCACAGGCCCCAGGGACATCAGGGTCTCCATCAGGAGCCATACAAGGACCGCTGAGCCTCCAACGACCGCCACGACGATCAAGCAACCGAAGGTGAATGCCGCGGCCGGCCTCCTCGGCGCGGCATGCTCAAGAGTTGTCACGGCGCGGCCCATCCAGACAACCGGATGGATCCTCGCCGGAGGTTCGGGTAAGAAGCGATCCAGCGCCACCGCCAGAGCAAAGACGGCGGCATTCAGGCCCAGAACGCTCCAATCCGGGATGAGGCTCATCGACGGGAATCTACCGCCGGAAGGCGGCTGGCGATCGAGACTGCTGGATCGTTAATCGAATGGGACACGTCGGAAGCTACAGCATTGGATTCTAGAGCCTTCCGCCCAGCCCGCAAGGCAGGTTCTTGACGCCGTCACCAGTTGAGAACTACATTGAACCCATACCCCCCGGGAGAGGGTATAACATATTCTCTTTCCCCGATTTCCCCGAATAGGCGGCATCGGGTGCAAGGAGCGTTCAAGGCGCATGACCACACCCTACGAATCCCACCATGAGCATCTCCAGCACGTGGCTCCCGAAGCCAAGGAGAATGCCCTCAGGAGGCTGAAGTACATCGACGGCCACCTCTCGGGCATCAGAAGGATGGTGGAGCAGGACAAGTACTGCGTCGACATCCTCAAGCAGAGCTTCGCCGTTCGTCGGGCGATCCAAAGGATGGAGATGACACTCCTTGAGGGACACCTTCACTCCTGTGTTATCGAGGGAGTGCGCGAGGGCCGCGAGGACCGGGTACTCGAAGAGCTGCTTGAGCTGTACGCGCTCTCGGATCGCAGGTAGGCGATGGCATCCGGGAGACTAGGCGGCCTGGAACCTCTGCCGATCCCGCATGCCGCCGGCAACGAAAGGATCTCATTGGTCGTGGGCGGCATGACATGCGCCGCCTGCGTTCAGCACCTCGAACATGCTCTCGGCAGCATCGACGGCGTGACCTCGGCCAGCGTGAACCTGGCCACGGGTCGTGCCACCGTCGAGTACGTGCCGGGACAGACCGCGGTCCCGGATCTGCGGGATGCTGTAGAGGGCGCCGGCTATTCGTTCCAGGGCGTCTCGGGAGATGCGTACGGTGAGCCCGTAGGAGCCGCAGAGAGAGCGTCCCTTGGGCGAAAGGCCATCTTCAGTCTGGCCGTAGCTGGCCTTACTATGGCCCTGATGGCGGCGTCTCCGATAGAGACGGCGCTTCCGTTCAGGATCGATTTCCTGCTCTTGGTCCTGGCCACTCCCGTGCAGTTCTGGGCCGGCCTCCAGTTCTATAAGGGAGCCTGGGGCGCTATCAGGCAGCGCACCAGCAACATGAACACGCTGATCGCGGTGGGCACTTCGGTCGCATATCTGTACAGCGCCGCCGCGACCTTCCTGCACGGCACGTTTCTGTTCGCGGACTACGAGGCGGCGACCTATTTCGACACCTCTACGGCCATCATAGGTCTTGTCCTGCTCGGCAGGTATCTGGAGGCTCGAGCCAAGAACAGGGCGTCGAGTGCGATACGTTCCCTGCTGCGCCTCCAGCCGCACACCGCGGTCATTAGACGCGACGGGAACGAAGTGGAAATGCCCGCAGCCCAGGTACGGCCTGGAGATCTGGTGCTGGTCAAACCGGGCCAGCGGGTGGCGTGTGACGGTGAGGTCGTCGAGGGGTGTTCTTGGGTGGACGAGTCGATGCTCACGGGTGAGAGCGCGCCCGTGGAGAAGACGGCCGGATCCCAGGTGATCGGGGGCACGCTCAACGGCTCGGGCAGCCTCACCGTCCGGGCTGAAAAGACGGGCAAAGACTCCGTGCTGGCCCAGATCGTGAGACTCGTCGATGAGGCTCAGAGCTCAAAGGCGCCGGTCCAGCGATTGGCGGACCTGGTCGCCTCCTATTTCGTACCAGCTGTCATTGCCGTTGCCATCGCGGTATTTGCCGTCTGGTACGTGCTAGGTCCGGAGCCGTCGTACGTCTACGCGATGCTGACGGCGGTCGCCGTTCTCATCATCGCCTGTCCGTGCGCTCTGGGCCTTGCGACGCCAACCGCGATAATGGTCGGCACCGCCAAGGGCGCCGAGTCAGGGATTCTCATCCGCAGCGCCGAATCTCTCGAGCGGGCGCACAGCGTTCAGGTGGTCGTCCTGGACAAGACGGGCACACTGACTTCGGGAAGGCCGACGGTCACAGATGTAGTTACCGCGGGTCAGAGCGGTGATGCTCTCCTTACCCTCGCAGCGTCGGCAGAGCGCCTGTCGGAGCACCCTATCGGTGACGCGATACTCTCAGCCGCCAGGAAACGGGATCTGCCAGTGCTCGAAGCGAGTGATTTCGCCTCCGTTACAGGTCTTGGAGTGCGAGCCAGGGTGGATGGTTCCGAGGTGCTGGTGGGCAGTGAGGCGCTGCTGATGCAGGCGGACATCCAGATCGACTGCTTTCGCGAGGCTGCTGCGGCGCTCCGGGGCGAGGGGAAGACCGTAGTCTTCGTCGCCTCCGCCGGCCGGCTGAGCGGAATGATCGCCGCTGCGGACACCCTGCAGCCAGGCGCTCGCGATGCGGTCGACTCTCTACGAAATATCGGGACGGACGTGGTGATGCTGACAGGAGACAATCCGTCTGCCGCCGCACACATAGCCAGTCAGGCAGGCATAGACAGCTTCGTCGCTGAAGTGCCGCCCGAGGGTAAGGCGAGTCAGGTTAGGGCCCTGCAGGGCGAAGGGAAGACTGTGGCTATGGTCGGGGACGGCATTAACGATGCCCCGGCGCTCGCCCAGGCCGATGTGGGCATTGCCATGGGAACGGGCACGGATGTCGCTATCGAGTCGGCAGATATAACGCTCGTGGGCGGTGAACTGCATTCCGTTGCCACAGGAATCTCGCTGAGCAGGGCCACGATGAAGACCATCAGGCAGAACCTCTTCTGGGCGTTCGCATACAACGTAATACTCATCCCCGTAGCGGCCGGCGTCCTGTATCCGGTCTTCTCGGCAACGGGCGTGCCCGGCGTGCTGAGCCCGTTCTTTGGGGAGTTCGGCTTTCTTAACCCGATGCTCGCGGCGCTCGCCATGGCCATCAGTTCTGTGACGGTTGTGGCAAACTCTCTCAGGCTGCGCAGGTTCGGGACAGGTCGAAGGACATAGAGTTCGGTAGTCCAAGGAGAGACGGATGCGGTTACCACTGTTTGGCAGGAGCGAGCCCACTTCCAGAGCAGTAGATCCCGTCTGCAGCATGAGGGTTGATATGGAGAAACCCCCGGGCGGAAGGTGCGAGTATGAGGGCGTCACCTACTATTTTTGCGGGCCCGGGTGTAACTGGGCATTTCAGAGGGAAGCGCAGTCCTATCTGTCTGGCGAAAAGCGCATCGAGATGTGAAGTGGCGGTGCGGGGGGACTGTCAGGGGATGGGCATATGAAGACCAAGCGGCGCACTACCATGAGTGTGGGTCCGGTGCAGGTCTGGGAGGGCATTTTGGCGGTGACCAGACCTGAGACCCCGACGTTAGGGACCCTTGCATCCAGCCTGGCCGTGGCCTCCCTAATGCTTGTTGCGATCGGATGCGGCGGGCAGGGTGGGCCCCAGTACGCGACGCCTCAAGCCCAAGCTACCGGAGAGGTCCCATCACCGGGATATCACTTGTCCGAGACGGCTCGCGCGGGCGAGGAGTTGTTCAATGCCAACTGTTCGATCTGTCACGGCGTGAATGCTGCCGGCACCGGCCAGGGGCCTACCCTGATCGACAGGATCTACCACCCCGGCCACCACTCCGACCTGAGCATCCGCAGCGCGGTGCGTCAGGGTGTACGGCAGCATCACTGGACCTTCGGTAACATGGCTCCCGTCCCGGGCGTGTCGCCGGGCGACGTAGACAAGATCATCTGCTACATCCGGGAGCTACAGCGCGCAGAGGGCATATTCGAGGGGGACGAATTTCCTACCGAGTGCTGACGGGCCACCACGTTCATGTCCTGCGGCCCGATGCCGGCGGCGGCCAATCCTGCCAGGCCGCACCTGGGGTCGCCTGTCGGCTTTAGGCTGCGCCGATGGCCCCATGCAGGCTGAAGCCGAGTTCTCCACCCGGGCTCCGCCCTGCGGGAAACCGATCGTACCCCACCACGTGTAGACTCATCTCAGCCGAACGAAGGTCCGTACCCGCGGGCCCGCTACGTGCCGACATGTTGACCGCCGCATAGAAGGAAAGGGGTGATTAGCCATGATTGAATGGCTTGGCATAGGCCACTTTTTCGAACTCTCTACGGCGGAAGCTATTGCGGGATTCTTCACCCCTTTGGCGATCTTCGCCGCGTTCTTTCTGGCCCAGATGATACTGCCGGCAAGACGGGTTCCCGGATACGTCATAAATCCGGAAACCGGCAGGCCCCGCAACTACCGACTGAACGGCATTCTGGTGTTTGCAATAGCGGTGGTCATCTGGGCTCTCGAGCTCACCGGGATGCCTCGTGATTGGTTCTACCGGTCCTCGATCTACGCCGTGGCCGGAGGTACGGCCTTCACGGCCATCTTTGCGGTCGTGGCGGTGTTCAGCCAGCCACAGGGTGAGATAAGGAATCCCCTGATGGCCCTGTGGAAGGGGCGGGCACAGGAGTTTTCGTTCTTTAACGAACGCTTCGACGTGAAGATGTACTTTTACGTTGTCGGTGGGACGATGCTGTCGCTCAACGCCCTGTCCGGGGCCGCCTACCACTACGAGATGTTCGGCGGGGACTCCAACCCGGGGGTCTTTATGTACGCGGCCTTCTTCACGTTCTACATACTGGACTACTTCATCTTTGAGCGCGTCCAGCTCTACACCTACGATCTGATCCACGAAAAGCTCGGCTTCATGTTGATATGGGGAGGACTGGTGGTCTACGGGTGGCTGTTCATCCTTCCGCTCTGGGGCATGGCAGCCTACCCGGACCCCGGATTCTCGACGGCATGGACCTATGTCTGGCTCATCGGAACGGCCACCCTGTTCCTGGTCGGGTGGACCATCTCACGCGGGGCCAACCTGCAAAAGTACACGTTCAAGCGGTGGCCCGACCGCAAATTCCTCGGGCTGGTTGAGCCCAAGTACATCCAGGCCGGCGATCGCAAGATCCTTTGCAGCGGCCTGTGGGGTGTGGCTCGGCACTTCAACTACATGGGGGAGGGGTTTCTTTCCCTGTCAATTGCACTGGTATTCGGCTACTTCGCCATTCCCTGGGCCTGGACATACTTTGTATTCGTCGTCACCTTCTTCACGTTCCGGCAGCTTGGCGATGACAAGCTTTGCGCCGAGAAGTACGGTGCCGAGAAATGGGCCGAGTACCGGGCACGGGTCAAGTACCGGATCTTCCCCGGAGTCTATTGAGGCGCCTTACAGACGGTCTTGAACTAAGCTAGGCCAGAGTGGAGTCGCGGCCGTCCCAGATCCCCTCGACCTCCTCGTATCCCAGCTTGAATGCCTCGGCTGCGATGTCGCACCCTGAGTCTTCGTTGGACGCATCACTCTGGGTAGGGTGGATGCGAAATCGCTGCCTGAGGTCATAGACGGCAAGGCATATCAGGAGATCTCGAACGCCCCGCGCCTGCGCCCCCGTCCCCGGGCGGGGCTGGCGTCCCGCCATCACCTCAGCGAGCCAATCCCGGAGCGCCGCTGGTAGTGAATCGCCCTGGCGCAGGTGTTCGCGGGCGATGCGAATAACCGAATCCCACACAAGTCTCGTCTCATGCGATCGTGAGATCAGGGCAAGCAGAAACCGCTCTCGTGCGTCGGGGGCGAGAATCTCGTAGTTGTGAGCAAGGTTCCGCACAGGGTTTTCCCACAGATCGGGGCGATGCTCGACATAGTTGCGCAGGACATAGTCGACCCATCCCTTGCGTCGCCGTTCATCCATTACTAGACATCGTCGCAACCCGTTTTCACACCATCTCTTCGGCCTCTAGCAAGCCCTGGCCAACGCAGGAGTCGGAGGGCTGGGCGGTAACCGTCGGATGGCGGACATGAAGGCCTTGTCCGACTGCCCCTCCTGCACCCGACGTGGCCGCAGGCCGAGGGGAAAATAGCACGTCGGTAAAGTGGCTGCGGTCCGAAAGCGTCTTAGGGCCAGTTCCGCAGGACCCGCGCGATACGGTGAAAGCTGGATTGCCTGAACCCCGGTTCCCACTGGTGTATGCAGACACCCGCCGGTAGAGTGCTTGCAACCCGGCGTCACTCATTGCACTGACAAGCATTCCGGGTCGGTGCACCTCCGATGAGCGAACGATGACCATGTGGTCGTTACAGGGAGCGAACGGGGCACCTTCGGTCGCGCCAGAACGTCCTATGTTGATGACACCGGGAACAGGCTCTGTCCCGTCCGCGCTCTAGCTACCACGTTATTGGCCGAGGCTTTGGCCGTCGCGTCTGAAGACAATGCATCTCTCCTTGAGAATGCGCAGCGCCACAGCGCCAGCAACCGCCAACACCAATCCCGTGAACAACACGACGGACCAAAACAACAGCGCGGAGGAAAACAGGGCACCAACGACCCAAGACTCTGCAAATCTGTCCAACACCGGCCCGAACGCGGGTAACACCAGAGTCACCACTAGAGCGAATCCGACCGCCACCATCACGACCGCGAGTGCCGTCTTCATGGCAGCCCTCCTCTTGTGGGGGTGGGTCGAAATTAGCAGAAGCCCAATCCCACCGTCAAACGGAACGCGGGATTGCCTAAGGGGCGGGAACCCTATGGCAGCGGAGATCTCACAGTAGTCCGAGCCGGGGAAGGCCCGGTACATGGCGAAGGAGAGCAGGTAGTTTAGACGACGTATGACAGGGAGACACCCGTGATGAGGGCCGCTGAAACTGTACTGAACGCCATCCGCGATCGCGGAACACGAGGATTGCCGCTGGAGGACGTCTACCGGCGACTCCCAGGCGGGCCTGGGCCGGTTGACCTTTAGAATCCTGTGCGGCTGAGCGGGACTTCATACTGGAAAATCCCATCTGGCCGTAAGGTCAATTTTCGGCCTTTCGGCAAGGCATGTTTGGGCGAATTGGGCCGGATCGCCAGCAAGCAATCCACTTGACGCGACGTCATTTTTTAATGGAAGGTATCGCAATTGGCCAAGCGGTTAGACGGCCATGAAGAGAGGGACGGCCTGCGGTCGGAGAAAGACCACCCCGGGCCGTATGGTGTAGGGGCGAGTCTCCCTCAAGGAGGACTGCCTCGCGCTCTTTGCGGCCATCCGATGGAGCGCAAGACCGGCATCGCTCCCGTCAAGAGGGTTGGGGCAGTGTAGCGCCAGACGGCCCCAACATAGAGATTAATGCGGACCACTGAGTAGGGTCAGGCCTTGGGATCCAAAAGCGAAGACGTACGCTACGAGCCAGATGAGAATCCTCCCCCTCCTGTAACCCTTGGTGCGGGCCTGCAGGCGGCCATCATCATAGTGGCGCCGGTGGTGCTGACCGTGGTCATTGTGGCCCGGATCGCTGAGCAGCCCGAAAGCTACATCTCATGGGGTGTCTTCGCGGCGCTGCTAGTCAGTGGCATCACTACGATCCTCCAAGCCGTGCGGGTGGGGCGAGTCGGGGCTGGACATGTCCTGATCATGGGCACGTCGGGAGCATTCATAGCCGTGTGCGTTGCGGCCCTGATGGAGGCCGGCCCCTCCACGATGGCGAGCCTCATTCTGGTCTCCTCCCTGATTCAATTCCTGCTGGCTGCCCGGCTTTCCCTGCTGCGCAGGATATTCACCCCGGTGGTGTCGGGGACCGTGATCATGCTGATCGCCGCCACGGTCATGCCGGTGATATTCGACACCCTGCATGAGGTACCGGAAGGGGTATCCAGCGCGGCAGCCCCTGCCTCTGCCCTCACGACCCTGGTGGTGGTGGCGGCGCTGGTGCTGCGGGGGCCACCGGCATGGCGCCTCTGGTCTCCGGTCATTGGCATAGTGGCTGGCAGCGCGGTGGCCGCACCGTTCGGCCTGTACGACTTCGATCAGATACTGGACGCAGCCTGGGTGAGCGCGCCGCTGGGCTCATGGCCGGGGCTGGATGTCACACCCGGCGCCGAGTTCTGGGCGCTGCTGCCCGCCTTCGTGGTCGTCACCCTTGTCGGCGCGATCGAGACCATCGGCGACGGCGTGGCCATACAACGCGTGTCTCGGCGCAGGCCACGGGCGACGGACTTTCGGGTGGTGCAGGGCGCGCTCAACGCGGACGGGATGGGTAATCTGCTATCCGGCATCGGGGGCACGCTGCCGAACACGACCTACTCGTCCAGCATCTCACTGGCCGAGGTTACGGGCATCGGAGCAAGGCGGGTGGGCATCGTCATCGGCGTTATCTTCTTGGCAGTGGCCTTCTTGCCCAAGTTTACGGCTGTGGTGATCGCCATCCCGGCCCCAGTGGCCGCCGCATACCTGACCGTTCTGATCGGCATGCTCTTCGTGCAGGGCATGAAGATCGTCGTTCAGGACGGAGTTGATCACAGGAAAGCCATCGTCGCGGGTCTTTCCTTCTGGATAGGCACGGGATTTCAGAACGGATGGATATTCCCCGACCTGTTGGGAGATGGATTTCTGGCAGTGCTCCTGGGCAACGGCATGACCTCCGGTGCCATGGTGGCTGTCCTCATGATGCTGCTGCTGGAGCTGACGGGACCAAGGCGCGAGCGGCTGCGAGTTCCGCTGGACATCGATACCCTGCCGCAGCTGCAGGATTTTCTCAGTGGCTTCGCCAAGAGAGCAGGATGGAATGCCGCATCGGCGGAGCGGCTTGAGCTTGTCGGGGAGGAGACCCTGATCAGCATGCTATCGGAGAACGAGGAGGGTCCGGAAACGGACCAACCGCGACACTTGGTCGTCAGCGCCAGGGCCGGGGGAGGTGGGGCGGAACTGGAGTTCGTGTCTGCGGCAGGGGAAGAGAACCTGGAGGACCGCCTGGCGTACCTGGGAGAGAAGCCAGATATCCAGGACACCCGAGAGATCTCCTTCCGCCTGCTGCATCACTTCGCGTCCTCGGTCCGTCACCAGAAGTACCACGGCGTGGACATAGTCACTGTACAGGTGGAAGGGTCGCGCTGACCTCAGACGCAGGCTGTGTGGGCTCGTCGATTCGCGGGCAGGTGCAATAGCGGTGACGTCCGCCCCCCCAAGCGTTCGTCACATCTCGGCAAGCGAGAGCCTGCGCGGTGCCCGGTGAAGATATGCCCAGGCGCACGGGCGCTGCCGCCCGGCTCGCTCAGAGGGTCGCCGAGTGTCCCGGACGGATCCCCTCCACATGAGGTGTGCACGTGTCAGCACCGGCGGGCCTGTCGATTGCGACCCGAACTGAGCCGGAAAACCAGATGGCGACAAGATCGATGCGTGACCTGGCCTTAGCCGATCCGCCTGCAGGCCATGCATGGGGCCTAGGGCGACGGTCCCTGCATCGCCTAGTGGTCTTCTTTGAAGATCTCGTCCCCGCGCTGGAGGCGCACTGCGATGTTGAAGGTCTGATTTACCGCTCTGGGCGTCGGGTAATGAGCGGCCAGGAACCTGGCCGCGCCGACGAGTACGTGCCGGGCCGCGTCGGTTCCCATGCGCGCCTGGTATTGTCGGAGCGCGGCGTCGACGATCTGGAAGTGATGAAAGGTCGAGTCCTCCCTTAGCATGGCGTGGGCAAGCACCGGGAGGAGCCCCTCAGGGGACTTCGAGGCTGTCATGTAGTCGGTCACGAGTCCCGCCACCTGTTCCACCTGTTGCTGCGAGTCCATCGTCTCAAGGAGTCTGGCTCCGATGTCGTCCGGGGACCGGGTGCCGTCCGGCTCGGGAATTCGCTGGGCGGGCATGTTCAGGAAGCGATCGAGGTAGATGCTGATCGCAGTATCGAAGACGGCGCGGAGGAGCTCGATCGACGGGGCGCGTTTCAGGGCCTGATCCAGAGCGTTGGCGGCGGTAAGGGTATTGTGAACGGTGTCCCAGTCGCCGAACTCGTTCGAGGTGTGGAACCGGGCCATTCTGAGGAACGCGGCGTAGGCAACCGCGCTGCCGAGCTGCCCGGCAGTTGCGCCCTCCCGAACTGCGGTCTGCAACTCCCTAAGCGTTGCTCCCGGATCGTCGGCCAGTATCGTATCGACCAGAGTTCGCTCCCCATCCCAGTCTCCCCTCACGCCAGCGCCCTGGCGCCAGAGCTCGGGCAGTGCGCTGCGGGCCTCCCAGACCATCGCGGACAGGTCGATGGGGTTTCGCCAGGAATTGAGTTCCTCGCTGCGGCGCGCCGTGGCGATGCCGTGTACGAGGCTGGTGAGCACCTGGCCCGCGTGCTCCCAGCCGATGTGGTCGAGCAGTTCGAACGCCTTGTTGCAAAAGTCCAGGACGTGGCCGGCGTCAAGGTAGATCCGGTCAGTCGCCGCCGCGAAGACCATGTCGGCTATCTCAAGGGAGGGTATGCCGAGATGGATCGCCGTGCGCAGACACCGCTCGGCGCCCTCATCGTCCCGTACCTCGATGAAGCTGCGGAACCATCCCTTAAAGGCCTCGGGGCGGCTCTCTGCTGTGGGCAGAGGATCGACCAGGAAACGGGGAGGCCTTCCGGCGCACTCGGCGGCCACCTGTCTAATGCCCTGGTAGAGGGCGAGTGGTCGGTCGTCGGGGTACAGGTGGGGGAGTATGTTTGCCGAGCAGGTCATCATCGTCAGGGCCTGTCCCCAGCCGCGATCCGAGTAGGTTGTCCCGAACTTGGCGCCGATGGTCAATGGCGTCCGGTAGTCGGCGGGTGAGGAGCTTAGCCCGAGGACGGACTTGGCGATCACCAGCCGGATGTTGTGCTCCATGCCGTCCTTGAGGCGGCTCGACCACCTCTCGACCGGATCGGCCTGCGGCGGGCTGGGGTCCACCCAGACGCGGCCCCCCGACACCGTGACGGGGAAGGATCCAACGTCGTCGGCGAAGGGGTCGAAGGTGCCGCCGCTGTACAGGTCGAACCTGGCGTGGTGCCAGTGGCAGGTAAGGATTCCGTTGCTGACTGTGCCCCTTTCGAGCGGGAAACCCATGTGGGGACACCGATTATCGACCGCGGCGAATCGGTCGCCGACGGCGAACACAGCGATGGCATGTCCACCGCCGGTCACAACCGTGCATCCCCGGGCCCGCACCTGTTCGACAGTCCCGGCGCTGAGCAGCCGTTCGGTGGTCCTGGTCATTGGACGCCTCCCGGTAGATTGAGGTGGACGGGAATCTTCCTTCAGGATAGCACTGACCATTAGGGCGCCCTTTAACGCAGCCACTGGAGGCGAAGACGCTGCAGTAATGCATCCATCCACCGGCAGGACTAGGATTCGCGGAAGCGGTCAAGTGCCTCGCAGCGACTGGCGCCAGCGCACAGGCTTGACTGGCCACATCTACTCGGCCCGGGAAGTCTGGTGGGGAGATTGACCAAGAAGGCGAGGAAGGTGAACTGAGCCAGTAGACCGTCGGATGATTTGTCCTACTTGGTCGGAGGAGAGAGCCTCTACGGCACCGGGTTCGATCTCGTGGTGGGCCCAGGCCGGTTGATCGACCCGGGGCGTGCTGCTAGCGGCGCATCCGCTCGCGGATCGCCTCCTTCGCCTCCAGGAACGGCCGACGCAGGTAGGCCAGGTGATCGGCCTCGCCGTGGTGGTGGGTCACGGTCCCGGGCAAGTGTCTGGCGGCGACTTCGCCAACGTACCCCATGGCACCGTCTATCATCGTGAGCATGTACTCTGCCACCTCGCTGTCGAACATTCGCCACTCGCCGCCGCAGGCCACGTAGATGGGCGAGGTGTGGGCGAAGATGCCCCTGCTCCAGACGTCGTAGTACTGAACAGGGTCAAAGTAGTCCGCCGCACCACAGCGCGCCGCCAGCCAGGTGTGGCCATCCACGTAGATCCGCTCCCTGAGCGAGAGCCTGCGTCCCACCCGCGACTCGGTGGAGGCCACCACCCGTCCCTGCTTTACGATCTGCAGGCTGTGCAGCGGCAGGATGGACTCGGCCCAGGCCTCCACCTCCACCGTGCCCGGCCCCGGTAGAGCCACCGTGTCCCCCACGCGGCGCCCGTCCACCTTGAAATCCATCATCGGCCCGCCGCTGGCGATGGTGCGTCCGCTGGCCACGCTCTTGCACCAGTTCTCGTAGGTGAACTCCTGGTCCTCCGGTATATAGGCGTACGTGCGATACATGCCCACGGGAACGTCGTTGCTCATCTTGTCGGTGCCTGCAACGAGGGGAACCCTGTAGCCGCCATTGAGATAGCGATAGTACTCGACGTGGTTGTACTGCTCGTGACGAATCATCTCCACAGCGTCTACTCGACCCGTCGCGATGAGCGCCGCCTGCTCCCCGTAGGGCATGGGGAAGTGGGGGATGATCACGGTGCCTCCCTGTGCGTGTGCCGTGTCCGCCCAGTGGCTCATCACGGTCTCCATCGTTCCACCCAGCTCACCCTCGCTTGGCCCGTCGCTCGCCCAGGGCATCACCGGGCTCTTAAGGCCCCACAGGAGCATGTGTCCCATGAAGTGCTGGCGGTTCTCCTGGGAGACGTACACGATATTGTCGCCCCTGCGACTGATGCTGGGACCACCGGTGAACTCCTCGATACTCGTGAAAAGGCTCCCCCACTGGGCCTGGAGGAGGTTTACGACGTTCAGGTCCTCCGCCTGGGATTCGATGTGACTGCCCTGGGTTGACAGGAAGTGGACATGGGAGTCACCGCTGTACCAGCCCCTCCTGTTCATGTCGATCCACCGCTTGACCCGCAGGGTGAGCTCCCGCTGTCCGGGCTCGATCTTCACCCTGGTGCGCAGCGGCTCGTACTCGGGGCCCCTGGCCACGTCAACCAGGACGTCGCCCCTGGGCAGCCATCCCTCGCACGTCCCATCGATGTAGGCATATGTGATCTGGCCTAGCCGCACGTCGCCTCCCACGTCGACGTGCCACGTGTCGAGGTTTGAGTTGACGTGGTTGTGGTGGCCATGCGGCTGGTACGGTATTCCGTCCGGCGACCGGAAGTGGACCCTGCATGCCACGGGCCTGTTCGTGTCATCATCCAGCACGGTGACGCGGACCCAGTTCCGGCCGCGGTCCGCCAGTTCCAGGCGCAAGCCAGGGGTCGAGACGGCGCCCTTCTTCTCGACGTCGCCCCATCGCGCCTTGCCAACCTCCACGCCGTCCTGTTTGACGGTCACCGTGGCGGAAGGTATGGCCGCGATCTCCACGTATGCCGGAGAAGAGACGGTACTCTGCGGCCCTCCAAAGCCCTTCAGGTCCGAACCCAGGAACTCTTCCTCCGACGCCTCCGGTAGAGTCTGCGGGTGGGTCGCGACCCCCCGATCTACCTCCACATGCAGATCGAGCGCGAGGCGATGCCGCTGACCCCCCAGCGCGGAGTCCGGCGGCTTTTCCAGTTGCTTAGGGTTCGTTAAGACGATGCGGGCCTCTCGCTTACCCTGCCGAACGAAGGGGTGCTCGTCCAGGTGTCCGAGTGTGATTCCGGCGATGATGAACGCCGGTCCCCTGGGCACTATCTCGATGGACTCGATCATGCGACCGGGGTAGGGATTCTGCCAGGACCAAAGAAGGTATGAGGCGGCTCTGCGGTGGACAGCCTCCGTCTGTCGTTCTCCCGCCAGATCCCATCCTTCTTGCGATCCTCCGTAGCAGGGAAGAAGCAGATCGTTACGGTCGCTGACTGCCAGAAACGGCTCGAACCGGTCGCTGGACACTGTACCGATCTCGAACCGCTCCCGGACGGGTACCCGCACCTCGCCGGCACCCGAGACGTGAAACACATACTCGGCCACGAGCTTCCCCACCATCCCTCCCCGCATCAGTTCTGACCGTTGCAGACGGTGGGCGAATATCACTCGTCGCGCCGCTTTCGTGATCTGGATGGCCACCCGCTCAGAGTCGCCGTCCAATGCGAGGATGCAGTTGTCCGAAGCGTCGTCGCTGCCCACCAGGAATGGCAGTCCCCGAAGGGACTGGCGCCCCAACAGGGCCTTTCCGCCCTCGCCCAAGGCCTCTGGCCCGGCGTTACACCAGCTAGATAGGTCGACAGGCTCGTAGTCCAGCATCGCCTTGGGCTCACTCCCCCAGCCCGCCGCCTTTGCGGAGAGCGCTATCGAAGTCCCGATCCGCCGAGGTAAGTGGCGGTGATTATAGACCGATACCCGTATAAGCAGAGTAGCCACAGTCGCATTGAGCGGCCATGCGGTCGTGTCCGCTGCGATGCCCCTTACGACGGGCTCGACCTCCCCGACCTGTCAAGGTGGAATTGGGACGTTGGTGTGCCGCACCCCAACCATCGGTCGAGGTCTGTGGATTGGCGGACAACTGGCCTTCTTGCACCCGGAATCCTGGTGGACCCAGGCCGTGGGAGGCGGCTTTGACAGCCTACCGGCGCCTCCATACACTGGCCGCCAGTCCACTCTGAAGGGAATGTCCGGTATGGGGTTCAAGCTGGTGATCCTGCCGCCCGACGGTCTCGGCGATTCTTCCTCCGTAGACACTTGGCCCGGGAGGCTCAGGGAGGCCGTACCCGGCATCGAGGTCACGCTCTGCAGGTCTCTGGGGGAGGCGATGGAGAGCATAGTGGACGCGGACGCCGCATTTGGGAACATCGTGCCCGAGCTGTTTGAGCGGGCGAGAAAGCTCCGCTGGATAGCATGTCCTCAGGCCGGGCCAGACGCCGGGTACTACCACCAGGCACTGATCGACAGCGACGTCGTCGTCACCAACACTCGAGAGATCTACAACGATCACATTGGATCGCACATCATGGCGCTGCTTTTGGCGTTCACCAAGGGGCTCCACATCTACGTGGCGCAGCAGCTGCGAGGGGAATGGAATCCGGCACATTACCCCGCACACCTACCTGACTCGACGGCGATAGTTGTGGGGGTTGGTGGAATAGGGGCCGAAGCGGCGCGCCTCTGCGCCGAGTTCGGTATGACCGTACTCGGAGTCGACCCGAGGCGGGAGGATATCCCGGTAGGTGTCGCGGAGTTGCACAGGCCGGGCGCCCTCGACGACGTGCTGCCTCGAGGTGACTTCGTGGTCGTGACCGTCCCGGAGACGCCGGAGACCCAAGGGATGTTCGGCGCCCGTCAGTTCAAGGCCATGAGGCGGACCGCTTTCTTGATCAACATTGGACGCGGAGCCACGGTGCTGCTCGACGATCTGGTGGAGGCCCTTAAGGAAGGGGAGATAGCCGGCGCTGGCCTGGACGTCTTCCAGGTCGAGCCGCTTCCGGCCGAGCATCCACTCTGGCGGGCCCCTGGGGTCATCATCACTCCCCACGTAGCAGGCCTGGGACCCTATCTGGAGGAGAGGCGGATCGAGCTGTTCATCGACAACTGCGTGCGCTTCAATGAAGGGAGGCCTCTGAGGAACGTGGTCGACAAGGGACTCTGGTTCTGAGGAGGCCTGCAACGATTGCGAGCGGGGCTGTAGTGCAATCTGGCACCACGTAAGGACTCGAACTCAGCCCCACATGCATGAGTTCACATTCCGATCGCGGTAGTCTCCCAGCGCTTTTGGCACACCATCCAGTCCCACGGTGAACCAGAACCTTTCGCCGGCAAGACCCTACGGCGGTCTTGTCCATGTTGGCGGATCTGCAACCGCGATGGCTGGGGAATGTAGCGGTGGCCTCCTTGGACCCTTGTCCCCCAAACTGGCAAAGCCCTAATAGAGAGTGGAGGATGGCAGATGAGCACGATCAGTGCGCTCAGCGACAGTTACGAAGACGCGGAAAGAGGACTGGACTGGTTGGAGAAGCTTGAGGCCTTGCAGGCCCGCTCTGCGTCCGATCAGGCTGCCTATGAGGTCGCCGAATACGTGATGAGGCTGCGGGCGGCAGTGACGGAGCTGGCCGGAGCCCGCACCGTCTCGGAGTTACGTGAGGATGTGGGAGCGGACACAGCGCGACTGGTCGAGGAGCTGCGGCAGGCGGGGGACAAGGACTACTGGAACACGAGGATTCGTCCTGCCCTTTTGAAATCGGACCGTTGACGCCGCCGCCTCTTGCACCAGCTGTTGCTGGAGGGTTACGGGCGCCGGCGAGGACCCTGCAGAGGTGTTGGACTCTGGCGTAGGCTGCTGGAGCCAATGGAGTTGGGGCGGTATAGGTTCAGCGCGAGGCTAGTTGGCTCGCTCAACGCCAGGGATAGCCATGTCTTTCAACCTCATCCGCGGCTGTCGCCTTCGACGGATATGCCGCAGCTACCTCGGCACTATGGGCAGAATCAGGCGGGATGGGCGAGCCGCGTCGTGGTAGATCGTCTGGTCAGCCCTGCGCATCTCGGCGTCGAATCCGGGCCGGTTGCCGGTGTTCAGGTTGCGCTCGAACCGCGGGAAATTGCTGCTGGATACCTCCAGCCGGATGCGGTGCCCGGCCCTGAAGACGTTGCTGGTCTCCCACATGTCGACCTTCAACTCGTACACCTCGCCCGGCGTGATTAGGCACGTCTCCTCGATGGAATCCCGGTAGCGTACTCCGAGCAATCCCTCGGTGATGATGATGGCCCTGCCGTCGGGGTGGACGTCGACCAGCGTGCCGGTGAAGTCGGTGTCCGGTGCGCTGGAGGAAGCGAAGAGGATCAGCCAGACGGGTCCGGTGACCTCGGTGTGCCTCCCAAGTGGCTCGGTGGTGTAGACGAGCACGTCGGCCCGCTGCTCAGTCGCGCGCCTGTCCTGCGGACCTCCGACCGTCTCCTCGATTGCCATGATCTGCCCGCCGAGGGTCCAGACGGGATCGTCGGGATCGTACGTATACCCATCGGACGGCTCGTCCGTAGGGGGCTTGGTCGAAAGCGCGCCGTCACCTCTGAGGGTATTGGCGCCACCGCCGCTGTGGAGGTAGTAACTCGTGTACTGCGTCCTGGCGAGCGGCCACTCGTTCTCCGACCGCCACACGTTCTCACCCATCACGAAGATGCGGACCGGAGGCTCGTCGTCGATGCCGTTATCGATGCCCCTGAGCCTGCGGTCGTTCCAGCGTAGCTGCTCCCCGTCAAAGTCCATCCTGGCGTCGGGGCCGAAGTCGACTGCCCCCGGGGCGGGGACGCCGATGGGTCCGTGTAGCCAGGGCCCCACCAGCAACTTGCTAAGCTTGCGCGCGTTCACTGTTCGGGCTCCCCTCGACCAGCCCCTGTACAGCTTGAAGCCTTCGTGAACCAGGTTGTCGTACCATCCGGTCACGAAGTAGGCGGGCGTCTCTATCTCACCGTACTTGGACCGCAGGCTATATCCCTTCCAGAAGTCGTCGAACGTCTCGTGCTCGATAACAGATCGGTAGAACGGCACGTCTGCTAGGTCATCAAGCGCCGAGACCAGAGGCAGCCGCCGATAAAAGGCCTCGGAGTCCATCAGGCTCCTCGGTCCTCCCTGCATAGTTCGCCCAGCCATGTTGATGAAGTTGAGCGCTACGTGAAGCTGCAGCGGGCCGTCGACTCGCCAGTGTCCGAAGTTGTCCTGCTGTGAGACGGTGGGCACCATCGCCTTCAGGTATTTGCTCCGCAGGGGCGCTGTCAGCGATTGAGTGAATCCGACGTAGGATTCTCCGAACATGCCTATGTTGCCGTCGCACCACGGCTGGGCGCCGATCCATTCCTGCGTGTCGTATCCGTCCTCCGGCTCCTGGTAGTAGGGGTGGAACTCGCCGTAGGAGTCGAAGCGCCCGCGGCAGTCTTGCATGACCACTGCGTAGCCGCTCTCCAGGAATCTCCTGCATGACGCCATGTAGCCATCGCTCTGGTTGTCGTAGATCGTGCGCACAAGCAGGGTCGGAAACGGCCCACCCTCCGGTGGTAGATAGACGTCGGCCGACAACTCGACTCCGTCACGCATCTTGACCCTGATGTCGATCATGATCCGGTAGGGTTGCGACGAGGTGAACCGCGATCTGTTCATCTTGTTCCGCCTCCTGAACAGAAAACTGAGTCAACGCAGCGGCATAGAGTGGGGCCCCGTCCCGCTAGCAAGGCCCTAACCCAGCCAGCATGCGGTCGATGTTCTCCGCCTCTAGGGACAATCTCTCCCACTCCTCCCAAAGTGTTCCTGCCTGCTCCTTCAAAAGCGCGTATCTCTCACCTGCGAGAGCGAGCTGAGCTGGGCCATCGAACTGGCCCGGTTGGGAGAACTTGGTCTCCAATACCGCTATGCGGGCTTCGTGGTCAGAAAGCGAGGCGTTTATTTCCTCTATGCGCCGTGCCAGCAGGCGGGCCTGTTTCCCAAGGGCCCGGCGCTGCTCCTCGTCGGCGCTCAGAGTCCGCCGCGAGTTTCTCTTTGCTTTGACCCGCCCTGAAGCGGCCACAGGCGCCTGATTGTCTGTCTGGTCCGCGTTTCCGTTACTTGACCGGGTCTGCTTCCGGTACAAGTAGGCGTCGTAGTCCCCCGGGAAAACGGAGGGCTCGCCAGCTTCAATCTCAATGATCTTGTTGGCAAAATGTCGTATGAGAGTTCGGTCATGCGTGATGAGGCAAATCGTGCCGTGGTAGTCCTCGAGGGCATCCGCGAGAACCTCCCTGGCGGCGATGTCCAGGTGGTTGGTGGGCTCGTCCATCAGGAGCAGATTACTCGGCTGGAGGAGGAGCTTGGCCAGGGCAACCCGCGCCTTCTCTCCGCCCGACAATACCGATATCGGCTTGCGGACGTCGTCGCCGCCAAAGAGGAAGCCACCCAGGGTGGTGCGAAGGTTCTGCTCGGACTCGGCCGGCGCGGCATGTTGCACCTCCTCAAGGATGGTATGGGTTGGATTTAGGCCCTCGATGACGTGCTGCGCGTAATAGGCGGTTACCACGTTATGGCCGGTCCTCCTCTCACCCTCATCAGGCGTAAGGATGCCCGCCAGGATCTTCAACATGGTCGTTTTCCCCGCCCCATTTGGCCCAACCAGCGCAGCGCGGTCGCCGCGGGATAACACCAGATTCACGCCGCTGTAGACCGGGTTGTCGCCGTAGGACTTGCCGACGTTCAGCAGGGAAATGACCTCTGAACCGCTTCGTGGAGGCTGCGGGAACCTATAGCTGATTCTCTTCGTAGACCTTGGCAGCTCAATGTTCTGTACCTTCCGAAGCTGCTTTAGGCGGCTCTGCACCTGGCTGGCCTTGGTTGCCTTGGCCCGGAAGCGCTCGACAAAACGCATCTGCCTATCCATCTCTCGTTTCTGCCTGGCCGCGGTGGCCTGCCTGACCCTGAGGGAGCGCTCGCGTGCTAGGAGATATTCATCGTAGTTGCCCTTCATCAGGAGCACTTCGTCCTCCTCAATGGCAAGCACCTTGGTTGCGACCTGGTTTATGAACGTGCGGTCGTGGGACGTCACGAGCACCCCACCCCGAAAGGAGGCCAGGTACTTCTCGAACCAGAGGTTTGCATCCAAGTCAAGGTGATTGGTCGGCTCATCCAGGAGCAGAAGATCGGGCCTCTTGAACAGGATTCTGGCAAGGCCTGCCCGCATGACCCAGCCGCCGCTGAACTCACCTATGGGCCTGAGAAAGTCTTCCTGCTCGAACCCGAGACCTGAGAGGATAGCCTTGGCCTCGTGGTCTCTGTCTCCTCCTCCGGCGGCTTCAAGGGCCATCTCATGATGCCCGAGTTGTCGCAGCAGTTCTGCCCGGCTCTTTGGATCAGGCTCCGTCGAAAGTGCCCTCTGTGCGGCGGCAACGCTGTCCCTGAGAGCAATAGTGTCAGAGCTTGTGGCCAGCACCTCCTGAAGGAGGGGTTTGCCGGTAAACGGTGCGACATCCTGCCTCAGATAGCCCACCGAAGCGTTACGTTGCCTGGAGATGCTTCCCGAGTCCGGTGAAGTGTCGCCGGCGAGGATATCCATGAGCGTGGATTTCCCGGAGCCGTTGGAGCCTATCAGCGCGATGCGGTCTCCTGGGGCCAAAACGAGGTTGAGACCGCTAAACAGCGTTTCGTTTGAGTAGACCTTGCTGATGTTCGCAGCGAATAGCATTTCTCAGCGCCTGCCATTTTAGACGGATAAGGATGGGAGCCCGAAGTCTGGCGGAGAGATTCTCGGGGCCCGCGACGTGGAGTACAGCGAGCTGCCTAGTCCGCTGCTGCTGTAGGTCTGCCTGCATTGCTTACCGGATGTCATTCAACATGGTCAGGGTACTGTCTTCGTCGGCAAGAGCGGTGACAGCCTTCGCCAACGAGAACATCTGGGCCAAGAACAAGCACACCTGGGGTGGGGCAGGGAGGTGTGGCCGGGCAAGGTGTCAGCGTCTCTAATAAAGGGCTGGGAGGCGCTTGAGACAACGGAGAACGGAGCTGGGAAGGGTAGTGGTGCTAGGGGACTGACATGAAACCCTGCTGAACTACTTATCGACGCGGCAACTGATGATGTCTAAGCCGTAGTATTTGCGGTGGTGTACCGACGAGGCGTAGTGTCGGAGGATTCGGACCGACAGTTGATCTTCGTCTTCCAGCGCCTGGTCCTGGCCCAAATAGGCCATGCGATCCTCGATGTTTCCCTGGATGGCATCATCGGAAGCGACCACGATTTCCAGCTCGGCCGATCCGCTTTCGGGGCGAATGGTGGCGACCAGCCTGCGCTTGTGTTCGACCGGGCCATCGCCCTCTTCGTTAAACAGGCTCAGCATGACCTCTTCGCCCACCAGGCGAAGCCGGTTCTTCCCGTTCTCCGTCCAGTTGTGTCTGTCGGCGAATTGGCTTAGAAAATCGTCAACGTCGGGCAGGGAGGACAGGGTCAGGTCAATTCTCAGTTTCTTGGCGCGAAATCCCGACAGTTCGGTGGATATGATCATCGCTATGGCTGCCATACCTCCGACGACGATGGTGTTGCTCACCAGGTGAATGGTGATTCCCTCGAACAATCCGCTGATGGTCGCTGCCGAAAGCCCCAGGACCATGGAGACGCCGGTGATGGTGGCCTTCTTCTGGTCAACCTGGCCAGTAAACACCGTCTTGGCGCCTTCGACAAAGAGCATGCCGAAGATGATGACGTATACCGCACTTACCACCGGGCTGGGAATGGCGATCAGTACGGCGAGCAACTTGGAAAAGAAGGCGACCAGTATGGTCAACAGACCCAGGTATATCCCGACACTCGTTGCGGCGACACCGGTAAAGGCGACATAGACAACGGTGGTCGCCCATGGCGCGGCTACGGGCAGGGTTCCCAGGAGGCCGGAAAAGAGTGTGCCCACCCCGTAGACGTTCAGGCCGCTCTGGACCGTGCGAAAGTCGATGGCCGATTGCATCCGATAGGAGGCCCGGTGGATTACCGACAAGTCTCCGACAGCCTTGACGAAGCCGGTGAGGTTCACCAGTACGAAGACTGGAAGCAGCGCCCAGAAATCGACGCTGAAAGTAAGGTCCAGCCCCGGCCAGCCAAGATCCGGAACGCCCAGCCAAGCAGCTCCGACTATCTTGTCGGTGTCGTAAAAGCCCAGGGGCACGGCTACGACCAGCCCGATGGCCACGGTGACCGGCAGGATCCACATTCGCCAGGCCCTTGCGTCCTGCAGGGACATAAGGATCCCGGCGCCGAGGGCGGCCATCCCCGGTGCCAGGAACAGCAGCATCGATTCGCCTTCCGGTGGCACGATGGCCCTGCTGATGATGAAGGGCATCGCCGAGACCGCCACCAGCATGACCACCACGCCGCTCACGGTCTGAGTGAATATTCGGCGGAGGGAGGCCAGTCGCAATGTCAGCACATACTGAACCAGGGTGGAAACCACCACGAGGCTGGCCAGCAGACCAGGGCCACCGACGTGGAGCGCAAGCGCGCTGACCGCCAGGAACGGAACGTTGAAGTTCGTAACTATGAGGCGGCCCGAACCGAAGTGTCGCAGCCGGAAGGTCTGAAAGATCATGCTGGCCCCGGTGACCGCCAGCACGGTAAATGTCACCCACGACAGGTAGGCTTCCGACTCGCCGGAAGCCCGCACCACCAGCGCCCCCAGCATGACGAGGCTGATGGTGTTGGGGATGAATATCTGCAGAGCCGCAGATATAGACAGCAACGGCGGACACTTCTCGTCCGGTTCGTACTGGATTTCGTGTCGCCCCTGGGTTTTTCTGAACATCTAGATGAAACCCCTGGCCCTGTTCGCCGCAGCCCGCCGGGCGGGTGGCATTGCTCGCCGGACGGCCTTCCCGGGTTCAGGCGACACAGGAGCGGTGGGTTATCCGCGTCATTTTATTCCCGTCCGCACAACACCATCTCCCTATGGACCGATAGAGAAAGCAAAACCTGCCCACTATAATTTGAGACGACATGTCCGCATCGTTGAACTTGCGATTGTTGATATTGTAGATCTTGAGGGTTCGGCCGAATGCCATTGTCTGCTTAGGGCACTGCGGCCACAGTAACGAAGTGCGCGGCACGAAACAAAGGGGATAGGTTATGTTCCGAGTTGAGCGAGGGGTAAGACAGGAGGCGAGCCGGACGGGAGCAAAGTCAAGGCGGACACCAGCGTCCGCCGTGGGCGCTATAGCCTTGCTCTTGATCCTGGTCTCATCCGCAGCGCTTCTGGTTGCCTGCGGCGACGACCCTTCCCCGACGCCCGTGCCTACTGCCACCGAGGTCCCGGCGCCTGCCGACACCCCGGTGACGGAGCCCACTAGCGCCCCAACGCCGGAGCCGACGCCTGAACCCGCTGCATTGGACGACGATGCCCTGACGCGAGCCTTTGTGGAGACGGCAATCGAGTACTACGGAGAGAACGGACTGGACGCCACCGTTGAGTTCTACAGGAGCGAGTCGGGCACCGAAGACGGGCGGACGTTGATTCTCCTGGACCAAGGGGAAAGCACGGTGCTTGTGTACCGAAACATACCTACCCTGGAAGGCCAATACGTTGGCACGGGATCGCCATTTTCAGCATTCACGCAGTTGCTGGAAGATGCCACCGAGGAGGGATTCTGGACTATAAGTCGGGGTGTTAACCCGGCCACGAAGCAGGAAGAGCCACGGCGAATCTTCCTCATCCTTCACGACGGCCTCGTGTTCTCCGCTAGCCACTCGGCCCTGGTGGAAGACGTAGCGAATGCCGTCAAGGAATACGTAAGCAAGGCCATAGCCAGGTACGAGGATGAAGGTCTGGACGCCGTCATCAGCCACTACAACAGCCAGGATAGCCTTGAGGGACAGTTTTACCTGTTCCTCATCGGAGAGGACGATATCTATCTGGCCCATCCCATCTTTCCTCACCTCATCGGCTCCGACATCAAGGACGTGGTCGGCTCCGACGGGCAGGAGCTGGGCAAGGAGATAGCTCTGGCCACCAATGAGGGCGCGTGGGTGGAATACCTGTGGCCCCATCCCGTTTCCAGGAAGGAACAGCAGAAGGTCACCTGGGCCATCCGCCACGACGGTCTGATATTCGCCTCCGGCTATTACGCCGGCGAGCCCGAGACCGGCCCCCCGGCTTGGCGGGACGCCGACCCGAGAGAGTACACGGTCCAATACGTGAACGAGGCCATTGCGCGTTACGAGCGCGACGGCTTGGAGTCCATGCTCAACTACTACAACAGCGTCGCCAGCTTCGAGGGCGAATGGTATCTCTTTGCCACTGACGCAAATGACATATATCACGTCCATCCTCTGCTGCCTCAGTTGATAGGGACGGACATCAAGGACGTGCGGGGCTCTGACGGCTACAGACTGGGCGAGGAGTTGGCAAAGGCAACCGAGGAGGGGGTCTGGGTGGAATACCTCTGGCCTCACCCGGTAACGCTGAAGGAAGTTCCCAAGGTGTCCTTCGCCGTGCGCCACGAAGGAATGCTCTTCGCCTCCGGCTACTACGTGCGAGTTGCAGACCCTGCAGGCCGGACCGCAGCGTATGTGCAGGAGGCCATCGAATACTACAAGAGCAACGGATTGGAGGACACAATCGCCTGGTACAACAGCCAGGAAAGTCTAGATGGCCAGTGGGGCCTTACCCTGGCCGACGAGAACGACATCCTCCGTGTCGCTCCCCTTGGCAAGCATCTTATAGGCACCAACGTGAATGATCTTGCCGCGCTCCGTACTCGTCAGATTGGCCAAGAGATGGCGTCAGCCACAGAGGAGGGGCTTTGGATCAGCTACGTTTTCCCCAATGTCAGATCCTCGGAGACCCTGTATGCGCATACGTGGGCCGTGCGCTATGACGGACTACTCTTCATGTCGCGGTACTATGACGACCAGCCCGAAGTTCAAGATACGCCTTAGGGGCGCTAGATCGGGGGCTGCGTTCCGCCTCTGGTGAACTTGCCGGCACTTTCAGATGCGGCAGGGATGAGGGCTGCCTACGGCGCCAGAGTGGACCGCAAGTTTAGAGGCCGTCGATTTCCTCGAGTCTGGTGGGCTTGAGTGGATCCTGGCTGGCAACGTCCTCTAGCTGTGGCGGGAGGCTCCACAGTCCTTCAGGAATGCCACTTTCAGTGATTTCGAGCCTCCTCGCTTAGCCTATGAAGGTCGGGACGGGCACTTAGCCTCGGCCTCGTACATATCCTGGCCTGCGACGTGAGCGATTTGGCCATGCCAGTGCATATCGGGAACTGGCTCCCGTTGGGGTTTGTCGACATCTCTGCTGAACTCAAAGTGATCGCCTGTCAATAGGCCGGGGTTGGAATCCCAGAGTTTGAGCCAGAGCCTGCCCGTTCCAAACTCGGCCCAACTCATCCAGTCTGGTTCTAGCGAAAGATGCTTCCTCCCGCCTCGCGATGAACTCTCGTCGGCATCCGGTAGCCGACAAGTGGCCTGGTGAAGATGCAGGTGTGGGTTTCGGCGTTGTTGCTCAGTATGTGGCGGAGCCCACAGGCGATGGTGCGCATGGGCCGCCCGTCCCCTACATCAGTCAATAGGCTGGTGGAGCTGACGGGATTCGAACCCGTGACCCCCTGCTTGCAAAGCAGGTGCTCTCCCAGCTGAGCTACAGCCCCTAGAGTCCCATGCGCTCCAGTTTAACCCCTAAGCCGCCCCAGGCCCGGTTGAGGAGCCATCTTCCCTCGCGCCTGCGGCCCTTTGCCGATCGATCCCTCCCGGCGCATCTCCATCTCCAGCCACGCCTCTAGCTGCAATGCGGAGGCAATGTTCGAGGGTAAGGCAAACAAAAGGGGGCCGGATCGATCCGGCCCCTGGCCTTAACCGCTGGATAGTGGAAGGAAATGCCTTTCACACCAAAGTGTATGTGAGTCGTTTGACTCACCCGATCGGAACCTTACGGCCCGATCAATTGGAGCCCTTGGGCTCCGTGGATGCGATGCATCCAGAATGAACGGTGGGCTTTTTCGAGGACGCCTTAGGAGAAACCGGAGAGCTCCCCCCGATACGGTATTGCCGCATCGGAGTCATACTCAATCCGGTCGCCGTGGGGCGTCCCACCCACCGACCGACCTAGAGTCCCTGCCGGCGCCCGTGAGAGCGACCTGCAGTTCGTCCTACTCCCTAGAAAGGAGGTGATCCAGCCGCACCTTCCGGTACAGCTACCTTGTTACGACTTAGTCCCAGTCACCAACCCCACCCTCGGCGCCTGCCTCCCCAAAGGGTTAGCCCAGCGACTTCAAGTGTTGCCGACTTCCATGACTTGACGGGCGGTGTGTACAAGGCCCGGGAACGTATTCAACGCAGTGTGCTGACCTGCGTTTACTAGCAACTCCGCGTTCATGCAGGCGGGTTTCAGCCTGCAATCCCAACTGGGACCGGCTTTGTGGGATTAGCTCCGGATCGCTCCTTGGCAACCCTCTGTACCGGCCATTGTAGCGTGTGTGTAGCCCAGGACGTAAGAGCCGTGCTGACTTGACGTCGTCCCCACCTTCCTCCCCCTTGTCAGGGGCTGTCTCGCTAGAAAAGGCAACTAACGACAGGGGTTGCGCTCGTTGCGGGACTTAACCCAACACCTCACGGCACGAGCTGACGACAGCCATGCAACATCTGTGCAATGGTCCCCGAAGGAAAGACCCGGTTTCCCGGGTGGTCCAAGGCATGTCAAGCCCTGGTAAGGTTCTTCGCTTAGCATCGAATTAAACCACACGCTCCGCTGCTTGTGCGGGCCCCCGTCAATTCCTTTGAGTTTTAGCCTTGCGGCCGTACTCCCCAGGCGGAATACTTATCGCGTTAGCTACGACCCAGAGGGGGTCGATACCCCCCAGGCCTAGTATTCATCGTTTAGGGCATGGACTACCCGGGTATCTAATCCGGTTTGCTCCCCATGCTTTCGCGCCTCAGCGTCAGGGGCAGCCCAGAGAGCCGCTTTCGCCACTGGTGTTCCTCCCGGTATCTACGCATTTCACCACTACTCCGGGAATTCCGCTCTCCTCTGCTGTCCTCAAGCCCGCCAGTTTCCCATGACCCCTCCCGGTTAAGCCGGGAGATTTCACATGGGACTTGACGTGCCGCCTACTCGCCCTTTACGCCCAATAAATCCGGACAACGCTCGCCCCCTACGTATTACCGCGGCTGCTGGCACGTAGTTAGCCGGGGCTTATTCGTCAGGTACAGTCCCTTCTCTTCCCTAACAAAAGAGGTTTACAACCCGAAAGCATTCTTCCCTCACGCGGTGTCGCTGCGTCAGGCTTTCGCCCATTGCGCAAGATTCCCTGCTGCTGCCTCCCGTAGGAGTGGGGGCCGTGTCTCAGTCCCCCTCTGCCCGTTCGTGCTCTCACA
>DAOUKM010000010.1:0-97161 GCA_034421295.1 Dehalococcoidia bacterium
ATGCGCGCGAGCAATCGCTCCAGCGTATGATCGAGAGCGTGGAGGCGATGGACGGGAACGCTGTAGTCGGCACGAGGTTCTTCACCGCGGCCGTCTCGCAGGGTGCGACCGAGATCGTCGTCTATGGCACCGCCGTGAGGACATCCTAGCCCCGCCGCTGCGCATAGAATCCGCGCATTTCGCGCGTCGGAGCGGTCCTCCACTTCACCGCCTTCCCTTTCTGCGGCATGGCGTCCCTTCCGCCACCCGGCCGGAAAACCGGCTGCCCTCGGTGTTGACGCCGGAGTCCGCCGCCATGGATCCCGGGGATACAGGGCCAGCCCAGGTTCCCCGGCATTCGAAAAGGGAGATCGACCCGGTGTCTTCGTAAAGGACGGGCAGACCCGGTCCGTCGCGGCAGAGTTCTACCGGCGCCTATCGGCAACGCCGAGAGTGAGATTGCTGATGCGCGGTTCCAGGACGATTCCCTGATCGATCGCAAGTGTGCTCGATGATCCGGCCCAGAGCCGTGGTGCGCTCAACCGGGAAAATTCCTGTCGACCCGTAGAAACCGCCGCCACCCTGAGGCAGCCGTAGCGATCTAGTACCTGCGCAGCTCTTCGGCGTAGCTGAACAGCTCGGGCAGCCCGCCTGTATGTATGAAGAGCACCGTCTCCCCCTGCCGAAGGACTCCGGACCGGGCGTGGTCGATGATGCCGGCCATCACCTTGCCCGTATGCACGGGGTCGAGCAGCAACCCCTCCAACTCGGCCGCCATTCGTATCGCCTCTGTGCAGGCGGCGCTTACCCTGCCATAGCCGGGACCTATGTAATCGCCTATCTGCACAACGTCTTCCCAGGCCAGGCGCTGCTCGAAGCCCATGTGCTTAAGGGCGTTGTTCGACCAGCCCACTACATCTGTGAAGGTCTCTTGCGGGGTGCCAATAAGGAAACCGTGCACCTCCCAGGGCAGGCCCAGTGCGGCCGCACCAATCAGGAGGCCACCCTGGGCCCCACCGCTGGCGATGTAGATCTTCACCTGCTCGACGCCTGCCGCGTCCAATTGGCTGGCGATCTCGAGGGTGGCGTCCATGTAGGAGATGGCGGCCGACGAGCGGGACATGTGCTCTCTGCGGTGGTTGTACGGGGTCCGTCCTTCGTTTCTCAGCCGATTCTCGATGTCCTCGACATAGCCCGAAACCTCCTCCTCGTCGGTGGTGTCAAGCAGGTGAATTTCGGCCCCGAACAGGTCTTGAATCAGCAAATTGCCCTGGATCGGACTGCCCTTGCCACCGGCCGCAACGCAGATGTAGTCCATGCCGACTCTCTTGGAAGCGGCTCCGATAATGCGGGAGTTGTTGGTCAGGGCTTTGACGTTTATTGAGACATCGGCCCCCTTCTTAAGCGCGTCCGCCATCAGGAAGTCCATGTGCCGCACCTTGTTGCCGCCCAGGGCGAGGCCTGTCAGGTCGTCCCGTTTGATAAGGATCCGCACGCCCAGTTCGCGCGAGAGATTTTCAGCCTCCTGTAGCGGTGTGGGCGTCGCGGCGATCCTCACCCTGGGAAGCGCGTCGAGACGTGAGCGAAGCTGTTGGCGGCTCATTGCCGGCATTCGAATCATGGCTCTCCTCCAGGCCCGGCAGACATGCGGCCGAATCTTCTCCGGGGCAGGTGCCCAGCTAGGGCGGCTCCGATACCCTGCCGGACCCCGGTTCATGGGCGGCCATCACTGGGCCAAGGCGCCCCCATCGACCACCAGCTCGGCACCGGTGACGTAAGAGGACTCATCCGACGCCAGGTAGAGGATGGCGTTGGACACCTCCTGCGCCGTGCCCAGGCGGCCCATCGGCACCCCGCCTAGCCTGCGCTCCAGGACGCCCGGCTCCGCGAATGGGCCGACTGTGAACGGTGTTTCGGCGAATCCGGGCAGAAGCGAGTTCACCCGGATGCCGTCCCCGGCCAGCTGGATGGCGGCTGACTTGGTGAACGAGCGAATCGCTCCTTTTGCCGCGTGGTAAGCAGTGCTGGCGGGGCTGCCCACCA
Source organism: Dehalococcoidia bacterium (assembly GCA_034421295.1). Classification (GTDB taxonomy): domain Bacteria; phylum Chloroflexota; class Dehalococcoidia; order Lucifugimonadales; family UBA2962; genus CAUZIR01. The sequence goes on from DAOUKM010000010.1 coordinate 2,023, forward strand.
TCGCCGCGATCGAGGAGATGTTGACTATGGACCCGCCGCCGGTTCTCCGCATGACCGGAGCGACGAATTTCGTGCCCAGAAACGTGCCCTTCGCGTGCACGGCCAGAACACGTTCCCAGTCATGCTCCGACGTATGTTCAAGGTCGAACGAGGCTAGGATCCCGGCGCCGTTCACCAGCACGTCCAGGCGCCCATAGGCGTCCTCGGCCGCCCTGATGGCCGCCCGCCACTCGACCTCGCTGGTCACGTCCAGCCGGGCGAAGAGGGCATTCGACCCACTGTCTTGAATCTGTGACGCTGTCAGGCGGCCGTTCTCTTCGTCGATATCGGTTATGACGACCGAGGCGCCCTCTCTCGCAGCCGTGCGGGCGAACGCCCCGCCGAAACCCATCAGCCGTCCATCCAGGCCGTTTGCCCCTCCGGTGATGAGCGCCACCTTTCCAGCAAGTCGGCCGGTCATTCCTCCACCCCCCTTCTTCTAAACAGACCAGCGTCCTCAGGCAGCACGCCCGGCCTGCGGCAGTCGAACCCGGGCTCGAATGCCTCGATGCGGATCATCGAGGCCGCAGCCCCCAATCTGAGCGCCTCACGCTGTCTTGCTACGCGCCGCCGGCTCCTCACTGGGCGTTGTGTCCCCCATCGATGACCAACTCTGCACCGGTGACGTATGACGACTCGTCCGACGCTAGAAACAGTATGCCCTCAGCGATCTCATCGGACTCGGCAAATCGGCCCAGGGGAATCTGCGAGGTGCGGTCTGCGTACAGCTCCGGGTCGGTGAAGAGGGGGCGTGCCAGCGGCGTCCTGGTGTAGCCCGGATGCACAGAGTTCACCCTGATGTTCTCGCTCGCATACTGGATGGCCACGGTCTTTGACATATGCCGCATGGCCGCCTTCGCCGTCGCGTACGCCGTGATCGTGCCGACGCCGACTATGCCATGAATCGACGAGACGTTTACTATCGATCCTCCGCCACGCCTTCGCATCTCGGGGACGGCGTACTTCATGCCCAGCATCGCTCCGCGCACGTGCACACCCAGCTCGCGCTCCAGCCCCTCGACCGTGGTGAACTCGACCTTAAGCGCCTCCTCGGCGCTTTGGGGGCCATCGGGGTCTGAGTACTCGCCGTTGAAGGCGCGGCCGGTGCCGGCGTTGTTCACCAGCACGTCCAGAGATCCCTCACTTTTCACGATGGAGTCGATTACCGTGCGCCACAAGACCTCGTCCGTCACATCGAGATGAACGTAGCGTGCCGACCCCCCGGCCTCGCGAATCTCGGCTGCGGCACGCTCACCCATCTCGTCGTTGATGTCGGCTAGATACACCGTCGCGCCCTCACGCGCGAAGGCCCGGGCGGCCGCGCCCCCAATCCCCCTGATCTCCCCGGTGAGGGCGGTGGCGGCACCGGTGATGATGGCGATCTTGTCTTGCATGCGCATGGGGGGGGTAGACTAGGGGCGAAGTTACCTTCGGTCAAGGGCCGGTATCTCCGGCAGTGACCGCAGCGGTCAGGCCCCAGCCTGCACCGGGCCAAGGTCACCCGAACCGCGTGCAGCAACGCTCACCGAACCTGTCGAGGACACCTGATCGCATTGTCATGGTGCTTTATGTAAAGTTGCGGCCAGGGCAGAAGCCCTTAAGTCGCGGTCAATTTCGTCCCCCGGGGGTAATGCAGATGTCGCGTTCAGCCGTAATCGCAGTATTGATCACGCTCCTGGCGGTCGCCTGCTCTTCGCCGGCCGCGACTTCCGTGCCTGCCGAACCGGCCGAGGAGTCCTCCGTTTCCGTTCAGGAAGAGACCCCGGTCGAGGACGTGGCAGTCGAGCTGGGCGATTTCGTCAGCGCGCCGGACATGAAGGCCCGCAGGGAGCGGTTTGCCGCCCTCACGCTCAGCGACGGTAGCGTGCTGGCGCTGGGCGGGCGCGGCCTGGGGATTGGCACGCTGGTGGCAACCATCCACGAGACGGCGGAGGTGCTGGACCCCGAGACCCTCGAGTGGACGTTCACCGGTCCGATGGCCGAGGGCCGCCGCTCCCCGGCCGTGGTCGAGTTGGCGGACGGGCGCGTGTTGGCGGCGGGCGGACTGGGGCCAACGAAAGGGACGATCCTGACCGCGGAGATCTGGGACCCTGCGGAAAATGCCTGGAGAAGCGTTGCGCCCATGCACATGTCGCGCGATGGCATGGGAGCGGTCAGGCTGGCGGATGGCCGGGTCATGGTCGTGGGCGGCAAGACCGACGCCAAGATCGTGGCCACCCTGGACCAGAGCGAGATCTACGACGTCGACGCCGACACCTGGACGGAGGCGGCGCCAATGTCGGAGAAACGGGTCAACCACACCGTCACTCTGCTAGACGACGGCAGGGTCCTGGTGACCGGTGGAGGCAAGGAGGACGGCCCCTTCTCAGAGACCGCGGAGACTTACGACCCCGAAACGGACACATGGACGACGGTCGCTCCCATGGCGGTTTCCAGGGCCTTCCACACGGCCACGCTGCTGGAGGACGGCCGGGTGCTGGTCGTCGGAGGCAGGGGTAAGCGTCTGCTCGCCGAGGTGTACGATCCCGTCGCCGACATGTGGTCCAGCGCCGGGGAGACGGAGGTGGCGAGAGCCGAGCACAGGGCCGTTCTTTTGCAGGACGGAAGAGTGCTGGTGACCGGAGGACTCGGTTTACTCGCAGAGAGCGAAATCTACGACCCGGCCGCGAACGAATGGAGCGCCAGCAGCCCCCTTCAGATCGGACGTTTTCGCCACGCCACCGTGCTCTTATCGGACGGGCGGGTGGTTGCCATCGGCGGTACGGGCCCCGACGGAATTCTCGCCTCATCCGAGGTGCTGGCTTCGAGGTGATGAACAAACAAGGGGAAGAGTAGCGAGAGGCCGTCAGTGCTGCAGGTGTAGTGCGACCCTCCGCCACCTGAACGCTTTCGCGCAAGGCCCGAATCGCAGAATCGAGGATGGCTGCACCGTCCTGTAACCGACCGGGGAAGTTGGACAGCCTCTCGAGGCGGATCGTCTTCGGCTAGCCTGACCTCAACCTACCAACACCCTGCTACTGCCGGCTCCGCGTTTCGGCCTCGAGAGCGACCATCGCCGCAACTCGATCCTCCTCGATCGGGATGATCCTGTCGAATCCGATTATCTTAAAGACCTGCCTTATATGCGGCTTGAGGGCGCAGATATGGAGGCTGCGCTCCTTCTTATGGAGCAGCTTCCACAGGCGTAAGAACGAACGCAGCCCGGCCGAACCGAGAAACGTTACCTCCGAGGCATCTAGGATGACGTCCCGGTCGCTGCCCGCGACGGCGCGTCTGACATAGTATTCGAACAGGTCTGCGGTCAGTGAGGTGATGCGTCCCCGAACCGTCAGCAGGAGTACGGAACCTTCCAACCCGACAACTTCGACGTTCATGCTGTACCCCCCATCCTTGCCCTCACGCCAGCTGAAGGACCTCGCCACTTGCAGGCTGCCCGCCCGCTCCATCATTTGCCCTGGAGATCACGCCCGTAGATCCCCAAACTGCGCGGCCCTTGTTGCCCTTCCCCACGTTCTTCCAATCCTGGCGGAAGGCGGCATGTGAACCAGTATTCAAGCCCCAATCCTACCGCTCCGCCTGCTCCGGAGCCATGGCTCCGGCAAAGTCGGATGGCTCAAACGGGTGCCGAATCTCGATTTCCCCGGGACCCAACATTGGTCTTGAGCTTCGCTTCACCCACCTTTCGGCCTCGATGAACTAAGCGGAGGGCATGATGCCCACTTAACCGTCCCCGGTGGCTTTGATCAGGACGATTACGCGCGTCTGATTGCTCCCCTACTGCCATGTCGTCTCTTTCGTGACCCGGACGGAAGGACGCGTGGGGAGGGTCCCTCAGGGGCCTTGGAAGCCGCCTGTCCGGGCGCCGGTCGCCCTCCTGGTGCGAATACCGTCAACTCCGAGAGCTATCTCAACTCGTCGCAGTCAGAGGTGGCGTGACTCAATGCCGCCGGTCTGCCGGTCACCTGAGGTAGCTGACATCGCCACCCGCATGCAGGTCACTCAATCGAAAAGTGAGGATTCCAGGCGATCTCCCACAGGTATCCCTCCGGATCGGCAAAGTACCCCGAGTAGCCACCCCAGAAGGTATCCTGCGCGGGCCTGACCAGAGCGGCCCCTGCGGCCACCGCGGTCTCAAGCAGCGCGTCTACTCCCTCCCGAGTCGGGACGTTGTGTGCCAGCGTGACGCCGGAAAACCCGCTGCCCTCGGTGCTGACGCCGGCGTCTTCCGCCAGGGCATCCCGCGGATACAGGGCCAGCCAGGTCCCCCGGCATTTGAAGAAGGCGATCGATTCGGTGTCTTCGTCTAGGAGTGGCAGATCCAGTCCGTCGCGGTAGAAGGCGACTGACCGCGGCAAATCTGTAACGCCGAGAGTGATGATGCTGATGCGTGGTTCCAAGACGATCCCCTAATCGATCACAAGTTTGCTCGATGATCCCGGCCGGAGCGTGGTGGGCCCGCTCTGAGGCTCTTCGCAGGTGCGGTTGGCACCCACACGGCAGCGACGCTACCAGAGCCAGACTCAGCGTTTCAACAGCGCTTTCCCCCTCAGGACATGTCGAGCGGGCCTGATGGCGTACTGGTGGTGACAGGACGTCTCATACTCAGCGACATCCACGATGCGGCCGATCTGACTCGGTGGAGGGGGCGCGGGCGGGGTCTCCATCTCGCTCCAGGCCTCGTGGCGCGATCAGCGGATCGACCGAATCAGGGCCCTGCTATCGGAGCGCCAGCCGGGCCCCGGCGCGCCTGAGGGCGCCCGGGATGCTGACATTGAACAGATAGTAGACGATCGGCACCACGATGAGCGTAAGGCCCGTCGAGCTAATCAGGCCGCCGATGACCACCGTGGCCAGCTCCGCGCTGATCAGGCCGCCCTCGCTGTCTGCGAACGTCGCGAGAGGAAGCAGGGCGAAGCTCGTGGTAAGCGTCGTCATCAGAATGGGCCTTAGCCGGACCCGGCCCCCGGTGATGAGGGCATCCCTCACCGTCATGCCTCCCGCCCGCAGCTGCTCGACGAAGGCGATCAGAACGATCGCGTTGGTAACGACGATCCCCACGAGCAGCAGCACGCCCATCATCGCCGGCAGCCCGAGCGTACGGCCCGTTACCGCCAGCGACACGAGCACCCCGATCAGGGCCAGCGGCAGGCTCGATACGATGACGACGGGATTTCTCAGAGAGCCCTGGCTGGCCACCATTACCAGGTACATGAGCACGATCCCTGCGGCTATCGAAAAGAAGATCGCCTGGAATCCCTCGGCGATCTCGTCGAATATCCCGCCGCTCTTCACGCTGACCCCGGGCGGGAGGGAGAGCGCCTCGATCCTCTCGTCGATCTCTCGCCCGACGGACTGGGTGTCGGCGTCGGTGATCTCCCCGGTGATGGAGGCCGAGCGCCGAAGGTCGGTGCGTGTGATGGTCACCGGACCCTTCTTCAGGGAAACCTCGGCGATCTCACCCAGTTCGGCGGTGCCACCGGGGCCCGAGATAACCAGGCGCTCGATGTCGCCCGCGGCGCTTATGGCCCTTCGGTCTGCCGAGACGACGACATCGATGGGCACCCCGTCAATCTCGATAGACGTCACCGGTCGGCCCACCAGGAACTGGCTCAACTGAAGGCCCACCTGGCGGGCGCTGAGGCCTATTCGTCCCGCCGCCGCGGGATCGACCTCCACCGACACCTCGTCCCGCGCACTTGCCACGTCGCTGTCCAGGTTGACCACTCCGTCGACGTCCGCCAGCGCCTCCACCAGCTCATCCGATACGGCAGCGATCTGTCCGTAATCGGGCCCCGAGATGCTGATCTCCACGCCTCCGGTCTGCGGCCCGCGGTTGATCTCGCTCACCCTTAGCACCAGGTCGGGCCTGCTGAGATCTTCCCGAAGCGTGTCCGCCACGTCATCCGGCGCCCCGGGTGCCAGATCCAGGAGCATGCTCGCCTGGTTGAACGATCCCGGAGCTCCGCCGGATGCTAGGTCGGTCGCTCCAACCGTGGCCGTATAGACATCGGAATAGTCACGGACGCGCTCTTCAATCGAGACCACCTCGGCCAGCGTCCGCTCCATCGGCGTCCCCGCTGGAAGGCTCAGCTCTATCGCTACATCCCGGTCCTCGCTGCTCGGGAACAGCGTTACCGGTATGACGGCCAGCAAAGCGAGGCTCGCGGCCGTTGCGACGGCGGCACCCGCCAGGGTGACGGTCTTGTGCCCCAGCGCCCAGCGCAGCACCGGGGTGTAGGCCCGCTGCATCCAGGTCTCGTCGACGAACGTCATCTCGTCGCCGACGCCTCCCTCGGGAAGGTCTCCCGGCCTCAGCAGGTAGGCGGCCATCACCGGGACGGCGGTGAGCGCGACCAGGAGCGAGGCCGCCAGGGCGAGGCTGACCGTTATGGCGAACGGCAGGAAGAAAGCCCCGACAAGGCCCTCTATGAAGCCGAGCGGGATGAACACCAGGATCGTTGCCAGGGTCGAGGTGAAGATGGCGGGCCCCACCTCCACCGTGGCCTCAAGGGCGGCCCGCCACCGCTCCCGCCCGGCCTGTATGTGCCGATAAACGTTCTCGAGGACCACTATGGCGTCGTCTACCACCCTCCCGACGGATATGGTCAGCCCGCCGAGCGTCATGAAGTTCAGGGACATGTCCTGCCAGGCCATCAGCAGCACGGCGCTGAGCACGCTCAATGGGATCGAAAGGCCGATCACGATCGTCGGACGCAGCGTTGAGGCCAGCCCGCGTATCACGGTCGGCCTTACGGTCAGCATGAATACGAATACGACACAGACCGCAAACAGGAACCCGAAGGCAGCCTCGGTCAGCAGAGAATCGATCTGGCCCTGGATCTGCGGTCCCTGGTCGGAAACGACCACGATCTCAAGGCCCGGGACGGTCCCCTCCATCTCGTCGAGCACCTCACGCACCGAGCTGGTTACCTCGACCGTGTTGGCGTCGGGGCCCTTTATGATCGAGACCCCGATCGCCGCGCTTCCATTGGCGCGGTAGATGCTCGCCGGAACCGCGTCCGTAAGCTCGACGCTCGCAACGTCGGAGAGCGCGACCGGGCCGGAGGGCGAGGCCCCGACCAGGATGCCGCGAATCTCGGCGACCGAGCCGGCGACGTTCTCGGTCTTTACCGGCACCGTGAGCCCGCCACTACGGATAAGGCCCGAGGGCACCGACACGTTGCTCTCGCCTATGGCCGCAATTACCTGGGGAAGGGATATTCCGCTGTCGCTCAGGAGGTCCGGATCCACGGCAACGCGCACCTGCCGCTCCAGCTCGCCGGCTACCTCCACGTCCATCACACCGTCGATTCCCGAAATCTCAGGCAGGATGAGCGTTCGCAGCGCGCGGTCCGCCTCCTCCAGACCCTCTTCGGAGGCCACGCTGAAGCTCAGCACGGGGAACCGGTCGGGGTCGAAGCGGCCGACCTCGGGCCTTTCGACGCCCGGTGGGAACGAAATACCGGCGACTGCGGCCTCTATGTGGGCCTCTGCGCCCGGCATGTCGGTGCCGTACCTGAAAGTGGCCAGCACGATCGCATTGCCCTCAAAGCTGGTCGAGCGGATCGACTCGAGTCCGTCCGTGCCCGAGATCGCCCTCTCGATAGGGGCCGTCACATCGCGCACCACCCCCTCGGGATCGACGGCCGGGTACGAGACGGTGACCGCAACAAGGGGAAACTCGATCTCCGGGAACAGCCCTACCTTGAGTGAGTTATAGGCAAAAACGCCGCCGGCTAGAACGAGCACGACGGCAAGCAGAGTGACCGTCCGCCTCTTTATGGCGGCAGCGGTAAGAAAACGCATCTGGCCTAGCCTAACTGCTCTCTGGCATGACTGTTACCTCGGGCTACCGGGCAGAGACTGCCGAACTCGCGGCAGAGCAGGTCGGCCGCACGTCGTCGGACAGGATCATCCCCAACAGCTAACGTGGGTCGTGCCCTGAGGTTAGGTACCCGGGGCTTTCACTCGGCGCTATCCGATTGTCCGCGGACGAGCCGAATCGCAGCGCGACCAGTCCCGGTTTGGACAGGTGGCCCCGTGCCGATTGCCCGCCGCGCCGGCTGCTACCTGCGGGTCATCCATCAACTCCGCCATAGGCAGAGGGCGAGCTAGATGCCCCTGCTTCGGAACGTGTCCTGTGCGGTCGGGGCGCGGCGGCAACCGCTTCAGATCAGTAGGTCGCGCGGCCACCCGAAATGTCGAAAACGGCTCCGGTGGTGAAGGTGCACTCCTCGGAGGCAACCCATGCCACCAGGGCTGCGATCTCGTCGATCTCCCCGAACCGGCCCATCGGAATCTTCGAGGCCATGTACTCGACCATCTCCGGGGATGTCTGATCCAGGATGCGGGTATGCACCACCGCCGGCGTCAGGCAGTTCACCCTCACACCCGTAGCCGCCAGCTCCTTGCCGACCGACTTGGTAAGGCCGATCACCGCGGCCTTGGTCGCCGAGTAAGGGACCATGTTCGGATTGCCCTCCTTACCCGCTATCGAGGCGATGTTGACGATTCGCCCGTAGTCGCGCCTTAGCATGGCCGGTACGGCCTTTTGCGTGAACAGGTACGCGGCCCTCAGGTTGGTCCGGTAAACGCGGTCCATCTCCCCCACCGGCAGCTCCCAGATGACGCCGGCATCACCGGTGATGCCGGCGTTGTTGACCAGCACGTCCAACCGGCCCCACGCCTCGAGTGCCGTCTCGACCGCCTGCTCTGCGACGCTCTCATCCCCCACGTCGCCGACGACGAGCCTTGCGTCGATGCCGCGGGCGGCCAGCTCGGAGACCGACTGTTGTCCCAGTTCGCCGTCGAGGTCGACGATGACCAGACCGGCCCCCTCGGAGCCGAGTCGCCTAGCCACTCCGTAGCCTATTCCCGTCGCCGCCCCTGTTACTATCGCCCCCTGGTCACGGAAGCGTCCGGCCGTATGCGCGTCTCGGATGACCATGTCAGTGGAGAGGGCAGATGAAGATCGCGGTGTCCTCGTACCAGGCAAAGTCGTTTGCCGACAGGTCGCCGGTCCAGCCTCCATCGCCTTCCGCCAGGCCAAGGGTCGCCTCGGTGGCCGCGACTCTGTTCAGGGCACTATCAGACAAGGCATACATTCCCACGAACACGAGGAACACCAGCAGGGCCAGGAGACCCAGCGTGTAGATCTTGGGGATTTCCTTCAAGCGCCCGCTCTCCCCCCGATCTGCGGTATCTGATCATCCCCGCCTAGTCGCGACCTTCCCAGCCTCCCTGGGGCGGATAGATCGAGTCACCCAGCGACTCGGTGTTGGGTACCACGCTATCGAGCATGCGCACAAGGTGCGGGTGCCACTCGAGGAAATGGGGAGTCTTCTGGTGGATGTGAAAGTCCTCCTCGCTGTGGTAGTACTCGACGAACCACACCAGGTGGTCATCGGATCGATCCTGTATCAGATCGAACCGTATGCAGCCGGGCTCCGAGGCCGCACCCCGGGCATTGGGCTCAATCAGCCGGACGAACTCATCCCGCATCCCGGGCTTGATCCTGACCGCCGCGATGGCAGTGAACATCCCGCCTCACCTTTCTATGCGTCTACCGGATCCGCCGCCGCTCTCCACCACCGTCCAAATGGTACCGCAGGCGGGCGGCCCGCGGGGCGCTCACCTTTGCGCGAGCATAGAGAGTGCAGCGGACCGGGCCTGGACCACGATGCCCATGCGCGGGGCCTGGGATCACTCTGAGGGGTCTCCAAATTCAAAGAAGGCGTCCCTGTTCTCCCCGAACCTCTCCTCGGCGGGCCGTCCGGCGACCAAGTCGTCCAGCCAAAGGGCGAGCTGGGCTCCGTGTATCTCACCGACCCAGCGACGATCGATCACCCCTTCCCTGTTTACGAAGAACGTCACCGGGAGTCCTATGACTCCAAAATCGACCGTAATCTCCCCGTCCGGGTCGAGTCCGTTCGGATAGCTGACCCCGAACTCCTCGACGAACGCCCTTGCGTCGGCCTCGGTATCGTCGATATCCACTCCCACAAACAGGACGTCCGTACCCCGCGAGGCGCGCCACGCACCCTCAAGGGTCACGGCCTCCCTCCGGCACGGCACACACCACGAGGCCCAGAAGTTGATGACGATGGGACGTCCTATGTGCTCTGCGAGATCGAGGCGGTCACCATCGAATGTCTTGAGCACGAAGGCGGGCACGTCCTTGGACACGCGGGTGATTCCGCTGCGCCCGGTAACGGGAGAGCGATTGGCAAGGCCCCAGGCCAGCGTCGCGAAGAGGGCGGCCAGAAGCAGTACCACTACCCCCGCAACGAGGGCTCTTCGGCTCCAGCGGCCGCCTCCGGCCGTATCGCCGTTTCGGTCTGTTACCACGGCCTGGATGCTAAGATTTCTGTATATATGTCCACGGTAGCAACGGCTGCAGCAGCCCTCTTTGGCATCATCCTGATATCCGCCGTGGCCTGCGGCTCAGATCAGTCCCCCAGCGACATTGTCGCAGAGCCTGAGGCTACCGCGACGCCCACAGCCAGGGCGGCCGAACCGCAGGCCGACGTCGAGCGCCCCGATCAGGCCGCCGATACCGACGTCTCCGACCAAGCCATGGAGTTGGACAAGGACCCGGACGACGACGTATCCGACCAGGCCGCCGAAACGGTCGAGGTCACCGACGACGACGTATCCGACCAGGCCGCCGAAACGGTCGAGGTCACCGACGACGACGTATCCGATCAGGCCGCCGAAACGGTCGAGGTTACCGACGACGACATGTCCGATCAGGCCGCCGAGACGGTCGAGGTCACCGACGACGACGTATCCGATCAGACTGCAGAGACGGTCGAGGTCACCGACGACGACGTATCCGATCAGACTGCAGAGACGGTCGAGGAGGAGCCGGAGCCCGTCGATAACGAAACGGTGAAGGTTGGAAGGGACGAGGGCGAGAGGGTGCTCGACTTTTCCATCACCCTGGAGGACGGTACGGCCGTCACGACCCAGGATCTCGTGTCGGCGGGCCGGCCGGTGTTCATCTACTTTTTCACCACCTGGTGCCCGGTCTGCCGCAAGGACCTCGCCGAGCTGCAGGCCATATATCTCGAATACGCGGATGCGGTCGACTTCATAGTCGTCGGTCAGGATCCTAGCGAACCCCTCAGCGACCTAGTCGCGTACAGGGAACGTCAGGGCCAGTCCTGGCCGGTGGCGCTGGCAGGACCGCGCATGCTGGCGGACCTTCGAATTACCTCCCAGGCCTTTAAGCTGGCCTTCGACTCCGGCGGGTTGATCACCTACCGGGCCGGATACAGAAACGGAAACCCCGACGTCTGGCGGGGCGTTATCGCGGATCTTGCCAGCGGCTGAGGCCCGCGGCCCGTTGCCGGTCAGACCGGGCTCCTGCGCCGGGAGAACGGGCCGGCGCAACACAGAACCCTTTAGCCATGGGAGCTCAGAAGTGATAGCCAGGGTGCTGATAGCCATATCTTCCTTGATCCTGGTTGCTGCAGCGGCCTGCGGCACGGACGGATCAGACGCCGGATCGGCATCCGGGCCCGATCCGGCGGAGGATGCGGCCTGAGCCGAATCCGATGCCACGGCCGATCACTCCGGACAGGAGCAGATCCTCATGGCGGGAAGGGAGGTGGGCGAGAGGGTACTCGATTTCTCGATCACGCTCGAGGACGGCACGGTTCGCACGTCCGAAGAACTACTGTCGGCGGGCCGGCCGGTGTTCATCTACTTCATGGCCACCTGGTGTCCGGTATGCCGCAGGGATCTTTCGGAGCTCAAGTCCATCTATCCCGAATACGCCGATGCGGTCGACTTCATTGTCGTCGGACAGGACCCGGGCGAGCCCATCGGCGATCTGGTCGCGTACAGGGACGGTCAGGGACAGCCCTGGCCCGTTTCAGTGGCCGGGCCGGGCATGCTGGCGGACCTCAGGATAACCACCCAGGCCTTCAAGCTGGCAGTCGGCCCGGACGGGGTAATCACCTATCGGGCCGGTTATGGCGGCGGGAACCCGGACGTGTGGCGGGCGGTGATCGCCGACCTTGCAAGCGGCTGACGGGCTGGAGCGGAAGACGGGATTCGAACCCGCGACCCTCACCTTGGCAAGGTGATGCTCTACCACTGAGCCACTTCCGCTCGACCGTCGGCTTGCGACGTGCCGAGGGCCAGAATCGAACTGGCGACACCAGCATTTTCAGTGCTGTGCTCTACCAACTGAGCTACCTCGGCTCGGGCCCATCGTAGCCTCGAATCGCCACGCATGTCAAGGTGTCCGAAGCCTACGAACGCCTGTGGCACGCGCCGCCTGAGCAGTCGGCCTCTTCCGGGATTGAGTCCGGAACCCGCCCCGACATATCGAAGGTTTGGGGCAGGCAGGCGGGCTGACCGAGCCCTTTCCCGGACATCGCCCGGGCACAGGAATCGACCCCGTCACCACCACCGGGGCGCGGACAGTTAAGTCCGATCCGGGAGCGCCGTCCGCAGTTCCCCGCCAACACCACATGGAGCGGGTATGTCATACTCCACCGGAAGATGTTGGGGCAGCACCTATCCCTGCCGCGGCGTCTGGCGTGCTGAGGCCCGGGCGGGCCGCGCGGGCCTCAGGTGAACCGTGAAAGGAGATGCTATGAACGCTGGAGTGAGACTCATCGGGGCACTGATGGCCGGGGTGGGCGCCGTGGTCGCCGTGTACTTCATCATCAGCCCGTTCCTCGACGAGTCGTTTGACGTGCTCTCGGTCTGGTACGTACTGGACGTCCTGATGGTGATAGGCCTTGCGATCGCGCTTATCTTCAACTACATGCAAAAGCGCGAGGTAGACGGGGGAGATTCCGGCGGGGCGGTAACGCGCAGGTACCTCGAGGTCAATGCGGCGTTCTTCCTGACCGCCGCGGTGTCGATACTCTTTCTGCACAACTGGTTCTCCCTCCTGGCGGACGGGCCGGACAGCCTGGACGGCAACCACCAGGCCTGGGTCATCTGGGCGGCCGTCGACGTGATCGTTCCCCTTGTCCTGGGCATCACCGGATGCCGGATCATCGCCTGCGGGAAATCGGAATCCTGACGACCGGCGGCGCCTAGTCACAATCGGTCCTCGTCCCGCCGCGCCGAGGGGGGCGGGGGCGGCGCGCGTTTGCGCCCGGCCAGCGGCGCTAGATGAGCGTGAGCAGCCTTCGGGGATTGGCCACCATCAGCGCCTCGATCTGGTGGTCATCCCAGCCGCGCGCGGTAAGCCTGGGCAGGATGTTGGTGACGATGTGGCCGTAGCCCTTGGAGCCGTAGGCGACGGTCATGCACTTTAGGAACACGTCCTGGGATATGAGCACCCGGTCCAGGTATCCCAGGCCAGCGACGTACTCGAGCGCGTCGAGGCGCTGCTCGTCGCTGGGCATGTCCAGAGTGGACCCGCTCCCGCTGCCCACCTCCCCGAACAGCGTCTCCTCGTTGCCATATGTATCCCACTGGAGGTAGCAACCCGAGGCCGCCAGCTCGGCCAGCAGTCCCCGGTCGTGGAACGTATCGAGGTGGCCGATCACGACACGGCTCAGATCGGCTCCGGCCCGGCTGAGCTCATCGAGAATCGACGGGGGCGACTGAGGGTCGAACCCCGGGTGAATGGTGATCGCGGCGCCGGTCTCGACCTGGGCCCTGGCGGCCGCCCGCAGGGCCCGGACCTCATCGTCCTGAGGGGGCCACATGTTGCCCACCTCGCCGATGATCCCGGCCCTGACGCCGGTCTGTCCGACTCCTACGGTTATGTCGCGGACTATCTCGGCGGTGATCCGATCCTCATCCCGTTCGGCCATGTCGGCGGGATGGAAGAGCCGGACGTAGTAGCCGGATCCCATGACTATGTTCAGCCCCGTGCGCCGGGAGATGCGGGCCAGGGCCAGCGGGTCCCGGCCGAGTCCGACGTTGGTCGTATCGACCACGGTGCGCCCACCCGCGAGCATGAAAACTTCGGCCTGGTCGGCCGCAAAGCGCTCATCCAGGATGACCGTGTTGTCGCGGTTAATGTGCCAGTAGAGCGCGATGTAGCCCAGCCTGTCGACCGTGAGCGGGGCGTCCACCCAGGCCCGGATGCTGGCCTCGCCGGGCTCATCGAAGTAGGCCCGGACGTCGAGCAGCAGATGCTCGTGCATAAGCGTTATTCCCAGGTCGGCCGGATCGATGAGACCGGTGACCGTCTGCACCCTGCCCGCCTGCTGTGTGCTCATGGATTCATCGGCTCGGACCATCTCATCCCGGGGGGCGGGAGTGTAGCATGACGGGGGATTGGAGGCTCGATGAAGGCAAGTGATATTCGCAGGGTGGCCGTGGTCGGCGCCGGGCTGATGGGGCACGGCATCGCCCTCGAGCTCGCGGCGGCGGGCTACGACGTGCGCCTGCACGACCTTACCGAGGAAGTCCTGGAAGGGGCGATGGAAAACGTGCGGGCAGGCCTGGCCAGGCTCGCGGGACACGGACTGCTCAGCGAGGACGATGCCCGGGCGGCGCCGGGCCGCATAAGGACGGGAACGGTCCTCGGGAAGCTCGTATCCGACGCCGATCTCGTAATCGAGGCCGCTGCAGAGGACCTTGCGGTAAAGCGGCAGGTCTTCGGCGACCTGGGCCGACATGCGCCGGACCACGCGATCCTGGCCAGCAACACCTCCAGCCTGAGGCCGAGCCTCTATGCGGAGGACTCCGGTCGGCCGGACAGGGTCATCGTTACCCACTACGCAAACCCGCCACATTTCGTCCCCCTCGTCGAGATCGTCGGCGGACCTGAGACTTCTTCCGAGACCCTGGAGGTGACGCGCGCCTTCATGAAAGCGCTGGGCAAGAAGGTGATTGTCGCGAATAAGGAGGTCCCCGGATTCATACTCAACAGGCTCCAGCTGGCCCTCCTGAGGGAGGCGCTGTGGCTGGTCGAAAGCGGCGTTGCCGAGCCCGGGGACGTGGACGCCGCTCTCAAGTACGGGACGGGGCGAAGGTGGGCGTTTGCCGGTGTCTTCGAGGTCTTCGAGCTGGCGGCCTGGGACGTGGTGGGCCGTATCTTTGAGGAGGTTGCTCCCACCCTCTCGGATTCCCGGGAGATTCCCACACCGCTCCGGCAGCGGATCGAGCGGGGGGACCTCGGCTCAAAGAGCGGCCGCGGCTTCTACGAGTCGGGGACTCGATGGGCCGAGGAGACCAGGTCGCGCATCGCGTACGGCTTGGTGGGCCTTGAGCGCTTGTGGTCCGAGTACGAGGGGCGCCCGACGGCAGATGAGTGCGAAGCCGCAGGTGCCGACGGCTAGGTGACCGACATGGGCCCCATCAGCGCCGGTGCGGGGCGAGGCCACGCGGCGGCGGGCCGCACCGTGTCTTTGACACCCCGGGGCGCCGCATTTACAGTCCTACCGCAATGAGCGACTCCTGCTTGCCCCTGCTACCGACCACGGTTGTCGGCTCCCACGCGCTCCCCAGCTGGCTGTACACGGTGATCGAGAAGATCGAGGCCGGCGAGTACGGACTGACCGATACGCGCGAGGCCTACAACGACGCCGTCGACCTGGCCATGGCGGATCAGACGAGGGCCGGCGTCGACATCATCTCGGACGGCGAGATGAGGCGGTGGATGTTCGTTCAGAACTTCTACGACCACATAACCGGCATCGCAGAGGAGCCTTTGCTCCGCACGGTCGGCCCTTACGGATACGACAGTCCGAGGCGCTACAGGGCGGTCGAGAAGGTGCAGGTGCCGGACGGCCTCGGGATCGTCGAAGAGTTCGAGTACGCCCGATCCCGCACCGATGCCCCGCTCAAGGCGACCTGTCCCGGACCGATTACCCTCTCGATGCACATCAGGCCCGGCAGCGTGTATCCGGACCGGGTGTCGATGGCCGCCGAGTTCGCTTCGATAATCAACTCCGAACTGCGCAGGCTGGTCGAGGCGGGGGCCAGCCTGATCCAGCTGGACGAGCCTTCTTTTGCGATCGTCCCCGGGGCGCTCTCTGAGTGGGTGGATCTATTCAATACCTGCATCGAGGACGTGGAGGCCAAGACCGCGCTTCACATCTGCTTTGGCAACCTTGCCTCAAGGCCTAGGGGAAAGCGAGAGTACGAATGGATGTGGCCCGCCCTGCTCGATGCCAAGGCCGACCAGCTCGTGCTGGAATTCGCCAACCGGGAGCTGGTCGACGTGGGGCTATGGCGGGAGGTCGCAGAGGAGCGCGAGCTTGGAGCGGGCGTCATCGACGTTAAGTCCTTCTACATCGAGACGGCGGACGATGTCGCAGAGCGCATCCGGCGCTTCCTTCAGTTCGTGCCTGCCGAGAAGCTGTGGATCAATCCCGACTGCGGTTTTTTCACGGTGCCCAGGTGGCTTACCGCCCTGAAGCTCAACTCCATGGTGGCCGGCACCAGAATCGTCCGACGGGAGCTGACCGGCTAGGGGTTCGGCTTGGACGCCGCCAGCGCCGCTAGGACCATAGTCGGCCGCCGCACGGTCGCCAGCACCCTTGAGCACCGCGCCAGGGTCGACGCCGAAAAGACGTTCCTGATATTCGAGAACGATCTCGGCGAGGTTAGCTCCTGGACCTACGGAGACTTCAACCAGACCGTCAACCGGGTCGCGGGCGGCCTTTTGGGACTGGGCGTACGCAGGGGCGAGCGGATCAACCTTCACATGACCAACCGGCCCGAGTTTCTCTTCTTCTGGTTCGCAGCGGCCAAGCTCGGAGCGGTCATGGTGCCCACCAACCCCCTGTCCCCCCCGGATGAGCTGGCCTACCCGCTCGGCCACTCCGAGGCGATCGTGACGGTGACCCTCCCACACCTGCTGGAAAACGTGCTGGCCGCCCGCCGGCGCTGCCCTGCGTTGCGCAGCGTGATCGTCTGCGGCCGTCCGGCCGACGACATGGGAAGTGACCCGGCGCCCGGAGAGCCGGACGTGATCGAGTTCAGCGAGCTTTGCCGGGGGCAACCGGACCAGCCTCCCAGGATCGACCAGGACCCCCTTTCCGACGTGGCGGTCCTCTACACGTCCGGAACGACGAGCCGCCCAAAGGGGGTCATGGTCACCAATGCCAACTACGTGTTCCTCGGCGAGCAGATCTCAAAGAACGTGGGGCTGACACCCGACGACCGATGGCTGGTCACTCTGCCTCTTTTCCACGGCAACGCCCAGTACTACTCGGTAATGACAGCCCTCACGGTCGGTGCGAGTCTGGCCGTCATGTCGCGTTTTTCCGCCTCCCGGCTCATGCGTCAGGCGGCAAGGCACTGCTGCACGGTTCACAGCTCCCTGGCGACGCCGCTTCGAATGGTGCTCGCCCAACAGCATCACGAGACGGACGGCCTGAGCGGACTCAGACTGGTCATCTTCGCCCAGAGCCTGACGCCGGAGCAGTACGAGGAGTGGGACCGGCGCTACGGGGTTCCATTGCTGCAGATCTTCGGGATGACCGAGACGATGGGGCAGCCGCTGGTCAACCCGCTCAACTATCGGCGCGACCATTCCACGATAGGCCTTCCGGCCATGGGCTACGAGTGCCGCGTAGTGGACGAGAATGGGCGGGATGTGCCCTCCGGAGAGGCGGGCCAGCTCATCGTCAGCGGCATCCCGGGCGTGACGATCATGAGGGGCTACCTTCGCGATCCGGAGAACACCGCAAGGACGCTGAGGGATGGGTGGCTGTGGACGGGAGATGTCGTAAGGGTGGGCGAGGACGGGTATTTCCACTTCCTGGACCGCGCCAGGGAACTCATCCGAAGGTCGGGTGAGAACATCTCGGCCGGAGAGGTCGAGGCGGTGCTCAAGTCGCACCCGGCGGTGGAGGACGCGGCGGTCATTGGCCTGCCGGACGAGATGTACGATGAATCCGTCAACGCGTTCGTGGTGCTCTCCGAAGGAGCCAGCGCGTCCGAAGACGAGATAATGGAATTCTGCCGGGCGCGGCTGTCCAAGTTCAAGGTGCCCGGTTCGATAGTCTTCAGGGATGATTTCCCGAGGACCTCTACCGGCAAGGTACGCAAGGTCGAACTTAAAGAGGCGGCACTGGCCGCACTGAGGAGAGATACGGATGGCGCTTGAGGATGTCCAGGCTGGCGATGCGGCCAGCGTCGATTACGAGGTCACAGGGGAGATGACGGTCAATCGCACCGGCAAGGCCGGGGCCGATGTGCTGTCCACGCCGTCCCTGCTCAACCTGATGGAACTGACCTGCATTGCCGCCACCGACCACAAGATCGCCCCTGAGATGGCGACCGTTGGTTACGCGGTGGACGGGCTACGGCACCTGGCGCCAACGGCCCTGGGAGAGACGGTTACCGTAAGCGTGCGTCTGACCGAGGTTGACGGCAGAAAGTTCACCTACGACATTGAGGCTTTCGAGGCGGAAAAGAAGATCGGCGTCGCACACCACAGGCGTGCCGCCATACCGGCGGGCTGACTACACGGCATCTTTCGCCGTCGCCTGCAGCCTGTCCGTTCACCCGGGCATGGACTCTTGATAAGGTAGCCTACCCAACCGCTTCGACCGTCTCCCCATCGGTTGCCCTGCGGGCAAGGGGGAAGGGAAACTGCTCCCAGACCCTGCTCCAGCCCGCATGCCGGTATGCGGGCCGCCTCATGTACGCGAAAATTTGAAGTGTGAATCGGCATGCGGGTAGGGATCACCAAAGCGCCTTAAAGTAGAAGCTCACCTTGATCTTTTACGCCTATCTGCCCCCGGCGGGCAGACCCAGCGCTCGTCAAGGTTCCCTTCTTGGACGCGACACGGTTACGGAGGGACTCGAGGCTCACGAACGTGACACCGTGATGCGCAGCATCAACTGGTAGCCAGCCTCCCAGGGTTGCTCCGCTCTTTACCTGCACGGCGATGGCCCGCTGTTGCCGGGAGATCCCTCCGTAACCGATTGTTATACTGGCCGGCATGATCGCCCGGATGCTGAGGTCGATGCAGAGGTCGGTGAGGATCATCCGGACGGCTTCTGGTCCATGGCACCTTCGCCTGTGACAGTTTTGCCGGAATATGCTGATCAAGGTCTGGCGCCGGAGCCTCTGCTGCGGGCACCCCGGGGAGCCGGGATGCTGAGCGGAAGCCATCGACGCTCCCGGCGGGAGTCATCATCACCATCATCACCACCGGCACTAGCGCAGGTTCGGCTTCTCCTCGGAGCCGCAGACACCCGGCCCCCGTAACCGGGCCGGTCATACCGTCTGCAGCCAGTTTTAGGCCGGTGGGAGGACCGCACAGCTGGAGAGAGCGATGCACGACATCAAGCGAGTCGTAGGCCTGACGCTGTTTGCCTACGCCTTCATCTACACCGCCCAGGTAATCTTCAGTCGCTTTTATGTAGACCTGCTCCATCCGCAGGAGATCTGGGACATCTTTAACTACGTCACCGGGATCGGCATCCTGATCGCCATCGCCGTCGCTGTCCTGCACAGGCGCGAATCGGCCAGCGATGCCGATCCAGTACGCCGCCTGACGGGCCAGGCAGGCGTATACGGCGCGCTTGCCCTGGCGATAATCTTCTTCCCGCTCTGGTTCTCGCTGCTCATGGGCGATACCCAGTCCGAAGCCCAGAACGTCGGCTGGATACTGGTCTCGATCCTCAACCCGCTCGTGCTGGCCAACGCGGGCTCCCGTCTCTGGAACGCGCCCGGTTCCGAGCGGGTAAGGACGGAAGCAGCCTAACGCCGAGCTGACAATAGGGCGGCACCTGGCCCATTCCCTTCGCATCTTCACTTCGGAACGGCAGCGACTGATCGACCGGTCCGCAAGGACGGACCGAGCAGGCCGACCAGGACCGTCAATCTCTAACTCCCCGCGCCCGGTCCGCCTGAAACATTCCGTCCCGCCACGGCCCCGGGCCGTCGCCGAACTTGCCACCCCCAGCCATGTGCTCTATTTTCGATGCACAGTGAACCATATCGTTCCTCTCGGTTCCGCACCTGTCTCCCCCTTTCCGGAGTGGAAGGGACGGTCCAAATGTAAGCTGGACGAGCTTGGTCCAAGAGAGGCGCCGGCAATTTGCACCCGAGCATACGGACTTTCCGAGGCCACGAAATGTTTGTGAATTTACCCAGGTGTAAGCAGTGAGTGCATTTGTCATAGGGATACGCAGTCCGAAGCGTGCACCGCTGTATAGACGACCAAATGGTCCGACCACCAGCATCTGTTACCAACGTTTCCACCACTTCTCATCTAATCCGCACCTTCCTCAATCACCCGATAACCTGTTAATTCCGGGCGTTCAGGTTGTAGCACCTCGACGGCATGGGTGTCCTGGACAAGCCCCGTCTTTAGTGCGCCTACAACAGCAATGAAGTAATTCCAGGACTGGATCGTCATAGCCGGCGGCAAATTCAACAGCGCAACACCACCATCAGGGAGAGGTAGTGACATTTTCGTGCGCTCCCCCTGAATTTCGGCCGTGGCTGTCTGTGGCGGCTGCGACTCCACTTCCTCGTCATGGCTCTGTTCTGCAGTCTCTGTCTCTGTCGATTCTGGAGTTTCAGCCACCTTCGCAAAATCCATTGTCTGCTGGAAACAGGCGACGACAGCTTTCGCTCCAGCTTCCGAGAAATTCATCTCCGTAACCAGCTTGGCAGTCAAGGCGCCGACAGATTTTGGACCCAAGGCGCGCAATTCTCGAAACAGCGAAGGAGCCAAAGCAGCTTGCTGCAGCACCGCCGAATAATCGGTCCCCTCTTGGTCTCCCCTAGCTAGCTTTATGCCTCTCAGTGTCACGTGTACGCTGTTCCCTCGACCTTGAACCAGCCCGAATTGCCGTAACGCAGCTATGTTCTTCTGAAATCCGCCACTTCCATACTTGTTACCCACAGCAGTGGCAGCTTCTTGCAGGGTGAATTCGCTTTTCTCATGCTGTGTGTATATTTTGCGAACCAGTCCAATAGCGGCTCGCAGGTTCACTCTAGGATAGTTTGGGCTACGGTTAGTAGTCATTGCTCTCTCCTGTTCACTTTGCTGAGAACAATATAGCATCAAAGGGCTTATTTGGCTAGAAGGGAGCCAAGATAGCTGTATTTGCGCTAAGTCGCAGGCCGCACGAGCTATGACGTCTTGATCCAATCCACCGGTGTCCGAATGCACTCGCCGCAGGTTTCAACTTTGTCCATCTTCCACTTGGCGTAGCCCGTCCCGTCCCGCTTGGTTGCTTGGTTGGCAGTTTGATTTCAAAGCGAAGTTACTGCCGTAGTTAGGTCTCACGCCGCCGTGCAACTGCAGACGTGCAACCACGATCCCAGTTCTCCTCATCACGGAGCTCTGCAAATCGCCCTAAACAATGGGCGAAACCACGGGGCCTGGTCGGATTCGTCCGAGCGCGTTAGGATCGCGTCCAATTTCACGGCGTCGGAGGCGAGCCGGATAGGAAGCGTAAACTGGGTTCTAAGAGCGGCCTCAATGGGCCGATAGCATGGCGAAGCCCTACGCATCTCAAATGCGCGTGACGTGGCTGCAGCCTCTTTCGGCTGGCGCCTTGACCACGGTGTCGAGTCCTCTAGCGGGGCCTCATCATTCAGGACCGATTCAACAATTGGAGGTACGTTCTTCGAGCCAGGCGTCCACCGACTCACGGCGCCACCTCAGAGTTGACGGGGAAAGCCGAAGTGGCGGAGGGAATCGGCCCGTGCGTGCCCAGCGTCGCAGAGTGGCAGGATGCACGCGGCAAAGGTCTGCGACCTGACTAGTGGTCAACAACGAATCCCTCATCAGCTTCGAGTCTTTCATATCTCCAACACCTCCATTTCCGGACCTGTATTATCGCGAGGCCGGCAGTCTTAGTCCTACCAGAGCGCCACATGTCCGCCATTAAGACCAGTGTGAGTGCTCTCAAATCCGTTGCTAATCCCTTGTAAGGGAGTTCATTGATGTATCCCCCCTGTCGGGGATCGGTTTCCGCGTGGCCGAAGCAAGGCGTTTCGAGTTGTGGGGGCTCGCTCTCCTCTCGTCTGCTGGCCAGCCCTTGCCTCTGTAATCGAATCTCATTGCCGGCCGAGCTCGGCTTAACGGTTCGAAAGGAGGGCAAAATAGGACCCTTCCGGGACATGAGGGTCGAGAAGTTGCAGTCGGCGTACTCGTTGCTATCGACTATGGCCGACAGCAACGCCCGTAGTAACGCCTCGTAAGGCGGGATCACGTGGGGCCCTCCCTTCGAGACGTGTGGCGGGTGCGACATACAGGCATCATCAAGCGATCGCGCCGACTGATCTCAACGTAACGGAAGCAAGAGTCGTCCAGTTACCAATGCTCCACCCAACTGAACAAAATCAAGAACTTTCACCTTGACATTCCGATTGGGAGTGTAGGCGGAGCCCCCTCCCAACACTTCATCCGAGCTGTCTAAACCTGCGAAGAACGCTGAGTCGTAAGTCTCGTGGCAGCGCGGTCAGAAGCCACACGTTGTGACTGCCCACAGACCCCGCGCTGCCTCCACCAACCCTACGTGTCCCCGCCCTTACTAGAGGATGAGCTCTACCGCGACTTTGCCCCGCTTTCACCTTGTAAAGCAGCACGGGCTAGTGTTGCGTTTGGTATAGGGCACTAAATGTGATATAACTCAACAGTGGTTACAGTAAGGGAGCTAGCCGACGTATATCAGGGAGTTGCCCGTGCCGGGCACGGTGTCGGGGCACGTCGCGGAGAGTGGATGCTGCGAATCGTTGAAAGCGGTGACGTGCGCGACGACGGATGGCTGGACCTTGACGGACTCAACGACCTTGGATTCGTTCATGGCGTCCGCACCGAGCGTCACCTGCTGCGGCCCTTCGACCTGCTGCTTACGGCGCGTACAGCATCCATCCAGGTTGCTCTCGTGCCACCGGAGGTGTCGAGGACGGTGGCGGGCGTGACGCTATTGGTGGTGCGGGCGAAGCGCCCGGATTCCGGTATGGGGCACTGGCTCTGGTACTGCCTCACTTCATCACTTGGCCGGACGCAACTCGCCAAGCGGATGACGGTGAGTGCTACTCTCAAGTCTCTATCGGCCAAGAACCTGGGAGAGGTTCAGGTGCCCGTGCCGTCGCCACGTGACCTTGATGCGGTGGCCCGACTCGTAGAAGCGTCGGAGGAGGCGTATGTATCGGCGATTGAAGTCGCTCGGCTGCGTCGAGGTATGCTCCGTGACGCGGTGATTCATGAGCTAGCACACGGGGCCGTACCTGAAGCGTTGGGGAGGAGTTTATGACGCTAAGCAAACAGGAGCTGGAGTCGAAACTGTGGCAAGCTGCCGACATACTGCGGGGGCAGATCGACGCCGCCGATTACAAGAACTACATTTTCTCCATCCTCTTCCTGAAACGGCTCTCCGACCGATTCGACGAAGAGGTGGAGAACGCCGCTGCCCATGGCGTTGCCCGCGACGTGGCCCTCAACGACCGTGACGAGCACGAGTTCTTCGTGCCCAAGGCGGCTCGCTGGTCTGCTCTCACCGGCGCATCGATGAACTTGGGCGAGGCCCTTAACGTCGCCAGTCACACCATTGAGGACGCCAACACCCCCAGGCTGGACGGCGTGTTGGCCACCACCAACTGGAACGATGAGTCAAAGCTGGGGAGTCCCGCCAACCGCGAGCGCATCATCCGCAGCCTGCTGAACCATTTCGGCGATCTGGACCTGCGCGATGAAAACCTGCGAGAGGACGCGGCCGGCGGGGGCAACGTCCTGGGCGACGCCTATGAGTACCTCATCAACCGGTTCGCCGACGACGCCGGCAAGAAGGGCGGTGAATTCTATACGCCGCGCCCCGTGGTCCGACTAATTATCGAGTTGCTTCGACCCGGCGAGGGGATGCGCATCTGCGACCCAACTGCGGGCTCCGGAGGGATGCTCATCTACACGGCCCAATACGTACATGAGCAAGGCGGCGACCGGCGGAACCTGGCGCTCCATGGGCAGGAACGCAACCTGGGTACATTGGCCGCCGGCAAGCTCAACCTGCTTCTGAATGGGCTTTCATCCGCCCGTCTGGAGGCAGGGGACGTCATCGCCGAGCCGGGCCTCGTGGATCCGGCAGGGCGACTCATGTCCTACGACCGCGTCATCGCCAACCCGCCCTTCAGCCTCAAGAACTGGGGCAATGACTTCGCGCCCAACGACCCGCACCATCGCTTTGACCGCTACGGAGCCATTCCGCCCAGAACCCGGGGCGATCTCGCTTTCCTGCTGCACATGCTGGCGGTGACCAACGCTCAGGGAATGGTAGGGGTCGTTATGCCCCACGGCATCCTGTTCCGGGGCGGCGCGGAAGGGAAGATCCGCAAGGGGATTGTAGAGGCCGACCTGTTTGAGGCAGTCTTCGGACTGGCTCCCAACCTCTTCTCAGGGGCCAGCATCCCGGTGGCCATCTGTGTACTTAACAAGGCTAAACCTGTAGAGAGACGGGGGAAGGTGCTGTTCGTGGACGCTGCCCAGGAGGGTTATTTCCGTCAGGGTAAAGCGCGCAACCATCTCGACCAGGAGCACATCGACAAGATAGTTGAGACGTACAGCACCTTTGGAGATGTGGACCGCTTCGCCCACGTCGCAGACATAGAGGAGATACGGGACAACGACTTCAACCTGAACATCAGCCGCTACGTGGACACGACTGAACCGGTGGAGGTGATGAGCGTCGAGGATGCGCTGGCGCAGCTTAGAGACGCGGAGCAGAGGCGAGACGAGGCAGTCGCCAAGATGGATAATCTTCTGGCGGAGATGGGTTATGCCAGGTAGGAGACCCGCGAAGCCATGCCAGTGATATTGAGGGAGGGGCCATACCGGTTCTTCTTCTACGCGAGCGATCGGGAAGAGCCTCCCCACATTCACGTAGAACGTGATGACCGTATCGCGAAGTTCTGGCTGGAGCCTGTCAGGCTCCAGCACACGGGAGGATTGAGGCGGCACGAGATACGCCGCATCGAGAGGATAGTCGAGGACAATCAGATTCCATTTCTGGAGGCTTGGAATGAACGTTTCAACCCTTAAGGTCAGTGTTCCGGAAGCCATGACAATCGAAGTGACTGACGACACCTTGAGCGCCGAGCTCTCCGACGGACGGACCGTGTTAGTGCCACTGTCCTGGTATCCCAGGCTCATTCACGCCACGCTGGAGGAGCGCAATAACTGGCGGCTGATCGGTGCCGGAGAGGGCATCCACTGGCCCGACCTGGATGAGGACATCAGCGTCGAAATGCTGTTGGGCGGCTGGCCTTCAGGAGAGAGCCAGAGTTCTTTCAAACGATGGCTGGAAGCGAAGCGGGCAGGACGTACTGTGACCATCCATGAGATACGCCCCGCCGTGAACGAAGAGAGTTAACTGGACTAGTGAGACGCTCAGAGGAAAACGAAATCATCCCTGACGGCTGGCAGGTGGTGCGTTTGGGCGACGTGGCAGATGTTGCCTTCAGCGGTGTCGATAAGAGAACTGTGGAAGGTGAACTTCCGGTCGAACTGTGCAATTACACCGATGTCTTCTACAACCGCCGAATCCATCGAGGTATGGAGTTCATGACAGCCACCGCTACTCCCGTTGAATGTAATCGATGGACTCTGATGGAAGGAGATGTGCTCTTCACCAAAGACTCGGAGACCTCTGATGAAATAGGGATACCGTCCTATGTGACTCAGGATATGGACAGGGTGCTGTGTGGCTATCATCTTGGATTGGCTCGTCCCAAGAATGGTGCAGTGATCGGCGCATTCCTTGCCCGAATGTTGTCGTCTCATGAATGCGGACGGGAATTTGCCCGGAGAGCCAACGGAATAACTCGGTATGGTTTGACGTTGGAGGCCACACGCTCACTCCCAATTCTCCTCCCTCCCTTGTCCGAACAGCGGGCCATCGCCACAGTGCTGGACAGCATCGATGACGCCATCGAGCGCACGGACGCCGTCATCGCCGCCACGGAGCAGTTGCGTAACTCCCTTCTGTACGAACTGCTTACGCGAGGCGTCCCCGGCTGGCACACGGTGTGGAAGGAAGCGCCAGGTATCGGGACGATACCTGAGGACTGGGACGTGGTGCGCTTGGGGGATGTTCTTGAGACAACAACATATGGCACGAACGCTCCTCTTGACGGAGGGGGAAGGGTTCCCATTCTGCGTATGAACAATCTTCAAGACGGAGAGATTGATCTGACGGAGATTCGGAGCGCCGACCTTGCCAATGAAGATCTGCGTAAATTGAGTCTGGTCAAAGGGGATATCCTGTTCAACCGCACCAATAGCCTGGACCTGGTGGGGAAGGTCGCAGTCGTACGCAACCTACCGCAACCTATCTCATTTGCTTCGTACTTGCTGCGGCTAAGGGTTCAGCAGAGCCGAGCGAACCCGTTCTGGCTTTCATCCCTTCTCGGGTTTCCGAGCTGCCAATCTCGAATCAGACAGTTTGCGACACCAGGAGTTAGCCAAGCGAATATCAACCCTACAAGTCTGAAGTCTTTGTTGATTCCTCTTCCCCGTTTGCCGGAGCAGCGAGCCATCGCCGCCGTGCTTGACGGTGTGGATACTGTGTCAGGGCGTGCGCGCGAGGAGTGGAATACATTGGTATCGCTGAAGACATCCTCCGCAGACGCACTGCTGACGGGGCGGATGCGGATTTAGGTGAAGTAAGAACATCGAGATGTCTCTACGTGACAGAATAGCTAGATTTCACGACGTATTCTCCAGCCGACGATCGCCTAAGGGCACGCGCCAGCCCGTCAGAGATCTTGCGCACAACACCAGAACGAGAATCGTTATGCTCTATCGCGACGTCTCAGCAGGCGGGGTGCCTGGACGACCGGCTCACGGATTCTTCGCCCCAAATCCCGATTTCTGGGCCGAAGTCCACAACGCCTTGCAATACAAACTTGCGACGCCAGTATTGTCCAAGAACAGAGGCACAATGGGATCTGCTCTCCGCTATGAGGAACTGGGCGATGACGTCATTGCATACCTCTTTGAATGCTCGTCTGAACATTTCCTAGACTTCTTGGAATTGAGCTTCAAGATCGACCATCATCTTCCGACATCCGTAATCGAAGCCATTAACGAAGTCTTTCTGATTGAGGATGAACCATACCGGCTAACGAACTTCGTAACAGAGGAAGTAGAAGAGCCAATGCATGGATATGGACTATCCCAACAGAAGGTTCGTGTAATTGAGACAGTGGCCTATCCTCAAGTTATAGTGGCTGAGGACTCGGTGGTTTACGAAGAAGCCGTGGCCCCAATGCTAGCTGCTTTAGGCCATTCCGACTTCAGGGTCGCGAACGACGAACTCCGAAAGAGTTTGGAGCACTACCGGTTAGGCAAGTATGGTGACTTCCTCTCGAACTGTGGCAGTGCCCTAGAGAGCGTTCTCCAAGTGATTTGTAGGCGACATAGCTTTCAGCTCAGTGGCGGCGCTACTTTGGGTCAATTACTAGATGTAGTTGTGCCTGGGCTCGGTCTGGAACAGGTGTACTCAGAGAAGCTTAAACTCCTGGCTACGATTCGTAACAGATTGAGTTCGTCACACGGAGGCGGCACTGAGCCACGCAATCCGGAGCGACACTACGCCCAGCTGATGCTGACAATGACTTCCGCAGCTATCGTGTTTCTCATACAGGTATCGAACTCTAGGTGATTTGCTTGCTATGATCACCATCCCCGCTAAGCTGAACGAGCACAACCATGCTGAGGAGCCGGCACGCGTGCTGCTGGAGCGGCTCGGCTGGATGTACGTGCCGCGCGAAACCCTGGCGGCAGAGCGCGGAGGCGAGCGGGAGGTGCTCCTGAAGGGCCGTCTGCGGACCGTGCTGCTTCGGCTTAACCAGTGGATGACTGAGGAGCAGGCCGAGCGAGTCATCTTCAACTTAGAGCACGTCGACGCCACAGGCATGGCCCTGAACCAAGCGGTCCACGAGTATCTCACCTACGGGATGCCCCTGACTGTGGACGGGCCGCGCGGGGGAGGCTCGCGCATCGTACGCTTCTTCGACTTTGAGCACCCGGATGGCGGCCTCAACGAGTTCGTCGTCACCACCCAGTTCCGGGTGCGACGAGGCAACGATCGGGGCGGTGCGGAGGACGACGAGCGCATGGTCATCCCCGACCTCATCCTGTTCGTCAACGGCATCCCACTAGTAGTGATGGAGGCCAAGTCGCCATCACTCTTGGAGGTGTGGAAGTCGCAGGCGGTGCGGCAGCTTCGCCGCTATCAGGAGGCCGGACCGGAGTGGCAGGGAAGCGGCGCCCCGGATTTGTTCATTTACAACCTGCTGTGTGTAGCCCATTGTGGGGCTGCCGCAGCCTATGCTGGTCTCGGCGCTCCGGAGAACGCCTACTTTGAGTGGAAGTCCCTGCTACCTTATTCTGAGGATGAGGTGCGCATGCGGTTCGGCACCGAGCCGCAAGGACAGGCCCAGCTCATCGTAGGCCTGCTGTCTCCCGTTACCCTGCTGGACATTCTTCGCGATTATGTTGTCTACGAGCCGGAGCGAGGTCGGCTGGTCAAGAAGCTGCCGCGCTACCAGCAATATCGCGCGGTTCGTGCTGCCTTGGAGCGGTTGCTGGCCGGACGCAAGCCGGAGGAACGGGGCGGCGTCGTCTGGCACACCCAGGGATCCGGGAAGTCGCTGACCATGCTGTGGCTTGCGACGAAACTGCGCCGGGAGCCGCGCCTGGGCAATCCCACTATCGTGGTGGTCACCGACCGGACACAACTGGACCGTCAGATCACCGGCACCTTCGAACGCTGCGGCTTCCCCGCACCGGAGCAGGCGGCGACCAGCCAGCATTTGCGTCGTCTGCTCACCACCGGAATAGGCCGCACGATCATGACCACCATCCAAAAGTTCGAGGAGGCTTTGACGGCTCCAGAAGGAGAGCTTAATGTGCTCAACGCCTCGGAGGACGTCATAGTCATGGTTGACGAGGCGCACCGCACGCAGTACGGCATCCTTGGCGGTCGGATGTCGAAGGCGCTACCCAACGCGGCCCTCATCGGGTTCACTGGAACGCCGATAGAGAAGGACTATAAGCGCAGCACCATAGGGCGCTTTGGCCCGCTCATCGACTCGTACACGATCCCGCAATCGGTAGCCGACGGAGCGACGGTGCCAATCTTCTACGAGGCGCGCCTACCCGAGCTGGCTGTCGAGGGGCCGGAGACCCTAGACAGGCTGTACGAGGCCATGTTCGGCGACGAACCGCCCGCTGTCCAAGCACAGATTCGCCGACGCTACGCCAATAGAGAGACGGTGGCTGAGGCGGAGCGACGCATCGAGATGATCGCCTTGGAAATTGCGGACCACTTCAAGAAGAAGGTGCGTCCCAACGGATTCAAAGCCCAGGTGGTCGCGTCCAGCCGGGCTGCCGCCCTACGTTACGCCGAGCGCCTTAGAGACTTCGGCCTTAGCGCCTATCCCATCATCACCACAGTCCCCAACGACGGACCGGAGTTCGATGCGGCCCGCGAACTCGACCAGGAGCAGATCGAAAACGCTTTCGTCGATCCAGAAGGAGAGCCGGAAGTGCTGGTCGTAGTCGACATGCTGCTGACGGGTTTCGATGCGCCCGTGGAGCAGGTGCTCTACTTGGACAGGGCCTTACGGGAGCACGGGCTGCTCCAGGCGATTGCGAGGGTCAACCGCCGCTTCTCCCACCGCCGGGGCGGAGTGGAAACCGAGAAGATCCACGGCCTCGTTGTCGACTACCACGGCGTATCCCGGGACCTTGAAGATGCTCTATCCTCGTTCGACTGGCCGGATGTGCAAAACACGATGCAGGAGATGGACGAGGACCCAGCGCCGGTCGTCGAGGCGGCGGCCGTCCAGGCGGAGTCACATTTCAAGGGGCGAGACCTCCGCGACACCTGGATGTGCGTCAGTATCTTCGCGCCGGACGCCTCAACAGAAGGCGACTTCAAGGCTGACCTGTTCGAGCGGTTCAACGCCGACTACAGCCGGTTCTCGCGCCTCATGGACCGCTTCCTTCCCGACCCTCGCGCTCTGGACTACACTGATCGGCTGGCACGGCTTACGGAGATACGCGCCTACGCCCGGGCCCAGTTCCTTCGCGAGGACGCCGACGTGGACTGGACGGAGATTGGTGCCAAGGTGAAAAGGCTGGTGGACGAGCGCATCGGCGCCCATGTGCGGGATCTGATGCGGCCAGTGTCCATCCTCGATCAGGACTTTGAGCAGAAGATAGCCGCCCTTCCCCACGACGAGGCCCGGGCCTCGATCATGGAGCACGCGATCAGGGCGCAGATACACGAGAGCCTGGCCGACAATCCTGCATTCTTCGAGAAACTCTCGGAGCACCTTGAGCGCATCATCGGAGACCTTCGCAATCGGTTGATCGACTCGGCCGAGGCTTGTCGCCGCCTTGCACAGCTGCGCCAGGATGCTCGAAGCGAAGTCGACATCGCCGCAGAGCACGGTCTGTCCCCCGTCTCCTTTGCCATCTATGAGCTGCTGGATGAACGGTCACAGGAGGCCGTCCCTTCCACACAGTCACATGAGGGGCAGGCACGGTACCTGACGTCAATTGACGAGGAAACGAAGAACGTCGCCCTGAAGGTCAACATAGTTATCGACCGGCATAACGGCGTTGTGGACTGGCAGTCGAACCTGGAGGTCCTTCGGGAGATGCGCCGGGACATCAAGCGCGAGCTCAGACCCACGGGAGATTACACCGAAGACCAGCTGGAGGAACTGGCGAACCGGATCGTCGAACTGGCCCGCAGAAGGAGCGGCCGATGAGCGAACGGGACAGCGTCCGCTTCGGGAACACGACCATCGGCTACGAGGTGCGCCGCAGCGAACGGCGCAGGAAGACGGTGCAGATTACGATGGGCGGCAGCGGCGTGCAGGTTACCGCGCCCATGACGACGACGCCGGACGAACTGCGAGCCATCGTACGCAGGCGGGCGCCTTGGATACTAAGCCATGCATCGGGGGAGATGCTGAAGGCCGCGCCGAAACGCTTCGCCAGCGGCGAGACACTGCCATACCTGGGACGCAACGCCCGCATGATCGTCGACGCCGGGGTCGTGCACTCGTCTGAGGTCAGCTTCGACCACTGGCGGTTTCGGGTGACTGTACCTGAGGGTCTCAAAGGTGAGGAACGGCAACAGTGCATCCGGCGCGCCATCGTCGGGTGGTATCGGGACCGAGCTGCCGAGCGGCTTCCGAGGGTCGCTGCACACTGGGGGCCCCGGGTGGCACAGACGAGTATGCCACTGATACTCGTACGCGACCAGCGCCAACGCTGGGGGAGTTGCTCCCCCGACGGGACGCTGCGCTTCAACTGGCGCGCCATGATGCTTCCGCCTGCGCTCATTGAGTACGTCGTCGTCCACGAATTGGTCCACTTGACCCATCGGAACCACGCGACGGGCTTTTGGGCCATGTTGTCAAAGGCTATGCCGGACGCGCAACAGCGTCGTCAACGCCTTCGTGAGGCTGGGCGTACGCTCCCGTTACTAGCCAGCTGACGCACTAGGGTTGGTAGGAGTCTCTAATGGATGAACTCCGGCCGTTGATGTATCACTAGGTTCCCTAGCACGGGCGAAAATAGACCTTACTGTTACCTCAGTTGTCCGGCGGCATCGCCGCACGCGTGAGCCATGGCACCGCTCAACTTCCTACGAGCAACAGGTACTACCTGAGAGCCCGGGGCATCGGTGAGGCAGCCAGCATCCTCGGTTTCCGTACACCCTCGGATTTCGTCCACTCCTACCCGGTGTCCAGGGAGTGGCTCGCGCTGCTCATCCGCCGGATGGGCGCGGTCGCTTCGATCTACAGGCTGGCCGCGACGCTGTCTCCCGGCACCGGCGGTGGAACTCCACATGCGCACGTAGACCGCCGGTGTCGCCTTGACGCCACGATCACACTCCCCGACCGCCGCTGGGTCGGCGTCGTGCGCCAGGGCCCGCGGCGATCAGCCTATAGAGGGCAGAGTCAACCGAGGAACCAAACAGGGATGGCACTGCCCACGTAATGGACGGAATAACTCTTTGAGACTGCCTCCAGAGGAACAGCCCAAGGCGAGACACGGCTGCAATTCGAATGGACACACCTCGCCGGTTAACTCCGGGCTGACGCCCGCTCGGCTCCAGTCCGGCAAGCCGAAGATGCTGGCACTCCATATGGAGAAACTTCGAAATGACACCGCGGACCGCACATATGTTCTGCTACACTCGGGGCATGGCCCCATCGAAGCGGCAACTCATTGACTCCCTCAGCCGGATGCCGTTCGTCGAGACGCTGGAGTTGGCGAGCATCCTGGGAGAGCCGACTACGAGCGTACACCGAGGCCTGATCGAGCTCTTGTCAGGCGGCATCGCCGCGCGCGTGAGCCATGGCACCTCCCAACTCCCTTCGAGCCACAGGTACTACCTGACAGCCCGGGGCATCGGGGAGGCAGTTGGCATCCTCGGCTTTCGGACACCATCTGACTTTGTCCACGCCTACCCGGTGTCCAGGGAGTGGCTCGCGCTGCTCATCCGCCGGATGGACGCGGTTGCATCGATATACAGACTGGCCGCGACGCTGTCTCCCGGCGAAGCCAGGCTACATACGCACGTGGAGTTTCACCGCCGGGGCTGCCTAGACGCGACGATCACACTCCCCGACGGCCGCTGGGTCGGCGTCGTGCGCCAGGGCCCCGCGCTCAGGCGCCGATCGCTCAACGACCGTCTCAGGGCCATAGCCGGGTTCGATTACTCGCGCTATCCCGACACTGTCCTGATCCTCACGCCAAGCGCCTGGGAGCAGGGACTGGCTTCAAGGTTCTGCAAGGACCGGCGAATGAACGATGCCTACGTCGCGGTGGAGTCGAGGGAGACGCTGGAGAGGCGGGACCTTCAGGTCTGGCGGGAATCCTCCAGGCTGTTCGGCGGGCACTACTTCACCCTCAAGACCCTGTGCCCCCAAGGCGATCCAAAGGCCGGGACGCCGCGCACCGAATCAACTGAGCGCAAGCGGGCCTCGATACCCGACCCCGAACGGATGGTGAAGGCGGCGCCGACGTTCGGCATCACGCCGGCTGAGAAGCGCGCTCTGGACCTTGTGACCGACCATCCGATGATCCCCCGTCAGCACCTCGCCCTGTGGCTCGGAGTGTCGGAGGGCCGGGTCAGCCAGATGATGCGGAGCCTCGTCGATACCTGGCGCCTCGTCCAGTGCCGTGGGAAACGGGGCCGAAGACGCTACACGCTGGGAGCTGAGGGCATCCGCTATGTCACCCACAGGGACCGCGCCCAGCTCCCGACCAACAGGGGCATATGGAGCACCTGCGTAACAAGGGACCGAAGAGGACGCCCGAGATACGTTGGCCATCGCATTGACACTTGGAGGCGCCAGACGAAGCACACGGACGGGATCACATGGTTCCTCTCGAAGCTGGCGACGGAGGCACGGGACGCGCCTGACAGCGAGTTGCTATGGTCTGTCCCGACCGCCAAGACAGACCGCGCCTTCAACTGGGGCAGGGCGGCGATAGCCCCGGATGCGGTTGGGAAGATGCTGGCCGGAAACCTCGAGGTGCCGTTCTACCTTGAGTACGAACTGCGGACGCGTTACCCCAGGGGAGTTACGAGACGGCTGAAACCCTACATGCGGTACTACTGGTCCAATGCCCCGGAGAAAGACCAGCCCCCGTTTCCGACCACGCTCTTTGTCGTGGACACGCATGAAGTCGAGGAGACCTTCAGGAACACGGCTGGCGCCATGAGCCAGATGACGCATCCGATCCTCGTGTCCTGTAGGCCGGCACTGCAAGTGGAGGGGATACTCGGACGGTCCTGGTACCCCCTCTGGGAGCGAGCTTCGACCCGCCTGCGGTTGTCAGAGCTGCGGGCCTATCGCTGGGACTCTCTCCGTCACCGGATGATTTCTGCAAGGGTAAGAGATGCTGCCTGAAATCAGGGTGTTTGCCCTCCCTGTCGGCTGGGAGTTACAAGATGGCACGATCGGGCAGCTCTACAGGATGTTCGGAGAGCGACTCTTCAGTAGGCACGCCTGCACCACCTTGTGTACGGCTGACATGTCGGGTGACTGGTCAGGGGCCAAATGCACCGGTTCTTGGAATCTCGAGCTAAAGCAAACACTCAGTCTTGCACGCGTTTTCATGGGCTCTTGTGACAGATGACGCGTCAGGCGGAAACAGCCACCTGGGAGTGGGAGGCCTCGGCGAAAATAGGCCGCTGGATCACGAAGTCACAGGCGGTGCGCGAACTCGGCATATCCCTGTCCACGCTTGACCGGCATATCAAGACGGGAGAAGTGGAGGCAGTAAGGCAGGACCGTCGGGTCTACGTGTTGGTCAGAGGGTCGGAGGACCCGAGCGACGAGGTCTTGTTGGACCGCGCCTGGGACCGGATTGACGGATTCAAGTCGGAAGTGTTTAGGCTGAAGAAGGCTGCCCTGAAGCTGGAGATGGAGCGGGACGAAGCCCTGGATGACATGATTGCGAGCAAAGATCAAAGCCATGCCCTGCTGAAGAGCAACGGAGAACTACTGAACGACTACGAGAAGATGAAGCGACTGTCAATCGGGCTGGGTCTGGCTGTGGTCATGTTGCTTGTGTTTCTAGTCGCCGTTCTCCTCCAGCAGGTTGGCGTGTTGATCTTAGGGTAGGTTGTCTTCCCTGCCGGCATGGTCTGTCTGCGGTCAGGACGCCCTTAAAGTCCTAGGGGCACGCCCGATTCCAAGCCGCGTGCTGCGCTCCCTGTAGTAGCGGCCGATCTTAGCCGTGACCGCCGGTCAAGTGATCCGCTTCCACTATGACTATCGGCGTGTCGCTCGGTAAATCCACGTCTCCGTCCAAGCCTATCTTGCGCGATGTCACCAGCGGGTTCATCATCTTCGTGACTACCGTCGCACTCCCTGAGTCTTGTTGTTTGTCCTCTAAGAATGACGCGGTGGTCTATGCTTTTGCAGTTCCTCCCGATTCATCGCATGTGGAGGCGTTACCGGATTCAGACACTGACCCTATACCAAGGCGAAGAAATAGCAGAGTCAAAATGACCGAGAGACATGGTTCGATAGCAACGCCGAGCTGTCCTTCCTGTGAAGGGCCGATGATTCTCCGCACGAACAGGAGAGATTCAAGCACCTTCTACGGATGTCGAAGGTATCCTGCGTGCAGTGGGACTCGGGACATCGGTTCGAACTCAACAGCATCCCAAGTCGAGGACGCTTCGGATTCATCCGCTCAATTCAGAGTGCTGTGGAATGACGCCACGCTGGATCGGACAGGGTGGCAGTGTAGATACACGATGGCCGGTGGAAGACTGCGTTCCTCCCCATCACTCATGGAAGTATCGAGCGAGTTTCGCCAATGCTGGATCGCTCGCACCCAAGGGACGTTCATCGCTGCAGACTCGGTGCGCAGAGTGACGGGGGCGATCAGGAAGCTCATTCAGAGGGGAAGTAATCCACCAATCCATCCGCACGCTGAGCGAGAACTGTTGGATTCCTGGGGGTTTGGTGGGTCCGTCCGCCCATCAGCGTTGCCCGGGGATATCAGTGTGCGTTTGGAGCCTGACGTATTCCAGGGCTTGGCGAACGAGAGCATAATCCTGCCTGGCTTGGGCTTTGAGCGCGATGATGAGATTCTGTTTGATTCCGGCCACGAACGCCAATTCATCAGCGCTTGGGTTCCCCAGAATCTCGATCCCTGGGCACCCAGGTGGTTTGTTCCTCAGGCTTCTTTGGATGCCCTGACTGCTCCACTTAGCGGTTACAGCCCATCAGGAAGAAGGGTTGATTTTCTCGTCAGCCCCCCTTTCGGGACCCCGTTCGTCGTAGAGATTGACGGACCGCAGCATCAAGATTCCTCCGGTCCTGACGACGAGCGAGATCAAATGCTGGCCAAAGTCGGCATTGAAGTGATCAGGGTCCCGACATCCGAGTTAGACCAGGGTGGTGGGGCGAATCTGGAACGGGTTAGGGCTCTGTGGCCTCAGATGTCGAAGGTCTCTGACAAAAGGATGGCGGACGCCGTCTTGGTGCCACCGTCGATTCATCGCCTGGTTACAGCTTTGTTGGATGCAGTGGACTTCGGCTTCCTGGGCGGTCAAAGGTGGATTGTAGAAGTGGATGGAGAACCAGACGTGGCCCCTTCCCTCCTCTGGCCCTACGTGCGGCTCTTCATGGCGATGGATCGCCTATGGGGGCCATCCATGATGCCAGAAGAAATCCTAGTGAAGACCAAGCACGGTTGGGCACGATTCGACACAGCAGCCTCCGAACCACCTACTGCCTGGGAGCCCCATGAGATAGAGACGAACCTGATCATCCGCTTGCAGCCCCATTTGTCAGCCTTCGACAAGCTGGGGCGCGCCAACGGTGATACGCCAGAGATAGTGGTGAGGAGCGCCCATCTGCCGATTATCGTCGGCGATGACTTATTTGAACCGGCCATGCGATCTGACCTTGATCGTGTTGACCCTCGAGATATCGAACCAGCGCTGACGGAGATTCTCCAGGCTGTTTTCGCAAAGCAGAACTTCAAAGAAGGTCAGCTTCAGGCCCTTGTGGAAATTATGGGAGGGCGCGACTGCACTGTCTTACTGCCCACCGGTGCAGGCAAGAGTCTCATTTATCAATTAGCCGGGATCTGTAAGCCGGGAAGGACCATCATCATTGATCCGTTGATCGCTCTGATTGAAGACCAACAGCGGAGCCTTAAGGAGCATGGCATAGACAAAGTAGTGGGGTTCTCGAGCTTCCAGGTGGGTCAGGGTCGGCTCGACGCCCTGCTAAGGCAGGTAGCATTGGGCGACGCCCTCTTCATCTTCGTTGCCCCCGAACGATTTCAGCAGAGACGCTTCAGAGACTCCATCAAAGCGCTCATCCAGGCCACCCCTATCAATCTAGCTGTGATCGACGAAGCGCATTGCGTTTCCGAGTGGGGGCATCAATTTCGCACCTCTTATCTGACTCTGGGTAAAGTGCTGAGGGAGGTCTGCAAGGACGCCTACGACCTATCTCCCCCGCTGCTGGCTCTAACGGGAACGGCCTCACGAGCAGTATTGAAGGACGTTCTTACCCAACTGGCCATCTCGACGGACTCGGCGCGCTCCATCGTCAGGCCGGCAAGCTTCGATCGACCGGAGTTGGTAATGGAGACTCGTCAGTGCAGTCCGAAGGACTCTCCTTCAGTCCTGACCGGCTCTCTGCAAGCACTCCCCTCCAAATTTGGAGTCCCAGCTACCGAGTTCTTTAGGCCCCTAGCTGAGCGTACTTTCTCCGGGTTGATCTTTTGCCCACACGTCAGCGGGCAACACGGAGTCACGGAACTGCAGAGGGTTACGGGACGAGTGGTTGGTTTGCAACCGGCCATATACTCAGGCGGCTCACCCAAGGAAAGGGGGAGGGCCATCTTTGATCCTAGTGAGTGGGAACAGAAAAAGAGGGAGCTTGCCGAGAGTTTCAAAGAGAATCGCATACCGCTGATGGTCAGCACAAACGCCTTTGGGATGGGGATCGATAAACCGAACATTCGCTATGTATTCCACTACGGACTACCGGGCTCCATGGAAGCCTACTATCAAGAGGTTGGCCGCGCCGGCAGAGACCAAGGAAGGG
Organism: Dehalococcoidia bacterium; assembly: GCA_034421295.1. Classification (GTDB taxonomy): domain Bacteria; phylum Chloroflexota; class Dehalococcoidia; order Lucifugimonadales; family UBA2962; genus CAUZIR01. The sequence continues at coordinate 39,581 of DAOUKM010000010.1, forward strand.
CCTATTGCCTGCTTATCTGGAATGAGCAAGACCGTGCCAGGAGTGACAGACTTACCATCACGGACAGCCTCGAAGACGTCCGTGAAGAATTCAACAGAGTTCGTAGGTCCGAAGATGACTCGATCACCCATCAGCTCTATTTCCTGTTGAAAACGTTCAAGGGTGTGGATGTCGAACTCGCAGAAATCGAACGAGTCGTAAGCGATAGCGAGTTCCGACCATACCTGGGAAACCGAAGTACCATCGTATTGGCCAAGGGGACAAAGGAAGAAGCCGACAAACGAGAGCGGGCTCTATATCGGCTCATGCTCCTAGGGGTGGTGGAAGACTACCTAGTCGAATCGACCTTCTTGGTAAACCTCGCAAACATCTCGTCTGCAGGCATAGCCGCTGCGCTGTCCGAATTTGTCAGGCGCACCGCACCAGGTGCAAGTCGCCAAACAGTGAACGAGTTCGTCGCTCAGGCGAACAGTATGGAGATAAGACAGGCGCTCTCCATAGCCGCAAGGGAGCTCATCGGGTTCATCTACGATGTCATCGTGGAGTCGAGACGTCGCTCCTTGCGAGAGATGTACGTAGCAGTCCGTGACGCCTCCCCAGGGGGAGATGGGCTCAGGTCTAGGGTACTAGCCTACCTGACTGAAGGAGACATAAGCCCTGTCTTGGAAGCCATTGTCGAGTCTGATGAGTTCGACTACGCGGTTTGGGAGCAGGAACTGGTAAAGCTGCAAGGAGTGGACGACGCCAGGGAGCTTCGCGGCAGCTCTGCGCGACTGCTTGACTCCTTTCCTTCCAATCCAGGTCTTTTGTACGCCAGAGCCTATGCGGAGGTCCTTCATTCGGACGGTGACCTACAGGACTTCACCGCCAATTTGGAAGATTCTCTGATCTCAGCCCGGGACAGCTATGGAGTCCCGGAGAGTGTCCTTCAAGAGTTCGCAAGTCGATTGTTGACTTCTCTCGAATCTGACTCGTTCCTTGGGCTGTCCTCGGCCCTAGATGTGGCGACGCGTCTTGAGCTGGCGCCAGAGATGATTACTCGTATTGAGGAAAGGGCCTTGAGAACGCCGGGGGCTGATCCAGGCGTGCGGGTGATGGCCCTAGCAAGCAGGATGACTCAACTGTCCGAAGACCTTGAACAGGCTAAAGGGAGTGTGACGCATGGTAGATGAGGGCCGCAATCCACTGGAACTTGATGCCGTAGTGCGGAGATTCGCGGAGTCGGCGGAGGCACTTGCGAGCGTGAGGGAACAATTGCGGGTCTTGACCGAACTCCGCGAGACAGAGGAAAAAGCGAACGCCTCTCTCCAAGACTCCGCGGGAAAGGTCGCACGCTTCACCGCCGAGGCAGCAAACATCCTCAGAGGGCTGGAGGAAGCGCAGACCAAGGTGGCTGAGGTGCTCAAGAGTGGAGCAGACCTTCTCGACGGAACCGAGTTGAAGGGAATAACGGAGACTGTCAAAGCCAACTCAGAATCAATTTCCGGCGTTGACAGTCGTGTTGAGACTCTTGACTCCAAGGTAGCTGAGTTGATCGCCATGGTCGGTACTCTGCAGACTTCGATTCGGCAGGACGTTGATGGTCTGAAGGGGGATCTGCAAGACGTTCACGCAGATGTTAAGGCTCCTAAGATTGTCAAGCGTTTCTTCTGAAACTCTCTAAATTCCTATTGCATGATCGGAGATCGAGATGGCTGTACCTACATTGGACGAACTGCACAGGCCAGTCCTAGAGATCGCAGTCAGCTCCCCTGAACCTCTGACTCGGAAAGAATTCTTTCAGCGCTTGATCCATGTGTTCTCTCTAACCGATACCGACCTGAATGACATGGTGCCGTCGGGTGGACAGTCACGGATGCAGAACCGCATGAATTGGGCCATCACCGATCTCAAGAAGGCAGGATTGGTCAACAATCCCCAACCTAACCAGTGGGAGATTACCCTAGAAGGGAGAGATTTCTTAGCAAGACAGCAGGGCATCATCAAGCTTTTGGACCTGCAAAGGCTGTGGCCCGGCTCCGAGGAGACTCAGGAGGATATGAATGTATCTGAGTCCAACTCCGCGGGCTCGGCCGATATTACTCCGGATGAGCAGATGGCCAGAAGTCATTCGCAACATCAAAACATGCTGTCTGACGAAGTATTGGACAGGGTGAAGGGTGTGTCACCGTCCGGGTTTGAGCACTTGGTCGTTGGACTACTATCTCGAATGGGCTACGGAGACGGCCGAGTAGTAGGCCAAAGTGGTGACCTGGGTATAGATGCCATACTCAATCAAGACGCTCTAGGACTTGAAAAAGTCTACGTTCAGGCCAAGCGACACACAGGCAGCCAGGTGGGAGAGCCGGACATTCGCAACTTTTCGGGGAGCTTGGTCAAGCACGGCGCAACCAGAGGGGTCTTCATAACCACTTCCACTTTCAGTTCGACGGCCCGGCAGACCGCCCAGACCATCTCGTTGGGCAATCAGTTCATACGCCTAATCGAAGGCAAGGAACTGGCTGATCTCATGATCAAGCACGGCGTCGGAGTTGTTATCGAAATGACCTACGAGGTCAAGAGACTGGACGCTAACTTCTTCACTGACTTTTGAGCGAATCGGGGCTTTCAGGGATTTACAAGAGCCCGCAAGGTCCGGCTCCAGAATTGGTACAGCTTCTCGTCAGGTCACTCGGGTGCAAGCTATAGTGCCGAGTTCAACCGCGATGACAGCATCAATGTCAGTCTGTGCATAGACCAAGCTGACAGAGAATCGAATTAGGATGTGCTGATCGCCTGCTGCAAGACATACCCTCCATCGAATTGGATCTCAGGAGGTCTCTAGCGTGCCAGCGGATGGGCGATCCAAGGGCCTGCAAGATCGCCGCCGTGCGGACCGGATCCATGATTGATGACAATGAGGCTTTGGAGGATCCCCAAGAGTGGATGATGGACAGACTGCCGGCCCTTAAGGGCATCTTGGCCTCACTGTTGGGAGGGAGCGATCTCGATCAGTTCCTATTCTAGTCGGTGTCAAAAATCAACTAGCAGAAATGGATTGAACACATTGTAATCGTACTACTACGTGGTGAGGCTTAATGACAGAAGATCAGGAATTGATAGAGCATCTATTAGGTCGTCAAGAGTCCGATGATCTGGACTACAAGTCGGGCCAGTATAACTTTGCCAGCAATCGTGGCAAATCGAAATTCATAAAAGACATAGTGGCGATGGCTAATACTCCCAGAAGTGGTCCAGCGTACATACTCATCGGCGTTCAGGAGCAGTCTGGTAAGGCGAGGAGAATTTCTGGGGTGACTGATCACCCTGACGAAGCGATGCTGGGAAGCATCGTTTCCGGAAAGGTCGAACCCATTCCTAGATTCACGTACCGTCAAATGGTTTATGCGGACGTAGAGTTGGGCCTCGTCGAAATTCTCTGCGAGCAGCCTGTCCCGATTATGCCTCGCAACGACTATGGCGTTCTGCGACGAGGATGCGTGTACATACGAAGAAATACGCAGAACACCGAGGCTGACAAGACTGACCTTGCTCGTATCAACGAATGGAATCAATCTCAAAAGGAGTCTCCCTCCGATTCTGGTACGCAGAACGGGTCCTGGGAGCAACTCTATCGCGCCTGCGACGGCTTCGACCCGCGGAGGGTCTACATCGCAGTCCTTGACAGGGAGCCAAATGCCGACGAGCGCGATTGGACCGCAATGGCAGGGGTCCACTGGAACATCATCGTGGACTATGACGCCAGTACGGACACAGATGGCAACCACGAGGCAGCAAGGGCAGCGTTTATCGAACGCCACGCCCTTAAGCTCTTCGCCCTAGACGATTCCGTGGTGATGACGCGGCGATCCACCGTGTGGGTGGCTGCGGCCGGCTTAAACTCGCGTCCGACTACTAATCCATCACGTAATTGGCGTGATTGGAACCAGTCCAAAGTCCCGAAGTTAGAACGAACCATGGTGGATCTAGCTACCATCACGGAGCCTTCACCTGTCACTCTTATCGTGTTCGGAGGTGAGACAGATTATGTTTCGACCACCTGTGAAATTGTGGACAGGGCATTCGCTCACAGAGTGGACTATGTGTTTGCCGGTCGAAATACCGATCAATATCAGCATCTTATAGAACGATTTGCTGCAACCGCCGTCTCAATAACACTACCGGATGTTTGCCAGGGCCTACGGGAACTCCAACCAGACTCTGGACCAATTAAGGAAATGTTGTTTCCTAAGTTCAAGGGCGGGACCGCGGCTCTGGCTCCAGACAGGGCCCGATGGATGGAAGAGCAGCTCGAACTCGTTCACTGGGATGTCGGCCTGAGTACCGATGAACAAACTGATGGCGACTCATACCTCAAGGGCGCCACCGTTAGCTGGCATGACCTCAACGTTGGAGCCGTTGATGCTGACCGGGACGTTACGGCCGAGCTGGAACAGCGGATTCGCAAGGCGATCGAGGCTAGGGCGACTCGCCGTATGAACCTCTGGCACTTGCCTGGCGCAGGCGGCACTACCGTTGCCCGCCGCATCAGCTGGAACATGCACCGTACCTTCCCAACTGTCATCGCGCGAGAAATTCACCCCCAACAAACGACAGAGCGTCTGCGGCACCTGTTCGGTGAGACTCGCCTACCCATCCTGGTCGTTATCGACTTGCCCAGTGTTACCAAGGAAGACGTCGACCGTTTGTACGACGAGCTTAGACGCTCGCATACTCACGCTGTGTTGTTCAGCATCGAGCGTCGTTTCGACTCTGTAGTGGGCCCAGGCACGCACTACCTCGATGCCATGTTGACGACCAGAGAGGCATTCGGTCTATCGGGCATTCTGTCTGCACGTGTCCCGGAGCGTCGAGCTGCGCTCGAGGCGCTCATAGACGAACCGGACCGTCGAAAGAGGAGCCCCTTTTACTTCGGACTTACTGCATATGACCGAGACTTTCAGGGGCTCGAATCTTACGTCGAAGCACGCTTGTCGCAGGCTTCCATGCCCGTGAGGAGGACAGTCCTCTTCATTGCCTTCGCATACTACTATGGGCAAATTTCCCTACCTCTGCAGGCCTTTGGTCCTATACTCGGAGTCCCTCCAGCAAGACTCATCACAATGTCCAAGGTCATTCCCGACTACGTGCGTGAGTTGTTGATCGAAGCCGACGACGCAATCAGACCTGCCCACCACTTGATAGCGGAAGAGATTCTTCATCATGAGTTGGGTAAATCAAGCAAGGACTGGCGCAACTGGCGCGTCGGATTGGCCGACCTCTCAACCGAGTTCATCGACATCTTGGCGGAGTTGCCTCACCGAAGCAGTGGAACGATGAGTGAGGTACTTCGTTCCGTGCTAATCGAGCGAAATTCGACAGGATCATCGTCGGGCCTGTGGGGCACCGAATTCTCTGCCTTGCTCGAGGATGTCCCTAGCGTTGATGGACGCAGGCGAGTATTAGAGCACCTTACGGAGAGCTTTCCGGAAGAGCCCCACTTCTGGGCACATCTGGGACGTTTCTACTCTCGCGTGGATAGAGATCACAAAAGGGCACATAGCGCTCACGAGACGGCACTGAAGTTACTACCGCATGACCCATTGCTACACCATATGACGGGTATGGGATGGCGTGCCGAACTCTATGGCATGCTCGATTCAGTTGGCAGCGATTTCGGAGGGGAGCTAGAGGCCAGGATGTTGGAACTAGCTAGCCATGCGTCCAGGGAGTTTGAATGTTCACGGTCCCTGGATAGGCGAAGCGAGTACAGCTACATCTCACAAGTACAGATGATCCTACGAGTTGTTGGAACCGCCAGCAGTGCCAGGGGCAATCGGCATGAGGTAATGCGGTTCCTCACGCTGCCAGGTAATGACCACTATCGCGAGTTGGTGGACCAAGCGCAGAATCTGCTTTCAGACCTTGCACTAATGAAGGGGAGCGAAGTACCTAGTCAACTCCAGGTCAGGGTTCAGGCGGACTTGGAGGAGCTACACGGAGATCACTCCGAAGCGATCCAGCGTCTGACCAACGTCCTAGATCGACGGGAGTCCTATCTCCCGCCCATAAGGCGGGCCATCATTCGAGCATACGCCGCTAGGCGTGAAGACGACTGGAATCGGTTGACCGATCGAGAACTGGCTAGGGTGGTAGAACTGGCCAAGGACAATATCTTGGAAGAGCCAGCATCGGACCACAACCTTAGACTCTGGCTACGGTCTGTAAGGACCGAGAACGCTCTCAGTGTGGACAGTGTTGCTGAGCACCTCTCCTACAAGCGACTACAGAACCCAAGCCTCGACACCACGTACTACCTCTACATCATGAAGTTCCTGCAGCTTGAATCTGGAGATCTGGCAGTCGGTCGCGAGGTGTCGGAACTGATTGAGGAGTGTAGCCGACTCGCCCAGGACTTATCGAGAACCACGACTTCGTTTGAGTGGTGGGGGAAGGACACAGGTCTCGCTGCCCTAGTGCACTATTCGACCTTGGGACGGTGGGACGAAAACAAGCGGTTCTGGGCCAACACCGATCATCTCTGGGAAACCAGAGGTCGCATAGCTCAGATACGTCATCAGGGCAGTGGGGAGATAGAGCTACCCTCTGGCCTTCGCGCCTTCTTCGTCCCCTCCAGCGGAGCCGCGCCGGGTGGATACATCGCGGGCCAAGATATAGGCAGGGAGGTCGAGTTCTATTTGGGGTTTAGTTACGACGGTCTGCGAGCCTGGTCCGTCCGCGACCCAATGTGAAGTTCTCCCGCTGAGACGCTATCGTCTGACTCCGACTTCCGCTACCCAGCGAACGGATCAGCATTGGGCGCGTCTCGGTGCAATCTCAACTACAAGAAGCGAGTGTGCGTTGGACGCCGTGGATCTCTTCCACACCGAATAAGCGTTTGATGCATCGTTCATTTGGCAGCGATGGTCTAGCGGTGCTGCCTGCACCGCATGCGGCAAGCTAAGGGTAGCGAAGCGGACGACGGGATAGCCGATGCCGTTTCGATGCCGAAACTGCCTTTACGACTTCGACGTCAAGACAGAACCACCAAGTGCGGTTCCAATCTGTCATCGCGTAAGTGCGCCATTGTCTTACTCCCAACAAATTGACCAGCGTGAAAGGCCTGTCCTGCCTGAAGGTTCATGTAGAAACGGTGGCGCGTCAGGCGACCTTTGCCAGATAGTCGGCCCACCCCTGCATCAACGCACGCCGCTCTTCCATCAAATCGCTCCGGAAATAGGCCCTCTCTACCATGCTCCCTGGCCGGTGGGCGAGGCATAGCTCCACCGCCGCCCATGACGCGCGGGTGCGTTCGGCGGCCCAATCCCGAAACGAACTCCGCGTCCCATGAACAGTGGTCTCCTCCCTCAATCCTATGCGACCCAACGCTCCCAACAAGGCATTCCGAGATAGCGGCTGGCCCGGTTTGTTCGAGCTCGGAAATATGAGGCCGGCGCCATCGTCCAGAATGCGCGCCTCATCCAGCACTGCGATAGCCGCGTCGGATAGTGGGATTCGGTGTTCGACACCGGCCTTCATACGCTCCGCGGGTATGCGCCACTCAAGGGCGTCCATATCTATCTCTTCCCAACGAGCACCCCTGACCTCGGCCGACCGTGTGGTGGTCAGGCAGATCATCCGAAAGGCAAGGCGCAATGCCAACCCGACTCGCTCGCCGGATGCGTCCATAGAACGCAGGATGTCCGGCAGTTTGCGGTAGTCGGCGGCCCGGTGGTGCCGGACCTTGTAACCCTTGGAAGGGAGCGCTCCATCGATAGCCTCCCCGGCCGGGTTACCGTCACAGTGGCCGTGGGCCATGGCCCATTTGAATACCTGCCTTATGCCGACCCGAAGGGCCGCTGCCGCCCTGGGCTTGGTGTTCCATATCGGCGTGAGCGCCCCCAGCACATTCGCCCGCGTCACCTTGTCCACTGGCAAGTCACCGAAGACAGGGAAAGCGTACTTCTCCTGGCGCGCGAACCAAGACTTGGCATGGCTCGCCGACCACCTGCCCGCATTTACTTCACGGTAGGCAGTGGCAGCCTGGGCATAGGCGGGAACCCGCACCCTTGGGACCTCGCCTCTGGCGATTTGATGCCTGCGCTCGACGGCCTTGCGACGAGCCTCCTTGAGGGACACGTCCGGGTATCCACCCAACCCAACCTCGCGACGCTTGCCGTGTATCATGGCCCGCAGCACCCACGACTTGGCCCTGTTCTTGCTGATGTACAGATACAGATTTCCGCCGTCACCATACTTCCCCGGAGCAGCCAAGCTACGGACTTTCGCTGCAGTCAGACTCATCATGTCCCTTCTCTCGTTTCCGCCATCGTTTCCCCAGAATATGGTGGAAACTGCGTCTCCGGTGTTGACCACCCAGACGTAGTCTACGAAACTTGCTAGCAAGCTGCATGGCTGTATACAGGTGCTTATAGGTTACAGAATGTTACAGAATATGATTAGATGCGTACTGTGAGTGCATTCGTCATAGGCATGCATGCCGGCCCACAGAACACCTCGTACGAGGAGCTAAGCAGGCTGTGGAAGACTGCCGACTCCAAGGGGTTCGGCTGGGTGTCGATCTGGGACCACTTCTACGACGACCCCTCGCCGCACCGGATGGGCACTAATTTCGAGGCGGTCGCTGCCCTGGGCGCCCTAGCGTCGGAAACGAGCAACGTGCGAATAGGCGCGCTTGCCATGTGCGTCGGCTATCGTCACCCGGCCGTGCTGGCCAACGCAGCCGCGACGATTGACCACATCGCCGGGGGGCGTTTTGAGCTGGGCCTCGGTGCCGGCTGGCTGGAGGACGAGTACCGGGACTATGGAATCCCCTTTCCTCCCATAGGCATCCGGATGGACATGCTGGAGGAGGCGCTGCACATAGTCCGCGGCATGCTCTCAAGCAGCAAGACGACCTACAAGGGGTGGCACTTTTCGGTCACCGATGCGATATGCGAGCCGAAGCCCGTCAGGGGACACCTGCCGATCTGGGTATGCGGCGGCGGCGAAAGGCGTACTCTCCACATGGCTGCGAGGCACGGAGACGGGTGGAATGTGCCCTACATATCCCCGCAGGAGTACGAGCGCAAGGTAGACGTCCTGGAGCGTTGGTGCGATGCGGAGGACCGTGACCCGGCCCTCATAACCCGCACCGTGAACGTTGGTTTCTACATGGGGACCACGGCGTCGGACGCCGAGAGAAAGAGGGCGAACTTTGACGTCGCCTACGCCGACAGGGCGGCCACCCAGGGGCCCGGCATGCTGTTCGGAACGACGGGCCAGGTGGTCGAACGCATCGGCGAATACGTTGACGCCGGGGCGCAGGGCCTTAACATTGCGCTGCGGTCACCGTTTGACTGGGAGGCCTTACAGGCCTTTTACGAAGAGGTGATCCCGCATTTCGCGGCCTCGGCCTGACCTTCGGCGGGGCAGGAGACGATAGGAGGCGATACGTTGGCTGGAGAGAGCATACGGGTAGGAGATCTTCAGATCATCGCCCTGTCGGACGCGACCAACCCCGTGGATCTTCCGGCATTTTTCCCCGACCACGGGCCGGAAGACTGGCAGGACTACCCGGAATACGTCGACGAAGAGGGCGTTTACCGCGAGGATGTCAACCTGGGTTCCTACCTGGTCGTGTCCGACAATTGCAGGCTACTTGTCGACACTGGAATCGGGCCGGTGCCGCTCGAGCCCTTCCCGGATCTTTCGGGAGACCTCGTGCCCACCATGCGCGAGCAGTCCGGATACGGCCCCGAGGACGTGGACCTTGTGTTCGCAACCCACCTTCACTTCGACCACATCGGCTGGCACGTCTCAAGGGACGAGGACGGGCTCAGGGCAACCTTTCCGAATGCCAAGTACGTGGTGCCCAGGGTAGATTGGGACACGATATTCGATCCCGAGCTTCCGAGGTCGGGCCCCCACGCGGACGATTACTCCCCCGAGGCCGCGGACGTATTCCACCTGTCCAGGCCCATCGTCGAGGACATCCAGGCGGTGGCCGTGACCGAGGCCGTGCCGGGTGGCCACTCGATAACCGATGAGGTCACGACCGTCGACACGCCCGGGCACACGCCCGGCCACCAGAGCGTGCTGATAAGTTCCAAGGGAGAGCGGGCCTTCATCGTGGGAGACGCAATCCACCTTCCGGTCCAGCTGGATGTGCCGGAAAGGGTGATGGCTGCCGACGTGCACCCTAAGCTTGGGGCGAAGACTCGGAGGGAGACGGCTGAATGGCTCGAAGAGCAGGGTCTGATGACGGTGGTCGGGCACTTTCCCCATCCCGGTTTCGGCCATGTCGTACGGGGGGAGGGAAAGAGGTACTGGAGCGTTTTGCGGTAATGGGCAACACTGGCGTCCCTGCCGCGTACTTCCGTCCAGCAATCGCGCTCGTGGCCGCTGCAGCCGTGCTGATGGTCCTAGCGGCGGCCTGCGGCGGAACGGAACCTGAGGCCCAACCGACCCCGCAGGCGCCGGCCGAGGCCACCGCGGTGCCGACCGCGGTGCCGACGCCTACCAGGGTCATCGACAGGCCGTCGGTCAACGCGACCGTCGTCGCAGAGGAAAAGCTCACCGCCGGCAACTGCAATATCGCCCCTGAAACGGACTGCGAGGGTGCGGATTTCGAGGGCGCGGACCTGTCTCCCCTAACCCCGGACAGAGGCACCGCAGGCCTCTACGAGGGCGCCGAACTCGCCGGAGCCAACCTAAAGAACGCCGACATGAGCGGGGTCAACCTGTGGATGGCCGACCTCGAGGGTGCGGACCTGACCGGGGCGGACCTTACGGACGCCTACCTCAACAACGTCAACTTCAAGAACGCGATCCTCAGGGACGTCAACCTGACCAACGCCAACCTGTCCTGGGCCCTGCTAAGGGACGCAGATCTCGAGGGTGCGACATTCTGCAACACCCTGATGCCCGACGGAGGAACCAAGAACGACGACTGCTAGGCGGCGTTCCGGCTAGGGATCTGCGAACCTATACGGGCACCTCGTTCGGTCCTATGGGCGGGCCGAGGATGGTGCGGTTGTACTTTGCATCGAGGGCCCGCCACTCGTCCTCTGAGAGGGATCGCACCCGGCCCGGTGGCAGCCCGGGCCCCTCGGCTGGCACCCCTACCTCGAAGAACGCCTCCTCGAACCCCGGAGGCGAGATGATGATCAGCAGCCTGGCGGGCCGGTCACCAACTACCCGGTAGGTGTGGGGAACGTCTCGCGGCACGAAGACGAATGCTCCCTCGGTCGCCAGCAGGATCTGATCCCCGACGCGCAGGACCACCTCGCCCTCAAGGACGTAAAAGCCCTCCTCCTCATCGCCGTGGCTGTGTAACGGGGGCCCCTCCCCTGGCGGCTCGGTGAGCTCGGAGAGTGAGTAGGCGCCCAGCGTGGGCCCCGGCCCGGCCTTCACCGTAAACACCCCCTCGCCCAGCCAGGTCGACCGTCCCTGGCCGGGAAGCAAAACTATCTCGTTTGCACTTCGGGTCACTGACTCCTCCTGTGCGGACCGCGCTACCGGGGCGGGTCGAGCGGGATGGATGGGTGGAAAGACACCAGCAGATGCCCGGGCAGCTGGCCCGTGTAAGGAGCGAAATGTGGGCAGTCCTTGGCGGCCTGCTCAAAGGAGGCCTCGAAGATCGCGACGCGTCGATGGAAGTCGATCACCCATTCGTCCGGCCGGTTCCCTATGCCGCGAAGGAAAATCGGGTGCATGCGCCCCATCCGGTAGCGGGCGGAAACGTCCTGGTCCGTTGCCATCACCTCCTCGAGTGCGGCCTGGCAGACCGCACCCTGGGAGTCCGGGGTTGTCGATGCTTCGCCTACGCCGATCAGTACGAGAGCGCCGATGATAGCCAGGGCCGGGGCATATGTCCTATTTCTCATCGAGCGTCCAGATGGCGAGGTGCCGGAGGTGGGATTCGAACCCACACGGGCATCTCTGCCCAGCGGTTTTTGAGACCGCCGCGTCTACCATTCCGCCACCCCGGCGCGTCGTCCGATTATTGCATGTCCAAGCACCGGACGCCCTAAGGGCGGCCGCCGGTTCCCTAGAAGGTTCGATCGCTGTCGGCCTTTGGAGAGTGCACCGGCGCGGCGGGCTGGAGGGGCCGCCCTAGCCCAGCTTTTTCAGGCGCGCCAGGCTAATCAGCAGGCGCTTAACCCCGTGTCCGTCCTTGAACGCGACGGTCAGCTCAACGTCCGAAGGGATGGCCTTGACCGCCACCACCACACCCTCCCCAAACTTGGAGTGGTTTACTTTGTCGCCGGTCCTGAAGTTGTCGACCGGCGGACCGGCGTTGCCATCGGAGTGTGCGGCGGTGGCGTGGCGAGACTGAGCGCGCTGAATGCGCTCGCCGGCAGCGGCCATAACGGGCCGTCGACGCTCGGGCATTCCGCCCGCAGGGGACGAGGCGCTGCGATCCCTCACCTTCCGCCCCGAAACGCCGTCTGGCACCACGAGATTGGCCGGGATGTCGGCGAGGAAACGGGACGGGACGCTGGGGCCGAAGTCACCCCTGAATCCCCGCCTGAAGGCACGCATCAGGTACAGACGCCGCTGGGCGCGGGTTACGCCGACGTAGCACAACCGGCGCTCCTCCTCCATCTGCTCCTCATCCTTCATGGACCTTGAGTGCGGCAGCAGGCCCTCCTCCATCCCGACCATGAAAACCACCGGGAACTCCAGACCCTTTGCCTGGTGAAGGGTGATGAGCGTGATGGCATCGCCGCGGTCCTCCAGATCGTCGGTGTCCGAGACGAGCGATACGCTCTCCAGGAAGACGGTAAGCGGGCTGAGGCCTCCCTCGATCTCCTCATCCTCCACGTAAAGAAAGTCCCTCGCCGTCGATCTGAGTTCATCCAGGTTCTCGACACGCTCTGCGCCGCGCTCAAGACCCTCTACGTAGCGGCGATAGCCGGTCCTTTCGATCAACAGGTCGATCTTTGCAACGAGGTCGAGCTCACTGGCCTCGCCTGCGATGGAGATCATCATCTCCCTGAACGAGGTCAGCGCCTTGGCCGGCCGCGACGCTATCGATGCTGCGACGGGCGCCCCCTCTCCCCCTTCTTGATCGAGGCTCTCTACCTGGCTCCACATCGAGGTCCCAGCATTGCGGGACATGCGAGTCAGCTCATCCAGCGTACGCTGGCCGATGCCGCGCTGCGGGACGTTGACTATCCTGGCCAGGCTTACATCGTCTTCGGGGTTTGCCAGCAGCCGGAGGTAAGCAATCACGTCCTTTACCTCCTGACGCTGGTAGAAGCGCAGGCCCCCTATCAGCTGGTAGGGAACGCCGTACCGCACGCACGCCTCCTCAAGGGCGCGCGATTGGGCGTTGACCCTGAACATGACAGCGATGTCGCCGGGCCGGAACTCCCCGCTGCGGGTGAGCGCCTGCACTTCACTGAGGACCTTCTGAGCCTCTTCCTGCTCATCGTATCCCTCGGCCACGACCACGGGCGGTCCTTCCTCGTTCTCCGTCCACAGCTGTTTGTCCGCAAGCTGCGAGCCGGGTCTTATCACCCTCTGGGCGGCGCTCAGGATCGTCTTTGTAGACCTGTAGCTCTGATCGAGGGTGATCTCTGTTGAGTCCGGAAAATCCCGCCTGAAGCTGAGGATGTTGCGGATGTCCGCGTTGCGCCACGAGTAGATCGACTGGTCCGGGTCTCCGACGACGCACAGGTTCTTGTGGACGTCCGCAATCTTTCGCGCGATTTCGTACTGGGCGACGTTCGTGTCCTGGAACTCATCGACCAGAAAGTGCAGATAGCGCCGCTGGTACTTTTCCGCGACGTCAGGGAACTTGTCCAGCAATTGGTGGGTTCGAAGGAGGATGTCGTCGAAGTCAACGGCCATCGCCTGGGCGAGCAGGGCATCGTAGCGCTCGAACACCCGGTGAACGATCTCGTCAAAGTAGGAGTCGCGTCTATCGGCAAAGCCGAATGAATCGATCAACTGACTCTTCGCGCCAGATATGGCCGACTGGATTGCGCGCACTCCCCAGTTCTTGGGGTCCACACCCGCTTCGTTCATGGCCCGCTTCAGCAGTGCTATCTGATCGGCGTCGTCGTATATGGCGAAGTCACTGCCCAGCCCTATCCGCTCCCCGTCGCGCCGCAGCACCATCGCGCAGAAGGAGTGGAACGTGGCGGCAGTGAGCTGCTCGGCCCTCTGCCCCAGAAGGCCCGAGAGCCGCTGTCTCATCTCGCGGGCCGCCTTGTTTGTGAAGGTCACTGCGGCGATTCTCCGGGGGCTGAACCCGCAGGTATCCACCAGGTAGGCTATGCGGTGGGTGATCACCCGGGTTTTGCCGCTGCCGGGCCCCGCAACGATCAGCAGGGGGCCTTCGATGTGCTCGGCAGCCTTTCGCTGTACCTCGTTAAGATCCTTTAGAACGTCAGTTTGCATGCGTCATCAAAATTATAGTAGCCGCTCAGCGAAACAGGGCCCAATGCCCGGGCAGCAGTTGCGACGGGATTCAGAGGAAGATCTAGGGCACGTAAAGGGGGGCGTCCCGGGTAATTACCCTGACTTCCCTTTCCATCGCGACGCGCAGGTACTTGGGCAGGGCGAAAATGCCGACATGCGTGGTTCCGTCGTAAAAGCGCAGGTCGGATGCGACGCGGCGGGCAATGCGTCTGTTTATCTCATCGGCGGACAGCGATGTGGGATCGGGGCCTAGTGATGCGACCACAAACCCCCACGTCGTGCCGAAGGCCGGCACAAACGCCTCGCTGCCGTAGACGGACGGGAAGACCATTCTCATGGTGTTGGCGACGGCGGAGTAGCACTGCTCCAGAAATGCCGGGCCTGTGGGGCCAGACTGTGCGACCACCATTCCGCCGGGGTTGAGCCGGCCCACCAGGAGCCCGTAGAACTCTCGCGTGAAGATCAGGTAGGCGGGCCCGGCCTCGAGGGGGTCCGGCACGTCGATCACCGCGATGTCGAACCTCTCCTCCTCCCTCTCAAGGTACGTTTGCGCATCCTCGTGGATCAGCTCAAGGCGTGGATCTTCGAATGATCCCCGGTGGTGATCCGGCAGGTGCCTTTTGCATAGCTCCACCACCTCCCGGTCGATATCGACCATGACCACACGCTCGACGGATCGGTGGGCGAGCACCTCGCGGGCGGTCGCGCCCTCGCCCCCACCCGCTATGAATACGGTCCTTGGCTGGGGGTGGCTGATCATGGCCGGATGCACGAGAGCCTCGTGGTAGACGAACTCATCCAGGGCGGTCGACTGGGTTTTATCATCCAGAACCAGGCTGCGGCCGAACAGCGAGGTGTCCTGGATGAGGTAGTGCTGGTAGTGTGAGTCGCCCTCCGCTATTACGCGTTCGACGCGCTCACCCTGCACGAGTACGGGTGTGATGTACTCGAAATGCCACCGTTCCCCCGGCCCGATCGGCGGCCCGTCCATCCTAGGCTAGACCGGAGTCGGGCTGGTGACCGGACCGCGGCTGATCTCGCGGATGGTCGAGCGCTTGCATGCGAGCTTGGTTTTGATCAACTCGGCGGCCCTGCGGGGATCAAAGTCGGACCCGCAGGTGAAGATGTCGGCGGCGGCATAGCCCCGCTCGGGCCAAGTGTGTATGCACAGGTGCGATTCAGCAATGGCGACGACGCCGGTGACGCCCGTGGGCGAGAACTTGTGAAAGGTCTGCCCGATGATGGTTGCGCCGGTCTCCTCAGCGGCGCTGACCATCGAACTCCTTATGTGTTCGAGGTCGTCAAGGAGATCGGACCTGCAGCCCTCCAGCTCCAGTAGAAGGTGTGTACCGAGCTTCTCCAAACAGTCCTCCTCCAGTCTGCCGCGGCGGCGGTGAGGCCGCCTGCGGTCGGCTATTATACAGCCGCCCTACCGCAGGGCTAATGGAGAAAAACGCAGGCCGATATCGATCTTGGGCGAAGGATTTCACATCAGGTTGGGCACGGGGGCAGACGTACCGTGCATCTCGGCGATGGCCGACGCTTTCCGCCGTGAGTTGGGGCGCCGAAAGCCCTCCCGGGACGAGTTCGCCAGGAGAATCAAGGCTCTGATCGACGACCCTGACACTGACTACCTGGTGGCTCTAGACAAGAACGGGGAGTGCTCCGGATTTCTGCAGCAGCGATACCGGCGCGACATCTGGACCACGGGAGGCGAGGCGTATATCGAGGATCTATTCGTGGCTCAGGGAAGTCGCCGCCGCGGTCTTGGTGGACGGCTGGTGGAGGAGGCTGTGGAAAGGGCCCGGGCCCGGGGATGCTCGCTCGTGACTCTCGACACCAACGAGCGAAACGGCCCGGCGATAGCGCTGTACGAGAGCCTAGGATTCGCCTGCGGCGGCGGCCCGGCCACCGAACTGAGCGGCGGTCGCCAGCTGTGGCTGACCAGACGGCTCGGCACCTAGCCTGTCCATTCTTGGAGTAGACGCGAAGGCTGAGGGTCTTGCCCAGCAGGTGCTGGACGGTGTGGCTAACCGAGTTCTACGCTCGCCGCAGGGAGACCGATAGCGGGGGCCGGCATCTCTAGCTGAAAGCCAGTGCGGCAGCGGGGTTCCTTACCAGAAAGCCGTCGATCTGGTCCTGGGAATAGCCGCGCTTTCTCAGGCGCGGCACGATCGACTCGACGATGTGCGCAAAGCCCTTGCCGCCGCTGGCAACGTGCATCTTCTTAAAGCACACGTCCTGAGCAAGCAGTATTCGGTCCCCGTATCCCTCCTCCACCAGGAAGTCCAGGGCCGAGAGCCGCTCGCCGTCGGTGGGCATCCTGAGCTCGGCGCCCATGTAGCTCATCCCGCTGTCCTCCGCGCCGACGGTGTCGTACTCGAGAAAGCACCCGGTCTCTGCGACCGACTTTAGGACCGCGTTATCGCGGACGGCGAAATCAAGGTGTCCCATGATCACGCGGGTAAGGTCTACGCCCGCCTCCGCCAGGACCTCCAGGATGGCCATGGGAGATTCATCCACGCCGCCCGGGTGTATCGAGATCGGGGCGCCGGTATCCAGTTGGGCCTGGGCGGAGGCGCGCAGGACCTTGCGCTGATTGTCGTCCAGCGGGTGAACGTTACCGACCTCGCCGATTACCCCCGACTTGATCCCCGTATCACCCGCGCCGACGGTGATGTCGGCCACTATACGCTCGTATATTGATTCCTCGGTGCGCTCGTCCATGTCTGGTGGGCGCAGCAGGGGCACGTAGTGGCTGCAGCCCATGACGATGTTCATCCCGGTTGCACGGGAGATGCGGGCCAGGGTCCCCGGGCTGCGGCCCAGGTCCCAGTTGGTCGTATCGACCACGGTACCTCCCCCGGCGAGCATGAAGCGCCTAACCTCGCTCAGGGCCTCCTCCTCGCTGAAGAGTTGCATGAGGTCGCGGTTGAACCACACGATCTGCTGGTAGCTTCCAACCAAATCCATCGTGTAGGGCCGGTCCCACAGGCCCCTCAGGGTTGCCTCATCGGGCGTGAATGAGTAGCCGGACATGTCAATGACGAGGTGCTCGTGAGTGATGGTCACACCCATCGCCGATGGGTCTATGGTTCCCAGCACTGTCTGGACCTTGCCGCTCAGCTGCGAGGCCATTGGTCTTCTTGCTCCTTTCTCTCAGATCCCCGGGCGAAGGGTACGGCACGCGCCTTGTGATGCGCCAGCAAGTTGTCAGGCCGCCCCTCAGTCCAAGGGTGTCTCCGAACTCGGGCCACAAGACTCGCGAAGTTCGTCGAGCCGGGCGGTAAGGGATGTAGGGGGGCTGGTGGGCGTCTGTTCCGGCCGACCGGCGGCTACGAGGGGCCCGGACGCCTTCTTCTCAGCCCGAGACAGACGATACCGAACATCAGCGCTACGGCGGACAGATCAGCCTTGCCCGGCGAAAGTCCGCATCCACCGCTGCCGGGCGTGCCAGCAGGCCCGGATTCGGGCAGGCCCTCCGGGCGGCTTGCCGAGCCTTCAGTGGGTGCACTCCCCTCCCCCAGCTCAGCCACATCCTCGGTGGCCTCCGAGAGCAGGCGCGTCCTGCTACAGCGATTGACGTTCAGGTCATCCTGAGCGTAGACGACATAAGAGGCATCCTCTTCGAAGGTGAAGCCGCAGCTGGCGCTATCACGGTTGGTCGTCAGGTACATCGTCTCGTGGACGGCACCCTTCCATACGGTCTCGACATCGAACTCGATGCTGTAGACACCGAAGTCCGGGGCCTCCGGATCCGGGTCAGACGCGGCGCCGTCTGATCCGTCCAGGTTAACTATCGAGACCACCCGCCCGGAGAACACCAGATCAGAGCGTGACAACTCCCCGGAAGGCGGACCGGGAGTGGCGCACTTGCACGCAAATGTGAGATCCGGGTGCACCAGGAGCAGTGCGCCGATCATCGGAATGAGCAGGGCCAGGCGGATCATTGCAGAGCGCGGGTCGGGGGAGGCCGGGAATGTCTTTAACACTGGAAGATCCGGCTATTGATAGATCGACCTGGTGAACTCACGGGCATCTCCGTGATTGCCACACCCCTAGGATACCAGCGCGGCGCCCTGGACTCTTGCTCAGGGCCAGCTATGTCTTGCAGGCATGGCACCCGCCTGAATGCTCGAGTGAGACCGCACGCAGACGGTCCCCACGGAGCCAGGAAAACTCAGGCCCGGCTGGCGATCCTGCGCGCCTCGATGGCGATCGACAGAGCATCCTCGACATCCGACGCGATGGCGGTGATGTGGCCCATCTTGCGCCCGGCCCGAACCTCCGATTTGCCGTAAAGGTGCAGCGATACCCCAGGTACAGACAGGGCGCCGGCGAAGTCGGGATTGCCGCCCGACCGTATCCACACATCGCCCAGCAGGTTGACCATGACAGCCGAGCGCGGCATGACCGGATCCCCCAGTGGGAGATTGCAAAGGACGCGCACGAGCTGCTCGAACTGCGACGTGGCGCAGGCCTCGATGGTGTAGTGGCCCGAGTTGTGCGGCCTCGGCGCAAGCTCGTTGACGAGCAGGCGACCGTCCACCGTCAGGAACATCTCCACGGCGAGCAGGCCGACCACGCCCAGGCGGTCCGCGATTGCGCCCGCGAGACCGGCAGCCTCCCGGGCCGTAGCCTCCGGCACTCGAGCCGGCGCAATCGACACGTCCAGGATCCCGTTCACATGGATGTTCTCCGCGCAGGGAAACGCCTTCGTCTCGCCGCGAGCGTCGCGGGCGCAGATCACCGACAGCTCCCTTTCGAACGGGACGAACTGCTCCAGTATGAGTCCCCCGGAACCTCCGAGCCTGCCGAATGCCGCCTGAGCGTCCCCGGCCGATCGGAGGACGGACTGCCCCTTGCCGTCATAGCCCATGCGCGCGGTCTTAAGGACCGCCGGAAGCCCGACCGATCCGATCGAGTCTGCGAGATCGTCGGCATTCTCGACAGGCCGGTAGGGCGCCACCGGAAATCCCGCCTCGCTGAGCGTCCCTTTCTCGCTGGTCCTGTCCTGTGCGACCCGCAGAACCCCGCTCGACGGGTGCAGCGGCGCCAGGTCCTCAGCTGCATCTATGGCGCCGGCGTCCACGTTCTCGAACTCGTAGGTGACGACGTCGCAGCGGCGCGCGAGCGCGCGGGCCGCTTCCCGGTCCTCGTAGGGAGAGACGATGCAGTCATCGGCGACCTGAGCAGCCGGACAGGCGGGATCGGGATCAAGCACGCTGACCCGATAGCCCATGTGCGCTGCGGCTATCGCGATCATCCGACCGAGCTGTCCGCCCCCGATGATGCCGATACGAGAGCCCGGCGGAAGGGGTCGGCCCGCGGATGGACCGCTACGGACGTTCACGGTGAGAGCCGATTCCAGCCGGGCGGCATTAGCCCGGATTCTCTATGACGCCGTCCGCCAGTACCTCCTCGGCGGCCGCGCGGCGGCGCGCCTCAAGGCGCACTCTGAGGTCCGGACGAGTGGTCGCAAGCATCTGCGCGGCAAGGAGCGCCGCGTTCACGGCGCCCGCCCTTCCTATGGCGACCGTGGCTACGGGCACTCCCCGGGGCATCTGAACTATCGACAGCAGGGAGTCAAGGCCGCTGAGCGCGGCGCTCTCGACGGGAACTCCGATGACGGGCAGGACGGTCTTGGCCGCCGTCATGCCTGGCAGATGGGCCGCGCCCCCGGCACCGGCAATGATCGCCTCGAGGCCGCGGTCCGCGGCGGACCCGGCGTATTCGAACATCGCATCGGGGGTCCGGTGCGCCGACACGATCCGCACCTCGTGGGGAATCTCCAGCTCCGCGAGTACCTCGGACGCGTGGCGCATCGTGTCCAGGTCGGACCGGCTGCCCATGACCACTCCCACCAGAGGCTTGCTCAACTCACTTCCTCCATGCCCTGACTAAAGGTTCGGCCCATGTCACCTCATGCGACCACTACAAGTTTACATTCGCCCTTGAGCGTGAGTCTTAGAGGCTAGAATTGACCGCCATGCCTCACTTCGATTACATGGGAGCCAGGCTTCACTACGACATCCTCGGCTCGGGTCCTCCGTGGATACTGCATCATGGGTTCGGGCAGTCGGGCCCGTCGTGGACCGAGGCGGGGTGGACGGATGCCCTTACCGACAGGTTCACCGTCGTCCTGATGGACGCCCTGGGACATGGCAGGAGCGACCGGGGCGGGAGTCTCGACGGTTACCTCATCCCCTCCCACGGTCAGGCCGTGGCCGCCCTCGCGGGACACCTTGGTTTAGGCAGATTCGGGCTCATGGGGTTCTCCCTGGGCGGCAGGGCGGCCCTGGAGCTGGCGGCCTCCCGCCACGGTTCCCTGGCCGGCGCCGTCGTGATCGGAATGAAGGCCCGCATGACGGCAGCGGACATGGAGAAGGCCGCATCGAGCGTAAGGGCACTGCGCAGCGGGAGGATTAGGTCCCTCAGGGGAGACAGGCGCGGGCCGGAGGAGAACGACGCCGAATCCCTGGCTCTAACGATGGACGGGGTGGCGCACTGGCACGGGGTGTGGGACCGCATCGACCGGATTCAGGTCCCCATCCTGATGGTTTGCGGCGAAAGGGACCCCTACCACGACGGGGCCCGGGAGGCGGCAGGGGCCATGCCACTCGGCGAGTTCGTGGCCCTGCCCGACATCGACCACGGCGAATCCTTCAGCCTGAGCCACCTTTCACTGCCCTCGGTGATCCCCTTCATGGTCCGTGCCTTCGACAAGCGTCGGATCGTCCGTCCCTGAACGGCGCCCCCGGCCCCTTAAGCTGCGCTGCGGCCCTAGGCGAAGGCGAGCGCGCGAGCCGGGTTGTTTACCAGCAGGTCGTCGAGCTGCTGATCGCTCCATCCGCGACTTTTCATGCGGGGCACGATGTTTTCCAGGATGTGCGCATAGCCCTTGCCACCGTGGCTCGAGCGGAACCATTTCATGCACACGTCCTGGGCGACGAGTATCCTGTCGCCGTAGCCTCTGGAGGCGAGGTCCTCCAGGTGGTCTATGCGCTGGGAGTCGCTGAGGGGGTCCAGATATCCGCCCAGATACTCGAGACCGGCCGACTCGAACCCGAACACGTCGTACTCGAGATAGCAGCCCGTCTCGGCGATTCGGCGGGCCAGGTCCAGCTCCGTGGCCGACCAGCAAAGATGACCCATGATCACGCGCTCGGGCGGGCAGCCGCCCCGGTCAAGTTCCTCGAGTATTCGAATGTGGCTGTCCTGGTGATGGCCGGGATGTATCAGCACCGGGGCGCCGGTCTCTGCGTGCGCGCGGGCGCCGGCGCGCAGGACCTTCCTCTGGTTTTCGGTGATCGGCCACACGTTGCCCAGCTCGCCGATGACGCCGGTCCTGATACCGGTATCGCCGACGCCCACCGTGACGTCCCGGACGATTCGCTCGGCTATCTCGTCCTCCGTCCGATCGTCCATGTCGGGCGGATGGGCCACCGGGACGTAGTGTCCGGCCCCCATGACGACGTTAAGCCCGGTGGCCCGCGAGATGCGTGCAAGCGCCAGTGGGTCCCTTCCGAGATCGTAGTTGGTGACATCGACCACTGTTCGGCCCCCGGCGAGCATGAACTGCCTGACGGCGGATGTCGCGTCCGCCTCGTCGAAGAGCTGGCCATTGTCCATGTTCAGGTACCAGATGGTACTGGCCCTGCCGAGGAGATCGATCGAAAAGGGCCTGTCGTGGTAGTAGCGCAGGCTCGCCTCCTCGGGCTGCACGTAGTAGCAGGTCAGGTCGATGAGGATGTGCTCATGGGTGAGCGTTATGCCCATCTCCGACGGGTCTATCGGCCCAAGCACGGTCTGGACCATACCGGTCATATCGCACGACATCGTAGACCTCCTGGATTGCTCTGACGGCCGCCCGGGTGTGCTCGGGACGCCGTCTATGGTGCGCCCAAGGCGGGCGCGAGTGTAGCATAGGGCGCCTGATGATCGTGACGGGGACGGGCGACTGCATCACCGATGTGGACGGGATCGGGGTCGGCCACCACACCGACCTTGAGGCCGGCACCGGGTGTTCGGTGGTCCTTTGCGAGGAAGGGGCGGTCGGGGGGGTCTCCGTGATGGGCGCGTTTCCCGGCTCCCGCGAGATCGCGATGCTGTCCCCCACCTCGGTCGACTCCGTCGTCCACGCGATCCTGCTGACGGGCGGCACCGTGTTCGGCCTGGACGCGGCCTCCGGCGTGATGCGATGGCTCGAGGGGCGCCGCAAGGGCTACCGGTTGGGCCGCATCTACGTTCCCCGGGTGCCGGGCGCGGTGATATTCGACCTGGGCTTCATCACGCACAGGATCAGGCCCGGGCCCGACGACGGGCTGCGCGCGTGCAGGGAGTCGTCCGCCGGCCCATCCCCCGAGGGCACGGTCGGAGCGGGCACCGGGGCGACCGTCGGTAAGTTGACCGAGCTCAGGCGCGCGATGAAGGGCGGCTTCGGCACCGCTTCGGTGGACCTGGGCGACGGTGTGGTCATTGGCGCGGCGGTG
This sequence comes from Dehalococcoidia bacterium, assembly GCA_034421295.1. Classification (GTDB taxonomy): domain Bacteria; phylum Chloroflexota; class Dehalococcoidia; order Lucifugimonadales; family UBA2962; genus CAUZIR01. Next base: position 62,485 of record DAOUKM010000010.1, read on the forward strand.
GTCACCAATTCCATAGGAGGGATATTCGATCCGTCCGGGGGAGGACTCATCGCCGGGCCCCTTGATGAGAGCGGCTCCCTGATCGATCCGCTCCGCCTGATAGTCTCTCCCGACTACGACCCTCCGAGGTGGTCGAGCGGGACCAACACGACCATCGGGGTGGTGGCGACTAACGCGCATCTGACCACGCAGCAGGCCTGCCGGATGGCGACGGTTGCACACGACGGGATCGCCCTTTCGGTAAGGCCTGCGCACATGCAGTTCGACGGGGACACCCTGTTTGCCATCGGGACCGGCACCGCCGATGTCCCGGTCGACCTGACCAGGCTGGGGACGGCGGCCGTCCACTGCGTCGCCAGGGCTGCGGTGAGCGGCGTCAGGGCTGCGACGGGCCTCGGGGGCATACCGGCAGCCTCAGAGCTTGGAGGTCGGTGAGGCCCTACATCGTCGGGGAGCGCGGCCGTCCGGCCCCGGACCGTCAAGGGGCTGAGGGGGCCTAGAAGACCCCGAACCGGAGGTAGGCCTCGCTCGGATCCATACCCGACATGATCGCCTTGCGCATCTCGCTCTCGGTGGTCATGAGACGCTCGGCCTCCCTGATGACCTCGTCGGCAGAGGCGGCGGGGACCACCACCGCGCCATCCATGTCCGCTAGGAGGAAGTCGCCGGTGTGTATGGCCACGCCGCCTATCTCGATGGGCTCACCGAGAGCCTCGACCTTCCACCTTCCGACGATGTCAGCCGGAGTCCGGTAGCGAGCGAATACGGGAAATCCCCTACGAACGATCAGGTCGGTATCCCTGCAGCCGCCGTCCACCAGGTAACCGACGACTCCACGGATCATGAGAGCCTCTGCGGAGAGCTCGCCCATGTGGGCGATGATCGAATCGTTGGGCTGGCAGACGACTACCGATCCGCCGGGAGCCGCGCTGAGCAGCCGGGTCCAGCCCAGCAGGCTGTCGTCCGCTCCGGCTCCCTCGTCGATGCGACCCTCACAGGTCCATACAGGCCCCGCTAGGACCCTCGAAGGGTCCATGGGACGTATGGCGCTCGGAAGTATCGACGGCGGTAGACCGAGCTCGCGCATCGCATCGTATACGGCACCGCTGTAGCACCGTGCCAGTCGCTCCGCCCGGTCGCGCTCGCCCATGTCTTTTCCGCTATCGTCTTGTTGCACTGCAGTCCTGGCAGGGGCGCCCTGAGCGCCCCCGGCGGCGGGTGGCGGGAGTGTAACATCCGGCCTCCGCCGCACGGTGCCTGATATACAATCCGCCGACCCTACCGCTCCTCCGAGGTGTCCATGAAGATCGCCTACATAGAAACGTTCATCGTCGACGCGGGATGGCGGCCCTGGGTCTTTGTGAAGATCGAGTCCGACGATGGCCTGGTCGGCTACGGGGAATGCTCGGATGGACGCTCTCCGCACGGCGTGGTCGGGACCATCCGCGACATGAACGACCTGCTGATCGGGACCGATCCCGGCGCCTTCGAGATGCGCTTTTGGGACATGATGCGCCGCACGCGCCAGAGTTTCGGGGGGATCGCCGCCAAGGCCATGGCGGGCGTGGAGAACGCGCTGCTGGATCTGAAGGCGAAGGCGCTCGGCATCTCCGTCGTGGAGATGTTCGGCGGCCCCATCCGCGACGATATACGGCTGTACTGGTCGCACTGCGGCAGCACGCGGGCCATGCACCCCGAACTGCTCGCGACTCCGCCGATACGCTCCTTCGACGACCTGGCCGATCTCGGGAGGGAGGTTGTCGCCCGCGGATACACGGCGCTCAAGACGAACATCGTCTTCCCGGGCGAACCGGCCTCGCTGCACTTCCCGGGATTCGGCGGCGGACCGGGCACCACCGACCAGGACATCGACCGGAGGCTGCTCGACCACATCGTCACCCAGATCGGAACCCTAAGGGACGCGGTGGGAGCCACCGTGGACATCAATCTCGATCTCAATTTCAACTTCAAGCCCGAGGCCGCAATGCGCATCGCCAAGGAGCTTGAGCCCTTCGATCTGCTGTGGCTCGAGGTCGACATGTACAGCCCGGGCGCGCTCAGGCAGATCAAGGACTCAACCGCGACCAGGATATGCACCGGGGAGAACCTGTTTCACATGCGGGGCTATCTGCCCTACCTTCAGGCCCACTGCGCGGACGTGTTCATGGTGGACGTACCCTGGAACGGCTTTGCACAGTCCAAGAAGATCGGGGATCTGGCAGAGGCTCACGAGGTCAACGTGGCCCCGCACAACTTCTACAGCCACCTTTCGAGCTACATAAGCGCCAGCCTGTGCGCGGTGCTTCCAAACGTCAGGATCATGGAGACGGATGTGGACGATGTGCCGTGGAAGGACGAGCTGGTGACCAGGCTGCCGGAGATAGAGGATGGCAGGATGAAGACCCCGTCCGGTCCGGGCTGGGGCACCGACCTGAACGAGGAAGTCGCCCTGGCCCATCCCTGGGTGGGCGACGGATCCAACTGGTAGCAGCTAGCTCCGGAGCCTCCCCGCCATACCCGGTGGTCGACGGGAGGTCGGCTGGCTCAGCCCTCCTCTTCCCTTCCCGACCTTGAGAATCGATCGAGATCGTACTCTATGCCCTCGTACACCTCCGGGTAGCGCAGGCCCGTGAAGCGCTCGGTCGCATCCCGCAGTCGCTCAGCCGGGTCCCAGGGCATCCAGGCCTTCCAGCTGTCTTCGTAGTTAAAGTTCCACAGGAAGTAGATCGCCGCCCTCTGGGTCCCCTCGATTCCGTTGTCATGGAACCAGGTGTCGGTCTCCCTTAGACGCTCCAGCGGTATCTCCATCTCCCTGAAGGCCTCCAGCAGGTCCTGGCCCACTTCGCCCAACCTCGGCGTCGCCGCGCCGCTGAACGAGAATCCATCCTCGAGGTAACTGGGCCCGGTGCTGAGGATCGTGCCGGACGCCGCGGCATCGTCGAACCAGTCCGAATTGTCAGGCTGCCTCGCATTGAGGACCACGTCTACTCGACCGGTGCGAAGCGCCTCGGGTACCTCATCGGCGGCCACCTCCACCGTCTCGACCTGAAAGCCGAATCCCACCTCGGCGATGTAGGCTCCGAGGGCCGCCAGCGTCACCCCGTACCTGGCATCCGACTGGCCGACAACCAGGCTCGTCTGTAGTCGCTCCTCGGTGAAATCCTCGGTGCCCCCCGCAAAGCGCCCCTCGCAGGTGGCAGCGGATCCTGCGACGACCAGCAGGATCGCACCCACAAGGCCGGCAAACGCCAGCCGGCGCATCCTCCCCGTTCTCGCTCTGATCATCTCGATTGCAGCCCTAATCCTTCTAACGGTTCTTTGAAGACAATTGTTGGCCCTTGCCCTGGCTACGGGCGAAGGTTCCGCAGCACTCCCGACGGTCCCGGCCCAAGTCGCAGAGCATAGCCGAGCCGGCGGCCTGACGCCATAGGCCAAGTCTAGCCCAACCGAGCCTTCTGGCCATCGCTGCCGGCGCGGCACCATATGTTACGATTCCGCGCGCCCGGACCGCCCCCGAGCCCCGGCCACGGGTTTCAGGAGTCCGGCTGTAGACGAGGCGACGCCATCGCCGGCGTCTCCGGGAAACGAAGGAGGTGCGAGACATGCTGAAGACCCGCGCGGCGGTCATGACCGGCCCGAACGAACCAATGGCGATCGACGAGATGGAAGTGCCCGATCCCGGTCCGCACCAGGTAATAGTGAAGCAGACGGCGACCGGCGTCTGTCTTTCGCAGGTGCACCAGCTGCAGCTCGTACCAAAGGAACAGTGCCCACAGCTCCTCGGCCACGAAGGTGTGGGCGTGGTCACGCACGTGGGCAGCGAGGTCACCCACCTGAAGGAGGGCGATCACGCCATAACCACCTGGGTTCCCCGTGCCGGATACCCCGGCAGGGACTTCATCGACGGCCTCAGCCCGATCGGCGTCAGGTTCCGAGGTGAGCTGGCCCAAGGGCCTGTCGGCACCTTTGCCGAGGACTGCCTCCTCAGCGACCAGCTGGCCGTAAGGGTTCCGGGAGAGTACGCCACACTCGAGAGCAGCATAGTGGGCTGCGCGGTGCTGACCGGCGCCGGCGCGGTCTTTCACACCGCCAAGGTCAGGGCCGAGGAATCCGTGGTGGTCATCGGGGCCGGCGGCGTCGGGCTGTCGGCGATCAAGATGGCCTCGCTGATGCAGGCATACCCGGTCATCGCCGTGGACATCGCGGACGAGAAGCTGGAATTCGCAATGGGGTGGGGGGCGACCCACACGATCAACTCCAGGGAAGTGGACCCCGTCGAGGAGGTCTGGAGGATTACCGGCATTGGCGCCGATTACGCATTCGACGCGGTCGGCTCCGTGCCGACGCACGAGGCCATCCTGCCGATGGTGCGGGGCGGCGGCCCGGGCGGCGACAACGTCGGCGGCATGGCCGTGATGATCGGATGGCCGCAGCCGGAGTTCAAGCTCAACGCAGAGCACTTCGTCTACCACCAGCGCCAGTTCCGGGGAAGCCACGGGGCGGCGATCCCTGATGTTGACTTCCCGATGTACCTTCGGCTGTCGGCAGAGGGTAAGTTCCCCCTGGAAAAGCTGGTCACACGCAGCTACTCGCTGGACCAGGCGAACGAGGCGATGGACGATCTCACCAAAGGCCGCATCGCCGGACGCGCCCTGCTGGTCTTCTGACCTCGCCATAAATGGGGCTGCTCGCCGCGTGGATGCGCCCGCCGCGAGCTTCCCGGATAGCTCGTCGGCCGCGGCTGGGGTCCGGGATGAAAGGGCCCTCGAGCATGAGGCCCTGCCCCTCGGCCGTTTTTTGGCCGAATCGAAGGTGCAATAGGCCTCAGGCGCTGCCGCGGGTCCTGCGTATCCTCTTTCAAGAGCCATTTGCCGGAGGACGGAATTGATAGTGGTAATGCGATCCGACGCGAGTCGGGAACAGGTGGAGGCGGTCGAGGCGCGGGTACGCGAACTCGGTTACCAGACGGCGCTGACCCTGGGCCAGCTGCAGACGATCGTCGCGGTCCGTGGAGACACCGCGGGCGATGTGAGGCTGGAGGGGCTTGGGGATCTCCCCGGGGTTGAGAGCCTTTTGCGTGTCCAGAAGGCCTACAAGGAAGCGAGCCGCGAGTTCCACCCCTCGGATACCGTGGTGGACGTCGGCGGCCTGAAGATCGGCGGCAACAGGGTGATCATGATGGTCGGCCCGTGCGCAGTTGAGAGCCGGGAGCAACTGTTGGAGACGGCGGATGCGGTCAAAGGGGCCGGATTCCCCGTCCTTCGCGGAGGCGCGTTCAAGCCGCGTACGTCTCCCTACAGCTTCCAGGGCCTTTTCATCGAGGGACTGCGCCTGCTGGCGGAGGCCAGGGACAGGACGGGCCTTAAGATCGTCACCGAGGTCATGTCCGAGGCGGACGTTCAGGACGTGGCGGCCTACGCCGACATCCTCCAGATAGGGGCGCGAACCATGCACACCTTCCGCCTCCTTGAGCGGGTGGCGGAGACGGGAAAGCCCGTGCTGCTCAAGCGTGGGTTTCACGCAACCATCAAGGAGTGGCTGCTGGCGGCCGAGTACATCCTAAAGTCCGGCAACCCGAACGTGATCCTGTGCGAGCGGGGGATAAGATCGTTCGACGACGAGTTCTCCCGCAACGTCCTGGACCTGACCGCGATCCAGGTAGTCAAGAAGGAGTCTCACCTGCCGGTGATCGCGGACCCGAGCCACGGCACGGGGGTGAGGGACTACGTGATTCCCATGGCCAAGGCCGCCGTGGCCGCAGGGGCCGACGGGCTCATAATCGAGAGCCACCCCAACCCGGCGGAGGCGCTTAGCGACGGTCCCCAGTCGATACCGGCGGCCGAGATCGGCGCGCTGCGCGATGACGTCGCGGCGGTGGCGGTGGCGGTGGGACGGACCCTCTAGCCGTATCGGGCCCTCGCTTTCTCGATTTGACCGGGCCGCCAGGGCGTCAATATATTGGCGCCTGACGCGCGCCCTGCGGTCCGGGCGGCGATCACAGGGACCTCCACGTGGATGTCCTAGTCAGTTCGGGGGTCACGGGCGATGGCTACAAGGAAGGTCTTGGTAACCGGTTTGAGCGGTCTGATCGGAGGACTCCTCCGGGATCGGCTCCTTGAGGATGGCGGCTACGAGGTCACCGCGCTCAACCGCTCCGAAGTCGAAGGGGTCAGGACGGTCCAGGCCGACATATCCGATCTGGACGCGATCAGGGAGGGCTTTGCCGGCCAGGACGCGGTAGTCCACCTGTCTGCGGTGCTGACGAACGCCGAGTGGGACCGGCTGGTCGCCGTCAACATCAACGGAACCTACAACGTCCTTGAGGCCAGCCGCCTGGCCGGGGTAAGCAGGGTGGTGAACGCGAGCAGCGGCGCGGTGGTCAAGGGCGTCGTCAGATCGCCGGGGATATACAAGGACCTCGAGGAAGGCCGATACGACGACGTTCCGGACAGCTGGACGATGGTGGGCCATAACCTGTTTCACCCGTACGGGCTCTACGGGGTGTCGAAGATGGCCGCAGAGGGCCTGGCGCGTCATTTCTCAGATGTGCACGGCCTGTCGGTCATCAACCTGCGAATCGGCACGGTAAAGCCCTCGGGGGTTCCCGAGGCGGCCTACGACTACTCCATATATCTGAGCCACAGGGACGTGGTGCAGTCCATAATGCTCGCGCTGAACGCGCCTGAAGATGTCAAGTTCGATACCTTCCTGGTCACCTCCGACAACAGGTGGGGGTACAGGGACCTTTCCCACTTCCGCGAGGTGCTCGGCTATGAGCCGGCCGACTCCGCCGAGGATTTCCGGGCTGGCAGCGGCGAAAGGCCCCAAAAGCGCGCACCGAACGGCGGGTACTGGACTGAGCACGAGGACCTCGTCAATCCATGACGGCCACCGCCATGCAGGTTTCCCGCGCGGTCGGGCCCAGGCGGGCACCGACCAGATGATCCTTACCGCCGGTCCGTTCCGCTACGAGGTTGACCCCCGGTGGGGCAGTCCACCGGACGAAGGCAGCTTCGCCGAATGCGCCGCCGTGGCGGTCGACAGGAACGACAACGTCTGGGCTTTCAACATCCCCACGGGCGAGCTCATGGTGTTCGCGCCGGACGGCGGGCTCATCAGGGTCTGGCCGCACAGGTACGAGAACGTTCACGGCGTCGACTTCGACCGTGACGGCAACGTATATCTGGTGAACCGAAACGAGCACGAGGTGATCAAGTATTCGCCGGATGGCGCCCAGCTAATGACTATGGGCACCAGGGGCGTCCCGTCGGATACCGGATACAGCCTTCAGAAAGGTCGGCAGACCGGTTGGAAGCACCCTGTCGAACAGGCAGGTCATCCTTTCAACGTGCCCAGCGGCGTGCGCGTGGCCCCCAGCGGCGACCTGTACGTCTCCAACGGCTATGCGAACTGCAGGGTCCACCGCTTCGGCCCGGATGGGACGCTCAAGCAGAGCTGGGGCGAGCCGGGCAAGGGGGGACCCGGGCAGTTCCACCTGGTACACGGGCTGTTCATCGATTCCCGAGACAGGGTGCTGATCTGCGACCGCCTGAACGACCGGATCCAGATCTACGACCTCGACGGCGGATTCCTCGGCATGTGGACCGACTTTTCGATGACCAGCAAGGTTCACGAAGGCCCGGACGGCGAGGTGGTGGTCACCGAGCATTCGGGCCGCATCACGGTTCTCGATCTCGACGGGAACGTCCTGGGACGATGGGGGGCCGCCGACAACTCGGGCCTGTTCGCCTGGCCCCACGGCCTTGCGATCGATTCGTCAGGGAACATCTACGTGGGCCACGTCACCGAGGCGAGTGCTCCCCCGGGCTCCGGCCGTCGCCTGACCAAGCTTCTGCGGGCGTAGGGGCCCGCTTCAGGGCGGATCTGCCACGCCAGGTCTTCTTGCAATGCTGATAAAATGGCCGCCAATTCCGGACCTCGACGGCTGGTGGGGTTGGATGTCGGCGGGCAGGCCCAGGTGGCGGAACTGGTAGACGCGGCGGACTTAAAATCCGTTTCCCGTAAGGGAGTGGGGGTTCGAGTCCCTTCCTGGGCACATCTTCGGCCTGGCCAAATCGCCCCAGATCTCCCCAACGCACTCACTCCGAGGCCGGACATGCGCATATGGCGGCCAACTCATATTCTCGCCCCATGCACGATGCCATCTCGGCTGCTTGGGGTTCCCCGTCATTTCCACGGAAACACCGCGAGGATGGTCGTTCGGCCCTCTAGCTCCGCGGCCGTAGCCCGGTGACGGCCGTCGATGATCTCCCGTCGCTTATCGACTACGACCGATGGCGCTGCCTTGCCCTGGCGGAGCAGCTGGCGGTGGTGCTCGACTTTCTCCGTGCACGCGTCCTTGGACGACCACGAGAGCGATTCAAGGCGCGTCACGCGGCTGGGTAAGTTCACCGACATCAGGCGAAGGACCTCTAGGAGCCTGCTGTGCAAGGCGAAGAAGCGGTTCGTGTGACCGGGGACAAAAAGAGTCTTCGTTTCCTTATCCAGTTCTTCGAGCAGGCGTGCATGCCACCGCCGAAGTAATGCGGTCGAAAGGTTCCCCGACGCGATTCGAGCATCGATGGATTCCAGTAGTCTCTTCACGCTGACCTCTCCTGTCCTCTGCTCTGCAAAAACCCTGCAAATGCCCCACTTGATACGGCCATAGCAAGATCGATACTACTCAACCGTTGACGTCGCCTACTGGCAAGGCCTTTACTTCGTGCTCCCGGCCCCTCTTGTGAAATGGCTCATCCAGCGGGACGACCTTCCAGTTGCGTTGGCAGTGCATCGCGCACAGTCCTCGACCCTTTTGGCTCCAATCAAAGCCGGGATGGTGCGAGTTCTGCCATATCGCCCAGACGGTGGCCGAACGGACGCGCTCAGGCCTCCACTGCGACTCTTGAGGCTGTGGTGCAGCGTGCACAAGCCGCGCGACCAACGAGCGGCCGGTTGCACCCCTCAGTTTCGCACAGGCGAACAGTGGACGGGGCCAGAGCCCCACAGCAGTTGTCCAATTGGCCGTCGCACAGGAGTCTTCATCGGTCCTCGGTTCCCCTCGATCCTTGGCCTTAAAGTGCCGGGCGGCCAGTTCCATCGTGACATGGAATTTGCGGCGTTATCGCCGGCGGCGATCTACGCGGGATTCACCGGTGTTGCGTTAGCCTCTCAATTTAGCCCTCCCGAAGGTTTCCACCCATCCTTCGGTCCAACCCACCCCCACCTGGCCTGTGAACGACCGCAAGTGTCAGTGCACTTGCTGGACCTATTGGACCTGGGAAACCGGACGTCGATCCGGGGGTGCTGGAGAGACCCTGCATGCATGGGCGCCCGGCGCCTCATAAGGGCGGTGTACCCCGGTCTGGTAGACTGAGGCCGGATTCGGACAAGATCTCGGTGCCCAATGTGGCAATCGATCTGGGAAGTGTGTGAGGCGATTCGACGGGAGCACGTCTGAGGTGCGGCGTATTAGGCTAACGCGAGTCCCTGCCTCATCCCCTCTCCGACTCACCGCCGGATCTTAGCTGACCGGGGTGGCGGTCCCGGGCCGAGACACGCACGTAGCTCCTATGGCGGAGGGGCAGCGGGCGCTTAAACGAGCCGGGCCTCTGGGAGGAACGGCCGTATCCGAAGCCACGTCTGATGCTGGAGGAAGCGCATGGCCACGAGGATGGATACCGGCCGCAAGCCGCGGCCGACCGATGACTACCAGAAATTCTACAGCCGGCATGCGGATCGCTACGCCAGCAACCAGGTCGAACGGGTACAGCGTGTCTGGGCCCGCTCGTCCCACCCACTCCTTGAGGGAAACCACTCCCTCATAGATGCCCTGGTCGAGCTGGCCCCGGGTCCTAGGGGCCTTGACGCCGGCTGCGGCGCCGGTGCAATAGACGTCGCCGAGCTCGTGCGGCGAGGACTGGACGTGACGGGGATCGACGCGGTCGAAGAGAACGTGGAGGCGGCCCTTCGAATACGCCCCTTCCTCAAGGGGCGCGTGAGGGTCGGCGACCTGTCGCGGCGCCTGCAGTTTCCGGCGGACTCGTTCGACTTCGTTATGTGCAACGCGGTAATCCAGCACCTGAGCGAGAGGCGCGTTTACCGGACCACCCTCCCCGAGCTGTCCAGGATCACAAGGCCCGGGGGAGTCCTGCAGCTGGTCTTTAAGAGCGGCCACGGCACGGTGACCGTGCATGACCCGGACTACGATGAGGTCAGGTCCTTTCAGCTGTTCGATGAGCGCAAGGTCGTCACCGTACTCCAGTCCCTGGGCATGCAGCTGGTACCGGCCCAGGACGAAGGTTCCCTCGGCGGCCTGATGTACTTCATCAACAACAACGACCTTCGGCACTGCGCACTCTGGGCACGGAAGGTCGTCTGACTCACTAGCGCCGTTCGGGCGGCCATAGGCTCTGGTTGCCTTATCATTGAGGGATGTCCCGGCCCTGGTACGGCTGGGTGGTCGTCGGTCTGTGGCTGTCGTCCACCCTGTCCGGATTCGTAATCGTCTTCAACATCGGTATCCTGCTGCCGTCCATCTCCGAGGACATGGGGCTGTCGCCCGGCCAGCAGGGCCTGCTCGGCTCGGCGGCGTTCTGGGGGAACCTCTTGCTTGCGATTCCACTTGGATGGTGGACGACTAGGTTCAGCCCGAAGGCCGTCATCGCCTCCACACTGGCGCTGGGCACACTGCTAGTACTCCTGCAGGGCTGGTCGCCGGCCTTTGCGGTTCTCCTTGTAGGAAGGCTGTGCTTCGGCGTGGTGCTCCTGGCGATGGAGCCTCCGGGCGCCGCCCTCATAAGCCAGTGGTTTCCTCCTCACCGCATCGTCTTCGTCAACAGCGTGGCGAACGTGGTGTTCAGCCTGACGATGGGCCTGGGCCTGCTCGCAACGCCCCTGATCCTCGGCGCCCTGGGCGGCGACTGGAGAATGAGCTTTTACGTTTCCGGAATCGTGTTCGCACTGCTGACGATCGCCTGGCTCCTGTTCGGCCGCGATCGGTACCGCACACCCAGGCAAAGCGCCGGGGACGCCGGCGACAGAGAGACGGCCGTATCCTCCACCACGCTAAGGACCACTCTGGCCCACAGGGACCTGCTGCTGGCGTGCATTGGAATGGCCGGGGCGGTGCTGGCCTGGTCGGCCTTCCTGAGCTTTTTCCCCTCCCTGATGCTGGAACGCTACGGGGTATCGCTGAATTGGTCGGGGGCTTTCCTGGCGATCAACCTGGCTGTGGGCGGCGTCTCAGGACTGGTCATGGCTTTCGTGGTTTCGCGCACCCGGAGGGTGAACCCGATCCTGATGCTAATAGGCCTCTCGATGACGGGCGGCTACGCGGCGATGACCCTGACGGGAAGCATCCCTCTGCTGGTCCTGTTCTCCGCCATCAGCGGGCTGTCCGGGGCCTACTTCCCACTCCTCTATAGCGTCGCCTTCCAGTTGAGGGGAGTTACAGCGGACCGAATACCGGTCGCCGTGGCGACTGTAATGGCAGCGGTCTCCCTCGGCACGTTGCTGGGACCGATGCTCACCGGATTCCTCCAGGAGGCGATCGGAGACCTAAGGCTGCCTCTTATCATCGCGAGCGCGGCGGGGCTGGTACTGCTGCCGGTCGGAGCCCTCATAACGATCGGGCACACCGGGGAAAGCGCGGCGGGGCAGCAGCAGGAGGTCCAGGACTCGGTGGCTACTTCCGAGCCCGCCACGAGAGAGATCATCTAACCAGGGGTCGCCCGCCGCGGGTGAGTCACCACACGATTTGACCGCTGGACGGCGCGGCGCTATCTTGTTGCTGCCTAGTGTTGCTAAGTGGGGGTCGGGCTGTCCCACCACCTCCTGCACAGCCGGTCAGAGGATTGCGATGCCGACACTTAGGAGAGCTTCCGCGCATCATAAGGAGTCGATCGACGATCGCTCCGGGCATGCGGCTTTATCCAGGCTCTCGATAGGCTCCTGGATCCTCTATGACGTTTCCAACACGATCTTCTTTGCCGGCGTAACGGGCATCTTCTTCCCCCTCTGGGTAGTCAACGACATGGGCGGCAGTGACGCCACGATCGGCTTTACCGTGGCAGGCGCGATGCTGGCCAATCTCCTCGTGGCACCGATCTTCGGAGCGATGTCCGATAACGCCAGAAGACGCCTCCCGTTCCTCGCGGTCTTCTCGCTGGTCGGCATTGCCTCGACATTCCTGCTGGGCAGCCTGTCCCTTGAGGCTTCGCTCGTGCTGTTCGGGGTGGCGCTGGTCGCCATGCACACGGGGATAGTCATCTACAATGCCCTGCTGGTGGAGGTAAGCAGGGAGAACAACCGCGGCTTCATAGGAAGCCTCGGCGTGGCGGTCGGCTACCTGGGCGCCCTTCTTGCAGTGCTGATAGGGCTTACCCTGGCCGAAGAGCAGGGCTACGTGGTGGCCTTCAGGGTCATCGGGGTCCTGATGCTCGTAATGACGGTGCCGGTACTGACGCTGCTGCGCGAGCGGCCCAGGGAGCTTAGGGGCCCCGCCGGCACCTCGGCGGGCCACGGCGCCGTGGCGGGGATCGGGGATGCACTGCGCCGCGCACGGCGATATCCCGGCCTGATCTCCTTCCTCATCGGCAGATTCTGGTACTACCTTGCCGTAAACACCGCCTCCATATTCGCCTTTCTTTACGGGACCAAGACAATAGGCTTCAGTGAGACGAAGGTCTACCTGGTGCTGGGCATAGGGATCCTGACGGCCATCGCCGCGGCCTCGCTATGGGGCAGGCTGTCGGACAGGGTGGGCCCGTTCCGCTCCATGAAATTCGTGCTTTGCTCCTGGGTCGTCGTCCTGCTCGCCACGGTCGCCATACCCTGGCTCAACCTGCCCGCCGACCTTTACTGGATCATCGGGCCGGCCAGCGGCGTGCTCGTCGCGGGCACGTGGGTGGTGGATCGGCCGTTGCTTCTGAGGCTTATCCCCGAAGAGCATGCGGGCCAGTTCTTCGGCCTGCACAGCCTGACGGGAAGGCTTGGCACCATAGTGGGGCCGGCCGCATGGGGATTCATAGCCGACGACGTCCTATGGTTCGGCCTTGGAGTAGGCCTGGGATTCGGCCAGACGGCGGCGGTCACCAGCCTCATGGTGGCCACAGCCTTCGGCCTGTACTTCGTCACCCGGTCGGGAGAGGAACTGAGGGCGGCCGCCTAGCCGCAGACCCTGTCGGACACCCGGGCAGGCAGCGATTAGCCTGGCGCGCGACCTAGCCTTCGGAGAGTTCTGCTCGACCCTCGCCCAGGTACAGCCTGGGCACCCTCTGGCTTATGCGGCAGACCACCTCATAAGGGATGGTCTGTGCCCAGCGCCCCAACTCCCGCGCACCAACACCGACGCCTCCCTGCTCGCCGATCAGCACGACCTCATCTCCCGGTGTCGCGCCGGGTACGGAGGTAACATCCACCAGGGTGGTATCCATGCTCACCGCACCGACGATCGGGGCCTTGGTCCCCCGAACCAGCACGTGGCCTCTGTTGGAGCTGAGCCGGGCGAGCCCGTCGGCGTAACCGACCGGCAGCGTGGCTATCAGGGACTCGCGCGGGGTCCTGAATGTCCGGTTGTACCCGAGGGCGGTCCCCTCAGGGACGCTCTTTACGAAGGCGATACGGCTCTTGAGGGACAGGACCGGCAGAAGCTCGACAGGCCCGCCCCTGGGGGACGGATCTATGCCATACAGGGACAGCCCCGCCCTGACCATGTCGAACCAGGAGCCCTTGTGAAGGAGTGTGCCGGCGCTGTTGGCGACGTGCCTTACGATGCGGGGATGGCCCGCTGCCTCTATGGAGTCGACGGCCTCAACGAACTTGGATATCTGGAGCCTGGTGTAGGTCAGGTCGTCCTCGTCGGCCGATGACAGGTGTGAGAAGACTCCCGCCAGCCTCACACCTCTATAGCCGACCGCCTCCTCTACGAAGCCGGTGACGTCGTCCGGGCCTATGCCGTGGCGCCCCATGCCTGTGTCGAGCTTGAGATGGTAGCCGATGGGCCTGTCCCTGGCGATCGCGGCAGCCGAGAGTCGCCGGACCGAAGCCAGGTCGTATACGGTCGGTGTGAGATCGAACTCGAGGAACGTCTCCTCCTGGCCGGGAAAGCATCCGCCAAAGACCAGGATCGTCCCCGATATCCCGGCCTGCCGGAGGGCCACACCCTCCTCCGTGATCGCAACTCCAAATGCCGCCGCTCCCTGCCTGGCGAGCGCTCGCGCCACGTGGACCGCTCCGTGTCCGTATGCATTTGCCTTTACCACTGCCATGACCCTGACCGCGGTACGCAGGTGGTCACGCACGTTGAGGTAGTTGCCGATCAGACGACCGAGGTCGACCTCGACCCATGTGGGGCGCCGCCCGGTCAGCGGATCGATCTGTCCGCTCGCCGCGGGCTCGCCTGATGCAGGCCGCTGGGCCATTGCCCTATCGCCGCTCGACGTCAAGACTCACTCTGCTCTCGGGGGAATTGACAGGCCTGACACGAACTGTGCTCCGGGAACCTTGCCGAACTCACGCCCGGCCATCTTTACCTTGGATGACCTGCTGCCTGAGCCCAGGATCACGTAATCCAAAACGGCTATCGGCTCATCTACATATACTGGCACATCCTCCGGCAGGCCGAACGGCGTTACCCCGCCGATCATCATCCCGGTGACCTCGACGGTCTGATCGGCGGACGCGAACGACGCCCTGCGCACCCCCATCAGCTTGCGCACCCTCTTGTTGACGTCAAGCTGGGTGGATGCGAGCACGACACACGCGCAGTACTGCGGGGGCCCCTTCCTGGAGGCCACCAGTATCGTGTTGCCGCTCCGGTCCGGCGGGTAGCCGTATTTCTCGCAAAACTGCGCCGTATCCGCATAGTCCGGGTCTATATCGAGCATCTCGTAGTCGATTCCCCACTCACCAAGCGCCTGTCTCACGCGCTCTTCCGGATCACTGCTTGCATAGGTCATTTCTGTCTTGCTCTCCGATGCGTACGTTACAAGGTGGTGCGTTCAGCGGTCCGGCAGGAGGGTCGCCTTGCGCAGGGTCATCCTCTCCAGCTGGTCGGGGTCGGGCTCCGGCAGGCGTCCCGCGAAGGGCGCAAAGGTCTTGCGCTCGGTCAGCTCGGTCTGCGGATGACACAGGTCGCGCTCGTAAAAGCGCGAGGAGGGGAACAGGTCGCCCGGATAGGTGAAATTGGGCAGCGTGGCCACCTCGATGCATATAGCGCCGCCAAGCGCGCTTTCCAGCATGCCGCCCACCCACACGGGGATTCCCGCGTCCATTGCAATATCGTGAACGCGCTTTGCGTTCTGCAGGCCGCCGATGCGGCCCGGCTTTATGTTTATGAACTTGCAGGCTCCCACCGCTATCGCCTGCTCGGCGGCCTTTACGCTGTGAATGGTCTCGTCCAGACACAGGGGGGTCTCGATCTGCCTGGCCAGTTCGGCATGGTCCAGCACGTCGTTCCAGTGGAGAGGCTGCTCGATGAATGCGAGACCCATCTTGTCGATCTCCTTAAACAGCGGAAGGTCGTCCAGGGTGTAGCCTGAGTTGCAGTCTATGTGGAATATCGTGTCGGGGAAGGTCGTCCTCACCGCCCTGAGCATGTCCAGATCCCAGCCGGGTGCCGCCTTGAGCTTTACCCTTGGGAAACCGGCGTCCACCGCTCCCTGGATCGCCTCCAGGAGCACGTCTATCGAGTCCTGAATCCCGAAGTCGGCGCCGGCGGCAACCTCCCTGTCCTCTCCACCCAGGAGGCGGTGCAAGGGGGTGCCGGTCAGATCGCTCTCAAGGGTCCACCAGGCGATCTCGATGGCGGCCTTTGCAAAGCTGTTGCCCTTGTAGATATCCAGGGCCTCGTTGAGCTCGGCCGCGGTCTCTAGATGGGAGCCCACGATTCTCGGGCCGAAGACCTCGGTTACGTGGTGATAGGCTGAGCCCGCGCTCTCATTCAGGTAGGTGGGCGCAAAAAAAGGCGTGGATTCCGACCAGCCGTAGTGCTCCCCGCTGGTCGCCCTGACCAGGACCGAGTGTATGTCATGGTCAGAGCCGTACGCCGTGCGCCACGGCGAGATGAGGGGCATGGCCACGTAGTAGACGTCGAGTCGATCGATTCGCATAACGCTTAATGTCGCCGATGGCGGGGCCGGCCCGGACCACGAAGGCCGCGGGCAGGTCCCGTGCGGGCGGCGTACCTAACTTAACCGCGCCAGGAGGGCTCAGGCAACCTAGAGTGACCAGTAGCCGGCAACGCCGCAGGCCTGCACCAGGTCTGCGGCGTGACCGCTCAGCGCCTCTACGTCGCCGGATGTAACGGAGGCGAGGAGGGCCGCGCTCGCCTCCCTGATCGGAGGCTCCGCATCGGTGGCCGCATCGGCCACCGCCATCACCCTCTCGATGAATTCGGCGTCGCTGACCTCCCTTTCAGATACGTCCAGAAGGAAATTCGCGAAGAGCTCGCACGCGGCGCGGCCGGCCGGATCGCCGCCGGAGGAGGAAGAAAAGGAATAGGTCAGAGGCAGGACTACGGCCAGCACGATGGCGACGACGATCAGTAATCCGCAGCCGATCTGAAAGCCCTTGAATTTTCCGGAAGGCTCAGAGTACTCGTCGGCAGGGCGGTAGCGGGCCCGGTCACGGTCATCTCCGGGTTCACTCCCGCGGTTCGACCGGTCGCCCGGCGAGGGATTCCTGGAAAAGTCCGGGTCGTATTGGTGGGGGCGTTGCTCGGGGCTCATGTTCGTAGGTTGAACGGCGGTTCAACTGATCAAACAACAGGTTACCCTTTATCCTGTCAGGGGCCTAACGATTCCAATCAAGGGTCGTTGAGGACGTCGGGGAAAGTGCGTGCCCCGTCCGGGCGCCGGAGGTCACGGGATGCGCGCGCGAGCTCTGGGGCCCGACTGCCATACAGCTTGATTGATTACCTGCGCTGGAGAGGACGAAGACACATGAGGTACCTATCGGCGATCGGCTTGCTGGCGATTGTCGCCTTGCTCACGGCGGCCTGCGGGGGCTCGACAGCGCCGGTCGAAACCGCGACACCCCCACCCGCACCCGCGGAAGACGTGGGCGCCGTGGCGACGGCGACCCCAACCGCGACCGCGGAAGACGTGGGCGCCGCGGCGACGGCGACCCCAGCCGCAGAGCCACCGGGGGAACGTCAGGCCGGTGACGTGGAGGGGATCGTGTTCGTCGTCGGCGAGGAGTCCGAAGCGACGTTCACGGTGGAAGAGCAGCTCGCCAGGCTTACAGTGCCCAACGACGCCGTAATGCGCACGAGCGCCCTGTCCGGCGAGGCGAGGCTGGACGGAGGGGCCTTCGCGATCGAGATAGACCTTACAACTCTGACCAGCGACCAGGGCTTTCGCGACCGATATGTGCGCACCCGGATGTTCGCCTCCGACCCCAAAGCCGTCTTCGCGGTTCCCGACGCCGGCGAACTTCCAGCCGGCTTCAGCGACGGCGAAACGGTTACGACCAGCGTCATGGGAACGCTAACCTTGCTCGGCAAGGAGTTCCCACTCTCGTTCGAGATAGAGGCCAGAGATGATGGGCACACCGTGTTCGTACTGGGCAGGACCCAGTTCACCTGGGAGGAGCTGGAGGTCCCGGTACCCCAGGTGCAGTCGGTGGTCTGGATCGCAGACGAGGTCCGTGTCGAGGTGCTGCTGGCCCTCGAGCCGGGCGGCGACCAATGATCGGCTAGGGGCAGAACACAGGAAGCGGCCGAATGGCATCAGAGCCCTCCAAGACCGGCGCGATCGGCAGCCGGCGGGCCATCCTCGCCGGGCTCGCCGCCGGGGCAATGGCGGCCATCGTCGCCTCGCTGGTGCAGCTGCCGCTCCACTCCCCGACCGACGTCATCTTCAATAGCCTGACCGTGACGGTCGGCTCACTTATCGCCGGACTGCTGGCAGGCGCACTGTGGGCAGCTGCCTGCAAGAGCGCCTCTCGCCGCCGGGTCTTCTTCGTGGCCTGGTTGGCCCTGTTCGGGATCGTGGCCGGCGCCGCTGCGGCCGGCGACACCCAGGTCGACCGAACGCTCTCGTTCGTGGTGCCACTGGCGGCAATCGTCATGGCATCCACCGGCATAGGTACGCCTCTTCTGGCAGGCTCAGGACGCATCGGCTACCTGGCTGCGTCACTGGCGGTGGCGGCGGCCGTCGGCATTGGCGCTGGCCTGGCGACCCAGGGGGACGCTGAAAGCGGCCGCCTCGAGCTCCCTCCCCGCGCCAACGGGGCGATGCCGCGCGACGATGCGGGGATGGAGGCCGGGATCCTAGCCGTGTTCGACGGATTCCGGCAGGTGCGACCGCTCGTAATGTAGACGCAGCAGATCGACCCCAAAGTCCTCGTCGACATCCCTCATGACCGAGTGAATGTGATTGGCGTCGTTCTGGACGTTATCCTGCTCGATCAAAAAGCTCCCCGGCCTGAGCCGATGCACCCGAAAGTACCTGCCCTGCCCGGGCTGGTCGCCCCCGGCCCATGTAAAGTCCAGCCTCTCGAACCCGTCGTCGCGCAGACCCACCAGTATGGGTTCGGCCAGCTCAGGCCTGAGCCGATTGACATAGTCCGAGACCAGGTTCCAGAGCCGATCCTGCTGGCCCCTGTTCATATCCGCAGCCGACAGACCACTGGGTGGGAGGGCCGACCCCGGGCCGTCGATCAGGATGGGTGAGTTGAGGGTGACAATGTCCAGAGGAGCCAGCTCACTGACAACCGCCCTGGATCTCTGAGCGCTGTCGAGCGAGGACAGAAGTTCGCGGGCCTTTTCGTCGGTGTCCCAGAGTATGCCGGCGTCGGCCCCGGGATACCCATGGGGGACAAGCGCCGGGTTGGAGCCGAGGAAATTGGGTGTGGACGCGACCGCTCGCCCTTCGACAACTGTAAAGGCGCAGAAGACATGGTGGCCGTTCAGGCTCCAGCTCCAGGCCTCGGAGCCCGGATCTCCGAAGATGCGCAGGAAATAGAGGCCCGGGTCACGGTCGAACATGGCTGTCCCGGCGTCTGTCTCGATCTTTCCCAGGACCGCCTCCAGTTGGGTGACCCGGCGCGCTCGATCCGTGCCGTCGGCCGACATACCCGTGGCGACGAGGGCGAAGGTAAGCTCCATCTGGTCGGCGTCCATGTCGAGCAGCGCAAGGCCCCTGTACTTCATGGGGGCGTAGTTCCAGTAGAGGCGTTCGTAGTGGTCCTCCGAGAAAAGGGCCCGCGCCCTTTGAGACGGGGAGAGCGTTCCGATCAGGCGCCCTGCCGCGTCTGCCATCTCCGAGGCCACGACCGGCAGATCCGGGCTTGAGTGGACTGCTCTATCGGTGTCGATGGTGGACATATCGCCCCCGGCAGATCAGGACCGCAGCCGCGGCCTCCTAGACGGAGACGCGGGAGCGGAACTCGCTTACGCCTCTTACGCCCATAGCCGAAAGGTCCAGGCGGTACAGCGCACCCGCGTGCTCGCCATCCGACCGCTTATCCTCCCCGCCGGCAGACGTGACATATGCATCGGTCAGGTCGTGCCCGCCGAGTATTACGCTGGTGGTCTTGAGCATGGGTACGTCAACCTTGCGGTCGAAAGAGCCGTCCGGCGCGTAGCGGTAGAGCCCGCTGCCGCGAAAGCGCGCCGACCACACGTAGCCGTCCGAATCGACGGTCATGCCGTCGGGCAGCCCTCCGTCGGACGCGTCGGCAAATGGCCGTCGATTCGAGAGGCGACCGGTGTCCACATCGTAGTCGAACACGTCGATGCGGTAGGTCTGCGAGTCCGTGTAGTACATCCGGGTATGGTCAAGCGTAAAGCCCATACCGTTCGAGATACCTATGTCGCTTTCGACGACGGTAAGGGTGCCATCGAGGTCCATTCGATAGAGCGATCCAGGGCCGCTCTCGTTGGCGATGGTACCGGCAAACACCCTGCCGACCGGGTCAGCTATCACGTCATTGAACTTGCGGCCCTGCTCCTCGGGGATCGCCTCGATTACCCACCTGAACCGGCCGTCTTCGACGACACCGACCCCCGCGTTGTATGTGAAGCAGAGCAGGGAACCGTCGGCTTGGATGGTAAACCCGCCTATGCCGGTCGGGCCCTGCATGTAAAGATCGCTCTGGCCGCTGGACGGGTCATGCCAATAGATCTTGCCCGGCGGAATGTCGACCCAGTACAGCCTGCCGTCCCCCGGGTGCCACAGTGGACCCTCGCCCACCTGGTTGGCGAAATCAACGATCAGTTCGGGCTGCATTCCGGTCTTCACCCCTCAGTCGCCCAAGAGTATGGGTCATAACCCGCACTTTGGAAATTCGGAAAACGACAGGGCGGGCCGGATACGTCCGGCCCGCCCTTTTCTAGGTTCTCTCAGATCGCGAGGCGGACGCCTCACGAGCCGCATCAGCTACTGGCGCTACTGGGCCGCGGCGCTGAGGTTGGCCCCAGCGGTGAAGCCGACGCGCTTGTGGGCCGGCACCGTTATGAGGGACCCCGCCTGACCACCGCGTATGGGCCTGACCCTTCTGGCCTTGACCTGTCGGACCTCAAAGGATCCGAAACCGGTAAGGACGACACGATCTCCAGCCGAAAGAGCTTCCTGAATGCTGTCGAGTACCGCGTTTAGCGCAGCCTCGCCCTGAGCCCTCGAACCGCCTAGCTTGGAGGCGACCCGTGCGGTCAGATCACTCTTCCTCAACGTTGCCATAAACGACTACCTCCTTGGTCATGATGGCCCGGCCCACGGCAAACCAGACTAACATGGTGCCGGGTAAAACAGGTGCCTTTTGCTGTATTTGACGAGCGTGCTAGCGGCCCTCCGGACCGGTGGCATGGGCACCCGCCGGGCCCTGTCTCGCGCTGCGCAGATAGTATGTTCTTGTAGTTACCCTGTCAACCCCCATCTGTGGCATCGCCTTGCAGACCGCCCGTCGCATGCTACAGGCGTTCGCGCCCACATTGTCACCTATTAGGAGCGATTCTGGCGAACGTTCGTTCGGTTTCAAGTTTTCTGCCTAATCGCCTAGGGCACGGCGCACACGCCTGCCAGGACCTTCCTGTCCGCCGAGGATTGCACAGCAGCACGAAGATCCCCCCGCTCAGCCCCCGTAACGTGCAAGCCAACCATCCTTATCCTGAGACGCAGATCGGTCATCCGCAATCGCCCGAGCGTCCGTGCGGGAGACCTGGCCAGGTCGCCCGATCGGTCCTCCCGGGGATGAATATGTCCTCCTCCCCGCCGGCCTCTCCGCCTGATGACACATGCCCCTTTCGAGCGCAGGATTCCCCCATATGCGGTCCACGGGGTCTTTGCCGCTTCCTGCTAGGATGGTCACATCTGTCATGCGGAGAGGCCTCCGGGCGGCCGCTCGCAGGGAGACAACCCAGATGCTCGCTAACGTCAACGACACCACGCTCTACTACGAACTGCTCGGCGACGGACCACCGCTGATGTTCATGCACGGTGGGCTCGGCTTCGACCACACGTACTTTCGGCCCTGGGTCGACCCCCTCACCGAAGACTTCACGCTAATCCTCTACGACCACAGGGGCAACGGACGCTCGGAGCGCCCGCCCGATCTCGACGACGTATCCCACTCCACCTGGGCCGACGACGCCGAAGCGCTCAGGCAGCACCTTGGCATCGATCGCATGATCCTGCTCGGCCAGTCCTACGGAGGCGTAATCGCCCTGCACTATGCCCTCAGATACCAGGAGCACCTGGCCGGACTGATCCTAGCCACCGCCCACCCGGCATGGGACTACATGGACGTCGTCCTCGAAAAGGCCAGGCAGAAGGGCACGCCCGAGGAGGCAGCGGCAATCGAGCGGCGCTTCTTCGAACACCTGGAGAACGACGAGGATCTGGCGAATCTTGCCGCGACGATAGGCGGCCTGTACTTTCACGATCCCGACTGCGAGGCCGCCAAGACGTTTGGCATCGAAACACGCTTTTCCGCCGCCGCATACAACCACAGCGTCATCGACATCCACTCCCGGCACAACGTGGTCGACAGGCTCGGGGAGATCGATGTGCCCACCCTGGTGCTGTGCGGGGCCGACGACTTCATAACCCCCTACGAGCAGTGCTCGGCCCGCATCCACTGGGGCATTCCGGGATCAAAGCTCGTCATGTTCGAGCGCAGCGGCCACATGGTATTTGCCGAAGAGCAGCAAAAGTTCCTTGACGTGGTGCGCAGGTTCGCAGGCGGCCTGACCTGACCTTCGCTCAAGGCGAACCCGAGCGGTGCCTGCCGGGCCGCGTCGGCACAGAGCCGGGATCAATCAACGCTCTCGACGTCCGAAGATGCGGCGATAGAGCCTACGCCGCGCTCCGCCCATGCAGCCCTCTGAGGTGGAATCGCGTTTCCGAAGAGAGCGGCAACGTCCGGTTGGTAACATCGCGGGATGCGCAGGGATTCCTCAGACCCTAGCCATCTCCCGGCCGGGGACCCGAACAGCTACGGATAGTTGCTCGCGCGCCTGACTGACTTCGTTAGCAGCCCGCGCGGTAAGTGGGTGACTCTGGCCGTCTGGATCGTCGCGGCCGGGCTCCTGATCTCCCAGCTCCCCGGGCTCGGCGAGGCGACCGAGAACGAGCAGGCCCTGTTCCTGCCAAGGGACGCTGAGGCGACCAGGGCCTACGAGTTTGCACGGGACAGCTTCCCTTCGGCCGGAACACCTGTACTGATCGTGTTTCGCGAGCCCGACGGTCTCGGCCCGTCTGCCTTTGCGGCTGCCGCTGAGATCGGGGAATGGCTGTCGGGTTCCGGGAGGCCCAAAGGCGTCGGCCAGGTCCTATACCCGCAGCCGGCGGCGGGCGGCGGATCCGGCCTGGTCTCCTCCGATGGCACAACGATGTACGTCTTCGTCGAGATCGCCGGCGAGCCCGCAGAACAGACCTTCATCGACGCGGTAAAGGCCATACGCGACCGCTCCGCAGCCCTCGAGCTGACCGGCGTCGAGGTCGCCGTGGGGGGACCCGGCGGCCTCATAGTTGACCTGATCGGGGTCTTCTCCCAGATCGATACGCTGCTGCTTCTGGTGACGGTCCTCCTGGTGCTCGTGCTGCTGATCGTCATCTACCGCTCGCCGATCATGGCCGCCATCCCGCTTCTAGGAGTGGGCCTCGTCTTCCAGCTGGCCGGCGCTATCGGCGGCTGGTTCGCCATCCAGTTCGACCTGCCGGTATCGGGACAGACCACGGGGATCATGACGGTCGTGCTCTTCGGCACAGGCACGGACTACGTGCTCTTCGTCTCGGCCCGCTTCCGCGAGGAGCTGTCCCGCCACGGCGACCCGCACGAGGCCATGCGCCAGACCATGCGGGGCGTGGGCGGTGCCGTGGCCTCGGCTGGAACGACCATCCTGGTGGCATGCGCCGCCCTCGGGCTGGCGACACTGCGGTCATACCAGGCGCTGGGGCCGGTCATAGCCCTTGCGGTCGCGCTGATGATGCTGGCCGCAGTAACGCTCATCCCCGCGGTCCTGACCATCTTCGGAAGGCGCGCCTTCTGGCCCATGCAGCCCCGCCAGGAAGCGATGGCCTCTCCCAGGGTCGACTGGCGCCGGAGCCTCTACGGCAGGGTGGGCGCAGTCGTCCTGCGCAGGCCGGGCCTGACGCTGGCCATAACGGCCGTGGGACTCGCGGTCCTGATTGCGGGACTGATCCCCTTCCGGACCAACTACGACCAGCTTGCGAGCCTCCCGGGCAATACCGAATCGGTCAGGAGCTTCGAACTGCTCAGAGAGGGCTTTCCCCCGGGTGCGCTCTCGGCAACGCGGGTCTACATCTCGCTGCCCACGGGCGCACATGCGCTCGATCCCGTTACGCTCGAGCACCTGGACAGGATCGCCCTCGACCTGGCCGGCCACCCGGATGTTGCCGATGTTTCAGGTCCGAGCAGACCGTTTGGAATGGAGGGACCCCTGGCCGCCCAGCTCCCGCCCGCAAGCGCACTTCGATTCGTGTCGGCGGACGGACGTGCGGTCCGCATCGAGGTGGTGCTCAGGGAAAACCCCTTCTCCGGCGAGGCCCTCGATGCCGTGCCCGAGCTACGCACCCTCGCCCGCCAAAGTGCCCGGTCACTCGGCCTGCCGGAGGACGGCGTGCTCGTTGGCGGCGACACCGCCGAGTCCTACGACACCCGCACAGCCGGCGACCGGGATTCCCTGGTTGTGCTTCCGCTCATCCTGCTGGCCATAGGGGTCGTCCTCGCACTGCTGCTGCGCTCGCTGATCGCCCCCCTGTACCTGATGGCCACCATTGCCTTCACGTACTTCGCAACCCTCGGCCTTGCCGTCTTTGTCTTCGTCCTCCTGATGGGTCACGCCGGGGTCGGTCCGGCCGTGCCATTCTTCCTGTTCGTGTTCCTGAACGCGCTCAGCGTCGACTACAACATCTACCTGATGTCCCGCATCCGCGAGGAGGCGAGGCGAGCACCCCTCAAGGACGCAACGCGCCACGCGCTCGCCCGCACCGGCCCGGTCATCACCTCTGCCGGACTCATCCTGGCCGGAACATTCTCGGCCCTGATGACGCTTCCGCTCCAGGACCTGCTGCAGCTCGGATTCGGGGTGGCCGTCGGAGTGCTGATCGACACGTTCATCACCCGCACGCTGATCGTACCGGCGCTCGTTACGCTCATCGGCCGCTGGAACTGGTGGCCCTCACGCGTCGCTTCATCGCGGGTTTCTCCTCCCGGCCGCAGACCTTGACATCCTCGATGGGACCTCCGGCCTGGCGGGAGGCAGAACATGGGCCGGAGCGGGCAAGGACACTCCGGCACAGCGTCCGGCCAAGCCCGCGCGGGTCAGAACCATCGCCGAAATCGATCCGCTATCGGTCGATTCTCGATCTCGCACTGGCAGGAGTGGCAGCCGAATTCGCCGGGGCCCTACCCCACCCTGACCCGCGACGTTCAAGCAATAGATGAAGTTTGCAGTATCGATACTGGCTCTGCTGATTGCCGCCACGCTGTCGGCGGCCTGCGGCGGAGGGGAGCCGACCGAACCGGCAATGACCCCAACGGCTAGCCCGACACTCATGCCCGTGCCGACTCCCGAGCCCACGGCTGCGGCTGCGCCCACGCACACGCCAGCTCCCGAGCCCACGGCCACATCCACGCCTGAGCCCGCACCTGAAAAGCCGCCAACCCCTGCAATCGGGACCGACGAATACCTCGGGGACTGCAGGGGAGAGACGCTCGGGCTGGTCGCGGCGCTGGACATCGACCTTATGCAGCCGGAGGGCGGCGCTCCCGTGACATGGACCGAATTCGCCCGGACACTCGACGCGGCCCTTAACACCTACGGAGGTCTGGAGCCACCGGCCGAACTCGGCACATTCCACGCCGCTCACCTGGATGTACTGCGCAGCCTTCGGGATGCGGCCCGCGCCCGTCCGGGAGCAAGCTCGGTCTCCGGTGACCTGCTGGCTCTCGTATCGGACGTGATCATTCCCGAACTGCTTGAGCATGGACTCGGCGCCGAAATAGCCGAGGGACAGGAGCTAGTTCTCGAGCGGATCGTCCAGGGGAGATTCGCAGAGTTCTTCGGACCTGCGTTCATGGCAGCCTTGCTGGCAGAGGAGGAGGCCATGGAGGCGCTTTCTGCCGGGTCCCGGGCGGCCGTGGAGCGCTCGGGCTGCTACCTGGCATTCTCACCCTTCGAGATTGACGCACCGGCGGACCTTCTGGCACCGGACATTGTCGTAGTTGACGACGACCACGGCGACTCACCCGAGGAGGCGACTCGAATCGGCGTCGGTGATGAGATTCGGGGCAGCCTGGACCACGCGGGGGATCTGGATTTCTTCGAATTCGTGGTCCGGGAAGGCATGATCTTCCGGATCGATGTCGAACCCGAAGATCCCCGGGAAGGCGTGGTCGCCGCGCTCTTCGACTCCCGGGGCGAACTGCTCGCGGACAACGAGGACATCGGGCCGGTCCCCATAGAGTGGCGGGCGGTCCTATCGGGCAGCTACTACGCTGCGGTCGGCGGCGAGGGCATCGGCAGATACGCTATTTCAGTCACCTGGCCTGAGGATGGGGAAGTCACCGCCTGCGAGGAGACCGGACTGGTAACGGGCACGGTCACGTACCGGGAGCGGATCGCACTCACGCCCGGCGCCGCCGTCGAGATCGAGCTCAGGGACGTCTCGCATCAGGACGCCCATGCCCCGCTCATCGCCAGCCAGACCATATTCAGCCCCGGCCAGGTCCCCATCGGGTTCACGGTCGAATATCGCTGCGAGCACATAGACCCCCGCAATACCTACTCGATAACCGCCCGGATCATCGAGTCAGACGGCCGCCTCGCCTTCATCAACGACACGGCCTACGAGGTGATCACCCGCCAGAATCCCGACAGGGTGGACATGGTTCTCGTGATGGTCGAGCCGCCACCCGACGTGGTCGACGTATCGGCGACGCCAATGCCGGTGAGCGAAACCGAAGAGACTCGGATAAAGGCGGAACTGGCGGACCGTTCTTTCCGCCAGTTCGAGCCCTCAAGGGACGCGAGCCCCAGGAGAGCCGTCATCATCGACTTCTTCAACGGAATCAGCATCTGGGCGCAGTATGCGGAGGGCGACCATGCCCTCAGGGAGTGGGAGATAGCCTCTGGCGACTACAGAATCGAAAAGTATGGAGACGGGTCTGAGATCACGATCCGCCTTGACCAGCCGAGGTCGTTCCAGCTTCTGCCCACCGAGTGCGAGGGCTGCATAGAGGCGGATGGATTCACTGTTTCCATCAGGGACGTCTTCGACAGCGAAAAGATGTCCTTCAGGTTGTACGACCCGAGCGGCACCCTGCCAGCGCCGTTCCCGGTCTTCGGTTCTTGGACGCGATTTCAGGAAGACATCTACTTCGAATAGCCGGAAGGTGTCTTATGCGGGTGTGCAGGCCGTCGCAGGATGCAGCGGGACGGCGACGGCGATGGCATGGCCGCGTACATTGAACATTGAAACGGCCCGCACGATATGCCCGGAGCGGTAGATACGGACTGGCTAGAACCTCGCCACTATCTTCTCTAGCGTGTTCCAGTTCCGCGCGGTGGCTATCAAGCCGAAGTGCTTTTCGAGATAGGAATACGACAGGCGCATCGCCTTGACACCCTCCGGTGTCCACACGTAGGCCTCCGAGCCATGGACGTGTATGAGCTCTGGCTCGTAGTTGACTGCAAGGAGAGATTGGACGGACCCGGCAGGCGGCTCCTCAGACATGAAGTTGACCAGATAGCGTGACCCATCGTCGGCCACGCTGCCAAGAGGATTTAACTCGAGCACGGCTTTCACCTGCTCAGCCGTTCGAGCCAAGCAGGGTACGTTTACACCAAACTCATCGGCCATCAGCCTCTCTACCGCGGAGGACAGTCCGGCTGCGTCGGCACAGTCGCTGGTGAGGATGACGTTCCCGCTCTGGAGGATCGTCACCGGATCGACGTAACCGGCTTCGGTAAGCTTCGACCGTAGCTCGGCCATCGGCACCCTGTTTCGAGTTCCGACGTTTATTCCTCGCGGCATCACCAGGTACCGACCACTCATGGCTCTTTGCAAGACAGAGCGCACGAGCGTTTCCCGTCGCTGCTGTCGATCTCCAGCGTGCCCGAAATGCCCGTCGGCTCACCGGTGAGTGAATAGGGCAAGATCGTCACCGAAAGCTCGAGGATCCCATTCTCACTTGCCCGCTGTGCCGAAGCACGAAGGTGCCCGGGTACCCGCCATCCATCCCCGCAAATTGCTCGATGGCAACACAGTCGACCGAGCCCTCAGTACCGATGCAGGCGGTCACCATATGGGCATCGGTCGTTCCGGTCACGGCGCCTGAGAGCTCCCAGCACACGACATTCGGGTTGAGTTCACTTCCGTCCCGCTCGATGAATGGAGGTTCGGCTTCGCTTGTGGCATCGAGGTACCGCCGGCAACGGCCATGCGAGCCTTCCCGGGTGCCTTTGAGATCCGGCCGCGAGTGAGCGAATCGACATGCCCACCACATACAGCAAGTCTTACAGGCCGGCCTGCGCGCGTCCAGACCGTAAGCTGTCAAGCTCGAGCCGGTCCGCGTATCGGTGCACGGCGTCATCTTCCATCGCCCAGATTCCCGTGGCAAGACGGTCGACTAGGGCCCGGTCATGGACGGCCATGAGCACCGTTCCCGGGAATGCCTCCAGGGCCTCCTCGAATCGCTCTCTGGAAGGGATGTCCAGGTGGTTGACCGGTTCATCCAGCACCAGGAAATTGGCCCCCTCGAGCACGAGCCTGGCAAGCATCAGCCTGGACCGCTGGCCGTAGCTCAGGCTTTGCGCAGGCAGCAGCGGTTCGTCTCCTTCAAAGAGGTAGAGGTTGAGCATCGTCCTGGCCTCGGTCTCCGTCACGTCGACCGCCCGTCGAACCATGTCCATCGCCGACATGGACCAGTCCAGACCCGACTGGTCCTGCGGCATGTAGCCGACCCTGACGTTCGTCCCGATCCGTACCGAGCCCGCCTGCGGGGTCAGGTGGCCGACCACGATCTTAAGGAGGGTGGACTTGCCGCAGCCGTTCGGACCCACCAGCACGATGCGTTCACCATGCTCGAGAACCAGGTCGACGTTCCGAAACAGCCAGGGGCCGCCGAATGAGTGGCCGGCATTCTCCAGCATCAACACCCGCGAACCGCCACGCGGCATGCGGCCAAAGTCCAGCTTCATCGTCGACGTTTTCTTCGGCCGTTCGACCCGGTCGGGGGACGAGAGGATTCGCTCCAGCCTGCTCTCCTGGGCCTTAGCCTTCCTGGCGACCTTCTTGGCGCGCGCCCGGTAGAAGTCGTGGGTGGTGGAGCTCTCGGTGCGCAGCGCAGCCTGCTTTTTTCGGGCGACCTGCTGCCGCAGTCTTTTCTCTTCCGCTTCCTGATCCTTCCAGACCGCCGTTTGCTTTTCCAGTTCCCGCTCCTTTGTTTGGAGGTAGTCGGTATAGCTACCGGGATAGGCAGCAAGGCCCGGTACCCCGGCGTTAAGCTCCAGGATGCGATCAAAGACGCTGTCCAGAAATGCACGGTCGTGAGATGCGACCAGCGCTGCCCCTTCGTACGAGGAGAGCCAGGACTGGAGCCACCGGAGCGCCTCAATGTCCAGGTGGTTGGTCGGCTCGTCCAGCAGCAACACGCCGGGGCTGCACGCCAGTACGCCAGCAAGGCCGGCCCGCGTACGCTGGCCTCCGCTCAGCGTGGAAAGCGGCGTGTCCCCGGAGAGCGCTCCAAGTCCAAGCCCCTCGAGCACGGCGCCCATCTGCTGCTCAATACCGTATCCGCCCCGCGCTTCGAACTCGTCGGTTGCGCGGCTATACCGTTCGATCATGGCGTCCAGTGCCGGGCCGGAAGACTGGGCCATCTCCCGTTCGATTCGCAGAAGTTCGGCCTGCGCCTCTGCATATGCGGCGAGGCCGCGCCGGACGAGGCCGCCGAGCGTCAGGGACGAATCGGCCTCAAACCCCTGCGGCAACATGGCGCAGGATTCGCCACCTCCCTGAACTACCTGTCCTCCGTCCGGCCGCTCCACGCCGGCGATGATGCGCAGCAGCGTCGACTTGCCGGAACCGTTAGGTCCTATGAGACCTACGCGCTCTCCCGGATTGACTACGACCGAAACGTCCTCCAGGACGACCTGGGGGCCGTAACGCTTGGAAATGTTCACTACATGGAGCATGGTCAACCCTCGGCTGCGGCTTGGTCCGGGCATATCCCACGCGAGGGCCAGGGAGTCGGAGGGGCTGAAGCGCCATCCGGACGACTTGAGGCTTCCACCGCGATGAGACCGGTGGGCACTGCCATGACACGGGGAACTCACTAGGTACCTGGAACCCGTTGGATAAGGCTCTGGAATTCCGAGTGACCGTGCGGTGGCAGTTAGCTGATCCTCAAGGGATGGCGGCTCCTTGCAGTTTGGTAGAAGCTGCCCGCACTAGGTGTGCGGTAGCTCCTCTAGGCACGGAACAAGCGTAGCACCTAGGTATCGCTCCTGGGAAAGCGGCGCCAGAAATCGTCGCGCACCTGAGCGGACCTCCGGAATCGCCTGCGGGAAGGGCTGTTGCCGACCTCAAGGACCTTGGTCGCAACTTCGTTCAGCGCATCGACATCATGGGGACAGAGGCTAGGGAGACCAATACCATCGCAATGAACCGCCACGAGTGGTAGCGCTCTTCGCCGAAGAGCCATGACACGTGCCGGAGGGGATCGCGGCTACGAAGGTGATCCTTCGGGAGACCCCGGGCTGATCACACCTTTTCTATTGATATGGAATCTCAATAGGATATTATGCTTACGCACTATGCCTAACCTGTTCCGAGGGTGCTTTGCATATTCCTAAGGAAGACAAATAACCAAAATTCTGATGATACATAGTCGCAGTGTTGACTTTAGACACCTAGCGCAGACTATGGCTGCGGGTATTGTCGTATTCGCTATGGCTTTCCTAGTTGCCTGCGGGGACGGCGAAGACACGCAAACAACGGAAGTTCCGCAGCCCACTGCAGCATCTACCAGCGCCGATACCGCGACGCCCTCACCCTCCGACCCTGTTGATAGTAAGGAGACATCCGCGCCCTCCGGGCCGAAGGTCCAGGTTGTGACTACTACCAGCTTTGTGGCCGATTGGGCTCGCGTGGTAGGTGGAGACAGGGTAGAGGTCTTCAGCCTGCTACCGGTGGGCGGCGATCCGCACACATTCCTGCCAGGAGCCCGCGACGTCGCCAAGGTAGCAGACGCGGATATCGTGCTAACTGTCGGTCTCGAACTGGAGGCCGATTGGCTGGAAGAACTGCTGCACAACGCCAGTGCAGATGAGTCCAAGATCGTCGCGCTTGGCGAAAGCGTCGATCCCATCGAGTTCGGCGTGGCCGCTATGCATGACGATCACGAGGACGAGCACGGCCATGAGGACGAAGGTGATGACCACCGCGACGATGGCCACGGCCACGATGACGAGATGACCATAGGCCGGCTGCTCGTCTCGGACGCGCTTGAAGCGCATCTGTCCGTCATCGATCTCTCGACGGGGGAAGTTGACAGAGGGCTGTTTGAAGTCGCGGCGCCTCGCGCGACCGTTCGCCCCAGCCCCAGCCACCGATTCGGCGTGGTCCTCGCCCGCGGACCAGAAGACGACGACGACCGGATTCACATCTTCGATGGCGGCATCTACCTGGCATTGCATGATGACCACTACGATCTGGTCAAGGAGCCGGTCTCAAGGCATTCCCTGGAGATCGCGGAAGAGGCGCCGATTCACTATGTCAACAGCCACGGCTGGACGGCGATCTTCGCCGACGACCACGGTCACGTGATTCTGATCAATGAAGAGGCGCTCGCCACATCCCGGGGCGACTACGAGCCCATCGTGCTGGAGGCAGGACCTCAACACGGCGCTGCCATCGTCGTCTTTGACGACCACGTCATCGTGACGTCCAACAATCCCGATTACCCCGACAACTCGGACGACAGTTTGCCCGTCGGGGCTGAAGTTCGAACGTTCGACGACGAAGTGGTCTACGATGCCAGTAACCGCTCCTGCCCTGGCATGCACGGTGAGGCCCACAATGATCATGGCGTAACCCTGGGATGCGACGGCGGCGTGCTCTTCATTCACGCTCACGACGGCGAGTACGAGCACGAGTTCATCTCCAATCCTACGGAGATGCGCGAAGGCTCTCGGATAGGGTCGGTTTACGGCCACCATCACGTCGAGCACTTCTTCGGCAAGGCCTTTTACTTCGACGGTCAGGACTTTGTAGACGACGGCATCTGGCTGATCGACGCGGCCCGCGCCGAGATGCGGCAGGTGTTAAGCGAACCCAGCACCGACTCCGCGTTCTCAAGCGACGGAGAGATCTTCTACGTCCTCGGTTCTGACGGCGTGCTCCATGCCCTCGATGGGCATGACGGCGATCTGATTGAGACCATGGAGTTGGTCGGGCCAGGTGAGGCTGGTAATCCCGCGTTCATCGTCGTAGGCGAAATGCTATACGTCGCCGACCCGAATAGCGGTCATGTCCTCGGTGTCCACCTCGAACACATGGAGATCGAAGAGGAATGGGATGTCGGCGGCGCGCCGTCGAGCCTGGCCTTCGTGGGAGTCGCCGAGTCGCACGACGAGCACGAGGTCGAGCATATGCACGAGGACGAGCATGAGGATGAGCACATGCACGAGGACGAGCACGAGGACGAGCACGGGCACGCCCACGGCATTTACGATCCTCACTTCTGGTTCGATCCGATCAGGGTGAAGATCGCCATCAACGAGATAGCCGCCCGGCTTTCGACCATAGACCCCAACAACGCGAGCGTCTACTTCCAGAACGCCTCGGAGTATGGGGAAGAGCTCGACGAACTTCACGCCTGGATCCAAGAGCAGGTCGGTGCGGTGGAGCCGCAGCGCAGACTGCTGGTTACATCACACGACAGCCTCTCTTACTTTGCGGCGGCCTATGGATTCAAGGTAGTTGGCCTGGTCATACCGTCTCTTGCAACCCACGTGGAGCCCTCGGCCGAACACATTGCGGATCTGGTTGACGTGATCCGCGAACATGGGGTGCCGGCCGTATTTGGCGAAACGACGGTCAGTGAAAGGCTGGCCCAAGCGGTAGCAAGGGAGACCGGCGCAGAACTGGTCCAACTCTATTCGGGCTCACTTGGGGAAGAGGGCAGCGGCGCTGACACGTACCTTGGCATGGTCCGAACCAACGTTGAGCGCATCGTTGGAGCCCTGAAGTGAACTCCGGCGCAAAATCACATAGCGCGAGCGTGTCGCTTCAGGACGTGACCGTCGAGCTTGGCGGTCACACGGCCCTGATCAACGTGACCTTCGACGTGGGCGCAGGCACCCTGATGGGTGTAGTGGGACCGAACGGGGCCGGCAAGAGCACGCTGTTCAATGCAATTGCCGGGCTCCTCCCCGTTCGTCAGGGGAAGGTAACACTGGGCAGCGCAGACCAACGGCGCGGGTCACTGGCCTATGTGCCACAACGTGAAAGCGTCAACTGGCGATTTCCTGTAACCGTGCAGGACGTGGTAATGATGGGCCGTTGCTGCAGACTGGGATGGTTCCGCCGGCCGGGGAAGAGAGACCGGGAGCTTGTAAGGGCCTGCTTGGGACGTGTGGGCCTGTGGGACCATCATTCTGCCCTGATGACGGAGCTTTCTGGAGGCCAGAGGCAGAGGGTCTTCGTCGCCAGGGCTCTGGCCCAGGAAGCAAGCGTGCTCCTGTTGGATGAGGCCTTCAGTGGAGTTGACCTCGCCGCACAAGAGGACCTCATCGGGGTTCTCAAGGCGCTGCGGGACGAGGGGCGCATAATCCTGCTGGCCACCCACGACCTGACCAACCTTGCCGGTCGCTTTGACGAGGTGCTTTGCCTGAACCGCCACGTATGCGCCTGCGGCCCTCCCGGCCGGGTGTTCACCTCACAGGTCCTGGAGGAGATGTACGGATCCCACGGCGTCCAGTTCACAGCGCATCAGGAGCGGTAGCATGGCAACGTGATAGATTTCATCGTCGCCCCATTCGAGTACAGCTTCATGATGAGAGCCTTGATTGGCTCAATACTGGTGGGTGTGATGTGTCCCCTGCTTGGTGCCTACGTGGTGACCAGGAACCTGGCTTTCATAGGGGATGCGCTCGCCCACGCCGTGCTCCCGGGCATGGTGGTCGGGTTTATCGTTGGCATTAACCCGGCCATAGCCGCGGTCCCGACCGGGATCTCCGTCGCCATGCTGGTCAGGTTTGTGAGTAGGCGTGCGGGACTCAGCACGGATACCGCCATAGGCATCCTCTTTGCAACCATGTTTGCCCTGGGAATCGTCATGCTGTCAAGGGCTTCGACCGTAAAGATAAATTTGGAAGACCTTCTCTTGGGGGAGATCCTCGCCATATCTCCGACCGGTATCTACATTTCCTTGGCGATAACCGGGGTGGTGATCCTGGGTCTGTTCTTGTTTCACCATCGTCTGATGTTTACCAGCTTTGACCCGGTGGGGTCACAGGTGGTCGGTGCACACCCCACCTTGGCCGATTACGTGCTCATGGCGCTGCTTGCCCTCGTCATCGTGATAGGGATTCAGGCGGCGGGCATTATTCTGGTCATGGCAATGCTCGTAATACCCGCCGCTGCGGCGTACCTGCTGACCAGACGTTTTGTCTCGATGATGATCACGGCCGCGGCCTTAGGGACCGTGGCCTCTGTGACCGGTCTCTACATCTCCTTCCACTTCAACGTGCCCGCAGGTCCTGCTATGACCCTGGTTGCTAGCGGGATTTTCGTCCTGGTCGCCTTGATCAGGCGAAATGCCTTCGTCTTACAGGCCTCTCGCCGATAGCCGTCAACTGCGATCGCCCCGAACAGGTCCGGCGGTCAACGTCGGCCGGCTTCGGGCGCCGGGGCCGAATCGGGAACGAGACAGCCCCGCAACGGGATCGAACACCTGTCGTGTGGTTGGCTTTGAGTCCAAGTGGATGTGCGGGCCGCCGGGCCCGGGATAGGCAGCCTCCCAACTGGCACATAGGTAGGGCCCGCGGCCGTGATGGCCGCGGGCTCCGTTTCGTCCTATCGGATCGCAGCTACAGCGTTACCGCTCCAGCCACGTGTTGACGTAGAACGGGATCGCCTTTACCTCAAACCCCTTGAGGTCATTGGTGTGGGGCACTATCGGGAAGAACTGGCCCAGCGACAGCGATGT
>DAOUKM010000011.1:0-22754 GCA_034421295.1 Dehalococcoidia bacterium
TACGGCCCGTGCCCATTCCCTGATCTCGCCGGGGTCGTTGCCGATCTCGAGCTGGGGGAATACAGCCCCGATCTTCACCCGGCCACCGCACAGAGGTGCTCGGTCATCTGTAGAAGATCACGCGTTCGGCCGTCTCGCGCATGATCTTTTCGAGGTCCGCATCGGAGAAGAACTCGATCCGGTCCCGGACCAGCGAGATCTGCTCCTCGTAGGTCTCGTCGATGAGGGCAGGCGGTGCGTCACTGGCCCACATTAGGCGGTCGGGCCCGTAAGCATCATAGACGCGCCTTACAAGAGGTATGAGGTCGCCATGCGTGTGCCTTTGCTGGCCGAGGGCGTAGAAGGCGGAGATCTTGACGTGCACGTTCTCGTGCCTGGCGAGCGAGCAGAGGGCGTCGACCTCGGTCTCGCGTATCGTGCCGTCGGCTCCTATGCGGCCCAGATGGTCGATTACCACCGTTGGCCTCGGGTGGGCCGCGCACATTCGGTCAATCTCTCCCAGGGCGTCGGCGTTAACCAGGCAGGAGAGGGTCTGGCCGGTCTCGGCAGCGGCCGAGAACATGGCCTCGTAGCCGGGCGTACTGAGCCAGGTGGCCACGACCGCATCCTCGGGTACGATGCGAAAGCCGGTGATCCCCTTTTCCAGCAGTGATGCCATCTTCTCGCCCACGTCCGCCGACTCCGGGTCCACGTAGCCAAAGGCCCGAAAGGTGTCTGGCCAGCGCTCGATGGTGTCGATCATGAACTGGTTGTCCGTCCCGTAGAAGGACATCTGGACGAGGCCGATGCGGGCTACGTCGTGCGGGCCCGATATGCGTAGCAGCTCTTCGGGAGGAAAGTGCGGCGGATTGGCCTCTACCTTCTCCACGTCCGTGCCCCCTGGTACCGGGTAGCGGTCCCTCCTCGGGTAGGCGGCTGTGTCTTGGGTCCATATGTGGACGTGTGCGTCTATCCAAGCCATTTACGACCTCCGGGCGACCCATAGCTTCCGAAACGAACGGTGGTGCCGGCCGACTGGATTGTACAGGCCTTCTGATCTGCCTGAGGCGTGCCTGAACGCTCCGTCCGTCGCGCGTAAGGGCTAAGGCCGTCGTTCGACGTGCCGATCCCTGTCCACCCGGCAATTCGTCCTTGACTTGACATGACTGATCTTGTAAGGTGCCGGCCAATTCTCGCGCGTTTTGAGGGGGACGTGTTCCATGTGTCCTGATGATCGCGCATCGTCTATGCTGCTCGCCAAAAATGGCGACATGCTAGGAATAGTAAGCAGTGGGAGGTTCACAATGCGAAGGTTAGGCTTAGGCTTCATCCTCGCCGCCCTTTCCGCCGTGATCTTCGCGGCCTGTGCAAGCGATCCCGAGATCGTTGAGGTCGAGAAGGTCGTCGAGGTGGTGAAGGAAGTCCAGGTCCCCGTCGAAGTCGAGGTCCCGGTCGAGGTCGAGAGGAAGGAGATCGTCGAGGTCGAGAAGGTGGTGACGGTGGAGATTGAGACGGTCAGGGAAGAGGTGGTCGAGGTCGAGGTGGTCAAGGAGGTCGAGGTCGAGAGGGTCGAGATCCAGACCAAGCTTGAGGTCGCCACTCCCACACCGCCGCCCGCTGGTACACCCCGGTTTGGCGGTACCCTCCGAATTGTCTCCCAGGCCAGCATCGCGACGCTGGATTCGGTCTGGTCCCCCTTCTACGTGGTCGTGGCAGTGGGCCAGCATCTGTATGAGACCCCGCTCGGCTGGAGCTCCGAGCTGACCCCGGGCCCGAGGATGGTTGACACGTGGTCTGTCAGCGATGACGAGAGGGTCTACACCTTCACGCTGCGCGATGGGATGACCTTCCACGATGGGCAGGCCGTCACATCGGCCGACGTGGTTGCTTCGCTGAAGCGCTGGCTGCCGGGCGGCTCCGCTCGTGCGACGCTCATGCGCGACTTCACGGCTGAAGAGCCCTTCGTAGCCGTCGACGATCTCACCTTTGAGATCCGGATGAACCAGCCCTACGGAGGTGTCATTGCATCGGTCTCGCCCCCGCACTGGGGTCCGTTCGTGATGCCCGAGCGCATCGCGGGCACGACCGCGGTCACCGAGGGAGCGAACGAGTACATAGGGTCTTCGCCCTACAGGCTGGTCCGCTGGGACCAGGGCTACCAGGTGGTGCTGGAGCGCCACGAGGGCTATAAGGCCCGCAGCGAGCCCGCCGACCACATGATTGGCGCCTCCGTCTCCTACCTGGACAAGCTGATCTGGCTTGAGGTTCCGGACGAGGAGACGAAGATAGCCGGACTGCAGACCGGTGAGTGGGACGTGGTCGACGGAGCGGCGTTCGACTTCTTCCAGCCGCTGACCGACGACCCCAGCATAATCGTTCCCCTCTACAAGCCCGGCCACAGGTCGGCCATGAACATCAGCCCGAACAACCCGCCGTTCGGCAACGAGAGCCTGGTGCTCACCGAAGCCCAGCTCAACGCCCGCAAGGCGGTCCAGGCGACGATCGACATCGAGGCGGTCATGCACTCGCTCGGCGATTCGAACCTGTGGACGCTGTGCCCGGCGATCTACTACTGCGGCACGCCGCTGGAGACGTTCGAGGCCGAGGAGTTCTACCACCAGGCCAACCCGGACCTTGGCAGGCAGCTGCTTGCGGCCTCCGACTATGACGGTGAGACCGTGGTGCTGCTCAACCCGACGGACTACGGCACCATCACCCCCACCGGCGTGGTGCTCAAGGCTCAGATGGAGGACATCGGTCTCAACGTGGAGATGCCGGCCCTTGACTGGGCGACAATCGTGGGTCGATTCGCCCAGACCGACACCTACCACATGTTCACCGACTGGTACGTGCACTGGTGCTGCGACGATCCGATCGCATGGCCCAACCGCGACGGCGTGCCCGGCAGGCATCCCGTCAACGAGGAGGGCGTCGAGCTGAGGGTGGCATACGCCCAGGCCACCACCCAGCAGGAGAGGTTCGCCTTGGTGGAGTTGATCCAGAGGAACATGTACGAAGAGGTCATCAGCATCCTCCTCGGTCAGTTCTTCAGCATCTACCCGCACACTGCCGATCTCAAGAACTTCGAGGTCAAGGCGATCCCGTTCTACGTGAACACCTGGCTGGAGCGCTAGGAAACGTAATCGGCTGAAGTTAGGGCCCCGGGCACCAGCCCGGGGCCCTTTTTTGTGCCCGGTGTGAGCCGGGGAAACGTCCGTCCTGTCGCTTGAGAGGGTTGATGCTGGCACATCTTCCCGCGGGGCCGATGTCGAAGTCCGACTCAAGTGACCTGCTGGGTCCTGAGACCTGATCATCGAACCGCCGAGGATAGCGCCTCATATGGTCATGGGGGTTTCGCGCGGGAAACGGGAGGCCGGACAGACATCTATCTGTCTCCCCTAGGGGTTGGGACGCGAGACCGTGCCGGGAGCCATTCCCATGGGCGGTCTCGGTGAACCTTGTGGGGCCTTTGCGATGTGCCGTCCCGTCCGGCCACGGTGGCTAAGCGGACCGCCGCACAAGCCCGAGGGGCTCCGAGCTAGGGGACGCGGACTGCGTAACTAGGCGGAGCGGCCGTCACAGCCGCGGCGGCGAGGGGCCGGTTGATGTTCGCGCCGAACCGAAGGCGTCCCACGGAGTTTGAGCCGGTGAAGGGCCACGCACCTCCGTGGCCAGCCTCCCACTGTGGCCGGAGGCACGCCGTCCCCGCCGAATTCCATTCCTCCGGGCTGAGGCTGTGAACTCTGTCGGGTATGTGAGAGAGCCGCGCCCTCCGGTCCGGTGGCGCATCTGGCGGCTGCCCGGGCCTCAGGGTCTGCGAGCTAGGAGGCTTGGACTGTCGGAATGGGTAGGGCAGCAGCTACAGCCTGGGAGGCAGCCAGCCGGTGGTTCGTTCGGGTCCGCCTGAGGCCCACGGAATTTGAGATAGCAAAAGAGGCCCGCACCTCTGCGGCCAGCCTCCCACTGCGGTCGGCGGTGCGCCGCCGCCGGCTAGCGTCTCCCTTCGTGTCCGACTGTCTCACCTCCGACGGTGGCCCATATGTCGGTTTCGGGATCATAGATCTCTACCGAGTCGGACCGCCCGCCGAACTGGCCGCCATCAAAGCCGCCGGTCACCATGACCGTGCCATCGTCCAGCAGCGCCGCGGTGTGAAGGTTGCGCGCCAGATTGAGATTGCCTGCCTCAACCCATGTTCCGGTCGCGACGTCGAACTTCTCTGCCAGCGTGAACTCGCCCAGCCCTCCGGCGATCAGCACGAACTCGTCGCCGATAAGGGTCGCCGTGTGGTCGGCCCTGGGATGCTGCAGCGTGCCGGCCGAGGTCCAGGTGTCGGTCTGTGGATCGTAAACCTCGGCCGATGCGATGGGCTCTTTGTCCGTCCCGTAGCCGCCGACGACCAGCACCCTGCCGTCCGGCAACAGGGTCGAAGTGTGAGACCTGCGGGCGGTGAGCAGGCTGGCGGCCGTCGACCAGCTGTCGCTCGACGGATCGAATATGTCCACCTCGTCCACCGCCTGAATACCGGCCCGTTTGCCGCCGCTCACGAGGACGCGGCCATCCGCCATGCGTGTGGCCCTCAGCCATGCCCGTTTGCCGGACATAGTGCCGCCATCGGTCCATGTGTCGGCCGCCGGGTCGTACAGCTCGGAAGTATCTAGATAGGTGGCTATCTTGCCGCCAACGACCAGCATTCTGCCGTCATCCAGCAGCGCCATGTGGTGGTGGACTCGGGCTCCGATCATTTGCGCCGTAACCGTCCATGAGCCCGATGCCGGGTCGAATATCTCGGTGGAGAACAGGTATGAAATCGGTCCACGCCCACCGGTTACCAGTACCCGGCCGTCGCCGAGCAGCGCGGCCTCGTGGTGTTCGCGTCCCTTGCTCATCGGGGCGGTCGAAATCCAGTCACCCATCTCGGGATCAAAGATCTCGGCAGTTCCTATGGGCGGTCCGGGCATCGACATCGTTCCCGGACCCTTGCTCCCGGCGACCAGCACCCTGCCGTCATTCAGCTTGGTGGCGGTGTGGTACACGCGAGGCTCGGTGAGCCTGCCCGCGGTCTTCGCTTCCAGCTTGGCCAGCTCGTCTTCGGCCGACTTGGACCCGGGGGCCTGCACGAGCACCTGTGGCGATTCGGTATCTTCGCCACCTCCGCCGCACCCTACCGCCGCTAGGGCAAGAGCGAAAGACAACGTCATCAAGATGCCAGCAGCGAATTTCGTCATCGGGACCTCCATCGTTCTGTGTGCCAGGGGGGATCAGAACGACGCCGCGGAGCGCTTTACGCCCTCCTGATTCATCGAGGCGGTGGGACCGCCGTGGGTGGGCGGGATTCTAGCAAGCGGCCCCGTACACAGTCAACTTGACATAAGGCTCGGCGACCGCGTGGCCTAGCGGGCGGTATA
The DNA here is from genome assembly GCA_034421295.1 of Dehalococcoidia bacterium. Taxonomy (GTDB): domain Bacteria; phylum Chloroflexota; class Dehalococcoidia; order Lucifugimonadales; family UBA2962; genus CAUZIR01. Next base: position 5,386 of record DAOUKM010000011.1, read on the forward strand.
CCGGCATGCATCGGGCTGCAAGGGGTTGACAACGTTTGGGTCGGCATGTATCGTACGCCGGTCTTGGCACAGGTCGTGCCATCGTAGCCGCGTGTTTTGGCCCCTGCGGGGCGTGCCACGGGCTGCGGTGATAGAGCGGTTTAGACGGAGGAAGATATGAAGCGTTTTGCGATACCTTTGGTCCTTTCCGCGGTCTTGGCACTCGTCGCAGCGGCATGCGCGGGCGAAACCGAGGTTGTGGAGAAGATCGTCGAGGTGCCGGTGGTAGAGGAGAAGATCGTCGAGGTCGAGGTTGAGAAGGTGGTGGAGGTAGAGACCGAGAAGATCGTCGAGGTGGAGGTGGAGAAGGTCATCGAGATAGAGACCGAGAAGATCCTGGTGGCCACGCCGACGCCTGACGTAGGAGTTACGGGACCGCAGTTTGGAGGAGACCTGAGGATAGTCTCGCAGGGCTCGATCAGCACTCTGGACCCGGTGTTCTCGCTGTTCTACGTGGTAGCGGCAGTGGGCAACCAAATTTTCGAGGGTCTGTACGGCTGGGACGGCAACCTGGAGGCGAAGCCCCGGTTGGCCGAGTCGTTCACGACCAATGCTGACGGAACTGAGTACACGTTCAAGGTGCGGGCGGGCGTACCGTTCCATAACGGTGACTCGTTTACGGCATCGGACGCAGTGGCATCGATCAGCCGCTGGAGGGACGCCGGTACGCCGGCAGCGGGTATCGTTCGCCGGTTCACGGACGACGATGCCCTGCAGGTAGTCGACGACTCGACGTTCACCTGGACGTTCGATGAGCCGCTGGGTGCAGTGATCTTCATCCTGGGTATACCGCACGGCATGATGCCGATGGTTCCCGAGGAGATGGCGGCGACACCGTTCACGGAGCCCGTGCCTGAGAACATAGGCACCGGTGCATACCGGTTCGTCGAGTGGCTGCAGGGAGACAAGGTTTCCCTGGAGCGTAACGACGCTTACGAGGCCAGGAGCGAGCCGAGCTCTCCCGGTGCATATGCCGGTGAGAACATTGCCTACCTGGACTCGCTGACGTTCCTTGAGATCCCCGACGAAGAGACGAAGATAGCCGGCCTTGAGACCGGTGAGTGGGACGTGGTGGATGGAGCTGCGTTTGACTTCTTCCAGAGGCTTACTGACAACCCCGAGATCGGGGTTGCGCTCTACAAGCCCGGCAACAGGTCGAACGTATACCTGAACCCGCAGATCCCGCCGTTCAGCTACCTTAAGGGTCGCCAGGCCCTGATGACGGGTATCGACGTAGAGGACTTCATGTTCGCGCTTGGTCCTAATGACCTTTGGATCACGTGCCCAGCGCTGTACTGGTGCGGGACTCCGCTGGAGACGGACATAGGAGCCCGGTTCGACGTAGAGCTTGCCGACGGCAGCACGGCGACGATCGGCTACGACGTCAACAACATGGCACTTGCTCAGCAGCTGCTGAACGAGTCGGACTATGCGGGTGAGACGGCGGTGATCCTGAACCCGACGGCCTACGGTACGATCACGCCGCTTGGTCCGGTGCTCAAGTCGGTGATGGAGGACATCGGGTACGCGGTGGAGATGCCGGCGCTTGACTGGGCGACGGTGACGTCGATGTTCGGTAACACGGACTCCTACAGCCTTGCTACAGACTGGTATTCGCACTGGTGCTGCGGGAACCCGATCCAGGACCACCTGATCAGCGGTACGTTGGACTTCATCATCCGTGATGAGGACCTGATCAACCTGCAGCTCGAGTTCGTACGCGAGACGGACGCGGGCAAGCGATTCGAGATCGTGGAGGAGATCCAGTCTCTGAGGTGGTCGAAGGTGACGTCGCTGTCGCTGGGCCAGTTCTTCCCGATCGTGCCTCACACGAGTGACCTGAAGGGATTCGAGGTAAAGGCCCTGCCGTTCTACGTCAACACCTGGCTGGAGCGCTAGAGCTTTAACCGAAATCGGATAGGGCAAAACGGGGCCCGTGGCCAACATGGCTGCGGGCCCTATTTTTTTTGCCCCTTTGTGCGAGGCTGCCATGTCACATGGTGGACGCGCTCTGAATGCCCGTCGGCTCGGGGCCAGGCCCATTTGACAACGGGTGGGCTGATAAGTACCTTACGCTGGAATTCAAGGCACTGAACGTGCGTTGTTCGTGTCGCCCTCTTCTCCCTACGGCGCGCGAGCGGCAAGCTACGGTATTGGTACGGACTAAGAGGAGGAAGATATGAAGCGTTTTGCAATACCCTTGGTCCTCTCCGCGGTCTTGGCGCTCGTCGCAGCAGCCTGCGCTGGCGAAACCGAGGTTGTGGAGAAGATCGTCGAGGTGCCGGTGGTGGAGGAGAAGATCGTCGAGGTCGAGGTTGAGAAGGTGGTGGAGGTAGAGACCGAGAAGATCGTCGAGGTGGAGGTGGAGAAGGTCATCGAGGTAGAGACCGAGAAGATCTTGGTCGCCACGCCGACGCCTGACGTTGGAGTTACGGGACCGCAGTTTGGAGGAGACCTGAGGGTAGTGTCCCAGGGCTCGATCAGCACTCTGGACCCGGTGTTCTCGCTGTTCTACGTGGTTGGCGCCGTTGGGACGCAGATGTACCAGGGCCTGTACGGCTGGGACGGCAACCTGCAGGCACAGCCCCGGACGGCCGAATCGTTCACCTTGAGCGAGGACGGAACCGAGTACACGTTCAAGGTGCGCACCGAGGTGACGTTCCACAACGGTGACACGTTCACGGCGGCGGACGCGGTGGCATCGATCAACCGTTGGAGGGACGCCGGCACGCCGGCCGCGGGTATGGTTCGCCGGTTCACGGACGACGATGCCCTGCAGGTAGTCGACGACTCGACGTTCACCTGGACGTTCAACGAGCCGTTGGGGGCGGTGGTGTTCATCCTGGCAATTCCGGCCGGGCTGATGCCGATGGTTCCTGAGGAGATGGCGGCGACGCCGTTCACCGAGCCGACGCCTGAGAACATAGGCACGGGAGCGTACAAGTTCGTGGAGTGGCTGCAGGGAGACAGGGTGGTGCTGGAGCGCCACGACGGGTTCGTGGCCAGGAGCGAGCCCAGCACCCCCGGTGCATACGCCGGTGAGAACATAGCCTACCTGGACACAGTGACGTTCCTTGAGATCCCCGACGAAGAGACGAAGATAGCGGGTCTTGAGACCGGTGAGTGGGACGTGGTGGACGGAGCGGCGTTCGACTTCTTCCAGCGTCTTACCGACAACCCCGATGTCGGGGTTGCGCTGTACAAGCCCGGCAACCGCTCGAACGTGTACCTGAACCCGCAGATCCCGCCGTTCAGCTACCTTAAGGGTCGCCAGGCGCTGATGACGGGTATCGACGTAGAGGACTTCATGTTCGCGCTCGGTCCGAACGACCTGTGGATCACGTGCCCCGCGCTGTACTGGTGCGGGACTCCGCTGGAGACGGACATAGGTGCGCGGTTCGATGTAGAGCTCTCTGATGGCAGCACGGCGACGATCGGCTACGACGTCAACAACATGGAGGTGGCGCGCCAGTTGCTTGCCGAGTCCGACTACGCGGGTGAGACTACGGTGATCCTGAACCCGACGGACTACGGTACGATCACACCACTGGGTCCTGTGCTCAAGTCGGTGATGGAGGACATCGGGTACTCGGTGGAGATGCCGGCGCTTGACTGGGCGACGGTGACGTCGATGTTCGGTAACACGGACTCTTACAGTCTTGCGACGGACTGGTACTCACACTGGTGCTGCGGCAACCCGGTCCAGGACCACCTGATATCGGGGACGCTGGACTTCATCATCCGTGACGAAGAGCTGATCAACCTGCAGCTTGAGTTCGTGCGCGAGACGGATGCGGCCAAGCGGTTCGAGATCGTCGAGGAGATCCAGACCCTGCGCTGGCAGAAGGTGACATCGCTGTCGCTTGGACAGTTCTTCCCGATCGTGCCCCACACGACCGACCTGAAGGGATTCGAGGTGAAGGCCCTGCCGTTCTACGTCAACACGTGGCTGGAGCGGTAGCGTCTTAACCGAAATCGGATAGGGCAAAACGGGGCCCGCGGCCATGTTGGCCGCGGGCCTTTGCTCTTTTGGACATCCCGATCCATCTGGCGCCTGCGCAACTCCCTTTACCGCACAGCGTAGGCGCTGGTAGGCCTATGACCCTGTGCTAAACTGGATTGCCAAGACCCTCTAGCGAATGGCAAACGTTCGTCTCCTGTCGTGCCTGGGGCGTCCATGACAAGCCGAGTGACCACCTCACACCTCCACTTCGCAATCAGGCTGACCGACCTCCCACTGCTCGCCGCGGTGGTGGCCGTTGCGTCTGCCATCGCCTGCTCATCCGCGGCCGCCTCAGAGCAGGTGGCAGAGGTTACGATCGGCGACGCTCCCGCCCTGGGAAGGCACATCAACCAGGCGGACATCGACGCGGGCGAGGTCACTCTCGAGGAGCTTGTTGGGCATGGAGAGTTGCTGTTCACCGCGCAGTTCAACACGCTTGACGGGGCCGGTCGGCCAGAGACGACGGGCGTTGGTGACAGCCCGTTCCGGGACAGGCGCGATTTCCCGGATAACTTCAACCGCGTGTCGGGCCCCGACGCCAACTCCTGTGCGGCCTGCCACAACATCCCGCGCGTGGGAGGGGCGGGCGACAACGTCACCAATGTGTTCGTGGATGCTGAGAACCACCCGTTCGTCGACTTTTCCGGTGGGGCGGGGGACGGCTTTAGGACAGACCTGACGCTCCAGACGGTCGGGCCCGAGCGAAATTCGGTGAGCCTCTTCGGGTCCGGCCTGATCGAGATGCTCGCAAGGGAGATGACCTTCGACCTCCAGAGCACACGCGACCTCGCCTTGCGCGACGCGCGCGAGAGCGGCCAGGAGATCACCAAGAGCCTGTCCACCAAAGGGGTGGACTTTGGGTACATCACGGTCCGACCCGACGGTACGATCGACACCTCTGCGGTGGAGGGGGTGGACAGCGACCTGATCATTAAGCCGTTCCATCAAAAGGGGGCCATAGTGTCCCTGAGAGAGTTTGCCGTCAAGGGCATGAATAACCACCATGGCATGCAGGCGACCGAGCGTTTCAGGGACGGTATTGATGTCGACGGCGACGGGTACGTCGACGAGCTTACGCGCGGCGATTTGACCGCGCTCGTGGTCTTCATGGCGACGCTTCCAGTGCCGGGGGAGGTCCTCCCGGCCGATCCCGCGGCGCGCGCGGCCGCAGAGCGGGGGGAAGAACTGTTCGCAAGCATCGGCTGCAACTCCTGCCATCGCAGCACGCTGCGGCTGGAGAGCCCATTTTTCACCGAGCCGAACCCCTTCAACCCTCCGGGCAAGCTGAAGCTCTCAGACGTGTCGAGGCCGCTGTCGATCGACCTTACGGCCGAGGGCCCCGGACCTTTCCTGACTCTGGAGCCTGATGGGTCCTTGCTCGTGCCGGCCTTCACCGACCTCAAGCGACATGACATGGGTCCCGCCCTGGACAACGAGGCCGTTCGCCAGAACGGCATCGCGACTGAGGAATGGCTGACCAGAAAGCTCTGGGGCGTCGCCTCTGAGGCGCCGTTTCTGCACCATGGCAGGGCGACGCTCATATCCGAGGCGATCCTGCTGCACGGCGGCGAGGCCGAAGCCCAGCGGGCGGCCTACGAGGAGTTGAGCCCCGAGGACCAGGCGGCGGTGGTTGAGTTCATCAAGACCCTGCAGATCCTGCCAGAGGACGCGATGGATGTCGTCGTGGATCCCACGCGTGGCCAGCGCGCCGCCGGTGGGCCGGGAACCGTTGCGATGTCGGTCCTGGGCGGCGCGGTGGGCGGGATGATATTGACGCTGGTGGGCATGGTCGGCGTCGCGCTCGCCCGGCGCCGCAGAGGCCACTTGAGCTGATCAGGTCGCCGCACCGTTGTCCCCTCAAGGATCGATGAGGGGGCGCCGTGAGCGTTTAGGTGCGACCGGCGAACCCCTTCTCGCCGCGACCGCCGTCTTCCTGATGACGACCCTAGTTGCCTGTGGCGGCGGATCAGGTGACGAAGGGCTGGTCATACGGCCGACCTTTGAGTCGGGCGTCGCTTCCCAGGCAACTGCCGAACCGACTATACCCGGCGGGGCCGGAGCCGACGAATCGGCCACCGGACCTTCCTTCGCCGAGCGCGAGCCGGTCACGCCCTTTACCGAGGTCGCGGCGTCGGCCCTTAGCGAAGGGCACGACAACTGGAATGACAGGCCGGGCGCGGTGGTGTTCGACTTTGACCGCGACGGCGATCTGGACATATACATAACTCAGAAGGGGGGCCATCCCAACCGACTCTACGAGAACGACGGCTCGGGCGTGTTCCAGGATGTGGCCGAAGAGGCGGGCGCTGCCCTGACGGACAGTCACAGTACTGGAGCCATGGCCTGCGACATCGATAACGACGGCTTCCAGGATCTTTACGTCTCGGCCTGGGGTGACCCCGAGGACCAGCTCGGGTTTCGCTCGCCGCCCGATACCCAGGGCAACACCGACTACCTCCTGCGCAACAATGGCGACGGCAGTTTCACCGACGTTTCCGATTCGGCCTTCGGGGAGGACCGAAATCTGCGGTCTGCCACGTCCATATCCTGCGCAGACGTCGATAACGACGGCTGGCTCGACCTGCTGGTGGCGAACCTGGGTGCGCACGACTTTCGCTCGTTCGCCGGGCCGCACCATCCCGGGCACTTCAACCTGCTGTACATGAACAACGGGGACATGACCTTCAGGGAGATCGCGCGTGAGGCCGGGGTAGCGGGAGATCAGATCAGGATGCTTGACCCGTCAGGCCAGCCCATATTGTTCACGGATCCCGACACCGGTGAGCAGTTCGAGGGCTGGGATCCTACGAGCCGCGACCGTCTGGGCAACCAGGTCGGAGAGCCGGCTCCGCAGACCCACTCGACTCTCATGTTCGACTTCGACGACGATGGTGACCCGGACCTGTTCGTCGCCGACGACGGGGACACGCTCAAGGTGTTCCGCAACGACACCGCGGGCGGGGTTGTCAGGTTCACCGGTGTTGAGGAGGCCCTCGGCCTGGACGTTTCCGGTGCCTGGATGGGTTTCGCCCTTGGCGACTATGATGGGGACGTGGACCTGGACGTGTTCGTGACGAACATCGGCTATCACGCGATGATCAGGAGACCGCAGGACACTCCAACCGGATCGTGCCAGTATCTCCAGCGCTTCAGCTGGGGGACCTGCGCAAACTTCCTGCTGCGAAACGACGGTCCGGGTGAATTGAACGGGCTTGGCCGGTCGGGAATATTCGTTGAGGCGGGAGGCCAGGTCGACATCATCAGGAGCCCGTTCCTGGCCCCGGACGCCCTAGACGCCACCAAGATTCATCCATCCCTACCGGTCCCATCCGGTCTTGCGGCCTATGACTTCGGCTTCGGCACCACCTTCTTTGATTTCGACAATGACGGCGACGTCGACCTTTACTGGCTGGGCTCCAACAAGAATAGCGGAGCCGGGCCCGGCGGCGACGTATACCCGGGCGTTGGCCGCCTGTTGCGCAACGACGGAGCCGGGGCATTCGAGGACATCACCGTGCGGGCTCACCTGCTCGACATTTTCGGTGTGGACTACTCGGTGGTCGATCCGGCAGATCCTGGCTTCGATGCCGTGGCCCAGCGCATCGCCACCAGGTTCCATGAGAACGGCAAGGGGCTTGCCCACGGAGACTTTAACGGCGACGGGTACGTCGACCTCGTCGGCACTAACAGCAGCGGCACCGTGTGGACCACGGGCGGTCCCGAGAGCCTGGCGAACGCTCCGGGGCCGGTCTTCGTGTGGATCAACGGAGGAGGAAACCGCCACTGGATTACGCTCCGGCTCAGGGGCCGCATGGCGATCGACGGCACCGGGAGCAACGCGGACGGCATCGGCGCGCGCGTGCTCCTTACCGCAGAGCCCGATCCGGGCGCCGGACCAAGGACGCAGATACGCGAGGTGTACGCCGGAGGCAGCTACCTATCCCTGGATAGCCTCGACGTGGAATTCGGCCTGGGAATGGATGCGGTCGTGGACGAGATACGCATCCGTTGGCCCAGCGGTACCGAGCAGATCCTCACCGCCATCTCCGCAGACAGGGTATTGGAGGTAGTCGAGCCGGAGGCAGGGGGATGATATACCGCACGGCCCTCGTGCTCTTGGCGGCTGTTGTACTGTCCTGCGGAGGTGGTCAGGCTCCTGCAGACGGCGAGGCGGGACAGGCCGAGCCCTTCGCCGAGAGCGACGAGGTTGTAGTTAACCGGCTCATGCTATCGGCTCAGCGATTCCAGCAGCAGGGGGACTTCACCAGTTCCATAGAGGTCCTCGACAGGCTGATACGCATCGACTCCGATAACGCCGAGGCGCATTACCATCGGGGAAACGCCAACAGGAGGCTGAGGCAGTTGGAGGAGGCGATAGGGGATTACGGTGCGGCGCTGCGCCTTGATCCTGAAATGGTGGACGCGTACCTGCGCCGCGGCGTCTCCCACGCGAATCTGCGCCGCTTTGCAGAGGCGATCAGGGACTTTGATCAGGTGATCCTGATCGGAGGTCCGGACGCCGCCATGCTCCGAAACAGGGGCCTCGCCTACTACGAACTCGGCCAGTGGGAGAAGGCCATAGAGGATCTGGACATGGCCATCGAGCTCGACCCAGGGCTTGCGGTGGCCTACAACGACAGGGGCCTGTCGTATGTGAAGCTGGGCCTTTACCGGCGCGCCATAGAGGACTTCGATACGGCGGTCGAGATCAACCCCGAGTTCGCCCTGGCATTCGACAACCGCGGCAGCGCCTGGCAGGCGCTGGGCAACTTCAACTGGGCCATAGACGACTACGATCGCGCTCTGGCTATCGACCCGACCTATGCACCCTCGTACAACAACAGGGGCAACGCCCACCGCGGGCTGCACGATCACCAGAGCGCGATAAAGGACTATGACGAGGCGATCAGGCTGTCTCCACGAACGGCCTCCAATTACTTCAACAGGGGCGTGACATACGGGCTCTTGGGGGACTGGGAGGCGGCCGTGAGGGACTACGGGTTCGCCATCGCCCAGGACCCCCTGTATGCCGATGCCTACTACAACCGGGGAGGGGCATTCGGGAATCTAGGCGACTTTCAGGCCGCGATCGCCGATCTGACCAGCGTAGTAACCATTCAACCGGACAGGGCCGAGGCTTACCACAGCCGCTCGCTGGCGCACCTGAATCTGGGCGATGAGGAGGCGGCGATCGCAGACCTGGACACGGCGATATCGCTGGACCCCGGCCTGACCGTCGCCTACGGCGACAGGGGCGCAGCCCATGTGCGTGGCGGGGGTTTCGAAGCGGCCTTGGCGGACCTGGACCGGGCCATCGCGCTGGACCCCGACTATCTCGCGGCCTACGTAAACCGGGGCCTGGCATCGTTCGGGCTGGGCAGCCACGAGAGCGCCGTCGCCGACTATACGCACGTGATCGGCATAGACCCCGAGCGACTGGACGCCTACGCTCACCGTTCGAGGGCCCTGACCATGCTGGGAATGGACGACCTGGCCGCAGCCGACATCGAATTCCTCGCAGGGAGGGGGGCCGATGTCGAGGCGCTGGAGGCGGAGTTGGCCGAGCTGAGGGAGGGCCGCTAGCGCTCCACTGTTGGACTAGCGTATGGCCGCGGCCGGCGCCGAGGCCTTCTCGTTGAGCAGCCGCCCCTCCCAAAAGCGAGAGAGCGCAAAGGGGCGGATGGACTTGGGCGTCGTGCCCGTCACGATCAACTCGGCCATCATCTTGCCCGCCATCGGAGCCGCCTTAAAGCCCCACGTGCCCCACCCGCAGGTGAGCAGCAGGCCGTCGATGCCCTCGATGCGACCCATGATCGGAGCGTAGTCGGGCGTCATGTCGCACAGCCCGGACCACTGGCGAAGCATCTTGAGGTCGCGCAGCCCCGGAAACAACTTGAGCACGCTTGCGCTGAGGTGGCCGATGGCCTCGAAATCCGACCTCATCGAGTAGGTCTGGTAAGGGTTGACCCCGCCGCCCATCACGACCTCTCCGCGGTCTGTCTGGTAGACGTAGGCGTGAAGATTCGCCGAGGAGACGGATACATCGATAAACGGCTTCACCGGCTCGGTTACGGCGACGTGCAGCGGATGGGTCACGACCGGAAGCTCCACGCCGGCCAGGGCGGCCGTACTGGAGGCCCAGCCGGCGGTCGCGTTGACGACGATGTCGGCTGAAATGGTCCCTCCTGGGGTGATCACCCCGGTAATGCGATCGCACGACCGGGTCAGACCCGTGACCTCGGTGAAGGGCCGGATGTGCACGCCCGCGCGCCCTGCGGCGCGCGCGTAACCCCAAACCACGGCGTCGTGTCGGATGACGGCCGCCGACGGGTGATACAGGGCGGCGATTATGGGAAGCATCTTACCGACCCTCAGGTCCATGGCCGGCACAAGCTCCGCGATCTCTGAAGGCCCGATTATGTGGCTGTCCACGCCCAGAAGCCGGTTGAAATCAGCCCTCGTCCGAAGGCCGTACATGGCCGCCTCAGAATGAGCGAGATCGAGCCGCCCCGTCCTGTCGAACATCAGGTTCAGGTCCAACTCGACCGACAGATCCTCGAACAGCTTGAGACTGTCGCGGAAGAATGGGATGGTCTCGGCCGTGTAGTAGTTGGCACGCAGGATCGCCGTCGTCCGAGCGCTGCCGCCGCCGCCCACGTATCCGCGATCGAGAACCGCAACATCGGTCAGTCCGGACCTGCTCAGGTAGTAGGCAGTCGCCATCCCGTGCACTCCGCCGCCGATGATCACCACGCGGTATCGATCCCGATGCTCATACTTCGGGAAGAAGTCATGCATCCTCAGCATCTGCAGGATCAACAGTCTTCCTCCAGGGTTGCCAGGGCCTCGGTGCCGATGAAGGCCATGCCACGGCCCTTTCCGGCCTCGGCCACCGACTCCCACATATAGAGGCCGTATTCTCGACCGAAGAAGAGGCGGTACGAGGGGAGGGATCCCAGGTCGGAGCGGACGATGAGCGCGTATACCTCGGCCAGCATGGTCTGAGCGCAGGCCCCGTCCGGCACGGCAGATGTGCGGATGTCAATGTCGGTAAGCGACGAGATGATATGACCGGCTAGCGGGCCCACAAGGCGGAAGGACGCAAACGAGGACGTAACGTCAAAGACCGCCGCATCCTGGACGAGTTCCCCGACCGCCTGGCCGAGGTCGCCCTTGCATCCGGCCGGCGCCGTGATCCACGCCTCGCCATCGGCCAGGTGGGCCACCTCTACCCTTATGCCGCCAGCCGGGGTGGGTACAGTCGCCTTCGATGCCTTGCCCACCGGAGGGTGCACCCCGAGCCGTCCCAGAACTGCAGGCATATCCGGCCCCTGGACTCGCAGTTTCGCAAGGTGGCTCTGCTCCACAACGCCGACGCGTTCTCTTGCGGCCTCGATTTCAGCCGCGGGGTCCGAAAAGCGCAGGGGAACCAGCCAGCCACCGGCATTGCCCATCACGGCCCCTGCTGTCACCAGGTCCCGGTGGGTGGCTGTGAGGGCCACCGGGGCGAGGTCGGTGGTCATGCCCTGAGGCGCTTTCCGTCCGGGTCGTAAAATGGCGCCATCCGGACGGTTGCGGCCCACATGTCGCTGCCGACCAGTACGTGAACCGGCCTGCCCTCCTGTGCGAGCTTGGTGGTCACCATCGCCAGTCCGAAGGGCAGTCCCGTCGTGGGACTGCGTCTGCCGCTTGTTACCCTGCCGACAGGGGTACCGTCGTCGACAATGGCCGCCCCATCCGGGGGGACCGGGCTGGCCGGATCCATCTCGAAGCCGACCAGACGGTGACGCGGCCCGCGCTTGCTCACGTTACGCAGGCCCGCCCTGCCGACGAAATCCTGCTTGGTCATCCTGACCGCCCATTCCATGCCCAGCTCAATCGGCGTGGAGATCGAGTCGGTGTCCTGGTTTACGATGATGTGCCCCTTCTCAAGCCGAAGTATGCGCTGGGCCTCGAGGCCAAAGGGGCGTATCCCGTGCTCGCTGCCGGCATCGCATATCGAGTTCCACACGTGCTCTGCGTACTCGGCCGGGAAGTGCACCTCCCAGCCGGACTCCCCCACGAAGCCTATGCGCAGGAGGATCGACGGCACGCCCGCGACGCTGGCCTGTGCCGATCGCATGTACCGGAAGGCCTCAGGCGACAGGTCGGCATCCGTAAGGCGCCAGAGCGTCTGGCGTGCAAGGGGACCCGCCACGTTAATTGCCGCCAGGCCCGATGTGACGTCGGCCATCTGGACATCCAGCGCTCCCTCGGACTCCATCCACCACTTGCACCATTGCTCGATCATCTCGATGTTGCCGGTGGTGGTGGTCACCAGGTACCTGCCGTCATCCAGGCGCGTCACCGTCCCGTCGTCCAGTGCGGTCCCATCGTCCAGGCACATCACGCCGTAGCGAACGCGCCCGACCCTCAGGTTGGACATGACGTTGGCGTACAGGAAGTCCAGCAGCCTCGGGGCATGCGCTCCGCGCACGTCGAGTTTGCCGAGGGTGCTGACGTCGATGATGCCCACCCGTTCCCGAACCGCAATGGCCTCGCCGTGGGGATCCCCGTAGCTGTGGGGGCGCTGCCATCCCCCGGCGTCGACCATTCTTGCGCCGAGCGAGAGGTGCCTGTGGTGCAGGGCGGTGGTCTTGACCGGCAGGTGGCCGGGGCCGGCCAGTGCACCGAGGGGCACCGGCGCCGACGGGGGGCGCATCGTGATCAGGCCCAACCCCGCAATCGAGCTGTCGGTCGTCGCCGACGCCGTCTCCGAGAAGTTCCGCAGGCACATGCCGCCCTGGCAGGGGCCCATCGTAGCGGTAGTGTAGCGCTTGAGTATCTGGATGTCCCCGAAGCCCTCGCCCGTTGCGCGCCTCAGGTCGCCCACGGTCACATCCTCGCAGGGGCACACGAATATCTTGCCCGAGCGCCCGTTGCTCGGGACCTCCTGCAAGGGTCGGCAGGGGGCCTGACCGGCAATACCGGAGGCCTGCGGGAGGCCCAGCGCAGCGGCTGTGCCCCGGTGGCTTCCCTCCTCGGCGGAGGTCTGAGGGTCCCGCGTCCCGATCAGGCGGCCCGCGAGGTAGACGCCCTCGGGAGGGTCGGTCGGGACCAGGGCGCCCATGCCCGCGTCGTACCTGGTCGCACAGCCGGCCTGCAGGGCCAACTGGGCCGTCGGCTGGAGCTTGCCGGCCATGACCAGGAGGTCGCAGCGGATGCCGTTGTTTCGCCCGTCGCTTTGCGCGAATATCGCGCCCTTGACCCTGCCTCGACCCGCAGCGCCCACCAGCGTTGCCCCTGTCTCAACCCTGGTAGGCGGAGCGACCGACAGGGGGCCGGCACCTCCCGAGCTTCGGGCATCCAGGATGGCCGCGACCTCGACACCGGCCTCGGCGAGCTCTGCGGCGGCCTCGTACCCGGACTCGTCCAGGGTAGCTACCACTGCGCGCCGGCCAGGGAGGACGCCGTACATGCGCATGAGCCGGACGGCCCCTGATGCAAGCATCAAGCCCGGGAGGTCGTTACCCGGAAACAGGAACGGCACCTCGTGGGCACCGGTCGCCAGAACGACGCGGCCGGCCCGGACCGTAAGGACCTCGCCCCCGCGCAGCACGGTCACCAGATTATCGGAATAGAATCCGAAGGCCGTCGAGCCGCTCCAGACCTCGATCGAGGGGTCGGCGGCCAAAAGTGAAGCAAGCGCGTCCGCCTCGGCCGGCCGCCGACCGGCGCCGATCCTCGGCTGGTCGTCCACGAGCACCACCCCTGAGCCGCCGGCCGCGGCCGCCGCAGCCGCGGCGGTGCCGGATTCACCGCCGCCGACAACCAACACGTCCACATGCACCGATCGATGGCCAAATGCCGGGTGATGGTCCGATTCGGGGTTGATGCTGCCCAGTCCGCCGGCCCTTCGGATGATGGGCCTGGCAGCTTCCCAGAGCGCCTTTGGCTTGTGCATCGCCTTGTAATAGAAGCCCACGGGCAGGACCTTCTCCGCGCTGTCCAGCACCGACATGGCGTCGAGCCCGATTGACGGCCAGGCATTCTGCGACCGCACAACCATGCCATCAGCCGCCGGGGTCGTGCAGGCACGGACATTGGGCGTACCGTCGACGGTCATCAGGCAGTTGGGGCACCGACCGGCCACGCAGAGGAGTCCCCTCGGCCGGTGGTACTTGAAGCTTCGGGACATCGTCCGCAGCCCGGCCCCCGCAAGCGCCGAGCCGATCGTGTCGCCGGCATAGCCCTCGATGCGGTGTCCGTCGAGGGTGAAGCTGATCCTCTGACCCTGGTCGATCAGGAGGCCCGGGCCCCGGCCGTTCCTCATCTCGCCGGCCATCTAGCCGCCAGCGTGCCGCCGCTGCGGCCAGCGTGCCGTCGATACGCTGTTGGAGACGGTGTCCCGCTCGGCGATCAGCCAGCGGCGGCATCCGAACTTGTGGTACCACCACTCGGTCTGCTCACCCGCCACGTTGCGCCGCGAGTAGAAGTAGGAGGCCCAGTCCCGCTCGGATGCTTTTGGGCTGGGCCGCGAGAGCATCTCTCCGCCGAACCTGAACTCGTCGACCGGACGGGACCCGCAGTTAGGGCAGGGGATCAGAAAGGACATGGGCCTAGAACATCGTCAGGTATCTGTCTAGCTCCCAGCGGGTGATCTGCGCGTGGTAAGAGCTCCACTCACCCGATTTGACCCTCATGAACTCGTCGTAAATCGGTCCGAGCGCATCCTTTATCACCTGGTCGCCGGCCAGTTCATCAAGCGCTTCGGGCAGGGACTGGGGAAGCGTCCTGACGCGTCGCGTCTTTAGCTGGTCTGCCGACAGTTCGTACATGTTGCCGGTGTTGGCATCGCCGGGGTCGAGCCCGCGCCGCACGCCGTCCATGCCCGCCGCGACGTAGGCGGCGAAAGCCAGGTAGGGATTGCATGCCGAAGAGACGGTGCGGTCCTCCAGGTGGCCGGGTCCGGCGGTACGGATCATCTGCGTGCGATTGTTGTCGCCGTAGGTGATGAAGACCGGTGTCCACGTGTACCCGGAGCGAGCGCCGAAGACCGCATGACCGGTCTGGAGCCGCTTGTAGCAGTTGACCGTCGGCGAGGTCACCGCACACAGGGCCCGCGCATGCTCAAGGATGCCTCCTATGAAGTGCAGGGCCGTCTCCGAAAGGCCAAGGCCGTGTCCGTCCGCGTCTCCCTCAAAGACGTTGCCCTCGTCCTCAACCGAGGCGAGATGGAAGTGGATATGGCCTCCGTTTCCGGTGCGGTCCGCGAACGGCTTGGGCATGTGGGTGGCCACGGCGCCGTATTTCTTGGCGTACTGGCTGGTCATCATCTTGAAGAAGGTGTAGCGGTCGGCGGTCTCGAGCGCATCGGCGTAATGGAAGTTGAGCTCGTACTGACCGTTGGCGTCTTCGTGATCGGCCTGGTATGCGTCCCAGCCCAGGGAATTGACCGCCTCCATAAGCTCCTCGAGGTAGTCAAAGACGTTGGAAATGCCCTTGAAGTCGTAGCAGGGCTTGGCCAGGGTGTCCACGCTGTCCGGATCGTGGATCTTGATCGTGCCGTCCATCTGCCTCGTTACAAGGAAGTGCTCCGGCTCGATTCCGACGTAGAAGACGTAGCCCTTATCGCGCAGTTCGCCCAGGACGCGCTTTAGGTTCTGGCGGGGGCAATACGGATGCGGCTCGCCGTCTACGAACAGATCGGATGCGAACCGTGCGACGCCCGGGCGCCAGGGAAGCGGCGTGTAGGTGTCCAGGTCAATGCGAGCCAGCATGTCGTGGGAGTGAGGCCCCTGCCCCATGCCGTCGAGCGCGGCGCCCGCGAAGCCCGCCCCGTCGTCGATGATGTCGTCGACGTGGGCTACGGGGACCATCTTGACCTTTGCGGCGCCGTGGATGTCCACGAACTGGGCGAGGACGAGTTCGACCCCGTCCTCCTGCATGCGCTGCTTGAGTCCTTCACGTGCTTCGGGATCGGAACTGGCCAAGATTGCTCCTTATATGCGCGGGTCTGCCCTAGTCCAAGGGCGGTCTGTGTGCTAGCGCCCCGCCGACTTCGGCGAGCTGGGCTCCGGCGTGAATTACCGCCGCCTCGTCGAAGCGCCGCCCAACTAACTGGACGCCGATTGGCAGACCTTCGGCGCTCCAGCCGAAGGGCACCGAGATCGCCGGCGCGCCGGTCAGGTTGAAGACGGCGGTGCACATGAGCGCAGTCCTGCCGGGAGTGATCTCGCCGTCGACGGCGAGTTCAGCAGAGTCGTGCGGAGGAGGCGGCACCGCCGTGGCCGGGCACAGCAAAAGGTCGAACTCCGAGAAGTACTCCATGAAACCGGAGCGAATGGATTCCCGCGTCGCCAGCGCGGCGACGTGCTGCTGGCCGGTAGGCGCCGGAAGGCCCATGCGCCGCCTCATCGACACCGCGAGCTCGTCCTCGCGGCCCTCGATGAGAGGCCGAAGGTCAGGCAGGCCCTCTGCCGAGGCGATCGCTCCGGATGCTCCGAGCGAGTCCACGTCACGCAAGAAAGGCAGATCCACCTCCTCGACGTCGCACCCCAGCGACTTGAGGGCATCGGCGGCCTTCCGGACCGTGACCTGTACCTCGCCTGCAATGGGAGAGACCGGTCCCTCTGCGTAGTAGCCGATGCGCTTCGCCGCGATGGGGCTCCCGAGAGCAGGCGTCCGGGTGGGGGGCACCGGCACGGCGTAGTGATCGCGACCGTCCGGTCCCTCGATCACGCCCAGGACGAGGGCTATGTCCCTGGCCGACCTGGCCATCGGACCGATGTGGGTGTGCTGAAGGAGCGTGCAGGGAACGTGACCGGTCATCGGCACGCGGCCGTGGGTGGGCTTGAGGCCGAATATGTTGCAGTACGCCGCCGGGACCCGGATCGAGCCCCCCGAATCGCTCCCTATGCCCAGCGGCGACATGCCCGAAGCTATGGCGGCCGCCTCGCCACCGCTGGATCCGCCGCTGGTTCGGTCTTGGCTCCACGGGTTGTTGGTGCGTCCGAAAACGCGGTTGTCGGTTTCCCACCAGAGCGTGAATTCCGGGGTGTTTGTCTTGCCGAGCAGCACCCCTCCGGCGGCCAGGATTCTGGCTACGACCGGAGCGTCGGTCCTCGCCCTGCTGCGCGAGGTGAGCAGCGATCCGCTGGTGGTGGGGTAGCCGGCGACGTTCAGGCTGTCCTTGATGGTGAACGGCACCCCGTGCAGCGGACCCAGAGTCCGACCGTCCATTACCGCCTGCTCGGCCTGCCTGGCCCTCTCGAGCGCATCGGCCGCGGTTGCTACCACGGCGTTCACCTCGCCGTTCAGCTCGTCTATCCGGTCGACATGGGCCTGC